>NZ_JCALDT010000004.1:0-574986 GCF_059813005.1 Mycobacterium sp. NGS27
AACGCGGCGCAAGGGCTGCCGGGTCTGCCCGCCTTGTCACAGCTGGGCCCGCTCATCCAGCAAGCGGCCACCGACCCTCAGCAAGCGACGCAGCTGCTGATGGCCGCCGCGCAGGCTTTCGCCCACAACCCGAGCACACCCACTGAGTCCAAAAACGTTGCGGCGGCGGTCAATCAATTCGTGGCCGAGCCCGTCGCACCGGCGCAGCACGTGCCCGCGACAGGGGTGGAACCCGGTTTGCAGGCCCACCTGCCGGCCGGCATCGACCCGGCCCACGCGGCCGGCCCGGCCCCCGCTGCGGCACCCGAGGCCGCTCCCGCGCCAGCTGCTGCTCCGACGCCCGAGGCACACCTGCCGGCCGGCATCGACCCAGCCCACGCGGCAGGCCCCGCCCCCGCGGCGGCGCCCGCCGCACCGGGCCCCGCCGAATGGTCGAAGGTGCCCGCCGCGGCACCGGCGGCACCTCCCGCAGCGCCGGCGGCACCTCCGGCACCGGAAGCCGCACCGGCACCGGCTCCCGCGGCGGCTGCTCCGGGTTTCGGCCCTGACACGCCGCCCACGCAGGACTTCATGTACCCGTCGATCGGCACCAACTGCCTGGCGGACGGCACCAACGCCATCGCCACCGCGCTGTCGGTCGCGGGGCCGGCCAAGATTCCGCTCCCCGGCCCGGGGCCGGGCCAGACCGCTTACGTCTTCACCGCGGTCGGTACCCCCGGACCCGCCGAGGTGCAGAAGCTGCCGCTGAACGTCACCTGGGTGAACCTGACCACCGGCAAGTCCGGGACCGTCGCGCTCAAGCCGCGCCCGGACATCAATCCGGAGGGGCCGACGACACTGAGCGCTATCGCCGACACCGGCTCGGGCAGCGTGATGTCGACGATCTTCGGGCAGGTCACCACGAAGGAAAAGCAGTGCCAGTTCCTGCCCACCATCGGCTCGACGGTGGTGCCGTAGCGGACGGCGCCGCCATCGTCTCATCGCCTGCGAATGCGCGTGTCCCCGAGCGGGGCACGCGCATTCGCGTCGGGCAGTGCAGCTAGTACGCCATGAACAGGATGGCGTCGCGGTCGTACTCGAGGCCAGGATGAACGCTGGCGAGGTGAGCTTGGGTCAGCTCGACCAGTTCGTCCTCATCCTTGCCGACGATGGCTTCGCCGCACGGACACGTTATGTGTGTCTTCACGTTGTCGCCCTTCCCTTCTCCTGGACCTGCTACTTCGCCGCTTTGGCTGCCGCTTTCATCTGCTTCTTGTAGGCGCGCACTTTCCCCATCGATTGGGCGTCGACGATGTCGGCGACCGAGATATGCGCACCGGCCCGGCCGAAGTCCCCCGCAGCCGCGCGCCAGCCTTTCGGCGTCACGCCGTACTGCTTGCCGAGCAGCGCCAAAAAGATCTGCGCCTTCACTTCCCCGAATCCGGGCAATCCCTTGATCCGCCGCAGCAGCTCGCGTCCGTCGGGGTCGCCGGCCGTCCACAATCCGGCCGCATCGCCGTCGTAGCGGTCCACGATGATCTGCGCCAGCGTTTGGATACGCTTGGCCATCGATCCCGGAAAGCGGTGTATCGCAGGCGTTTGCGAGCACAATGCCGCGAACTTGACCGGGTCGTAGTCCGCGATCTCGGCGGCATCGAAGCTGCCCATCCGGTCCGCGATCTTCTTCGGGCCCGCGAACGCCGTCTCGAAGGGCACCTGCTGATCCAGAACCATCCCGATGAGCAACGCCAACGGACTCTCGTCCAGCAGCTTGTCGGCCTCAGGATCTTGAGCCAGGCAAAGTTTCACTGTCAACGATCTTCCTTCCGCGCAGCACCCTGGGACCGGGGACCCATTGTCGCAAGACTACTCAGCAGCAATGACCGGGTTATCGTGGCGTGGTGGTGGATGAGAGCAAGCTGGCACTGATGCTGGCTCGCGACGAGCTGCATCAGCTCGTCACCGCCTATTGCCGGGCCGTCGACCGCGCCGACTATGACACCCTGCGCAGCCTGTACCACCCCGAGGCGACCGATTCGCACGGCTCGTTTTCAACCGGGGCCGTCGAAGGGTTCATCGCGCAGCTGCAAGCCGCGGAACCGTATGTGCGTGTCTCCCAACACAACATCACCACGACGAACTTCGCCATCGACGGCGACAGCGCCCGCGGTGAGATTTACTGCCTGGTGTTTCACACCTTCGCCGGCCCCGAACACGACATCGACGTCATCATCGGCGGGCGATATCTGGACACGTACACCAAGCACGACGGCCGCTGGACGTTCAGCCAACGCACCATCGTGGCGGACTGGGCATACCAGAACGACCCGTCGCAGGTGAACTTCGAACATCCGAGCACCCGGGGGAGCCTGCGCGGCATGCCCGGCCAAGCGGACCCGTCGATCGGCCTATTCGCGGGACCGGAAGGCTGACGCCGTCAGCTGCCAAAAGCGTTGAGAAGCAACCAGACTGCGCGCCGACGCCCAGCGGCCGTCAGCCGCTCTTGCGGCGGAATTCCCGGCGGTTTCCCACCGCGCCGTGCGCCCGAGATCGTTTGGCGGCACCGTCCTTGTGGTCGGACCCGCCCGACGACTTCGCCATCTTGCGGTCCAGGGCTTCGCGGAATTTGCGCTTGGTGTCGTCGTCCGACTCCGGTGATCCCGCGGCGCCCGAGGACGTCGAACCTTGCCGGGCATTCGATTCAGCCATACGGGACAGCCTAGCCCGGGGCTGGCGGAACGGTTCGCCTACGCGCCGCGGCTACCGCTTCCCCGGCGGCATGCCGTACAGGTGGGAGATCGGCAGGCGCAGCAGCACCCGCCGGTCGGTGACCATGGCCTCGCGGTATTCGTCCCAGTCCGGATGTTCACCGGCGATGTTGCGATACAACGCAATCAGCGCCTCCACGGTGTCGTCGTCGGGCGCGGCCGCCGGGGGGGTCAACTCGGCGGTACCCTCCGCGACGGCGTACGACCAGCCGTCGTCGGCGTCGACCAGGATCGAGGCCCGCGGGTCGCGGCGCAGGTTGCGGGTCTTGGCGCGCGGCTCGGTGATCGACACCTGGATCACCACGCTGCGCGGGTCGAAGTGGTAACTCACGTTCGAAAGCTGAGGCCGCCCGTCCCGCTTGATGGTGGCCAGCACCCCAAGGGAGTGGCCGCTGATCAAGGCCAGCAGTTTGTCGTCGAAGACTTGGCGTCCCATGACGAAAGCCTACGTCGCGCGGGCCCGAGGTATTCGTCCCGCGGCCACCCTGGTGAAATCGGGGCATGACCAAGTACGCGGCCTTCCTGCGTGGCGTCAACGTCGGGGGCGTCAATCTCAAGATGGCCGACGTGGCGGCCGCATTCACCGAGGCGGGATTCACCGAGGTCCGGACCGTCCTGGCGACCGGCAACGTGCTGCTGGAATCTTCCGGCGGCGTGGCGTCGGTGCGCAAGAAGGCCGAAGCCGCGTTGCGCGACCGGTTCGGCTACGACGCGTGGGTGCTCGCCTACGACATCGACACGGTGCGCGGCGTGGTCGACGCCTACCCGTTCGAGCGTGAGCTCGACGGCTATCAGTCGTACGTCACGTTCGTCGCCGACGCCGCCGTGCTGGACGAGCTCGCCGCGCTGGGCAAGGACGCGGGTCCCGACGAGAAGATCCGGCGCGGCGAAGGCGTGGTCTATTGGCAGGTGCCCAAGGGCAGCACGCTGGACAGCAGCATCGGCAAAACGATGGGCAAACCGCGGTACAAGTCGTCGACCACGACGCGCAATCTACGCACACTGAACAAGGTGTTGCGCTGAGCGGCTCCAGGCAGCTTGTGCGGCAGAGCTTTTCGACGCCCGCCTTACTCGTCGGGCACCGCTTCGATGTAGCGCACCGCGTCGTCCTTGTCCAAGCCGAGTCCGCGCGCGACCCGGACGTACTCGCGCGCCGCGGCCGCCATCGCGGCGTCGGTCGGGTCGTAACGGGCGATGAAAGTGCCGAAACGCCCGCGGGTTTCGATGATGGCGGAGGTCTCCAGCTCCCGGTAGGCCCGCGCTACCGTGTTGACGGCGACGCCGAGCTGGCCGGCCAGATCCCGAACGGTGGGCAGGCGGGTGCCGGGGGGCAGCGCGCCCTCCCGAACCCCGTCGATGACCTGCGTCCTGAGCTGGTCGAACAACGGCTTTCCCGCCTTCATGTCGACCTTCAACCAGTCACCCAGCTCCACCCGTCCAGTATCCCCCACTCCCGGCTATGTTGGGGGGATGCGAATTGCCGTGCTCAGCGGCGCGGGGATCTCCGCGGAAAGCGGCGTGCCGACCTTCCGCGACGACAAGAACGGGTTATGGGCTCGCTTCGACCCTTACGAGCTGTCCAGCACCAAGGGCTGGCGCGACAACCCGCAGCGGGTTTGGGGCTGGTATCTGTGGCGCCACTATCTGGTCGCCGATGTGCAACCGAATGCGGGCCATCGCGCCATCGCGGCCTGGCAGGACGACGCCCAGGTCAGCGTCATCACCCAGAACGTCGACGACCTGCACGAGCGAGCGGGCAGCCACTCGGTTCATCATCTGCACGGCAGTCTGTTCGAATTCCGTTGCGCGCGTTGCAATACGCGTTACTCCGGCGCGCTGCCCGCGATGCCCGAACCGGCGCTGGAGGTGGATCCCCCGGTATGTCACTGCGGGGGCCTCATCCGGCCCGACATCGTATGGTTCGGTGAACAGCTGCCCGACGAGCCATGGCGGCGCGCGGTCGAGGCAACCGAGGCCGCCGACGTGATGGTGGTGGTCGGGACCTCGGCGATCGTCTATCCGGCGGCCGGGCTGGCCGAGCTGGCCCTGTCGCGCGGCACCGCCGTCATCGAGGTCAATCCCGAGGTGACTCCGTTGTCGAGCAGCGTGACCCTGAGCATGCGTGAGACGGCCAGCCAGGCTCTGCCCGGCCTGTTGCAGCGGCTACCGGCCCTGCTGAACTGACGGGACGGCCGGTCAGGGCCGGCGCGCGCGGCCGAGCAGGAGCTCGGAGACCGGCATGGGCGCCCAGGACGGCAACGTGAACTCCCGCCGCGACGTGTCTACTTCGAATCCCGCCTCGACGATCGAGCGCTCGGTATCGCGATGGGTATGGCAGTTGCCGAAGAGCCGTGGCCACAACGTCGCATCGGCCACGCGCTGAATCCGGCCCCGCGCACCGACACTGGCGATGTGCTCGAGATACCGCAGCTCCCCGCCCGGCCTGAGCAGCGAGTACAGGCGCCGCAACACGTCGCCCGGGTCGTTCACCGAGCACAACACCAGCGAGCACACCACCGCGTCGAAGGGCTCCGCGCCGCTGAACGCTTCGACCGTCTCGCCCGTCACGACGACGCGGGCGGGCACCACGTCGGCGGCGGCACGGGCCAGGGTCGCCAGCCGCGGTTCGGGCTCCATCGCGATCACCTCGTCGACGGAGTCCGGGTAGAGAGCGAAGTTCGTGCCGATTCCGGCGCCTACCTCCAGCACCCGGCCGCGCAGGCCGGCCAGATTTTCCCGGCGCATGGCCCGGATCGCCTCGACTTCATGGGTGGCGACGATCGGCCAGATCCGCGCGAAGAGGGGGTGGTCAACCGCCGTTGTCATACAGATCCTTTCGGCTCGGATGAGCCCAACAATAAAGGTCTGCACGCACGGCGGCGTCAACCGATGTTGGCCGCCGGCTCGGGGAGTTCGGCCGGTCCTCGCGTCGGTTCGAGGCTTTCGACGGTCGCGTCTGCCGCTTTCTCGCTGATGCCGAACCGGTCGTGCAGCCACGCCAGGGGTCTGGGCGCCCACCAATTCCATCGGCCCATCACATGCATGAAGGCCGGGACGACCACCATCCGCACCAAGGTGGCGTCGGCGAACACGGCGAGCGTCAGGCCGAGGCCGAACATTCTCATGAACGAGACGTGGGCCGCGATCAGCGCGGCGAACGACATCGACATCACCAGGGCGGCCGCGGTGATCACCCGGCCGGTGCGGGCGACCCCGAGCGCCACGCTCTCGTCGTTGGCGGCGTGGGCCTGCCTCGCCGTCGGCTTCGCCGGTCGGGCGGCGCCGGACGCCAGCCAGTACTCGCGGATCCGGGAGAGCAGGAACACTTCGTAGTCCATGGACAAGCCGAAGGCGATGCAGAACAGCAGCACCGGCATGTTCGCCACCAGCGTTCCGCTCGGCGTCGTTCCGAGCGCACCCAGATGGCCGTCCTGGAAGATCCACACCAGCGCACCGAACGCCGCCGTCAGCGACAGGACGTTGCAGGCCAGCGCCTTGGCCGGCAGCAGCAGGCTGCCGGTGAGCAGGAACAGCAACACGAAGGTGATCGCCGCCATCAACCCGAGGACCAGCGGAAGCCGGTCGGTCACGGCATCGACGCTGTCGCGGTTGACCTGCGCCAGGCCACCCATCTCGACGGCTCGGCCGGCGGGCCCGCGCACCGCGTGCAACCGCTTCAGCTGGGTGTCGTTCGCCTGGGAAAACAGCGGCGCCGCGCTGCTGACGGTCAGAAACGCGCTGCCGCCGGCCAGCCCGGTGGGCCCGGCGGGCGGCCCCACGCGATTGCCGGCCGTGAAGGTGCCGCCGGGGCTTGACACCGCCGAGACGTCGGCCACCCGCGACAGATCGGCGGCGTAGGTGTCGAAGTCCGACGGGCCCAGGCCGGTGGCATCGGGGATGACGACGGACACCGACGTGGCCGAGTCGTGTGCGAAATCGTTGCGCAGCAGGTCGCCGACCTGATGCGACGACGCCGACCGCGGCAGCACGCGATCGTCCGGGAAGCCCCACGTCACCCGCAGAAACGGATACCCGAGCAGCAACAACAGGGCGACTACCGAGAGGCCGACCGGCGCCCAGCGGCGCATCACGAATCTGGTGGACCGATACCAGAACGATTGCTCGACCGGGCGATGCGCCGGCGCGGGGCGCCGCGATATCCGCCGCGCCAGGCGGCGCACGTCCAGGGCGTCCAGCCGGGGCCCCAGCAGGACGAGCGCGGCCGGGGTGATCACGATCGAGGCGGTTGCGACGAAGGCAACGGTGGCCACGCCGGCGTAGGCGAACGACTTGAGGAAGTACATCGGGAACGCCACCGTCGCCGACATCGACAACGCCACGGTGACCGCGGAGAACAGCACGGTGCGGCCGGAGGTGGCCATGGTCCGGATGAGCGCTTCGTCGCGGGTGTGGCCCTCGGCCAACTCGTCGCGATAGCGGCTGACGATCAACAGGGTGTAGTCGATCGCCAGGGCCAGGCCCAGCGCGGTGCTCAGGTTCAGGGCGAAGATCGAGACCTCGGTGGTGTAAGTGATCAGTCGCAACACCGACATCGAGCCGACGACGGCCAGCGCGCCCAGCGCCATCGGCAGCGCCGCCGCCAGCAGCCCGCCGAACACCCAGATCAGCACCAAAAAGCTCAGCGGCAGGGCGATCATCTCCATCACCAGTAGGTCGGCCTGGTTCTGCGTGTTGATCTGCGCGTACTGCATCGCCGCACCGCCCGCCCGCACGGTGACGCCGTCACGGTCGTGGATGAACTGATCCGCCAACGTCTGGGCGTTGCGCTGGGCGTAGTCCTCGCCGCCTTTGAGGTTGACCACGATGAGTCCGGACTTGCCGTCGCGGCTGACGAGGTCCGCCGCAGCTGGTGGGGGCGCGGTCCACGGCGAGGAGACGTTGTAGACGAGTGGGGACTTTCGCAGCCCGTCAACGAGGTCGGTGCCCACCTTGCGGGCCGCTTCGCTGTTGGTGCCACCCGGCGCGGTCACCAGGATCAGCACCTGCTGGCCGCTCTGGCCGAACTTGTCGCTCAACACGCTGATGGCGCGGCCCGACTCGGAGTTCGGGTCTTGAAAGCCACCGGGCGACAGGCTCTTGGCGACGGGGACGCCGAAGACGGCGGCGGCGATGAAAACCAGGACACCGAGGGCGATGATGCGCCGCGGCGCCCTGATCGCAAGCCGGGCGGTTTTCTGCAGCATTTCGGGCCCTTCCGCCGCCGGTGCCCCGTTGCGCTGGCCGCTCGCTGGTCCGCGACAACGTAACAAACGCTAATCTGCACACGTCGAACAGTGCACTGCCTTTAACACGCAGGGCCCGCCCGAACCGTTCAATGTGCATTTTCAAACCGCTCGGACAATAAGAGTCCGGCCAGAAAATGTGCGACAAGTAAGCAGCTCACGGCCCAAATCGCGTGGTGGGCGACCGGCAACCTACTGGCCGGTAAATTGCCAAGGTTTTCCGAATCGTGACTCAAAGATTCCTTAATGGTGGCCCATACGCTCAGTGTCATGTGGATCGACGACACAAGTGCCGACGTCATCAAAGTTGACTTCGATGCCCTCTACCACGGCGACGTCCTGGTGGAAGGCGAGACCTCGGAGCAGTTCGACGAACTGCAAGCCGCGAGCTGAGGCAGTCATGAGCATGCTTGCCCGGCTGTTGATGGCCGAACCGAACGTCAGTCGATGGTTCCGCAAGTAACCATTGAGTCTGGTTAGCACGAAAGCCCCCCGCCGGTGCGGGGGGCTTTCGTTTTGTCCAGGGGCGTCCGGCTCAGCGAGGCGCCATGCGGATGGCGCCATCCAGGCGGATGACCTCGCCGTTGAGCATCGGGTTCTCCACGATGTGGACGGCCAGGGCGCCGTATTCGTCGGGATCACCCAGCCGCGCCGGGTGCGGCACCTGCTTGCCCAGCGACGCCTGCGCCTCCTCGGGCAGCGATCCCAGCAGCGGGGTCTTGAAAAGGCCCGGCGCGATGGTCACCACGCGGATGAGCTCGCGCGACAGGTCGCGCGCGATCGGCAGGGTCATGCCGACGACGCCGCCCTTGGATGCCGAATAGGCCGCCTGGCCGATCTGGCCCTCGAACGCGGCGACCGAGGCGGTGTTGATGATGACGCCCCGCTCTGGGCTTGTTTCGGGACCGATGGCTTCCGTCTTGGCGATGCGCTCGGCGGCCAGCCGCAGCACGTTGAAGGTGCCGATCAGGTTGACCCCGATCACCTTCTTGAAGCCGTCCAGCGGGAACGGGCCGTCCTTGGACAGGGTCTTGATGGCGTTGCCGATGCCGGCGCAGTTGACGTTGATCCGCAGTGTGCCCATCGACTCCGCGGCGTCCAGGGCCTTGCCGACGGCGGCCTCGTCGGTGACGTCGGCCTCGACGAAGCGAGCGCGATCGCCCAGCTCACGGACCGCTTCTTCGCCACGCAGGTCGATCACGACCACCTGGGCGCCGCGGTCGAGCAGTCGTTTGGTGGTGGCCAGGCCCAGGCCTGACGCTCCCCCGGTGACGACGGCGACGGCGTCTTTGATCTCCATCCGAGTCCTTCCTGATCGCTTGAGTCCAGCCAACTGGTTGGTTGGGACTATACCCATTCCCTGAGAACAGCTTCGGCGTCGGTCACCGGCGCCGCGGGCCGCGGCGTCTCCGGCGCGGTGCGGGAGAACCGCGGCGCCGGTAGCGGCTGCAGGCCGCCGTTGACCTCGTAGAACGTGTCGCGCTCGGTGATGTGCGGCTCGGTCTGAACCTCGCCGAAGGCCAGCACGGGCGTCACGCACGCGTCGGAGTCGGCGAACACCTTGGCCCAGTGGTCGCGGTCCTGGCTTGCGAACTTCTCCGTCAGCAGGGCCCGCAGCTCGGGCCAGCGGCCGACGTCGTTCTGGCCGGGCAGGTCGGCGCCGTCCAGGCCGAGCCCGGCCAGCATGGCGGCGTAGAACTGCGGTTCGATGGCGCCGACCGCGACGTAGCGCCCGTCGGCGCATTCGTAGGTGTCGTAGTAGGGCGCGCCGCCGTCGAGCAGGTTGGTGCCGCGCGCGTCGGTCCACATCCCGGACGCACGCATCTGCCACATCATCTGGATCAGCACGCTCGAGCCGTCCACCATCGCGGCGTCGACCACCTGGCCCTTGCCGGAGGTCTGCCGCTCCCATAGGGCGGACAGGATGCCGAGCAGCAGGAACATGGAGCCGCCACCGAAGTCACCGACCAGGTTCAGCGGCGGGACCGGCCGCTCGTTCGCCCGGCCGATGGAGTGCAGGATGCCGTTCAGAGAGATGTAGTTGATGTCGTGGCCCGCCTGCTGGCTGCGCGGGCCGGTCTGGCCCCAGCCGGTCATGCGGGCGTAGACCAGCCTGTCGTTGACCTTGGCGCAGTCCTCGGGGCCCAGGCCGAGCCGCTCGGTGACGCCCGGGCGGTAGCCCTCGATCAGCACGTCGGCTTTGGCGATCAGTTTGAGGACGAGGCCGCGTCCTTCGTCGGACTTCAGGTCGGCGGTCACCACCCGCCGGTTGCGCATCATGGCGTCCTTGGCGACTCCACCCGGCCCCGAGGAGGGGCGGTCGATGCGCACGACGTCGGCGCCCAGGTCCCCCAGGATCATCGCGGCGTGCGGGCCGGGGCCGATGCCGGCCAACTCGACAACACGCAGTCCGTTCAACGGTCCAGCCACGATCCACCGACCTTTCGTCCGCTTTGACGCCCTTGACCGTTGTCACCAAACAACCAGTCGTTCGACATCTTCGCAGCCGCGCCGCAGGACCGCGCACCCCGGTCACTTATGGTGAGCCGATGACTACATCGGCGATCGCCACCCTGACACCCGTCGCGGGCCTTGACGTCACGCTGTCCGACGGCGTTCTGTCGGTGACCATCAACCGACCCGACAGCCTGAATTCGCTGACCGTTCCGGTGATCACCGGACTCGCGGACGCGATGGAGTACGCGGCCACCGACCCTGACGTCAAGGTCGTGCGACTGGGCGGCGCCGGACGCGGCTTCAGCTCCGGTGCGGGCATCAGCGCCGACGACGTCTCCGACGGCGGCGGCGTGCCACCGGACGAAATCATCCTCGAGATCAACCGGCTGGTGCGCGGGATCGCCGCGGTGCCGCACCCGGTGGTCGCTGTGGTCCAGGGACCCGCGGCCGGCGTCGGCGTCTCCATCGCCCTCGCGTGCGACGTCGTATTGGCTTCGGAGAGCGCGTTTTTCATGCTCGCCTTCACCAAGATCGGGTTGATGCCCGACGGTGGGGCGTCGGCGTTGGTGGCGGCCGCGATCGGCCGGATCAGGGCCATGCAGATGGCGCTGCTTCCGGAGCGGCTGACCGCCGCCGAGGCCTTGTCGTGGGGCCTGGTCACCGCGGTCTATCCGGCCGGCGACTTCGATGCCGAGGTGGACAAGGTGATCGCCCGGTTGTTGAGCGGCCCGGCGGTGGCCTTCGCCAAGACGAAGCTGGCGATCAACGCGGCCACGCTAACCGAGCTGGACCCCGCCCTGCAGCGTGAATTCGACGGACAGTCGGTGCTGCTGAAATCCCCC
Organism: Mycobacterium sp. NGS27; assembly: GCF_059813005.1. NCBI lineage: Bacteria > Bacillati > Actinomycetota > Actinomycetes > Mycobacteriales > Mycobacteriaceae > Mycobacterium > Mycobacterium sp. NGS27. The sequence goes on from NZ_JCALDT010000004.1 coordinate 11,290, forward strand.
GACTTCGTCGAGGGCGCAACGGCCTTCCAGCAGCGGCGCACTGCCAACTTCACCGACCGGTGAAGTTGATGCGGTGATCGGCCGCAACGCTTAAGCAGCCTTCGATGAGGTAATCCTCGTCGTCAGACCCACTGACGAACGACGGAGGATCGATGCCCGAACAGGTGCGATGCCTGGTTACCGGAGCGACCGGCTACATCGGCGGACGCCTGGTCCCCCGACTGCTGGACGACGGCCATCACGTTCGGGCGCTGGCGCGCAACCCGGACAAGCTGGCGCAGGTGCCGTGGCGGCAACAGGCCGAGGTGGTCCGCGGCGACCTGGGCGACCTTGATTCACTGACCGCCGCGTTCGACGGCATCGACGTGGTCTATTACCTCGTCCACTCGATGGGTACCTCAAAGGATTTCGCCGCCGAGGAAACCCGCGCCGCCCGTAACGTCGCGACGGCCGCGCGGCGCGCCGGGGTGCGACGAGTGGTGTATCTGAGTGGGCTGCATCCCGAAAACCGCGATCTCTCACCACATCTCGCGTCACGCAGGGACGTCGGCGACGCGCTGATCGATTCCGGGGTCGAGACGGTGGTGTTGCAGGCCGGGGTGGTCGTCGGCTCGGGGTCGGCGTCGTTCGAGATGATCCGGCACCTCACCGACCGGTTGCCGGTGATGACCACGCCGAAATGGGTGCACAACAAAATTCAGCCGATCGCGGCGCGCGACGTGCTGTACTACCTGGCCGCGGCGGCTTCTCTTTCGAAGGCCCCGGTACCGGAGTCGCGCACCTGGGACATCGGCGGGCCCGACGTGCTGGAATACGGCGACATGATGCGGGTGTATGCCGACGTGGCGGGGTTGGGCAAGCGCTACCTGATCGTGCTGCCGTTTCTGACCCCCACGATCGCCAGCCTATGGGTGGGGACGGTGACCCCGATCCCGGCCGGTCTGGCACGGCCGCTGATCGAATCGCTGGAATGCGATGCGGTGATGCGCAATTCCGACATCGACGGCATCATCGCGCCGCCGCCGGGCGGGCTGACCGGCTACCGGCGGGCGGTCGAACTCGCGCTCGCCCGCGCCGCGCGTGGCGTCCCCGAACCCACCTGGTCATCGTTGCGGTCCGAACCGGCCGAGGCCCTGCCCACGGACCCGGACTGGGCGGGCGAGATCGTTTACACCGATGTTCGGACCGCCGCGACCGCCGCCGAGCCCGGCGACGTCTTCACGGCGGCGGAGGGCGTCATGAACTCGCGGGCGGCCGACTGGAAGGTCGACGAGCGCACGGCGGGAACCCTATTGCGGCTGCGCTCCACCAAGCGAGCGCCGGGACGCGAGTGGCTCGAGATTGCGGTCACCGGCCAAGACGGTCGGGGCGCCCGTTATACGCAGCGCTCGATCTTCCTGCCGAGGGGTATCCCGGGGCGGCTGTACTGGTTCTTCGTCCGGCCCGCCCGCGTCGCCGCACGGCGCGCGCTGGCCCGCGAGGTCATCGCGTCAGCGGGTGGAGAAGTCAGACGCCGAACATCGGGGGCAGCACGAGAACCATGATCAGCCCCCACACCAGATGGGTGAGCATCGGCGCCAGGACACCGCCGGTCGCCCGGCGCTCGAACGCGCACACCGTCCCCAGAATGATCGCGGCGAAGCCGAGCATCGGGTTGCCGCTGGCCAGCGTCGCGCACGTGTAGAGGACGGTCGAGATGATGATCGGATGGTGGCGGCCCAGGGCGGTGTAGAGCGCGCCGCGAAAGAACACTTCTTCGGCGACGCCGTTGATCAGTGTGATCGCCACGATCACCGGATACCACCCGTGGTGGGCGTAGAGCAGCACCCGGGTTATCAACTCCGCCACGGGGGTGATCTGCCGGACGATCAGCCCGCCCACCACGAAAGCCCCGCCCACCAGCAGCCCGACGCCCGTGCCGGTGAGGACCGGCCGCTGGTTGCGTCCCCGCCAACAGATGCCGCCGAGGTGCAGCGGGCCGGAGACCAGCGCTCCGGCGGTCCACACCGCCGCCAGCACCAGCGTCAGCCAGTAAAAGCTTGCATCCCCTGGATGCCGCCGCAACGAGAACCCGAGCACGCCGGCCCCGAGGACCACCGTGATGGCCACGATGACCCGCCGGCGCCGCACCACTCCGGGCGATTCGTTATGGGGCACAGCGACATTGGTGACCGCACGGCGTAATTCGGTGAAGACGCCGGCGTGATATTGACTCGCGGACTGGGTCATGCAGGGTGCACCTTCGGGGTCAGGGCGATCAGGATGTCCAGGCCGGTGCGCACGGCCCCGGCCATCGGGCCGGGAACCCTGTCGACCAGCCCCAGGGTCGGCCGCACGATCGACGGCGTGACCCGCCGGGCGAGCCGGCGGATGCGCAGCGCGTCGCCGCCGGCCCAGGCGGGATCGGTGTTGGCGAGGTGGTGTGGATCGGCCAGCGCGTTGACGGGACGCGGCCGGTGCGTGGACTGGCCGGCCAGGGCCAGCGCGATGGACTCGTCGATGCCGAGCAGGCCGCCGGGCGGGTCGGGAACGCGATCGCGCAGCCCGCTGGCCGAAGCCACCATCGGGTGGTCCAGCGATTCGACCAGATCACCCGCCAGTCCCGGGGGCACCGGCAGGGCGACGCCCGTGATCAGCGAGGCCAGCGTGGTGTCGATCCTGCCGACCGGCAGTCCGGTGTGCCAGCGGCCGGAGACGCGTGAGTACGCCTTGAGCAGGTCCCGGTAGGACGTGGTGTCCGGGCCGGCGATGTCGTAAGCCCCGGCGGGCACCAGGTCGCGATCGGCCGCGGCCACGAGATAGTGCAGGACGTCGCGGATGGATATCGGGTCGATCGGGTTGTCCATCCAACTCGGGATCGGGATCAGCGGAAAACGATCGCCGACGTAGCGCATCATCTCGAACGACGTCGAGCCGGCGCCGATGATGATCGCAGCGCCCAGCCATACCAGCTCCGGGCCGTCCGGGATGGTGAGCGCCTCGGCCACCTCGGCCCGACTGGTCAGGTGCTCGGACAGATCCTCGTCCGCGGGCACGAAGCCGCCCAGGTAGACGATGCGTCGCACCCCGGCGTCGCGAGCCGCCGCCGCGAAGTTCGCCGCCGCGGCCTTGTCGGCGTCGCGAAATCCGGGCTGCCCGATCGCGTGCACCAGGTAATACGCCGTGTCAACGGGACCGCAGCCGGCGAAGGCGGAGGCCAGCGTCTCGGGGTCGGCGGCGTCCAATCTCACCGGCGTGACGTCGTCGAACCAGCCGAACCGCTTGAGGCGCGCCGGGTTTCGCGTCGCCGCGATTACCTGATGCTGATCGTCCAGCAGAGCGGTGACCAGGCGTGATCCCACGTAACCGGTGGCACCGGTGACCAGAGCCCGCATATCGCAGACCCTAGCGGCCCGGCAGCGCGGCGGGCAGGTGAACCGGCGGCGCGGCGGCGCCGTCACCTCGACATGGAGGCATGCGGTGGTTTCGCCGCCTCGACGGGCGCTGCGCTGAGAGATTGGTCCATTGCCGGGGTTGCGGTGAAGTCTTCACCCAACCCCTATACCCAAACTGAAGCCATCCGCGCGCCGACCGACGTCGCCGATCCGCGGACGACGGTGCTGGTGCTGCCGGGCCGGCGGAGCTGGTAAAGACTGTAGCCATGTATTACCTGCTGGTCCTGGCGGTCGGACTCGAACGCATCGCGGAGCTGGTGGTTTCCACCCGCAACGCGCGCTGGTCGTTCACCCAGGGCGCCAAGGAGTTTGGCCGATCGCACTATCCGGTCATGGTGATCATTCACGGCGGGTTACTGGTCGGCTGCCTCGTCGAACCGTGGGCGCTGCACCGGCCCTTCATCGGGTGGCTGGGCTGGCCGATGCTGGCGGTGGTGGTGGCCAGCCAGGCATTGCGCTGGTGGTGCATCACGACGCTGGGGCGGCGGTGGAACACCCGGGTGATCGTTTTGCCGCGGGCCCCCTTGGTGCGTCAGGGGCCCTACCGGTGGCTGCACCATCCGAACTACGTTGCGGTGGTGGCCGAGGGGTTGGCGTTGCCGCTGGTGCATACGGCTTGGCTGACCGCCGCCGTCTTCACGCTGGCCAACGCCGCGCTGCTCAGGGTGCGACTGCAGGTGGAGAACTCCGCGTTGGGTTACACGTGACCGATTACGATGCGGACCTGCTGATCGCCGGCGGCGGCCCGGCGGGCCTGGCGACGGCGCTACATGCGCGACGGCTTGGACTTTCGGTGATCGTGGCCGAGCCGCGGGACAGCCCCATCGATAAGGCGTGTGGCGAAGGGTTGATGCCCGGCGGGCTGGCCGAATTGACCTCGCTGGGTGTGGATCCCGTCGGCATGCCTTTTCACGGGATCGCTTACGTCAGTGGACGGGCGCGGGCCCAGGCGCGCTTTCGGGGCGGGCCGGGCCGCGGCGTGCGCCGCACCACATTGCATGCGGCGCTGGCCGCGCGCGCGAAAGAGCAGGACACCGATTGGATCCGCACGCGAGTGACGAGCGTGGCGCAGGACGCCCACGGCGTCTCCGCCGCGGGTGTGCGCGCGAAATGGTTGGTGGCGGCCGACGGCCTGCATTCACAGGTCCGGCGCGCCGCCGGGATCACGGCAACGGCGGGGGCGCCGCGACGCTACGGGGTGCGGAGGCACTACCGGGTGCCTGCATGGTCGGATTTCGTCGAGGTGTACTGGTCGCGCTGGGGTGAGGCGTACGTGACGCCGGTCGAACCCGATCTGGTCGGTGTGGCGATCCTGTCGCGTGGGCGGCCCGACCTGGCCTGGTTCCCGCGGCTGGCCCACCGGCTGCGCGGCGCCGCCTCGGGGCAGGCCCGCGGCTGCGGCCCGTTGCGTCAGGTGGTCTCCCGCCGGGTCGCGGGGCGAGTACTGCTGGTCGGGGACGCGGCCGGCTACGAGGACGCGCTCACCGGCGAGGGCATCAGCCTGGCGCTCAAGCAGGCCGCTGCGGCCGTCGACGCCATCGTCACCGACGCGCCGGCGTCCTACGAGCGGGCCTGGCACCGGATCACCCGCGATTACCGGCTGCTCACCCGCACGCTGGTGTTGGCGAGCTCGTCGCGGGCGGTGCGGCGCGCGGTCGTGCCGACCTGCACGCTGCTACCCGCGGTGTTCGGCCGCGGCGTCAACATCCTGGCGGGCTAGCTAGCGCGCCTGCCAGACCGGCTCCCGCTTTTCGGCGAACGCCCTCGGTCCCTCTTTGGCGTCCTCGGATTTGAGCAGGGCCTTCATCTCGCGCATGGTGCGTTGCCACCCCGGTTCGTCGCCCACCACGACGCCGTCATCGACGCCGTAGGCGACCCGCTTGCTGGCCTGCACCGACAGCGGGGCGTTGACGGTGATCCGCGCGGCCAGCGCCAGCGCGGCCTCCAGCACCGAGCCCTGCGCGACGACCTCGTTGATCAGGCCCCATTCGCAGGCGGCGGCCGCGCTGAGCGGTTCGCCGGTCAGCAGCAGCCGCATCGCCACCTTGCGCGGCAGCTGCTCGGCGATGCGGAAGACGCCGCCGGCGGCGGCGATCAATCCCCGCTTGACCTCAGGGAGGCCGAACTGCGCTCGCTCGTCGGCCACCACCAGGTCGCTGGCCAGCGCCAGCTCGGTGCCACCGCCGAAAGCGGTGCCGTTGACCGCGGCGATGGTGGGCTTGTCGATGAAGTGGTGGACGTATCCGGCGAAGCCCCACTCGGGATGCTCGGGGTGATAGATGTTCTCCCGCCGGGCGATCGCCTTGAGATCGGCGCCGGCGCAGAACGACTTGTCGCCCGCGCCGGTGACCACCACCGCCCGCACCTCGGGGTCGCGCTGCGCCTCTTCGAGCGCGTCCCCGAGGCCGATGCTGACGGCGGCGTTCACGGCGTTGCGGGCTTCGGGGCGGTTGATGGTTATCACCATCACGTTGCCCCGGCGCTCGGCCAGGGCCCCCTTCTCAAGGGCATCGGCCTCGGTCACAACAGTTCCACGATGGTGGCGTTGGCCTGGCCGCCGCCCTCGCACATGGTCTGCAAGCCGTACTGAATTCCCTTGTCCCGCATGTGATACAGCAGGGTGGTCATGATCCGGGCGCCGGACCCGCCGAGCGGGTGGCCCAGTGCGATCGCGCCGCCGTTGGGGTTGAGCTTCTTCTCGTCGGCGCCGATGTCCTTGAGCCACGCCAGCGGAACCGGCGCGAACGCCTCGTTGACCTCGTAGGCGCCGATGTCGTCGATCGACAGCCCGGAGCGCTTGAGCGCCTTCTGCGTCGCGGGGATGGGCGCGGTCAGCATGATCACCGGGTCCGCGCCGGCCAGCGCTGCGGTGTGCACCTTGGCGATCGGCTTGAGCCCCAGCTCCTTTGCCTTTTCGGCGGACATGAACAGGATCGCCGCCGAGCCGTCGGAGATCTGCGACGAGTTGCCGGCGTGAATCACGCCGTCTTCCTTGAACGCCGGCTTCAGCGAGGCCATCTTCTCCATCGGCGTGCCGCGTCGGATGCCTTCGTCCTTGAGGACCACGTTGCCGTCGGCCACGCTGATGCCTACGATCTGGTCACCGAAGGCGCCGGCATCCTGTGCGGCAGCGGCCTTTTCGTGAGAATCGAGAGAGAACTGGTCGAGCGCGGTGCGATCGAACCCCCACTGCTCGGCGATCATCTCCGCGCCGATGCCCTGGTTGGGGATCTGGCCTTGGTAGCGGTCCAGGAATGCCTGGGGATACGGGCGCCCGCCGTTGGCCAGCGATGCGCCCATCGGGGTCCGCGACATCGACTCGACACCACCGGCGACGACAACGTCGTAGTGCCCGGCGATGACCCCGGCGGCGGCGAAGTGGATGGACTGCTGGCTGGAGCCGCACTGGCGGTCCACGGTCACGCCCGGGACGGTCTCGGGCCAGCCTGCCGTCAGCAGGGCGGTGCGGCCGATGTCGAGGGCCTGCTCACCGGCCTGCATGACGCAACCCCAGATGACGTCGTCGACCAGGCCCGGATCGACGCCGGCCTTGTCGACCAGGCCGTTGAGCACCTGCGCGGACAGATCCGCCGCGTGTACTCCGGACAATCCGCCGTTGCGCTTGCCGATCGGTGAACGCACTGCCTCGACGATGACGGCCTCAGCCATGGTCTTGTCTCCTTTGACATGTGGACTTCGAAAAGAGTGGAGTCTTCCCGTTGATTGTCAACCAAGGGGTTGGGCGGGCGAAGCCCGGGGTGCTTCGGGGCACGAAAGCCGGCGCTCGCCGCTTAGCTGTGAACCAGAATTTTGTTCTCATCGCCGCAGGGCCAGAGCAATAATGGTCGTGTGAAGCGGCTCAACGGCATGGACGCGATGCTGTTGTACAGCGAGACGCCGAGCCTGCATACCCACACCTTGAAGGTGGCGATCGTCGACGCCGCCGGCTGCGACGGCGAGGTCAGCTTCGACGTATTTCGGCACACGCTGCGTCGGCGACTGCATCGGCTGGATCCGTTGCGCTACAAGCTGATCGACATCCCGTGGCGATTGCATCGTCCGATGTGGCTGCAGAATTGCGAAGTCGATCTCGATTACCATTTGCGGCGCGTTCAGGTACCCGCGCCGGGTGGACGCCGAGAACTCGACCAGGTGATCGGGCAGATCGCGAGCATTCCGCTCGACCGCGGCCGTCCGCTGTGGGAGTTCCACTTCGCCGAAGGCATCGCCGACAACAAATTTGCGATTATCGGCAAAATGCACCACGCCTTGGCCGACGGCGTCGCCTCCGCCAATCTGCTGGCCAGACTCATGGACTTGACCGGGCCGGCGCAGGACGACCGCGACAACGACACGACATGCACTGCGCCCTCGACGGCGCGGCTGATGCGTGCCGCCGCCGCGGATCACGCCCGGCAGGCCGCCGCATTGCCCGCGGTGATAGCCGACGCGCTCAACGGCGCCCGACGGCTGCGCCGGCGCGCCCGGCAGCGCGGCAGGCAGCCAGAGCTTGCCAGGATGCTGCACGCTCCGCCGACATTCATCAACCACATCGTTTCTCCGGCACGGGCTTTCGCCACCGCAACTTTGTCGCTACCTCAGGTCAAACAGACCGGCAAACAGCTGCAGATCACCGTCAACGACATGGTGATGGCGATCGCGGCGGGTGCGCTGCGCGAACTGCTCTTGCGCTACGACGGCAGCGCAAACCAGCCCCTGGTCGCCTCCGTCCCGGCCACCACGGACAGGTCGCCGCAGCGGATCAGCGGCAACGAGCTCGGGGGCATGGCGGTGTCGCTGCCGACGCACATCGGCGATCCGTTGGAGCGGGTGCGCCTGACGTCGGTGGCAACGACGATCGCCAAAGAGAACAACCAGCTTTTCGGCCCGGAGCTTTACGGCCGATTGATCAACTATCTGCCGGGCGCTGCAGCCCCCCTGGCGTTCCGATGGCTGGGCAGGCGGAACACCCGAAACAGGTTGTTCAACCTCCCGATCTCCAACGTGATGGGGCCGCGTGAGCGTGGCCGTTTCGCGGGCGCCCCGGTCAGCGAAATCTATTCCGCCGGACCGCTGATCACCGCCTGTGGGATCAACATCACCGTGTGGAGCTACGTCGATCAGCTCAACATATCGGTGATCGCCGATGACCGCACCCTCGGCGACCCCCATGAACTCACCGACGCCATGGTCAGCGCATTTTGCGAAATCCACACTGCCGCTGGGTTTTCCGATGACATTGCTACCGCGCAGGGCGCAATGCCACCCGCCCCTGTCAGGTCGGTGGGCTAGCGCGGGAGCTGGCCCTACCCGAGCACCGGGAAGCGCCGCTCGCGGGCCAGGCCGTCCAGGGCGGTCTGCATCACGCAACGGACGTGTGCGTCGACGTCCGCGACGCCGGGCTCATCGCCGAATCGGGCCGCGAGGTCGATCGGTTCCAGCACCTCGGTGACGATCTTGGTCGGCAGCGGCAGGTTGGGCGGAATGATCATGCTGAGCCCGAAAGGGAATCCCACGGTGACGGGCAGAATGTCGGACCGCCACCGCGACAGACCCAGGCGCTTAGCCAGCCACGTGCCGCGCGTAAGAAACAGCTGGCTTTCCTGCCCACCGATCGAGACCGTCGGCACGATCGGCACCTGCGCCTCGATCGCTGACCTGACGTATCCCGTCCGGCCGTTGAAGTCGACGATGTTCTCCGCCAACGTCGGCCGGTAGGCATCGTAGATTCCGCCTGGGAACACCAGCACCACACCGCCGGACCGCAGCGCTCGCGCGGTGTTTTTCGAGGTGGCGCGAATGACGCCGAGGCGGCCCAGCCATTCCGATACCGGCCCGACGAACATGCCGTCGTGGCCGAGGGTGTACAGCGGACGCCGATAGCCGAACTTGCGGTAGAAGGCGGCGGCGAAGATCAGCACGTCGGGCGTGAGCATGCCACCCGAATGGTTGCCGACGATCAGCGCACCCCCATCGGGCGGCACCGATTCCAGCCCACGAACTTCGAAGCGAAACCAGCGCCGCGCCAGCGGTTCTGCCGCGGTGACCAGACGCTCGGTTAAGCCGGGATCCCACTCGCCGCCGTCGCGTGCACTCACGAAGCCGGGGTGAATTCGAGGTGCAACTCGGATAGTCCTCGCATCTGCCAGGTCGGGTCGTAGGTGTAGTGCCGGGCGTCCGACGGGCCGTGTTTGGCTTCCACGATGGCGATGTCCGCCATCCGGTCGAGTATGCGGTTCAGCGAGATTCGCCCCTCCGCACGGGCCAGCGGTGCGCCCGGGCACGAATGATTGCCGCGGCCGAAGGCCACATGTTCGCGCACGTTCGGCCGATCGATGTGGAACTCGTCGGGCCGCTCGAACTTTCGCGCATCCCGGTTGCTCGCACCGGGCAGCAGCATCACCGTGCTTCCCGCCGGGACGTCGACGTCACCGATGGAGGTCGTGGTGCGCGCCATCCGGAAGTGGCACTTGACCGGGCTTTCCATGCGCAGCGTCTCTTCGACGAAATTCGGTATTCGGCTGCGGTCTTCGCGGAGCAGCTTCTGCAACTTCGGGTTCTCGGCGAGGATGCGGACCCCGAAGCTGAGCAGCTTGGTGGTGGTTTCCTGGCCGGCCGCGAATAGAAACGTCGCCAGCCGGACCACATCGATGACTTCCGGCGTTGAGCCGTCCGGATACTTCGCCTGGGCCAGCTCGGTCAACACGTCGTCGCGTGGCTGCCTGCGACGTTCGGTGATGTGGGTGGTGAACTTCTCGTCGAGGTATTCCAGCGGATTGTGTGCGCGCGTCACCGAGTCGTCCTCGACCCCACCGGAGAACTTGTTGGAGAACACATCCCGAAACTCTTCGTGGTCCTCGACCGGAACTCCCAGGAGGTCGGCGATCACCAACCCGGAGAACGGTCGCGCGTATTCGTCGAGGAATTCACAGCCGCCGCGGGACAGGAACTCGTCGAGCTGCTCATCGGCGAGTCGCCACATGAAGTCTTCGTTTTCCTTGAGCCGCCTGGGCGTTAACAGGCGACTGAGCAGACCTCGCGTCCGGGCGTGCTCCGGCGGGTCTTGCGTCACGATGTGTTCGCTCATCGGGATCTGCGAGCGATGCCGATCGATCAGGTGGCCGATGTCATCGCCCTCGGGTTCGAATGGCAATCCCGAAAACGGGCCTGCGACCGAGACGCACGACGAGAACGCCGGATCTTTGTAGACCGCGAGCGCTTCGGGGTGTCCCGTTACCGCCATGACGCCCTGATCGGGTCGCGCCAGCACGGGGCAACGCGCGCGCAGATGGTCGAAGTAGGGGTACGGGTCCGGAATCAGGGACAGGTCGGTGAAGAAATCGACCGATTCGAATTCGCTCAATAGGACTCCTAGGCATCCAGGTAACCGCCCCCGGCAACGTCAACCCGGGCGACGTAACCTCTCCTGCCAATCTAGAGCTGAACAAATATTAGGTCAAGTTGGGCGGTCGGAAGAGTTGGCTCTACCCGGACAATCGCTGGACGAGCCGCGGCAGGCCCGGGCCGTCGAGCATGCGCAGGAGTGCAGTGCGGCCGGCGACAGCCATCATCAGCGCGGCCACCGGTCCGCGGATTTCCGCACCGCTCCCCCATACTCGGCCAATATCACCGGCGCGCAGACTGATTCCGCGCAGTCGCCCGAGGGGGACGAAGCCGAACGGCCACCAGCCGGTCAGGAAATCCATGGCCAATGCTGCTCGCTGTGGATCGGGTTGATAGGGCAGTCCGAGAGGAATCCGGATGTCACCGGTGTGCACCAGAACATCCGCCAGCGGGTCCAACGGTCCGAACAGCGGGGGGTCGATCCGGCGGTCCGCGCATCGGCGCAAACTGGCTGCGATCTCGGCGGCCGGCAATTCGGCACGGCGGCGCGCCAATTCGTCGATTGCGCGAGCCATGCTCCTACGACGCAGCGCGAGCCGCAGGAACGCGCGGGTGCCGTCGGTGGCGGTGCTGACCGCATGAGCGGCCACTGTCTTGACATCCCAGCCCGCACACAGGCTCGGCGTTGCCAATTGTGCGGCGTCCAATTCGTCCAGCAGGATGGCGATGCCACGCCGCTCGTCCGCGACGGCAGCGAAGACGAATTCGCGGTCCACGCGCATGGGCGTCACCGCAGCGAGATTGCCGCTACGGTTGCGATCGGTTCGAAAACCATGACCCTGGCGGCAATCTCGTCGAAAGTGATTCCTAGCCGGCGGGGTATGCGACCGACTTGATCTCGGTGTACTGGTCGAACCCGGCCACACCGTTCTGGCGACCGATGCCGCTCTCCTTGTAGCCACCGAACGGCGAGTCGGCAGCGTAGCCGGCACCGCCGTTGACGCCCATGAAGCCGGCCTTGATCCGGCGGGTCACCGACAGCGCACGCTCGAGGGAACCCGCGAACACGTTGCCGGCCAAGCCGTACACGCTGTCGTTGGCGATCCGGATCGCGTCCTCCTCGTCGTCGAACGGGATGACGGAGAGCACCGGGCCGAAGATCTCCTCCTGGGCGATGGTCATCTTGTTATCGACATTGGTGAAAAGCGTTGGCCGGATGAAGTATCCCTTGTCGAAGCCGGTTTCCGCGCCGGGGCCGCCGACCAGCGCGGTGGCACCCTCGTCGACGCCCTTTTGGATGTAGCCGTTCACCCGCTCGTACTGCCGCTGCGAGATCACCGGCCCGCACAGCGTCGCGGGGTCCTGCGGGTCGCCGCACGTGACGTTCTCGTAGATGTTCTTGAGGATCTCCACGCCTTCGTCGTAGCGGGACCGCGGCAGCAGCAGCCGGGTCGGGTTGGCACAACCCTGACCGGCGTGCATGCACGGCGCTATGCCCACCATGCACGCAGTCGCGAAGTCGGCGTCCTCCAGCACGATGGTGGCCGACTTGCCGCCGAGCTCCAGGAACAGCCGCTTCATGGTGGCCGCACCCTTTTCCATGATCCGCTTGCCGACAATAGTGGAGCCGGTGAACGAAATCAGGTCGACCTTGGGCGACAGCGTGAGCTCCTCGCCGACGAAGTGATCCGAGGCGGTGACGACGTTGACGACGCCGGCGGGGATGTCGGTCTTCTCGGCGATCAGCCGGCCCAGCCGGTTCGCGTTGAACGGCGTGTTCGGCGCCGGCTTGAGCACCACGGTGTTGCCGCTGCCCAACGCCTGGCCGAGCTTGTTGAGCGTGACCTCGAACGGGAAGTTCCACGGCACGATCGCGCCGACCACACCGACCGGCTCCCGCCACACCTTGATGGTGGTGTTCGCGCCGGTGAGGCTGATAACCCGGTCCCCGAGGTCGGTCTCCCAGGCGTACGAGTCGATCAGCCGAGCGGGGTATTTCAGGCCGTCCGCCAGCGGCGCATCAAGCTGGGGCCCGTATGTGATCGCGCGGGGCGCGCCGACCTCGAGGATGAGCTCCTCGCGCAGCTCGTCGATCTCGGACTCGATGGCCTCGTGCAGCTGCAGCAGGCAGCGCTTGCGCAGCTCCTTGTTGGTCGACCAGTCGGTCTCGTCGAAGGCGCGCCGGGCCGCGTCGATGGCCCGGTGCATGTCCTCCTTCGAGGCGTCCGAGACCTCGCCCAGGGACTCCTCGGTCGCGGGGTTGATGTTGGTGAAGGTGCCGGCCTGGCCTTCGACGAGCTTGCCGTCGATCATCATCTTCGGCTCGAAGCGGACCTTTACAGCCTCAGTCATATCTGTCACTCTCTTCTGACTCGGTAGAGGGGCTACGGAGAGCCTTACCGGAAACTAGCCGATTGGCAAGTTGCACCCTTCAGCGGGCCGGTCATCGCGGATCGAACAGCACCGGAACCGACGTCGGCGACCGGAAGACCTGGCCGCGGATGTGGGGGTCGTCCGCATCGGGGTCCAGGCGCAGATTCGGCAGCCGGTCGAGCAGAAGGTTGATGGCGGTGCGCATTTCGAGCCGCGCCAGGTGCATGCCGAGGCACACGTGCACGCCATGCCCCCAGCCCAGATGCGCCCGGGCCTCCCGGTGGATGTCGAAAGTATTCGGATCGGGATAGCGATCCTCCTGGCGGTTCGCCGAACCGAGCATCGGCATCACCGTCGCCCCGGCCGGGATCGCCACGCCTCCGAGTTCGGTGTCGCGGGTCGCCACCCGGGTGATGGTCAACAGCGGCGACTCCCAGCGCACGCCTTCCTCGATCGCCTGGGGCAGCAACGATCGATCCGCGCGGACCGCATCCAGCTGCGCCGGATCCGACAACAGCGCCAAAAGCAGGCTGCCAAGCGCGCGGTAGGTCGTCTCGACGCCCGCCGGCAGCAGCAGCCGAAGGAACGAGAAGATCTCCTCGTCCGCAAGCTTCTCCCCGTCGATCTCGGCCGCGCCGAGGGCGCTGATCAGATCGTCCTTCGGCTCGGCGCGGCGGGCCTCGAGTATCGGCGCGAAGTAGTCGCACAGGGCGGCCGCGGCCGCGAGCCCGCGTTCGGGGTTCATCAGCCAGCTCAGCAGCGAGATCGACCACCGCTGAAACTGTGGGTAATCCTCTTCCGGCAAGCCCAGCAGCCCCGCGATGATCTGGCTCGGGTAGTCGAAGGTGAACTCCTTGACCAGATCGGCCTTGCCATTGGGCGCGAACTTGTCGATCAGGCCGTTCGCCACGCGGCCGACCAACTCGTCCTGCCAGCGCGCCAATGACTTCTGCGAGAACGCCTTCGACACCAACGAACGCAACCGGCCGTGGATCGGCTCGTCCATGCCGAGCATCACGCCTTCACCCAGCACGGGCCCGAATGCGGCGATGACCGCGGCCGAGGAGAACGTCTCGTTGTCGCGCAGCATCTGCTGGATGTCTTCGTGGCGGTACACGATGAACATCGGCAGCCCTTCCTCGTGCGGAAGCGCGCCCGACGTCTCGAGTCGCTGCACCGGTTCCTCGCGGCGCAGCCTCGCCAATTCGGTGTACGGGTCCCGCACGTCACCGGATATCGCGTCGTCGAAGGCGCCGAAATCCGCCAGGTCGTCGAAAAGTTGTTCCATGGTTGCCCCTTCAATCCCCTTGCGCCGCACCCTGTTGCGACGAGAACCGCCCCGCCACCGCGGCCAGCCGCTGCAGTACCGGCTGCGGAAGAACACGGGCGACGAAGACCATCGCCTTTTGACTTGTCGTCAACGGCCACGCCCCGCCCCGCATCGCGCCTTGCCGGGGTATGCCCAGCACGATCCGCGACAGGTGGTGCATGCCCGACGCGGGCAGGATCCTGTTGGCCACCAGCAACATCGAGGCGTCCGGACCGTTGCCTCGGCGGCGGAATGCTCCCCGATCCTCGATCGCCTTGAGCAGGCCGTCGGTGAACCGCTCCGGCGGCCGTGCCATTTTCATCGCGAACCGCCCGCGGCCGTTCATGGTGTTGTGCAGGCGGGCGTACGGGCCGTTGAAGTTTCGGTCATCGGTGGTGCCGGCGTCGGTGATGATCTCGGTGTCATACGTGCCGGCCACCAGGACGGTGACACCGAGACCGAACGGCGCGATCTCGCACGCCATCGACTCCCCCCAGCGCTCCAGGGCCCCCTTGGCCGCCGAATACGGCGCGGTGGCGGGCTGGCCCCGCACCCCGGCCGCGCTGGACACCAGCACGATTCGGCCCCGACCCGCCGCCCGCATCGACGGCAGCAGCGCCTGGGTGAGCGTGACGGGACCCAGGACGCTGGTGGCGAACATGCGCTGCCACAGCGCCATGTCGGTCTCCTCGACCATGCCGGCGGCCGAGATTCCCGCGTTGTGCACCAGTGCGTATGGCGCGCCCACCGTCTCTTCGATTGTTTTGGCCGCCAAAGCGATGGACGCGCTGTCCGTCAGGTCGAGCTGGACGCCGATCAACCGGTCGTCGTCAGGCGCCCCGAGCCCCTGTTCCTGAATAGCCTCGCGCAGCAGCGGCATTCCTTGATCGGGCGTCCGCATGGCCGCGACCACGCGCCACCCCTCCCGGTACATCCGCACCGCCGAGGCGAAGCCCAGTCCGCGCGACGCTCCGGTGATGACGACCGTGCGCGGCTCAGCCATTCTTGCCCTGTGCCGCACAGGCTCCTTGACCGGGCGGCGGCGGTTGGACGTGCGGTCGGCCGTTGGGCTCCCCACTCGCCCACGTGGACCAGATGCCGACGGAGTAGGGCCCTTGTGCGCCCTCCGTCTCGTAAAATCCCTGCGGGTCATACACTTTCGCCTCCGGATATGGCCATGGGCAGGCCACCGAAGTGGCGGCGTGACTGACCTTGATGAGCCAGAACCAGCCACCGTAGGCGAAGTAGGACACATTGATGATCACGAACATCACCAGGAACGTCCCCAGCACCGGACGCGTCGGAAGCAACTTCGCTTTCGCCGCAAGCCTTTCCGCCACCGACTTGCCGGTGTCGTCGCGGTAGCACAGGATCGCGGCCGGCACCATCACGAAGCACACCGAGAACGACTCCCAGATCAGCGGGAACTGGAAGGTCGTGCCGGTGAACACCGATCCCCACGGGATCACCTGCGAGTAGATGTACATGCCCCAGTGCACCAGGATGTTTTCCAGGAAGGCATCGAAAACGAATCCGATCACCAGCGTGATCAGGCCCAGGCTGACCAACGGATGCCGCGACACGTAACTCGTGGGCCCGTACTTTGCCTGCAGTCGGCGCAGGGTCCAGACCGCCGGGAAATAGGGCCCGAAATAGAACATCACGTAGCCGAAGACCACGAATGGTTCGACCGTCGGCGACAACGACACCAGCGGCCAGGATTCCGGCCAGTGGACGAGATCGGGGTTGTAGACGGCGAACGGTGACCAGTTCATGATCGGGTCCTGCCACACGATCAGCGTGGTACACAGGAACATCAACATCACCGGGCTACCCGGATTGCGGCGCCAGCCCCTGATGAACACGATCAACAGCAGGATCAGTGCCCCAACCGTGGCCCAATCCAGGAACCCGATGTAGTCCAGCCCGAACGTGAATTTCACCGGACGGGGCCGCCCAACCACGTTCGGGTTCGCGACGCGAGGGTCAAGGGCCACACGGCAATTGGCGATGAAGAAGAGCGCGAACGCGGCCAGTGCCGCGCCGGCGAACCAACCGCCCCAGCCGCGCTTGTCTTTGCGCTGCGCGACGGCCGGCTCCTGTGCGGCAGGCGGTGTCGTTTGTTCGGTAGACGGGTTCGTGCTCACGAGTCAGCCTTCCTCCCCGAAGCGATCGACCAGATGCGAGTTGACGCCGTCGGCATCGAGGGTGCGTGCCACCAGGTAGCCGGCGCCCATCCAGGCCCGCCGCGTCCACTTGCCGAAGGACACCCGGGTGCCGGGGGCGCCAGAGGCCGCGGGCATCATCTTCACCCGCTCGAGGGCCTCTTTGACGCCGCGCGGGCTCAGCGGATGGGCATCGGTGAACGCGCGCACCAGTGTCGCGGCGACGTCGCGGTTCACCACGGTCACGCAGAACTCGGGGCGACTGCCGTCGTACTTTTCCGCATAGGTGTCGAGGAAGTCCTGGCCGATCCGGTTCGCCTCGTCGTACTGGTCGACACCGATCCAGCCCATGAACGCCTGCCACATGATCGGGTTGACCCACGCGTTCTGCCACGCCGTCGTGGTGAAACGGGGTGGGTCCCACCCCAGGGCCTCGAGCGCCGGGTTGACGAAGACGATTCCGAATCCGAATCCCAGGTGGACGATCCCCTCAGCCTTGGCCTCGTGAAGCGTCTGGACCGCGGCGCTGATGTCCTGGGCCGTCTGGGCTATCGAAACCTCCGCCACGATGCGAATACCCTTGCGCCGACAGGCACTTCGCAGGTTCTTCAGATAGCTCTCGCCGATGAGGCTCTGCTCGACCAGAACCCCGATCTCGGCGAGTCCTCGTTTGGCGATCAGGTCGGCCAGGAAGATCGGCTCGTCGGTCATCGATCCCTGCGGGAACGAGAACGTCCACTCGCCCAGCCAGTCGTCGGTACCGGTCACGCTGATCGCGGGGACCTTGAACCGTTCCTCGATCGCTTCTCGCAACGGCACGCAGTTATCGGTGATGTTCGGGCCGAAGACGACGAGGCAGCCCTCGTCGACGAGCTCGCCATACGCATCGATCACCGCCTTGACCGACCCCTTTGGCAGACCCTCCACCTCGCGATAGATCATCTGCACGGACCGATCCATCAGGCCCTGCTCGACCGCCTGTCCGAAGATGAGATCGAAGGTCTGGGTGAAGGAGGCGAACAGCTCCTCGGGGAATCCCGGGGGAAGCTTGAAGTCCATGAGATAGCCGACCTTGATCGGCTCTGCGCTGCTCTCGTAGGACATCCGACCTCCCGGGTGACTGGATTTTGCATGGGCCGATGCGAAACCTAATATTTGTTCAGACCCTAGCGGGGGCGATATGCAGCGTCAATCGTCGGGCCCGCCGGACACGCTCGGCGCCAGGTAGATCTCGATCATTTCGCCCAGCGCCTTGCCCACTGCGACGTCGTCGGTCAGCGGGCCCGCAATCGCGGCGCGGGCCGCCTCGCGCATGCTCAGGCCCTCGGCGACCAGCCTGCCCGCGGCGATCAACACCCGCGTCGACGCGACCTCGCGCAGCCCGCCGGTTTCCAGCCGGCGGATGGCCTGCCCGAAACGAACCAGTTCGGCCGCGGTGGGCCCGTCCACACCCGCCTCGTGCGCGACGATGCCTTCTTCGAGATCTGCTGCGGGGAAATCGAATTCGATGGCAACCATCCGCTGCCGTGTCGAATCCTTCAGATCCTTCAGCACGCTCTGATAGCCGGGGTTGTAGGAAACGACCAGGCCGAATCCGGGTGCCGCGTCCAGCGTGACGCCGAGTCGCTCGATCGGCAGTTGTCGTCGATAGTCGGAAAGCGGATGCAGCACCACGGTCGTGTCCTGCCGGGCTTCCACCACTTCGTCGAGGTAGCAGATCGCTCCCTCACGCACCGCATGGGTCAGCGGTCCGTCCACCCACACCGTCTCGTCGCCGCGCAGCAGATACCGGCCGACCAGGTCCGCGGTGGTGAGGTCGTCATGACACGCGACGGTGATCAGCGGCCGGCCCAGGTCGTACGCCATCGCCTCGACGAATCGGGTCTTGCCGCACCCCGTCGGGCCCTTCAGAACCAGCGACAGACCCTGGCGGTGGGCCGCCTTGAAAACGGCCTCTTCGCTGCCGACCGCTCGGTAATAGGGCCGTACGGTCTGCGCCTCGGGGGTCCCGCCGTTGACGTAAGCAAGTCCGGATTCGTTGGCCATAGCTTCCCTTCTGCTGCCTCCGGCGATTGGAGCCTAGCCGGAACAGATGTTTGTTTCAAGTGCCCGGCCGAGCGGCATCGACGCCCCCGAGCGCCAACTTCGTTCTGCGACTTGGCATCACCGACACCCTGCGGCGAACCTCCGCCGATCGCAGTGCGGAGCGAAACAGCGGCCCGATGACACCGGCGAGCTGATCGGGTCGCGCGATCGTCGCGTGCGCGGTGCTGCCGAACACCCGGCGCAGCGATTGCACGTCGGTTCCGGCGCCGATCGTCAGGCATACGCAGCCGGTCCCCCGGCGGCGGGCCTCGCTCAGCGCGCGGCGCGCATCCGCGGCACCGTAAGCCCGCTCGTATCCGTGGTCGTAGGCCAGCCCGTCGGACAGCACCACCAGCAGCCGCCGTGACGTACCGCCGCGCGCCTCCAGGGTCGCCGAACCATGCCGGATCGCCGCGCCCAGCCGCGAATACGCGCCGGGTTCAAGGCTATTGAGTCGCCTGATGACCTGGGCGTTCAGCTGGTCGTCGAACCGCTTGACGGGCACCATGCTCACCGCGCGCCGGCCCTGCGAGTAATAGGCGTACAGCGCGACGCGGTCACCGAGATCGTGCAACGCCACGGTCAGGTTGGCGGCCGCCGCGCGCTGGTGTTCATGCACCGTGCGCCCGACTGTTCCGGGTTCGGCCGCCGAGCCCGACACGTCGAGCAGGAGCAACACCGAGAGGTCGCGCCGGCGCCGCAGGCTGTCGAGATACACGGCCTCGTCGGGCACCGATCCGGCCCGCACTTCGACCCGGGCTTCGACCGCGGCATCGATGTCGATGTCGTCGCCCTGCACCTGGCGGTGGCGGCGGTGCAGACCCATGCCGAGCCGCGACAGCGGCCGCCGCACCCCGATGGCGTCGTCGATGGGCTGGGTGGCCGACCCCTTGATCTGTGGCTCGACCTCACGCACCGTGCACCAGGCCGGCCGATAGTTCTTGCGCGCGACGTCCCATTCCGGATACCGCACACCGTCCGCGGCTGTTCGCCCCTCGTGGTCGGCGTCTGCATCGTCGTCGCCGGCGGTCGAGGCGAGCGAGGCGACGGCGTATGCGCCGCGCCTGCCGGAATGGGTGCGGTGGGTCGGGGTGTCAGCACCGGGCGGACCGCCGCCACGGCCGGTCTTGCGCGCCGACGAAAGCATCTTTTTCAGCCACTTACCGATGAATCCGCCCCCGCCGACCGGACTGGTGAACAGGTCCGGATCGTCGGAGTCGTCCACCTCACCGTCGTCGAGTTCCTCCAGTTCCGTTGCGGCATTGCTTCGCGGCGCGTGCTCGGGCTTCGCGGCGTCGTCTTGTTTTGCCACCCGGACGCACGCGGCAATGACCTTGGCCGCACGAATCACGCCGAACTCCGGCGCCGGGTCCTCGAGCGCGTCCCGCGAGGCCGCGATGGCGAGGGAAGCGCGGGGCGAATCGCTGCGACCCGCGATGTCACGATCGCCCAGCGACGCCAAAACACTTGGCAGCAAAGGTGCGTTCGCGACCAATGCCCGGTGGCCTTCGACCGCCAGGTAGCGCCTTGCCAGCTTGCGGTGCCGAACCAGCGTGCCCACCACTTCGGGCGCCAGGCTGCCGGCGGCAATCATCGACGCTTGCACCGCCACGGCCTCCAGTTGCGCGAGCGGGCCCGCGGCGGCATCAATGTGGATGATCTGGCCATCTGTCCACGCCGGTTCGCCCCGTGACAGCCCGTCGACCGCGACGGCTTGGCCCGCCAGCGCGGAAGCGAGCATGCCCAGGACCTGCAGCCGGTCGGCACGGGCGCCGTCCACGCTCAACCTCCGGATTGTTGACCAAATATCTGTTCCACCGTAAAGTCCGGCTGCACGGCAGTCAACGAAGCGGGAGCACACGATGCTTGACTTCACCGGGCAGGTGGCGGTGGTAACCGGTGCCGGTCGGGGGCTCGGTCGGCTGTACGCGCTGGACTTGGCCCGCCGGGGTGCGGCGGTGGTGGTCAACGACCTCGGCGGCTCGATGCGCGGCGACGGTTCTGACTCAAAAGTCGCCGACGACGTGGTCGACGAGACAAGAATGCCGGCGGCGCGGCGATCGCGTCGTACGACTCCGTGGACAACGCCGCGGGCGGTCAGGCGATCATCGATGCGGCGGTGGACGCATTCGGGCGCCTTGACGCCGTCGTCAGCAATGCCGGCATTTTCGGCAGCGCGCCCTTCGAGGACCTCTCGTACGCAGACTGGACGCGGATGCTGCGCGTGCACCTCGACGGCGGCTTTCACCTGTCCCAGCCCGCATATCGCGTGATGAAGAACAACGGGGGCGGACGATTCGTGTTCATCTCGTCGTCCGCCGGGATCTTCGGCCAGCCGATGGAGGCCCACTATGCGGCGGCCAAGGCCGGCCTGGTCGGATTGACGAACGTCATCGCCATCGAAGGCGAGCCGCACGGGATACTCGCCAATTCCGTTATGCCCACCGGCTTCTCACGAATGGTGACCGAGACGGTCGGTGACGAGAGGTTCCTCGCGGAATCCGGCTTCATGCAAGCGATCCGACCGGAGCTCGTCGTGCCGCTGGTGACGTTTTTGGCCAGCACCGCCTGCACGTTCACCCACCGCAACTATTCCGCGGCCGCCGGCCGCTATGCGCGGGTGTTCGTCGGCCTCACCGAAGGCTGGCTCGCCGACGCCGAGGCCGGGCCAACCGCCGAGGACCTCGAGGCGCATCTCGAGCAGATCTCCTCGACGGAGAATTTCATCGTGCCCGCGTCGATCGTGGACGAGGTGCTCGAAGTGTGTGATCGACGCGGTGTCAGCCCGATGCCGGGTAACGCCGAGGTGGCCTTCCCCGAACCCCGAGGGAGTTGATTGACCAACAATCTGCTCAACCGTAAAGTCCGGCTTGGCCACAAGGCTTTCCGACGCCGAAGACGACGCTGAAGACAGAGGAACGTGGACTTTTCCTACCCGGTGGAAGTGGAACAGTTTCGCAGCGAGCTGCGTGACTGGCTGTCGCGCAACCTCACCGACGAGCTGGTGGCGGCCCGCCGGCCGACCGGCCGCGACGACGCCGCGTTCGAGATGCTGCGCGCATGGAACGCGACGATGGCCGACGCGGGATGGGCCGCAGTGTCTTGGCCCCCCGAATACGGCGGACGCGGCGCAACGGTGCTCGAGCAGCTGGTCTACACCGAAGAGACCACCCGGGCTCGAGCTCCTATGCCGCTCAACGTGATTGGACTCAACAATATCGCCCCGGCGATCATGCAGTACGGCACCGAGTCGCAGAAGCTCACCCTGCTCCCCCGCATGATGCGCGCCGACGACATCTGGTGCCAGGGCATGTCGGAGCCCGAGGCGGGGTCCGATCTCGCGGCGCTGCGCACCCGCGCCGTGCGAGACGGTGACGACTTCGTCGTCAACGGCCAGAAGATCTGGACTTCCCTTGGGCATCGGGCCGACTGGTGTCAGCTCTACGTGCGCACCGATCCCGACGCGCCCAAGCACAAGGGGATCTCCTGCCTGATCGTGGACATGACGCTACCGGGCATCGAGGTCCGCCCGCTGGTCACACTCAACGGTGACGCCGACTTCGCCGAGGTCTTCTTTCACGACGTGCGGGTGCCGGCTGACGCGTTGCTGGGTCCGCTCAACGCGGGCTGGCAGGTGGCCACCACGACGCTCAGCCACGAGCGCGCCGGGGCCGCAAGGCTGTACGCCGAGATGCAGGCCCGGCTCGAAGAGCTGGTCCACGACCTCGCCGGCGCCGGCGCCCTGAGCGATCCGGTGAAGCTGCGGCGCCTCGGCGAAATCGCGGTCCGCATCAAGTATCTCGAGGTCCTGTGTCAGCGGTCGATCTCGGCGACGCTGCATGGTGGTGACGCGTTCGGCTCGGCAAGCCTCGCAAAGACCGTGTGGGGCGAGATCGGCCAGGACCTGGCCGCTCTGGCCTTCGACGCCCTGGGCACCCAGGGTGCCGGCGCGCCATGGGCGAACTATCGCCTGACGTCGCGGTCGCTGACCATCGCGGGCGGTACCACGCAGATCAACAAGAACATCACCGCGCAACGAGTGCTGGGGCTGCCGCGCAAATGAACCTCGAACTCACCGACGAGCAGGTGGCGCTGCGCGACACCACGCGGCGCTTTCTCGCCGAGAAGGCATCGATTTCGCAACATGTCCGTCCGCTGCTGGGCGATCCGGCCGGAACGGACGAGGCGGTCTGGCGCGGTCTTGCCGATCTCGGTGCCACCGGGCTGCTGGTGCCGGAGGAGTACGGCGGCGCCGGCATGACGATGGTCGAGGCGGGCATCGTCGCCGAGGAGCTGGGCGCCGCGCTGCATCCGGGCCCTTGGTTGTCGACCGCGGTGGCCGCCGCGCGGGCGCTGACCCGGCTCGGGGACAACGACATCGCACCGAAGTTACTGCGCGGCATCGCCGACGGCAGCACGGTGGCCACCGTTTGCTTCCCGGATTCGGCGAACGCCTCGATCGTCGCGAGCCGACGCGATGACGCCATCGGGTTGCGCGGTGAGATCGCCGCGGTGCCCGACGCCGCGGCCGCCGATGTTCTGCTCGTGGTCGCCGAAGACGCCGACGACACTGCGCTTTTCGCGGTGCGGGCCGGCTCGTCCGGGCTTTCGGTCACCGCGGAGCACGGCATCGACCCCACCCGTAAGCACTTCCGCGTCACGTTCGACTCCGCACCCGCACAACGACTGGCCGCGGCGTCCGCGCACGACCAAGCGGCGGTGATCGACGACGTGCTGATCGCCGCCGCGGCCGACGCGCTCGGCGCCGCGCGCGCCGTAATGGACCTCGCCGTCGAATATGCGAAAAGCAGAACGCAATTCGGTCAGCTGATCGGCTCCTTCCAGGCCGTCCAGCATCTGTGTGTGGACATGTTCGAGACGGTCGAGTTGGCCCGCAGCGGTGTGATCCACGCGTTGTGGGCCAGCGACGCATACCCCGACGCGGATAGCCAACAGGGCGAAGAGCGCCATCTCGCCGCGCTGCGGGCCAAGGCGTTCGCGGGACGGCTGGCCACCGTGGCCGACACCGCCATCCAGGTGTTCGGTGGGATCGGCTACACGTGGGAGCACGATGCACACCTGTACCTCAAGCGCCTGCTGAGCTGGAGTGCGTTTCTCGGCGGTCCCGATGGTTACCTCACCGAACTCGGTGCGCGCCTTGCCAAGAGAGGCGGGGCCTGATGGAGATCGACTACCTGCTCACCGCGACCCCGTCGGCGCGCAAATCGCTCGACCTCAACGCGCCGGTCGACCTCGACGACATCCGCGACTGCCTGCGCATCGCCCTGCAGGCGGCGAACGGGTCGAATGCCCAGGCATGGCGCTGGCTGGTGATCTCGGATCCGGCGCTGCGCACCGAAATCGCCGGGTTGTATCGCCAGGCCTACCTGCTACGGGTAGGTGGACAGCTAATCGCCGACCTCATGCCCGCGGGAACTCCGGAGAGCAGGGTGATGTCGTCGACGGAGTGGTTGGTCGAGAATATGGCGAGCGTGCCGCTGCTGGTAATCCCTTGCTATGAACCGTATTTGCCTCGCATCGAGGGCGATGAATCGTTTCATTTGGCAACGTTGTACGGCTCCATCTTCCCGCCGGTGTGGAATTTCCAGCTGGCCCTGCACACCAGGGGATACGGGACGTGCATCACCACCTTGCATCTGCATCACGAAGCGGAAATCCGGAACCTGCTCGGCATCCCGCCGACCTACGTTCAGGGCTGCCTCCTGCCAGTGGGCCGCCTGCGGTCGGGCCGCAGGTTTTCACCGGCGCGCCGGCGGCCGCTCGAGGAAGTGGTCGCGCGCGACCGCTGGGATGGCCCACCGCTCTAGAATGGGGCTTTCACGGCTTTGTGCAGGGCATTCAACGCGCGCAGTCTGATAGCCTCTAACAAAGATTTGGTTCGGCTAGAGAGGACGAACGCGAATGCTCGCCGACCCGCAATCGTCCGGATTCGCACACCGCTGACCATGGCCAAGGCCGAGTCACTGCGCGCCGGCGGCACAGCCGAATCCCCGACCCGCCGCGCCGAAATCCTCGCCACCGCGGCGTCATTGATCGCATCCTCGGGTCTGCGGACGTCGCTGCAGGAGATCGCCGACGCGGCAGGCATCCTTCCCGGCAGCCTGTATCACCACTTCGAATCCAAAGAGGCCATCCTGGTCGAGCTGATCCGCCGCTACCAGGACGACCTGGAGCGCATCGGCCGGGCGGCCCAGGCGAGACTGGACGAACCAGACTCCCGCCCGGCCGCCGAACAGATCATCGAACTCGGTTCGGCGATCGCCGACTGCGCCGTGGAACACCGCGCCGCGTTGCAGATGTCGTTCTACGAGGGGCCGAGTACGGACCCGGAGTTGATCAAGCTGACGCAGCAACGGCCCGTGGCGATCCAGGAGGCGATGCTGCAGACGCTGCGAGCCGCCCGGTGGAGCGGTTACATCAAATCCGACATCGACCTTCCCACCCTGGCCGACCGGATCTGCCAAACGATGCTGCAGGTCGGGCTCGATGTCATGCGCCACAAGTCCGCCCCCGACCAGGTGGCCCGGCTGCTGTGCCGAATCATCCTGGAAGGCTTGGCAACTCGGCCGCCCACCGACTCGGCACTGGACCGCTCCAAAGCCTTCACCGCAGCCAGCGACGCGATCGCGACATGGTCCGATGACAGCGACGCGGACCCGAGCGACAAGGCGGCCGCGGTGCGTGCGGTGGCACGGGCCGAATTCGGCCGTCGAGGATACGAGGTAACCACGATCAGGGACATCGCCTCGGCGGCCGGTCTCGGCACCGGAACGGTGTATCGGGTGATCGGGTCCAAGGACGAACTCCTCGCGTCGATCATGGAATCCTTCGGCCGGAAGGTCGAGGCGGGCTGGGTCAGCGTCTTGCGCTCGGAATCCACACCGATCGAAAAGCTGGACGCGTTGAGC
The DNA here is from genome assembly GCF_059813005.1 of Mycobacterium sp. NGS27. Classification (NCBI taxonomy): domain Bacteria; kingdom Bacillati; phylum Actinomycetota; class Actinomycetes; order Mycobacteriales; family Mycobacteriaceae; genus Mycobacterium; species Mycobacterium sp. NGS27. The sequence goes on from NZ_JCALDT010000004.1 coordinate 36,929, forward strand.
TGGGTCAACGTCAATGCCCTCGACCGGTTTTCCGACGAATTCCGGATCCAGCTGGCCTGGATGCGCCAATCGCCCCCGGACACGCCCAACCCCGGCTGGCTGTACGCCACTCGGCTGCGGCAGATGAAAATGCTGCTCTCCGAGGGCATCCGGTCGGGCGAAATCGGCGTCGACGCGCCGTCCACCGCGATGTTGTCCCGCTGTGTCGTCGGCCTGCAGTGGATACCGGAGAACATCCTGCAAGACATCGGCACCCGCGCCGGTCTGGTGCACGCCCGCGACACCGTGCTGCGCGGCGTCGCCGTCCCCCGCAAGTAACCCTCACCAACCCGCCCCGGTATTGAACCAAATAACTGTTACCCATACAGTTGAGCAGTTAGAACCGCGTTGGCATTATCCGAGAAGGGGATTTCCATGACCATTGTCGATCGGCTGCGCTACGACGGCAAGCGCGCTCTCGTCGTCGGTGGCGCGACTGGCATGGGCGCCGCGGCGGCCAAGTCAGCGGCCGAGCTGGGCGCCGAAGTCATCGTGATGGACTACGCGCCGGTGAAGTACGACGTCGCCAAGTCCATTCAGGTCGACCTGCGCGACACCGCGTCTATCGACGCCGCGATCGAACAGCTGGACGGCCCGATCCACGCCGTGTTCTCCGCCGCCGGCATCGCCGACGGGACCACCGACCTGATGGCGATCAACTTCCTCGGCCACCGGCACCTGATCGAGCGCCTGCTCGAGCGCAACCAGCTTCCGTCGGGCTCGGCGATCTGTTTCATCTCCTCGGTCGCCGGCATGGGCTGGGAAAACGACCTGGACCTGCTGACCGAGTTCTTGGCGACGCCGGACTTCGCGTCGGCCCAGGAGTGGGTCAAGGCGCACGAGGCCGAGGGCATCATCCACTACGGCTTCTCCAAGAAGGTCGTCAACGCCTACGTCGCGACCCAGGGCTACCCCCTGCTGAAGAAGGGCATTCGGATCAACGCGATCTGCCCGGGTCCCACCGACACCCCGCTGGCCCAGTCCAACGCCGACCTGTGGCTGACGTTCGCCCAGGACTACCGCGACGAGACCGGCTCCAAGGTGCACACCCCGGAGCAGATGGGCGACGTGATGGCGTTCCTGAACAGCGCCGCCGCCTTCGGCATCAATGGCATCACGCTGTTGGTCGACTACGGGCACACGATGGCCTCGCTCACCAATGCCTACCCGCCCGGCAAGCCGATCATCGACATCATCATGGGACGGGTGAAGCTTTAGTGGTGGTCGCGAGCGCGGCGTAGCCGGGCGAAGCGGGCCGCCACCATCGAACCCGTGGTGGTCGCGAGCGCGGCGTAGCCGGGCGAAGCGGGCCGCCACCATCGGGCGAGCCTCGGTACCGTCGAAGGCATGGCACGGATCATCGTCTTCGGCGGACACGGCAAGGTCGCGCTGCAGCTCGCACGCGACCTGACCCAGCGGGGCGACCAGGTGAGCTCAGTCTTCCGCAATCCCGATCAATCCGACGACGTCGCCGCCACCGGTGCCAAGCCGGTGGTGGCCGACATCGAGCGGCTCGACACGAACGCCCTGGCGGACCTGGTGACCGGGCATGACGCTGTCGTCTTCTCGGCCGGGGCGGGCGGTGGCAATCCGGAGCGGACCTATGCCGTCGACCGGGACGCCGCGATCCGGGTGGTCGACGCCGCCGCACAGGCGGGCGTCAAGCGGTTCGTGATGGTGTCCTACTTCGGTGCGGGCCCGGATCACGGTGTGCCGCAGGATGATCCGTTCTTCGCCTATGCCGAGGCCAAGGCCGCCGCCGACACGCACCTACGCGACAGCGACCTGGACTGGACGGTGCTGGGGCCGGGCCGGCTGACCCTCGACCCGGCGACCGGCAAGATCGCGGTCGGCCGGGCGAAAGGGCAGGTCTCGCGCGCTGACGTCGCGCTCGTCGCGGCCGCCGCATTGGCCGACGATTCGACCATCCGGCGAACCATCGATTTCAACAACGGCGACGTCCCGATCGCGGAAGCGCTGGCGGACTGACTAAGCTACCTCTCGCAGCTGGTCTGCCTGCGTCGCAACCGCGCCGCAAGCATCGAGCGAAGCGAACGTTAGTAACGCTTCGTGAGAGGGAACCCGGTGAGAATCCGGGACTGTCCCGCAACGGTATGCAGGAACGACCGCCGTCACAAGCACTGGTCGCAAGGCTGGGAAGCGACGGCCATTAGGAGCACCAACGGGGTGCACGCCTGCGAGTCCGGAGACCTGCCAGCTGCGCCGGGCGCGCCGCGTCCGGCGGCTCATCGCCTCGTGGAATGGGCGTTAGGCTGCAGCCGTTGCGGTTGGTACCTGGTACGCACCGCTATCGGATCGGCTGCACGTCCGCCGGCGGTGGCCACCATGCCGATTGAAGGACGGATATCGTGACCCCTCAAGCATTTACCGCAACGATCGTCGGCTCACCACGCATCGGTCCGAAGCGCGAACTCAAACGCGCCACCGAGGGCTACTGGGCCGGCCGCACCAGCCGGGCCGACCTGGAGAAGGTCGCGGCCGCCCTGCGGCGCGATACCCGGAAGGGCTTGGCCGACGCCGGCCTGGACTCGGTCCCGGTGAACACCTTCTCCTACTACGACCAGGTGCTCGACACCGCGGTCATGCTGGGTGCGTTGCCCGACCGCGCCGCCAAAATTCCCGACGACCTGGACCGCTACTTCGCCGCGGCGCGCGGCAACAAAGACGTCGCACCGCTGGAGATGACCAAGTGGTTCGACACCAACTACCACTACATCGTTCCCGAGATCGAGCCCGCGACGTCATTCGCCCTGAACGCGGACAAGGTGCTCTCGGAGCTGAAAGAGGCTCTCGAGCAAGGAATTCCGGCCCGCCCGGTGGTCATCGGGCCGATCACCTTCCTGCTGCTGAGCAAGGCCGTCAACGGTGGCGGCGCGCCGATCGAGCGCCTGCAGGAATTGGTGCCGATCTACTCCGAGCTGCTGTCACTGCTGGCCGACAACGGCGCGCAGTGGGTGCAGATCGACGAGCCGGCGCTGGTGACCGACATTTCCCCCGACGCACCGGCGCTGGCCGAAGCGGTCTACAACGTGCTGGGCAAGGTGAGCAACCGACCCGCGATCTATGTCGCCACCTACTTCGGTGACCCCGGCGACTCGCTGGGCGCGCTGGCCCGTACGCCCGTCGAGGCGATCGGCGTCGACTTGGTCTACGGCGCCGACACCGCGATTGCGGCGGTGCCAGAACTGGCCACCAAGACCGTGGTGGCCGGTGTCGTGGACGGGCGCAACATCTGGCGCACCGATCTCGAAGCGGCACTGGACAAGCTGGCAACCGTGCAGCGTTCGGCGGCCACCGTCGCGGTCTCGACGTCGTGTTCGACACTGCACGTGCCGTACTCGCTGGAGCCCGAGACCGGCCTGGACGACGCGCTGCGCAGCTGGCTGGCGTTCGGCCGGGAGAAGGTCGTCGAGGTGGTGACGCTCGCTCGCGCACTGAACGAGGGGCGCGATGCGGTCGCCGACGCGATCGCGGCGTCCAACGCCGCGGTGGCGTCCCGCAAGAGCGACCCCCGCCTGCACAACGACCGCATCCGGACCCGCATCGACTCCATCGTCGCGTCGGGTACGCACCGGGGCGACGCCGCCCAGCGCCGCGCCAGCCAGGAGGCGCGGCTGCACCTGCCGCCGCTGCCGACCACCACCATCGGGTCTTTCCCGCAGACCGTCGAGATCCGCAAGGCGCGTGCCGCGTTGGTCGCCGGCGAGATCGACGAGGCCGAGTACCAGAGGCGGATGAAGCAGGAGATCGCCGACGTGATCAAGCTGCAGGAGAGCCTCGGGATCGACGTGCTGGTGCACGGCGAGCCGGAGCGCAATGACATGGTGCAGTACTTCGCCGAGCAACTGGACGGATTCTTCGCCACGAAGAACGGCTGGGTGCAGTCCTACGGCAGCCGCTGCGTGCGCCCGCCGGTGCTCTTCGGTGACGTGATCCGCCAGCACCCGATGACGGTGCAGTGGGCGAAGTACGCGCAGTCGCTGACCGACAAGCCGGTCAAGGGCATGCTGACCGGGCCGGTGACGATCCTGGCGTGGTCGTTCGTCCGGGACGATCAGCCGCTGGCCGACACCGCCAACCAGGTGGCGCTGGCGATCCGCGACGAGACCGTGGACCTGCAGGATGCCGGCATCGCGGTCATCCAGGTCGACGAGCCCGCGCTGCGCGAGCTGCTACCGTTGCGTCGCGCCGCTCAGGAGGACTACTTGCGTTGGGCCGTAGGGTCTTTCCGCTTGGCCACCTCCGGCGTCGCGGACTCCACCCAGATCCATACCCACCTGTGCTATTCGGAATTCGGTGAGGTGATCGGAGCCATCGCCGATCTGGACGCCGACGTGACGTCCATCGAGGCGGCGCGTTCGCACATGGAGGTGCTGGACGACCTGAACTCCATCGGTTTCTCCAACAGCGTGGGACCGGGCGTCTACGACATCCACTCGCCGCGGGTGCCGAGCACGGGCGAGATGGCCGAGTCGCTGCGCGCGGCGCTGCGGGCCGTTCCCGCCGAGCGGCTGTGGGTCAATCCCGATTGCGGGTTGAAGACCCGCAACTCCGACGAGGTGAGCGCGTCGCTGAGGAACATGGTTGCCGCCGCCCAGGAGGTGCGGGCCGAGGCATAGCGATTGTCACGCCAGCGTGGCGCTACCCGCCGAGCGTCACGCTGGCGTGGCGCTAGCCACCTCGACGGGCACGTCGTCGGCCCAAGGTTGGCGGACGACCATGTCGGCTACCCGGACGACGCCGCGCTCGAATTCGCCGGTCGCCGCGTCGACCAACCGGTACGCCTGCGTCTGCTTGTGAATGGGTTGCGCGTCAAGCAAGACCACTCGCACCTCGCCCGGCTCGAAGTGGCAGCGTTCCTGCAGGGCGGCGATCAGTTGCTCGTTGTGCATGTGGCCGTCGCCGAAGTTCCAGCCGATCGCGGTGCTGCAGATCCGCTCGCCGTCGGTGATGACGTAGTCGTCCTCGTTCTGGTCCGCCATGGCGCGGTGTGCCAGCGTGAACAGCGCGCGGCCGTGAGTGTTGAAGCCGCGGAACGCATATCCCATGTAGATCGGTATCTGGGCCGCCTCGGGGCTGCCGTAGAACCGCTCCAGCTGGGCCTGGGGCATGCTGGCGATCGCCACGATGCCCCGGCTGATCTTGTCACTGGCCGACGGCTTGATGCACCACAGCGTGGTGTCCCAATTGCCCGCGTAGTAACGCATCCCCGGGAGGAACGAGATCTTGCGCGGAAACATGTTGCCCAACACGACGATTCCCGCGATGACGACGAACAGGACCGCCACCACCACCGGGTGTCTCAGGTCATGCAGCCCGATGTGGGTGTGCGCGACGAACAACGACAACACACCGAAGATCATGAAGACGTTCCACTCCAGCGGCACCCCCATCGGGATCGACACCAGGATCCCCAGGTGGAAACAGACCATCACGATGGCGGCGATCGTGACGGGCCAGCCGCCGTGACAGAAGAACAGCGGTAGCGGCACCAACATCTCGATGGCGGTGCTCAGGTGTGCGATCCAGCGCGACAGCCGTCCCGGCCGCAGGTCATCCGGGAAGCTTTCGAAGAAGCGCCGTTTCAGCCAGCGGGGCCGCACCAACGGGTTGTTGGACATCATGGTGGAGATGACGAACGGAAAGTGTTTGTTGAGCTTGGATGTCGCGGCACCCATCCAGATCACCAGGAACACCACTTTGGAGCCGACGATCATGTCGGGCGCGGCGAACACGAACGTCACCGCCATGGTCGCGTAGACCTCGCCACGCGCGGCCAAAAAGATCACCTTGTCGCGCAGCCCGGCCACCGCCAGAAGCACGAGGATCAAAACGATCTTCCAGGCGGGCAGCAGCCCGATCGTGGTGCCCAGTTCGGGTATCGGTCCCGTGCCGTCGGCGAACAGCGCCGCAAGCGTCACCAGAAGGAAGAGGCCGTACAGCGCGACGTCGACCGGTTTGCGCTTCGTGCCCTTGGTGAGTGGCACTCGATCGGGCCACGGTGGCAGCCGGATGGTGCCGAAGCGCATCCAGTACAGAATCGAGCCCATCGGCGGGAAGAACCGGTTGTTCAAAGGGCCGAAGCCGCAACCCAGCCCGATCACCTCGAAGAGCATCGTGTACAGCACGACTTTTTCGAAGACGATCGGCTCCGACCACCACGACGCGACGCGCGTGAACCCGCCAAGACCGTTGGTGGCCGACGCGAACAGCCACGCACCGAGGATGTAGAGCAGGATCTTGACGACATAGAACAGATGCAGCACCACCGGTGTACCGAAGCCCACCTCGGCCCAGTGCTTGGCCATCGGCCGGATCTTCTCGCTGCGGGTGCCCTTGTTCCATTCGGCCATGTCGAGCTGCGGCAGCTCCGGCTTCAGAAATCCCATGGTTTCACAGACTAGAACGTGTTCTAGGGGGGCGTACCGCAACCTCGGACAAGAAATCGTTGCGTGCGGCTTTCGCGCCGGCACCGTTGACGGCGGGTCGGCGTGCGGTTACCGAACTGGCCGCGCGCGTGCCCTCTGAGCCTGCTTGTGCGCCAGATCATTTCAGGCGCTCGCCGGGCATGCGCTGGCAAGAGCCGCGTCGTCGGGCACCGAAAGCCCGCGAAGATCTGCCTAACCGGCCTCCGCGGGCACCAGGTCGGTGTAGTTTGCTGCTGGGGTGGACGAGGTCGAGGAGCCAGCCGTGTCTGAGGTCGATTTCTGCGTGGTCGGAGCGGGATTCGCTGGGTTGACCGCCGCGTTGCGGCTCAACCAGGCGGGGCACTCGGTGGCCTTGCTGGAGGCGCGCGATCGGGTCGGTGGCCGCACCTTCACCGAGACCCGGGCCGACGGCACGTGGATCGATCGCGGCGGTGCCTGGATCGGGCCGGGCCAGGACCGAATCCATGCGCTCATGAACGAGTTCGGCGTGCCGGAGTACAAGCAGCACAACGACGGCGACGCCATGATGATCGTCGGCGGCAAGAGACACCGCTATGGCGGCACCATCCCCTGGACGGTGAGCCCGTGGGCCGTCGCCAACCTCGGGTTCGGTTTGGCCGCCATCGACAGGATGTGCAAAGAGATCCCGCGCGAAGCCCCTTGGGACGCAAAGAAGGCCCACGAGTGGGACCGCATCAGCATTGGGGAATGGATCCACAAGAAGTCCATGTCCAAGGACGCCGCCGAGATGTTGGACATGGCCTTCGCCGGCCTCTACACCTCGGCGGCATCGGAGACGTCGTTGCTGTGGGGGCTGCTGCAGACGGCCTCCGCGGGCGGACTCACGTTCGCGATCTCGGGCAAGGGTGGTTCCCAGGATGCCCGCCCGGTCGGGGGGATGGGCGCGCTGCACCGCCCGATCGTGGCCGAACTGGGTGAGGCGCTGCACCTTTCGCAGCCCGTCCGGCAGATCAGCCAGGACGTCGACGGTGTGACAATCGACGCTGCCGACCTGACCGTGCGTGCGCGCCGGGTGATTGTCGCGATCCCGCTGGCGATCGCCACATCGATCGTCTACGAACCGATGCTGCCCGTGGATCGGGAGTTCCTGCATCGGCGCATGCCAAGCGGCGCGGTCGTCAAAATCTCGATCGTGTACGACGACCCCTTCTGGCGCACCGACGGACTGTCCGGCCAATCCGCGGCGCCGAACTCCCCCGCCACCCTGACCATCGACGCCTGCACCGACACCGCGGACCCGGGAATCATGTGCGTCATCACCGAGGGACGCGCCGCACGGCGGCTGACGGAACTCGATGAGGCCGAGCGCAAAGCGGTGATCATCGACGAATTGGTCGACCGATTCGGCAGCAAAGCCGAAGCCGCACGGGAATTCCACGAACAGAACTGGACTACCGACCGCTATTCCGGTGGTGGAATGATCGGCCACGCGCCTCCCGGCGTGCTGACCGAATTCGGCTACACCCTGCGCGAGCCCTGTGGCCGCATCCACTGGGCCGGCACCGAAAGTTCGGCCGTCATGTGCGGGTGGATCGACGGCGCGATTCGCTCCGGCGAGCGGGCCGCGGCCGAGGTGGCCGCAGCCGAGGTCGCGGCCGTCGCGTAGCCCAAATCACTTGTGTCACTTTTGTTTCAGTAGTTTCAACGAGGGTCGTTTTGTCGGCGCACCGACGTATTGTTCGAACATGGGTTCGACTACGCGGGAGCGGATCTGGGAGGCCGTCGGGACGCTGCGCGCGGCGGTGTCTTTGTTGCAGGGGCATTCGTATGACGGGCTGACCAATCCGGAGCGTTTAGCGCTGTTAGAGATATTTGAATGCGAGACTCGCAAACTCCAAACGCCCAGCCACCAATTGATCAATCAGGTAGCCGAGCAATCGGATCCGGCCGAGTTGGGCGGCAAATTGTCCTGGGCGTTGGCCGATCGGCTGCACATCACCCGGGCCGAGGCCGCACGGCGCATCGCCGAGGCGGCGGATCTGGGCCCGCACCGGGCGCTTTCGGGTGAGCCGTTGGCGCCGGTATTGCCCGCGACCGCGGCCGCCCAGCGCGACGGGGCGATCGGGGCCGACCACGTGTCGGTGATCCGGCGGTTCTTCCACCAGTTGCCCGAGTCCGTCGACCTCGAGACCTGTGTGCACGCCGAGAAACACCTGGCGGTCAAGGCCGCCGAGTTCCGGCCCGACCAGTTCGCCAAACTGGCCCGGCGCCTGATGGATTGCCTCCATCCCGACGGCACCTACACCGACGAGGACCGGGCGCGCGTGCGCGGGCTGGTGCTCGGCAATCAGCAGGCCGACGGGATGTCGCGCCTGAGTGGATGGCTGACGCCGGAGGCGCGCGCCAGCTGGGAGGCGGTGCTGGCCAAGCTGGCCGCCCCCGGCATGTGCAACCCCGACGACGACACACCCGTCGTCGACGGCACCCCCTCAGAAGATGCGATTCACCGCGACACCCGCAGCACCGGGCAGCGCAACCACGACGGCCTCAACGCCGCCCTACGGGCCGTCCTCGCCAGTGGAAACCTCGGTCAGCACAACGGGTTACCGGCCAGCATCATCGTGACCACCACCCTTGCCGAGCTCGAAGCCGCGGCCGGAAAGGGTTTGACGGGTGGCGGCACCATCCTGCCGATGTCCGACGTCATCCGCCTGGCCCGCCACGCACATCACTACCTGGCGATCTTCGACAAGGGCAAGCCGCTGGCGCTGTACCACACCAGACGCCTCGCGTCGCCGGGACAGCGCATCGTCCTGTACGCCAAGAACCGCGGGTGCACCGCCCCGGGCTGCGACGTCGCCGGCTACTACTGCGAGATCCACCACGTCGAAGATTGGGCCAGCACCTACCGCACCGACACCGACCAACTCGCGATGGCCTGCGGGCCCCACCACCGGCTGCTCGAGAAAGGCTGGACCACCCGACAACGCGCCAACGGCGACACCGAATGGATCCCACCCACACACCTCGACCGCGGCCAACCCCGGGTCAACACCTTCCACCACCCCGAAAAGCTATTGGCGGACGAGAACGACGATGACCCGTAACTAACCGGCCTGCTTGCGCCACTTTTAATGGTCCGCGCGGGTCGAAGCCGGAGCAATTCATCAAGAAAACATTTCAAATGAGTTGCGAAGAAAAAAGAATCGGCGACTCAGAGATTAATATCCCTAAAGTCTAGGGCCATGAATGCCGAAGTCATCGTCTACGCATTCGTGTGTGAGATCGCCTTCGCCGCCATGGCTGCCGGGGCCCTCTTGGCACTTGCGGCGCTGCTCAAGGTCATACCGCGGGGGGTGCATGACAGTCCTGGCCGTCTGGACGAGAAACGGGAATCCGTGATGGCGAAGCATCCGGACCGGGCCGAAGCCTCGGACATTTCATCGTTCGCCGAAATCAGCTCTTACGAGAGATGAATTCCGTTGGGTCGGGCGAGGGCGACGACGACGCTCACTAACCGGCCTGCTTGGCCGGAGGGCGGTAAAAGATCAGCAGCTGGCCGATGGCGCCGGCCAAGCCGAGCACCAACGAGATCGCGAGCCCGTGCCAGCCGTCCATCCAGTTCTTGCCGAAGACCAGGTGATCCAGGCTGAACTTGCCCGCGCCCAGCGTGGCCACGACCACGGCGCTGGCCGCCAGCACCAGGTTGTATTCCCAGCCCTCCTTGACGATGAAGAAGCCGTTGGCGCGGTGCACCGTCCAGGCCGCGACCAGCATCAGCGACACGAAGCCCGCCGCTGGGATCGGCGTCAGAAACCCGGCGGCCAGGCCGAGGCCGGCGGCCATTTCCGTGGTCGCCGCAACGGTGGCGTGGAACTTGCCGGGCTTCATGCCGATGCTCTCGAACCAGCGCGCGGTGCCCGGGATGCGGCCACCGCCGAAGAACTTGTTGTAGCCATGCGCGGCCAATGTCACGCCCAACACCAGCCGCAGGATCAGTAACCCGACGTCGTAGGGAGTCATAGGTGCAAACTTAGATCATTGCCCCTTCGCATTCGCGAGCAACGTTCACCGAGGGAATCGAGCCCGATATGAAGATCGCGATGATCGGGGCCGGCAACGTCGGCAGCGCGTTGGGTACCGCCTGGCGCAATCGCGGCCACCAGGTCACCTTCGGCGTCCGCCGCCCCGACGACCCGAAATACGCGTTGCTCGACGGCGTCGAGACCAACGAGTCCGCCGCGGCCGGCGCCGATGTCATCGTCTTGTGCACGCCCTGGCAGGGCACGCGGGCGGCGGTGCAGGGTTGTGGTGACCTGACCGGCAAGATCCTCATCGATTGCACCAATCCGCTGACCCTCGACTTCTCGGCGCTGGAGGTCGGACATACCACCTCGGGCGGGGAAGAGGTCGCGAAGTGGGCGCCCGGCGCCCGGGTCTGCAAGGCGATGAACCAGATCGGCGCCCCGATGATGGACGGTCCGCAATTGCCAGGCACACCGGTGATGTTTGTCTGCGGTGACGACGAGGAAGCGAAGTCGGTGACCGCCGGGTTGGTCGCCGAGCTTGGTTTCGAGACCGTCGACGCCGGGGACCTGACGGCGGCGCGGCTGCTCGAGCCCTACGGGCTGCTCTGGATCCACCTCGCACTACGTCGCGGGTTCGGTACGAACTTTGCCTTCGGACTGCTGCGCGGACAGTCCTGACATACTCGTCGAGGCCTGATGGGACGGCCCCATCGATACGGATCGCAGGACGAGGGGGTGCGCCGTGACTCGTAGCGCGCGAGGCGGCGGCCCCTTGCATGGCATCCCCGAGGGGACTTCCGTGGTGTTGCTGGACGGCACATCGAGCCATCCGCGGCAGGTGCTGGGCAACAAGGGCCACGGCATCGACGCGATGCGCCGGCACAACCTGCCGGTTCCGCCCGCGTTCTGCATCACCACCGCGGTGGGCCTGCGGTACCTCGCCGATCCCGCGGCGACCATGGACGCCATCTGGGACGACGTGCTCGACCGGATGCGCTGGCTACAGGCACAGACCTCGCGCACGTTCGGGCAAGGCCCGCGCCCCCTATTGGTCAGTGTGCGCTCGGGAGCCTCCCAATCCATGCCGGGCATGATGGACACCATCCTGGACCTCGGCATCAACGACGCCGTCGAGCAGGCGCTCGCGGCGGGCGGTAGCGCGGCGTTCGCGCACGACACCCGCCGGCGGTTCTTGAAAATGTATCGGCGCATCGTGGGCGCCGGAGAACACGAGTCGGTGCCGTCGGATCCGTACGCGCAGTTGCGCGCCGGCATCGAGGCGGTGTTCGCCTCGTGGAATTCCCCGCGGGCGGTCGCCTATCGCGCCCACTACGGAATCGACGATCAACACGGTACCGGCGTGATAGTGCAGGCGATGGTGTTCGGCAACCGCGGTCCCAATTCGGGTGCCGGAGCGTTCTTTTCACGCAATCCGATCACCGGCGACAATGAGCCGTTCGGCGAGTGGCTGCCCGGCGGTCAGGGCGACGACGTGGTGTCCGGCTCGGTCGACGTCGAACCGATCGTTGCGTTGCGCGACGAGCAGCCGGCCGTCTACGCCGAACTGGTCGATGCCGCCCGCGCCTTGGAGCGGATGGACTCCGACATACAGGAGATCGAGTTCACCGTCGAGGACGGCACGCTGTGGCTGCTGCAGACGCGGGCGGCGGAGCTCTCGGCGCAGGCGGCGGTGCGCACGGCGCTGCAGTTGCGACGCGAGGGACTCATCGACGATGCGGAGACGTTGCGGCGGGTGACACCGGCGCACGTCCAGGCCTTGCTGCAACCCTCGCTGCAGCCCGACATACGTTTGGCGGCACCGCTTTTAGCAAAAGGCCTGCCCGCCTGCCCGGGGGTGGCCTCGGGCAAGGCGTACACCGATGTCGATGAGGCGCTGGACGCCGTCGACCGCGGTGAGCGGGTGATCCTGGTGCGCGACCACACGCGGCCCGAAGACGTCTCGGGCATGCTGGCCGCGCAGGGCATCGTCACCGAGGTCGGCGGCGCCTCCAGCCATGCGGCGGTGGTCAGTCGCGAACTGGGCCGGGTGGCGGTGGTGGGCTGCGGCCAGGGAGTCGCCGCGGCGCTGGCCGGTAAGGACATCACCGTCGACGGCGCCGAAGGCGAAGTGCGCGAAGGCAATCTGCGCCTGTCCGCGTGGTCCGAAGACGATACGCCGGAACTGCGCGAGCTGGCCGACATCGCACGGCGGATCAGCCCGCTGCGCGCGCACTCCGCGGGCGAGCACGTGCGATTGGATGACAACTCCGATGCCTCGGTGCGCGCCATGCTGGACAGCGGGCGTGCCGACGTGGTTTCGGCGACGCCCTTGATCGTGATGCTGACCGCGCTGCGCCTGGCGCCGGGGCCCGTGTCGTGACCGAACTATCTGTGCTGCAGGCGGTTCGGCTCAAGGGCCGGGTGACGCCTGCCGACCTGGCCGCGACGCTGGGCGCCCGCCTTGACGACGTCGCCCCTGTCATCGAGCGGTTGACCGCGGCGGGACTGCTGACCGAAGGCGCCACGTTGCGGATCACCGGTAGCGGCTACGACCGGCTCGCGGCGTTGCTCACCGAGGAGCGCGCGGACATCGATCGGGTCGCGATCGCCGCCGCCTACGACGACTTTCGCGTCGTCAACACCGATTTCAAACGCCTCGTCACCGATTGGCAGCTCAAGGGCGGACCGGACGGCGTTCCCAACGCCCACGACGACGCCGACTACGACGACGCCGTGCTGGCCCGCCTTGACGACGTGCACGCCCGCACGATGCCGATCATCGCGGCTGCCGCCGCACAACTGCCGCGGCTGAGCACCTATGCGACGAAACTGGCTGCGGCACTGGACAAAGTGAGGGCGGGCGAGACGACGTGGCTGACGCGGCCGTTGATCGACTCCTACCACACGGTGTGGTTCGAGCTGCACGAAGAGCTGATCGTCGCCACCGGTCGGACTCGCGAAGAAGCGGCCCGATCCGGCGACGCCCACTAGCTACAGGGCTGCGCCGAGCAGCGCCACGTAGGCATCGATATCGGGCACGGCCGACGCGGAGGCGTGCACGCTGATCGCGATGGTGTCGCCGATGCCGTGCACGCCGTGCGTGAGTCCCATCATCGGCGACAGCGCCGGGTACCCCGACGTCAGCACCACCGGGGCACCGCCGAAGCTCAGATCGGCCGCCCCCCGGTTGACGCTGGACACCACGGTGTTGCCGGACACCTGCGTCGCGCGCTCCTGCACATCGAATTGCCCGATGCCCCAACGCAGCAGCCCGGCCGGCACCGCCGCGAACGCGCGATCGGCGGCCCGGGTGGCCGGGTGCTGGAAGCGGAGCCGGCCGTTGGCCAGGTCGGCCGCGATCCGCTCGGCGCGCGCCTCCGGTCCGAGCGTGGGGTACAGCCCCACCACGACATTGCCGAAGTGGTTGTAGGCCGGCGGATTACCGGGCTTGGCCATCGGCACCTCGGCCCCCAGCGAATCGCATTGCCCACCAAGCAAAGTGGACAGCGCCCGCGATACCGCGCTGAGCACGCCGACGGTGACGGTGGGGCCGGGCAGCTGCGAACGCTGTCGCACCAACGTGCGTATCGCCCGGGCGCCGTCGGGTCGCGCATTCGTCGGCAGCACCGGACGCGACCCGGCGCCGGCGACCAACAGGCCCGCGCGGATGTCGCGCTCGAGCCGGCGATGGGTGCGAGCCGCCTGGGCGGCACGCCAGGGCAGAAAGCCCGGCCGCGGGCTGGGCACCGCGGGAACTGCCTCGGGCCGGCCGAACAGCCACGCCGCCATCGCCGCGGAGCGGGCGCCGTCGGCCAGCGCGTGCGCGACCTGCAGCACCGCGACGGTTCCCGGCCCGCTGGTACTTGGAACGCCCCAAACCGGGGTGAAGACGTGCAGCCGCCAGGCCATCCGGCGAACATCCAGCTGGTCGTCGGCCAGGCCGCAGACAGCCGCCAGGACGCCGTCCCAGCCGGGCTCGGCGAGATCGTGGCGCACCACCTGCTCGGGCGTCACGCCCATCGCTATCCACTGCGGGTAGCGCACGGGGCCCCGGTCCCGCACCCGCATCGTCAGCGCCGGTTCGGCGTTGGCGCGCAAGCAGACGTGCTTCACGGCACGCGCGTAATCGGCTGGCTCACCGTCGAATCCATAGAGCAGGAACTCATCGCTGGGAATCTTGGCCGACATCCAGTAGAACTGCGCATCGACGGCAGCCATCCGGTGCCCGGCCCGAGCCACGGTGTCAGCCGGGTGAGCCGATGAACCCGAGCACCAGGTCGGCGACCTTGTCGGGTTGTTGGAGCTGCAGGAAGTGGCCGGCGTGTTCGACGATGGCGACCTCGCTGCCCGCGGGCAGCACCTTTTCCGCCCAGCGCGCGAAAGCCGGTGTCATGCAACCGTCGTCGCGGCCATGCAGGTACAGGCACGGCAGCACGGGTTCTTCGGTCCACAACTGGTTCAGTTGCGCGTACTGCGCCGACGGCCGGGTGTTGCGAATGGTGGCACGGTAGGGTCCCAGCGCCGCACGCCAACTCTCCGGCGCCCCGATCGCGGCGTCGACGTGACGCAAATCCTCATCGGCGCGGTAGCCGGGCGACCACCGCCGCCACAGCAACGGCAACACCCAGGATGCGGAACGCTCAGGTAGCCAAGGCAATTGGAAGTACATGATGTACCAGCTGCGAAACACCTGCCGTGCGAGATGGGCGGCCAGCCGGCCGCGCTCGCCGGCGCCACCACTGCGCCTTCGAAACGCCGCCGACGGCGGGACCGACATGATCACCGCCTTGGTGAACGGGCTGTCGGGCATCGCGGCCAGGCCGGTGCAGGCGATCGCGCCCCAGTCGTGGCCGATGATGACGTCGTTCTCGGTGCCGCCCGCCGCCTCGCGCACGCGCAGGGCGTCGTCCATCAGCGCGCCTACCTGATAGCTGCCGTCGGCCGGGATCGACGACGGCGCGTATCCGCGCATGAACGGCGCGATCACCCGCCAGCCCGCCTCGGCGAGCCGGGGGGCGATTTTGCGCCAACCGTAGGGCGTGTCGGGAAAGCCGTGCAGGCACAGCGCGATGGGTGCGCCTTCCGGCCCCCAGGTGAGGGCCTTGAGGCCCCCCGCAGAGCCGGTCGCGTCGATCCAGCCCGGTTCAGCCATGTCCACTCCCTGCTCGACGTCTCCGCAGGGATCAACCTAACCTGTGCGGTCCCACGACGCACCGACCCTGGTGGATACGGTGTCAAACCGACACTGTGCGAGCGGTTTTCACCGTTGCAGCGCGGCGGCTCGCTCCAGCTCGGCGACGATGATCTTGCGCATGCCATACATCGCGTTGGTGGCCGCCGCCGCCCGGGTGCGATCGGGATCGCCGATCAGTTCGTAGAGCCGGTCCGGGACAACCTGCCAGCTCACTCCGAAGCGGTCCTTGAGCCAGCCGCATTGCGATTCCTCGCCGCCGTCGGTCAGCCGGTCCCAGTAATAGTCGACCTCGTCCTGGTCCTTGCAGTGGATCGTGAAGGACACGGCTTCGTTGAACTGGAAGTGCGGACCGCCGTTGATCCCGATGAAGCGGGCGCCGTCCAGCACGAAGCTGCCGGACAGGACCCGGCCGGGTTCGCCCGGTCCCGCGTCGGTGGTCTGGTTGAAGCCCTCGATGTGGGAGTTGGGGAACACCGAGGTGTAGAACCTGGCGGCGTCCTCCAGGTTGTCGTCAAACCACAACGACGGGGTGATCGATGGCATATCGGTGGCCTCCTTGATGGCTCGTTTGTCTCTGGCCTTGATAGACCCCGCCACCGACGAAAACTCACCGCCTCGTCCACCCGCGCAACAGTGCTTAACCGGCCTATGTAACGTCAGATCGCATGAATACCGTCAGCAGCGGTCCCGAGACGGTGGAGTTTGCCGGCGCGGGAAAGATCACCCTGGTCGCCGACGAGTGGAACCGTGGCTCCGACGGCGCCGCGCGACCGAGCATTCTGATGTTGCACGGGGGCGGCCAGAACCGGTTTTCCTGGAAGAACACCGGCCAGAAGCTGGCCGATGAGGGGCTGCACGTGGTGGCGCTGGATTCGCGGGGGCACGGAGACAGCGCTCGTTCTCCCGACGCCGACTACGAAATCGAGACGCTCACGTCCGACGTCATGCGGGTGCTCGACGCGATCGGCCGGCCGGTGACGATCATCGGAGCCAGCATGGGCGGGCTGACCGGTATCCTCGCCGCTCACCGGGCCGGGCCGGCCAAGGTGACTCGGCTGGTGCTCGTCGACGTGGTCCCCCGTTTCGAAAAGGGCGGCAGCGCCCGCATCCGCGACTTCATGTTCAGCGGCCTCGACGGCTTCGACTCGCTGGAACAAGCCGCCGACGCCGTCGCCGCCTACCTGCCCTACCGAAGCAAGCCGCGCAGCCCCGAGGGGCTGAAGAAGAATCTGCGCCTGCGCGACGGCCGCTGGTATTGGCACTGGGACCCCGCGTTCATGACCAAGCCCGGCGACGATCCCGAACTGCGCACCGAGAGCTTCGAGCAGGCCGCCAAAAGCCTGACCATCCCGGTTTTGCTGATCCGCGGCAAGCTGTCCGACGTGGTGAGCCCCGAGGGCGTTCGGCATTTCCTGGCCACCGTGCCCCGCGCCGAGTTCGTCGAGCTCTCCAATGCCGGGCACACCGCTGCCGGCGACGACAACGACGCCTTCAGCGACGCGGTGGTCGCATTCGTCAATCGGCGCTAGCTGATGGCGGCGACCCGTCCCCCAGCTTCGCGGGGGTACCCCCAGCGCCCGGCGCCGCCGCGCTCGCGATCGCCGCTAGCTGATGGCGGCGACCCGTCCCCCAGCTTCGCGGGGGTACCCCCAGCGCCCGGCGCCGCCGCGCTCGCGATCGCCGCTAGTTCGCCGGCTTCTCGGCGTGGCCGCCGAACTGCTTGCGCATCGCCGAGAGCGCCTTGTTGGCGAAGTCGTCCAGTGAACGCGACGCGAAGCGGGACTGCAGCGCGGTCGTCAGCACCGGCGAGGGGACGCCTTCGTCGATCGCCGCGATGGCGGTCCACCGGCCCTCTCCGGAGTCGGAGACCCGTCCGGAGAACTCCTTGAGTTCGGGGGATTCGTGCAGCGCGATCGCCGTGAGATCCAGCAACCAAGAGCCGATGACGCTGCCGCGCCGCCACACCTCGGCGACCTCGGGAATGTCGAAGTCGTACTGATAGAACTCGGGGTGCTCCAGCGGAGCGGTTTCCGCGTCACCTTCCTGCACCTGCTTGCCGATGTCGGCGTTGCGCAGAATGTTCAGCCCCTCCGCGAGCGAGGCCATCATGCCGTACTCGATGCCGTTGTGCACCATCTTCACAAAGTGCCCGGCGCCGGAGGGTCCGCAGTGGAGATAGCCCTGTTCCGACCGGGCGACCTCGCCATCGCGTCCGGGCGTGCGGGCCGCGGCGTCGACCCCCGGTGCGACCGTGCTGAAGATCGGCTCGGCGTGCAGGAAGGCCTCGTCGTCGCCGCCGACCATCAGGCAGTAGCCGCGTTCGCGGCCCCACACGCCGCCGCTGGTGCCGCAGTCGAGTAGGTGAATGCCGTTCTCCGACAGCGTTTTCGCGTGGCGAATGTCGTCGCGGTAATAGGAGTTGCCGCCGTCGATGACGATGTCACCCGACTCCAGCGTCTTGGCCAGTTCCTCGATGACACCCGTCGTGATGGTGCCGGCCGGCACCATCACCCAGACAACCCGCGGCGCGGTCAGCTTCTCGGCGAGCTCCTGCAGCGAGCCGACCCCGGTGGTCCTCTCCTCCCCCGCCATCGCCTTGACCGCGTCGGGGTTGTGGTCATAGACCACACATTCGTGTCCGCCCTTGACGACGCGGCGGACGATGTTCGCGCCCATCCGGCCGAGGCCGATCATCCCAAGCTGCATCGTGGGTGTCTCCTTACTGTTCGTTGGGCTTGCTACGCGGCAGCCACGGCTCGTGCCAGCTGTGGTGACCGCGCACCAGCGCCTGTGCGGCTTCGGGTCCCCACGAGCCCTGGTCGTAATGGTGGATGCGGCCCGGCTTGTCCAGCACGGGCTGCACGATTCGCCACGTCTCCTCGATGGCATCTTCGCGGGCGAACAACTGGCGATCTCCGTTGAACGCGGCGTAGAGCAACCGCTCGTACGGCCGGACCGGTTCGCCGAGATCCTCGGCGAACGACGAATCCAGGTGGACGTCGTGCCACGAATCGCCGACCTGAGCCGACAACTGCAGGCGCATCCCGGGATCGGGGTCGATGCGCAGCACGATCTGGTTGCACTCGGGCGGCCGGCGGTTGGGCAGGAACGAAAATCCCGGGACGTGGTGCAGGAACATCCGGACCTCGGTCACCTTCTCCGGCAACGCCTTTCCGGCCCGCAGGAAGATCGGCACCCCCGCCCAGCGCCAGTTGTCGATCTCGGTTCGCAGCGCGATGTAGGTCTCGGTGGTGGAATCCTTTGCCACACCGGCGACATCGGTGTAGCCACGGTACTGTCCCCGGACGCAACGCTCCGGATCCAGCGCCGGCATCGCACGGAAAACCTCGGCCTTCTTGTCGTTCAGGTCGTCGGCGCCCGCGCCGACGGGGGGCTCCATGGCGACCAGGGCAAGCACCTGCAGCAAATGGTTTTGTACGACGTCGCGCAGTGTGCCCACCGCGTCGTAGAACTTGCCGCGGTCTTCGATGCCGAAGTCCTCGGCCATGGTGATGTGGATTTCGGAGATGCTGTCGCGGTCCCACAGCTTGGCGAGCCCTTGGTTGGCGAACCGCAGGTATTGCAGCTCTTCGACGGGTTGCTTGCCCAAAAAGTGGTCCACACGCAGGATTTGGTCTTCATCGAGCACCGCGCGCAGCCGCTCGTTGAGGTCGCGCGCCGAGTCCAGGTCGTGGCCGAACGGCTTTTCGACCGCCACCCGGGCGTGCTCCAGCAGGTCGGCTTTGGCCAGATTCTCCACGATGGGGGCAAACAAGGCCGGCGGCATCTCGAGGTAGTAGAGCGGATGGGAGTCCGCAGGGATCTTCTTGGCGAGTTGTTTGTAGAGACCGGCGTCGGTGACGTCGCCGTGCAGGTAAGACAGCCGCTCCGCCAGTCGGTCGAAGACGGCTTCGTCGAACGCCTCGCCCGATGCCTTGACGGCGTCGCGGGCCCTGTCCTGCAGCTGCTCGATCGTGATGTCGTCACTGGCGACGCCCACGATCGGATGGTTCAGCATGTCGCGGCGCTCGAGCCGGTACAACGCCCGGAACGTCATCTTGCGGGCCAGATCACCGGTGATTCCGAAGATCACCAGCAGGTCAGATGGTTTACTGTCGTCCTCGGCCAAAACCGCTCCTCCCGAAAGTCACCTGATCCGGCTCCTTTGAGATCACTACCCGCGGCTGGCGGAGTCCACACTAGACACTGCCAATAGGGCCGACAACCTGACTGGCCCGCGGCCTTGAAAGGATGGCCGCATGGCTGACCCGCTGCACCTCACGGTCTACATCCTGGCCGGAATTGCCGCGATCGAAGGTGTAGCGCTGATCGTGCTGTGGCGGTTGCTGGTGCGTAGCCAGCAGGAGCTCGACGAGATGCGACAGCGAATCGATGCCCGCACCCAGCTGCTGTCGGGCGGTCGCGAGGCCGTCAAGAGGGTCTGGAATACCGCCAACCTGATGCGCAAGGAAGGTTTCGGCGCGGCGGTGCGCAGCAGCATCGAAGACCTGGCGGACTGGGCCGAAGTCGAGCGACCCGACCTCGCCCGCGTCACCCCGGACGGCCGGGTGGTGATCTTGTTCTCCGACATCGAGGAGTCCACCAAGCTCAACGAGCGGATCGGCGACCGCGCGTGGGTCAAGCTGATCAGCTCGCACGACAAGCTGGTCTCTGAACTGGTGCAGCGGCGGTCCGGTCACGTGGTGAAGAGTCAAGGCGACGGATTCATGATCGCGTTCGCTCGCGCCGAACAAGCGGTGCGCTGCGGTATGGATCTGCAGCGCGCGTTACACAGGGAGGCAAACCGCAAGCGGCGCGAGGAGATTCGCGTTCGGATCGGCATCCATATGGGCCGTTCGGTGCGTCGCGGCGATGATCTGTTCGGCCGCAACGTCGCAATGGCCGCCCGCGTCGCGGCACAAGCGGTCGGCGGCCAGATTCTGGTGAGTCAGCCGGTGCGAGACGCGCTTTCCGATTCCGACGGCATTCGGTTCGACGACGGCCGCAATGTGGAGCTGAAGGGATTCTCGGGCACCTACCGGTTGTTCGCCGTCGAGGCCCCGGCCGATTCAGACTCGGACTAAGCGCCTTGCCCGTTGTATTCGGCCAACCGTTGATGCAGGCGGTCCCGGACCTCGTCCGCGGTGTATGCACGTCGTTTGCGTTGGTCGCGAACCACCAGCACGCCCCCGGCGACGACGCCGGCCGCGCCGGCCAGTCCCACCCACTTCCACACATTGCGCATCGCACCAGGCTATGCGCCGCCGAGTCGTTATGCCCCAATTGTGATTGACTTGTGTGCCCGCAACGTACGGTGCCGCATTGAGCGGCTCGTACCGCCGGGCTCACAATTGCGACGACATTGGCGAAAACCGTAACGGCGGACGGGTTTACACGACGATGCTCACCTTGAACCAGGCGCTCGAAGAGACCAGGACCGGTGATCTGTGGCTGTTTCGCGGCGGTTCGGGACCCGACCGCGCCATCCAGACGTTGACCAACAGCCCGGTGAACCATGTCGGCATGACGGTGGCGATCGACGACTTGCCACCGTTGATCTGGCACGCCGAACTGGGTGACAAGCTCGTCGACTTGTGGACCGGAACGAATCACCGCGGCGTGCAACTCAACGACCTTGCGCAATCCGTGCTGCAGTGGTCGCAGCGCTACCACCAACGGTGCTGGCTACGTCAGCTCACTCCGCCGGCCGATCGCGAGCAAGAGAACAAGTTGCTGCGCGTGATCGCGCGGATGGACGGCACCGCGTTCCCCACCACCATGCGCCTGACCGGCCGTTGGCTGCGTGGCCGGCTACCCAACGCGTACGACTGGGTGCGCGGAATCCCGTTGGTGGACAGTAAGGTTCGAGAGTCGATGGAGCGACGCAAAGAGCGCCAGCGGCTCGGCCTGGAAGCGGCGTACTGTGCGGAGACGGTGGCCATCACCTACGAGGAAATGGGCTTGCTCACCACCGAGAAGTACTCGAACTTCTTCGATCCGGGCTCGTTCTGGAGCGGCGACAGGCTTCCGCTCACACCGGGTTACGCCCTGGGCGGCGAAATCGAGATCGCGGTCGGCTAGTCGAGGATTAGCCGACCGCCATTTCACCCATCTTCGACCAGCCCGTGGCATCGATGGTCTGGTTGATGATCTTGGGCGTGGACTTCAGCGCCTGCGGGACCTCTTGGATGAAGCGCTTGAAGTGGTCGCTGTTGACGTGGATGGCGCCGGCCTCGTCGTCGCGGAACGCCTCCACCAAGACGTACTCCGTCGGGTTGTCCAGGCTGCGCGACCACTCGAACCACAGATTGCCTTCCTCGGCCCGGGTCGCCGCGGTGAACGACGCGACTAGGTCTTGCCAGCGGTCGGTCCACTCGGGTTTGGTCTCGAACTTGACGACGATGAAGATCATTGCGGCCCGCCTCGGTTCGCTGGTACCAGTTACGCCCGCCCGATCTCCGCGGGCAGCGCCAGCCTATCCGGCCAGCGGTGGGCGCCGCGGCGGCGTTCCGGCGGCCAACGCCGGGCGTAGTTTGCTTACGTAATGGCTAGAGCAAAGTGTGCTCATGCGTCACAAATGACACATGAGCACACCTTCACCGCACGTCTGATAGTGGCGTAGCTCACAAATCAGCAATTTGCGGCGATATTTCACTTTCGGAAAACATTATCCCCGGCGCCCACAGCACAGGAATGCCTCACCATTATCAGAGTGAGTCTGTGCTGTATTTGTTATTAATTCGCAATTCCTGCGTTCCCGGAATAACGGTATTTCAGGCAACCGGTGGGGGCGGTTCCGCCGGCGCCGCAGCGTCGATCAAAACGGGCGGCGGCGGCGCATCCGGCGCTGGGGGGGCCGGCGCATCCGGCGCAGGCGGCGGCGGAGCGTCAGCCGGGGGCGGCGGAGCGTCCGGCGCGGGTGGCGGAGCGAACAGAGGCGGCGGCGGCGCGCCCTCGTCCGGTGCCATCGGAAGGAACATATGGTGGGTGAATCCGGCCTGGTAGGCGCCCGCACCGCCGATATGCACGCCGCCACGCTCCCCGCTGGAGACGGACGTTCCATCCGGCAGCGTCACCGCGGTGTGGCCACCGTTCCAGCCGATGACTACGGCGTTGGGGGCGGTTCCATATTGGAAGCCGCGCGCCAGTAATGCGCCCTCTTCGTTTCCGGTGTTGAATCGATTACCAAACACGGGCCTGTCAGTCGCTGCATTCGCAATCCACGACGCGAGTCCCGAACAATCGGTACCGGCGGGTGAATCTCCACCCGCAATATACGGCGTGCCGGAGACCTGGCTGATCAGCGACATCAAAGTTGCAATAACGACCATGGGCAGCGAGGCTAGCAATAACAATTATCGTGAACCAAAATTTGTGGCGCACGTCATTCCCCGCACGGCCAATGACCTGCGCCGCACGTAGAGCAAATTGATTACGCCTCGATGAATTTCCCGCAGCTAATACCTGCGCTTCAGGCATGTCGGCTTGGCAGCTTCCGGCAGGGAGCTTCCCAGCGGTTAGGCGGGATCGCCCCCTCGTTCGCTGAGCGCCGTCTCACGGTCGACGTCGGCCTGCTCCCGCTTTGCGCGTGCTCGCAGCCGCTTTCCCTGTTCGTCCACCCGGCGCAGCCGCTCACGTTCGCGCTCCGCGGACGTGCCCTCACGTTCGTCCGCGCGCTGCTCGCGTTCGTCTGCCAGCCTCTCGCGGTCGTCCGCTATTCGCTCACGTTGGTCGGCGACCCGGTCTCTTCTGCCCGCCTGGAATTCGCGTCGTTTGAGTTCGGCCTCGCGCTGGGCGAGGGTCTCTTCGCGCTCATCGAGCTCGTGAGCCCGGCGCTCCAGCTCCGCGGGCGGCTCGGCGCGGTCCTCAATGGCCACAGTTCACCCTAAGCCTTTGGCGATTCGACCCGCCCAGGGCGCACCCGGTGGTGGCAGACCCGGTCAGATCGGCGTCCATACCCCGTTGTTCCAGATTCCCCAGTTGCCGGCGCCGGTCGGATTCCACATCATTTGCGCTCCGGGCGCCCAGGCCGGTTGAGGTGGCTGCGGCGGAGCCCATGGCGGTGGAGGTCCCCAGGGCCCCCAGCCGGCCGGGGCAGACGGTCCGCACGGGTGTTGCCAGTCGTGGCACTGATGCCAGTCCCAGTCCGAGACGTTGCCCCAGGATGGGTTCCATGGATCACCCGGGCACCAGTGACCGGTAGGCGGCGGGGCCGGGGCCGCCTGGGCGACGATGTCGCCGGCAAGACCGAGAGCGGACAGCGCCGCTGCGCCGCCCACCATCACGGTCATCGCCCACCGCACCGCCCGCTTGAAAGTCGCCATCACCTAAGAATTTCCCTCGGCGACCATCCGGGCAAGTAGTAATCGGATTCGAAAGTGCCATGCTCACACTCCGAACTTGGCCCGCGCCTCCTCGGTCACCGGAGTGAACAGGTTGACCAGGTTCCGATCGGGGTCCCGGAACAACAACGCGCGGTTTCCCCACGGCATCGTGGTCGGCGTCGTCACGAACTCGGCCACGTGCTCGCGGAGCCGCTCGTATTCGGAGTCCACATCCTCGACGATGAACTCCACGATGGCGCTCCGGTTGGCCGCGGGCTCGGCCGACCCGGCCCCAAACAACGGAACGGTCTTGTCGCTGCCTATCGCCAGCGTGCCGACCGGCGTCGGGATTTCGGCGAACAGCTCGTTGCCCCAGATCGCGGAGACCCCGGTGACCATCTCGTAGAAACTCACGAGCCGGCTGACGTCGGCGGTGATGATTCTGGTCGAAACGAACTTCATGCGGTCTCCCTCGCGCTTACCCGGTGCGTATCTGAGCACCGAATGCTAAACGCGGGCTCCGACAAGTTCTTGCCGCCAACTCCCGATCTGCCTCCAGCGGGCCGCCCAGCTGCTATCCGACCGAGCCGGCGTTGCGCTTGTCGAAAAACTCCGTCCACGAGGCGACCTGAGGATTTTTCTTGAGCAGAGCCCGGCGCTGGCGCTCGGTCATGCCGCCCCATACGCCGAATTCGACCTTATTGTCGAGCGCCTCGGCCCCGCACTCTCTCATCACCGGGCAGCGACGGCAGATGACCGTAGCCTCACGTTGCTTGGCACCGCGCACAAAGAGTGCGTCCGGATCTGTTCCACGACACAGCGCCTTCGACACCCAAGCGCGGTCGTTCTCGGCCGCCGCGTTTTTTACGAGCGCAAGGTTTGTGGGCCGCGCGGCCCCCTTCTCTGCTGACAACGAGCTATTCCTTCGTCCAGGCCGGCCGCGAAATACGAGACCGCCTCACACCTGTTGCTGGGATGTGTGCCACATCGGCCCGTACGTGTGACTTGACCCATGCCTAAGTTAGGCGAATCGGTATCGATTGCGCAACCAGATTTTGGCACGGTCGTACCTTTTTCAGCTGCCGAGGGTCGCCCAAGATGGTGAACCGAAAGTCGACCACGTCGGACGGCCCCTCGTCACGACCGCTAGACGACATTCATCCACCGACCGGACGCCGTGCCGTCTGCGCTCCCGTCACTTCATCCAAAAAGCCGTGTCGCATCAGTGTCTGCTCTACGGTCGTCAGATGGGCGCCCGCGACGCCGTCATGGCGGGTATCGCCAAGCAGCTCGGCCATCCACGTGGTCTACGCGGACGGCTGGTGGGTGCGGCGCTCAATCGGGGCAACCGGCGCTTCGTGAGCGCGGCCGCGCGAGCGCTGCAACCTGGTGAAGCGTCGACGGTGGCCGATGTCGGGTTCGGTGGCGCAGTCGGGCTGAAATTTCTGCTTGACAGTGTCGGTCCGTCGGGCAGTGTTCATGGCGTCGAGGTGTCGGAGACGATGCTGCGCCAGGCCGCAGGACGCTACCGTCGCGAGATCGCAACCGGGCGGCTGTCGTTGCATTCCGGGTCCATCACGCAGTTACCGTTTTCCGATGGGGCATTAGACGGCGCCATTACCGTCAACACCATCTACTTCGTCGCGGAGCTCGACCAAGCGTTCACAGAGCTTGCCAGGGTGATAAACAGCCGGGGTCGACTCGTCATCGGACTTGCCGACCCCGATGTGATGGCAAAACTGCCATTTACCGGACACGGCTTTCAGCTCCGTCCGGTGGCGGACGTGATCGACACGCTTCGCAGCACCGGTCTCATAGTGGAACACCGTCAGATCAGTGAAGACGACAACGCGCCGCACCTGCTGATCGCCCACGCCGTCGCGTGAAACTTCGTGAACGAGTGTGGAATTCGATCGAGGCTGACTTTCGTCGTCGATCGAGAGGGGCCGCCCCCGCCTGGGAAGCGAGATCAGAATCAGCGTGAAGCGGCTTTGCCACAAGACGCTGTTTGAAAGCGGAATTCGACCCCCTCGCATCGGCTTCCGCCAGTTATCGCTTCGCAGCAGCACCGACTGCGTCGGTGCCAGAGGGTTGACACGGACCCCATCGGGTTATCCACCGCAGGTTGAGGTCCGATCAGCTTCACCCGCCTAGATTCAGGAGTC
Organism: Mycobacterium sp. NGS27; assembly: GCF_059813005.1. NCBI lineage: Bacteria > Bacillati > Actinomycetota > Actinomycetes > Mycobacteriales > Mycobacteriaceae > Mycobacterium > Mycobacterium sp. NGS27. The sequence goes on from NZ_JCALDT010000004.1 coordinate 63,089, forward strand.
ATCCATGGCCGATCCCGATGCCGCAGCGATGCAAGCGACGCGCGCTAACTGGATCAGTGAGCACCTAGAGATCTACCTGACTTCCCGGGGCGCGCAGGGCCACATCTTCGACCTCACTGCGGTCGGAGGACGTGAGATGACGACGCACTGCTTGATCAGGTGCGTGGGCCGAAAGTCGGGGAAGGCTTACGTCACGCCGTTAATCTACGGCAACTTCGGTGGCGAGATCGTGATCGTCGCATCAAAAGGCGGCGCCGATACGCATCCGGATTGGTATTTGAATATCTTGGCGTCCAAGGCAATCGGTGTGCAGATCGCGACCCAGGCGTTCGAGGCCACCTGGCGCGAGCCCGAAGGCGAAGAGCGTCATCAGGTCTGGGCCTACATGGCGCACCTGTACCCGCCGTACATTACTTGTCAGAAGTTGACGAGCCGCCAGATCCCCCTGGTGATGCTGACGCTCGGAAGACCGATCGACGTGTTCACCGCGCAGGATTCGCAATAACGCGAATGGCGTTGCCGCTACACGTGAACCGGAACTCGACCACGTCGCGTCATCGATAAACGTCACGGCGGTGCCCGATATGGATGACTCTGACGATTACTCGGTCATCGAAAATTTGGTATATGACCCGGAATTCGCCACGCCGGGCGGAATACCTGCCCTCGAGTTGATCGCCAAGGGGCTTGCCAACGCGGTAGGGGTTTTCCGCCAGCGGGCCGCGAATGAACTCCCAACATGCGACAGCGACGGGCTCGGGCAGGTATTCCGTCAGCGCCCGCATCGCAGCCTTGGTCAGCTCGATCCGGTAAGTCACCGAGGCAGCCGCCCGGCGGCGCGCATCTCCTCGGTTACCTCGTCCAGTGAGAAGATCTCGTCGTCTTCCTCAGCCGCTCGCACATCGCGCATCAACTCTTGATCGCTGAGGATGTCGAGCGTTTCCATGATCGAGTCGTAGTCGTCCGCGCTCAGAATCACCGCAGCCCGCCGGCCTTGCCGAGTGACCTCGATCCGCTGATGGGTACGTACCGCTTCATCGACAAGCTTCGATAGGTTCGCTCGAACCTCGGCCAATGGAAGCGTCGTCATGTACAGAATTCTAGCGTGATCCTCGATAACGGCCACGCACTGAACAGTGAACTGAAATTCTATGATCCCCTGACGATCTGCATCGGGATCACGGAACGTCGAAGTAGTCGCGCCAGGCGGTGATCTTGTCGCCCTCTACCTCGAAGGCGCCCATACAACGCGCTGAAATTTTGTTGCCGTCGTAGACCATCTCGTCAATACGCTCGGTCAACACAACGTTGCCGTTGACGGCAATGTTCACAACCCGCAAGTCAGCTGATTCCATTCGTCGGACGTAGCCCTCGACGGCCGCCCTGATTTCGGCGTGTCCGCGGTGAGCGCCCAATGCGACGTTGTCCCAGACACCGTCCCGATGAAAGTGGCCGACGATCTCCTCGACGTCGAGGGCATGCCACGCACTCAACTCAGCGCGTACAACATCTTCTGGCGTCATCGGACCCCCTGAGGTCTCGTCGAGTGCAGGCCAGCGTACCTAGCAGTGTCAGCGCCTGCCGCACTTTTAGCCGGTGCACACAATGCGGCTGACTAGACGTTGAAGCGGAACTCCACCACGTCGCCGTCGGCCATGACGTAGTCCTTGCCCTCCATGCGGACCTTGCCGGCGGCCTTGGCCGCCGCCATCGAGCCGGCGGCAATCAGGTCGTCATAGGAGACGATCTCGGCCTTGATGAAGCCCTTTTCGAAGTCGGTGTGGATCACCCCGGCGGCCTTCGGCGCGGTGTCACCCTGATGAATCACCCACGCGCGCGCCTCTTTTGGGCCCGCCGTCAGATAGGTCTGCAGTTTGAGGGTGTGGAATCCGGCCCGCGCCAACGCATCTAGCCCACGTTCGATTTGGCCGATGGACTCCAGCAGCTCGGCGGCCGACTCGTCGTCCAGCTCTTGCAGTTCGGCCTCGATCTTCGCGTCGAGGAACACGGCATCGGCCGGTGCGACCATGGCCGACAGCTCGGCCTTGCGGGCATCGTCGGTCAGCACGGCTTCGTCGGCGTTGAACACGTACAGAAACGGCTTGGTCGTCATCAGATTCAGTTCGCGCAGCAGCGACGTGTCGGCACCGGCACCGAAGAGCGTCTTGCCGGTGTTGAGCACGGCCTCCGCGGCGACGGCCGCCTCGTGCACGGGCTTGCGGTCCTTGTTGTTGCGGGCCTCCTTCTCCAGCCGCGGGACCGCCTTTTCGAGGGTTTGCAGGTCGGCGAGGATCAGCTCGGTCTCGATCACCTCGATGTCGGAGCCCGGATCGACCTTGCCGTCGACATGCACGACGTCGTCGTCGGCGAACACCCGCACCACCTGGCAGATCGCGTCGCACTCGCGGATGTTGGCCAGGAACTTGTTGCCCAGCCCGGCCCCTTCGGAGGCGCCCTTGACGATTCCGGCGATGTCGACGAACGTCACCGGCGCCGGCACGACCTTCTCGGAATCGAACATCTCGGCCAGCTTGTCCAGCCGAGGGTCGGGCAGCGGGACGACGCCCTCGTTGGGCTCGATCGTCGCGAACGGATAGTTGGCCGCCACCACGTTGTTCCGGGTCAGCGCGTTGAACAAGGTCGACTTGCCGACGTTGGGCAAACCCACAATTCCCAGGCTCAGGCTCACGGGGAACCAAGTCTAGGTGTCTCGGCGCCGGTCGGCGCCGGGGACCGTTGGTCACCGCCGAGGCGCACCCCGGCATGGCACGCCAGGATCCCTACGAGGTATTTACGGGCCTTTCGGCCCATTCCCGGTACGGTCTACATGTGTCAGCACAGCGGGCAAGTTCGACGGTGGAGGGTGCTCACCGGTCGATCCACCCAAACATCCCAGGCGTGCCCTGGTACGCAGCGCTGCTTATCGCCGTCACCGCGACCGCCATCGGCTACGGCATCGACGCTGGTCACAAAGAGCTGACCCACGTCTTCGCCGGCTTCTATATAGCCGGCTGCGTGGCGGCGGTGCTGGCGGTGCGCCAGGACGGCATCTTCACGACGATCATCCAGCCGCCCCTGATCCTGTTCGCCGCGGTCCCGGGCGCCTATTGGCTGTTCCACGACGCCAAGGTCGGCCGCCTCAAAGACCTGCTGATCAACTGCGGCTACCCGCTGATCGAGCGCTTCCCGCTGATGCTGGGCACCGCCGGTGCCGTGCTGGCGATCGGGCTGGCCCGCTGGTATTTCGGAAACGGCTACAAGAAAACCACCACGACGAATGCCTCCGAGGACGCTTCGGGCGGCGCCAGTGTCGACGTCAAGTCCTTCTTCAACGGCATCGTCGCCAAAGCGCAGTCGGCGCTGCAGCCCGATGACGACGCGGAGAACGCCGAAGACACCGCCGGTTCCCGCCGCGGCCGCAGGTCGGGCTCTTCGTCGAGGACCCGCGGCACGACACGCACCACGCGTTCGGCTCGCACCCGCTCCCGGCATTCCCGCGAGTCTTTGGGCGAGGGATCCGAACCGGCCGAGCGGCCCGATCGCGAACGACGCAGCACCCGGCGCGGCGCCGCCTCGGCCCGCGATTATGACGCCACCGAGCCGCCCCGGCGCCCGCGCCGCCGGCCCCGGCCGGACGCCGACCCCGATTCGCGCGGCCAAGCGCCCCGGGAACCCCGTCGCGAACCGCGCACGCGCCGCAATCCCTACGAGCGGCCCACCCCGCGGAGCAGCCGTTTCGACGGTCTCGAGTCCTACGGCGACCGATATGACCCGCCGAGCGGCACCAATTACGGGAGCCGCTACGAGAGCCGCGAGCCGTACCAGCCGTCCTACGAACCGAGGCGCCGGCGGCCCCCGTCAAACGGCTCCAACACGACCCATCACCCCATTTCGCAGGTCCGCTACCGGGGCTCGGGCTCGCAAGACCCGCCGCGCGAGCCACACACCGAGCGCCGCAGCCGCTCGCGGACGCCCGGACGGCCACCGGCGGAATCGTGGGAGTACGACGTCTAGTGACAATCGCAAGCGCGGCGTAGCCGGGCGTAGCGGGTCGTCACGATCGTCCGAGGCGCCGCGCGGCCCCTAGCGAACGGACCGGATCTCGCGCGGTAGAGCGAACACCAGGGTCTCCTGCGCGGTCGTGACCGGCTGCACCACGTCGAAGCCGCACTCGGCGAGCCGTGCCAGCACGCCCTCCACCAGGACCTCGGGGACCGATGCCCCTGAGGTGACGCCCACGGTGGTGACGCCTTCCAGCCACGCCGGGTCGATGTCGTCGGCCCAGTCGACCAGGTGCGCGGCGGCAGCCCCGCCACCGAGCGCCACTTCGACCAGCCGCACCGAATTCGATGAATTGCGCGACCCGACGACGATCACCAGCTCACACTCCGGCGCCATCGCCTTGACCGCGACCTGCCGGTTCTGGGTTGCGTAGCAAATGTCGTCGCTGGGCGGGTCCTGCAGCTTCGGGAACCGTTGCCGCAGCCGCTCGACGATCTCCATGGTCTCGTCTACCGACAGGGTCGTCTGCGACAGCCACACCACCTTGTTCTCGTCGCGCACCGTCACGTTGTCCACGGCGGCGACCCCGTCGACCAACTGCACGTGGTCGGGCGCCTCACCGGCGGTGCCGACGACCTCCTCGTGGCCCTCGTGGCCGATGAGCAGAATGTCGTAGTCGTTGCGCGCGAATCGCCTGGCCTCGTTGTGCACCTTGGTCACCAGCGGGCAGGTCGCGTCGATGGTGTGCAGGTTCCGATCGGCGGCCGCGGCGTGCACCGTGGGGGCGACACCATGCGCGGAGAACACCACGATCGCGCCCTCGGGGACCTCGTCGGTCTCCTCGACGAACACGGCACCGGCCTTCTCCAGCGTGGTGACGACGTGGCGGTTGTGCACGATCTCGTGACGCACGTAGACCGGTGGGCCGTGCTTTTCCAATGCGCGCTCCACGGTCTCCACGGCCCTGTCCACGCCGGCGCAATAGCCGCGCGGTTCGGCCAGGAGCACTCGCTTACGGACTGGGTCGCCGGCTGCCGATCGCGCTGGTCCTCCCACACGGCCGGGAATCCCCATGTCGATAGTCGGCGGCATGCCATCCAGGGTACTGACTGCCGACACAGGGTTGCCAGCTCGCGCTTGTGGGCTTGGAGTTAGCCGCCGCTTAGGGCAATCTTGGACCCATGGGCACTGCACCGTATGGAGTTCGGCTGCTGGTCGGCGCGGCAACAGTCGCTGTCGAGGAGACCATCAGGCTGCCGAAAACCATCCTGATGTACCCGATGACACTGGCCAGCCAAGCGGCGCACATCGTGATGCGCTTTCAACAGAACCTCGCCGAGCTGGCAATCAAGGGCGACAGCACCCTCGAATCGATCTTCCCGCCCAAGGACGAGAAGCCGGAATGGGCGACCTTCGACGAGGACATCAACGACGCGATCGACAGCGCCTACCTCCCCGCGCAAGACGGCGGCGAGGGCGAGCGCCGGGCCGAGGGCCGGTTCGCGCTGTACTCGGTGGCCGACGCGCACGAAGATGCCGGCGCGCTGACCAAGTCCGCCCGCCAATCCAACAAGCCGGCCGCCAATGCCTCGATTCCGCAACCGGAGGTGGTCACCGAGCTGGATTACTCGTCGTTGACGCTGGCGCAGCTGCGCGCCCGTCTGCAATCGCTGAGTGTGGATGACCTCGAAGCCCTGCTGGCCTACGAGCAGGCCACCAAGGGCCGCGCACCGTTCCAGACGCTGCTCGCCAACAGGATCACCCGCGCGAACGCGAAGTGACCCCGGCCGTTACCTCCGAACCGAACTCCGCCGAGAACCCTTTTCCGGTGCGCGCGGTGGCCATTCGGGTCGCGGGTTGGATCGACAAGCTCGGCACCGTCTGGGTCGAGGGCCAGCTTGCCCAGATCTCGATGCGGCAGGACTCCAAAACCGTGTTCATGGTGCTGCGTGACCCGGCCGCCGACATGTCGCTGACCGTGACGTGCCCGCGCGACCTGGTGCTTGCCGCGCCGGTGAAGCTGGCCGAAGGCACGCAGGTGGTGGTGCGCGGCAAGCCGTCGTTCTACACGGGCCGGGGCACATTCTCGTTGCGGCTCACCGAGATTCGCGCTGTCGGTGTGGGCGAGCTGCTGGCCCGCATCGATCGGCTGCGCCGGCTGCTGGATGCCGAGGGGCTCTTCGATCCTCGACTCAAGCGACCGATCCCCTTCTTGCCCAACAAGATCGGATTGATCACCGGCCGGGCCAGCGCCGCCGAACGCGACGTGACCACCGTGGCGGCCGCACGCTGGCCCGGGGTGCGCTTCGCGGTGCGCAACACCGCCGTGCAGGGACCCAATGCCGTCGCCCAGATCGTCGAATCGCTGGGCGAACTCGATCGCGACGCCGAGGTCGACGTGATCGTGATCGCCCGCGGCGGGGGCAGCGTGGAGGACCTGCTGCCGTTCTCCGACGAGACGCTGTGCCGCGCCATCGCGGCGTGCCGCACCCCGGTGATCAGTGCGGTCGGCCACGAACCCGACAACCCGCTGTGCGATCTGGTCGCCGATTTGCGCGCCGCGACCCCCACCGACGCGGCGAAGAAGGTGGTGCCCGATACCGCCGCCGAGCAGCGGCTGATCGACGACCTGCGCCGGCGCAGCGCACACGCGTTACGCAACTGGGTGTCCCGCGAGCAACGGGCGCTGGCCCAGATTCGCAGCCGCCCGGTGCTGGCCGAGCCGCTGGCGGCGTTGACGGCGCGCGCCGACGAGGTTCACCGCGCCCGATCGGCGATCCGGCGTGACATCACCCGGCTGGCCGCCACCGAGACCGAACGCGTCGGCCACCTGAGCGCCAGGCTGGCGACGTTGGGGCCGGCGGCCACGCTGGCCCGCGGTTATGCCATCGTGCAAACCACCGTGCAAGCCATCGGGGCGACGAACCGCGTGCTCCGTTCGGTCGACGACGCACCGGCCGGCACGCGGCTGCGGGTGCGGGTGGCCGACGGCGCCGTGGCCGCGGTGAGCGAGGGACGCGGCGATGGCGCGTAAAAGCGACGGCGCGGACGACTCCAGCACCCCAGCGGAGGGCGAATCGATTACACCTATTAGTCACCTGGCTTATGAGGCGTGCCGGGACGAACTGATCGAAGTCGTGCGGGCGCTCGAGCAAGGCGGCTTGGACTTAGACGAGTCGCTGAAATTGTGGGAAAGAGGCGAACAGCTGGCTAAACGCTGCGAAGAGCACTTAGCTGGCGCCCGCAAGAGAATCGAAGACACGCTGGCGGCCGGCGACACCGACGACACCTGAATTCGGGGTCGCGGAGGGTCGAATTGAGAATTTCTTCCCAAACTGGAACACGTTTCAGTTATGCTTTCGGCCATGGGTGATGCATCACTGACGGCCGAACTCGGCCGCGTCCTGGTCACCGGGGGCTCCGGATTCGTCGGCGCCAACCTGGTGTCCACCTTGCTCGACCGTGGACATCAGGTCCGCTCCTTCGACCGTGCGCCCTCGCCGCTGCCACCACATCCGCAACTTGAGGTACTGCAGGGCGACATCACCGACACGGCCGTGTGCGCCCAAGCGGTCGACGGCATAGACACCGTCTTCCACACCGCGGCCATCATCGACCTGATGGGCGGCGCGTCGGTGACCGACGAGTACCGGCAGCGCAGCTTCGGGGTCAACGTCGGGGGAACCGAGAACCTGGTCCGGGCCGGGCAGGCCGCCGGGGTGCAGCGCTTCGTCTACACCTCGTCCAACAGCGTCGTCATGGGCGGCCAGAACATCGCCGGCGGCGACGAGACGCTGCCCTACACCAACCGGTTCAACGACCTCTACACCGAGACAAAGGTGATCGCCGAACGATTCGTCTTGGGCCAGAACGGCGTTGACGGCCTGTTGACGTGTGCGATTCGCCCCAGTGGCATCTGGGGCCGCGGCGATCAAACGATGTTCCGCAAGCTGTTCGAAAGCGTGATCGCCGGCCACGTCAAGGTGCTGATCGGGCGCAAGTCGGCCCGGTTGGATAACTCCTACGTGCACAACCTGATTCACGGTTTCATCCTGGCGGCGCAACACCTGACGCCCGGCGGCACCGCGCCCGGCCAGGCCTACTTCATCAACGATGCCGAGCCGATCAACATGTTCGAGTTCGCCAGGCCGGTGGTCGAGGCCTGCGGGGAGAAGTGGCCGCGGGCCCGGGTGAACGGCCCCATGGTGCGTGCGGCGATGACGGGTTGGCAGCGGCTGCATTTTCGGTTCGGGATACCGGCGCCGCTGCTCGAGCCGCTCGCCGTCGAGCGGCTGTATCTGGACAATTTCTTCTCGATCGCGAAAGCCTCCCGCGATCTCGGGTATCAGCCCCTGTTCAACACCGAGCAGGCCCTGTCGGAATGCCTGTCGTACTACGTCGAGATGTTCGGCGAAATGAAGCGACAGGCCCTGGCGGACAAGGCATCCGCCTAGCGAAAGCTGACCATCTCGCTGCCCCACGCGGCACGGATGCTGGCATCGACGTCGTGCGCCAGGGCGTCACGGCGATCGATGATCAGGCAGGAGCGCTCGTCCGTATACGGCGTCCATTGCGGCTCACCGGTGGGGCCCGCGGGCGTGGCGTTCGCGGCGAAATTGATCCATCGGGTCCGCACCCTCTTGGACACCGCCTTGGCGGACTTGGTGCCGCCCAGCATCAGCGTCGGATCCTTGGGCGCACCGAGATTGCCCCAGACGTAAGGCAATTCGGTGGCATGCGCGGCCCCGATCGTGAGCTTCAGCAATGGGGTGGCGTAATCGAACCGGTAGAGATACACCGGTGCCACGCGGGCGTGCCCCTCGGCGAGCCACACCGACGGCATCCGGAAGCCGACGTCCGTCGCGATGCTCAAACTCCTTGCCCTGCGCCGCAATCCCGAATACGTTGAGACGATCTCCTCTTCGGTGGGCAACTGCAGATCGGGTTGTTCGGCGGCGATCTGGTTGAACAACGACGTGATCGCTCTCGGAGTGATCGGCATCAGCGGCGATCTCAGCAACCGGAAGAGCATCGCCTCGTGCTTGTTGGTGCCGATGATCAGCGGGACCGGATGTGAGCGGCCCTCTTGCGCCCGCTTGACCGGGTAGTCGGTCAGAACGTCGCCGTCGACGATCGGGACGAACGCCAGCGTCCCCGGGTTGCGCACCGGCACGTCGTCGAACACCCGTTGCGACGCGGCCAGGATCGCCGCCGTCGGGATCTCCACCAGCCGTTGAGATTCCGACGGGGTGATTCCGAGCCGGTCGAGGAATGCCCTCGCCACCCGCCCTGCACGCTCGCGGTCGTACACCGAAGTGGCCGGCGAGCTTTGCGCGATCGCCCGAGCGAACAGACCTTCTGCCGCGGGGCTGGTTAGCAGCGTGGTGACGATGGCGGCACCCGCCGACTCGCCGAACAGCGTGACCCGCCGCGGATCGCCGCCGAAGGCAGCGATGTTGTCGCGCACCCACTCCAGCGCCGCCAGCACGTCGCGCAGCCCGACGTTCGAATCGAAACGCGGGCCCGCGATGTCCAACGATGACAGGTGGAGAAAGCCAAGCGCCCCGAGCCGATAGTTGACGGTCACCACCACCACGTCGCCGCGGCTCACCAGTCTGCGGCCGTCGTAGAGCGTCTGGCTGCTCGACCCCAGGACGTAGGCGCCGCCGTGCACCCACACCATCACCGGCTTGGCGTCACCCGGCTTGGTACCAGAGGACGCCCAGACGTTGAGCCGCAGGCAATCTTCACCCTGCGGCGCACCCAAATCTATTGGCAGGTTGGGAAATACCGGTTGCGGGCAGGCAGGCCCGAAGGCGGTGGCATCGGCGACCTCGGCGCACGGCGCGGGCGGTTCGGGCGCGCGGAACCGCAGCTCACCGACGGGCGCGGCCGCATACCGCAGGCCTTTCCACGCCTTGACGCCCTCGTCTTGCCCGCCCCGGACCGGGCCGTAGCTGGTTTCGACCACGAGGTCGTCGATTGCCATGCGCGCGCGAAATCTCCTGAGGAACCTAGAAAAGGCGTTGCGTGAGGAACTCGACCACGCGCTTGCGGGCTTCGTAGGCGGGGTGGCCGTCGACTTCGCGGACCTCGTCGGTGAGCACCGAGTGCGCCATCTTGCCGAAGCCGTGCTGATTGCCGGGGCTCGAATCGATGTCGATCACCTCGAAGGCGTCGCCGAGGCGTTCCTTGAGCGTCACGAACCGCTCGCGCGGTACCGCCTTGTCCTCGCTGAACCGCAGCCCCATCGCGCACAGGCCGTCGTTGGCGCACCGATCGGCCACGGCGGCCAGTTCTGATTCGCTCAGGCCGGGATCGCGACGGCGCGCGGCGCCCAGCGGAAACGGGACCGACGGCTGCGAAAGCACCGGCGCCAGCACGCTGTCGTCGACCGCGGCCGCCAGCGCGAACCCGCCGGTGAAGCACTGGCCGATCACGCCGACGCCCTTGCCGGGCGTCGACGCGTTGAGATCACGGGCCAGCGCACGCAGGAACAGCGACACCGGCCGCTGCTTGTTCAACGCGAACGCCGCGAATTCCCTTGCCACACATGCCCGCCCGATCGTACTGGCGATGTAGCCGGCCGTCTTGGCCTTGCCCGGCTCGCCGAACAAAGACGGCATGGCGACGGTGAAGCCGTTGTCTACCAGGTGATTACCCAGGGCTAGCACACCGGGGTGGATTCCGGGAATCTCGGGGATCAGCACCACACCCGGGCCACTGCCCTTGCGGTAGACGTCATGGGTGTATCCCTCACCGCTGAACGGTGCCGCCGACCATCCGGACAGATCAGCCTCTGGTGCAGTCACGTTGACAGGATCCCTTTGCTCGCGCGGGTGAGCTAGCGGCTCGGCAAAGGCGGTTGCGATTGCGTCGCCGACGCCAGCGTACGGAACTGATCGGTGTTTCCGGCGCCGGTTATCGCAATTTGGGTGGCGCCGCCGGGAGCGTTGAGTCGGGTCGTCCATACCGGCTCGGCGTCCGCGCCGTCTTGGCCGGAACCTTGATAGACCACCCAGCTGGTTCCGCTGACATCGACCGCTCCGGTCGGGTAGGCCGACGGGTGGATCGAATTGACGAGCTTGTCCTCGTCGGCGTTGCTCTGGGTCAGGCTCAGATACATCCCGGTCGGACTGATGTAGCCGACGACCGAGATGGGCGCGTTCACCCGTTGACCGCTCGCCGGGTCGGTCCGTCCGCCCTGGATGCCGCCGCGGTGGCCGGAGTTGGCCTGCCAGCCCGCGGGAAGCCGCGGTTGCCGGACCGGAAAGCCGAGCGCGGACGCGTCGGCACGCAGGGCCGCGCCGGCGTCATACGACGGGGCGGGGCCTTGGTGGCTGCCCAGCTGAAAGGAGCACATGCCCAGCATGCCGGCCAGCACAACGCACCCGATGACCAGCGGAATCAGGGACCAGAACATGTCCCGGCCGTCCTGCAACAGCCGGGGCTTCGCCGGCCTGGGAGCGGGTCCGGCCTGCGGAGACGGCGCGCCGGCCACGTTCCCATCGAGCTGGGCATTCAGCGGCGGCTCCTCCGTCATCCCCCAAGTATCCCAGTTCCAGCGGACCGATCCGCTTCTGGGACAATCGACAACCATGACAGTTGAGGGCGACCGCTCGACCGCCGCCGCCGGCCAGGCCTCAGCGCAGGGCCGACCGCGTGGTGAGGCTCCGGACCGCAACCTGGCTTTGGAACTGGTGCGAGTCACCGAGGCCGGCGCCATGGCCGCCGGTCGCTGGGTCGGACGCGGCGACAAAGAGGGCGGCGACGGGGCGGCCGTCGACGCGATGCGCGAGCTGGTCAACACCGTGTCGATGCGCGGCGTCGTCGTCATCGGCGAGGGCGAGAAGGACCACGCTCCGATGCTCTACAACGGCGAGGAGGTCGGCAACGGCGACGGCGCGGAGTGCGACTTCGCCGTGGACCCGATCGACGGCACCACGCTGATGAGCAAGGGCATGCCCAACGCCATCTCGGTGCTGGCGGTGGCCGACCGGGGCGCGATGTTCGACCCGTCGGCGGTGTTCTACATGAACAAGATCGCCGTCGGGCCAGAGGCCGCGCACGTGCTCGACATCACCGCCCCGATCTCCGAGAACATCAAGGCCGTCGCCAAGGTCAAGGCGCTGTCGGTGCGCGACATGACCGTGTGCATCCTGGACCGGCCGCGGCACGCCAAGCTGATCGAGGACGTGCGGACCACCGGGGCGCGGATCCGGCTGATCACCGACGGCGACGTCGCGGGTGCGATCTCGGCCTGCCGGCCGCACTCGGGCACCGACATGCTGGCCGGGATCGGCGGCACGCCGGAAGGCATCATCGCCGCCGCCGCGATCCGCTGCATGGGCGGCGCCATCCAGGCGCAGCTGGCTCCCACGGACGACGACGAACGCCAGAAGGCCATCGACGCGGGCTACGACCTGGATCAGGTGCTGACCACCGAGGACCTGGTGTCCGGCGACAACGTGTTCTTCTGCGCCACCGGGGTCACCAACGGCGATCTACTCAAGGGCGTGCAGTACTACCCCGGCGGCTGCACCACGCAGTCGATCGTCATGCGGTCCAAGTCGGGAACGGTCCGGATGATCGAGGCCTACCACCGGCTTTCGAAACTCAACGAGTACTCCGCCATCGACTTCACCGGCGACACCTCCGCCGCCTATCCCCTGCCCTGACCGACCGAGAGCGAGGACGCCACTCAATGGCCGCTGACGACACCGAGTACCGCATCGAGCACGACACCATGGGCGAGGTCCGTGTGCCCGCAAAAGCGTTGTGGCGCGCCCAAACCCAACGCGCGGTCGAGAACTTCCCGATCTCGGGTCGCGGCCTGGAGCGCACCCAGATCCGCGCGTTGGGCTTGCTGAAGGGCGCTTGCGCGCAGGTCAACAAGGACCTCGGGCTGCTGGCGCCCGAGAAGGCCGACGCGATCATCGCCGCGGCGGCCGAGATCGCCGACGGCCAGCACGACGACCAGTTCCCCATCGATGTCTTCCAGACCGGTTCGGGCACCAGCTCCAACATGAACACCAACGAGGTGATCGCCAGCATCGCCGCCGCCAACGGTGTCACGGTGCACCCCAACGACGACGTCAACATGTCGCAGTCGTCGAATGACACCTTCCCCACCGCAACCCACATCGCCGCCACCGAGGCCGCCGTGCGTCATCTGATCCCGGCGCTCGAGGTGCTGCACGACGCCCTGGCCGGCAAGGCTCGCGAGTGGCACACCGTGGTCAAGTCGGGCCGTACCCACCTGATGGACGCCGTCCCGGTGACGCTCGGTCAGGAATTCAGCGGATACGCCCGGCAGGTCGAGGCGGGGATCGAACGAGTACGCGCCACGTTGCCGCGACTGGGTGAACTGGCGATCGGTGGCACCGCGGTCGGCACCGGCCTGAACGCTCCCGACGGTTTCGGCGCGAAGGTGGTCGAAACGCTGGTCGCCTCCACCGGCCTGAGCGAATTGCGCACGGCGGCAAACTCGTTCGAGGCACAGGCGGCGCGCGACGGGCTGGTCGAGGCTTCCGGCGCGCTGCGCACCATCGCGGTGTCGCTGACCAAGATCGCCAACGACGTTCGCTGGATGGGGTCGGGCCCGCTGACCGGCCTCGCCGAGATCCAGCTGCCCGACCTCCAGCCGGGCAGCTCGATCATGCCCGGCAAGGTGAATCCCGTTCTGCCCGAGGCCGTTACGCAGGTCGCCGCGCAGGTGATCGGCAACGATGCCGCCGTCGCGTGGGGCGGTGGCAACGGCGCGTTCGAGCTCAATGTCTACATCCCGATGATGGCCCGCAACGTCCTCGAGTCCTTCAAGCTGCTGACCAACGTGTCGAAGCTGTTCGCCGAGCGTTGCATCACCGGGCTGGCCGCCAACGTCGAACACCTCCGCGAGCTGGCCGAGTCGTCGCCGTCCATCGTGACGCCGCTGAACTCGGCGATCGGCTACGAGGAGGCCGCCGCGGTGGCCAAACAAGCGCTCAAGGAGCGCAAGACGATTCGGCAGACCGTGATCGATCGCGGCCTGATCGGCGACAAGTTGTCGATCGACGAACTCGGCCGGCGGCTCGACGTGCTGGCGATGGCCAAGGTCAAGCCCGAAGACTGAACCGGCCGTCATTCGGTGACGGCTGTGGTCGACGAGAGTAAGGGTGGTTTTCCATGACGGCTCCTCCCGGCGGTCCCTACGGCCAGGGACCCTACGGAACCAATCCGTATGGGCAGGACCCGAATTGGGGCGGCCAGCCGCAGGGCGGTACCGGCCCCTACCCGCAAGGCGGTCCGGGACCCTACCCGCCGGGCGGTCCCGGTCCTTACCCGCAAGGCGGTCCATACGCGTACCCACCGGGTGGCGCGTACCCCTACCCCCCGCCCGGTGGCGCCCCCTACCAGCAGTATCCCCAACCCGGACAACAGTTTCCGCCGCGCGGCCCGGGCGGGCCCTACCCCCCGGGGCCGCCGCCGGGTGGTCGCGGCTCGAAGCTGCCGTGGCTGATCGTCGCCGGTCTGGTCGTGCTCGCGGTCATCGCGCTGGTGGTGACGCTGTTGGTGATGCGAGGCGGCCATGACAACAAGCCGGCCACGGCGCCCTCGACAACGAGCACCTCGGTCTCGCAGCCGAAGAACTCTGCGCAGAACGCGACCGATTGCACCCCGAACGTGTCCGGCGGCGAGATGCCACGGACCGACTCCCTTGCCGCGGGCAAACTTTCGTTCCCGGCCAGCGCCGCGCCGGGCGGGTGGACGGTGTTCTCCGACGACCAGGGCCCGAACCTGATCGGCGGACTGGGAGTTGCCCAGGACGTGCCCGGAGCCAATCAGTGGATGATGACGGCGGAGGTCGCCGTCACCAATTTCGTTCCCAGCATGGACCTTTCGGCCCAAGCCACGAAGTTGATGCAATGCATCGTCGCGGGCCCCGGATACGCGAACGCGCAGCCGACGCTCGGACCGACGAAGTCTTCGTCGATCACCGTCGACGGCACCAAGGCCGTGCGGGTCGACGCCGACGTCACGATCGCCGACCCCAGTCGCAACGTCAAGGGCGATTCCGTCACCATCATCGCCGTCGACACCAAGCCGGTCACCGTCTTCATCGGCAGCACACCCATCGGCGATGCCGCTTCGGCCGATCTCGTCGGCAAAATCATTGCCGCGCTGAAGGTCTCCAAGTCCTGACGCGGGTCGGCCGGCTAGCCCGCCGAGCCCGTCGGCGCCGAGACGTGCGTGGCCTCGGATCGCCCGCGCAGTACCGTGGAATAGCACTCGGCCCACTGCGCGCGCTCGGCCTCACCCGCGGCGTCGACGGCGCCCGCCGAGCACAGGATCCGCCGGTCGGAGGTTTTGGCGAGGTCGGCCAGTCGCGCGGCTTCGTTGACGGCGTCACCGATCACGGTGTATTCGTACCGGTTTTCGGCGCCGACATTGCCGGCGAACACCCGCCCCGCTGACACCCCGATGCCGAAATCGACCGGCAGCCGTCGCAATTGGGAGCCCAGCGCACGGGCGGTCGCCAGGGCCGACGAGGCCGGCTCGTCGGCCGGCAACGGCACCCCGAAGACGGCCAGCGCGGCATCGCCGGCGAACTTGTTGACCAGCCCGTGATGTTCGTCGACAGCGTTCACGACGATGCGAAAGAAGTCGTTGAGCACCTCCGCGACCTCTTGCGGGGGGCGGCTTTCCGCGAGCCTGGTGGATTCCACCAGGTCGATGAAAAGCACGGCCGCCTCGACCACGTCGCCCGACAGGGATGCGCCCTCGTTGAGGGCGCGCTGCGCGACGTCGGCCCCGACGTGACGCCCGAACAGGTCGCGTATCCGGTCCCGCTCAGCGAGCCCCGCCACCATCCGGTTGAATCCCGTTTGTAATCGCCCGATCTGGGAGCGTTCGTAGGCGCCGACATAGGTGTCCATGCGGCCGTGCTCGACCTCGGCCATCGCGTCGACGACCTCGCCCACCGGATCCGAGATCGACCGCGACGTCAAGATCATGGTGGGCAGTCCCAGCACCAGCGCCGCCAGCGACACCACCAGAATCGGCACGTCCAGCGACGCCGACTTCTCGATCAGCCACCCGTACGAGCGCAGAACGACCATCGTCGCAATGACCGCGATGGGAAATGCGCTGCACAGAAACCACAGCAGGACCAGGCGGGCATACACGCTCGGCACCGCGAGCCGCGGCTCGGCGCCCAACGTGGCGGCGCGCATGATGGGTCGCAGGGTGCGCTGCGCGATCAGCATCCCGGTGCCGGCCGCGGCCGATCCGCCGAGCAGCACGCCGAGCACGATCGGCAGCAGAAGCTGCGGTCTGTCAGTGAGATTCAACAGGATGAAGATCCCGCCGGTCAGTGCCCAGGACGTCACCAGGATCGCCGACTGGCGCCCGGCCAGCTTCATCACGGCTTCGCGTTGCTGCGGGGTGGGGTCGTCGCCCGCGACGAACCAGCGCACTGTGGGAGCCAGGCTGATGGCGCCGGCCACCGCGACACTGACGATGCCCAGCACGACGAGCAACACCACCGGCACCGTGTTCTGCCGCGCGAAGTCGGCGTTGGCACCGACGGAAGTGTGGCCCCGCAGCGGAATCAAGATGGCGGCCGCTTCGACGACGGCCAGGACGTAGGACAGGCTCAGGTCGAACCCGTACTGGATCAACCACCGCCGAACAGACTTTCGTTGCCCCGTGGCACGTTGCCGCGCCTGGCCACGCCATGACGGCGGGAGCCGATCCCGAAGCCAGCCCACGGTGATCATGTAGAGGTAGGTTCGAAATCCGTGCTAGGCACCGTTGTTCGGCCCTCCCGAGTTCTGCCCCGGGATGTCGGTGATCGGGAAGTTGGGCATCGGTTTCGGCGAGGGGGTGTTGGGCAGCGTGGGGATGTCGCCGGGCGGGATGTCGTGCAATGCGTTGACGGGCGGACCGTTCTCCCGGCCGCCGTAACTGCTGCCAGGGGCGCGTGGCCCCAGCAGGTCGCTGACCGTCACCAGCCGGTAGCCGTTGGCCTTGAGCACCGGAATGAACTGGTACACCAAGTCGACGGTGCTCGAGTACGTGTTATGGAACAACACCACCGAGCCCGGCTTGAGGTAAGTCATCAACATGTAGCGTGTCGCGGCCGTGTTCGAGTCGTTCGCCCAATCGAAAGGGATGACATCCCAGAGGATTTCGGCCAGCCCGAACTGGCCGGCGGTCTGTCGGACCACCGGATCGGACAGCCCCCCGGCGGGGCGATACAGGTTCGGGGTGCGCCCGGTCGCGGCGGTGATCGCGTCGTTGGCCTTGGCGAACTGGGCGGCGATGTCTTCGCGTGGGATCGTGGTCATGTTGGGGTGTTCCCAGGTGTGGCTGCCGATTTCCATCCCCGCGTCGGCAATGCGCTTGGCACCCGCGGGGTTGGCGGCCACCTTGTTGCCGATCAGGAAGAAGGTGGCCTTGGCGTCGTTCTGCTTCAGGATCTGCAGCAGTCGCTCATCGAACGGCCCCGGCCCGTCGTCGAAGGTCAACGCGACGCACTTGACGACCGAGCAGCTCAGATCGTCGGCGCGCGTCACGTGGCCCGTCAGCCCGCCGATCACCAGCACCGCGACGGCAGCCGCCACACCGACAACCGTGCGCCAGTAGCGCCAGGCTTGGGTGTCGGGTCGTTTCGCCACCGCAGAAGTTTATCGAAGACGCCGTTACCCGGGTTCAAGCGCGCTGGTCAGGCGCCCTCACTGCGGGCCGGCGATCTCCTCGAGCATCTCGGTGACCAGGGCCGCGATCGGCGATCGCTCGCTGCGCAGCAGGGTGATGTGGGCGAACAGCGGGTGGCCCTTGAGCTTCTCGATCACGGCCGCGACGCCGTCGTGGCGGCCCACGCGCAGGTTGTCGCGCTGCGCGATGTCGTGGGTCAGCACCACCCGCGATCCGGTGCCCAGCCTGGACAGCACGGTCAGCAGGACGTTGCGCTCCAGCGACTGCGCCTCGTCGACGATGACGAACGAGTCGTGCAGCGACCGGCCCCGGATGTGGGTCAGCGGAAGCACTTCGAGCATGCCGCGGGACAGCACTTCCTCCAGCACCGCCGGGCTGGCCAGGCCCTCGAGGGTGTCGAAGACGGCCTGCGCCCACGGGCCCATCTTCTCGCTCTCGCTGCCGGGCAGATACCCCAGCTCCTGGCCGCCGACGGCGTAGAGCGGGCGGAAGACGACCACCTTGCGTTGGGTGCGCCTCTCCAGCACCGCCTCCAAACCGGCGCACAACGCGAGCGCCGACTTGCCCGTGCCCGCCTTGCCGCCCAGCGACACGATGCCCACCGATTCGTCGAGCAGCAGGTCGAGCGCCACTCGCTGTTCGGCGGACCGTCCGCGCAGCCCGAACGCCTCGCGGTCGCCGCGCACCAGCTGGACGCGTTTGTCCGCGTTCACCCGGCCCAGCGCATGAGAGCTACCGCCGAGCAGCCGAACACCGGTGTGGCAGGGCAGGTCTCGCGCTTCCACCAGATCGATCTCGCCGTCGGTGAACAGGGCGTCGATGTCTTCGGTGGCGGTCTCGATCTCGCGCATCCCCGACCATCCGGACGCGACCACGTCCTGCGCGTGGTATTCGTCGGCGGCCAGCCCCACCGCGGCGGCCTTGACCCGGAGCGGAATGTCCTTGCTGACCAACGTAACTCGTTTGCCTTCGGCCGCGAGGTTGGCGGCACAGCTCAGGATCCGGGAGTCGTTGCTGTCGTTGCGGAAGCCGCTGGGCAGCACCGTCGGGTCCGTGTGGTTGAGCTCGACGTGCAACGAACCACCCTGCGCCCCAACGGGAATGGGCTGATCCAGCCGTCCGTGCACCAGCCGAAGGTCGTCGAACAGCCGCAGCGCCTGGCGGGCGAACCAGCCCAGCTCGTGGTGGTGGCGTTTGGCCTCCAGCTCGCTGATCACCACCAACGGAACAACCACCTCGTGTTCGGCGAACCGGCTGCACGCCCAGGGGTCGGACAGCAGCACGGAAGTGTCGATCACGTAGGTCCGGATATCGGTCACGTAGCGCTCCTCGAGCGGGATGAGCCCGCGCGGACCCGCACAGGCATGTCGACGGGAACCGCAGCACCAGGACCGGGGCCGGTCCTTCCGTTGTGGTGACGGGAGGTGCCGCCCTGGCAGCAGAGCATGACGCTGACCATCGAGAACGACGCTACTCCGGTGGCCGCGTGCCCGCTGTGCAGGCGCGCCGACGTGGCGAGCCGCGACCACCTTCATCCGGTGGCCGGTATCGAGAGATGCGCGCGTTCAGCCGACGACGAAGTGCTGCAGTTGGGGGTCGTCCGCGACCCCCCATGCGGTGATGCGGTCGGAGATCGCCTGGCGCAGTTGCTCAGGACCGAAAACGCCTGCCTTCTCGACGTTCTGCACCTTGTCCACGTACGCGTCGATGTCGGCGCCGGGCACCTGCAGGTCGGCCGCGCGGGCGGCGATCGCCGCGATCGTCTCGTCGCGGGTGTACTCGAGGCAGTGCGCGACGAGGTTCGAGAAGAAGACTTCGTGGCGCCGCTCGTCGCGGGCGATCCGGTCGATGAGGCCGGCCAGGATGGGTTCCTCGAGTTGCGCGGCCAGGTTCTCGCAGAACACCGCGTGGGTGCGTTCGACGAACGCCATGTGCACCAGGGTTTCCACCTGCGAGTAGGTGTCGGCGCGGTAGCCCTTCATGACGTACTGGACGCGGGCCTCTTCGTTGGCGGTCGGATCGACCTCTCGGGTCACCACCAGATACTCACGCAGCGCGATCGCGTGCAGGTGCTCCTCGGCGGTCCACCGGCCCAGCCAGCGGCCCCAGTAGTCCTCCAGGATGAAGTGCTCTACCAGCTCGCGGTGGTGCGCGGCGAGGTTGTCCTTGAGCAGGAGCAGGATCTCGCAGGCGTCGGTCAACGGCCTCGGCAGCGTCATCGACGACGGATCCCAGTCGCGTCCACCCAGGAAGGCGAAGTTCTCGCCCCGGTCGAACGGCACGTAGTCGTGCGCGAACCAGATTTCTTCGGTGGACAGGTGGCGGTCGATGTTCGCTTCGACGACCGGCTCGAGTTCCAGGGTCAGCGCGTTAGCGACAGGTCTTTCGGCCATGAGATAACTGTAACCCGCGTACACAGGTTCATGAAATCGACCGGGCCGTGTCGCGCCAACTGGTGACTTTCGTCCCCGAGCGCGCCGTCCGGCCGGGCTCCACTCCCACAGGCCCCTCGTACGGCGGAAACCTACAGCGCGAGGCCGGGGTAGAGCGGGTTGGCGTCCAACAGTTCGGCCGCGGCCGCGCTGACCCGTTCGACGGTGCCATCGGCCAGCGAGTACTTGGCCTTGGAGGTGCCTTCCGGCTTCGTGTTGGACAGAACGTCGACCATCAGCTCGGCCACCCGGTCGAAGTCGGCCGGACCGAAGCCGCGGGTAGTGAGCGCCGGGCTGCCGAGCCGGATACCGCTGGTGTACCAGGCGCCATTGGGGTCGGCGGGGATGGCGTTGCGGTTGGTGACGACGCCGGCGTCCAACAGGGCCGACTCGGCCTGGCGCCCGGTCAAGCCGAACGATGTGACGTCGAGCAGCACGAGGTGGTTGTCGGTGCCCCCAGTGACCAGCTGAGCATCGCGCTTGAGGAAGCCGTCGGCCAGGGCCTGGGCGTTGTCCGCAACCCGCCGCGCGTAGGCCTGGAACGCGGGCTGCCTCGCCTCGGCGAGCGCGACGGCCTTGGCCGCCATCACGTGTGACAGTGGCCCGCCGAGCACCATCGGGCAGCCCTTGTCGACCGCGTCGGCGTATTCGGGTTGGCACAGGATGAGGCCGCCGCGCGGACCGCGCAGCGACTTGTGCGTCGTCGTGGTCGTGACGTGGGCGTGCGGCACCGGATCCTCGTCGCCTGTGAACACCTTGCCCGCCACCAGCCCGGCGAAATGCGCCATGTCCACCATCAGGGTGGCACCGACCTCGTCGGCGATCTCACGCATCGTCGCGAAGTTGACCCGGCGCGGGTAGGCGGAGTAGCCGGCCACGATCACGAGCGGCTTGAACTCGCGCGCGGCGGCTGCGACGGCGCCGTAGTCGATGAACCCGGTGTCGGGGTCGGTGCCGTAACTGCGCTGGTGGAACATCTTGCCGGAGATGTTGGGCCGGAAGCCGTGGGTCAGGTGGCCGCCGGCGTCCAGCGACATGCCTAACAGGCGCTGGTTGCCCAACTTGTTGCGCAGCTTCTCCCAGTCCGCCTCGGACAAGTCGTTGACGTGCTTGACGCCGGCGTCGGCCAGGCCCGGCGCCTCGACCCGGGTAGCCAAGATCGCCCAGTACGCAACGAGGTTGGCGTCGATGCCCGAGTGCGGCTGCACGTAGGCGTGCGGCGACCCGAACAGCTCACGAGCGTGCTCGGCGGCGACGCTTTCCACGGTGTCGACGTTCTGGCATCCGGCGTAGAACCGATGTCCGACGGTGCCCTCGGCGTACTTGTCTGACAGCCAGGTCCCCATGGTCAGCAGGACCGCAGGCGACGCGTAGTTCTCGCTGGCGATCAGCTTGAGCGAATCACGTTGGTCGGCGAGCTCTTTGCGCGTCGCCGCGGCGATGCGTGGTTCGACGGACTCGACCACCTGCAGTGCTGCTCGGTAGGCAGCGGTCGCGGTGTCGGCGTATTCGGCGCCCGGTGACGCGGTCGAGATGGCGGTGCGGGTCAAGTCGGCTGACATGAGAACGAGACTAGTCGGCCGACTAACCCCACAGTGAGGGCGCTCGCGCTATCCAGCGCTGACTTTTCGCCAGCCCAGCCGTTCGGCATTTCATCGCTCCTGTAACACTTGCACTATGCCGCGGCTTAGCGAGCCGAGCCCATATGTGGAGTTCGACCGAAAGCAATGGCGTGCGCTTCGTATGTCGACGCCGCTGGCCCTCACTGAGGAAGAACTGGTCGGCCTGCGGGGCCTGGGTGAACAGATCGACTTGCTCGAAGTCGAAGAGGTCTACCTGCCGCTGGCCCGGCTCATTCACCTGCAGGTCGCCGCGCGGCAGCGACTGTTCGCCGCCACCGCCGAATTCCTCGGCGAACCTCAGCAAGCCCCGGACCGGCCGGTGCCGTTCATCATCGGGGTGGCCGGCAGCGTGGCGGTCGGCAAGTCGACGACCGCCCGTGTGTTGCAGGCGCTCCTGGCGCGCTGGGACCATCACCCCCGGGTGGACCTGGTCACCACCGACGGCTTCCTGTACCCGAATGCCGAGCTGGATCGCCGAAACTTGATGCACCGCAAGGGGTTTCCGGAGAGCTACAACCGTCGGGCGTTGATGCGGTTCGTGACGTCGGTCAAATCCGGTTCGGACTACGCCTGCGCGCCGGTCTATTCGCACCTCAAATACGACATCATCCCCGGGGCCAAGCACGTGGTCCGCCACCCCGACATCCTGATCCTGGAGGGCCTCAACGTTCTGCAGACCGGTCCGACCCTGATGGTGTCGGACCTGTTCGACTTCGGCGTTTACGTCGACGCCCGAATCGAAGACATCGAGCAGTGGTACGTATCGCGATTCCTGGCCATGCGCAGCACCGCCTTCGCGGATCCCGAATCGCACTTCCACCACTACTCGGCGTTGAACGACACCAAGGCGGTCGCCGCCGCGCGCGAGATCTGGCGCTCGATCAACCGCCCCAACCTGGTCGAGAACATCCTGCCCACCCGGCCACGCGCCACCCTGGTGCTGCGCAAGGACGCCGACCACTCCATCAACCGGCTGCGGTTGCGCAAGCTCTGACGCCCCGCACCGGCCGGGCGGCAGATCACGCCTCGAGGCGACGCACTCCCAGGTATTGCAGTCCCGCGAACGCCGCGGTGTATGCGCCGGTGGCCAGCGTCAACGCGACGCCCGTCAGGGTCAGCGGCAGCGCTTCCGCGGCCACGATCGAGGCCAGCGTGAACGCCACATTGACCACCATGACGCTGATACCGACGCGGCGCAGTTCCGGTAGCGCACCGAGGCTGAACACCAGCAGGCCGGCGAGCACGAAAACGACGCCCACGCCGTATTCCTGGAAGGACGTCAGGCCGGTCAGCGACGAAATCGGGTCGGCGAGGAAGGCGATGGCCAAGCCGAACATGCCCGTCAGGGTCGCGTCGGCACGCACGGCAAAACGCAACAGCGAGTCCGTCGAGTCGTAGAGGGGCCGGGTCGGGATTGTTGATACGCCGGTAATAGAGCTCATCTGCTTACTCCTCGCGATGGCGGGTTGGGTCGAACAGCTTTGAGGGTGCCGCCAGTGCACTGCCATATCGACTCGTGGCGCTGCCAACTAGTGCCACGGATACAACGACGAGGTGGTTCACCCGACTTATTCCCATCGGCGGGTAAATATTTGACACGCGCCAACCACGGGGCCTCAGCGGCCCCAGAAGCCACAGAAGTTCCTGACCTCGGCGACCGCGGTGGACTGCTACCCGTTCGAGTCGCTGGGAACCGGGATCCGCCCACGAAGATCGGCGGCGATCAAGCGGGCCGCGGCGTTCTGCCAGTTGTGCAGCGAACGCTGCGGCACCTCGGTGACGAACCAGTGCCAGGCTTGGCGCGCGGTCGGATCCAGCCCCGAGGCGGTGGCGTTCTGCGCGTAAGCACGCACCCCGACGACGTAGGGGAAGTACAGCGAGTTGTAGTAGCGCCACTCTTCGCTGGTCCCGAAGTCGCCGCCGTCGCGCGGTTTGAGCCGCGCTATGCCGTCGGCCAGCACGGCCTTGAGTTCGTTGGCCCGCTCGATCGGTTGGTCGGGGGCTCCCCGGGCCGCCAGCCGCTCGTCGATCAGCGGTAATGCGGTCAGCGGGCTGGCGACCAGCTTGGTCAGGTCACCGTAATGGCCCAGCGCCCGCCGGGTGAGTCTGGCGAAGGTGACGTCGTCGACGTCGGCGAGCGGGTGCTCCTGGCGCAGGGGCAGCGCCGCACCGGTGTGCCGCAGCGCGGCCCGATCCGCCCGCAGCGCAGGCGATTTCGAGAATGCGAGCCGGTCGAGCAGGCCGGCCAGCGGATCCGCGAGCACCTGCACGGTGATCGCGATCGCGAGGCTGGTGAACAGCAGCACCGTAAGCGCGGTCTGCGCGCCGGGATCGTTGCCGGTCACCGCCAACCCGATCAGCGCCTGGCCGCCGAACAGCACCGCCACCGCCACCGAACCGGAGAACGAGCGGAGCATGTCGGCGCGCAGCGCGTGACCCTCGTCGAACGCGTCCCACAGGGCGACGGCGACTCCGAGCCCCAGAACATCGCAACTCGTGGACGCCAGCGCGACCCAGCTGGGCACCAGGCCCAGCGGAATGATCAGGATCGCGTTGCTCAGCGCGAAGAACAGGGTGGCCGTGATCGCCAGTCCCACCGCCGGCTTGGGCCGCCGCGGCCGGCGCAACACGGCAGCCATCGCGCCGAGCGTCGACACCGAGATCACCGCGAACATCAGCCAGTGGCCCGGCCGCAGCGGCCCGTCGACGCCGCCGGCCAGCGTCGCCCCGAACAGGGTCAGCGCGGCAACCGCGGCCACGAGCAGCAACTCGCGGGCGCGGCCCCGGGACACGTCGCTGGGCCGAGACAGCTCGATGAGCACCGCGAACCACGCCACGCCGGGGACGGTCGCCAGGTAGATCTCGGCTCTGCTCAACGCCGGAGCGTACGCGGGACTGGCGATCCGGACCGCGTCCAGCCCCACCACGAGCGCGAACCCACACAGTCCGATCGCGGTGAGCGCGAGGACGGGCTTGCGCGGATCGCGGGCCGCCAGATAGAGGCCCAGCCAGGCGCTCAGCGTGAACACCACCGCCGACAGCGCAGCCATGCACTCAGTGTGGCACGCGGGCGCTTGAGACCTTCGGGGGTTACTTGCCGTGCCGGCGATCCCGCCGGCTGTAGTCGCGCAGCGCGCGCAGGAAGTCGACGCGGCGGAACGCGGGCCAATGCGTTTCGCAGAACCACATCTCCGAATACGCGCTCTGCCACAGCAGAAATCCGGACAGCCGTTGCTCGCCCGACGTGCGGATCACCAGGTCGGGGTCGGGCTGGCCGGACGTGTAGAGGTTCTCGGAGATGGCGTCGACGGTCACGGCGTCGACGAGTTCCTCGGCGGTGGCGCCGTTGGCGAGTTCCTTGTTGAGCAACGCACGCACCGCGCCGACGATCTCCTGCCGGCCGCCGTAGCCGACCGCCACGTTGACATGAAAGGACGCGACGCTGGGCGTGGACTCGACGGCCCCGCGCAACCGGCGGGCCGGCTCGTCGCCGAGCAGTTCCAAGTCCCCCACCGTGCGCACGCTCCAGCGGTTGGCCGGTGCGCAGATCTCCTCCACGACATCGGTGATGATCTCGATCAGCCCGGCCAACTCGTCGGGATCGCGTTGCAGGTTTTCCGTGGACAGCAGGTACACCGTCGTCATTTCGACGCCGGCTTCCTGACACCAGCGCAGCATCTCGGCGATCTTGGACGCACCCATCCGGTAGCCGTAGCTGACGTCTACGTATCCCGCGTCGCGAGCCCACCGCCGGTTCCCGTCGCACAGCACGGCGATATGCCGCGGCAGCTGTGACTTCGAGGCGGCCAGGCCCTGCCGCAGCCGCAACTCGTAGACGCGATACAGCGGCTCTTTGAGGCGCGGTGGGATAATTTCCACGAACATTTACCCTACTGCCAGCGGTGATCAATTCACCGGTCTCATTTCGGCTCGGTGCCTGAGAAACCTGAGAAGTCGAGACTGCGCCGTAACCATCCCTCGCTACTGTGGATTCTGAGCAGCCTTGGGCGACTTCCGCCGGTATCCACAGTTGCGAGAACAAGACACAGGAGACATGAGCAGCCAGACCAGCACCGTCCCCAACCCGGAGCCCGAATCCGACTCGATCGTTCCGGGGAACACCGTCGAGCAGTTCGCCGAGGGTGCCGCCCAGGTCTTGGGCAAGCCCCGGATGCGCGGCTGGATCCACTTCGTCTCCGCGTGGCTGGCCATCATCACCGGCGCCACGCTGGTGTCGGTGTCGTGGGCGGCCTCCTCGCCCCGCGCCGGCCACTCGACGCTGGTCTACGCCGCGGCGACGGTGGCGATGTTCGCGGTCAGCGCGACCTATCACCGGGTGCAGTGGAAGTCAGACGTCGCGCGCAGCCGGATGAAGCGGCTGGACCATTCGATGATCTTCGTCTTCATCGCCGGTAGCTACACCCCGTTCGCGCGGCTGGTCATGCCGCAGGACACCGGGGTGCTGGTGCAGTGCATCGTGTGGGGCGGCGCGGCCGCCGGCATCGCGTTGAAGATGTGCTGGCCGACAGCGCCGCGCTGGGTCGGCGTGCCGCTGTATCTGCTGCTGGGGTGGGTGGCCGTCTGGTTCGCGCCCACGATCCTGCACCAGGCCGGCGTGGCCGCGATGGTGCTGCTGGCCGTGGGCGGCGTGTTCTACAGCGTGGGCGGCATCTTCTACGGGCTGCGCTGGCCCGACCCGTGGCCGAAGACGTTCGGCTATCACGAGTTCTTCCATGCCTTCACCGCAATCGCGGCGATTCTGCACTACATCGCCATGTGGTTCGCCGTCTTCTACACGGGCGACCACGCCTGGCTATTAGGCGGCTAGGGCTGCCTCATCACCCCGATCAGGCGGGGGTGACGTCGTCGTCCGGCGACCAGTAGGCCTTCATCGAGGCGATCTTGCCCCGGCTGTCGAAGACCATGACGTCGATCGGCTCGATCACCATGCGGTGCTCGCCCGCGGTCACGGTCAGCCGGAATTGGAAGGCGGCCTCGTTGCCCGCGACGCGCAGCGTCACCAGTTCGCACTCGCGCCGCAACTCGTTGACCGCGGAGTAGAAGCCGTGGATCGCCTGCCGGCCGATGTGCACCTCGCCGCCGACCGGATCTTCGACGGTGGCGTCGTCGGCGTACAACTCGACCAAGTCGTCGGCGCTGCCCTTGGCGACCAGTTCGATGTAGCGGTTGACCGTGTTCCTGATCGCTTCGGTCTTGGCGGCATTCGGCATGGGACGCAGGGTAACCCCGCGCTAGTGGCGATCGCCAGCGCGGGGTAGCCGGGCGTGGCGGGTCGCCACCATCGGCTTCAGTGACCCGCAACACCCAGGGCGGCGGCCAATTCGGTTGCACCGGTCACCGGCAGGTCGCAGACCTGGCCGCGGCACACGTAGGCGGCGTCGGCGCCGCCCACACGGGGCCGGCCGGCCAGCAGCGGCGACGAATCCACCTCCCCGCCCATGACGATCGCCCCGCCCGGCGCCAGCCGTCGCGCGTCGGCCAGCAGCGTCGAGGCCGACGGGTCGCAGGCAACCGCGATCTGCAGCGGTCCGCGCACCGCCGCTTCCGCGACGGCCAGCCAATGCCCGGCCGACCGCGGCGCGCGTTCCAGCAGCACCGAGTGCGCACCCAGCGATTCGGTGGCCGCGCGCAGGTACCGCTCGGCACGATCACCGTCGACCAGGTGCGCGGCGGTCAGCAGCGCCTCGGTGATCGACGACGCCCCCGACGGGGTCGCGCCGTCCAGCGGGTCGGCCGGCCGGAGCACCAACCGCTCGGCGTCGTCGGCGGTGTCGAACCAGCGGCCGGGTTGTGCATGATCGGCGAAGTGCGCCAGCGCGGTGTCCAGCAGATCGGTTGCCGTCGTCAGCCAGATCGCCTCGGCGGTCAGCTGATACAGCGCAAGGAGCCCGGTGGCAAGCATCGCGTAGTCCTCGAGGATCGCAACGCTCTCGCCGACCATGCCGCCCAGGCTGGCGCGCCGCAACCGGCCGTCGACCACATGCAGATCCAGCAGCGCACGCGCGCAACGCTGCGCGGCTGCGGCCAGTTCGGGCTCGCCCAGCGCCACGCCGGCTTCGGCCAGCGCGGTGATCGCCAGCCCGTTCCAGGACGAGACGACCTTGTCGTCGCGTCCGGGCTGCGTTCGGGTGCGCCGGGCGGCCAGCAACGCGGACCGCACCCGGTGCAACCGCTGCGAATCATCGGCATCGGCGCGGGCCTGCAGCACCGAGGTGCCGTGCTCGAAAGTGCCGCTCTGGGTGACGGCGAAAATGCTTGCTGCCCAAGGCCCGTCGTCGGGTCCGAGCACCTCGTTCAGCTGCGCCGGTGTCCACACATAGGTCGAACCCTCGCGGCCGTCGGCGTCGGCGTCCAGCGACGAGGTGAACATGGCGCCGTCGGCCAGATCGTCGAGCAGGAATCGGGCGGTCTGCGCAGTGATCCGGCGCGCCAGCGGGTCATCGGTGCGCCGCGCCCAGTGCGCGTACGCGCGCAGCAGCAGGGCGTTGTCGTAGAGCATCTTCTCGAAATGCGGTACCACCCAGGCATTGTCGACGCTGTATCGGGCGAAGCCGCCGGCGAGTTGGTCGTAGATGCCGCCCCGTGCCATCGCGTTGCCGGTGTGCGATACCGCCGCAAGGGCCGCCGGCGAACCGGTGCGCTCGAAGTGGCGCAGCAACGCCTCGAGCAACGCCGACGGCGGGAATTTGGGCGCACCGCCGAACCCGCCGTGCACCGCATCGTGCTCCTGCAGCAGCGTGGCGACGGCGTGGTCGCACAGCTCCGGCGCCACCGAAGGACCGGCGCCAGGCAGACCGGACGCCATCTGGCGTAGCTCGCCGGCGATATGGTCCGAGGCCTCCTCCACCTCGCCACGACGCTCCCGCCACGTCGCGGATACGGCCGAAAGGAGTTGCAGGAAACCATCTTTCGGATAGTAGGTGCCACAGAAAAAGGGGCGGCCGTCCGGAGTGAGGAAACAGGTCATCGGCCAGCCGCCATGCCCGGTGAGGGCGACGGCGGCGTTCATGTAGACCGCGTCGATGTCCGGGCGTTCCTCACGGTCGACCTTGATGCAGACAAACCCCGCGTTCATCGCGGCGGCCACTTCGTCGTCTTCGAATGATTCGTGGGCCATGACATGGCACCAGTGGCAGGCGGCGTAGCCGACGGACAGCAGGATAGGCACGTCACGGGCGGCGGCATCGGCCAGCGCCTCGGGGGTCCACTGGTGCCAATGCACCGGATTGTTGGCGTGCTGGCGCAGATACGGGCTCGTCGCCAGGCCAAGGGTATTCGTCGAAGCGGAGTCAGCCGGGCTCATCGCCGGGCCCCGGGGCTCGCGGCGAGCCGTCCGCCTCATCCCGGTCGACCGCGTCGGTGCCCTCGTCGGCGGCCTGGTCCGGTTCGGGGTGCTTGGGATCAAACGTGTCCGGCACCTTCTTCAACTGCCGGTTCATCGAACGCAGCAGGAACAGCGTGCTGATCAACAGCAGCACGACGATCAGCAGCCCGATCGGGCTGGCCTTGCCGAAATCGGGGCCGGTGTGGTGCGGCTGGCCGTCGGCTTGCCAGCCGAGGGCGGCGAGAAACAGGTGATTCACTCGTCGCTCTCGATTCCGGCGAACAGGTCATCCTCGGGTAGGCGGACCGGAACCCGCGACCGCGCCAACTCGAATTCCTCAGTGGGCCAGAGCCGTTGCTGCCACTCGATGGGAGCGGCGAAGAAGTCGTGGTCCGGGTCGATCTGCGTGGTGTGCGCCCGCAGCGCGTCGTCGCGTTGGCTGAAGTACGCCGAGCACTCGACGCGCGTGGTCACCCGGGACGCGAACGGGTCGTGCTTGGCGTCCCAGTGCTCGAGCCACTTCTTGAACGGGGGTTCATGACCGTGCTTGATGGCTTCGTCGTGCAGCAACTGCATCCGGGCGCGCAGGAAGCCGTGGTTGTAGTAGAGCTTGGACACCGTCCACGGCTCGCCGGCGTCGGCGAAGCGCCGATAATCGCCGGCCGCCTCGAAAGCGCCGACCGAAACCTGATGGCAGCGAATGTGATCGGGGTGGGGATAGCCGCCGTTTTCGTCGTACGTGGTCATCACGTGCGGACGGAACTCGCGGACCACCCGGACCAGCGCCTCCACCGACTCCTCCAGCGGCACCAGCGCGAAACAGCCCTCGGGCAGCGGCGGCGGGGGGTCACCCTGGGGTAGGCCGGAGTCGACGAAACCCAGCCAGGTGTGCTCCACGCCGAGTATCTCGGCGGCCTTGGCCATCTCGTCGCGGCGAATTTCGGCGATGTGTCCGTGCACCTCGGGCAGGTCCATCGCCGGGTTGAGGATGTCGCCACGCTCACCGCCGGTCAGCGTCACCACCAGCACTCGATGGCCCTCGTCGGCGTAGCGGGCCAGCGTGGCCGCGCCCTTGCTGGACTCGTCGTCGGGGTGGGCGTGCACCGCCATTAACCGCAATTCGCTCACGTGCCCCCTTGTCTCACCTGCTGGTCGCCCGGTCTGACCCTATAATTCCAGTTTCGAGTTCGTTGCATGCTGTCGGCCGGTGCCGGGCAGCCGACAACCAGGCATAACCAGCTATGACCGAAACTCCTGCCTCGCGTCCGGAGGCCCGCTACGGGCGCTCCCGGCTGTCGCGTATCCCCCGGCGGTGGGTGATCCTCACGCTGGGCGTGCTGGTAGTCGTGGCGGGGCTCGTCGTTGCCCTCATCGGTTATCACCGGTTCGGCACCAGCGACGTCAAGGGGACGATGGCCGGCTATCGGGTGATCGACGACCAGACGGCGTCGATAACGATCAGCGTGACGCGATCGGATCCGTCGCGGCCGGTGGACTGCATCGTGCGGGTGCGATCTCAGGACGGCAGCGAGACGGGCCGGCGAGAGCTGCTGGTCCCGCCGTCGGACGCGGCCACCGTGGAGGTGACCACGACGGTGAAATCCTTCGAACCGCCGGTGGTGGCCGACATCTATGGCTGCGGCACCGATGTGCCCGCCTACCTGCGCCCGGCGTGACCTTCTAATCCGCGACCGAACTGAACCGCAAGTCGGGACACCGCTGTGTTCGGACCGCTGGGCACCGCACTCCACGATCCGTGTGTGGTCGATGACGCGAACGAGACAGTTGCGTAACGCATTCTCCTTGGCGGGACCGAACCTCTTCTCGAGGGTTTCGTTTTGCGGCCAACAAGCGGAACCGAGAACGTGTTGCTGGACGAAACGCGGCGAGTCGAAACCTATTGGGCTGCAAGCTCGTCGCGATTCTCGACGAAAAGGAATTCTTTACCAATCGTTTTCGAATTATCGATCTCGTTAATTTCTAACAAATTCGTTTGTAGAAACTCTACCCATTCAAACCAAACGTATGTCATAGTCACACGCTAAGGGGTTCCTTCCTCGAGAGGAGGTGTGTACCGATGAAGATCGCAGTAGCGACAGCCGGCGCCACCGTCGCGGCCGGCGCCACCACTCCCGCGCCCTTCAGGTTGTGGCGAACCCCTCGTCCCTGAACGGACTCTAACTTTTTATCTTGCGGCCTCTCGCCGCATTAAATGACCGAAGCGCGCGGGACTCACCAGCATGGCATCGAAGAGTGTCTGCGTAGTGCCATAATTCCCCGCCCTGACTGCAGAAGTTCGGCGAAACTCACCAGCCTGCGCGATTGGCGAGAATTTCGCGCGCGAGACGGCGCAGATGGCACTCACCATATCGCCGGCCTAAAACACTAATTGCGGCTGATTTCGCCGCTACCTACAGAGAGGTCGAGTGTCATGTTTGACACACGATTAATGCGGATTGCGGCCGCTGCCGCAATCGGGCTGTCGCCCACCTCGATATTTGTCGCTCCTGCGGCGAATGCCTATTGTCTGCCGTTCGTCGGCTGTTACGGGCCGAACATACCGAACCCTGTAGCACCGCAGGCTCCAATGATGCCGCACGTGCCTGCCATGCCAGCAGCGCCGGCCCCGGTGGCAGCCCCTCCAATAGCGCCACCTGTGGCGCCTGTGGCGCCGCCCCCCGTCTTGGCTGCGCCCCCGGCTCCGATAGCACCAATAGCGCCGCCACCCGTTTTGGCGGCACCACCCCCGGCTCCGCTCGCACCGCCGGTCGCGCCGCCACCCGCACCAGTCTTGGCTGCACCACCTCCGGCGCCCGCGATAGCACCACCAGCACCTGTGGCCCCGCAACCCGAGGTGCTAGCCGCGGCACCGCCGGCACCCATTGCACCGCCGCCGGCACCAGTTCCGGCCGCGGCTCCGGTAGCGCCTCCGGTGGCGCCGCCGCCTGCGGTTCCTGCCGCGGTACCTGATCTGCCAGCACCACCGGCAGCACCAGTACCCGCCGCGGCCCCGGTGGCACCACCCCCAGCGGCACCACCTGCGGTTCCGGCCGCTGCCCCGGTAGCTCCGCCACTAGCGGTGACACCGGATATGCCGGGTAACGATCCGCAGCAGACGCTAGATGCGTTGCGGAATGCAGGTGCCATACCGTCGCCTGGCAACCCCGTACCGGGCCACATGCCAGCACCGCCGCCTGCGGCATCGGAAACAGCTCCTGCACCGGCCAACACGCCGATGCAACAGCTGAACAACCTGGAGAATGAGCAGCGCGCATCCCAAGGGTTACCGCCGCTACCGCCGCCACCGGCTCCTGCACCCAACGCAGCGCCGCCACCGAACATGCAGCAGATCATGGGTCCGTTGCAGAACGAGCTGAACGGGACGAACCCGTCAGCGCAGCCAGCTGTGACGGCACCAGAGCCCGGGGCACCAGTAGGGCCGGCACCCGGCTCGCCACCCGCCATTCCGGCTTCCGCGCCGGGATCGTCCGGTCCGATGCCTGGTGTTCCGGCCGACACCTGCAGCCCTGCGGCCGGGCCGTGTAACAACAATTCGGCGTACAACCAGGCGATGTTGGGCGACTGCCAGATGGCTGGGAACTGCGACAGGGTTCAGTTGTTGCCGCAATACACACCCGGCCCTGGGTCTCAGCCAACAGGGGCACCGGCAGCTGCAGCACCGCCAGTTGGCCCGACTCCTGCGGCCACAGGGGGGGCTGGCCCCGGCAATGGGGCGCCCGCGGACGGCGGCTTACTGCTGGGTAATCCCAATCCTGCGGGTAATCCTGCGGCGGTCTCGCCGCAAGCCTCTCTCTATAACGAGGACGCCTACCCGAGGATGGCCTGCTATCAGTCTCTGATGAGCGACGCCACGTGTGGCAACCTGCCTGAGTTCAACACCAATAACCCGGGGATGAACGTCACGGCCAACGTGATTCCTGCTTCCGGTCCGCAGACGCCAATCACCGATGCGCCTCCTATGGGCTTGCCTAATCCATGTCCAATGGCCAACGGTTACTGGGGCCAATGTGCGCCGCTCGGAACCCCGTCGACACCGGCTGCCGCTCCGCTGGGCACAGCTCCGGCCGTCCCGGCAGCAGTTCCAGCCCCGATCACAAGTGGAATTCCTGCGACCCCGGCCGGACCAGCGCCGGACAGCTACTGCGCAACGTTGATAAACTGCGACTTCTCGTCGATGCCGCCGTTTGATCCGAGCGCAGGAGCGCCGGATGCGGTTCCGGCTGCAGCACCGGACAGCATACTGCCGCCCAACAATGCACCGCCACCTGCTCAGGGTCCATGCCAATCAGGTGCGGCAGTAGGTCCGGACGGCTCCTGCGGGGCTCCGGCAACTCCACCGCAGGATCAGAGCCAACCGGCGGCATGCACATCGTCCAGTGTGTTCTCGACGGGTAGCGACCCACATCGGGCCATCTTGGTTGACGTCAATGGCGCCAACTATTGCGTGGCACCGGGGAACCCACTGTCCCCGGCAGTAAATCCGTCAGACAGTCCTCTCTCAACGCCGCCCGCTAACCCGTATGCCAACTGCATCGGCTCGGCCTGTGTGCAAGATATCCACAACAGTCAGCAAACCTTCCCGACAGACGGCCAGACCTACAACGGTATGACCTACAATGCCAACTGCATCGGGGGCGGATGCTGGCAGGATGCGAACGGCAACACCGTTCCTGACCCACGGCCGATACAGCCGGGTGAAGGGGCATTAGCGCCAGCGCAGCAAACCAATCAGGGTAACGCCCCGCAGTACCAGGGTCCGTGCCCAACCGGCGTTGCAGTGAATGGCCAGACTGGCGCGTGCCCAGCAGCCCCAGCGAAGCCAGCAGTCTCTCCGAGTAACACAAACACCACTACCACGCCTTTAAATGACGGTCCTGGCAGTGGAAACTGCAATCCCGCCAAGTGGGGATTCAGGTGCATCACCGGCTAAGCGAAAGGACGTAGCCAGGTCCAGACTGCGGCCCCCAACCCCCCGGCCCGCAGTCTGGCTCATGGCTATGGCATTACGCCAAGGTCAATAGAAGGGCATGCGCATTGAAAACTCTCTACACAGCGGTGGCGGCGACTTCTTTGCCCTCGCGCCAGTCATCGTTGCCCCGGCCGCAAAGGCCGGTTCCTCCTGTAGTGGAAATGGCGCAAACGCCAGGTCCGCATGCGGATCCTGCCTTGTATACGCCGCAATGCCATGGGCTCCCAGCCGACAAGGCCGCACAGTGTGCCGACCGCATTGCCGTCGGGCGGACATAATGCGCGCCATTGTCGCGGCCTCCGTCGCCGCCACGGCAATAGTCCTGGCTGGCCTCGCGCATGCTGACGGCAGCGCAAGCCTGAACGCCGCTGTCGAGCAGCTCTATAACAAATACCAGGCACGGTGCACCCCCCTGACGCCGCCACACTTCCAAGGCATCCAGATCACCGGTGATGGACACGGCCGGGTCATCGACACCAACCCCAGCTTGGGTGGACCGTTCGAATATATGAAGCTACCCAACGGGGCACCAGGAGTTCCCGGCGCGCAGTATCTCCGCGCAGACGCCAATGACGGCAGCGGGATCTACTACGTCGCCTTTAACTTCTGCTAAGAGACGGCATGCGAAACGTCATCGTCGCGGCGCTATCGCCCTCGCGCCACCGACGGTCCTTGCTCCTATTCCCTCGGAGCCACCGGCCTATTGTGGGCTACCTAAGCCCAACTGAACCCCGAGTAATTTCGGGTGTTTAGCGGGGGTGCACAACGGCCAAGCCCGCAAGGCGGAGCATGTACGGGCACGGTGGCGCAGGTAGCTGACTGCGACGCCCGTAATTTCGGCGGTTAAGCGATTAGACGGAAATCGTTGCGTGGTTGGGCTTATAGCTCCGCTGTCGGGCTGCTTATACTTGCGCCGCCGGCCAGCGCGTGATGCCTGAAGCTTGGGGTGGCCCAACATTCCTGAAACAGACGGCGCTTCAGCCCGCTGAGGACTTTGCCCAAGGTGACGTCCCGCGGCCTTGGCGGCGGTTCCCATGCATCGCGCCGCTATCCCGCTTCCTGCTGGCGCTGGGTCTCCCGTGCCATGTCCTTCGACCCTCAGCGCCTCGTGTAAGGCCTGGTAAATCCTGATGGAGCAAAGCGGTAAGCAACATTTTGCGCGGTGGTAACATGGACTAATACACGGTTCCGGTTGGGACCGTGTTGCTGCATTAGCGGCCGTGAGCAAAACGGAGCGGCAGCACACGGGGCGGGACGCACACGTCGGGAGCGGCGGAGCTAACAGGACTCAACGCGAACTCGCGGAACAACATACGAGGAGCACGACGAGATGACGGACACTTCCGTGACCTGGCTTACCCAGGAGTCACACGACCGACTCAAGGCCGAGCTCGATCACTTGATTGCGAATCGTCCGGTCATTGCCGCGGAGATCAACGACCGCCGCGAGGAAGGCGACCTGCGCGAGAACGGTGGCTACCACGCCGCCCGCGAAGAGCAGGGCCAGCAGGAGGCGCGCATCCGCCAGCTGCAGGACCTGCTGAACAACGCGAAGGTCGGCGAGGCGCCCAAGCAGTCCGGCGTCGCGCTGCCGGGCTCGGTGGTGAAGGTCTGCTACAACGGCGACGAGTCCGACACGGAGACCTTTTTGATCGCCACCCGCCAGGAGGGCGTCAACGACGGCAAGCTCGAGGTGTACTCCCCGAACTCCCCGCTGGGCGGCGCTCTCATCGACGCCAAGGTGGGCGAGACCCGCAGCTACACCGTGCCCAACGGCAACACGGTGAAGGTGAAGCTGCTCAGCGCGGAGCCCTACCACTCCTGATCCGATGGCGGCGGGCCGCCCGGGCCCGCCATTAGCTTAGCGCCCGATCGAGATCGGCCAGCAGGTCGGCGATGTCCTCGATGCCGACCGACAGGCGCACCAGATCGTCGGGCACTTCCAATTGCGACCCAGCCGTCGAGGCATGCGTCATGGCGCTGGGATGCTCGATCAGCGATTCGACCCCGCCCAGCGATTCCGCCAGGATGAACACCGTTGTCTTGGCGCACAACTCGCGGGCGGCGTCGCGGCCGCCGCGCATGCGCACCGACACCATGCCGCCGAAACCGCGCATCTGCCGTGCGGCGACCTCATGTCCGGGGTGTGATGGCAGACCTGGGTAGAGCACGGTGCTCACCGCGGGGTGGCCGGCGAGGAATTCCGCTACGGCCGAAGCGTTTTCGCTGTGCCGCTGCATGCGCAGCACCAGCGTCTTGAGGCCGCGCATCGTCAGGTAGGCGTCGAACGGGCCGGGCACCGCGCCGGCCCCGTTCTGCAGGAAGGCGAACGCCTCGTCCAGCCCCTGGTCGTTGGTGACCAGCGCACCGCCCACGACGTCGGAGTGCCCGCCGATGTATTTGGTGGTGGAGTGCAGCACGATGTCGGCGCCCAGGGTCAACGGCTGCTGCAGCGCTGGAGAGGCAAAAGTGTTGTCCACCAACACCTTTGCCGAACTCTGCCGGCCCAGTTCGGCCAGGGCCGCGATGTCGGCGATGGACAGCAGCGGGTTGGTGGGGGTTTCCGCCCAGATCAGCCGGGTCCGCGGCGTGATCGCGGCGGCGACGGCGTCCAACTCATGGAGCGCCACCGGGGTGTATTCGACGTTCCACTTTGTGAAGACCTTGTCGATCAATCGAAAGGTGCCGCCATAGGCGTCGTTCGGGATCACCACGTGGTCCCCGGGCCGCAGCACCGCGCGCAGCGCGCAGTCGGTGGCGGCCATGCCCGAACCGAAGGCTCGCCCGTAGGCGCCGTCTTCGACGGCGGCCAGCGCCGCTTCCAGTGCGGCCCGCGTCGGGTTGCCGGTACGCGCATACTCGAACCCGCCGCGCAGGGAGCCGACACCATCCTGGGCGAACGTGCTGCTGGCGTAGATCGGTGCGTTCACCGCGCCGGTTGCCGGGTCCGGCCGATAGCCGGAGTGAATGGCTTTGGTGGCCAGCCCGGTGAACTCGGGATGTCGGTTGGGGTCGTCGCTCATCGACGATCAGCCTAGGTGACAGCGGGCCTCTCGGCGCCGTCGATCGGCAGGCACACCGTCGTCATGATCTTGTCCGCCAGCGTTTGACGCTTCGAATCCCACAGCGGGAAAAGGAAACCGATGAAGCAGATGACGGCGTCGACGAAGTGCGCCAGCGAGCGCACCACCGACATTCCGAAGCCGATGGGCCGGCCGGTGACTTCGCTGACCACGTGGAACTTGAGCACCGATTTGCCGACGCTCGAGCCGGTGGTGCCCTGACGGTAGCCGAAATTCCAGATCAGATAGAACAGCCCGATCATCGACGCCAGCCACTGCGCCACCATGCCGGCCGTCGAGTTCTGCGTGGCGCAGTACTGGTTGACGGCGTACTGCGTGACGTCGGTGATGCAGGCGGTCTGTTGGGTGGCGACCAGGATCGCGGTCCCGATGCCGTGCACGACGACGTACGGGAGGATGTCGATGATGAATGCCAGCGCCCGGGTGAGCCAGGGCGTGTAATCCTGCGTCGGCAGCGTGCGGATCGCCGGTCCGGGTGGTGGCGGCGCGTATCCCCCCGCCGAGGGTGGGGGCGGCGGGTAGGAACCGCCGGGCGGCGGCGGGGGCGGCGGGTAGGTCCCACCGGCGGCGGACTGCGGAGGCGGCGCGGTCTCCTGCCCGCCCGAGGGCGGCTGCTGACCACCCGAGGTGCCGGACGACGAGGGGGGTGACGGGTAAGCGCCGCCGGGCGGCGGTTGATCGGTCATGGGCAACCTTCCACTCGCGTCCAGCCGAACTAGGCCGAAACAGTACCCGAGCGCGTCGCGGCCGGGCGAGACGCGCGGCGTCGCGAATCACCGGCGCCCGGGCAGCCCCCGAGGCCTGTCGGAGAGGAAACCCAGCAAGTCATAGCGGGTGATCACCCCGACCGGTTTGCCTTCCTCGACCACCATCAACGCATCCCAATCGCGCAGCGCCTTGCCGGCCGCGCTGACGGACTCTCCGGCCCCGATCATCGGCAGCGGCGGGCTCATGTGCTGCGCGACCGCGTCCGCCAATTTCGCCCGGCCCTCGAAGACGGCCGAGAGCAGTTCGCGTTCGGAGACGCTGCCGGCCACCTCCCCCGCCATCACCGGGGGCTCGGCCCCCACCACCGGCATCTGGGACACGCCGTACTCGCGCAGGATGCCGATGGCGTCGCGCACGGTTTCGGACGGGTGGGTGTGCACCAGGTCGGGCAGCTCCCCGGACTTGCGGCGCAGCACGTCGCCGACCCTGGACTGGTCGGTCGAGCCGTCGAGGCGGCTGCGCAGGAACCCGTACGACGACATCCAGGCGTCGTTGAAGATCTTCGACATGTAGCCCCGCCCACCGTCGGGCAGCAACACCACCACGATCGAGTCGGGCCCGGCCTGCTCGGCGACCCTGAGCGCGGCGACCACCGCCATCCCGCACGACCCGCCGACCAGCATCGCCTCCTCGCGGGCCAGCCGCCGGGTCATGTCGAAGGAGTCGGAGTCGGAAACGGCGATGATCTCGTCGGGAATCGTGGGGTCGTATGCCTGCGGCCAGAAGTCCTCGCCGACGCCCTCCACGAGGTAGGGCCGGCCGGTGCCGCCGGAATACACCGATCCCTCGGGGTCTGCGCCGATGATGCGCACCGCGCCGCCCGACACCTCTTTGAGGTAGCGGCCCGCGCCGGTGATCGTTCCGCCGGTACCGATGCCGGCGACGAAGTGGGTGACCTTGCCGTCGGTGTCGGCCCAGACCTCGGGGCCGGTGGTGGCGTAGTGGCTGGCCGGGCCTTCCGGGTTGGCGTACTGGTCGGGCTTCCACGCGCCGTCGATCTCCGTGACCAGCCGATCGGAGACGCTGTAGTAGCTGTCCGGATGATCGGGCGGCACGGCCGTCGGGCAGACGACGACCTCGGCGCCGTAGGCCATCAACACGTTGCGCTTGTCCTCGCTGACCTTGTCGGGGCAGACGAACACGCACTTGTAGCCGCGGTGCTGAGCGACCAGGGCCAGCCCGACGCCGGTGTTGCCCGAGGTGGGTTCGACGATGGTGCCGCCGGGCCGAAGCTGCCCGCTGGCTTCGGCGGCGTCGATCATCTTGACCGCGATCCGGTCCTTCGAGCTGCCACCGGGATTGAGGTATTCGACCTTGGCCGCCACGATGCCGGCGCCGTCCGGGACGACGGAGTTCAGACGCACCAGCGGTGTGCCGCCGATGAGGTCACTGATGTGCTGCGCGATCCGCATGCATTCATCGTCTCAGGCGGTTTCGCGCGGCGCACAACCACACTCCGCGGAGTTTGCGCGCGCCTACTCGGTGGCTTCGCGGATGTAGTCGCCGATCTGCCGCAGCGAGCGGATGGCCTCGGGCACCATCGGCGCCGCGAGCTGAAAGTCGTGGATTTGTCCCGGCCATACCCGCACCTCCGCCGGCACGCCCACCGCGGCCAGCCGGCTCGCCGCCAGCCGCGCGTCGTGCAACAGCACCTCGGAGCCCGACACGTGGATCAGCGTGCGCGGCAATCCCGGCTTGATGTGGTCGAGCGGCTCGTAGATCTCTTCGGGCTTCCCGTCGACGATGTTCTTCTCGGCCGCGCCGGCCACCAGCTCGGCGAGCGCATCGAACGCCCCGGCGGTGAACATCGCATCCGTCTCGATGTTGGGGTGGGCCTGCTTGGGCTCCTTGGCCAGCTGCAGCAGCGGCGAGATTCCCACCAGCGCGGCGGGATCCTCGCCCTCCTCCTGCAGGCGTTGGGCCAGGGTGAGCGCCAGGTAGCCGCCCGCGGAGTCGCCGGCCAGCACGATCTGGTCCGGTTCGTATCCGCGCCGCCGTAGCCACCGGTACGCGTCATGGCAGTCGTCGATCGCCATTCCGACCGAATTCTTCGGCAGCAGACGGTAATTGACCACCAAGATCGGCGAGTCGGCGAACTTGGAGAGGGCTTCGACCAGCCGGCCATGCGAGTTCGCCCCACAGGTCAAAAAGGCACCGCCGTGCAGGTAGACGATCACGCGGCGGCTGCCGTCGGCGGGTAGCACCCCGGGAGCGCGCACCAGCTGCGCCGACGCGTGGGGCAGCTGCACCGTCTCGCGGACCGTGGCCGACGCCGGGATCAGCACCCGGGCCGTGAGATCGATGAGACCCCAGGGCCACGGCAGGTTGGGGACGTGGCTGCCGACGGACAGAATCGGCCGGATGGTCAGCCGCGAGGTGAGGTTCGCCAGTCGCGCGGCGACGCTGGGCCCCGATTCCAGGACCTCGACCGGGGCGCCGTCGCTGATCGCGAATTTGCGCGCCTGGGCTCGACGCGTTCGCAGGACGTCATGGGGCCGAACGGTATTTGCCGATAACCCCGATTCCTTACTAGGTGCGGTCATGCTCAACACTTCCTACGCCGTTGTAGTGCGATACAGCATGTGACGAGGAGCCCGAGCGTCTGGTTCAGCCGTTTGCCAGAGCGCTCAGCCAATCCCTTGTCTTCAGCTTGACAGGCGTTGCTTAGTACAACGTATGAAATAGCTGATTTGATACCAGTTTTGCTTCGCACCGTGATCAGTTCGTTTTCCAGCCGCACGCCGAGAACTCTTAAGTCGCACTAAACTTGATTGCGTGACCATGCGTGTGCCACGTCGTTCGGCAATCGCTCTGGCCACAGCAGGCGCGCTGGCCTCAACAGGAACCGCTTACCTGGGGGCGCGGAGCCTGTTGGTCGGCCAGGCCACGCACGCGCGCACGATCATTCCGAAAGCGTGGGACATCCCGCCCCGCGCCGACGGCGTGTACGTGCGCGGCGGCGGCCCGGTGGAACGCTGGCACCGCGGCATGGCGGTGGACCAGCACCTGATGATCTTCGGTGACTCGACCGCCACCGGATATGGCTGCATGAGCGCCGACGAAGTGCCCGGGGTGCTGATCGCCCGCGGCCTTGCCGAGCAGACCGGGAAGCGAATCCGGTTGAGCACCAAGGCGATCGTGGGCGCCACCTCGAAGGGCGTGTGCGGTCAGGTCGACGCGATGTTCGTGGCCGGCCCGCCGCCGGACATCGCGGTCATCATGGTCGGCGCCAACGACGTGACCGCGCTGAACGGCATCAGCCAGTCGGCGCAGCGGCTGGGGTTGACCGTGCGCAAGTTGCGCGCCCGCGGCGCCGTGGTGATCGTCGGGACCTGCCCGGACCTCGGGTTCATCAGCGCCATCCCGCAGCCGTTGCGGTCGATCGCGCACGAGCGCTGCCTGCAGCTTGCCCGGGCCCAGACCGCGGCGGTCCGGTCGGCCGGCGGTGTGCCGGTGCCGTTGGCGCAGCTGATGGCGCCGCAATTCCGCGCCACCCCCGACGTGATGTTCTCCGCCGACGGATTCCATCCCTCCGCACCCGCCTACGCGCTCGCGGCCGATGCGCTGCTGCTCGCCCTCTGCGACGCGCTGGGCGAGGAGGTCCAGCGGCCGCCGCTGACTCCGGCGGTGCCCGCGGCGGCACCGGTGCTCGGTCAGGGGCACACCCGATCCAGCGTGATGTCGCGGCTGTGGCGGCGCCCGACGCCCGGACCTGCCCCGTCTTCATGCCCCGAGGTCGGCAGCGACTAGATTTGTTCTCGCCCGTCGCGGTGGACCTACCGCCCAACGGTGAAGCGAGCCAGCCCCATCTGTGGGATCTGCAGTGATCTGAAGGGAACCGCCATGCCTGAAGCCGTCATCGTCTCAACTGCACGCTCGCCGATCGGCCGCGCGATGAAGGGGTCGCTGGTCAACATGCGCCCCGACGACCTGACCGTCCAGATCGTGCGCGCCGCCCTCGACAAGGTGCCCGCGCTGAATCCGCACCAGATCGACGACCTGATCCTGGGCTGCGGCCAGCCCGGCGGGGAATCCGGATTCAACCTGGCGCGGGTCATCGCGGTCGAGCTCGGCTTCGACTTCCTGCCTGGCACCACCGTCAACCGGTATTGCTCGTCGTCGCTGCAGACCTCGCGGATGGCCTTCCACGCGATCAAGGCCGGTGAGGGCGACGCCTTCATTTCCGCGGGTGTGGAAACCGTGTCGCGCTTCGCCAAGGGCAGCGCCGACTCGTGGCCGGACACCAAGAACTCGCTGTTCGATGAGGCCCAGGAGCGGTCGGCCGCCGCGGCCCAGGGCGCCGAGGAGTGGCACGACCCCCGCGCCGACGACAACATCCCCGACGTCTACATCGCCATGGGCCAGACGGCCGAAAACGTCGCGCTGCTGACCGGCATCAGCCGCGAAGACCAGGACCACTGGGGAGTGCGCAGCCAGAACCGCGCCGAGGAGGCGATCAAGAGCGGGTTCTTCGAGCGCGAGATCACC
Organism: Mycobacterium sp. NGS27; assembly: GCF_059813005.1. Classification (NCBI taxonomy): domain Bacteria; kingdom Bacillati; phylum Actinomycetota; class Actinomycetes; order Mycobacteriales; family Mycobacteriaceae; genus Mycobacterium; species Mycobacterium sp. NGS27. The sequence goes on from NZ_JCALDT010000004.1 coordinate 105,517, forward strand.
CCGGTAACCCTGCCCGACGGCACCACGGTGAGCACCGACGACGGCCCCCGCCCCGGTACCACCTACGAGAAGATCAGCCAGCTCAAGCCGGTGTTCCGGCCCAACGGCACGGTAACCGCGGGCAACGCGTGCCCGCTCAACGACGGCGCCGCCGCGGTGGTGATCACCAGCGACACGAAGGCCAAGGAACTGGGCCTGACTCCCCTGGCGCGCATCGTGTCCACCGGGGTCAGCGGCCTGTCCCCGGAGATCATGGGCCTCGGTCCGATCGAGGCGACCAAAAAGGCGCTGGCGCGCGCCAAGCTGTCGGTCAGCGACATCGACCTGTTCGAGATCAACGAGGCGTTCGCGGTCCAGGTGCTGGGTTCGGCGCGCGAGCTGGGCATCGACGAGGACAAGCTGAACGTCTCCGGCGGTGCGATCGCGCTGGGCCACCCGTTCGGCATGACGGGTGCCCGCATCGCCACCACGCTGCTCAACAACCTGCAGACGCATGACAAGACGTTCGGTCTGGAGACCATGTGCGTCGGCGGCGGCCAGGGCATGGCGATGGTGATCGAGCGGCTGAGCTAGGCCGTTCGCCGCGTCCAGTGTGAAGGTGCGGCGGCGACACGCCGCGTGTGCGCGCCATAGCTTCACACTCGACGCAGGCGCACGACACGAAAAAACCGGCACGCCAAGCGGCGTGCCGGTTTTTCTCTGTGGCGGAGCTAGTCGTTCTGCAGGTAACTCAGCAGACGCAGGATCTCGATGTACAGCCAGACCAGCGTCACGGTCAGGCCGAGCGCGATGCCCCATGCCGCCTTCTCCGGCGCGCCGGCGCGGACCATCTGGTCGGCCGCGTCGAAGTCGATCAGGAAGCTGAACGCCGCGATCGCGATGCACACCAGCGAGAAGATGATCGCCACCGTGCCGCCGCTGCGCAGGCCCAGGCCGGTGCCGCCGTTGACGTGGAACATCGCCAGCACGAAGTTGCCGAGCATCAGGGCCAGCACGCCGAACATCGCGGCGACCAGCATGCGGGTGAACTTGGGCGTCACCCGGATGGCCCCCGTCTTGTAGACGACGAGCATCCCGAAGAACACCCCGAAGGTGCCCAGCACCGCCTCACCGATCAGCGCCCCGGCGTTGGCGTTCGACACCGAGAAGTTGGCGAAGACGAACGAGATGGCGCCCAGTACCAGACCCTCGAGCACCGCGTAACTCAACACGATGCCGGGGTTGTCCTGCTTGCGGCCGAAGGTGGCCACCAGCACCAGGGCCAGGCCGCCCAGTCCGCCGACCAGGGCCAGCGGCATGGCCAGCGCGACGTCGCGGGCGACCAGGAAGTAGGAGACCACGGCGGAGACCGCCAACACGGCCAGCGTGATGCCGGTCTTGGTGACGACGTCGTCGATGGTCAGCGGCCGCGAAGCTTTGGCCTCTTGATACGGAGCCTGATACGGAGCCGCGTAGGGGTCGGCCCCATAGCCATAGCCCTGCATCGGGGGCGCGCCAGTGCCGAATTGCGCGTATCCGCCCCTCTGCTTTGGCAGCGAACGAAATACCGGGTTGCTTGTCTCCCGCACCGTCGGATCCTCTCTAATTGGCTTCGAGCTGTGCGAACACAATCTCAACGATTGGCGTTGCACCCCGGTTCCCAGCGGACCTGGGCGTTTCGGGGGTGGATATGGCCTGCGCCGTTGTCGTCGCGTTAAAGATAACCCGTACCCGCGGGTACCGCGCCGGTCGTGACGATCTAGATTTCTTGCTCGGGGCTGGACCGGCGATGGGAGGCGAGGGCGTGACCGACGAATCCGATGAGGTTCTGACCCGAGTCGAGGGAAGCGTCGGCTTGATCACCCTCAACCGCCCCAAGGCCATCAACTCGCTGAATCAGCAGATGGTTGACGCGCTGAGCGCCATCCTCACCGGCTGGGCGGACGACGACGCCGTGGGCGCGGTCGTGCTTTCCGGCGCCGGCGAACGCGGACTGTGCGCCGGCGGCGACGTGGTCTCGATCTATCACAGCGCGCGCAAGGACGGGGTCGAGGCGCGACGCTTCTGGCGCGACGAGTATCTGCTCAACGCGCAGATCGCCGAGTTCCCCAAGCCGTACGTGGCCCTGATGGACGGCATCGTGATGGGAGGTGGCGTCGGCGTCAGCGCCCATGCGAACACCCGGGTGGTCACCGATACCTCCAAGATCGCCATGCCCGAGGTCGGCATCGGCTTCATCCCCGACGTCGGCGGCGTCTATCTGCTGTCGCGGGCCCCCGGCGGGCTGGGCCTGCACGCGGCGCTGACGGGGGCGCCGTTCTCCGGCGCCGACGCCATCGCCATGGGTTTTGCCGACCATTACGTCCCGCACGGGGACGTCGAGGCGTTCCGCCGCGCGGTGATCACCGACGGCGTCGGCAAGGCGCTCGAGAAGTACGCCGTCGAGCCGCCGCCCAGTGAGCTTGCCGCGCAACGAGACTGGATAGACGAATGCTTCGGTGGCGACACCGTCGAAGACATCATCGCCAGTCTGCGGGGGCACCGAAAAGACGGGGCCGGGCCGGCCAACGACGCGGCCGACCTGATCGCCACCCGCTCCCCGATCGCGCTGTCGGTGACCCTGGAGGCGGTGCGCCGCGCCGCCGAACTCGAGACACTCAAAGACGTTCTGACACAGGACTATCGGGTGTCCTCGGCGTCGCTTCGCTCACACGATCTGGTGGAGGGCATCCGCGCACAGCTCATCGACAAGGATCGCAACCCCAAGTGGTCACCGGCGCAGCTGTCCGCGGTCACCGCGGCCGACGTCGAGGCGTATTTCACCCCGGCCGACGACGACTTGAGCTTCTAGAAAGGCGGTTGTAGATGGCAGACGCAGACTACGAGACCATCCTCGTCGAACGCGAAGAGCGGGTCGGCATCATCACCCTGAACCGGCCGAAGGCCCTCAACGCGCTCAACACCCAGGTGATGAACGAAGTCACCCGCGCGGCAGCGGATTTCGACGACGACCCGGGCATCGGGGCGATCATCATCACCGGCTCGGCCAAGGCGTTCGCCGCCGGCGCGGACATCAAGGAGATGGCCGGGCTGACGTTCGCCGACGCCTTCGGCGCCGACTTCTTCGCCCCGTGGAGCAAGCTCGCCGCGGTCCGGACCCCGACCATCGCCGCGGTGGCCGGGCACGCACTAGGGGGCGGCTGCGAGCTCGCCATGATGTGCGACGTGCTGATCGCCGCCGACACGGCGAAATTCGGCCAGCCCGAGATCAAACTGGGTGTGCTGCCCGGCATGGGCGGCTCGCAGCGGCTGACCCGCGCAATCGGTAAGGCCAAGGCCATGGACCTCATCCTGACCGGCCGGACCATCGGCGCCGAGGAAGCAGAACGAAGCGGCCTGGTCTCGCGAGTGGTGCCGGCCGACGATCTGCTGACCGAGGCCAAGGCCGTCGCGACCACCATTGCGCAGATGTCGCGCTCGGCGGCCAGGATGGCCAAGGAGGCCGTCAACCGCGCTTTCGAGTCCACCCTGGCCGAGGGACTCCTGTACGAGCGCAGGCTGTTTCACTCGACTTTCGCAACCGAGGATCAGTCCGAAGGGATGGCGGCCTTTGTCGAGAAGCGCCCGCCGAACTTCACCCACCGCTAGGACGCCTGGATGAGCGAGCCGATTTCCGCGACACCCACCGAGGCGGAGCAGCCCGCGGCCGACGTCGCCGAGAAGGCCGAGCCGGACGTCGCACCGCAACGGGCACCCGCGCCACGAGCCGGGCGCGCGGCGCCCACCCTGCCCTGGACTGAAAGACCTTGGTGGGTAAGGCATTACACGTTTACCGGCACTGCGGTCGGCCTCATCTTCATCTGGCTTTCGCTGACCCCCTCGCTGCTCCCGCGCGGCCCGTCCTTCCAGGGGCTGGTCAGCGGACTCTCGGGCGCCATCGGCTATGGGCTGGGGGTCTTTTCGGTCTGGCTGGTGCGGTTCATGCGCGAGAAGGATCACAGCCCGCCGCCGCCTTCGTGGGCATGGAAGGTGCTGATCCCGATCGGCGTGGTGGGCCAGGTGCTGATGGCGATCTGGTTCCACGTGTGGCAGGACGACGTGCGCGACCTGATGGGCGTGGCGCATTTGCAGTGGTACGACTACCCGCTGGCGGGAGTCTTGTCGCTGGTGGTGCTGTTCACGGTGGTCGAACTGGGCCAGTTCACCCGCTGGCTGGTGCGCTTTCTGGTCGGTCAGGTGGACCGGTTCGTTCCGTTTCGGCTTTCGGCGACCATCGTGGTCGTCACGCTCGTGGTCATGACCGTCGCCGTGCTCAACGGTGTCGTGCTCAAGTTCGCCATGCGCACCATGAACGACACCTTCGCCTCGGCCAACGACGAGATGAGCCCCGACAGCGCCGCGCCGAAAACCCCGCTGCGCTCCGGTGGGCCCCAGTCGCTGGTGTCGTGGGAATCCCTTGGCCACCAAGGGCGCATCTTCATCGAGGGCGGACCGAAGCTCGCCGATCTGACCGCGTTCAACGGAACCCCCGCGGTCGAGCCGATCCGGGCCTACGCCGGGCTGGACTCGTCCAAGGGCATCACCGCGGCCGCGGAGCTGGCGGCCCGGGAACTGCAGCGCACCGGCGGCCTGCAGCGCGCCGTCGTCGCGGTGGGCACCACCACCGGCACCGGCTGGATCAACGAGGCGGAAGCCTCGGCGCTGGAGTACATGTACAACGGCAACACCGCGATCGTGAGCATGCAGTATTCGTTCCTGCCGAGCTGGCTGTCGTTCCTGGTGGACAAGGAGAACGCCCGGCACGCCGGACAGGCGCTCTTCGAGGCCGTCGACAAGCTGATCCGCCAAATGCCCGAGGCGCAGCGACCCAAGCTCGTCGTGTTCGGCGAGAGCCTGGGATCGTTCGGCGGCGAAGCGCCGTTTTTGAGTTTGAACAATGTGCTGGCGCGCACCGACGGGGCGTTGTTCAGCGGACCGACCTTCAAGAACACCATCTGGACCGATCTGACGTCGACGCGTGACAGCGGATCGCCGGAGTGGTTACCGATCTACCAAGATGGTCGGTTCGTCCGATTCGTCGCCCGCGCAAAGAATTTGACGCGCCCCAACGCGCCGTGGGATCACCCGCGGGTGGTGTATCTGCAGCACGCGTCGGATCCGATCGCCTGGTGGACGCCGGACCTGTTGTTCAGCAAGCCCGATTGGCTGAGCGAACCGCGCGGCTATGACGTGCTACCTCAGACGCGCTGGATTCCGGTGGTCACCTTCCTCCAGGTTTCGGCCGACATGGCCGTGGCGGTGGACGTACCCGACGGGCACGGCCACCGTTATGTCGCGGACGTCGCCGACGGCTGGGCGGCCGTGCTGCCGCCGCCCGGCTGGACGCCGGACAAGACGGCGAAACTGCGTCCGCTACTGCACTCCGGCGACACGGGTTAGAGCCAGCGGCGGGCGGCGCCGCCGGTGTCCGCGAACACCGGATCGACAGCGCCCCCCGCCAGCTCGCTCAGCACGCCGGCCCCGGCCAGCGCGTGATAGCCGCCGATGACGTCGGTGGCGCGATGCAGGCCGATGTCCAGCAGCGCGGCCGCCGCCAGGCTGGACGTGTAGCCCTCCGAACACAGGATCACCCATTCGACGTCGTCGCCGACGGCCTCGGGCAGCTTGGCCTCGCTGGTGGGATCGCAGCGCCACTCCAGCACGTTGCGTTCGATCACCAGCGCCCCGGGCACCTCGCCCTCGCGAAAACGCTGGGCCTGCGGCCGAATGTCGACCAGCACAGCGCCGCGGCGCAGCGCGTCGGGCACCTCGACCGCGGGCAGGCGGCGAAACCGGCGCCGGGCGGACCTCAACACGACGTCGATGCGGCTCATAGCGATCCCTCCGGCTGGTCGGTCAGTTCGGTGCGCTCGCGCCGCAACGTCTTGCGGTCGGTGACCTCGTAGTACGACATCGCCGTCAAGGGCGGCGAGTAGGCGTGCACGCTCAGGGTCGGCCCTACCGCCGCGGCGCCGACGCCGGGCGCCTCCGCGACGGGCCGGGAAACGGGCACCGTGACCGGCCGCGGCGCCCAGACCACGTCGTGCACCCAGCCCAACGGGAACCCGGCCTGATCGCCTGCGTCGAGCCGACGGCGCCGCAACGCCCTTCCATCCCAGCGGTATTCATTCAACGATCCGGACAGGACGGTCAATGCGCCCAGCGAGCCACCGTGATCGTGCAGTTCGGTCGGCTGCCCGGGCACCCAGCTGATCAGCCACACGTCGAGTTCCTCGTCGCCGTGGATGCGGGTGAACCAGCGCCGCGACTCGGGTATGCCGCCCTCCGGTAGCAGGTGGTCGCAGCGCCCGCTGAGCACATCGTCGGCGGCCCGGTCGGTCGCGTAAAGCAAATCGGGCACGCGCAGCCGGGTGGGACCGGAGGACGGGGCGGAAAGGGGCCGCGGGCGCGGGGCAGCAGAGGTGAAGACGGGCACAGACATCGGAGGGCTCCAGGACGGAAAACGGATGGGACAAGCGGCGGCGTGTTACGGCCGACAACACTCGCAAAATCCGAAGCGCTCCATCACGGCCGCCAGTGTTGCATAGATTGAGAGCGTGCGCTTCAGCGGCGATCGGTCCCGGCGGTGGTGTGTGGTTGTCGCCGCGGCCGGGGCGCTGGCCGTCGCGGGGTGCGCGCACGGTTCCCACAGCGGTGCCCCCTCGGGGCCGCCGACGCGGCAATCCGGCAATCCCAACGGCCCGCGTTCGGCGCCGCCGGGCTCAGTCGGGCTGTCCCCCGCCGGCGTGACGACCAGGGTCGACGTCCCCGCCGACTCGACCGAGGAGGAGTACTACCAGGCCTGTCACGCCGCGCACGAGTGGATGGACGCGCAACCCAAGACCGGCGCGTCGCTGTTCGAGCCGTATCTGTCGATGGTCCAGGCGTCGCCGTCGGGCACCGCGGGCAGCTGGAATGCGCCGTGGTCGACGCTGACGCCGGCGCGGCAGGCCGCCGTGATCGTCGCCGCGCGGGCGGCCGCGAACGACGAATGCGGGTAGCGGCGCGTCCCGGCAATTCTTCGCCGCCGCGCAATTGCGATCACGGGTGAAAAAAGTGCCCGCGCCGCCCGCCGGGCAACGTCGTCCGCGCAAAATGGAGGGGTGCCTGACGAGACTCCGCGTCGATCCGAACCGACCCGGGTGGCACTCGCGCTCGGCAGCGGTGGCGCCCGCGGCTACGCCCACATCGGGGTGATCGAAGCCCTGACGGCGCGCGGCTACGACATCGTCGGCGTCTCCGGCTCGTCGATGGGCGCCCTGGTCGGCGGCCTGCAGGCGGCCGGGCGGCTCGACGAGTTCGCCGACTGGGCGAAGTCGCTGACCCAGCGCACCATCCTGCGGCTGCTGGACCCGTCCATCAGCGCGGCCGGCGTGATGCGGGCGGGCAAGATCTTGGACGCGGTGCGCGACATCCTGGGGCCGGTCGCCATCGAAGAACTGCCCGTCCCCTACACGGCGGTGGCGACCGACCTGCTGGCGGGCAAGTCGGTGTGGTTTCAGCGCGGCCCGCTCGACGAGGCGATCCGGGCGTCCATCGCGATCCCCGGCGTGATCGCACCCCACGCTGTCGACGGTCGGCTACTCGCCGACGGGGGCATCCTGGATCCGCTGCCGATGGCCCCGCTCGCCGCGGTCAACGCCGACCTGACCATCGCGGTGAGCCTGTCCGGCAGCGAGACGATCGCCAACCGCGAGCCGGAACCCGGCGCCACCATCGAGTGGTTGACCCGCATGGTGCGCAGCACCTCCGCGCTGCTCGACACCGCCGCCGCCCGTTCGCTGCTCGATCGGCCGACCGCCCGCGCGGTGCTGAGCAGATTGGGCGGGCCGGCCGGCGAACCGGACGACTGGTCGGACACCCCGGACGACGAGCAGCCGGTTGACGACGCCGCCGAACTGCCCGGTGCGGGCACCGAGGTGCCGAAACTGGGCAGCTTCGAGGTGATGAACCGGACGATCGACATCGCCCAGGCCGCGCTGGCGCGCCACACGCTGGCGGTCTACCCGCCCGACCTGCACATCGAAGTCCCTCGGTCGACGTGCCGGGCCCTGGAATTCCACCGGGCCGTGGAGGTGATTGCCGTCGGCCGCGCGCTGGCGGACGAGGCGCTGGACGCACTGGAAGTCGAGGACGACCAGGACGTCCCACCCGCGATCCAGCGCTGAGCACTCTCAACTCGGTTGTGCGCCAGGCACTTTCATAGCCCCAGGAAGTGGGCGATGGCGGCGGTCTCGCGGCGGCCCTGCGCGCGCCCGGCTACTGCCGACGGGATGCGGCAGCCCGGATCCAGGGCGTTGGGCCCGAAGGCGGCCAGCGATTGGCCGTCGGCGAAGACAGCGAAGGCCGCGCCGGGGAACGCCGAGACCTCGGCGGCCGGCCCGGCACCGAACGGCGACGGCGCATCGACGCCCGCGGGCACCAGCACCACAGCGGTGTCGCAGTCGGTGGCCACCGCGAGGTTGACGGAGCTGGCGACCCCGCCGTCCATGTAGTGGCGGCCGCCGATCGTCACCGGCGGCCACGCCCCGGGCACCGCGCAGCTGGCCGCGACGGCATCGACCAGGTCGACACCGGACTCGCGGTCGAACACGGTCAGCTCGCCGGTTTCGACGTCGATCGCGGTGAGCCGCAAGTCGCGATCCGGCCAGCGGTGCGACGGCAGGCGACGCGCGATCACGTCCCGGCGCACCGGCGCGGGAACGGTTTTGGTCGCCAGCGCCACGGCCCCGATCCGCTGCATCTGTTGGCGTGTTTTGTCCAGTGTCTCCTCGTACGGCTCGCCCAGGGCCGTCAGGAACAGTTCGGTGATCGTCTCGATGTCGACCCCGGAATCGATCTCTGCCGACGACTCGGCGACCTGGCGGTCGAACAGCTCGTCCAGTGTGCGGCCGCTGCTCAGCTGCGCCGCGACGGCCGAGCCCGCGGACGTCCCCACCAAAACGTCCGACTCGCCCAACAGCCGGGCCACCGTCGGCGACTCGTCGGCGATGCCCCGCAGAACACCTGTCTCCCAGGCGATTCCCGCTATCCCACCGCCGGCAAGCACCAACGCGCGTTTGGTTGTCATGCGGTTCACCTTGCCAGCACGGATCACGCCAGCTGCCGGGTGTTCGGTAGGGCGTGCTGCGATTCCTCCACCGGCGAGCTCAGGTCCTCGCGGCGCAGCAGATGTTCGGGCGGGTCGGGCAGGATCATGCTGCGGTGGATTTGCAGATTCGCATCGACATGGAAGAGTTCGCCGGCCGGCAGCAGCCGCCAGCGCGGCTCGTCGTCCATCACCTCGGTGGCGAACACCACCGACGGCCGCTCACACAGATGCTCCGACCTGGCGTGAATCCTCTTGGTGCACAAGTCGAATTCGGGATCGCGCGAACCCCTATCGCCGGATCGATCCAGAATGTAGAGCTGATGGGTCTCCGGGTATCGCAGCGCCCACATGTCGGTGGCGGTGCTCAGCAATACGTTGACCGCATAGATCGGAGCGTGCTCGGCGAGCCATCGCATGGCGTCGGTGAGGCCGGCCGTGATGTCGCCGTCGCGCGCCCGGATCGCGCCGGTGATCAACGCGAAGACGCGCTCGGAGTCGGTGTCGCCCAACATCAGATCGTCGGTGCCGACCTCACGCAGGCGCTCGTCGATGATGTCCAATCCCTCGAGGACGCCGTTGTGCGCGAAGATCCGCCCGTCCTGCAGGAACGGGTGGGTGTTATGGATGTCGAGCGATCCGGTGGTCGCGTAGCGGACGTGGGCGATGACGGTCGTGCCGGTCATCCGGTGCGCCTCGGTCGCGAATTCGGCGTCCTGCCACGCAGCTATCGGCTCCTTGTATACGTGCGGCCGGCCGTGCTCGTCGAAGACGCCCAGGCCGGTGCCGTCCGGATTTCTTCTGCTCTGTTCGGCCAGGCTGTCCGGCGCATCCAGCAGCCAAAAGGTCGCGGTGCAGGCGTGGGTCCCGGCGTGTACGCCAAAGAGTCGGCACATGGCTTTCCACGCTAGCGCTCGACGGTCAACCCGTCAGCAAGGCAGACAGGTGACGCAGCGCGCGCCGCGCGTAACCCTTCCACATCATGCCCAGCAGCGGCAGCGCCCGGGCCGTCAGCGCCGAGCGCGGGTGGATGTCCCAGCGCCAGGTGATAGCGGTGCCACCCGATGCGGGTGTGAAGATCCATTCGCCCAGGATGTGGTCGACCAGCATGGCCATCGGGCCGGTGATTTCGGAGAGCCGGTAGCCGAACGACCGTGGCGGGTCGACGCTGGTCAGTTCCTCGCGCATGCTGGCGCCGCCGGCCAGATGCACGACGCGGGTCTGGCCCGCCGCGTCCCAGGCGCCGGTCTGTTCGCGCACTTCCCTGATCGGGGGGAACGGTCCGTACCAGCGGTGAAAAAGGGTCGGGAGCGGTATCGGCAGCGTCCGGTCAAACGCGTGCCGTACCTCGACCGGGGCCACCACGGATTGGTCGACGACGAGCGAATGTGCCACCGGGGTCCAGCCTTTCAGCTCAGCGCGCCTCGATCACCTGGTATTCGTCCGCGGCGTATCGCGACCGAATGCTTTTCTTGTCGTACTTGCCGACGCTGGTGCGGGGAATCTCGTCGATGAAGGTCCACCGTTCGGGCAGCCACCATCGAACGACCTTGTCGGCCAAGAAGTTTCGCAGCTCGTCGGCGCTCACCGATGCGCCCTCTTTGGCAACGATGACCGCGAGGGGCCGTTCCTCCCAGCGCTCGTCGGGAACGCCGACGACGGCGGCCTCGAGCACGTCCGGGTGGCCGATCAAGAGGTTTTCCAACTCGACCGATGAGATCCATTCCCCACCGGATTTGATGACGTCCTTGGCGCGGTCGGTCAGGGTGACGAATCCGCGCTCGTCGATGCGGCCCACGTCGCCGGTGCGCAGCCAGCCGGAGTCGAACTTCGACTCGTCGCGGCCCAGGTAGTACGAGCCGGCGATCCACGGCCCGCGCACCTCGACCTCACCGACGGCGTTGCCGTCGTTGGGCAGCACCTGCCCCTCGTCGTCGACGATGCGCATCTCCACCCCGCAGACCGGCTGGCCCTGCGTCCCGCGATAGGACCAGTGCTGATCCGCACTGGTACCCGGTGGGGGCCACGCCATGGTGGCCAGCGGCGACGTCTCCGTCATGCCCCACAGCTGACGGATCTGCACGTCGTGCTTTTCCTCGAAAGTGCGCATCAGCGAAATCGGGACGGCCGAGCCGCCGCAGACCACCAACCGCAACGAGGACAGGTCGTGGTCGGGCTCGTCCTCGAGGTGGTGCAAAACGCCGTTCCAGATGGTCGGCACCGCGCCGGTCACGGTGGGCTTCAAGTCCTCGATCATCCGGACCAGCGACGGCGGATCGAGGTGGCAATCCGGCAACACCAGGTCGGCGCCGGCCATCAGCGCCGCATACGGCAGCCCCCAGGCGTTGGCGTGGAACATCGGCACCACGGGCAGCACGCTGTCGGTCGACCCGACGCCGATGCCGTTGGTGGTACACGCGCCCATGGTGTGCAGATAGCTCGAACGGTGGCTGTAGACAACGCCTTTCGGGTTCCCGGTGGTGCCGCTGGTGTAACACATCGCGGCCGCCGAGTTCTCGTCGATGTGTGGCCAGTCGAACTCGGTGGACTCGGCTTCGAGGACCTCGGCATAGCGCAGCACGGTCTTACCGGACCCCTGCAGCGGGTCGGTGTCGTCGCCGACGACGATCACGGTGTGCACCGTCTCCAGGTCGGGCAGCACGGGTGCGAGCAGTTTGACCAGCGCGGCGTCGACCAGCACCACCTGGTCCTCGGCCTCGTTGGCGACGAAGGCGATCTGCTCGGGGAACAGCCGGATGTTGAGCGTATGCAGGACGGCACCCATCGACGGCAATGTCAGGTATGCGGTGAGGTGCTCGGCGTTGTTCCACATGAAGGTGCCCACCCGCTGATCACCCGTGATGCCCAGCCGGCGCAGGCCATTCGCCAGTTGCGCGGCCTGCTGGCCGAGCTCCCGGTAGGTCGTGCTCCGGTAGCCATCCCCGGTGGCTGTCGTGACGGTCCGCTCCCCGTGCACCGTGCAGCCGTGACGCATGATCGCGGTGATGGTCAACGGAAAGTCCTGCATCGTGCCGTCCACTGAGCTACCGCCTTACTCTCGGCGCGGCACCGCATGTGCCGCCGGCCGCCTCTACCCTAAGCCTGAAATCGGCGCGCGTGGCAGCACCTGAGGAGACTGCTGGTCGACTGCGTGGATCCCGTTCGGCCGGGGCAGCTTTGGGCCTAGGCATTGCCGCACGTTCGCACCGAACTGCCCACGGTTCACACCCGGCGCGCCGGGCCCGCCCCTGCGGCGGGGCTAGGCCAGGACGGGCTCCCACTCCGGAAGTTCCGGCAGCCAGCCGGCAATCGACAGGTCCGGGTAATGCGCCCCGCGGTGGGTCTGCGTCGGTGTCGCGGAGGCGATCCGCGCCGCGGTGACCACACCGGAGTGGTCGGCGACATAGAGATGGCCGCCGTCGGGGCTTTCGACCACGCACGACGGGTTCTTGGACAGCGTGACCTCGCCGACGACATCCTGCTGGTGGGTGCTCAGCACCGTGATGCGGTCGTCGCTGACCAGGTAGGCGCGCGCGCCGTCACGACTGAGCGTCATCCGGGTGAGGGGGCCGGTGATCTCCGGGACCTTGTGAGTGCCGACGATTTTGTTGGACCGGGTGTCGACCACATCGAGCACCGCGCCCGCGACCGGATCGCAGCTCGCGACGTACGCCGTGCCGCCGTCGGTGCTCAACGCCACATCGCGGACGGGCAGACCGAGATCGACGACGCCGACGATGCGCGACCGTCCGCCGACCCGGCGATTGTCGGACCGCGTCCGGGTCTCGATCATGGCCAGACTGCCGCCGGTCGGGGCATTCATGCCGACGTAGAGCCGGCGTCCGTCGGCGCTGATCCGCACGCATGCGGTGGTGGCGCCCGGCGCGGTCGCCAGGTCGATGACCTCGAGCTCGCCGGTGGTGGTGTCCAGCACCGTCACGTCGGCGCCGCGAACCGCGTTCCGGCTGGCGTAGAGATATTTTCCGTCCGGGCCCACCGCCAGGCCGCTCACGCTGTTCGCGAGCTGGTGTGTGGCGATGCGCCAGCTCGTGACGACGTCGATGACGTCGATGGCGTCATAGCCGGGGGTCGCGGTGCTGACGTAGGCATAGTTGGAGTCCGCACTGCTCATGGCGACCGCGAACGGTTCGGCCAATTCGGTCACGATGCTCGAGACGCGACACGTGTGGGCGTCGACGACCGAAACCACGTCGCGGGCGTAATTCGTGACGACCAGCCGGCGCCCGTCGGGGCTGATGTCGAGATCGCTGATCGGACCGTTGTGCAACGGGACTCGCCTCACCGAAGTGGTGTCGAGCTCGAAGACTCGCCGGTCTCGATCGCCGTGCGCGGCCGTTGGGCCGTTCACATCGTTCACGCTGGCACCGCCTTTGCTGTGTGTTTCGGCGCGGAGGCGAAGCCGCCGATACGTGTGCGACGGACTGGCCTTCCGGAATCACCGGCTTTCAGCACCGAAAGGCGCTGACGAGACTGGTTTTCGGTAGTCTACTGGCCAAAAATCGCCCCACCGCGGTTCGAAGTGCTCGACGTTAGCTACGTCACTCCGCGTACTCAGGTTCTGCTCAGACTTCCAATCGAGCTGTACCGCAGTCGCTTACCCGTAGCGAAAGTCAGGCAAACCCGCTTCCGGCGGATTTCGCCCGCGCCGCTAACAGCCCACGTGAGGGCGATATCGGTACAGAAGTACGGAATTCTCAGGTTTGTCGGCCGACGAGGGATAGATCACACCGCTCGACGCTAGCTGAACTGCGTCTGCGGCCGCGCCAGCCTCACCCCGTCGACGGTGATGTCGAGCTTCTCGTTGTAAAACGCGATGAGACCGGCGATCTGTCCGACCGCCGGAAGCGGATAGTGATAGGTCCACGCCAGGTCCGCCCGCAAGTCTTGCTCATCTGCGGACCCCACTCGCACCGACCAATACGCTGACGTCACTCCCTTGTAGGGACACAACGTCTGCGTCACGCTGGGTTCCAGGTGCTCGAAGGCGACATCGGCCGGATCGATGTAATATCTTGTCGGCAAACCTGTTTCGAATAGCAGAACGGGACAACTGGTGTCGGCCAAGGTGATTCCGCCGAGTTCCACTACGACATGCCGGCGCGAACGCAGGGCGTCGACGCGCGAATAGGGGTTGCGTGGGTGACCGTAAATCGGCTCGTCTTCTTCGAACCAGCGCAACGGATTCCACTCGAACCGCACCGTACCGGCCAGCGGGCCGTCGCCGTCGGCGTCGAACACCCGCGCCGCGGCCTCGTACGTCTGGCCGGCTCCGGTCAGGGAGTACAACCGCGACGGGCCGAATTGCACCTTCTGGGCGTGGTTTTCGTCGCGCAGGAACTCCGAGCGGACGTCGTCGAGCGGGATGTAGTACTGCGGGTAATACGGGACTTCCCACACGTACCGCGCGGAGGTGGTGTCGAACACCAGGGCATCGCCGAGATAACCACGGACCCGGCGCGGGGCGGGTTCGATCCTGCCCCGCTCGGCGGCCATCTGCGGGTAGTCGATCATCGCGTGGCCTATTGGTTCTTGGAGGCCAGCCCGGCGGGTGCGTGACCGATGGCCTTCCGGATGGCGTCGGCCAGCGCGAGCGCGCTCTCCTCGGTCAATTCCAGGGCCACCCGCGCCGACGGGCCGAGCTGCGGATTGATCACGTCGATGTTGACGGTGTGACCGTAGGGCGCGTGCACCGGATGGTCGACGTACACCGTCGCGCGGTCGGCGCCGAACCATCCCGTCGCGCCCTTGCCGCTGCCGTCGATCTCGACATGTTCGGTGAGATAGGTGCACATGGCGCGTGCCTAGCCTTTCAGGTAGGTGGCGAAGAACTCGTCGATGCGCCGCCAGCCGTCCACCGCGGCCTCCGGCCGGTACGCCGGCCGGTCGACCGAGAAGAACGAATGACCCGCGCCCTCGTAGGAGTGGAATTCGTGCGGCTTGTCCAGCTTGTTGAGCTCGGCATCCAGCGTGGCCACCGCAGCGGGGGCCGGGAAGCGGTCATCGAGTCCGAACAAGCCGAGCAGCGGACAGCTGAGACTGGCGGCCAGATCCAGGATCGGCTTCATCACCTTGGGCATGCCCTCGGGCGGGTCCTCGACGCCCCGTAGCAGTCCACCGCCGCGTCGAAGGGCAGCGAGCAGGCCGCCAGATAGGCGTGGCGTCCGCCCGAGCAGTGCCCGATGACACCGAACTTGCCGTTGGCGCCGGCCAACGAGCGCAGGTGCTCGACCGCGCCCGCGACGTCGCCGACCAATCGTTCGTCGGGCACTCCGCCCGCCGCCCGCGCCGCGGCGGCCGCGTCATCGGGCGCGGCACCCGGCGCTTCCCGCGAGTAGAGGTTGGGCGCCACCGCGTTGTAGCCGCTGACGGCGAGGCGGCGGACGAACTCCTTGGTCTCCCGGTCATATCCGGGCATGTGGTGGATCCACACCACGCCGCCCCGCGAGCCCGGTGCCAGCGGCACGGCTTGGTACGCCTCGATCTCGTCGCCGCCGTGGCCGGCGATGGTGATGGTTTCTGCGCGGATGGCGTCCGCGCTGAATGCGTTCATCACGACTCCTCGTCTCCGCTCCGATGGCACTCCCGCGCCACCCGGATGCGGAGCGCCGCTGCAGTCGGTCCGCTCCGCCGAGAACCAACGTAGCGCGCCGCGGGTTTTCAGTGCCGCTTGTCGCGCACCTTGTAGGTCGAGGGCCACGACTTTCGGGACTCGTCTCCGGTCAGCGGAGTTCCCATCCCGCCGACCTTGACGGCGTAAGCCTCCTTGCCGGGCCCGACCTCGCGGTTGGCGTGCTCCTGGGCCAGGAAGTAGAGCTCATCGATGGTGGCTTCGTCGTAGGCGACAAACGAGGTCTCCCGCGCGACGTCGTCGATGCCGACGAGCAATCGGTCGGGCAGCAGCCGCGACGCCACCGCCGCGAGCCCCAGCAGCCCGAAGGGAATGATCCAGTAGCAGAGAAACGACAGCGGGGTCTTCGTGTCCAGCATCCAGGCCGCGGTGGTCCCGGTAGAGCTTTGCGCGACCGACGGGATGACCGACGACACCGTCATCCCGGCGAAAGTTGCGACCCACAGGCAACTGAGGATCTTGACGACCCGGCCGAACAGCTCGGTTTTGACGACGTCGGGAGCTTGTTCAGCCGCGGCGAACTCGGCCACGAAGGGCTTGCCAACCAGCACCCCGAGGAGCGTCACCAGCAAGATCCCGGCGTTGCTCAGCGGCAGGATCCACCGCTGCAGGAACGACTCGCTGAGCGTGAAGGCCAGGACGGCGAGAATCAAAAGCACTGCGACGGAAGCAAAATCGAAGAACTGCCATTTCCTGCCCACCGCACCCCCCACGCCCAGGCTGGCGGCGGCGATGGCCAGGGCGACCAGCACGGCCGCGACGAACGGAACGTTACCGACGAGCACCCAATACACGATCCACGGCGCGAGGCCGAACAGCATCCCCATGCTGCGTCAGTGTATGAGTGGCGCTTTGCGGCGCCGTCGGCGGCTAACCCAAAGTATTGGTCCGCGCGCCGAACACGGCGGCCGGCCGTGGCACGCAGGACTTTCAAAAACCTTGCGCCGCAACCTAACCCGGGTCTACGCGGGGGCCGGCGTGTTGAGCGCCATCGCCAGGAAGTCGAGCCGCCACAACGAGCGGAACAGTGCCAGCCCGAATTCCTGCACGCGCTCTCCATCTTGCGGTCTGACGTCGCCGCGCCGCGCCACGCAGTCGATGATTTCTGTGATCGTGCGACGGCCGTCGACGTGCTGAACGAAGGGTAACTGGGCCGGGTTGAGTTTCAGCGTCGCGCCGGGCAGGTGGATCGTCTCGCCGGACAGCAGGCACGCGGTGCGCAGCAGCGGGACGTAGTCGAGGCAAGCCGGCGCCGAGAAGTCGACCGCATAACCCGCTTTCGGGCGTTCGGGGCGGCAGGCGAGGAAGAAGTGGGTGGCGTTCGCCGGCTGCAGCCGCTCCATCACCGACCACAGTTTGGTGTCGGGCAGCTGGTTGACGAGCGACTGGAATTGGCTCGCCGGCGCGACGAAGTCGTGCGGGTAATACGGCGCGTTGCGCAGCCAGCCCTGAAACGCCAGCCCGGCCGACGCGACCAGGTCCAGGCATTCGTCGACGGTGTAGCTGCGTTGGCGGGCATGCAAGAAGGTGTCAACAAGGGCACCCTCGGACATCAGGTCGCGGGCAGCCTGCAGGTAGGAGCGGACCGGATGGTCGGAAGGTAGCGTCGCGATCGCCTGGACAACCAATTGCACCGACGCGGCGTCCTGGGACAGCCCCAGGTCGCGGAACGCCGATTCGAGCATGTCGACGCCGATTCGGCCGTACTTCGCGTAGAGCATGACGCCTAGGGCCCCGTCCCGGCGCAGACACTGGCCGAGCGCCGTGAGCCCGGCCAGCGGATCGGCCATATGGTGCAGGACGCCGCTGCAGACGATGAGGTCGAAGTCGCGGGAGAGCGCCGAGACCTCTTCGATCGGAAGCAGATGCAGTTCCAGGTTGTCCAGACCGTGCTTGTCTTTCAGCTGCCGATGGTGATTCAGCGCAGACTGGCTGACGTCGATCGCGACGACTCTGGCGCCGCGGTTCATGTAGGCCAGCAGGGCCGCCTGGAAGGTGCCGCATCCGGCAACGAGAATGTCCAAGTCCGCTTTGTAGTCCCGATCGGGCCACAGCATCCGGTGGGACCAATAGGGGTCGAACCAATCCCAGTGATTAGACGTCCACGCCGCGAGATCGGTTACCGGAGGCGGATATTCCCACCGATCGTATTGACGGCTGACACCGTCGACCCGCGAATCCTCGGTCACTTCGGCGCTTGCTCCTTCGCGGTGGCGGATCGCCCAACGGTACGACGAACTTACTGCGCCCGCCGATTCTGTGCGCGCGATGACGCACCGCGAAATTCCGTTCATCGCAAACGACATCGCCTGGTGTGGGTACGTGTTTGTGCGCTTGCGCTGTGCGGGTCGGGGATGAGCGTTTTGAGCCGTCGCTGTTCGGGTAAACGACGGCACGATTGTGACCGCAGGGGCACGGAGTTAGCAGGGCGAATGGACACCCGCGTGTTGCTCGCCGGCCGTTATGAAGTGCGCGGCAGGCTGGGTCGTGGTGGCATGGCCGAGGTTTGCGACGGCTGGGATACCCGATTGCGCCGACCGGTCGCGATCAAGCTGATGCATCCGGACGTGAGCGCCCAGAGCGGCATGCGGAACCGGTTTGATGCGGAGGCCCGCGCGGCCGCGGCGCTCAACCATCCGAATATCGTCGCGATCTACGACACCGGCGAGCACGACGGCAGGCCGTTCATCGTGATGGAACGGTTGCCCGGCGGAACCCTGGCTGACGAGGTGCGCCAGGGCCCACTCTCGCAGCAGCGGGTCCACGCATTGCTCGACAGCGTCCTGGCGGCGCTGACTGAAGCGCACCGCGCCGCCATCCTGCATCGCGACATCAAGCCCGGAAACATTCTGCTTGCCGCGGGCGGCGAAACCATGAAGGTTGCAGACTTCGGGATTGCCAAGACTCCGGAAGCCACCAAGACGCTCACCGGCCAGATCCTCGGCACCATCGCCTATCTGAGCCCCGAGCGACTCGCCGGGGCGCCTGCGTGCGTGGGTGACGATCTGTATGCGGTCGGCGTGGTGGGCTACGAAGCACTCGCCGGGCACCGCCCGTTCCCACAGGAGAATATGGCGGCGCTGGCCGGGGCCATTCTGCACGGACGCCCGCCGCGGCTGGCCGGGCTGCGACCCGACGTCGAACCCAGCCTGATCACGCTGATCGAACGCGCGATGGCGCACGACCCACGACAGCGGTTCGGTAGTGCCGAGGAGATGCGCGCCGAGCTGCACCACGGTCGCAACGCGGCCGCAGCCATGCCGGTCGCGGCGCCACCCTATCCGGCCACCAAGCTGCTGGAAGTGCCGGTAGCCGGCCGGCCCACGAACACTTTCTTCCCGGCGCTGGTCGATTCGACGACGAGCCGCAGGAGAAAGTTGCTGGGCATCATGGCGGTCGTGGCGGTACTGATCCTGGTGCCGCTCGCCCTCGCGCTTGACGCGTCGTCCTCGCACGCACCCCAGGAGCCCGCCACCACCAGCACGCCGGCGCCGGTCCCTGTCAATAGCGCCGCGCCACCGCCTTCCCCGCCCCCGCAACAGCCGCCGGTCCCCGCCTTGCACGGCCCCGGCAAAGGGCACGGCAAGGGAAACGGCGGCAACCGGGGAGATTAGGGCGACCACGCGGAGCAGAGCGGCCGCGCGGTTCCCGGCAAACTTGGTGCCCCCAGTCGGACTCGAACCGACACTGGGCGGATTTTAAGTCCGCTGCCTCTGCCAATTGGGCTATGGGGGCCCGGCGGCGAATCTAGCGCGCCGCCGCCGAATTCAAGGCATCGCATCCCGCTCGAATCGCCACAAATTCGCAAGATGCATTCGGGATGAGTCTGGGCTAAGATCCGCGCCCGCTCGCCTTAACGGTGGCTTTCCGTCAGATGACAGATGACGCCGCTATGTCATCCGGCAAGGCCGTGTTAAAACTGCCGGCTCCATCGTTAAAAAGCCGTAAACGGCTGTCAACCTGGCCCTTTAGGCCGGGAACGTGGACGTGTGGCTCGTTAGTGTTACGCCAACGCACAGGGGCCGTTACGCAAACACACAGGTCGACCAGCACATGTGGTCGGCTCGTTCCAGCTTAGGAGCAACCGTGGCTTTTCTGACAACACAGACCGAAGAGATGCTCGCCGCCGAGGGGCTGCTCTCGGGCATCAACACGAATCTGGCGGCGCAGAACGCGGGCGCCGCGGCGGCGACGACGGTCATCGCGCCCGCCGCAGCAGACCCGGTGTCGGTTCAGCAAGCGGCAATCTTCTCGGCGTACGGCACCCAGTACCAAACGATCGCCGCGGAGGCGCAGACCCTTCTGCAGAATTACGCGCAAACCCTCGGCATCAGCTCCGGCAGCTACGGGGACACCGAAGCCATCAACGCCGCCCAGGCCACGCTTTCGAGTGCCGCATCTCCTCTCGCTGCCGCTGCGGCCACACCCTCGAACACTCCGCTGGACTTCCTCTCCTACCTGCTCGGCAGCACCGGCAACGGCACCAATCCGAACATGCTCGGCGGGATCTTCGGCCTTTCGAGTAACGGCGCCAACATCCTGAACATCGGCGCCGGTAACTGGGCGTCTGCGGGGTCGGACCTGCTAGGTCTGGCCGGTGGCGGTCTGCTCGACACCTCTGCGGCCGACGCCGCCGGTTCGGCCGCCGACGCGGCGGGCCTCGCCGACTCGACAGCGCCGATGGCGCCCATGGCCGGCGGCGGCATGGCAGGCCTGGGCGCGCCGATGGCCGCAGCAGGACAGGCCACCATGGTCGGCAAATTGTCGGTGCCGCCGACCTGGGCCGGCTCGGCCACCCCGGTCGTCGGCACCAGCGCTGCGCCGCTGGAGACGGTGGGCTGGACTGCCGCCGCACCGCAGGCCGGCGCGGGGACCATCATCCCCGGGATGCCCGGGATGGGCGCGGCCGCGCGCAACAGCGCCGGCTTCGGCGCGCCGCGCTACGGCGTCAAACCGATCGTCATGCCGAAAGCGGCGACCGTCTAAGCAGCGAGCACGGTTAAGCGAAGCAGTTTCCGAACGGATAAAGGGAGCGAGAAGACAAATGGTTTTTGATTTTGCCGCCATGCCGCCAGAGCTGACCTCCACGCTCGTCTACACCGGTCCGGGCGCGGCGCCGCTCATGGCGGCCGCGGCGGCGTACGCCAACCTGGCCGCGGAGGTGAGCTCGACGGCGACCCAGTGGGAGTCGATCATCTCGTTGCTGACCACAGAGAGCTGGACCGGCGGTGGGTCGGCGGCGGCCGCCGCCGCGGCCCAGCCGATCATCACCTACCTGACCGAGACGGCGACGACGCTCGAGCAGACGAGCGCACAGGCCACGGCGTCGGCGGCAGCCTTCGAGGCGGCATACATGGGCGTGGTGAACCCGGCGCTGGTCTATGCCAATAGAGCCGCCTTCTACGCCGCACTCGCGGGGCTGCCCTTCACGCTTCCGCAGGTGGCTGCGCTGGAAGCCGAGTACGAGGCGATGTGGGTTCAAGACGCCACCGCGATGGGCGCGTACCAGGCCGCCTCAACCGCGGCCGGGGTCCTGACGCCCGTCACGCCACTGACGTCGGCTGTCAACCCGGCTAGTGCCGCGGCCGCGGACAGCACCGCCCTCGCCGCGGACTCAACCGGCGGCACGGTCCAGGCGTTGGCGGCCCCCATCTCCAATGCGGCCGCGGCCGCCCCGACCCTCCCCTTCACCACCGACGGCTTGCTGTCCTCGATCGACAACTTCCTCGGCACGCCGTCCGTCTTCAACGCCATCAACGGCGCGGTCAACACCGGGGCCTGGTTCACCATGAACGCCATCCCGACGGCCGTATCACTCGGGCACACCCTGGGTACCGTGCCATCGATCCCCTTCGCGCTGACCGACTCTGTCACGCCGCTCGCCGGCGGGATGATCCCCGGCACGATGGTGGGTTCGGTGACCGGCGCCGGGGCGTCGGCCGCGGTGGGTGAAGCCTCGGCGGTCGGCGGCCTGTCGGTGCCGGCCAGTTGGTCGGCGGCCGCGCCCGCGGCGTCGGCGGCTTCCTCCACCGCTCCCCTGGCGGGCTCGGGGTGGACGGCGGCGGCCGAGGCCGAGCCGGTCGCGGCGATGCCCGGTATGCCCGGAATGGCGGCCGCCGCAAAGGGCGCCGGCGCCTATGGCACCGGACCGCGGTACGGCTTCAAGCCGATCGTCATGCCCAAACAGGTTGTCGTCTGAGAGCGGACCGCTGATATGGCAAGAAGGGGGTACCTGTCACCCGTTTGAGGCGAGCAATTAACCGGGGCGCCGTAATCTCTTTACAACGCGGCCACCACGGCATTAAGTACAACTGTTAAGACTTCGGCGAACTGAAGCTTCACGATAGGAGACAGCCGACATGGCAACACGTTTTATGACCGACCCGCACGAGATGCGGGCGATGGCGGGCCGCTTCGAGGTGCACGCCCAGACCGTTGAGGACGAGGCCCGCAAGATGTGGGCGTCGTCGATGAACATCGCCGGCTCGGGCTGGAGCGGTCAGGCCCAGGCCACCTCGTATGACACCATGGGTCAGGTCAACCAGGCCTTCCGCAACATCGTCAACATGCTCCACGGAGTGCGCGATGGACTGATTCGCGACGCGAACAACTACGAGCAGCAAGAGCAGGCCTCGCAGCAGATCCTCGGCAGCTAACAGCCTGTCGCCCAACACTTTTAAGGAGCTACGCAAATGAGCATCAATTACCAGTTCGGCGATGTAGACGCCCACGGTGCCTTGATCCGCGCCCAGGCCGCGTCCTTGGAGGCTGAGCACCAGGCCATCGTTCGCGATGTGCTTGCTGCCGGCGACTTCTGGGGCGGTGCGGGTTCGGTGGCGTGCCAGGAGTTCATCACCCAGTTGGGTCGCAACTTCCAGGTCATCTACGAGCAGGCCAACGCGCACGGACAGAAGGTTCAGTCCGCGGGCAGCAACATGGCCAGCACCGACAGCGCCGTTGGGTCCTCCTGGGCCTGACACCTCGTCTCGACAACGGGGGCCGCACACCACGTGGTGTGCGGCCCCCGTTGTCGAATGTGCTTGTCCCGCAACGGCACGCCTGTTCGCTGCCCCGCGACTCAGCCCACCGCCCCGCGCAGTCGGACGCGGCCGCTGACCGACGGCTACATTTGAGGTTTCTATGAACTCCGTGACAGTCACGTGTGCGGCTTGCCAGAATGTAGGAACATGACCGCAATGTCGGGAACCTCAGCCGCGCAGCGCCCACGTCAAGCCATCCTGGGGCAGCTGCCCAGGATCTACCGTGCCGACGGGTCACCCATCAGGGTTTTGCTGGTCGACGACGAGCCGGCGTTGACGAACCTGGTGAAAATGGCGCTGCATTACGAAGGCTGGGTCGTCGACATCGCCCACAACGGACGCGAAGCCATGGCCAAGTTCGACCGGGTCAACCCGGACGTCCTCGTCCTCGACATCATGCTTCCCGATGTGGACGGGTTGCGAATACTGGAACGCGTCCGGCAGTCCGACGCCTACACCCCCACGCTGTTCCTCACCGCGCGCGACTCGGTGATGGACCGGGTCACCGGTCTGACCGCGGGCGCCGACGACTACATGACCAAGCCGTTCAGCCTCGAGGAACTGGTTGCCCGGCTGCGCGGCTTGCTGCGCCGCTCCGGGCAGCAACCCACGCCGACCGCCGAGACGCTCAAAGTCGGCGGACTCAAGGTCGACAGCGCCAGCCGGGAAGTCACCCGCGACGGCGACCCGATTTCGCTGTCCTCCACCGAATTCGAATTGCTGCGCTTCCTCATGCGCAATCCCCGCCGCGCGTTGAGCCGGACCGAGATCCTGGACCGTGTCTGGAATTACGACTTCGCCGGCCGCACCAGCATCGTGGATCTCTACATCTCGTACTTGAGGAAGAAGATCGACTCCGGGCGGGAACCGATGATTCATACCGTCCGTGGTGTGGGGTACATGCTCCGGCCGGCGGAATGACCCGAGACCCGATCGGCGTATCCAGGGACTTTCCCCGGTGGTTCCCCCATTCGCTGCGGCGCCAACTGCTGTTGGGGGTGCTGGCGGTGGTCAGCGTGGTGCTGGTGACGATCGGGATCGTGTCGGTGTTGAGCCTGCGCGGCTACGTCAACATCATGAGCGATGCCGATGTGGCCGAGTCCCTGGACGCGTTCAGCCACCAGTACACCAAATACCGCAACGGCGAACATGTTTCGCCGAAGCCCGGCACCCCGCCGATCGCACAGGCGATGCTGGAGTTCACCGGGCAGACGCCGGGCAACCTGATCGCCGTGTTGCACAACGGCACCGTGATCGGGTCGGCAGTGTTCTCCGAAGACGAACCCAAACCCGCGCCGGCCGACGTCGTCCGTGACCTTCAATCGCAATCCTGGGGTGATGGGCCGCCGCGCACCGAAGTTCTCGGCAGGCTGGGGCCTTACCGCATCGACAGCACTGTCAACGGGTCCGACGTCCTCGTCGTCGGGGTGTCGCACAACCTGGCCGACCGAATCATCGCCCGAAAACAGCTCACCACCATCGTGCTCACCGCGGCGGCATTGCTGGTCACCGCCGGGCTCACGGTGTGGGTGGTCGGCTACACCCTTCGCCCGCTGCGCCGGCTCGTGGCCGTCGCCGCCGGTGTCGCCGCCATGCCGCTCACCGGCGACGACCACCTGATCAGCGTCCGGGTACCACCGCAGGACACCAACCCCCAGAATGAGGTGGGGATCGTCGGCCACACGCTGAACCGCTTGCTGGACAACGTCGATAGCGCTCTGGCGCATCGGGTCGACTCGGATCTGCGGATGCGCCAATTCATCACCGACGCAAGCCATGAGTTGCGCACACCGCTGGCCGCCATTCAGGGCTACGCCGAACTGACCCGCCAGGACAGTTCGGCGCTGCCGCCGACCACCGAATACGCCTTGGCCAGAATCGAATCCGAGGCTCGTCGGATGGCATTGCTCGTCGACGAGTTGCTCCTGCTTTCGCGGCTGGGTGAAGGCCAGGATCTGCAGACCGAAGAGGTCGACCTGGCCGAGTTGGTCAGCAACGCGGTGAACGACGCGACGGTGGCAGCCTCGACGCACCACTGGGTCAAAGACCTGCCCGACGAGCCGGTATGGGTGCTCGGCGATCACGCCCGGCTGCATCAGCTGGTCAGCAATCTGCTCAGCAATGCCCACGTGCACACTCCGCCAGGGGTTACGGTGACGACCGGAATCACCTGCCGCCGTGTCGGTCCCGGTGCGCCCTACGCGGAAGTGACCGTCACCGACGACGGCCCGGGCATCGACGCCGAGCTGCTGCCCAGGTTGTTCGAACGGTTCGTCCGGGCCGACAAGTCGAGGTCCAACGGCTCGGGCAATGGACTGGGTTTAGCCATCGTCAATTCGATCGTCAAGGCTCATCAAGGTTCGGTCACCGCCGAATCCGACGAGAGCCGCACCGTTTTCCGGGTGCGGCTGCCGTTGATCACCAGGTCGACCGCCGACAAATAATCGCAGTAGCGCACCCGCGGTGGTCGCATGGATGCCGTTGCCGCAGCCGCTGATTGACCGACACTGCGGTTCTTTCTTGCCCGGGCCCCAGGCGTAAAGGAACCGTAAATGTGCACCGTGCGCCCGTTAGGAAACCGTCAACCGGACGCGCCGGCGGATGCCACCGAGCTAATTTCGAGCTGATCTTGACTGGCGAGACCTTCGCTGATGGTGGTGACCCGCTGTGCCCGGCTGTGCCGCGCTTGCGATCACCACACGATGTGGCCGGCTCGTCGAGTCCCATTTCGTATGAACGTGGTTGGCGCGGACGGAGAAATGATGGGCGTGGCGGTGTATCTCGTGCTGACGGTGGCGGTGTTCGCCGCACTCGGCCTGGCTCAAAAGTTGGTCGAGCGGCTGTGAACTACCAGAATGCGGTCGGCCTGGGGCTTTCCATCCTTATCGCGCTCTACCTCGCAGGCGCCCTGCTGTTCCCGGAGAGGTTCTAGATGAACACGACGACAGCCGGGATCCTTTTTTGGGTCGTTCTCGTCGTGGCGCTGGTGGTCGTGCATATTCCCTTCGGCGACTACATGTTTCGGGTGTACACGTCGGACAAGGACCTGCAGGCCGAGCGAGTGATCTATCGACTGATCGGGGTCGATGCCCGCGCGGAGCAGACCTGGGGCGCCTACGCCCGCAGCGTGTTGGCGTTCTCGTCGGTCAGCATCCTGTTCCTGTTCGTGTTCGAACTCGTGCAGGGAAAGTTGCCGTTGCATCTGCATGACCCGGCCACCAAGATGACGCCCTCACTGGCCTGGAACACCGCGGTCAGCTTTGTCACCAACACGAACTGGCAAGCGTATTCGGGTGAAACGACCCAAGGCCATCTCGTGCAGATGGCCGGGCTGGCTGTGCAGAACTTCGTTTCCGCCGCCGTCGGTATGGCGGTGGCGGTGGCGCTCGTGCGCGGGTTCGCCCGCCGGCGTACCGGCGAGCTGGGCAACTTCTGGGTGGACCTGGTGCGCGGAACGCTGCGCATCCTGCTGCCCATCGCCATCATCAGCGCGATCCTGTTGGTGGCCGGTGGGGCGATCCAGAACTTCCACCTGCACGACCAGATCGTCGCAGGAGTCAACGGCACCGCGCAGACCATCACCGGCGGTCCGGTGGCCAGCCAGGAGGTCATCAAGGAACTCGGCACCAACGGTGGCGGTTTCTACAACGCGAACTCCGCGCACCCGTTTGAGAACCCGACCGCGTGGACCAATTGGCTGGAAATCTTCCTGATCCTGGTGATCGGCTTCTCGCTGCCCCGCACCTTCGGACGGATGGTGGGAAACACCAAGCAGGGCTTCGCGATTGCGGCCGTGATGGCGAAGCTCTACACGATCAGCACGACGTTCATGCTGTGGTTTCAGGTGCAGCACCACGGCACGGTGCCGACGTCGATCGGCGCCGCGATGGAGGGAGTCGAGCAGCGCTTCGGCGTCACCGACTCCGGGGTGTTCGCCGCCGCCACGACGCTCACCTCGACCGGTGCCGTCGACTCCGCTCATGACTCCCTCACCAGCCTGGGCGGCATGATCGCGATGTTCAACATGCAGCTGGGCGAGGTCGCGCCCGGCGGCACCGGGTCCGGCCTGTACGGCATCCTCGTGCTGGCGGTGATCACCGTCTTCGTCGCCGGGCTGATGGTCGGGCGCACCCCCGAATACCTCGGCAAGAAGATCACCCCCCGCGAAATCAAGCTTGCCGCAAGCTATTTCCTGGTCACGCCGTTGATCGTACTGACCGGCACCGCGATCGCGATGGCACTGCCCGGCGAGCGGGCCGGCATGCTCAACGGCGGACCGCACGGACTCTCCGAGGTGCTCTACGCGTTCACCTCCGCGGCCAACAACAACGGGTCGGCCTTCGCCGGGCTCAGCGCCAACACGATTTGGTGGAACACGGCCCTCGGGCTGGCGATGGCCTTCGGCAGATTCCTGCCCATTGTGCTCGTGCTGGCCTTGGCCGGCTCGCTGGCCAAGCAGGGCGCCACACCGGAGTCGACGGGCACCCTGCCCACCCATCGGCCGCAATTCGTCGGGATGGTGGCCGGCGTCACGTTGATCGTCGTTGCCCTCACGTTCTTGCCCATGCTCGCGCTCGGGCCTCTCGCCGAAGGAATCCACTGATGACCGCGACCGCGATCGAGCCGGCCGAACAGACGCAACCGGCTCCGGTAAGCCGAAAACGGGTGCAGGGCGGCCTGCTCGACCCGAAGATGCTGTGGAAGTCGACCCCAGATGCGCTGCGCAAACTCGACCCGCGCACCCTCTGGCGGAATCCGGTGATGTTCATCGTCGAAATCGGCGCCGCCTGGAGCACCGTGCTGGCGTTCCTGAGCCCGACGTGGTTCGCCTGGCTGACGGTGATCTGGCTATGGCTGACCGTGCTGTTCGCCAACCTCGCCGAGGCGGTCGCCGAAGGCCGGGGCAAGGCCCAGGCCGAAACGCTGCGTCGGGCCAAGACCCAAACCATGGCCCGGCGGCTCAAAGACTGGGCGCTCGGAGCCACCGCGGTCGAGGAAGCCGTCGCCGCGGCGCAGTTGCAGCAGGGCGACATCGTCGTGGTCGAAGCCGGACAGGTGATCCCGGGTGACGGCGATGTCGTGGAAGGCATTGCCTCGGTGGACGAATCGGCGATCACCGGTGAATCGGCGCCGGTGATCCGCGAATCCGGTGGAGACCGCTCGGCGGTCACCGGGGGAACCACCGTGCTGAGCGACCGCATCGTCGTGAAAGTCACCCAGAAGCCGGGCGAAAGCTTCATCGACCGGATGATCGCGCTGGTCGAGGGCGCCAACCGGCAGAAGACTCCCAACGAGATCGCGCTGAACATCCTGCTGGCGGCGCTGACCATCATCTTCGTGTTCGCCGTCGCGACGCTGCAGCCGCTGGCGATCTACTCCAAGGTCAACAATCCGGGCGTCCCGGATGGCCAGGCGCTGGGCGCAAGCGGTGTCACCGGGATCGTGATGGTGTCGCTGCTGGTCTGCTTGATTCCGACGACGATCGGTGCGCTGCTGTCGGCCATCGGCATCGCCGGCATGGACCGGCTGGTGCAGCGCAACGTGCTCGCCATGTCCGGGCGGGCGGTGGAAGCCGCCGGCGACGTGAACACCCTGCTGCTGGACAAGACCGGCACTATCACCCTGGGCAACCGGCAGGCCGCGGCCTTCGTCCCGCTCGACGGCGTCTCCGCCGAACAGCTGGCCGACGCCGCGCAGTTGTCCAGCCTCGCCGACGAAACACCCGAGGGCCGTTCGGTTGTCGTGTTCGCCAAGCGGCACTTCGGGTTGCGGGCACGCACGCCAGGTGAACTGGCCCAGGCCCAATGGGTGATGTTCTCGGCCACCACCCGGATGTCGGGTGTCGACCTCGACGGGCACCTGTTGCGCAAGGGTGCCGCGAGTTCGGTGGCGGAATGGGTACGCGCGCAAGGCGGTACGGTGCCCCAGCAGCTCGGCGAGGTCGTCGACAGCATCTCCGCCGGGGGCGGTACTCCGCTGGTGGTCGGGGAAAGCCGTGGCGGCACAGCGTCGGTGCTCGGCGTCATCCATCTCAAGGATGTTGTCAAGCAGGGCATGCGCGAGCGGTTCGACGAGATGCGGCGGATGGGCATCCGGACGGTGATGATCACCGGTGATAACCCATTGACCGCCAAGGCGATTGCCGATGAGGCCGGAGTCGACGACTTCTTGGCCGAGGCCACTCCCGAGGACAAACTCGACCTGATCAAGCGCGAACAGGAAGGCGGCAAGCTGGTCGCGATGACCGGTGACGGGACCAACGACGCGCCGGCCCTGGCTCAAGCCGACGTGGGCGTGGCGATGAACACCGGCACGTCGGCCGCCAAAGAGGCCGGCAATATGGTCGACCTGGACTCCGACCCCACCAAACTCATTGAGATCGTGGAGATCGGTAAGCAGCTGCTGATCACCCGGGGCGCCCTGACCACCTTTTCGATCGCCAATGACATTGCCAAGTATTTCGCGATCATCCCGGCGATGTTCGTCGCACTGTTTCCCGGGCTGGACCTGATCAACGTGATGCGGCTGCACAGCCCGCAGTCGGCGATCCTGTCCGCGGTGATCTTCAACGCGATCATCATCGTGCTGCTGATCCCGCTGTCGCTGCGCGGTGTGCGATACACGCCGAACAGTGCGTCAAAGTTGCTGAGCCGCAACCTCTACGTCTATGGCCTCGGCGGCATCGTCGCCCCGTTCGTCGGCATCAAGTTGATCGATCTGATCGTCCAATTCATCCCGGGGATGTCCTGACATGTCTTTGTCGAATTTCGTTCGCCTGCACTGGGCGGCACTGCGCACCCTGCTGGTGCTGACCGTTGTCACTGGTCTCGCCTACCCAGCGTTCGTCTGGCTGGTCGCGCAGTTCCCCGGGTTGCGCGACCAGGCCGAGGGGTCGATTCTGACCGCCAACGGTAAGCCGGTGGGCAGCAGACTGATCGGTCAGCTGTTTACCGACAAGGACGGCAACGCGCTGCCGCAGTACTTCCAGAGCCGGCCCTCGGCGGCCGGCAACGGGTATGACCCGACCTCGTCGGGCGGCAGCAACCTCGGCCCGGAAAGCATCGTCGACACGCCCGCCGATCCGTCGCAAGTGGCGGGCGGCAAGTCGGCGTCGGACGCCGGCTTCAAACCGAGCTTGTTGACGACCGTGTGCTCGCGCAGCGCCGCGGTGGGCAAGCTGGAGGGGGTCGACGGGTCGCGACCGTTCTGCACCGGCGGTGGCGTGGGTGCGGTGTTGTCGGTGATCGGCCCCCGCGACGCGCGCGGCGGCATCATCCGACCGACCCGGGTGGTCAGCGTCAACGAGCCGTGCGGAGCGACGATCACACCGTTCCTCGCCCTGTACCAGGGCGTGCGGGTGGAATGTGCCAGGTACGGCGAGGACTACTCGATCGGGCAGACCGTCCCCATCCGCGGTGCCGCACCCGCCGATCCGGCGGTGCCTGCGGACGCGGTGACGGCCGGCGGCAGCGGCCTGGATCCGAACATCTCACCCGCCTACGCCGACATCCAGGTGGCGCGGGTGGCCAAGGTGCGCCACGTCAGTCCAGAGCAGATACGTGAGGTCGTCGCGCAGAACAGCAGCGGTCGCGGGCTCGGATTTTTCGGTGAACCATGCGTCAATGTGCTGCAACTAAATCTGCAACTCGACCACCGGTACCCGGTCACGAGTTAGCACCGAGGGGGGATGATGGTTGACGTGAGCGACGTCAGCCTCCGCGACCACCATCCCAAACGCGGGGAGCTGCGCATCTATCTTGGCGCGGCTCCGGGCGTGGGCAAGACGTACTCGATGCTGGGCGAGGCACATCGGCGGCTGGAACGAGGCACCGATCTGGTGGCCGGCGTGGTGGAAACCCACGGGCGGTCGAAAACCGCTGAGCTGCTTGAGGGCATCGAGCTCATCCCGCCCCGCCAAGTCGACTATCGCGGCGGCAGCTTCGCCGAACTAGACGTGCCCGCGGTCCTGCAGCGCCGCCCCCAGGTCGTCCTCGTCGACGAACTCGCGCATACCAATACACCGGGCAGTAAGAATGCCAAGCGCTGGCAAGATGTCGAGGAACTGCTCGACGCCGGGATCACTGTGATCTCAACGGTCAACGTGCAACATTTGGAAAGCCTGAACGACGTTGTCGCCCAGATCACCGGCATAGAACAGAAGGAGACGGTGCCCGACTCGGTGGTCCGACAGGCCTCTCAGGTCGAGCTGATCGATATCACGCCAGAAGCATTGCGCCGCAGGCTATCTCACGGCAACGTCTACGCGCCGGATCGCATCGATGCTGCGCTGTCCAACTACTTCCGTCGCGGAAACCTGACCGCGTTAAGGGAATTGGCCCTGCTGTGGCTTGCCGACCAGGTCGACACGGCGCTGGCCAAGTACCGCGCCGAGAACAAGATCACCGACATGTGGGAGGCGCGCGAGCGGGTCGTCGTGGCGGTCACCGGTGGGCCCGAATCCGAGACGCTGGTGCGACGGGCGTCGCGTATCGCGTCGAAGTCCACCGCGGAGCTCATGGTGGTGCACGTCGTGCGCGGCGACGGGCTGGCCGGCCTGTCGGAATCGCGGATGGCCAAGATTCGCAAATTGGCGAGCAGCCTCGACGCGTCGATGCATACGGTGGTCGGTGACGAGGTGCCCACGGCGCTGCTCGAATTCGCCCGCGAAATGAA
The DNA here is from genome assembly GCF_059813005.1 of Mycobacterium sp. NGS27. Lineage (NCBI taxonomy): Bacteria > Bacillati > Actinomycetota > Actinomycetes > Mycobacteriales > Mycobacteriaceae > Mycobacterium > Mycobacterium sp. NGS27. The sequence goes on from NZ_JCALDT010000004.1 coordinate 136,985, forward strand.
CGCCACGCAGCTGGTGATCGGCACCTCGCGGCGATCACGCTGGGCACGCCTCTTCGAGGAGGGCATCGGTCCAAGGATTGTCGAGCTGTCGGGAAAGATCGACGTACACCTGGTCACCCACGAGGAGTCCAAACGCGGCTTCCGGGTGTCTTCACTCGTACCCCGCGAGCGGCGGGTGGCATCGTGGCTGGCGGCCTTCATCGTGCCGTCGGTCATCTGCGCGATCACGGTCACAATGCTGGACCCATATCTGGACACCGGCGGCGAGAGCGCGCTGTTCTTTATCGGCGTGCTGCTGGTGGGCCTGCTGGGAGGCGTTGCGCCCGCGGCGCTTTCGGCCGTGCTGTCGGGCCTGCTGCTGAACTACTACCTGATCGCACCGCGGCACAGCTTCACCATCGCCGAACCCAACAGCGCCATCACCGAATTGGTGCTGCTGCTCATCGCGGTCGCCGTCGCCGTGCTGGTCGACTTCGCAGCCAAACGCACCCGGGAAGCCCGACGCGCCTCGCAGGAGGCCGAGCTGCTGACCCTTTTCGCCGGGTCGGTGCTGCGCGGCGCCGACCTGGAAACGCTGCTCGAACGGGTACGGGAGACCTACGCCCAGCGTGCCGTCAGCATGCTGCGGGAAACCGGCGAGGAAGCGCTCGCCGGCGGGAAGAAGAGCGAAGTCATCGCCTGCGTCGGCAGAACCCCCTGCGCCACCGTCGATTCCGCCGACACCGCGATCGAAGTCGGCGACGACGAGTTCTGGATGCTGCTGGCCGGCCGACAGCTCTCCGCGCGCGACCGGCGGGTGCTCGGCGCGGTGGCCAGGCAGGCCGCGGGTTTGATCAGACAGCGTGAGCTTGCCGAAGAGGCGAGCCGCGCCGAGGCGATCGTCCGGGCCGACGAACTTCGGCGCTCACTGCTGTCGGCGGTCAGCCATGACCTGCGCACCCCGCTGGCCGCGGCCAAGGTCGCCGTCTCCAGCCTGCGCGCCGAGGACGTCGCCTTCTCCCCCAACGACACCGCGGAACTGCTGGCCACCATCGAGGAGTCGATCGACCAGCTGACCGCGCTGGTCGGAAACCTGCTCGACTCATCGCGTCTGGCCGCCGGGGTGATCCACCCAGAGCTGAGCCGGGTGTATCTGGAGGAGGCCGTGCAGCGGGCCCTGGTCAGTATCGGCAAGGGCGCCACCGGGTTCTTCCGGTCCGCCATCGATCGGGTCAAGGTCGAGGTAGCCGACGCCATGGTGATGGCCGACGCCGGGCTGCTGGAACGGGTGCTGGCCAACCTGATCGACAACGCGCTGCGTTACGCGCCCGACTGCGTGGTCCGGGTCAACGCGGGCCGGGTGGGTGATCGCGTGCTGATCAATGTCATCGACGAGGGCCCGGGGATTCCGCACGGGGCCGAGGAACAGATCTTCGAAGCGTTTCAGCGCCTTGGCGATAACGACAACACCATCGGTGTCGGCCTGGGCATGTCGGTGGCGCGCGGCTTCGTCGAAGCCATGGGCGGGACGATTACGGCCACCGACACCCCGGGCGGCGGCCTGACCGTCATCGTGGATATGGCTGCGCCACAAGCGATGGACGCGTGATGACGCGCGTCCTGGTGATCGACGACGAACCGCAGATCCTGCGTGCGCTGCGCATCAACCTGTCAGTGCGGGGCTACGAGGTGATCACCGCGTCCAGCGGTGCCGGCGCATTGCGCGCGGCCGCCGAGCACAAGCCCGACGTGGTGATCCTCGACCTCGGCCTGCCCGACATCTCCGGCATCGACGTGCTGGCCGGTCTGCGCGGCTGGCTCACCGCACCCGTTATCGTGCTCTCGGCGCGCACCGATTCCTCGGACAAGGTCGAGGCGCTGGATGCCGGCGCCGACGACTACGTGACGAAACCTTTTGGGATGGACGAATTCCTGGCGCGACTGCGGGCGGCAGTGCGGCGCAACACCGCCGCCTCCGAGCTGGAGCAACCGGTGATCGAGACCGAATCGTTCACCGTCGACTTGGCCGCCAAGAAGGTCACCAAGAACGGCAGCGAAGTGCATCTCACCCCGACCGAATGGGGAATGCTCGAGGTCCTCGTCCGCAATCGCGGCAAGCTGGTCGGCCGTGAGGAACTGCTCAAAGAGGTGTGGGGACCGGCGTATGCCACCGAAACACATTACCTGCGTGTGTATCTCGCGCAGCTGCGCCGCAAACTCGAGAACGACCCGTCGCATCCCAAGCACCTGCTGACCGAGTCGGGCATGGGATATCGCTTCGAGGCATGAAACCCGCGGCCGGGTGCGCACGCCACTCTGGCGTCCGCTCCGGTGAGTTAGTTAATTGCCCGCCTCATAGCGACAGCCGGGCCGCCTCGCGCAATGCCAGCACACGCTGGTGGATCCGATGTTCGGTGCCACGCGGCATATACCCGGGCCCATACCGGCCTCGCCCGAGTCGCAACACCCTGCCGCGTTCGACCTCCCATCGCAGCGCATCCGAGATCGCCTTCGATGGTCTCCCGCACACTCCGAAGCTGTGCCATTGCAGCGCATCGATCAATTCGGCGATGGTCGCCGGGCCGTGCACCGCCAGTTGCATCGCGAGCACGTAGCGCAATTCAATTCCGCGAAGTGTCATCCCCGGACGGTCGCATACGGGTACGACACCGCCGAGACTGTCGCTACGAGGCGGGCGAAAGGCACACCCATTTTTCTAGATGCAAATGTGGCCTGTGTGATCTACGCCGAGATGGACAACACGATGCCGTCCAGGATGTCGTGCTCGCTGACCGTCAGCTCGCCGATGCCCGCTCGGGCACGCAGTTCGCGTGCCAACTCCTCGACCACGATCGCACCCCCGCCGATCACGTCGGCGCGACCCTCGTGCATCGGCGGCAAGGCCGCGCGCTCGGCGCGCGTCATGCCGATCAGCCGTTCGCAGACCGACAACAGGTCGTCGCCGGGTACGCACGAAAGATGAATGGCCGCAGAATCATACGCCGTCAAATTGTGGGCCAGCGCGGACAGCGTCGTCATCGTCCCGGCCAGCCCGACCCAGGTCTTCGCCCCCTCCACCGGCACCTCACCCAGCGCGACCTCCAGGCGTTCGCGCACCACCGCGCGCGCCGCCGCGACCTCCTCGGGCGTCGGTGGATCGGAATGCAGGCAGCGTTCGGTCAGCCGTACGCAGCCGATGTCGGCGGAGTAGCTGGCCGTCACTCCCCCGTCAGCATCGGCTCCGACCACTATCTCGGTGGAGCCACCGCCCAGGTCGACCACGACGAAAGGGCCCGCCGCACTGTCTAACTCGCCGACCGCCCCACGGAAAGAGAGCTCGGCCTCTTCGGCGCCGGTAATCACCTCCGCCACCGCTCCGGGCAGCACCGCGCCCAACACCTCGGCCGTCATCGCAAAGAACGCATCGCGGTTGGCGACATCGCGGGCGGCGGATGTCGCCACCATTCGCACCCGCCGCGCGCCGTGCTCGTCGATCAACGCCGCATAATCGCTCAGCGCCGCGCGGGTGCGCGCAATCGCGTCCGCCGCGAACTCACCGGTCGCGTCCACGCCCTGGCCCAGCCGCACGATCCGCGTCTCCCGGTGCACGTCAACCAGCCGGCCACCGTCGAGGTCGGCGATCAGCAAGCGAATTGAGTTGGTACCGCAGTCGATTCCCGCGAGCCTTACGTTCACCATTGGCCTGCCGCCAACACGCCCGCCATCGCGGGCTCGTCAGCCAGGATCGCCAGCGCCTCGTCGCCGAACGGATTGACGCCGGGGCCCTTGGCCAGCGAGTGGGCGATCAGTACGTGCAGGCATTTGACCCGGTCCGGCATTCCGCCGCCGGAGAACGTCGTTCCCAACGATTCGATCGCGTCTCGTTCGGCCAGATACGACTCGTGGGCGCGCCGGTAGGCGGCCGCCAACCCGGCGTCCTGGGCCAGCCGCTCGGTCATCTCGCGCATCAAGCCCGTGGTCTCCAGCCTGCTTGCAGCGGCCGTCAACGCCGGATGGGTCAGGTAGTACAGCGTCGGAAACGGCGTGCCGTCAGGTAATTTCGGCGCTGTCTTCACCACGCCGGGCTCACCATTGGGACACCGGTAGGCGATCTCGAGTACCCCGCGCGGCTCGCGCCCGAGCTGGCGCGCCACCGCTTCCAGGTCGGCATGGTCAACCACCGGGACCCGTGGGGTTCGGTGCGGGCACCGGCTCGGTCGATCCCGGCTCCGCCGGAGGGGGCGGGGGCGCAGGCGATTTGGCGGGCGGCAGGTGCGGGGCGTCGGCGATGGTGTGCCACAGCGACGTGTACCAGGGATCTCCGTTGGCCGGCTTCGCCGACGGGGATCCCGGCTGCGCGGGCTCGGCCGCCGACGGCGGAAGCTGAACCTGAAACGGGATGTCTCCTGGCTTGACGAAGCCCAGCCGCTCGCGGGCCTGCGCCGCAATGTAGGCCGGGTCGGCGAGTTTGGCCTTCCGCTGCTCCAACTCCGCGACCTGACTGCGCAGCGCAGCCTCGGTGGCGGCGAGCTGATTCATCTCGGTGCGCTGCGCGAAATAGGTGCGCACCGGTCCGGCGATGGTCAGCGTCAGCACGCAGACCACTGCGGCGAGCACCGCCGCGCGGCGCGCGGTGAAGCCCAGCCGTTGTTCGGAGCGCTGCTCAAGGGATTCGGCGGCCTGGCGCACGATGGGCTCGACGACATGCTCTTGCTGCGTACGCGTGGGATTGCGGCCGGCCTGGTTCGCGGTGGGCGACGTCCGCGACGACGGCTTGGACGACGGCTTGGCCGTGCGACGCCCCCGACCCGAATCGCCGGCCTTCCCCGGGCGGGATGCCGGGGAGCGCCGCTTCGAGTCGGGCCGTTTCGCGTCAGCCATGTCAGCCGTTGAACGTCAAGCTATTTCGCCTCCACGGCATACCGAGGGAAGGCAAGGTCACCGGCGTAGCGAGCCGCGTCGCCGAGCGCCTCCTCGATCCGCAACAGCTGGTTGTACTTGGCGACGCGCTCGCTGCGGGCCGGCGCACCGGTCTTGATCTGCCCGCTGCCGACGGCCACCGCCAAATCGGCGATCGTGGTGTCCTCGGTCTCGCCGCTGCGGTGGCTCATCATCGTGCGGTAGCCGCTGTGGTGGGCCAGCGCGACGGCGTCCAGCGTCTCGGTGAGCGTGCCGATCTGATTCACCTTGACCAGCAACGCGTTTGCGACGCCCTTGTCGATGCCCTCTTCCAGCCGTTCGGGATTGGTGACGAAGATGTCGTCGCCGACCAGCTGCACCCGGTCGCCGATCGACGCGGTCAACGTCACCCAGCCGTCCCAATCGTCTTCTGACAGCGGGTCTTCGATGGACACCAGCGGGTACGAGCCGAGCAGGCCGGCGTAGAACTCCGCCATCTGCTCGGCGGTGCGGGTGGCACCCTCGAACTTGTAGCCGGTCCCGTCGGTGAAGAATTCGGTGGCGGCCGCGTCGAGGGCCAGCGCCACGTCGGCGCCGGGCTTGAAACCGACCGACTCGATGGCCCGGCTGATCAGATCCAGGGCCGCCGTGGTGCCGGCGACGTCCGGGGCGAAGCCGCCCTCGTCGCCCAGGCCCGTACTCAGACCCTCCTTCTTGAGCACCGACTTCAGCGCGTGATACACCTCGGCGCCCCAGCGCAGCGCTTCGGCGAAGCTGGGCGCACCGATCGGCGCGACCATGAACTCCTGGATGTCGACGGCGGTGTCGGCGTGCGCGCCGCCGTTGAGGATGTTCATCATCGGCACCGGCAGGATGTGCGCGTTCGGGCCGCCCAGGTAACGGAACAGCGGCAACTCGGCGGAGTCGGCGGCGGCCTTGGCCACGGCAAGCGACACACCCAGGATCGCGTTGCCGCCCAGCCTCGACTTGTCGGGCGTGCCATCCAGATCCAGCAGCGCCTGGTCCACCAGCCGCTGGTCGTCCGCGTTCAGGCCGATCACAGCCGGACCGATCTCGTCCAGCACTGCCTGCACCGCTTTGCGCACGCCCTTGCCGCCGTAGCGCTCGCCGCCGTCGCGCAGCTCGACGGCCTCGTGCTCGCCCGTCGACGCGCCGGACGGCACCGCCGCGCGGGCAAAGGTCCCGTCGATCAGGGCTATCTCGACCTCGACCGTCGGGTTACCGCGGGAGTCGAGGATCTCGCGGGCCCCGACCTGCTCGATAATCGGCACTGAGTTCTCCTTGCTTGGACTTGCGTAGTCGCCGGTGCGCTTTCGCCGGTCAGCGATACATCCTGCTACAGCGGGTGACCTTTCGCGTAAGCGGTCGCCCAATCCCGGACGGCCCGGGCGTAGACACCGGAATTGTTGTAGGCGCGCAGCGCCGTGATCCAACCACGGGGAGTTCCGAGATCCTTTCCGCGCCAACACAGATAGCCGGCCGCCGCGAGCGCGGCGTCGTCGATGTTGTCGGGGCTGACGCGGCCGTCGTTGTGAGCGTCGACACCATAGAGCCGCCACGTCTCCGGGATGAACTGCATCGGCCCCATGGCGCGCGTCACGCCGTCGTCGTCGGTGACGGCTTCCTCGGTGTCCACGATGCGCAGGGTGCCGCCGCTGCCGTCGAGGCGGACGCCCCGAATCGGGGGGCTCACATCGCCGTTGGGGGCCAGCCGCGCGCCGCGATAGGTGCCGTGGTGGCTCTCGACCTGGCCGATGCCGGCCAGGGTGGTCCAGGCGATGTGGCATTTCGGGTTTTCCACTTCCGCGACCCGGGCGGCGTAGGCGTAGGCCTCGAGCGCGATCACCGGGATCTCCAGCCCCGCCGACCGCTGTTGCGCCCACTCCCGCAACTGATCCGCGGGCCGGCCGCTGGCATGAGTGTCCACCGCCGGCACCGCATCCCCGGCCGGCGGCGGGACGCCGTCGGGAATGAACAGGCTGAGCTGCCAGGTACAACTAGAGGCCAGCACGATCGAGGTCGCGCCGATCACGGCGGCCGCGCGCAGCCAACGCCTCGGCGACACCATGCTTTCCTGAGCTCCCCACACTCGCCTGCACCAACTTCCGCCACACCATCGTCCCATGCGTTCGGCAACTACCCGGTTGCCTCGGGCCTCGGCGCACCGACCTATCGCCGGTTTCAGCTAATCATCGGTTAGCTGCTGGTCGCCCTGGCTAGCCCGGCCAGACCGAGGCCGACCACGGTGATTCGCAACCTCATCCGCGATATTACCGAGTGGCCGATGACATATCCGGCAAACATTTCGGTGATCGCTCACGCGGACGGGCGAAAGTGTTGAAAAAAGGCGCGGGGCCCCGCGGTAACGACGTGGCCACTGCCTCAGGCGTCACCGGCCGCGGCGTCGGCGCCGGATTCCACCTCGACCAAGTCGGAGTCGGCCTCGACCGCCGACGCTTCATCGTCGAGTGCCGCCGCGACGGTCGGCCAGTGCTCACGCCACTCCTCCTCGGAGATCTCGCCGGGCGGGGCCACGTCGAACTCGTCGGGAACGTCGGTGCCGCGGCGTGCGGCCGAGATCGTCCGCTCGACGTCGCGGACCGTCTCCACGAAGCCCAGAACGGCGGCGCGCAGGGCACTTTCGGCGTCGACGTCGGCCGACACCGAGATCGAGCTGATCGCCTCGGGGATCAGGTCGGCGGGTAGGCCCGCTTTGCCGGCACGGGCAATGACCTTCTGGGCGAGCGCCAATGCGGGCTGCCCGGTGTGCACGTCGTCCATCACCGATTTCCGTGGCTTCTCGGCCGCCTTGCGCTCTTCCCACTGGGCCAGTTGTTCTTCGAGCGAAATAGATTGCCCGGCAAGCACTCCCGGTACCCGATTGCCCAGTTTGCGCATCAGGGTGGCGGCGACGTCGTCGATGGTGAAGGGAGACTGCGCCGCATCCTCGGCGATGCGGGCGTGGAACAGCACCTGCAACAGCACGTCGCCGAGCTCTTCGCGCAACGCCTCGGCGTTGCCGCTGCCGACCGCGTCCAGCAGTTCGTAGGTCTCCTCCAGCAGAAATCTGCGCAGGGAGTCGTGCGTTTGCTCGCTTTCCCATGGGCCGGCGGTGCGCAGTTTGTCCATCATCGCCACGGCATCGACCAGCCGTTCACCACGTGGCGTCTCGGGCGCCGAGATCAGCCGGGCACCGGCCGCCAACCGTGCGACGACGGCGGGGTGCTCGCGGTCCGACGACAGCAGCACCGGCGCGTCGTCGCCGGAGTGCACCGGGCGCGCCGCTGACAGCGACCAGGGCACCGCGACGGGCATCTCCTCGGTGTATTGCACCTCGCCGGACAGGTGCTCGATGGCTTCGACGGGGACCAGCGAGGGCCGGCGGGGGTCGAACAAGACGACGATCAACTGCGCCCCTCCTCCTCATCGCTTCGTCCCCCTCGCTGCTTCGCGGCTGGGGGTTCCCCCACTGCATCGTCGCTGGCGCGGATCATCGCGCCTGTCGCTCCTCACTTGCCATCGATGCAGGCAGCTCACTCGTTATACCAATATCTGTCTGCGGTTTACCCTGCAGTGCCGTCACCAGGTTGGCCACCATCTGCACCAGCTCGACATCGCGCAGACGCGGCGCGCCGACCCCGCCGGCCCGCGGGATGGGAACCTGCACCGTCGACGTCGTGGCCCGATAGCTCGCCGCCGGATACATCCGCTTGAGTCGCACCTGAGCGGAATCCGGCAACGTCATCGGCGACAGGCGCACGGTCGACGCCGACGCCGCGGACACCTCGGTGATGCCGGCGGCGCGGCACAGCAGCCGCAGGCGCGCCACCGCCACCAGCCGAAGGGCCGGCTCGGGTAGCGCCCCGTACCGGTCGACGAGTTCCTCGACCACCGCGTCGATCTCACCGTCGGAGGACGCCGCGGCCAGCCGCCGATACCCTTCCAGGCGCAGCCGGTCACTGGCGATGTAGTCCGGCGGCAGGTGCGCGTCGACCGGCAGGTCGATGCGCACGTCCTTGGGCTCCTCGGTGGTGGTGACGGTCTGGCCGTCGGCGGCCGCCCGGTAGGCCTCCACCGCCTCGCCCACCAATCGGACGTACAGGTCGAAGCCGACCCCGGCGACGTGTCCGGACTGTTCGACCCCCAACACGTTGCCGGCGCCGCGGATTTCGAGGTCCTTCATCGCGACGGCCATGCCCGCGCCCAACTCGTTGTTCTGCGCGATGGTGGCCAGCCGGTCGTAGGCCGTCTCGGTCAGCGGCGAGTGCGGCGGATAAAGGAAGTAGGCGTAGCCACGCTCTCGGCTGCGGCCGACCCGGCCGCGCAGCTGGTGCAGCTGCGAGAGACCGAAGGTGTCGGCGCGCTCGACGATCAGCGTGTTGGCGTTGGAGATGTCCAGCCCAGTTTCCACGATCGTGGTGCACACCAGGATGTCGTATTCGCGGTTCCAGAACCCCTGCACCGTGCGCTCGAGCCGTTCTTCGGGCATCTGCCCGTGCGCGACGACGACGCGCGCCTCGGGCACCAGCTCCCGGATCCGGGCGGCCGTCCGGTCGATCGAGCTGACCCGGTTGTGCACGTAGAAGACCTGCCCGTCGCGGAGTAGCTCGCGCCGCAGGGCGGCCGCGACCTGCTTGTCGTCCTGCGGCCCGACGTAGGTCAGCACCGGATACCGCTCTTCGGGCGGCGTCAGGATGGTCGACATCTCGCGGATCCCGGCCAGGCTCATCTCCAGCGTCCGCGGGATGGGGGTGGCGCTCATGGTCAGCACGTCGACGTGGGTGCGCAGGCTCTTGATGTGCTCCTTGTGCTCGACGCCGAACCGCTGCTCCTCGTCGACCACGACCAGCCCGAGGTCCTTCCAGCGCACGCCGGTCTGCAGCAGCCGGTGCGTGCCGATCACCACGTCCACCGATCCGTCGGCCAGCCCCTCGATGACGGCCTTGGATTCGGCCGCGTCGGTGAACCGGGACAGGCCCTTGACGGTCACCGGGAATCCGGTCATCCGGTCGCTGAAGGTCTGCAGATGCTGGTCGGCCAGCAGGGTGGTTGGCACCAGCACGGCCACCTGCTTTCCGTCCTGGACCGCCTTGAACGCCGCCCGCACCGCGATCTCGGTCTTGCCGTAGCCGACGTCGCCGCAGATCACCCGGTCCATCGGGATCGGCTTTTCCATGTCGCCCTTGACCTCGGTGATCGCGGTCAGCTGGTCAACCGTCTCGGCGTAGCCGAACGCGTCTTCCATCTCGGCCTGCCAGGGCGTGTCCGGACCGAACGCGTGGCCCGGGCTGGCCTGCCGCTTGGCGTACAGCGACACCAGCTCGCCGGCGATCTCGCGCACCGCGCGGCGGGCCTTGGTCTTGGTGTTGGTCCAGTCGCTGCCGCCCAGCTTGCTCAGCGCGGGCGCCTGCCCGCCGACGTACCGCGACAGCTGGTCCAGCGAATCCATCGGCACATACAGCTTGTCCGAGCCGCCACCCCTCTTGCTCGAGGCGTATTCGAGCACCAGGTACTCGCGGCGCGCGCCGCCGACGGTGCGCTCGACCATCTCCACGAACCGGCCGATGCCGTGCTGGTCGTGCACCACCAGATCACCGGCCGTGAGCGCCAACGGGTCAACGGCGTTGCGCCGCTTGGCCGCCAGGCGCTTGCCCTCGACGGCCGCCACCCGGCTGCCGGTCAGGTCGGTCTCGGTGATCACCACCAACGTGGCGCCGGGGATGATGACGCCGTCGTGCAGCGGGCCCTTGAGCACCCCGACCACGCCAGCTTTGGGGGCGGCGCCCGATTCGAGCATGGCGGCGGGGGTGTCGCATTCGGCCAGCCGTTCCACCACGCGGTGCGCGGTGCCGGCGCCGGGTGCGACGACGGCGGCGTAGCCGCCCGTGCTGACGTGCGCGCGCAGCATCGCGAAGATGCCGTCGATGTCGTGCTGGTGCCCGCGCGCCGACGGCGCCGACCGGATCTCCAGCTCTACGGCCAACTCGTCGGACAGCTGGCTCAGCGTCCACCACGGATGCCCGCCGCGGGCCGCCGCGGCTCGCACGTCATCGAGTTCGGCGAAACCCGATCCGCCGAACTGCGTCACGTCGACGGGGGCGTCGGTGCCCAGCGCGGCAACCGACCACGACGCTTCGAGGAATTCGCTGCCGGTCTTGATCAGGTCGGCGGCCCGGGTGCGGACCTTCTCCGGATCGCACAGCAAGACCGGTGTGCGCTGGGCCAATTGGTCGGTGAGCAGCACGTGTTCGCCGGGCCGAAGCACCGGCAACAGCGCCTCCATACCGTCGACCGCGATGCCCTCGGCGATCTTGGCCAGCATGTCGGTGACGCTGCCGGTGATGGCGGGCTCGGTGGTGCGGTGCCGCGCGGCCAGCTCGGCGGCGCGCTCACGCACCTCATCGGTGAGCAGCAGTTCGCGGCAGGCCACCGCGATCAGGGTGTCGACGTCGAGCTCCGGGATCGAGCGCTGATCGGCGACCGAGAACATCCGCATCTCGCTGACCTCGTCGCCCCAGAACTCGATGCGCACCGGGTGCTCGGCTGTCGGCGGGAAGACGTCGAGAATGCCTCCGCGCACGGCGAATTCGCCGCGCCGGCCGACCATGTCCACCCGGGTGTAGGCCAGCTCGGCGAGCCGGGTGATCACGCCCTCGAATTCGATTTCCGCGCCCACGCTCAACGTGACCGGCTCCACCAGCCCCAGCTGCGGCGTCATCGGCTGCAGCAACGAGCGCACCGCGGTCACCACCACCCGCAAAGGGGGCCCGGATGGGCGCCCGTCAGGACCGAGGCCGGGATGGGCCAGCCGGCGCAACACCGTCAACCGGGCGCCGACGGTGTCGACGCCGGGCGAAAGTCGTTCGTGGGGCAGGGTTTCCCACGACGGAAAGACCGCGACGGCGTCGCCGAAGACGCCGCGCAGTTCAGCGGTCAAGTCGTCGGCTTCGCGCCCGGTCGCGGTGACTACCAGCAGAGGACCCAACCGCGCCAGCGCACTGGCGACGAATAGCCGTGCGCTGGCTGGACCCACCAGGTGTAATTCGGCCGGCGAAGCGGCCGCGCTGTCGATCAGCTGCTGGAAGGTCGGCGCGGTGAGCGCCAATTCAACGAGCCCCGCGATCGGGGTTTCTGGGCGAGCAGCCCCCGGTGCGGTCATGATGAATTCCATTCTAGGGGCCCTCGGTGTCCGGGCCGGACACACCGAACCTCGTCAATATCGAGCTCTCCGGCGTCAAGGGATCGTAAGGAAGGCACCACCGGGTTACCCGCGGACGCACGTTGAATTCATGACATTGCTGGACATCCTGCCGTCTCTCGGTCAGGCGGCTTCCCCGCGTTTCGATCCCGCGATCTGGCCCATCACCGCACACCCCGACGAGGCGGGCAGGCTGTGCGTCGGCGGTGTACCACTGACCGATATCGCCGACGAGTTTCACACCCCGGCCTACGTCATCGACGAAACCGACTTCCGGCATCGCGCCCGCCGCTACCGCAAGGCGCTGCGCGGCGTCGAGGTGGTGTACGCCGGGAAGTCGCTGCTGAGCACCGCGGTGGCCCGCTGGGCCCGCGACGAAGGCCTCGGGCTCGACGTCTGCTCCAGCGGCCAGCTGGCCGTCGCCCTTGCCGGCGGAGTCGACCCCGCGCGCATCGTCATGCACGGCAACGCGAAATCGCCCGAGGAGCTGCGCGAAGCGGTGCGGGTCGGGGTGGGACGCATCGTGCTGGATTCGGGCATGGAAATCGCCTACCTCGCCGGGCTGGCACAGCGCCGCCAGCGGGTGCTCATTCGGGTGACCCCGGACATCGACATCCACGGCCACCGGGCGGTCACCACCGGCATCAGCGACCAGAAGTTCGGGTTCACGCTGCATGGCGACCGCGCCGACGTCGCGGCCCAGCGGGTGCTCGCGCACCCGATACTCGACCTGGTCGGCCTGCATTGCCATATCGGCTCCCAGGTCACCGACGCCGACCTGTACGGCGAAGCGATCCGCCGGATGATCGCGGCAATGGCCGACATCCGAACCAGGCACGGCGTCATCCTCACCGAGCTCAACATCGGCGGCGGCCACGCCATCCCCTATCTGGCCGGCGACCGCGAGCTCAACCTCGAACAGTTGGCCGACGTCATCGAGAACGCACTCGACGAAGCCTGCGCCGCCGAACATTTCCCGCGGCCCCAGATGGTGGCGGAGCCGGGGCGGGCCATCTGCGGCCGGGCCGGCGTGACGCTGTACCGGGTGTGCTCGATCAAAACCCAGCCGGGTGGACGCACCTTCGTCGCGGTGGACGGCGGCATGAGCGACAACCCGCGGGTGTCGCTCTACGGCGCGCAATACACGGCCGCGCTGGCCAACCGGCATGCGCTGGGGCCCAAGCACCGGGTCACCGTCGTCGGCCGGCACTGCGAGGCGGGCGACGAGATCGCCCGCGACATCGAGCTGCCCGCGGACCTGCACCCCGGCGACCTGTTGGCCGTGGCCTGCACCGGCGCCTACCACCACAGCATGGCGTCGAACTACAACATGGTCGGCCGCCCGGCGCTGGTGGCGGTCAAGGACGGGCACGTCCGCGAATTGGTTCGCCGGGAGACCGTCGCCGACCTGCTGGCCCGCGACTGCGGTTAGCCCGCGCGGCTACTCGTCCTGCAGCCGAGGGTCGGCCTCCAGGTGGGTCAGCCCGTTCCACATCAGGTTGACCAGGTGGGCGGCCACCACTTCCTTCTTGGGTTCCCGCGTATCGAGCCACCACTGGGCCGTCATCGACACCGAGCCGACGAGGGCCTGGGCGTACAGCGGCGCCAGCCCGGGATCCAGGCCACGGCGGGAGAAATCGCCGGCCAGGATGGAGCTGACCTGGTTCACGGCGTCATTGAGCAGGCTGGAGTAGGTGCCCGAGCTGATCGCGGCCGGTGAGTCGCGGATCATGATCCGGAAGCCGTCGGTGCGCTGTTCGACGTAGGTGAGCAGCGCCAGTGCGACGCGCTCGACGCGTACCCGCGACCGGTTGTTGGTCAGCGACGAGGTGATGCCGTCCAGCAGCGCGGACATCTCGCGGTCGACGACGACCGCGTAGAGGCCTTCCTTGCCGCCGAAGTGCTCGTAGACCACCGGTTTGGACACGTTGGCGCGCAGCGCGATCTCCTCGATCGAGGTGCCTTCGTATCCGCGTTCGGCGAACAGCGTGCGCGCGATGCCGACGAGCTGCTGGCGGCGCTCGGTGCCGGTCATCCGGGCGCGCGGCGCCCGCACTTCCTTCTCCACCTTGTCCGGGTCACGATCGAGCACGGCCACGTCAATCAGCGTATCGGTGAACAGCCGACAAGCGGCCCGCATCGTCGTCAGACTAAAGTCTTCTTGGCGCCGTCGGTATAAAACCGCCGCTCGCCATCGGTTAGCGATCCGTCGTGGTGTAATCGGCAGCACCTCTGATTTTGGTTCAGATAGTTCAGGTTCGAGTCCTGGCGACGGAGCTTTGATTGCTGATTGCGATATCCCATCGTTTTTTGCCTTCACCGCAGCTGAAGTGACACGCTTGACGGCGTGTCGGCGCTTGAAGCGCGCAGCCCGCGCGAACCAACGCAAGGAGGGTTGATGTCGTCTCCTGGTGATACCGCGGTCCTGGTGCTGGCGGCCGGGCCCGGCACCCGGATGCGCTCGGACACCCCGAAAGTCCTGCACACCATCGGTGGGCGCAGCATGCTGTCCCATCTTCTGCACGCGATCACCAAGGTGGCTCCCCAGCACCTGGCCGTCGTCCTGGGCCATGATCACGAGCGGATCGCCCCGCTGGTGGCCGACTGGGCCGACGCCCTGGGACGCCCCATCGATGTGGCGCTGCAAGAGCGCCCCCGCGGCACCGGCGACGCCGTGCTGTGCGGCCTGTCCGCGCTGCCCCCCGACTACGCCGGGGTCGTCGTCGTCACCTCGGGCGACACCCCGCTGCTGGACGCCGACACCCTGGCCGACCTGATCGCCACCCACAGCGCGGCGCCGGCCGCGGTCACCGTGCTGACCACCACGGTGAGCGACCCCAGCGGCTACGGCCGCATCCTGCGCACCCAGGACAACGAGGTGATGGCGATCGTGGAACACGCCGACGCCACGCCCTCGCAACGCGAGATCCGTGAGGTAAACGCCGGCGTCTACGCCTTCGACACCGCGGCGCTGCGCTCCGCGCTGAATCGGTTGAGCTCCAACAACGCTCAGCAGGAGCTCTACCTGACCGACGTCATCGCCATCTTGCGCGGCGACGGCCTGGCCATCCACGCCCGCCACGTCGATGACAGCGCGCTGGTGGCCGGCGTCAACAACCGCGTCCAACTGGCGCAGCTGGGTGCCGAACTGAACCGCCGCATCATCGCGGCCCATCAGATGGCCGGCGTCACCATCGTCGACCCGACCACCACCTGGATCGACGTCGACGTCAGCATCGGGCGCGACACCGTCATCCAGCCGGGGACGCAGCTGCTCGGCCGCACCCAGGTCGGGAGCCACTGCGTCGTCGGGCCGGACACCACCCTGACCGACGTCAGCGTCGGCGACGGCGCCTCGGTGGTCCGCACCCACGGCACCGCGTCGTCGATCGGCGCCGGCGCGACCGTCGGGCCGTTCACCTATCTGCGACCCGGCACGATGCTGGGCGACGACGGCAAGCTCGGCGCGTTCGTCGAGACCAAGAACGCCACCATCGGCACCGGCTCGAAAGTGCCGCACCTGACCTACGTCGGGGACGCGGACATCGGCGAACACAGCAACATCGGCGCGTCCAGCGTGTTCGTCAACTACGACGGCGAATCCAAGCGGCGGACCACCATCGGCTCGCACGTGCGCACCGGCTCGGACACCATGTTCGTCGCGCCGGTGACCGTCGGCGACGGCGCCTACACCGGGGCGGGCACGGTGGTGCGCAACGACGTCCCGCCCGGAACGCTCGCGGTATCCGCCGGTCCACAACGCAACATCGAAGGATGGGTGCGCCGCAAGCGCCCGGGCAGTGCGGCCGCGCAGGCCGCCGAGGCCGCCGATAAAGCCGCCGGTCAGAGCGTCACGGCCGGCCCAGCGCCAGAAGCCGAACCGAAACCGTGAATTTGCTAGCTGGCAACCCGGCCATCGTTCCGTACCATTCGCTTCGTACGATGGGGCCTTCCATCCCCCACCCCGATTTGGCGAGGGCAGTGCGTTGAGCCACGACTGGACCGATAACCGCAAAAACTTGATGCTCTTCTCCGGCCGCGCGCATCCGGAGTTGGCCGAGCAGGTGGCCAAGGAACTCGACGTCCACGTCACCGCACAGACCGCGCGGGAGTTCGCCAACGGCGAGATCTTCGTGCGGTTCCACGAATCGGTGCGCGGGTGTGACGCCTTCGTCCTGCAGTCAGCCCCGGACCCGGTCAACAACTGGCTGATGGAACAACTGATCATGATCGACGCCCTCAAGCGGGGCAGCGCCAAGCGGATCACCGCGGTCATGCCGTTCTACCCCTACGCCCGGCAGGACAAGAAGCACCGCGGCCGCGAGCCGATCTCGGCCCGGCTGGTCGCCGACCTGCTCAAGACCGCCGGCGCGGACCGAATCGTCACCGTCGACCTGCACACCGACCAGATCCAGGGCTTCTTCGACGGGCCCGTCGATCACATGCGCGGGCAGAACCTGCTGACCGGCTACATCCGCGACAACTACCCCGACGGCAACATGGTGGTCGTCTCGCCCGACTCCGGCCGGGTGCGCATCGCCGAGAAATGGGCCGACGCGCTGGGCGGCGTCCCGCTGGCCTTCATTCACAAGACCCGCGACCCGCGGGTGCCCAACCAGGTGGTGTCCAACCGCGTCGTCGGTGAGGTGCAGGGGCGGACCTGCGTCCTGATCGACGACATGATCGACACGGGCGGCACCATCGCCGGCGCGGTCAAGTTGCTGCGCGACGAGGGCGCCGGCGACGTGATCATCGCGGCCACCCACGGCGTGCTGTCCGATCCGGCGGCCGAGCGGCTTGCCGCCTGCGGCGCCCGGGAAGTGATCGTGACGAACACCCTGCCGATCGGCGAGGAGAAGCGCTTCCCCCAGCTGACGGTCCTGTCCATCGCGCCGCTGCTGGCCAGCACCATCCGCGCCGTCTTCGAAAACGGTTCGGTCACCGGGCTTTTCGACGGAGACGCCTAGATGGCCGATTCCGTCATCTATCACAACCCCAAATGCAGCACCTCGCGCAAGACGCTGGATTTATTGCGGGACAACGGCATTGAGCCCACCGTCGTCCAATACCTGAAAACCCCGCCGTCGCGCAGCGAGCTGGCGAAGATGATCCGCGACGCCGGCATCGACGTGCGCGCTGCGGTGCGCAAGCGGGAAGCCCTCTACGAGGAGCTTGATCTCGGGGACGCGAACGATGACCGCTTGCTCGACGCCATGGTCGAACACCCCATCCTGATCGAACGACCCTTCGTCGTCACGCCGAAGGGCACTCGGCTGGCCCGCCCGATCGACGCGGTCCGCGAGATTCTGTGAACCGGCTCGGCCGCCTCGTGGCCGCTGCCGCGACGGTTGCGGCGGCTTTCATCGCCGCCGCCTGCGCACCGAAATCGCCTGACTACCAATCGATCCTGTCCAACACCCCCACGACCACGACCACCAAGCCGGCGGAGAAGCCGGTTCCGCTGTCGCAGTATCTGCAAAGCATCGGGGTGACCGGAGAGCCGATGGCGCCGGGATCGCTGCCCGACCTGACGGTGTCGATACCCACACCGCCGGGCTGGTCGCCGTTCACCAGCCCGAACATCAGCCCGCAGACGCTGATCATCTCGCAGGGCGGCAAGTTTCCGACGGCGAGGCTGGTGGTGTTCAAGCTCAACGGCGACTTCGACCCCGCCCAAGTCATCAAGCATGGCAACGACGATGCCCAACTGTTCGAGAACTTCAAGCAGCTGGACGCCTCGGGCGCGCCCTATAACGGCTTCCCCTCGTCGATGATCCAGGGCAGCTACGACCTCGACGCTGGTATGCGGCTGCACAGCTGGAACCGGATCGTCATCGCGACCGGATCACCGCCCGCGCGCCAGCGTTATCTGGTGCAGTTGACCATCACCGGCTTCGCCAATCAGGCCGCCGCGCAGGCGAGCGACATCGACACGATCATTCACGGGTTTGTCGTCGCGGCGAAGTGATTGGCGATACGGCGCTGATCTCACCGAAATTGCCGTCACGGTCGTAATCGACAATCAAACACAGCCCTGACGGCAATCTCGGCGGCCGTTCGGCGGCCCGGCGCGCTCCGCGATTAGTGTTGTCTGCCATGACTGGCTGGACCGCCGCTGATCTACCGTCGTTCGCCGAACGAACCGTCATCATCACCGGTGCCAACAGCGGGCTGGGCGCCGTGACCGCCCGTGAGCTGGCTCGACGAGGGGCCACGATCATCATGGCCGTCCGCGACATCCGCAAGGGCGAGGCCGCGGCCCGCCGGATGGCCGGTCGGGTCGAGGTGCGGGAGCTCGATCTGCAGGACCTGGCGTCGGTGCGGCGATTCGCCGACGGGGCGGGCCAGGCCGACGTACTGATCAACAACGCCGGCATCATGGCCGCCCCCTTCGGCCTGACGGTCGACGGCTTCGAGACCCAGATCGGCACCAATCACCTCGGCCATTTCGCGCTGACGAACTTACTGCTGCCCAAGCTGACCGATCGGGTGGTGACAGTGTCGTCGATGGCGCACTGGCCCGGAACCATCAACCTCGACGACCTGAACTGGCAGAACCGGCGCTACTCGCCGTGGCTGGCCTACAGCCAGTCCAAGCTCGCCAACCTGCTGTTCACCAGCGAGCTGCAGCGCCGCCTGACCGCCGCCGGTTCCCCGCTGCGCGCGCTCGCCGCCCACCCCGGCTATTCGCACACGAACCTGCAGGGCGCCTCCGGCCGCAAGCTGGGTGACACGTTGATGTCGGCCGTCACCCGGGTGGTCGCGACGGACGCCGATTTCGGCGCCCGGCAAACCCTGTACGCGGCGTCCCAGGATCTGCCCGGCGACACCTTCGTGGGCCCGCGATTCGGCCAGATCGGCCGGACGCAACCGGTCGCGCGCAGCCGGCGGGCCCGGGACACGGCCACCGCGTCGGCGCTGTGGTCGCTGTCCGAGCAGCTCACGAAGACCCAGTTTCCCCTCTGAGCACGTCCGTCACGTGAGTCCCTCGCCGGACCGATCGACGTTTTGCCCGCCTTTAAGCGACAACCCGGGTCGACGGCACCAGGGCCGCACATCACCGCACCACGCCGCTGGCTTGTCGCTCGAAGGCGGGCAAAAGCAACATGCCCCCGGCAAATGACGGGTGTGACAAGACCGCGACTGACCACGAATTTCCCCTGTGAGGTGCAGATGCGCTAACCTGGCCGGGCGTCACGGCGAGGGTGGCTGGCTGGCTGGCACCGTTATCGACGGAGACCGACGAATCGTCGCGACCCCGGCCGTGCCCCGAAACACAGGCGAGCACACAGGAGCGACAAGATGGCCAAGCAAGCACTCAACCAGCTCAAGGTCGCGGTCCGCGGCGAGACCGGCAAGGGTGCGTCCCGGCGGGCCCGCCGCGACGGCAAGATCCCGGCCGTCCTCTACGGCCACGGCTCCGCCCCGCAGCACCTGGAACTGCCCGGCCATGACTTCGCGGCGGTGCTACGGCACGCCGGCACCAACGCGGTGCTGACCCTCGACATCGAGGGCAAGGAGCAGCTGGCGCTCACCAAGTCGCTCGACATCCACCCCATTCGCCGCACCATTCAGCACGCCGACCTGCTGGTCGTGCGTCGAGGCGAGAAGGTCGTCGTCGAGGTCCGCGTCGTCATCGAGGGCGACGCCGTGCCCGGCACCCTGGTGACGCAGGACGCCAGCGCCATCGAGATCGAGGCCGACGCCCTGTCGATTCCCGAGCAGTTGACGGTGTCGGTTGAGGGCGCCGAGCCCGGCACCCAGTTCTCCGCCGGACAGATCGCCCTGCCCAACGGTGTCAACCTGATCTCCGACCCGGAGACGCTGGTGGTCAACGTCGTCACCGCGCCGACGGAGGAGGAGCTCGCCGAAGAGGGCGCCGGCGAGGTCACCGAGGAAGCCGCTGCGGCCGAAGGCGAGGAAACGGGCGAGACCGGCGAAGAAGAGGCCGCCGAAGCCGAGTCCGAGTAGGCGGATCACAACGTGGCCGAGCCGTTGCTGGTCGTCGGCCTTGGCAATCCCGGAGACAACTACGCCCGGACCCGACACAACGTCGGGTTCATGGTCGCCGACCTGCTCGCGGCGCGGATGGGTTCGAAGTTCAAGGCGCACAAGCGTTCCGGTGCCGAGATCGTCAGCGGCCGCCTCGCCGGGCATTCGGTGATCGTGGCCAAGCCGCGCTGCTACATGAACGAATCCGGCCGTCAGGTCGGCCCTTTGGCGAAGTTCTATTCGGTGACACCGGGCGACATCATCGTCATACACGACGATCTCGACTTGGACTTCGGCCGTATCCGGCTCAAGATCGGCGGCGGCGAAGGTGGCCACAACGGTCTGCGTTCGGTCGGTAACGCTCTGGGCAGCAAGGACTTTCAGCGGGTTCGCATCGGGATCGGCCGTCCGCCCGGACGCAAGGATCCGGCGGTGTTCGTGCTGGAGAACTTCGGCGCCGCTGAGCGCCCCGAGGTCCCCACCATTTGCGAGCAGGCCGCGGATGCCACCGAGTTGCTGATCGAACTGGGGCTAGAGCCCGCGCAGAACCGCGTCCACGCCTGGTAGCCGCCGCGTAGCCGGACTAGGTGACCAGGTCGAGCGACGTGGATCGGCGCAACTTGCCCGACGGCGTCTTCGGGATGGTGCCCGGGCCGAGCACCACCACGTTGCGCGGCCGGACGTCGACCTCGGCCACCACCTCGCGGGCGACCCGGTGCTCGATGCGGCGCACCTCGGCCTGGTCCTGGTAGGCGTTGGACTCCACGGCCACCGCGAACGTCTCGCGGGAATGGCCGGCGTCCAGGCGCACGGCGACCGCGCAGCCCGGCCGCACACCCTCGACGCGGCAAGCGGCGCGCTCGATGTCGGTGGGATAGATGTTGCGGCCCGCCATGATGATGACGTCCTTGACGCGGCCGCACACCACCACGTGGCCTTCCTCGGTCAGGTAGCCGAGGTCACCGGTGTCATACCAGCCGTGCTCGTCCTGGGCCGAGATGAACCCGCCCATGGTGAGGTAGCCGGGCGTCAGCGACTCACCGCGCAGCTCGATGACTCCGACCCCGCGCGCCGGCATCACCTCGCCGTTCTCGTCGATGATGCGCGCCTCGAGGTCCTTCAGCAGCGGGCCGAGCGTGGCCAGCCGGCGGGTGTTGCCCTTGGTGGCGGGTACGGCCCGGCGCAGGGCGGCCAGCAGGTCGGCGTCGACCTCGTCGACCACCAGACCGGCGTTGCACT
Organism: Mycobacterium sp. NGS27; assembly: GCF_059813005.1. Classification (NCBI taxonomy): domain Bacteria; kingdom Bacillati; phylum Actinomycetota; class Actinomycetes; order Mycobacteriales; family Mycobacteriaceae; genus Mycobacterium; species Mycobacterium sp. NGS27. The sequence goes on from NZ_JCALDT010000004.1 coordinate 158,313, forward strand.
CCGAGAAGGACACGGCCAGCGTGGTCTCGGCCATGCCGTAGGCCGGCAGGATCGCCGACGGCCGCAGGCCGAAGGGCTTGCCCGCGTCGAGCAGGTCCTCGACGTCGGCGGGCTCGACGGGCTCGGCGCCGGACAGCGCGAACCGCAGGGTCGACAGGTCGAAGTCGCCAGGCTTGGCCTGCCGGCGCAGCCGCTTGGCCAGCAGCGCGTAGGCGAAGTTGGGCGCCGCGGTCATGGTGCCCTTGTACTTGTCGATGAGCTTGGCCCACAGCAGCGTGTCCCGCAGGAAGTCCATCGGGGTGACCTTGACCAGCTCGGCACCGAAGTACATCGGGATGGTGAGGAATCCGACCATGCCCATGTCGTGGAAGCAGGGCAGCCAGCTGACCATGACGTCCTTGTCGACGTCGTACTGGGCGCCGATGAACATCGCCTCGGCGTTGGAGTAGATGTTGCGGTGGGTGATCTGCACCGCTTTGGGCGATCCGGTGGATCCCGACGTCAGCTGCATCAGCGCGAGCGCGTCCTCGCCGACCTCGACGGGGTCGACCGGTTCCGCCGCGAGCAGATCGGCAACGGTGACGACGTGAATGCCCTTCTCCTCGAGGACCGGGATGGCCACCAGGAAGGGCTCCGAGACGACGACGGCCTTCGCCTCGATCATGCCGATGACGTTCATGGTGTCCTCGGCCCACACCGCTAGGTCCGTGCGTGGCGTTGGCTGGTGCAGCATGGTGAGGCTCGCGCCGCGCATCCACAGGCCCTGTGCCGTCGGCGCGATCTCCACCGGGTAACCGGCGAGCACGCCGACCGCGTCGCCGGGCCCGATGCCCGCGGCGGCCAGGCCACCCGCGATACGGCGCGCGCGTTCGTGGACCTCGCCCCAGGTGTGACGAACCGGTTCGTGAGGTTCACCGGTGACCATGCCCGTCGTCGCGGACCGGGCATTGCGGTACATCTTCTCGGTAAACCTGCTCACAAATCCTCCTCGGTTGCAGCCCTCGTACCAACGCCCCGGACTTCATGGTCCGCCCGCTGGGTAGCGCTTCGCCGCAAGCACGCCAACACAGTTGAGCGGCGGTTAGGTCTCGGATCGATGATGCGTCCGCATCCGCCGCGATCCGGCAGCGCTTCCGGTCACCGCGCCTCATCTTAAACTCCTCTTAGGGAGGCGCCAAACCAACGCACACGTTGGGAAGAAATTCACACTTCGGTGGGTGTAGGCACCACGCGCGCGCCCACCACCGGCCCACTGGCGACCCGCACCGTGCGGCAGACACCCGCGCCGGACACCTCGGTCCCGATGTCGACCGCGGCGGCCGCCGACGAGCACAGGAAGGCGCACGTCGGGCCGGAACCGGACACGATGCCCGCCAGCGCCCCGGCCTGGACACCGGCGCGCAACGTCCGCCGCAGGGCGGGGTGCAGGCTCACCGCGGCCGCCTGCATCTCATTGCCCAGCAGCGGCGCCAACTGCTCGGCGTCGCCGGCGGCCAGGGCGGCCAGCACCGGCCCGGGAGCGGGCAACCGGGGCGGATCTCCCGCCTCGCGCAGCCGGTCCAGCTCGGCGAACACGGCCGGCGTCAGCAGCTCACTGTCGGCGAACGCCAGCACCCAGTGGAAGGTGTTGCGGGACAACACCGTCGCTAACTCCTCACCGCGGCCGGTGCCCAGCGCGGTTCCGCCGTGCAGCGCGAACGGCACGTCACTGCCCAAGCGGGCGGCCAGCATGCGCAGATCGCGGCGGGGCACGTTGAGCTCCCACAGCGAGTTCATCGCGACCAGCACTGCCGCAGCGTCGGCGCTGCCACCGGCCATACCGCCGGCCACCGGAATGGTCTTGTCGATCATGATCGACACATCCGGCGCCCGGCCGACGTGTTCGGCCATCAGCTCGGCGGCCTGCCAGGCGAGGTTGCGTTCGTTGGTGGGCAGCGTCTCGGCGCCCTCGCCGACGATCTCCAACGAGAGCACATCGGCGTTGCGGACCGTCACCTCGTCGAGCAGCGAGACGGCCTGAAAGATCGTGTTCAGCTCGTGATAGCCGTCCTCGCGGCGGTCACCGACCGCCAGGTAGAGGTTGACCTTTCCGGGCACCCGAACCGTGACCGAGCCGGTGGGAACCCACTGCGCGGCGGTGTTGCCATCAGACGCTGACACCGCAGCAGACTATCGCTGCAACCGGCAGATCACACGCAACGGCGCCCCGGCGGCCGCCGTCAGCCCGCGGACGCTCCCTGCTCGGCGGTCGCTGCTGTGCCAGGGGGCCGATCGGCGGACCGCTGCCACAACCGGACGAAGTCGTCGATGGAAAGGGTCTCACCGCGGCGGGCGGGGTCGATGCTGGCGGCCAGCAGCCGGTCCGCCGACTCGTTGCCAGAGCCGGCCCAGCCCACGAACGCATTACGGCATGTCTTGCGCCGCTGCCCGAACGCGATGTCGACCAGTTCGAACACCTGGCGGCGGAAGGCTTCGTCGGTGGGCCACGGCGAGGTCGCGTACCTGTCGATGCGAACCAGGCCGGAGTAGACGCGGGGAATCGGCCAGAAGACGGTCGGCGACACCATGCCGCAACGACGAACCCCACCGAAGAAGCGCACCTTGACGCTGGGCACGCCGTATTCCTTGCCACCCGGCTCGGCGGCCAGCCGCTCGGCGACCTCGGCCTGCACCATGACGGTCACGGTGCGAATGGACTCGAACTCGGCGAGCAGGTGCAACAGCGCCGGAACGGCGACGTTGTAGGGCAGATTCGCGACCACCGCGGTCGGCGGGACGGCGAGCTCGTCGCGGCGCAGGGTCAAGACATCGCGATTGACCACCGTCAGGCGCTGGCTTTCGCTGTTGGAGTGCTCGGTGACGGTTTGCGGCAGCCGTTCGGCCAGTACCGGATCGATTTCGACGGCGGTGACGGAGGAGCCGCGGTCAAGCAATGCCAGGGTCAGCGACCCCAGCCCGGGCCCGACTTCCAGGACGTGGTCAGCCCGGCTCACCCCGGAGGTCGAAACGATCCGGCGCACCGTATTCGCGTCGTGAACGAAGTTTTGGCCGAGGGATTTCCGTGGCCGAAATTCAAGTTCTTTCGCCAGCCGCCTGATCTCGGAACGCCCGAGCAGCCGAACGGTCAGCGTGCACCAGCTCTTCCGCTGCACACTGGCCACGCGCCCCAACCCTGGCGCTCACGGGTCACCTCGGCAACGGTGATCTGCTCTTCACGGGTGGCGAGGTCGGCGCGAGAGGCGAACCGCAAACCGCCGTTGCGCTCCCAGGTGCCCTGGTCGAACTGCACACCGCCGTAATACCCGTTTCCAGTGTTGATCGCCCAGTTTCCGCCCGCCTCGCAGCTCGCGATCGCATCCCAGACGGAACCGTCGCTGACCGGAGGCACCTCGGTGCCGGGTTTGGTGCCGATGCGCACCACCGAGTCGCGGGCGGGCGTGATCACCGTGTTGGCGATCGGCAGCCGGCCCGTCTCGACGCCGTTGACGGTGGCCACTGAGAAGGTGACGTCTTGGGTGCCCGGGCTGCCCGGATCCTCGACGACCTGGCGGCTCATGTTCATGCCCGGATCTTCGATGCGACGGGCGGTGGGCGGGAGCGGGATTCGCTCGGTGACCTGCTGGATCCGGTTACGGGTGACCTGGACTTCCATCCCGTCGACGATCGGCATGCTCGCGGGGGGCGTCACCTGGTCGCTGTCCAGCAGCGGTGCGCCCGCGGCGCTCAACAGGCCGGCGACGTTGGGCGCCGCCAGGTGCACATTGCGGATAGCGCCGGCGTCGTTGATGCGGACGGTCTTGGCGCTGACCACGGGCAGCGCCATTCCGGCCAGCGGAACGCGGCTGCCGCGGTTGGCCGCGGCCGGCGCGGTGTCGGTCATCGAAAGCTGAGCCAGCGCCTCGTCGACTGTGGATGCGGTGGTCCACACCTGCTTGGTGTCGCGGCCGTCCAACGAGATCTGCAGTGGGCGGCTGCGCCGCAACACGATCTTGCCGGCGTCGTGAACCGCGACATCACCCGCGGGATACAAGTCGTCGCGTTCGTCGATGGCAAAGCCGTTCTCTTCGACGACGTCGATCACCCGCGACTTCATGGTGGTCACCTGCATGGCGACCCCGTCGACGGTCAGCGTCACCGTCTTGCACACCGAGACCGCGTATCCACCCGCGAATGCCAGGACTACCAGCAGCCCTCCGACCACGAGCCGCAACATCGGCGAAGGATTCTGATGCAGTTTTGTCAATACACTCAACGCGCGCTACCCAACCCTCAACGACCAACTCATTCAGCAGCAAGTCACAAATTAAGGGCCCGTAGGCCCTACCGTTCGATCACAAGACGGTAACGAACCGGTCAAGGTTGGGCAACTCCAACGCGGCGACTTCAAACCAAATCGCCTGGTCGTTTACCTCACACTGTGACCAATCCGTACACCCGCGCAGCATTGCGAGTTGTCATCTCGGCCAGCTCTTCCGGGCGACGACCGACCAGTTCGGCGATCGCCCGAACAGTATAAGGAAGGCAATAGGGCTCGTTCGCAGTCCCCCGATAGGGGTGCGGCGTCAGGAATGGCGCGTCGGTCTCCACCAGCAGCTGCCCCGGCGGGATCAACGGGATGGCTTCGCGCAGGGCGTGCGCGTTGCGGAAGCTCGCGGTACCGGAGAGGCTCAGCAGCCACCCGGCATCCACGCAGCGGCGGGCCATGGCGACGTCGGACGAAAAGCAGTGAAAGATCACGGCGTCCGGGGCACCCTCGGCCGCCAGCACGTCGAGGACCTCGGCGTCGGCGTCGCGGTTGTGGATCATCAGCGGTTTGCCACATCGCTTCGCCAGGTCGATGTGCCAGGCGAACGCCTCGCGCTGCACGGCCGGCTCGGCGCAGCCGTCCAGACGGCCGGGCCAATACAAGTCCAGGCCGGTTTCGCCGACCGCCACCACCCTGGGATGGGCCACCAGTCGCTCGATTTCGGCTCGGGCGGCGTCGTCGAGCGCGTCGGCGCGGGTCGGGTGCAAGGCCACCGCAGCGTAGACCCGCGGGTCCCACTCGGCGGCGCGCGTGACCCAGCGCGCCGAATCGAGGTCGTCGGCGATGGTGACGACCGCCCGCACCCCTACCGCCGCCGCGCGGTCCACGATCGCCCGCACGCCCTCGGCGTCGGCGGCGCCGCACGCATCCAGGTGGGTGTGCGCGTCGACGAGTGGGCTCAACGGCTCGGGGGCCGGGGGCGGCTGGCGTTTGGAGCTCACGCGCACACAATAAGGTGCCCCCAAATAAGGTTGAGGGCGATGAGGCCCTATTACGTCACCACCGCGATCACCTATCCGAACGGCGATCCACACATCGGGCATGCGTACGAGTACATCGCGACCGACGCGATCGCCCGGTTCAAGCGGCTCGACGGGTTCGATGTGCGGTTTCTGACCGGCACCGACGAACACGGCCTCAAGATGGTCGAAACGGCGGCGGACGAGGGCATCCCGACGGCCGAGCTGGCCCGGCGCAACTCCGATGTGTTCCAGCGGCTGCAGGAGCGGTTGAACATCTCCTTCGACCGCTTCATCCGCACCACCGATCCGGACCACCACGAGGCGTCCAAGGAGATCTGGCGTCGGATGGCGGCGGCCGGTGACATCTACCTGGACACCTACTCGGGGTGGTACTCGGTGCGCGACGAGCGGTTCTTCGTCGAATCGGAGACCAAACTCCGCGACGACGGCACCCGGCTTGCCGTGGAGACCGGCGCCCCGGTGACGTGGACCGAGGAGCAGACCTACTTCTTTCGGCTCTCGGCGTACACCGACAAACTGCTGGCCCACTACGAGGCGCACCCCGAGTTCATCGGACCCGACGTGCGGCGCAACGAGGTGGTCAGCTTCGTCTCGGGCGGCCTGCGCGACCTGTCCATCTCGCGCACCTCGTTCGATTGGGGCGTGCAGGTACCCGAGCATCCCGACCACGTCATGTACGTCTGGGTCGACGCGCTGACCAACTACCTGACCGGGGTCGGCTACCCCGACACCGAATCCGAGCGGTTCCGGCGCTACTGGCCGGCCGACCTACACATGATCGGCAAGGACATCATCCGATTCCACACCGTGTACTGGCCGGCGTTTTTGATGTCGGCCGGAATCGAGCTTCCGCGTAGGGTTTTCGCGCACGGCTTCCTGCTCAACAAGGGCGAGAAGATGAGCAAGTCGGTGGGCAACGTCGTCGACCCGATCAACCTGGTGGACACGTTCGGCGTGGATCAGGTGCGGTATTTCCTGTTGCGGGAAGTTCCCTTCGGGCAGGACGGCAGCTTCAGCGAAGACGCCGTCGTCACCCGGATCAATTCCGACCTGGCCAACGAGTTGGGCAACCTGGCCCAGCGGTCGTTGTCGATGATCGCCAAGAACCTCGACGGGGTCGTTCCCGAGCCCGGTGAGCTAGTTGCCGCCGACTCCGAGTTGCTCGCGGCGGCCGACGGTTTGATGGACCGGGTGCGGGCCCACTTCGACTCCCAGGCGATGCATCTGGCCCTGGAGGCGATCTGGCTGATGCTCGGCGAGGCCAACAAGTATTTCTCAGCGCAGCAACCGTGGGTCCTGCGCAAGAGCGAATCCGCGGCCGACCAGCGACGGTTCCGCACGGTCTTGTACGTCACCTGTGAGGCGCTCCGCATCGCCGCGCTGCTGGCCCAGCCGGTCATGCCGGAGTCGGCCGGCAAGCTGCTCGATCTGCTCGGGCAGGAGCGCGACCAGCGAGCGTTCGCCGCCGTCGGCACGCGCCTGACGCCCGGCACGGCGCTGCCCGCTCCCACGGGCGTGTTCCCCCGCTACCAGCCGGTTTCCGAAGCTGGGTGAGCAGCCGGGAGCAAAGGGTCGTCCGCATCGGTGAAAGCGCCGAGCACAGCCTTCAGAGATAGGCCATAATCGGCCGGTGGACCGACGAGACCACCGGCCACCGAACGAATCGCCGATGGCCGCATTGCAGCGCCTGCCGGCTTTGGTCGCGCTGGAGCAAATCGCGGTTCCCGTGCTGGCGATCGGACATGACGGCAGTGTCCTGTTCGCCAACACCGCCTTTGCCGACATGATGGGCTATCGGCGAGACGAGGCCTTGTCGCTGCGATTCGAAGAGGTCTTCCTCCACGCGCAGGAATCGGATTCGGTGTTGGCGACGGTTCATGCGCTAGCGAATACGGTCGTCGAAATGGCGCACAAAGACGGCTCGGTCGTGCGCGCGATGATGAGCAACTCCGCAACCACGCAAGTGGACGACCAGTTCGCGATTGCGGCGTTTCAGGATCTGACCGAACAGCTCTGGGAAGAGGCCACTAGCCTCCGCCGCGGGTCGAGGCAACAACGCGCGGGATCTAGTTGATTTCCGATTCCGTTGCGGCCTCTTCACGGGAACCCCTGGCCGCGGCGCGGCGTGTTTCTTCGCGGTAGAGGAATTGCTCGAAGTAGGGCAGCGACGCTTTTGAGACAACACCTGGGAGCAGCAAATTCCATATTTGATGCAAGCGTGCGGTGGGATCACCGATGACCTTGCCGACTTTGTCGTGGCTCCATATCGCGTTGGCTACCAATTGCGTTCCGAATATGGCGCCGATGATCGAGGCGCTGAACACGTCGGGGTCGATCTCACTGCGGAGGTCCCCCTCTTTGATAGCGCGCCGCGCCTCGTGTGCCGCCTCCCGAATCAAGTTGGCGTAGAAGCTCGAGGCGGTCGGGTTGAACCCGTCCAAAGCGAGGGCCAATTGCGCAGCCGCGCGGGCCATTCTGTCCGAGCTCAACAGCTCAACGACTGTGAATGTGCCGTGCAACAGGTTCTCCAGCCCAGGCGACGACGACCCACCGACGTTGCGGAAAGCGCTGAGAAGTGTGTAGGACCCTTCCTCAATGATGTTCGCCGCCAACGCTTCCTTCGAATCGAAATGATGATAGAGGGCGCCCTTCGTCATTCCCGTCCGCTCGATGATGGTGTTCCATCCAGCGGCGGCGTACCCCACGTCACCGAAAACTTCGATCGCGGCATCGAGAATTTTTCGGCGAGTGGCTTCAGCCCGAACTTGGCGTGCCATGGTGGCAGTCCGCCGTCACTGCTGCTCGTCGGCATCCGCTGAACTGGTGTCGATGGCCAGCGCGGCTCGCCTCCGGAGAAATTGGCGGAAGTACTCGGTGCGGCCCGCTTGCAGAATCCCGGTCAGCAGCAGCAACCAACACTTTTCCAGGTCCAGCAGGAACCGCGCGGGTTCGTCCAGATTGCTGGTTTTTCGCAGCCCGATGTGCAGCGAAACCATCAAGCGGCCGATGTCCTCCGGGTCGCACGATTGGTCGATGTCGCCCTCGCTCTTGGCCTGCTCGGCGACACCGGCCAGGGCGCTGATCCATTGATCTTGCAACTTCTCCTGCAGCCCATCCGCGAGGCCGACCGACTCCATCAGATTCAGCCCCGACCTGACCTCGTCGGTCTTGATGTCCTTGACGGCGATCAGATACGAGAAGTCGATCAGGGTCTCGAGGCCCGAGCGCCCGCGCGTCATCAGCTCGTGCACGTCGTCGGTGCCCGCCTCGGTCAGGCTTTCGATGATCGCGACTGCCAACGCGTGCTTCGACCTGAAATGGAAATACATCGCGCCTTTGGTGAGTTCGGCCTCACTCAGAATGTCGTCGAGACCTACGGCGTGGTACGGACGGCGGGCGAACTCACGGGATGCGGCCCGCAGGATCTGTTGCCGGGTCGCATCCGCTCGTCCTTCAGTCGAATGAGTCGTCATCGCACTCGCTAGCTCGGGTTCCCCGCGGAGCGGGGTTTGACGCGCATTTCCCGGCGAGATAGCCGCCGGGGGCTCGCATCGGCGGCCGCAACCTCGACAAACGCCTTGCTCACGCAGGGCACAACTACCTCGTTTTCTTCCGAAAGTGGAGCGAACACGCGTCCGTGTCGCTTAAGACATCGAGCTGCCTCCCGAGGTTAGCAGCCACATAACCGACGGTTGACACCTGCGTCAATACCGCAGATTTCCAGCATAGGCGGTCGTCGAACCATCAGAACGTGTCACACGCCGTGGATCGTTAGTTTTGCCCGCTAACGGAGTCACTCGGGATGTCAAGTGTGGCAATCGGGTACAGCCCGGCACCGTCGCGCCCGTCCCGCGCCAGGGCCATCGGTGCGTAGTTCACGACGTGTGAGGCGCCCGGTATGTGCTGTTGCCATTCAACGGAGGCGCGCAGCGTGTAGTGACCGGGCGCCAGGCCCGTCACGTCGACGCGTACCGACTCGGTGGCGGACTCCGCAACCGGCTCCTCGCGTGACGGGCTGGATTCGTCGTGGACCAGGGTCTTGAGATTGACCGTCGCGGGCAGGCTGCGAACCACCGCGCCCGAGAAGTCGACCAGCTTGTAGCCGGGCACCCAGGTCTCGGTGGCCGCCGCCGCGCCGTAGTTGGTCCAGTCGACCGAGATCGTCGCCACCTTGCCCTGGATCGACTGCGAGCCCGGCTTCGCCTCGACCGAATACCGGTAGCCGGCGGAGGTATTGGCCTGGCTCCATAACTGAAACAGCTTGGGGTCCATCGCCGACGCCGCATCGCGGTCCGGGAAATCGGTGCTGGAGGTCATCGATACGTGGTACCGGATGACGTCGTGCAGCCCCTTTTCGTAGTACGACCGCGCATCGGCTCCTTTGGGCAAACGGCACCACTGGCTGATCACCAGCGCCCTCATCAGCCGCTGCCTGATCGCGTTGACGACCGCGTCGTTGGACCGAACGTACTGCGAGTCGTTCGACTCGGCCCATTCCGGCAACGGCGTCTGCACCCCGAGGCAGTCGGCGCGGACGCCGACCGGTGCGGCCAGTTTCTTGGTGACGTCCTCGGCGAACAGCTGGCGGACGATCTCCGGATTCTGCGGAGCAACCACCAGTTGGGTGTGTGGGAAGGCGTTGACGTTGGCCGCTACCAGCTGGGCGATCGAAGCTTTGGTGATGCTCTGGTCGCGAAACTGGCTGTAATAGCCCAGCTTTGCGGTGCTTTCGTCGGGGGTGGGCCCCGCGGTGCCCAGCGAATCCCGCAGATAGGCGAGCTGGTTCTGGCCGAAGTCCCCGTATCCGGAGAACTCGAACACGGATAGCCGCTCGTCGCCGTCATAGCGGCGGCCGAGCGCGGCCAGCAGCTGGCCCACGCCGTTGAGGTAGTCGGGGTCGTTGAAGTTCGGCACCACCTGGGTGACGCCCGGTGCGGAACCGGCCGGCGCCGCGGGATAGCTGGCCGCCGACGGACGCAGCCAGTCCGGGATCGCGATGTTGGTGTTGCCGGCGTAGGAATCGTTGCAGCAGGACTTGTAGACGTACACGCCCAGGGTGAGGCGCATGTTGCGACTGCCGAGCTTGGTCAGCGCGTCATCTATGGCGCTGAAGTCGAACTTGCGGTCGTCGGGCGCGTCGGGGGGCAAGGCGCGGGGATCGACGGGCTGCAGCTGCCGCCACGAGACACGCAGGCTGGCGTCGTACGACGCCGGCCAGGCGGAGTATCGCTGTTGCGCCGAATTACCTTGCGGGAAGAGCGGATTCAGCATTTCCTCATACTGGCCACGCAGCGGGTTGGGTATCTCTTGCGCGGTGGGCGGGATGGCCGGGCTGACCATCGCAGATAGCGGTCCAGGGTCGCTTTTGTCACCGCAACCGCTGAGCGCCGCGGCCGCGCACAGGACAGCGGCCAGCGCGCGCTTCCTCCATGAGCACACCATGGTGGCGTCAGATCGCGCCCGGCGACCACGGGTCGCGGGGGTTGTGCGACTGCACCGGCGCGCCGCCGGGCCCAGTCAAAACGATCGTCGTCGTCAAGGTTGCTTCTCCCAATACACACCGATGCGCGGTAAGTGGCCCCATATTTTCGCGCGTTTCAGTGGTGGGTGAATCCGGCCTGGGGCGGGCCACGAAATTGGCGTAGCGCAGCGTATCATGCGCGTTTCGGCATAGCTTCGCTGCAGCTCAGCGGGGGTGCACGGGCAAGCTGCGCGCAGTGAGACGGGTCACAATTGCGGACTTGGCTGTCACGCTCGGCGGTTCTGCGGTGTCTCAAGGGCACAGGTCCTCACGAAAAGGAGACAGCCATGACCGAGGTGGCCCCCGAAAGAACCCATGTCGTCGTTGTCGGCGCCGGATACGCCGGAACACTGGCGGCCAACCATCTGCGTCAGCGCCCGGACATCGACATCACGGTGGTGAATCCGCGACCGGTCTTCGTCGAGCGAATCCGCTTGCACCAGTTGGTCGCCGACACCGGCGCGGCGACGGCCGATTACGCGACGTTGCTCGGCGAAGGGATCCGGTTGATCGTCGACAGCGTCGATCGGATCGAGACCGCCGGCCGGCGGGTGCTGCTTTCCTCGGGTGCCGAGCTGAGCTACGACTATCTGGTCTACGCCGTGGGAAGCACCGGTGTCACCGCATCGGCGGTGCCGGGCTTCGCCGAATTCGCACATTCGGTCGCTGATCTGGAAAGCGCGCAGCGGCTGCACTACGCGCTCACCGATCTGCCGCTGCCGGCACCCATCACCGTGGTGGGTGGCGGATTGACCGGGATCGAGACCGCGTCCGAGCTGGCCGAGGGTGGCCGCCCGGTGACCCTGGTCTGCGGCCCGGTGCTCGGTCCGTCATTGAGCAAGCGGGGCCGGCGTTCGGTGGCCAAACAACTGCGCGGCCTGGGTGTCAACGTGCTGGAGTCCGTGGCGGTGGCCGAGGTGCGCTGGGATGAGGTGGTGCTCACCGACGGCGTGGTGCTGCCCAGCGCGGCGACCATCTGGACTGCCGGATTCGCCGTGCCGGATCTGGCCACGCGCAGCGGGCTGCACACCGACCCGATGGGCCGGCTGCTCACCGACGAGACGCTCACCAGCATCGACGACGAGCGCATCGTGGCCGCCGGTGACGCCGCCGCGCCGTCGGGTCAGCCGTTGCGGATGAGCTGCCAGGCCGCCGGCCCGTTGGGTGTCCAGGCCGCCAACACGGTGCTCAGCCGCATCGCCGGCGACGTCCCCGCGGCCCTGAGCCAGGCGTTCGTCGGGCAATGCATCAGCCTGGGCCGCACCCACGCGACCGTCCAGTTCTCCCGCGCCGACGACACCCCGGTGAACATGTTCCTCGGCGGCCGGGCGGCGGCTTCGGTCAAGGAGGCGATCTGCAAGGGCACGCTGTGGTCGATCCGGCGCGAGGCCGCCAAGCCCGGTTCGTACTTCTGGATCAAGGGTGGCAAGCGGCCCGCGCAGTCACCGGCCGACGAGGAGGTCGCCGCGCGATGACGCAAGCACCGACCGGCAGCGAGCACGCCGAACGGTTCACCTTGCTGCGGCCACTGCTGTTCACCATCGCCTACGAGATGCTGGGCTCGGCGACCGAGGCCGACGACGTCTTGCAGGACAGCTATTTGCGGTGGGCGGCGGTCGACTTGGCGACGGTGCGCGACACCAAGTCGTACCTGGCCCAGCTGGTCACCCGCCAGGCGCTGAACTCGCTGCGGGCCGGTGCTCGCCGGCGCGAGGACTACGTGGGGCCGTGGCTGCCCGAGCCGCTGCTGCTCGACGAGCAGGACCCCTCGGCCGACGTCGTTTTGGCGGAATCGATTTCGATGGCGATGCTGGTGTTGCTGGAGACGCTGAGTCCCGACGAGCGGGCCGTGTTCGTGCTGCGCGAGGTGTTCGGATTCGACTACGCCGAGATCGCCGAGGCGGTGGGCAGGCCGGCGCCCACCGTCCGGCAGGTCGCGCACCGGGCCCGCGAACACGTGCGGGCCAGGCGGAAGCGATTCGACTCGGTCGACCCGGAACGCAACGCCGAGATCACCGCGCAGTTCCTGGCGACGGCGGCCGGCGGTGACGTGGACGCGCTGATGACTGTGCTCGCCCCCGACGCGACCTGGACGGCCGACAGCGGCGGCGTGGTGAGGGCCGCCCGCCGGCCGGTGGTCGGCGCGCAGAAGGTCGCCCGCGCGATCGCCGGCCTGATGCGCCGGGCCGCGACGATGGGCGCGATGCGGGTGGAGATGGTGACCTGCAACAGCGCCCCGGCGGTGCTGCTCTACCTCGGCGAACAGCTCGAAGGCGTGATCACTCTCGAGATCGCCGAGGACAAGATCACCAACTTCTACGTGATGCGCAACCCGCAGAAGCTGGCCGCCCTGGCCACCGCCCGCGACATCAGCCGCGGCTGAGCGGCACACTGGGTCGGTGCGCATCGACCGGCTCGGCGATCTCGGCGCCGCACCCCAGGTGCTGCGCGCCGTCGGTGACGCCACCACCCGGCTGGGTCTCCCGCCGCCGGCCGCGCTTACCGGCGAGTGGTTCGGCGCCCTGGCGGTGATCGCGCCAAGCCTGTCGGTGCGCCCGGTCCAAGTCGGCGACGTGTTCGCGGTCCCGGCATCGCGGACGTCCGAGCCGCACGCGGTGGGCGGGGGCTGGATCGGTTACCTGTCGTATCCCGACCCCGGCGCCGACGCCCGGCCAAACCGGATTCCCGAAGCCGCCGGCGGCTGGACCGACAGCGTGCTGCGCCGCGACCGCGACGGGCAGTGGTGGTACGAGAGCCTCTCGGGAGCACCGATGCCGGACTGGCTCGCCACCGCGCTGACCACGCCGACGGCTCCGCCGCGCGAGTGCCACATCGACTGGGGCATCGCCGATCGGGCGGCGCATCGCGACGGGGTGCTGGCCTGCCTGGAAGCCATCCGCGCCGGCGAGGTCTACCAGGCGTGCGTGTGCACGCAGTTCACCGGAACGGTCACCGGCAACCCGCTGGACTTCTTCATCGACGGCGTCGCGCGCACCTCCCCGGCACGGGCGGCCTACGTCACCGGCGCCTGGGGTGCGGTGGCGTCGCTGTCGCCGGAGCTTTTCCTGCGGCGGCGCGGCACGATCGTCACGTCCAGCCCGATCAAGGGCACCTTGCCGCTGGACGCCTGGCCGTCGGCGCTGCGGGCGTCGGCAAAAGAGGTCGCGGAGAACATCATGATCGTCGACCTGGTGCGCAACGACCTCGGCCGGGTCGCGATCGTCGGAACGGTGACCGTGCCAGAGTTGTTGGTGGTGCGGCGCGCCCCGGGGGTGTGGCACCTGGTGTCTACCGTGTCCGCGCAGGTCCCCACCGAACTGCCGACGTCGGCGCTGCTGGACGCCGCGTTCCCGCCGGCCTCGGTCACCGGGACGCCCAAACACCGTGCCCGTCAACTGCTTTCGCAGTGGGAGCCGAATCGTCGTGGAATATACTGCGGCACAATCGGTTTGGCCTCGCCGGTGGCCGGTTGCGAATTAAGCGTCGCGATCCGCACCGTCGAATTCGACGCCGCGGGCGGCGCGGTGCTCGGTGTCGGCGGCGGGATCACCGCCGACTCCGACCCGGACGCCGAGTGGGCCGAATGCCTGCACAAGGCGTCCCCCATCGTCGGGCTGCCGTCCATCGCCGCCGGCTGACCGAGCGGCTAGTCCTGATGGTGGCGGCCCGCTACGCCCGGCTTCGCCGCGCTTGCGACCGCCGCTAGTCGCGTCGTGACCGCAGCACGGCGTCGTAAAGCTGGCGCGAACGCGCCCCCGGATGGGCGACCGCCACCTGGCCGCAGGCGTCCTTGACGCGAACGCCGTCGGCCACCAACTCCTCGACCTCGGCGACCAGCGACGCCAGGTCGGCGCTCGGGGTGGCCCCGGCCAGCACCACGGTGATCTCACCCAGCACACCGTCGGCCGCCCACGCCGACAGTTCGTCGAGCGATCCCCGGACCACCTCCTCGTGCACCTTGGTCAGCTCCCGGCAGATCGCCGCCCGGCGTTCGCCGCCGAGCCGCTCGACCGCGTCGCGCAGACAGGCGGACAACCGGCGCGGCGATTCGAAGAACACACAGGTGCGCCGCTCGTCGGCCAGCGAATCCAGCCAGGTCCGCCGCGCCGCCTTCTTGCGTGGCGCGAATCCCTCGAAGCAGAACTTCTCGGCCGGCAGACCGGACAGGGCCAGCGCGGTCGTCACCGCCGACGGCCCGGGCAGGCATCCCACCGGCAGGCCGGCCTCGACGCAGGCCGTCACCAGCCGGTAGCCGGGATCGCTGATCAGCGGCATCCCGGCGTCGCTGACCACCAGCACCGTCGCGCCCGCGCGGATCGCCTCGATCACGGACTGTGCCCGGGTGCTCTCGACCTGATCGAACATGCTGATCACCCGACCGGCGATTCGCACGTCGAGGGACTTGGCCAGCGTGCGCACCCGGCGGGTGTCCTCGGCGGCCACCACATCGGCTCGGGCCAGGGCGTCCAGCAAGCGGGGTGAGGCATCCGACGGCTGGCCCAGGGGGGTCGCGCCCAGCAACAGGCGGCCGGTGGTCATGACCGACAGCCTACGATCGACACCGATGACTGCCCCGCCCCGCGAATCCCCCTTGCACACCGAGGGTGCCGACGCGGAGCGCGCCGTGCCCGTCGTCAGCCCCGGACCGCTGGTGCCGGTGGCCGATTTCGGGCCGACCGATCAGATCCGCGGGTGGGTGGTGACCGGGGTGATCACGCTGGTGGCGGCGGTGACCCGGTTCCTGAACTTGGGCTCGCCCACCGATGGCGGCACCCCGGTCTTCGACGAAAAGCACTACGCGCCGCAGGCCTGGCAGGTGCTGCACAACCACGGCGTGGAAGACAACCCGGGCTTCGGCCTGGTCGTCCACCCGCCGGTCGGCAAGCAGCTGATCGCCCTCGGCGAGGCGATCTTCGGCTACAGCGGGGTCGGCTGGCGGTTCACCGGCGCACTGCTCGGCGTCGTGATGGTGGCGCTGGTGATGCGGATCGTCCGGCGGATCAGCCGCTCGACGCTGATCGGTGCGATCGCCGGCGTGCTGGTGATCTGCGACGGCGTCAGCTTCGTCGCCTCGCGGACCGCCCTGCTCGACGGCATCCTCACGTTCTTCGTGGTCGCCGCCTTCGGCGCGCTGATCGTCGACCGCGACCAGGTTCGGCAGCGGATGCACATCGCGCTGGCCGAGGGCCGCAACGCCGAGACGGTGTGGGGTCCGCGGCTGGGTGTGCGGTGGTGGCGCTTTGGCGCCGGGATCCTCCTCGGCTTGGCATGCGGCACAAAGTGGTCCGGCCTGTACTTCGTGTTGTTCTTCGGTGCCATGTCGCTGGCCTTCGACGTGGCCGCGCGGCGTCAGTACCAGGTGACCCGGCCGTGGCTGGGGACCTTGCGCCGCGACCTGGTTCCGACCGCATACGCGCTGGGCGTCATGCCGGTGCTGGTGTACCTGGCCAGCTATGCGCCGTGGTTCGCCTCCGAGACCGCGATCGACCGGCACGAGGTGGGCCAGACGATCGGCGACCATGCGATTGTTCCGATGCCCGACGCCATCCGATCGCTGTGGCATTACACGGCCAAGGCGTTCCAATTCCACGCGGGCTTAACGAATTCCGCGGGCAACTACCACCCGTGGGAATCGAAACCGTGGAGTTGGCCGATGTCGTTGCGGCCGGTGCTCTACGCCATCGACGAGCAGAACGTCGCCGGGTGCGGCGCGCAATCGTGCGTCAAGGCCGAGATGCTGGTGGGCACCCCGGCGATGTGGTGGCTGGCCGTGCCGGTGTTGGTTTTCGCGTTGTGGCGCATGCTGGTACGCCGCGACTGGCGTTACGCCGCGGTGCTGGTCGGTTACTGCGCGGGCTGGCTGCCCTGGTTCGCCGACATCGACCGGCAGATGTACTTCTTCTACGCCGCGACCATGGCGCCGTTCTTGGTGATGGCGATCGCGCTCATTTGCGGCGACATTCTCTACACCCCCGGCGCCCCGCCCCGGCGGCTGCGACTGCAGCCGAATTCCGAGCGACGCACGCTTGGGCTGATCGCCGTGTGCTGTTACGTGGCGCTGGTGGTCACCAACTTCGCGTGGCTGTTCCCGGTGCTCACCGGTCTGCCGATTTCGCAGCAGACCTGGAATATGGAGATCTGGTTGCCCAGCTGGCGCTAGTTTTCGCCGCCGAGATTGCCGTGAGGGCTGCGCTTCGCGCCTTGTCCACAGCCATGGCGGCAATGTGGACGCGACAGCGGCGCCGACCATCATGATGAGCGCGTGGCGAGGGTCTTCCTCGGGACCGAGGCGGTAGCGCGCGGCGGGCTGACCCGGGGCCGATTGCGTTGGAACTACCGGCGGATTCATCAAGACGTCTACCTGCCGAAAGGCGCCTCGAGATCCTTGCGGGACAACATCGTCGGGGCGTGGTTATGGTCAGGCCGCCGGGGAATCGTCGCGGGCCGCGCGGCGGCGGCGCTCCATGGGGACAAGTGGGTCGACGAATCCACACCGATAGAGATCACCGGGCCGTTCAACCATCCTCCGCCCGGAATCATCGTTCGCCGTGAACGAATCGGCGCCGACGAGATCGTTGACCTGGGCGGGCTACCTGTCACCAGCCTGGCGCGTACGGCGTTCGATCTGGGCCGGCACCTACCGCGGGGATCAGCAGTCGCTCATCTCGACGCGTTGTCCGCCGCGACGGGTGTCACCGCGGCCGAAGTGACTCCGTTGATCATCACCCACAAAGGAGCCAGAGGAGTGCGCCGGTGCCGAACGCCCTTGGCACTCATGGACGGCGGCGCGCAATCACCCAAAGAAAGCTGGCTGCGACTCGTCCTCATAGACGCGGGACTCCCCGCGCCTGCCACGCAGATTCGGGTCACCGACGGACGTGTGGTGGCTTACCTGGATATGGGGTGGGAAGCGCCGATGGTGGCGGTCGAGTACGACGGCGAGCAACATCGCACCGATCGAAGACAGTACGTCAAAGACATCCGGCGAGCCGAGATGGTTGGCCGACTTGGCTGGAACGTGATCAGGGTGATCAACGAGGACCGTCCGAACCTCATCGTCCAACGTGCGCGCGAAGCGTTGGCCCGCCGTTCGTCGTCGAGATTGCCATGACGGCTGCGGTTCACGCGCGAATCGCGACCGTGGCGGCAATCTCGACGCGTCTAGGGCAGCAGGTCGCGGGCGACGGGGCAGGACATGCACCGGGGTCCGCCGCGGCCGGTACCCAGTTCGGAGCCGGCGATGGTGAGCACCTCGATGCCGGCGTCCTGCAGGCGAATGTTGGTCTGCAGATTGCGTTCGTAGGCGATTACCACGCCGGGCGCCAACGCCAGCGTGTTATTGCCGTCGTCCCACTGCTCGCGTTCGGCGACAACGGGATCCAGGCCCGTGTCGATGACGCGGAGCTGGTCGATCTCCATCGCCTTGGCCGCTGCCTCCAGGAAGGGGGCCACGTCGCTGATGGCGACCCCGTCCGGCGTGCGCTGAATCGTGAAGGCGGACAACGAGTCGACGATGTTCGCGTACATCACCACCGTATCGGTGTCGACCATGGTGCACACCGTGTCCAGGTGCATCTGGGCGCGCCGCTGCGCGATCGGCACCGCGAGCACCGTGTTCGCGAGGTCGTCGTCAAACAGGCTGCGCGCCAACGCTTCAGCGCCGGCGGGAGTGGTCCGCTCCCCGACCCCGACCGCGACCACCCCGGGCGCCAGCAGCAACACGTCACCGCCCTCGACGGGGGCGGTGCGCGACTCGTAGGCGCGTCGCACGCCGGTGAATCGGGGGTGGTGGGCGTAGATCAGATCGGTCAGCGACGCCTCGCGGGTGCGGGCTCGCAGCGCCAGCGTCGGGATGACCACCCGTTGGCCGATCCAGATCGACGAGTCGCGGGTGAACACCAGGTTGGGCAGCGGATCGATGACGAAGTCGCCGCCGTGATGCATGCGCAGCACCAGTGAGACGTCGGTCCGGGTGTCGGAGGGCAACTCGTTGAACGTCATGCCGGCCATCAGCACCTGAGCCAGCCGGGCCGGCTCGAGCCCCCGCAGGTATGCCGAAAGTTCTTGCGCCAAGGGCACTCCGAGTCGTCGCGCGTCGACGGCGGCCGCGACGCCCTGCATCCGGGCGGCTCCGCTGTGCGTCAGCGCCTCGGTGAGCAGGTCCGACAACAGCAGCACCTCGACGCCGCGGGACCGCAGCAGATCGGCGAACTGGTCGTGCTCGTCTTGCGCGCGGGCGACCCAGGGCAGGCCGTCGAACAGCAGCTGGTCGAGGTTGCGCGGATTCAGGCGGAGCAGTTCGGCGCCGGGGCGGTGCAGGATGACCACGCGCAACGCGCCGACCTCGGAATTGGTGCCCAGCTCGACAACACCCACAGCTCAACCGTAGCGGCGCCCCGCCTTGCCGTCCCGCCACACACGCCCGTCGCGCGCCACCCGCCATCGAACGGATGTGCGATAAACTCACTTCCGTGGAGATCGCGGTCCAAGGCTCCCTGTTCCAGCACACCGAGCGCAGACAACTCGGCGACGGCGCGTTCATCGAGATCCGTGCCGGCTGGCTCACCGATGCCGATGACCTGCTGGACGCCCTGCTGTCGACGGTGCCGTGGCGCGAGGAGCGCCGCCAGATGTACGACCGCGTCGTCGACGTGCCGCGGCTGGTGAGCTTTCACGACCTTGCCGTCGACGAGCCCCCGCATCCGGAACTGGCCCGGCTGCGGCGCCGGCTCAACGACATCTACGCCGGGGAGCTCGGTGAGCCGTTCACGACGGTCGGGTTGTGTTGCTACCGCGACGGTTCGGACAGCGTGGCCTGGCACGGCGACACCATCGGCCGCAGCAGTTCCGAGGACACCATGGTGGCGATCGTCAGCCTGGGCGCCACCCGCTCTTTCGCGATGCGCCGCCGCGGCGGCGGGCCGTCGCTGCGGCTGCCGCAGGCGCACGGCGATCTGCTGGTGATGGGCGGATCGTGCCAACGCACCTGGGAACACGCCGTGCCCAAGACGACGGCATCGGTCGGCCCCCGGGTGAGCATCCAGTTCCGCCCGCGCGGCGTGCGGTAAACAGTCAGGCGCGCACCGCGGACACGGCTTTGACGAGTAGGTCGCGCGCCCGCTGGGTGTCCACCGGGGCGACCGGCTGATCGGGGACCACCAGCGGGTTGGCGATGACGATCACCTGGTAGTCGCCGAATGCGGCCGAATAGTCATACAACTCGCCGGTGCGCGGGCCACCCGAAGTCAGCGCCTGCATGACGCGATGCACGCCCAGCGTGCGGGTGCTCTCGATCTGCGGCACCTCCACCACCTGGACACCGCCCCGCAGCTGCGGTCCGGTGAAGGTCACCTTGGCGCAGTCCTTCCCAGGATCGTTGAGCGGCAACGCTTTTGAGGTCTCGAGCGCGATCACCACGAACCGATTGCCGCGACCCTCGGCGGTGACCGCGGACATGTTGCCCTGCAGGTCCGCCGGCATGTCCGGCCCGGCCGCGACTTTCGCGCAGTTCGCGGGGTCGAACGTCAACCCGTCCGGCAGTTTGCGACCGGCCAACAGCTTGGGATCGATTCCCCGTTCGCTGATGTCGCTGACCTTGTACTCGGGTCCGAAGCTGGACTTCACGTCGACGACCTTGTTGATGTCGACCTTCGCCGGGTGAGTGGCCGATGAGCAGCCGGCCAGGACGCAGACAGCTACGACCGCGGGCAAGATCTTGGACATCGTCGCCAATCTACCCAAGCGAAGAGCTCAACTGCGCAACGTGGACACCGTTTTGGCGAGCAGATCCGCGGCGAATTGC
Source organism: Mycobacterium sp. NGS27 (assembly GCF_059813005.1). Classification (NCBI taxonomy): domain Bacteria; kingdom Bacillati; phylum Actinomycetota; class Actinomycetes; order Mycobacteriales; family Mycobacteriaceae; genus Mycobacterium; species Mycobacterium sp. NGS27. The sequence continues at coordinate 178,925 of NZ_JCALDT010000004.1, forward strand.
GGCGGCAGCATCGGCAGCGCCGAGCCCGGATCGGTGGTGAGCGTGGTAAATGCGTAGTAGTTGCCCAGGTACGCGGTGAATGTGTAGATGCGCGAATCTATTTCGATACCCGACTCGACGGATGACTTGACGTCGGCCACCATTCCGACGGTGTCCACACCATCGACGTGCGGGGCGTCGGTGAGGTGCACGTGGGCCACGGTCTGCCCGGCGGTCTCCGACCACTGCGCACACGTGGTAACCAGGTCCTCGGGCAGATCGACCGGTCCCGGCAAAGCCACCACCACGGCGTCGACGATGCCGCCGCTGCCCGATCCCGAGACGCCCTGCGCCGACTGGTCGCGCCCGTTCCCCGGGTCGGCCAGCGTCCCGCACACTGCCGGCTTGGCCTGCAGGCCGTCCCCGAGGCTCCACATCACCCGGGGTGAGGCGGCACTGGGGATTGCGGTGTTCACCTCATAGCCGTGCGGCAGGTCGCGAACGACCCGTTTGATGTTCGCGGGGTTGACGGTAACGACGCTCGCCGGAACGGATTTCGTGGGACCGGCCGCCGGAGCGCGTGCCGGTGAGTGACCGCACGCCGCGATCGCCGACGTGAGCACCCCGATTAGCGCCGGACCGATCCAGAACGGCCGCATGAGGAGTTGATAGCACAGGACATCGCCAAACCGTCTCCCCCGCGCCAGCGCGGGTCTCAGCCAACCGCCGCGATGACCTGCCGGGCGACACGCTTGATCTGCTCGGCCTCCTCACGCCGCAGGTGGCGGGGGGCCGGCACGTCGATCACGGTGGTGATGACGCCGACGTCTTCGCGCTGCCAGACGGCTCCGTGGCGGTCCATGATCGCGCGCATCGGCCCGTTGTCGGAAAGCATTCGCGCGGAGAACCTTTCGACGCCGTCGACCTCGGCGGCGATGGACAGCGCGCTCATCAAGAAGGTGCCGATGCCACGGCCCTGATAGGCATCGGCGACGGTGAAGGCGATCTCGGCGACGGTCGGGTCACTCTCGTCGCGCACGAAACGCGCGTCGGCCACCGGGTCGCTGCCGTCGGTGACCACCCACACGAAGTGATCGACGTAGTCGACCTCCGATAGGTAATGCATCAAAGCGGGAGTCGGAAGTCGCGGGGTCATGAACCGCCGATAGAGCGTGTCGCTGGAGAAGTAAACGTGTCCGTGCACGGTGCGCTCGCTGTCGCCGGGGAGCACCGGCCGCAGCAACAGGAGCGTGCCGTCGCGCACGCGAATCGGGATCGGCGTGATGAACGCGGCGAGCCGCTGACGCACGGTGCGCAGCAGCCGCGGCGTGATGCCGGGGATGTGCACCATGCTGGCGAACGCCCTGGTGTCACCGATCCAGCCGGTCAACGGTTCGGCGGTGGTCACCGTCGCGGTCCGGGGAATGTCACGCAGCAGGGCGATCTCGCCGACAATCATGCCCGGGGAGGCATGCTCGACGATCGTTACGCCGTCGTCACCGACGTGTTTGATCTCGGCGGTGCCCGACGAGATCAGCAGAAACGAGACCGCCTGCTCTCCCTGCCGCATCAGCACCTGGCCGGCCGGGGCGCGCAGCGGTTGCAGGCGGCCCGCCAACGGCGCCAGGTCTTCGGCGGGACATCCCGTGAAGATGTCCATCGTCGCCAGCTCGTCCACCCGCGCGCCGGTGAGCCCGGCCACCGCTACGGACCGCCGCCCGCGGCATCGCGGCACCGCTCTGCGCGTCGCGGTGATGCCATGACCTGCCCGCCTGCTCGCCGTCGTCTGCCGCGCCGGGCCGACCCCCCGGATACGGTCGGATGTTGCCAGGTTATGAGCACGGTCGCGGCTCGGGCAAGCATGCGCGGGTCACTGGTGCGATCGGGCGGCCCGCCGGAAGGCAGACGCGCGGGGCGTTGCCGCGTGGAGCATTCGGCAAGCCTCAGGCGCTCTTCTGACTCGGCTGCAGCACGAAATCGACGACGATCGCGGCCACGTCGTCGATCGCGCGGCGAGCGATCACCTCATAGCCGTGGGTGCTCAGCGTGGGCAGGCACAGCAGGCCGGCGCGCGCGGTCAGCCCGTTCGCCTTTGAGTGCGAAGCGTCGGATTCGAACGCACCCAGCGCGGCCGCCTGCGGCGACAGCTCGCGGTCGGTGGCGATTTTGAGCAGCCGGTCGGCGACTTCTTTGTCGTAGACGCACAGGGCGTCGCTGTACCCGATGATAGGGCCGCCGGTGACGCTGGTGCTGTATTCGCGTTCGGTGGGGCCGACCTCCAGCGCCACGGTGAGGTCGCCGGGCAGGGTGGCGCTGGCGTAGGTGCCTCCCACCCCGCCGACCTCCTCGTTGGTGGTGAACACCAGGTACACGTCGTCGGCGGGGCGTTGCCCACGCTCGCGCAGTTGGCGTGCGGCGTGCAGCAGGGCGGTCACCGCGGCGCGGTCGTCGAGGAAGTAGGCGCCGACGAAGTCTCCGATCTCGACAACGGCTCTCTTGCTGCGGTCGACGCACACCCGGGTTCCGGCGTGCACCCCCGCGGCGGTCAGCTCGTCGCTGCTGCGGCCGGTGAACACGTAGACGTGATCCCAATCCAGCGCGCGGTCACCCTGGTCGGGTTTGGTCTCCCAGATTCGCGAGCTTTCCTGGGTGGTGTGCTCGGAGCCGAGAGTCAGTACGGCGGTGAGGGTTTCGTTGTCACCCAGCACGGCGACCGGACCCAGTCCGAAGTTGCCCGGGTACATGGTGCCCAGCTGCGTCAGGTGCAGTGTGCCATCGGATTCCACCCGTTTGACGATCATGGACAGCTCGTCCATGTGCGCCATGACCCGTGTGGCGGTGCCGGGGATGGACTCCGTGCGGTGGCGGTGGTTGGGCGCCCCGGCATCGCCGGCCGACGGGTTGGCGGCGACGTAGCCGATCAGGTTGCCGGCGTCATCAGTCCACATGTCGTCGACGACGGGTTGCAGTTCGCGGGCGATAACCGCGCGTACCTCGTCCTCCTGCCCGCACGGCCCGTAAGTCAACAACAGTTCTTGCAGCAGCTCATCGGCGTAGTCACGATCGCGGTCCGCCATCGAATCCTCTCCGTCATCGGGTTCGAAGGATCAGTACCCGCGTTGGTCTGCACCTACGCAACGGAAGGCGCGGATGCCGTCGAAGACAAGGCCCGTCAGCTCACGGCGTCCGGGTCTGCCAACGAGATCAGAATGTGCGACGGCGTAGGCCCGCCCTGATGCAATTGGTAGCGCCCCCCGGCCAACGCCCGGCGGGCCGGCTTGCTGGGCACCAGATGCGGAAAGTCATAGGTGGTGATCGTCAGGCACAGTCGATGGCCGGCGGCGATCAACGCCGCCGTCGGGAAGATCTCCACGTCGTAGCGGGTCACCTCCCCCGGCACGACGGGCTCGGCGGCCGATCGGGTGCTGAGGTGCTGCGGCCGCAGCACGGTGCCGTCTGGCAGGTACCAAGTGCGGTCGGGGTCCAGCTTTCGGTGCGACCCCAGTAGCGCGCCCTGCGTCAGCGGGCGGCTGGCCCCGTCGGGGGCGACGTCGTCGAGGTGGGCGACCCACAGTGTCTCGGTGGTGGTGGCCGTCGCGTGGATGGTCAGCGCGATCGGCCCGGCCACCAGCTTCGCCTCGCCGAACGGCTCGGTGGTGTAGGTCAATGCGCCGCGCTGCAGGCGGCGGTTGTCCTGGTCGTACCTGATGCTGCGGCCCCGTTGGGAGAACATGAAGCTGTTCAAACCCAGCGACCACTGCTCCAGGCTGCGACCGGACAGGGGTCCGCGCGCCACGTAGGTGATTGGCGCCGCGGTGCCTTCCGGCGACGCGTCCGGGCTCAGGCGGCCCGCGTCGGATAGATAGAAACGGGTGGGCGTCGCCTCGGCGAGGGGATAGTTGTCGGCGCGATACCACTGCGAGCTTCCAATCGCCTGAAAAGCCAACGGCTTTCCGCAGATGGCCGCGTCGGCGTCGTCCTTGAGCCAGCGGTTGAACCAACGCAACTGCAGCGCGTTGAGGTGCAGTCCGCCATGGTTGGACACGTGATACCAGGGGCCCATCATCAGTCGGATCCGATCCGATACCGGCTGGCCGGGTTCCATCGGTGCGTCCTGCGGCCGGCCCGCGGCCGCGTTCTGCAGGGCGGCGTAGTTCAGCGGCGCCCCGCGTTGGAACGCGTCGTGCCACCCGCCGACGAGGAAGGTCGCAACTCCGTTGGCCGCGACCTTGGATAGGACCAGCCCCGGACTCATCGCGTCCCAAAACGGGCCGTCAAAAGCGGTTTCACCCCCGGCGACGACCTCAGCGATCAGGGGTCGGAAATAGCGCCGCTGGTCGCGTCCGCGCTGCCGAACCGCGGCGAAGCCGCCCGAGCGCGGTCGCGCGTGACCGCCGCGCGCGAGCCACTCCAGGGTCGGGTTGACCACGTTGAGCAGCGTGTAGACGGAGCCGTATCCGCGAACCGCGTGCAGGTGCGGCACACCGCCCATCGTGGCGGCGTCGCGATAGAAATCCCGCGCCGCCATTACCGGGAAGATCGCTTTCAGCGGCGACTCCGGGCCGACCGCGGCCGCGGTGAACAGCTGGTTGATCGCAAGGTAGGACAGCCCGACCATGCCGACTCGGCCATTGGCATTGGGCAGCGTCGACGCCCACTGCACCAATTCCACGCCGTCCTGCGTCTGCCGCTCGCCGCACATCTCGAACGAACCGCCCGAGGATCCGGTCCCGCGAACGTCGACCATCACCTCGATGTAGCCGCGCTTGATCAGGTAGGGGGCCGCGCCGCCGCCGATCTGGGCGGCCGGCGGTGGCGCCTTCTTGCCATACGGCGTGATCGACAACAACACGGGAAACGGACCCGCCGCGGGCTGTCCGGTCTCGGGCACCGTGGGGTAATGGATGTCCGCCCGCAACTCGACACCGTCGGTCATCGGCACCGCGACGTTGTGACGGACGCCCACCCCGTACGACGCCGGGGGCGGCGTCCATTCCGGCGCGAACGGCGACGGGCTCGTCTGGCGAGCGCGTCGCCTCCGACGCGCGCGCCCCAATCGCCGACTGGCCATCAGAACGCGTTCTCCTCGGTCGGAAGACGGCTGGGATCCCGTCGCTCTCACCATCGGCAGCTCCCCCTGAGGCTCGCGGCCGCAGCGCCGCGAGATACCACAAGAACTTAGAGCAAGTCCTCCTGTGGAGGCAGAGGGGCATCGAGGCCGCCACGGTCCCCTAGCGGATTCGGCGGCGGGTTCTATCGGGGCATATGTCGGCCGACAGCAAACCCTTTGCGGTTTGCGCAATATTACACACACGTCAAAAGACAGCGATAACATCGGCTCACCGGCGGCAGTTTCTGCCACGGCTGTCTCTACCAGGAGAAAGGCGAACCGATGAGCGCAAGCAAGAAGAGGATGCTGAAAGCGGCCGCGCTGGTCACGGTGCTGACCGGTGTGATGCTGGGGTCGTCGGGCTGCATAGCAATCGAGCTTGGGGGCGCGCGGCCAATTCCCACTAGCTTCTGATCGCTAGCGCTTAGGCAATCGCGGCATTGGGCTGCGGACCTACGTCCGCGGCCCGGTGCCGGCGGCGATTCAAACCCTGTGTTCGCCCGCTGTGAAGCCGGTTGAAGCGCAGATCTTCTCGGCTTCGTGCCGCGGTGCGGCTCGGCGGCGGTCGACGCATAACTGGTAGCCTGTGTGGCACTGTGAGTTTCGGATTGAGCATGCCGTCACGATGGTTACGACGACGATCTGCGTTGGCCATCGTTGCCGCGCTGGCTCTCGTCGCCACCGTTTTTGGTTGCGGGGCGGTGCACGCCCAGGTGGCGGCCATCGCATCGCAGTCGTCCGCGGCGGCCCCGTTGGCCAGTCCGGAATCCAACCCGATGCCGTCAGCCGGCGCCGTGACGCCAGTCCGTCGGCTTGGCGTCGGATCGACCGTCAACGATGACAAAGCGTTCAGAAGCGCTGGCGTAAAGCGTGATCGGGCAACAACTTTGGCGCTTTCCACGCCACGATGGTCCGATTCTGCGACCCCGCCGTCGGTTGGCGCGACCTGGTCTGGGCAGCGGGCGGACCAGCCCGCACGAGCGCCGGTGCCCCGTTCCGCCGTACCCAATCTTTTGATTCAATTCTGCGTCGCCCGTTGCTGATTGAGCACGGCCGCTAGTCTGCGCCACAACGCCATTGCGGCAGGTTAGCGCTAGCCGGTACTAGCTGCAGCTCATTCGTGTCCGCGGCGATCGATGCCGTCTTCCGGATCTGGCTGAATGACGCCGTCGCGCGTTGCTGAGACACGCACATTACTCACCACTTGCTTTGCCGACCAACCGTTGTGGCCTACGTCGCCGGCTTCAATTCGACGCCGCCCACCGCCACATCGGTTAAAAGACTCAACCAAGAAACAGGGATAGACATGGACTTTGGGGCGCTACCACCAGAGATCAACTCCGGTCGAATGTACGCAGGGCCCGGACCCGCGACCTTACTGGCCGCCGCCACCAGCTGGGAGTCGCTGGCGGCCGAACTGGCGGAGGCCGCCAGCAGCTACCAGAGGGTGATCGCGAGCCTCACCGACGAGCCCTGGCTGGGGCCGGCGTCGATGTCGATGACGGCTGCCGTGATGCCCTTCATAGCCTGGATGACTGGGACCGCCGAACAATGTGGCCAGGCGGCCGCACAGGCGACGGCCGCCGCAGCAGCCTTCGAAACCGCCTATGCGATGACGGTGCCGCCCCCTCTGGTCGCGGCCAATCGCGTTCGCCTTCTGGCGTTGATTCAGACCAACATCTTCGGGCAGAACACCCCGGCCATCATGGCGACCGAGGCCGAGTACAGCGAGATGTGGGCCCAGGACGCCACCGCGATGTACGGCTACGCCACCAATTCCGCCGCGGCATCGAGACTTTCGCCGGTGCTCGCGCCGCCGCAGACGGCCAATCCGGCCGGCCTCACCGGTCACATCGGTGCCGTCACCCACGCAGCCGCCCACGCGGGCAGCAACACTACGACGCAATGGCTCTCCTCGGTGCCCCAAACTCTGCAAGGACTCTCCACCCCCGGCTCTTCCTCGAGCGCCGGATTGTCACAGGCGGCGATGGGCACCGGAGCGTCACTGGGGGCGTCGGGAGCGTCCGCGCCATTCAGTTCACTGTCGAGTTTGACCGGCGCCTCGGGCAAGGGGGCGGCGAAGAGCGCGAGCACCGGAGCGGGCGCGGCCTCGGGACTGGCCTCGGCGCTCGCTGCCGCACCCGCAGCGGACGGAGCCGCGGCCGGCCTGGCCTCCGAGGTGGCCGGCTATGGTGCCGACGGCGCCGGCCTCATCGCCGACGGCGGCGGCATCGGCATAGACCTCTACGGCCTGGATCTGGATTACCAGGGACTGGGACTGGACTACCAGGGATTGGCACTGGATGAAGCGGGCGCCGGTTCCATTTTAGGAGCCGAGGGCCGTGCCGGGATAGCGAGCATGGGAGGCGCGGCGGGCCTGGGAAACCTCGGCCCGCTGGCGGGGCTGGGCGAGGGGGCCTCGGCGAGCGTGGGCCAGGCCAGTTCGCTGAGCACCCTATCCGTGCCACCGAGTTGGGCGGCAACGGTTTCATCGGTCACCCCGCTGCATGCCCTCAACGGCGGCGCCATGCCGGGTGGATGGGCCGCCGCACCCGCACCCGGCACCGCTGTCTCCAAAGTGCCGCTGGGCGGCATGGTCGGTCGCGAATCGGAGGGCGCGGTTCAACGCGTCGGCATGCGCGTATCGCTCATTCCGCATTCGCCGGTGGCCGGGTAAGGCACCGAATCAGTCATCACGTTCGACTCCAAAGGAAATCGCCATGGCCAGCCCCAAGCCACCTGAGCCTCGGGCCCCGATCGGGACACGAAAACCGTTGCCCTTCACCACAAAAGCGCTGGCATGCGCCGGCCTAGTCTTAGCGTTCTTGACTTCGGCGCGGGCGCCTGCCGGCGCCGACCCAAGTCCGAGCGGCGACCCGAGTCCCTTCGGGGGCCTCAGCTGCAGCTGCAGCGAAACCGCCCCCGCAGACAGCTCATCCCTAGAACGACAGATCCGTCGGGGGATACGGCAAGGGCTCTCGATTGGGGGACGCGATTAGGACGTTCGCCTCGACGCAGATGGGCATGGACGGCGTTGTTCAAGTCAACGGCAGCGTGAGCAATGGCGAGGTGGTGGGTTGGCTCGACCCTCGGCCGGGTTCCTTGGTGAGCGCGAATACCGTGCTGTGTCCGAGGTCCCCAATCACCGCGGTGGTCGATGGCTTGACGGTGTCGGTGTCCATGGTTCCTGCGGGGCGGGGCCCCTTGGGATCTATAAGCCACATCTCGTAGACGCTGCCCGAGTGGGGCGGGGGCACGTTGTTCATGACGATGACGGCCGCGTTGCTGTGTTGGGATGACAGCATGGTCACGGTGCCGCCGCCGGGAAGTTGGGCGGTGGCGGTGCGAAGGTCCGGCGCGGCCAACACGTGTTCAGTCGTCGATGACGGCGGCGCCGGGCGCAGCGCCACGGTGATGCCCGTTGCGACCACCGCGGCGATGATAGCGGCTGCCGCCGCCAAAACCGCTGCACGCCAGTAGGTCCTACGTGGACTGGCCGGCAGGGCAACTTCGTTGAGTATCTTGGCTCGCAGCGCCGGCGAGGGTTCCAGCCGAGTCGTATCGGAGAGCGCCGCCATCGCCTCCCACACCGCCCGCACCTCTGCGTAGAACTCTTCGGCTTCAGATGAGGGGGCTGCGGCCACACGTCGTTCGATGTCCTCGCGTTCGCTGTCCGAGACAGCGTCCAGGGCGTAGGCGCTCGCCAGTTCGAGCAGCGGGGTGTCCATTGGATCGGTCATGGGATTTCCAAACAACGACGTAAGGCTCGCAACGCGTCGCGCATCCGAGATTTGACGGTCGAGGGGTTCTGCGTGAGCTGCTCCGCGACCTGGACGTAGGTCAGGCCTCGATAGTAGGCCAGCTCGATGCACTCGCGCTGCGTCGCAGTCAGCGCGTGGAGGCAACCGAGTACGCGATCACGCTCTTCGCGGGCGAGCGCCGTGTCCGCCACCACGTCGCTGGGGCGCTCGACATGGCTGGCACCGTAACGCGATTCGCGCTCCATGGCGGCCTGCTCGGATCGGACCCGATCGATGGCGCGCCGATGCGCCAGCATCAGCATCCATGCCAGCGCGCTTCCGGCGGCTGGGTCATAGTCGCCGGCGTTGCGCCAGATCTGCAGATAGAGCTCTTGGGTCGTTTCCTCGCTGTAGTTGGCATCACGCAGGATCTTGAAGATCAATCCGAACACCCGTGCGCGGGTCCGGTCGTAGAGCTGCGTAAACGCGTCGACGTCGTGCTCGGCGACACGGCGCAGCAACGCGTCGAGGTCGCCGCCGGTGCGCGCCGAACTGCCCATGGCGCGATAGCGTATCGGCTTTCGCGTCCGACGCTGCGCGTGCCGGGGCCGTGGCGCCATCCTGCGTGCCGAATTCGGCGCAGCACTGCCGGTCGCGTCCCCAGACCATGTCGTGAGGCTGGAGCGCGTCATCGGTCTGGTTACGGCGGATCGCATACCCGGTATTCGGCGCCGAACGGCATCCGGATGCAGACTTGCGCGGCTCGGACCCATCCGCGACGGCGACGTTTCCGAATGACTCATGACCGACCAACGATGGCGGCGCTGGGCCGCCCACCACGAAGGAGCCGAACGCAATGAGGAACGCTCGGGCAAGATCAGTCGCTGCCTCTGGCATGGCGGCGGCGGCGCTGGTAGCCGGCTTATCGGCATGTTCATCGAACAACTCGGCGTCTGGGACGACCACGGCCAGCAGCACGGCCGGCAGCATGGCCGCGTCCGTGACGACGTCCGTGACCGCCGATCCGGCGGCCGATCTGGTAGGCGCGGGCTGCGGGGACTACGCCAAGCAGAATCCGACCGGCCCCGGATCGGTCGCGGGCATGGCACAGGATCCTGTCGCCACGGCCGCCTCGAACAATCCAATGCTCACGACGCTGACGTCGGCGTTGTCGGGCAAACTGAACCCGCAGGTCAATCTCGTCGACACGCTCAACAACGGCCAGTACACGGTCTTCGCGCCGACCAACGCCGCTTTCGACAAACTGCCGGCGGGAACCATCGATAAGCTCAAGACCGACGCGGCGATGCTGAAAAGCATCCTGACGTATCACGTGGTTCAAGGGCAGACGAGTCCCAGCAAGATCGACGGCACCCATGCGACGCTGCAAGGCGCCAGCCTGGGCGTGACCGGCCAGGGCAACGATCTGAAGGTCAACGACGCGGGGTTGGTGTGCGGAGGGGTGCACACCGCAAACGCGACGGTGTACATGATCGACACGGTGCTGATGCCGCCCAGCCACTGAGTCCGCACGCCCACCAACCAAAGGCAGCCGGGCACAGCCCGGCTGCCTTTGGTCTGCCGTCGACTCGACGCGTCAGGCCATCCGCGAACGCTCCGGTAACGAATATCGGTCATGGTTACTCTTGCGTTGGTCGGCTTCCTCGGAGGCTTGATCACCGGCGTCTCGCCGTGCATCTTGCCGGTGTTACCGGTCATATTCTTCTCCGGCGCCGACCAAGGCTCCCCCAGCCAACGACAACATGCGCCCGAAGATTCCGGCACGTCAGTCATGACGAAAACGGCTCTCGCACAACGGTTCCGGCCCTACTGGGTGATCGGCGGCCTCGTGCTGAGCTTCAGCGCCGTCACGCTCGTCGGATCGGCGATGCTGTCCCTGCTGCACTTGCCGCAAGACGCCGTCCGATGGGCCGCGCTGGTCGCCCTGGTCGCGATCGGGCTCGGCCTGATCTTTCCGCGGTTCGAGCAGCTTCTCGAGAAGCCCTTCGCGCGCCTTCCCCAAAAGCAAACGCGTAACTACGGCAACGGATTCGCGCTCGGCCTGGCGCTGGGCGTACTCTACGTGCCCTGCGCCGGTCCGGTATTGGCCGCGATCATCGTGGCCGGCGCAACAGCGAAGATCGGCACCGCCACGATCGTGCTGACATGCGCTTTCGCGCTCGGCGCGGGACTCCCCTTGTTGTTGTTCGCGCTGGCAGGTCAGCAAGTGGCACAACGGGTGAGCGCGTTCCGGCGCCGCCAACGCCAGCTTCGCATCGCTGCGGGGATCGTGACGATCCTGCTCGCGGTGGCGCTGGTCTTCAATTTGCCCGCTCTGCTGCAACAGGCCATTCCCGACTACACGAGTCCGTTACAGGACAGAATCGCAAGCGATCACCGAATAGAAGAGAAGCTGAACTTGGGCGGGATCGTGAACGACGAGAACGCGCAGCTGTCACACTGCACCGACGGCGGCGCGCAGCTCGAAAGTTGCGGGCCCGCCCCCAGTCTCAAGGGCATCGTCGGCTGGCTCAACACACCCGGTAATCGACCGATCGACTTAAAAGCCTTGCGCGGCAAGGTTGTGCTGATCGATTTCTGGGCCTATTCGTGCATCAACTGCCAGCGCGCCATCCCCCACGTCGTCAACTGGTTCAAGGCCTACCACGACAATCTCGAAGTCATTGGAGTGCATACCCCCGAGTACGCGTTCGAGAAGGAGCCCGCCAACGTCGCCAAGGGCGCGGCAGACCTCGGCATCACCTACCCCATCGCGCTCGACAACGGCTATGCGACGTGGACCAACTACCGCAATCGCTACTGGCCGGCGGAATATCTGATCGACGCCACCGGTTCGGTGCGACACATCAAGTTCGGTGAAGGTGGCTACAGCAACACCGAGAAGCTCATCCGGCAGTTGATCGTCGACGCCGACCCAGGAGTCAAGCTTCCGCCCCCGCGAGACACCGCACAGGACAACCCCCCGCGGCAAAACACCACCCCCGAGACGTACTTCGGCGTCGGCAAGGTGGTCAACTATCGCGGCACCGGCCAATATGACGAGGGCGCAATGGTATTCGACTACCCACCGCATCTTCCCGCCGACAGCTTCGCCTTGCGCGGCCCATGGTCGCTGGATTACCAAGGCGCAACAGCCAACAGCGACGAGTCCAGCATCGAACTCAACTACCACGCCAAAAACGTCTATCTCGTCGCCGGCGGGACGGGCACCATCACCGTGACCCGAGGCGGACAGTCCAAAGCCATAGCCATCGCCGGCCCGCCGACATCGCACCTGCTGGTGGCGGACGACCACACCCAAACCGCGACGCTGCAGGTGCGCCTCACCAAGGGACTCCAGGCGTTCTCCTTCACGTACGGCTGATCGACGCTCGTCAATCCCCTGACCAATCCGAACCCGCCGCGGCTCCGAATCACCGATGCCACTGCGAACACGGCGCATGGCTGTCGACCAGAATCAAGGAGCAAACACGATGAAGATGTCCAAATCGCCATTGACGGCCGCAGGCCTGACAGCGGCGACCATCGTTGGATTTGCCGTTGCCACCGCACCGATGGCAACGGCGGCTGACTTAGTCGGACCCGGATGCGCAGACTATGCGAACGCACATCCCGCCGGACCCGCCTCCGTGCAGGGGATGTCGCAAGACCCCGTCGCGGTCGCAGCTTCCCACAACCCGATGCTCACCACGTTGACCGCCGCGGTCTCCGGACAGCTCAACCCACAGGTGAACTTGGTGGACACCCTGAACAACGGCCAGTACACGGTTTTCGCACCGACCGATGACGCGTTCGCCAAGTTGCCGGCCTCGACGATCGACGAACTCAAGACGAACTCCTCGATGCTGACCAGCATCCTGACCTACCACGTCGTCCAAGGTCAGATGAGTCCGGCCAAGATCATCGGCAGCCACAAGACCCTGCAGGGCGCAGATCTGAACGTCACCGGCCAGGCCAACACCCTGAGCGTCAACAACGCCGGTGTGGTGTGCGGCGGGGTGCCTACCGCCAACGCGACGGTCTACATGATCGACACCGTCTTGATGCCGCCGGCCTGACTTCCCACCGGCAGTCATGCCGCACCGGCCGCGACGCCGCTAAGCGGCGATGGCCAAATAGGCTTGAATCGTCGTGCCGATCGCGGTGGTATGCGTCCGTACGAGGTCGGCGACCGCATTCACCAGCAACAGGCCTCGGCCGCGCTGCGCGGTCGGCTGACGGTGGCCGCCGAGGGGATCGTCGAACCGGCCGGTATCGCTGGCCTCGCAGACGAGATGGCGGCCGTGCTGCCACAACGCCAGGCGGCAGGCGCTGCTGGTGTGTTGCAGGCTGTTGGTGGCCAGTTCGGTGGTGATCAGCAGCAAGTCGCTGATCCGCCTGCTGGGCAAGCCGAGCCACGTAGCGTAGCTGACAGCAAACGATCGCGCGAGGTTCAGATCGGCGAGGCGTTCGACCGTGTAGGTCCGTGCCGCAGGGTTGGTGGGCAGCGGCCGATTGTAGCGAGCCAGCGCCTCTTTGGGCGCGTAGTCGTCGCTGTCCACCGACGCCCCGTCCTGCAACAGCAGGGGGTGGGTAGCGCGGGCGTCGGCAAGTGTTTGGGCGTCGAGCCGGCCGGCGTTGTACGGGCATAGGCCGGTCACCTCGTAACCGTCGAACGCAAGATTGCACAGGGCTTCAAGCCGCACACAGGCGGGATACTCAAGCTGACTGCGCCCCGCCCAGACACATTCGCCGACCAGGCGCACCCGTCGACCCGGATACTTTGCGACGAAATTGCCGAACAGCCCGATCATGCGCCCCGGGTTGCGGCCCACCTCGGCCATATCGACCAGCGTCACCCCGGCGGCGTCGGTGCCCAGTGCGTCGTGCAACACATCCAAGTTGTATTTCGGCACAGCAACCAAAACCGGCTCATCGTTCGCCAAGCCGTCGACGATGTAGGGTGCGGTCGAATCGATGTAGTGCTGTTCAGAACGATAGAACAACGCGTGATGACGTACGCCGCGTGCGCCGCCAAATGGATCGTCGATCATCAAATCCGTTGTACCTCAACTGCACTCGCGCTGCGGGCAACCCCCGCGACGACTACGCCGTCGGCGCCCGATATCCCAGTACCGTCACCTGCACGGGACCTCCCGGGAAGGCGCGAACCGCCACCAGAGGAGAATCCGGTCGAGTCGCTTGCCGTCATTCGCCAGGATCAGCGGCGGCGTGCACCGCGGCTTCTGCGTCATCCCAAGTGGGATACAACGCAATAACCTTGTGCAACTGCGGGCGGTTCTGGTCCAAAGGGGGTTACCTCCCACCCTCTTGAGATACGGCTAGCTGGGCCAATAGCGCAGCCACGCGACGTTCTATCTCGTCGCGGATCGGTCGTACTGCTTCAAGGGGTTGGCCGGCGGGGTCGGGTAGCGTCCAGTCTTCGTAGCGTCGTCCGGGCAGGATCGGGCAGGTGTCGCCGCATCCCATGGTCACGACGACATCGACGGCTTCGAGCATGTCTGTGGTCCATCGCTTGGGCTGCTCGGCGGCGATGTCGATGCCCTTTTCTGCCATGGCAGCGATGGCTACCGGGTTTACGTCGCTGGCTGGTTGCGACCCGCCCGAGTAGACGGTTACCTAGTCACCGACGAAATGCTTGAAGAAACCCATGGTCATCTGGGAGCGCCCCGCGTTGTGCGTGCATAGGAAAAGCACGGCAGGTTTGCCGGAGCTGCCAGTCCTCGGATGACTTGACCTAATGTGACCGACAGTCGCGGGTCACCATCGGTGTATCGGCGCCGCAAGGCCAGTGAGACGTAGACCAGACCGACGAGGACGGGCACCTCGATAAGTGGGCCGACGACACCGGCGAGTGCTTGGCCCGAGGTGGCCCCATAGGTAGCGATGGCGACGGCGATGGCTAGCTCAAAGTTGTTGCCAGCGGCGGTAAATGCCAGCGTGGTAGTGCGTTGGTAGCCCAGGCCAAGCATCGTGCCCAGGGCGTACCCGCCGACCCACATGATGGCGAAGTAGGCCAGCAGAGGTAGGGCGATGCGAGCCACATCGATTGGGCGGCTGATGATCTGGTCACCTTGTAGCGCGAAGAGGATCACGATGGTGAACAGCAGCCCGTAGAGCGCCCAAGGGCCGATCTTGGGCAGCGCCGTGGTCTCGTACCAGCTTCGACCCCTAGCCCTTTCGCCAAAGCGTCGCGACAGATACCCAGCAATCAGCGGGATGCCTAAGAAGATCAGTACCGACTTGGCGATCTGGCAGGGCGATGTGGTGATGGTGGTCTGGGGCAGGCCGAGCCAGCCGGGTAGCACTGACAGATAAAACCAACCGAGCGCGGCGAACATGACGACTTGGAAGATCGAATTCAGGGCCACAAGTACCGCTGCGGCTTCGCGGTCGCCGCATGCGAGGTCGTTCCAGATCATGACCATCGCGATGCATCGGGCCAGGCCGACGATGATGAGCCCCGTCCGATACTCGGGCAGATCGGGTAGTAAGAGCCACGCCAAAGCGAACATTAACGCCGGGCCAAGTACCCAGTTCAACAGCAGCGAACTGAGTAGAAGCCTGCGGTCGGCGGTCACCGTGTCGAGGCGGTTGTAGCGGACCTTGGCCAGGACCGGATACATCATGACCAGCAAGCCCAGTGCGATAGGCAACGAAATCCCGTCTACCTGAACGTGATTGAGGGCTGCATTGAAGCTCGGTACGAACCAACCTAGAAGCAGTCCCGTCGCCATAGCGATGCCGATCCAGACCGGCAGAAAACGGTCGAGCACCGAAAGTTGTTTGACGACCGCCGTATGTTCGGGATGCTGCACAGTTTGGGTCACGACCGTGCGCCCACCGCGTCATCGCTGCCGGTTCCACAACACAGACCGCCGTTAGCGGCGTTCTGCGGCTCCGGGCCAAAGGATTCCGCATCGGCCAACACCGTGTACACCTCCCACTTTTCCCCGGCGGGTCCAGTCACCCAAACCTTGTCTTGTGTGGCAAAGCAGCATGTTGTCCCCATCTCTTCCTCAGTGAACACGCCCTCGCCGGCCAGACGGGCGATCTCAGCGTGAACGGCGTCGCTGGACTCCACTTCCACGCCAAGGTGGTTGAGAGTTCCGGCATGGCCGGGGTTTTCGATGAGGACCAGCTTTAACGGCGGCTCTGCCACCGCGAAGTTGGCGTAGCCCTGTTTGACTTTGGTGGGCGTTGTGTTGAACAGCTTCGAGTAAAAGGTAATCGCCTCGTCGAGGTCGTTGACATTGAGCGCAACTTGAGTCCGTGACATGGCTGATTTCTACCTCTGTGGCTTATGTCGAACTTGTAGTATTCCCGATACTGCCACCTCTTTGATATATGTCAAGAAGGTATGGCAGGATGTTTTGCATGCCGAAGACGTTGCCGGTGGTGGATATGTCCGCTCCAGTGTGCTGCTCTCCGGTGGCGGCTGGTCCGGTGGACGACCATGCGGCGTTGGACATTGCGCTGCGCCTCAAGGCGCTGGCCGACCCGGCACGGGTCAAGCTGGTCTCATTCCTGTTCTGCGCCAAGGCCGGCGAGATGTGCAGTAGCGACCTGGCGGCATCGGTCGGGCTCAGTGAATCGACTGTCAGCCATCATTTAGCCCAGCTACGCCGGGCCGGGATCGTGGAGTCCGAACGACGGGGCATGAATGTCTATCACCGTCCGCGTCGCGAGTCCCTGGCGGCACTGTGCGTGGTGCTCGACCCGGATTGTTGCCGCTAGGAGCCGCCAACGCCCCCTGTAGACGCTTGGCCGGCCTGCTCGCCGAGAACTCGATATAAGACAGTGGCGCGGCTGATGCAGAGACGGAAGTAATCCCTCGGCATCCCGATTCGACTCAGCGATGAGAAACTACGACGCCAGCACCGGGCCACACTTTCACAGCGACCATAACAATCCGCACGGAAACCAGGCAAGCCACCCATACGGCGAACCTCCGCATTCCGATGGTCACGACCACCGTTGTGAATGCCAGGCCGAAGGCAACACTTCCCGGCCAGCCCTGTGAACTGCTCAAACTCTGTGGAGCTAAGGGGAATCGAACCCCTGACCTAGTCGATGCGAACGAGTCGAAAACCGCCCACCTGCGCGTTTGTTGATTCAAGCTCTTGGCTGTGCACCATCGTCGCAGGTCACAGCGTTGGGACTGACGGTTGCCGAAAGTCGGCTCAAACTCCGCGATGATTTACTGCGGGCCGGACTGCGGGCCGGGGCCATCCTGACAGCGGGCCAGCAAACACACAGGGCGGGCGTCGCCGATCACGGGCCACGACCAGTTGATCCGCGCCGTGTCCAGCCGAAGTCCGGGAGCCGAGCCGCGTGCGCCGCTGGGCGGTCGACGGTGGCGCTGCCGCCGAACGTATTCGGCAATCTCCGACGAATCGGGAGGCGACATAGCGCCGACCGTCTTGAACGGTCCCACCCCGAATAGAATTCTTTTCGTGGGAAAGAAGCGCACACCCGAACAGTGCATGTACTGCGGCAAAACTGCGCTCATGACCCGCGAACACATCTTCCGGGCGTCGTGGCGAGACAAAATCGAGACCAACGAGCACCTAACGAACTTGCCGGGTGTCGACCGCAAATACATCACGTACGGACCCGACAACTCTAAGATCACCTCGAAGTCGGAGGACCTCTTCTCCGTGACACTGCGGCGAGTGTGCGACGACTGCAATAACCGGTGGATGAACCAGCTTGATTCCGTGGTAGAGCGGTGGGCACTTGACCCTAACAACGATGACAATCGGTGCGATCCGAAAGAGTTTCGGCGCTGGGCAATCAAAATTGCATTGCTCCGCGAAGCGTATGACAACCTGTTTATCGTCGACTCTGCTGATCCACCAAAGATTTTCGCCGGTGAGGACATACCGGAATGGCACGTGTACATCGGCCACACCGCGGTACCCGAACACCGGCACGCGATGTGCGGAATCGGGCCGGTGTTGTTGGGACCGCCAGGTGGGAAGCCGTTCGGGATTACACAAGTATCTTGGACACTCGGCCACAGTCTAGTTACGGCGCTACGTATCCATGGAACGGACATGATTTCGGGCAACTGTTACCGAAATTTTCGGCAGTACAACCGGGTTCGAGGAGGCGTGGTCCGTGAAGTCAAGCCGACTGACAGCGAAATGCCTACAGTTCGGCTAGTGAAAGCCTTGTCCGCAAATGAGATTCAAGAACTCGTCTGGCTCTACACGCCACATCCGTCTTCCCCGTTCGCAGACGAAGTACGCAAGGCAAACGAGGGAGCACGCACGCTCGCAGACCAACTCGGGGTTGAGTGGCGCGATTCAGTCTAGTCAGTGTGAGCATCTGACTCACATGGCTAAACGTGCCAGGCCGAAGCGATTCGAGCCTGGCACGTTTAGAACTGTTGCCAGCCTTTCGATTTCCCAGACTCGATGGCGCGCTGATCGGCCAGTGGCGTCTCTAGCCGTGTCACCGTGACTTCACGGCCGTTGTGCCGTTCGATATGTCGGCGCGCATAAACTTTCGACGTGTCGTTCATCGGTGCGAACCTTTCGACTTGGGTGCTGCCCCGGACGCCCAACCCTCGGCGACCCACCGTTGTGCCACCGCATCGGGCACGTCGGCGGTGTCGCCACTGTCGAATACTTCCCCGTCGTGGACGCACTGGAACCCTTGCGCCACTCTCACTTTCGCCATGATTTGCTCCTATCGCTATATGCTTCGCTGCTACGACGTGGGCAGACCGGTGAGTTTCAGTACAGCACTTGGCCTTTCGACCGCGAGGTTCAGCCGTTCCTCGCAGACGAACCGCACGATGTTCGACGTGAAGTCGTTGCCGTCCGTGCCGGTCCGCAACGTGATCGACTCTCGCAGCACCACGAACCCGAACTTGTTGGTGTCCAACACAAGCGCCGTCCCGGCCGCAATTTGCGTGGTAGCAATAACGTCGATGCCCCAGACCTGATTAGCCTGCTCGGCGCTCGGGTCGGCGTTGAGCAGGTAGCGCCCCTGCGTGTCCTTGCACCTGCGCACCGCTGAGAACGTGGGCGGATGCAGCACAACAAGATTCGCCTCGGCCAGCGCCGCACCGGTTCGCAGCGACGCTATCGCCTTCTACACCGCATCCAGGGCCGTGTCGGCGCCGATGGTCGCGGTGAGAATGCCTGTCGTGGAAAGGAACCCGGTCAGACGAGCCGTAGTTCCGTCGCCCGCGATCAGTTCCGCGTTCTCGGTGTTGATTACCTGCCGCGTCAACTCCTGCTGCACGTAGGTCACGAACCGGTCCCAATCGGACAGAATTTCCCACGACACACCAGTGTGTGCCGCGAGTTTCTTTGCAGAAACAGTGATTTGGTCAGTTGTGTAGACCAGCTCCGGCTTCTGCTCACCCTCGGCAACAATCGCCGGTGCTCCGGTTGTCGCCGTATGACGGACGTGGAGTTGGATGCGGCGATACAGTCGGCCACCAAGGCTGCCAAGAACGCGAACGCGTGATGGGCGGAAGCCGGTTCGACCAGTTCTAACCTCTAAATCGGTGGATCGACCCGGTACGCGAATCGCACTGAATAGTCGTACTGGGTGTGCCGATGATATTTGGTGCCTTCGGCGTACAGATAAACGCCCATTGCTTGGAATGTCCCGACCTCGTCGTCGGTCACATGCCAAGTGAGTTCGACTGGACGACCGGCTTTTTCAAGCACCTTCTGCCGTGGTTCTATGCCTAGAAGACTCGCCCGCAGTTCAAAGCGCAAATCGCGATCTTGGGCATCAAACGCGGTCGCGGTGAAGGTTACGAGGTCCCCCGGATGCAGCACAATCGCGGTAACAATGTCGTGGTTTATCTGGTCAGGTGCCTCGCCGTTGTAGGTGTTGCCGAATGAATCGATTATTGACTCGATTCGGGGGTAGTGGTCTCCCGCCGGGTCTTGTGTGGTCATGAAGATCGTCACCTGATTCCTGATTTGTCCGGCAATCCCCGAGTACAGCTCCTTTTCGAAGGTGACAAGTTCCCGGTGGTGGGCGACCGTGTTACGGAGGTTGTCAAACCGTTTGAGCAGAGCCACTGTCGAAGCCCTCTTACCGAGAGCCGGGGCCAGCGGCTGCCAATGCTTCTCGACGAAGCTGAGTAGGTCATAGAAATTGGCGTATGCAAGCCCGACGGACGGAACGACCGCCACCCCTTTACGCGTTGTCTGTTCAGTCGCAGCGCGGCCAGCCCATTCGTTTCTCTGGTCTTCTGTGGTGATTCGGTCGAGCCAGTCATCGCCGTAGGCGTCGCGGTATGCGTGCGTCATGAGTTGCCGTAGAGCGTTCTCGCATGTTTCCAGCGCGACTGTCGGGTCGAGGGCCACCACAATGATCTAGTTTGGCATGCAGTGGCTGCACCAGCAGCGCCCCTGTTTGCGGCGCAGTGCAGAAGCGGTATGCCGGAATGCCGCGCGAGCGCACCATTTTCGTGAGTTAGAGCGAGTCGTTGCGGGCCCGCTGCCGGCCGGGGCGGCCGAATCCGCGTCACCAGCTAACGGTTAAATACCGTATCTAGCTGGACTTTCTTCTGTGGAGCTAAGGGGAATCGAACCCCTGACCTACTCGATGCGAACGAGTCGCGCTACCAACTGCGCCATAGCCCCTGACCGCTAGCAGGCTACCAGCCGCGGCACCAACCGCCGAACTGCGAGCGCTACTCGCCGACCGCGCGCGGCAGGTCCCGGGGCCAGCCGAAGGTCCGCATCGCCATCGCGTAGTCCAGGTGCTCGAAGACGGGGTCCTCGTCGTCGATCTCCAGGACCACCGCGCCGGGGCGCCGCAGCCGCGACGGGATCACGTCGTAGTCGCGGTCGTAGGCGTTCTCCACGCCGAGTCGCGCCCGCGCCATCCGCTTCATCCGGCGGTGCCGCACCTTCTCCTCGATGCGCGTCTGGCGGCGGAGGTAACCCAGGTAGAGCAGGGTGATCGCGGTGGCGCTGCCGCACGCCCACCAGGCCGCCGGCGAGACCTTGAAGGCCGCGGTGGCCGAGCCGATCAGCACGAGCGCCATCGCGATCAGGACCTTCTTGCGGAAGGCGTACTTGCGCGCGCTGACCGCGGCCGCGGTCTTGGTGTCGAACCGGCGCCGCCGTGCGGCGTTGCGCGGCATCGGCGCCGGCGCCTCGTCGTCGGCGTCCTCACCCTCGGCCGCGGGCTCCAAACCGGACGAGTCCTCGATGTACTCGTAGCGGTCCTCGTCCTCGCCGCCGCGCTCGGCGACGGCCTCGGTGTCGGCCTCGTCGCCTTCGACGGGTTCGACGTCGGCCGTGTCCGCCTCGGCAGCAGAACCACTGGCGCCCACCGGAAGTACGTGAGAGTCCTCGACGACGTCGACATCGAGGTAGTCGGGTTCGGTCGGCTCGGCGACCGCCATCCGCATCGCGACCGGGCGCTGGCGGCTCAGCTCGTCGGTGTCGGCGTCGTCCGCCACATCATGGTCGCGGTCCTCGTCCTCGGAAAAGCGTTCGTCGTCGAGGTCGGTGTCGGTCGAGTCTTGCGGCGGCGTCCAGTCGGGGTCGCTGCGATGCCCGGCGGCCGGACCGCTGCGCTTGATCAGCCGGGAGTTGCCCCCGCCGTTGAGCACCCGGGTCGCCAACGCCACGTCGCTGGTGCGCCGCACCGCGTCGCGTTTGCTCACGAGCATCGGCACCAAGACGAACAGCCATAGCACCACGAGCGATATCCACAACAATGACTGCGGGATGCTTGGCATGTTGACCTGCTCTCTTCGGTGTCCATCGCCCGCGAAGCCCATCTCTGGCCGACGCGGCCGGGTCCAACTGACCAGGACAATTACACACCTGTAATTTGCCTCTCACAAGCACCATGAGTCACTCGTGTCGCGCCAGTCCCAGAACGGCAACGATTTGGACTCCTCGGCCGCCGCGGGAGACCCTGGGAGCGGACGGCCTCGCAACGGCCAGCGTCACACCCAGCTGGCGTTTCCGGCGCGCACCAGCGTCGATGCCACCGATCCGCTCACTTCTTCGGCGGTGATGGCCATCAGCAGATGATCCCGCCACGCCTTGTCGACTTCCAGGTAGCGCTGCAACAAGCCTTCCTGGCGGAACCCGACTTTTGCCAGCACCGCGCGGCTCGCGGCGTTTTCCGGGCGCACGGTGGCCTCGACGCGATGCAACATCACCGGGCCGAAACAGTGATCCAGGCCCAGCGCCAAAGCCGCGGTCGCGACGCCGCCGCCGGTGGCCGAGCGCGGCACCCAGTAGCCGATCCACGCCGAACGCAACGCACCGTGGGTGACGTTGCCGATGGTCAGCTGGCCACAGAACTGGCCGTCGAGTTCGATGACGTAAGGCAGCATCCGCCCCTGCCGCGCCTCCGCACGCAAACCAGAACACAACGCCGGCCACGCCGCCACCGCGTGGCGAGTCGTCCAATCGCCCTCGGAACTGGGCTCCCACGGTTCCAGATGCGCGCGATCGGTCAGCCGGATCCGGCTCCACTGCGCGCCATCGCGCAACCGCACCGCCCGCAACCGGACGACGCCGGCCGAAACCCGAAGCGGGCCAACGCTCATGGGCCAACCGGGATGACGGGAATTGGAGCGCAACAGGTTCACCGGGTACGCAGTCTTTTCGCTCAGCCGCGCTGAGCCAGGAAGGCGACGTCGACGATCTCGCCGGTGCGAATCTGCTCGGCGCCGCTGGGCACCACGACCAGACAGTTCGCTTCGGCGAGGGTGGCCAGCAGGTGCGACGACGCGCCCGGACCGCCGCCGAGCGCCTGCACCAGATACTCGCCGCTGTCCTGGTCGCGCATCAGCTGGCCGCGCAGGAAGCCCTTGCGCCCGGCCACCGACGTGATGGGTGACAGCGTGCGCGCCTGCACGATGCGGCGCATCGGCTGACGCTTGCCCAGCGACAGCCGAATCAAGGGGCGGACCATCACCTCGAAAACCACGAGTGCGCTCACCGGGTTTGCCGGCAACAGGAACGTCGGGACGCCCTCGCGGCCCAGCTGCCCGAAACCCTGGATGGATCCCGGATGCATGGCGACCCGCACGACCTCCAACTCGCCGAGCTCGGCGAGCACCTGGCGCACCGCCTCGGTCGCGGCGCCCCCGACCGCGCCGGCGATCACGATCACCTCGGCTCGATTGATCTGGCCCTCGACGATCTCGCGGAGTTCGCGGGGGCCGCCGCTGACGATGCCGACGCGGTTGACCTCTGCGCCCGCATCGCGGGCCGCGGCCGCCAGCGCGTAGGAGTTCACGTCGTAGACCTGCCCGTTGCCCGGGGTACGCGAGATGTCGACCAGCTCGCCGCCCAGCGCCATGATCGTCACCCGGGGACGCGGGTGCACCAACACCCGTTCGCGGCCGACCGCGGCCAGCAGCCCGACCTGCGCCGCGCCGATCACCGTCCCGGACCGCACCGCCACGTCGCCGGGCTGGACGTCGTCGCCGGCGCGGCGCACGTAGGCGCCCGACGGGGCGCCCCGCAGAATCCGCACCCGCTGGGTCCCGCCATCGGTCCAGCGCAGCGGCAGGACCGCGTCGGCAAGGGTCGGCAAGGGGGCCCCGGTCTGCACGCGCACGGCCTGGCGCGGCTGCAACCGGCTAGGCGTGCGCGAACCGGCCTCGACGGTGCCCATCACCGGCAGCACCAGGCCCTCGCGCCCGTTGCCCTCGCCGGAATCGTCGAACGGTCCCGGCAGACGTTCACTGCCCACCTCGCCGACACCGATCACGTCGACGCTGCGCACCGCGTACCCGTCGATCGCGGCCTGATCGAACCCGGGCATCGGGCGTTCGGTCACCACCTCCTCGGCGCACATCAGTCCCTGCGCCTCGGCGATCGCCACACGTATCGGCCGCGGGGCCACCGCGGCCGCCGTGATCCGGGCCTGCTGCTCTTCCACCGAACGCACAGCGCGCCTCTCTGCCCTCAAACCCGGCGGGCGCCGCGCATCGGGCGACCCGCTCACTGCGCAGGCGGGGCATCCCCGCCCGGGACCGCTACGCGCTCCGCCGGCCTCCGCCAGCCGGGTGACCGCCCGGCTAGTGTTCGGCCAGGCCCAATCGCGCCACCAACCACTGCCGCAAATCCGGGCCGTAGTCGTCACGATCCAATGCAAAGTCAACCGCAGCCTTGAGGTAGCCGCCGGGATTTCCCAAGTCGTGTCGAGATCCGCGATGCACGACCACGTGCACCGGGTGGCCCTCCTCGATCAGCAAGGCGATCCCGTCGGTGAGCTGTACTTCGCCGCCGGCCCCACGCTCGATGCGGCGCAACGCATCGAAGATGGCGCGGTCGAGCACGTAACGGCCGGCCGCGGCGAACAGCGACGGCGCGTCCCCGGCCGGAGGCTTCTCGACCATGCCGTTGACCTTGAGCACGTCGGGATTGTCGTCGTCGGGAATGGGTTCGACATCGAAAACGCCGTAGGCGCTGACCTCCTCGGGTGTCACCTCGATGGCGCACAACACCGTGCCGCCGTAGTGCGCGCGGACCTTCGACATCGTGCCCAGCACGCCGGTGGGCAGCACCAGGTCGTCGGGCAGCAACACCGCGAGGGCGTCCTCGTCGTCGGCCAGCCGCGACTCCACGCAGCCGATCGCGTGCCCCAGCCCCAGCGGCTCGCTCTGTACCACGGACTCGACCTTGATCAGCTGCGGCGCGCGGCGGACTTTGTCGAGCATCGCCGTCTTGCCGCGCTCCTCCAACGTGCTTTCCAGCACCAGGTCTTCGACGAAGTGCGCGACGACGCCGTCCTTGCCCTCCGAGGTGATGATCACCAGCCGCTCGGCGCCGGCCTCGGCCGCCTCGGCGGCCACCAGCTCGATGCCCGGCGTGTCGACAACCGGCAACAGCTCCTTGGGGACCGTTTTGGTCGCCGGCAAGAAGCGGGTCCCGAGACCCGCGGCGGGCACGACTGCAGTGCGTGGCACCACCACGTGTGGGCTTGACATTGTTCACACGATAACCCGCATCGGCTCGGCCGAGTCGCTGTGGCGCGTCCGAAGACCTGGCTGTCATGGTTGACGCATGGCGACCACCGGCAAAGCCGCGCTGCGCGACCAGCTGCTCGCCGCCCGGCGTCAGGTTGCCGACGACGTTCGCGTCGCCGAGGCGCAGCAGGTATGCGCGCGACTGGAAGCCCTGGAAAGCATTGTGACCAGCGACAGCACGGTCTGCGCCTACGTGCCGGTGGGCACCGAGCCGGGGTCAATCGACATGCTCGATACGTTGCTGCGGCGCGCCGGACGGGTCCTGCTGCCGGTCGCGCGCACAACCGCTGACAACGCGCCG
Source organism: Mycobacterium sp. NGS27 (assembly GCF_059813005.1). Lineage (NCBI taxonomy): Bacteria > Bacillati > Actinomycetota > Actinomycetes > Mycobacteriales > Mycobacteriaceae > Mycobacterium > Mycobacterium sp. NGS27. The sequence goes on from NZ_JCALDT010000004.1 coordinate 204,064, forward strand.
CTGCCGCTGTCCTGGGGCGAATACCGGCCCGGCACCCTGACCACCGGGCGGTGGGGGCTGCTCGAACCGCCGGAGCCCTGGCTGCCGGCGTCGGCCCTGGCGCAAGCCGGCGTGGTGCTGGTGCCGGCGCTTGCCGTGGACCGCCGCGGCGTGCGGCTGGGCCGGGGCCGGGGCTTCTACGACCGCTCTCTGGGACTTCGACGCCCACACGCGCGGCTGATCGCGGTCGTTCGGGACACCGAGGTGCTCGACGAATTACCGGCCGAGCCGCACGACGTCCCCATGACCCACGCGCTCACACCACGACAGGGATTGATCGACCTCGCCGGCCCCTGATGGGAATGAGTCATGTCACGTGGCGGTTCTAGCACTTGAGACGCTAGAGTGCTAACCAGGTTTGTGATCATCCGGAGGTTTTTGTGCCGACTTACAGCTATCAGTGCACCGAGTGCGACGATCGCTTCGACATCGTGCAAGCCTTCACCGACGACGCGCTGACCACGTGCGAACGCTGCTCCGGGCGGCTGCGCAAGCGCTTCAACTCCGTCGGCGTGGTGTTCAAGGGCAGCGGCTTCTACCGCACCGACAGCCGCGAGTCGGGCAAGAAATCGTCGAGTTCGAGCAACGGCTCCTCGTCGAGTGACTCGGGATCGAGCAGCTCGGCCTCCAGCGAAACGTCGGGCTCCGGCTCGGGCGAGAAGTCCAGCTCCAGCTCGAGCGACAAGTCGAGCAGCAGTTCGGCAACATCGACGGCCGCCGCGACCAGCTGACGGTTATCCACACCGGCGTTGCCGGCCGTGAGCCCGGGCGCCGGGTTGCGCCTACCGTTGCGACGTGGGCGAATCATCGCTGAACCCAAGCCTATTGACCCGGCTGTCGCTGTGGCTGCGCCCAGACTGGACTCGCACCGTGCCGGCACGCCGAGTCGCCGCGGGCGGGCTGGTCGTGCTGGCCGCAATCGCGACGCTGCGCTCCAATCCCGCCGGTGACTACGCACAAGTCGTGGTGGCCGACCATGACCTTCGTCCCGGTGTCGGGTTGACTCCCGCTGATGTTCGACTCGAAAAGCGTTTGACCGCAACCGTTCCCGACGGGGCGCGAGCCGACCTGGGCGCGGTGGTGGGTTCGACGCTGACCGGCCCGACACGACGCGGCGAGGTCATCACCGACGTCCGGTTGTTGGGAAGCCGGTTGGCGGAGGCCGCAGTCGGGTCAAAGGCGGGGCCGGGCGCTCGCATCGTGCCGCTGCATCTGGCCGATGCCGCCCTGATCGACCTCGTGCGGGTCGGCGACGTGGTCGACGTCCTGGCCGCGCCGGCCGCCAGCGCGCCGGACAATTCGCACGCCGCCCCCAAGGTGGTGGCCACCGACGCCGTGGTGGTGCTCGTGTCGGCCAAAGAAAAGATTCAGGCCGCCGATGCCGACCGCGTAGTGTTAGTTGCGCTGCCGGCTCGTGTGGCGAACGCGGTAGCAGGGTCGGCGCTGGGCCAGACCGTCACGCTCACCCTGCACTGAGTGCCTGGCCGTCGCTGGTCCGCCAGCCGACAGCAGATTCTGTCCAGTCCCAGAAAGGCGTCTCAATGCTCAAAGGGTTCAAGGAGTTTCTCTCCCGGGGCAACATCATCGACCTGTCTACCGCGGTGGTCATCGGTACCGCGTTCACCGCACTCGTCACGACTTTCACCAACGCCATCATCAAGCCGTTGATCAACCGGATCGGGGTCAACCAGAAGTCCGACCTCGGCGTCCTGCGGATCGGCATCGGCGGCGGCCAGACCATCGATCTGAACGAAGTCCTGTCGGCCGCCATCAACTTCGTGATCATCGCGGCGGTCGTCTACTTCCTGGTCGTGCTCCCGTACACCACATTGCGCAAGCGCGGTGAGGTCGAGCCGGCGGACGACGCGCAGGTCGTCCTGCTCAAGGAGATCCGCGACCTGCTCGCGCAGACCAACGGCGACGCGCCGGGCAAGCACGGCACTGTGACCACCACGCCTCCACCCGAGCACGGGCCCCGCGCGGAAGCCGAATCGAAGTAACCGCGTCGGCTTGCCGCGGGGCGCACCTCTCGGCGCGGTCTTAGATCTCCAGGCTCGACAGTTGCCCGATGATCTGGGCCGCCAACGGGTTCAGCGTCGCCATCCCGTCTCGCACCGCGTAGCGGGAGCCCGCCAGGTTGACCACCAGCGTGCTGCCGGACACCCCGGCCAGACCGCGTGACAATCCGGCGTCGATGATCCCCGCCGACAGCCCCGAGCCGCGGATCGCCTCTGCGATGCCGAGGATTTCGCGGTCCAGGATCTCGCGGGTGGCTTCCGGGGTGACGTCGCGGGGGGTGACGCCCGTCCCGCCGACCGAGACGACCAGGTCGACCCCGCCGATCACCGCGGTGTTCAGCGCGTTGCGGATCTCGACCTCGTCGGCGGCGACCGCGACCACCCCGTCGACGACGAATCCCGCCTCGGTCAGCAGTTCGGTCACCAGCGGACCGCTGTGGTCCTCGTCCCCATGAGCGGTGCGATCGTCGACCACCACAACCAAAGCCCGGCCAACTACCAGTTCCGCACCCGTTTCCATGGAGGCAACCGTATATCCGAGCTCAGACAATCCCGGCGCCGAGGGTTCGTCCACTCTCACTACTGATCCGCCTTTCCGAGGGTGACCGGCAATGTCCGGCTGCCGCCGCCAGCGGGATCCTGGAACGTCAGCGAGATCTTGTCGCCGGGTGCTTTGGACCGCACGGCCGCAACCAGCGCGTCGGCGCTGTTGATGGGCCGGTCGTCGACCTTGGTGACGACCACGTTCTTGGGGACGCCGGCGGCTGCCGCGGCACCGCCCGCGACGACGTCGACGACCTTGGCACCGGGGGTGCCCTTGTCGTTCATCACCTGCACGCCGAGCGAGGCGTGGGACGCCTTGCCGCTGGCGATCAGTTCGTCGGCGATGCGCTTGGCCTGATCGACCGGGATGGCGAAGCCCAGACCAATCGAACCGCTCTGGGCGTCCGGCGAGTCGGCGCCCAGGGTGGCGATGGCCGAGTTGACGCCCACCAGCTGGCCGTTCATGTTGACCAGCGCGCCACCGGAGTTACCGGGGTTGATCGCGGCGTCGGTCTGGATCGCGTCCAGCACGGTGTTCTGGTTGCCCGACTCACCGGTGGTGGACACCGGCCGGTTCAGCGCGCTGACGATGCCGGTGGTGACCGTGCCCGACAGACCCAGCGGCGAGCCGATCGCGACGACCGGCTGGCCGACGTGCAGGTCGGACGAGGAGCCCAGCGAGATGGGCGTGAGTCCGGAAATGCCCTGCACGCGAATCACGGCGATATCGCTGGTGGGGTCCGCGCCGACCACGGTGAACGGCGCGGTGCGGCCGTCAGAGAAGGTCACCGTCGTCTTGGGCGTCGGGGCGCCGGCGCCGGCACCGCCCGGGCCACCCGGTACGCCGGGAGGCACCGGAACCCCGGTCGGGCCTCCGGGCCCCTTCGGCGGTCCCGCCGCGGCGGCGATCACGTGGTTGTTGGTCAGGATCAGCCCGTCGGTGGACAGGACGATGCCGGAGCCCTCTTCGGACGCCCGACCGATGTCGGTCTCGAGCATCACGACGCTGGGCACCACTTTGGAGGCGACTTGTTCGACGCTGCCGGGCGGCATGTTCGCGGCCGGGACACTGGGCGCCGCCCCGATGACCCGACCGCCACCGTTGCCCGTCGAGTGCGTGCCGAGCTCGATCGCGGTGGCAGCGGCACCGCCGATGCCGGCCGACACCACCGCGACGGCCAACGCGCCGACGATCAAAAGGCCTGCGCGAGAACGCTTTTGGGGCTCCGGTGGGATGGGCATGCCCGGCGGCATGCCGGGAATCGGACCCGCGCCGGTGCCTCCCGGTATCGGACCCACACCGGTTCCGCCGGGGATCCGGCCCGGCCCGGTGTTGCTGAAGGGCTCGTAGGGCGGCCGGAACTGGGTCGTCGGCGACGACGAGGGCTGCGACCGATAGCGCCAGTCGTATTGCTGGTTGTACGGCTGCTGTTGTCCCGGGGCATAACCTGGGGACACCGCATGGCTGGGGACTGGCGCAGTCTGATTGGGCGCGGGGGGGTATCCCGGCTGCTGCGGCGGTGGCGAATACCTCGGGTCATTCGTCATGTCGCTAAGTCGCTCTTCCTCTATCTCAGTGTTTCGGCAAGTCGACGGCTGGGTCCAACAGTAGCCGCAGACCTACCTTGCCCGCGCGGACTGAGAGTCCACTGAGATAACGTTCGCTGATTCCCGAGAGTTCGCCTCATCGCCGGCCGGCGCTCGAGAAGGGTCGGTCGCGATGTCTATCTGGCCGGTTTGCCGCTCAGCGGCGCCAGGCGTGCCGTGCGTCGGGGCGGGTAACGGCCGGCCGGGCAGCAGGACATAGAACGAAGTACCCGGCGGCTGGCCTCCCGGAACGGTGTCCTCGACGCGCAGCAGTCCCCCGTGATTGAGGACCACCTTCTTCACAATCGCCAGCCCGAGGCCCGAGCCCGGCATGGCGCGTGCCGTCGTCGATCGGTAGAACCGCTCGAACACCAGACGGCGCTCCTGGGGCGGAATGCCGGGGCCGTGGTCGGCGATCACCAGCTCGGCGTGCGACGGGTCGAGCTGGCGCATAGTGACACCGACGTGGCCACCGGGCGGGCTCCACTTGGCCGCGTTGTCCAACAGGTTCAGGACCGCCCGAGACAGCCCCGCGGCGTCGCCGTACGTCTGCCACGGCGTCACGTCGACGTCGAAGTGAATGTCGTTGCGCCGCCGCCTGACTCGCTCCAGGCTGCGATCGATGACTTCGGACACGTCGACGGACTCGTGCACCACCTGGCCGGCGTCGTCACGGGTCAGATCCACCAAATCGCCTACCAGCGTTGACAATTCCTCGATCTGCGCGATGACATCCGCGCGCAGATCGACCATCTCCTGCTCGGGTAGGCGCGGCGCCCCCGGCTCCATCGCGGCCATCAGCAGCTCGACGTTGGTTCGCAGCGACGTCAGTGGGGTGCGCAGTTCGTGCCCGGCGTCGGTGACCAGCCGCGCCTGCCTCTCCCGGGACTCGGCCAGCGCGCGCAGCATCAGGTTGAACGACTCGGTGAGCCTGGCCAATTCGTCACTGCCGAACACGGGGATGGGCCTCAGGTCATCGGTGCGCGCCACCCGCTCGGCCGCTTCGGTCAAGCGCGCCACCGGGCGCAGCCCTGCCCTGGTGACCATGCCCCCCGCCACCGCGGCGACCGCCACACCGACCCCCCCGACGATCAGCAGCACCCAGCGCAGCCGGTTCATCACCGCTTCGGTGGGCTTGAGGCTCTTGGAGATCAGCAACGACGTGCCGTTCTGCAGGTGCACGGCAAGGATTCGCTGATCACCGGCGGTACGGCGCGACATGAACAAATCACCGTGGATGACCGCTTTTTCCGGTGCGCCGACCGGCAGGGTCTGGCCCGGCTGCTGGGCGGTATAGATCGCGTGGCCCGGGTTCACCAGCATCGCGTTGACGTCGGAATACGCGGTGCCCTCGATGGCCTTGCCCGGGTCCGCGGCCAGCGAGCCGCTGGCGATCAGCAGTTGCGCCCGGCTTTGCAGCTGGTTGTCGATGTCGCTGTACAGCGCGGCGGAGATCACGGCGTAGACGGCGAAGGCCATCAACACCACGACCATCGCGACCATTGACATCGCCAGCAGCATCACCCGCCACCGCAACGACAACGAGGGCGTTGCGCGCAACGGTGGGCGCAGCGGTGGACGTTGAGGCCGGGGAAACCGGATCATCGAGCGGCCCGCATCGTCACGGGGGTGTCTCCCGAAGGACGTAGCCCACGCCGCGCACTGTGTGGATCAGCCGCGGCTCCCCATCGGCTTCGGTTTTGCGCCGCAGATAGCCCACGTACACCTCCAGCGCGTTGCCCGAGGTGGGGAAGTCGAAGCCCCACACCTCCTCGAGGATGCGGCTGCGGGTGAGCACCCGGCGCGGATTGGCGATCAGCATCTCCAGCAGCGCGAATTCGGTGCGGGTCAGGCTGATGCGGCGCTGACCGCGGGTGACCTCGCGGGTCACCGGGTCCAGCGTCAGGTCGGAGAACGTCATCGCCACCGATTCGGCGTCGTCCTCCGGCTTGGTGCGGCGCAACAGCGCGCGCATCCGGGCGAGCAGCTCTTCCAGGGCGAACGGCTTGGGCAGGTAGTCGTCGGCGCCGGCGTCGAGCCCGGCGACCCGCTCTGACACCGAATCGCGCGCCGTGAGCACCAGGATCGGCAGGTCGTCACCGGTGCTGCGGAGCTGGCGGCAGACTTCGAGGCCGTCCAGGCGCGGCATCATCACATCCAGGACGAGCGCGTCGGGGCGATCGCTCGCGATCAGTTCGAGGGCCTCGACCCCGTCATGGGCCAGCTCAACGGAGTAGCCGTTGAAGGACAGTGACCTACGCAGCGACTCGCGCACCGCGCGATCGTCGTCGACGACCAGTATTCGCACGGCCCCTAGTTTCGTCCCACCGCCTGAGACTGACCTGAGAGGCGCGCCGTGAGGGGGCTAGCGGCGGTCGAGGTCGATCAGACCGAGGCGGGCCGCCTTGAGCAGCCTGCGGGGCACTTTGTGCCGCTGACCTGCGACCGTCACACCGACGAGTTCGGTCTTCTCGGCCTTCCACTGCGCGCGCCGGCTACGGGTGTTCGCGCGCGACATTCTGCGCTTGGGTACGGCCATGGTCGGGCCTGACTCCTCAATCTGGGACTTGCAGTTCGGCATGTCGCGCGGCGTGGCCGGTGGGCCGATCGGGCGGGCGACGATCGCACATCAGAATAGTCGCTGGTCGGCTTGTCGCCAAAATGGGCGCCGCGCCGGCCGGCAGGCTCGCCGAGATTGCCGCGAGGGCTGTGACTTTTCTGCGAAGTGCGACCCCATGGGCAATCTCGGCGCCAAGGGAGTCACCAGGCATCCTTGACGTGACACCGGCGGTACCCGCTAACCTACCGGTTGGTTGGGTGGTCCGAATCGGTCGAATCCGCGAATGGAGGACAGGCATGGCCTCTGCGTCCGGCGCCTCTGGTGCTTTGGGCAGCTCCGGTGCGGTCCGAATCGCCAACTGTTCGGGTTTCTACGGCGACCGGCTGTCGGCCATGCGCGAGATGCTCACGGGCGGTGACGTCGACTATCTCACCGGCGACTACCTGGCCGAACTCACAATGCTCATCCTGGGCCGCGACAAGATGAAGCATCCCGAGCGCGGCTACGCCAAGACCTTTCTGACCCAGCTCGAGGACTGCCTGGGCGAGGCGAGTGACCGCGGCGTCCGCATCGTCGCCAACGCCGGCGGCCTCAACCCGGCGGGCCTGGCCGATGCGATACGCGCCCTGACGGAACGGCTGGGCATCGACGCCCGGGTCGCCCACGTGGAGGGTGACGACCTGTTGCCGCGCGCCGCCGAACTCGGGCTGGGCACCCCGCTGACCGCGAACGCGTACCTGGGCGCCTGGGGGATCGTCGACTGCCTCGACAGCGGCGCCGACGTGGTCGTCACCGGCCGCGTCACCGACGCCTCGGTGATCGTCGGGGCGGCCGCGGCCCACTTCGGCTGGGACCGCACCGACTACGACAGGCTCGCCGGCGCCGTGGTCGCCGGCCACGTCATCGAATGCGGGGTGCAGGCCACCGGGGGCAACTACTCGTTCTTCACCGAGGTCGCCGACCTCACCCACGCCGGCTTCCCCCTGGCCGAGGTCAGCGCCGACGGATCCTCGGTGATCACCAAACACCCGGGCACCGGCGGCCTGGTCAGCGTCGACACCGTCACCGCGCAGCTGCTCTACGAGATCACCGGCGCGCGCTACGCCAACCCGGACGTCACCGCCCGGATGGACAGCGTCGAGCTGTCGTCCGACGGGCCCGACCGGGTGCGCATCAGCGGGGTCCGCGGCGAGGCCCCGCCACCCACCTACAAAGTCTCGACGAACAGCATCGGCGGGTTCCGCAACTCGATGACTTTCGTGCTGACCGGCCTCGACATCGAGGCCAAGGCCGACCTCATGCGCCGGCAACTCGACGCCGCGCTCACCGTCAAGCCCGCCGAACTGCAATGGTCGCTGGCCCGCACCGACCACCCCGACGCCGACACCGAAGAAGCCGCCAGCGCGCTGCTGCACTGCGTCGTGCGCGATCCCGACCCGGCCAACGTCGGACGCCAATTCTCCTCGGCCGCTGTCGAATTGGCGTTGGCCAGCTATCCGGGATTCCACGTGACCGCGCCGCCGGGCGACGGCCAGGTCTACGGGGTGTTCACCCCGGGCTACGTCGCCGCCGATCAGGTACCGCACGTTGCGGTACACGCCGACGGCACCCGCGTCGACATCGCTTGCACCACAGAAACTCTCGAGCTCTCCCCCGCCGCCGAGCCACCGCTTCCCGAACCGTTGCCGGGCGGGGCCGCCCGGCGGGCGCCGCTGGGCCGCATCGCCGGCGCCCGCAGTGGCGACAAGGGCGGCTCGGCCAATGTCGGGGTGTGGGTGCGCACCGACGAGCAATGGCGTTGGCTGGCCAACACGTTGACCGTCGACCTGCTCAAGGAGCTGCTTCCAGAAGCGGCTGACTTCGACGTCGCCCGCCACCTGCTGCCGAATCTGCGGGCGGTCAACTTCGTCATCGACGGCATCCTCGGCCAGGGCGTCGCATACCAGGCTCGGTTCGACCCCCAGGCCAAGGGGCTAGGCGAATGGCTCCGCGGCCGCTACCTCGACATCCCGGAGAGTTTACTGTGAATCTTTGGACCACGCCCGAACGCGAACAGTTGCGAAAGACGGTGCGCTCGTTCGCAGAACGCGAGATCCTGCCCCACGTCGACGAGTGGGAGCGCAGCGGCGACCTGCCGCGCGAATTGCACCGCAGCGCCGGAGCCGCCGGACTGCTGGGTGCGAACTTCCCCGAATCGGTCGGCGGTGGTGGCGGCGACGGCGCCGACGCGGTGATCATCTGCGAGGAGATGCATCAGGCCGGAGCGCCGGGCGGCGTGTTCGCGTCGTTGTTCACCTGTGGCATCGCGGTACCACACATGATCGCCTCGGGCGATCAGCGGCTCATCGACTCGTTCGTTCGCCCGACGCTGGCAGGCGAACTGATCGGTTCACTCGCCATCACCGAACCCGGCGGCGGTTCCGATGTCGGACATCTTCGAACCTCGGCGGTTCGCGACGGTGACCACTACATCGTCAACGGCGCCAAGACTTACATCACCTCGGGAGTCCGCGCCGACTATGTGGTCACCGCCGTGCGCACCGGAGGCCCCGGCGCGAGCGGGGTTTCGCTTCTGGTGGTCGAGAAGGGCACGCCAGGTTTCGAGGTGAGCCGCAAGCTCGACAAGATGGGCTGGCGCTCCTCGGATACCGCCGAGCTGTCCTACACCGACGTCCGCGTCCCGGTGGCCAACCTGGTCGGCGCCGAGAACAGCGGCTTCGCCCAGATCGCCCAGGCCTTCGTTTCCGAACGCATCGGCCTTGCCGCACAGGCATATTCGAGTGCCCAGCGGTGCCTGGACCTGACGGTGCAATGGTGCCGCGACCGCGAAACGTTCGGACGCCCATTGATATCGCGCCAATCGGTGCAGAACACGTTGGCCGAGATGGCCCGTCGCATCGACGTCGCCCGGGTCTACTCGCGCAGCGTGGTAGAGCGGCAGCTCGCCGGCGAGACGAACCTGATTCCGCAGGTGTGCTTCGCCAAGAACACCGCCGTCGAGGCCGGCGAATGGGTGGCCCACCAAGCCGTCCAGCTGTTCGGCGGCATGGGTTACATGGCCGAATCCGAGGTCGAACGCCAATACCGGGACATGAGAATCCTCGGCATCGGCGGCGGGACGACCGAAATCCTCACCGCCCTGTCCGCCAAACTTCTGGGATTCCAATCATGACCGTGCTGCAGTCCACCCTCGACGCGGAGGCCACCGCCTTCACCGACGCGGCGGCGGCCGCGTTGACGAAACTCGAGGAAATCGACAATGAGTTCGCCAACGCCCTGGCCGGGGGCGGGGCCAAATACGTTGAGCGCCATCATGACCGCGGCAAGCTGACGGCCCGCGAACGCATCGAATTGTTGGTCGATCAGGATTCGCCGTTCTTGGAACTCAGCCCGCTGGCCGCCTGGGGCAGCGCATTCAAGGTCGGCGCCAGCACGGTCACCGGCATCGGCGTGGTCGAAGGCGTCGAATGCATGATCGTCGCCAATGACCCGACGGTCAAAGGCGGCACCAGCAATCCGTGGACCCTGAAAAAGATCCTGCGGGCCAATCAGATCGCTTTCGAGAACCGGCTTCCGGTGATCTCCCTGGTGGAGTCCGGGGGTGCGGACCTGCCCACGCAGAAGGAAATCTTCATTCCCGGCGGACGGATGTTCCGCGATCTGACGCGGCTTTCCGCGGCCGGCATCCCCACCATCGCGTTGGTGTTCGGCAACTCCACCGCGGGCGGCGCGTATGTCCCGGGCATGTCCGACCACGTGGTGATGATCAAGGAACGATCGAAGGTCTTCCTCGCGGGCCCCCCGCTGGTGAAGATGGCCACCGGTGAGGAGTCCGACGACGAATCGCTCGGCGGCGCCGAAATGCATGCCCGCGTCTCGGGTTTGGCCGATTACTTCGCCGTCGACGAACTCGACGCGATCCGGATCGGACGTCGCGTCGTCGCCCGGTTGAACTGGGCCAAACAGGGGCCGAAACCCAAGCCGGTCACCGCGCCGTTGTTCGATACCGAGGAACTCATCGGCATCGTGCCGGCGGATCTGCGCATCCCGTTCGACCCCCGCGAAGTGATCGCCCGCATCGTCGACGGCTCCGAATTCGACGAATTCAAGCCGCTGTACGGGGCCTCGCTGGTGACGGGCTGGGCCCAACTGCACGGCTATCCGATCGGCATCCTGGCCAATGCGCGCGGGGTGTTGTTCAGCGAGGAGTCCCAGAAGGCCACCCAGTTCATCCAGTTGGCCAACCGCTCCGACACGCCACTGTTGTTCTTGCACAACACCACCGGCTACATGGTGGGCAAGGACTACGAAGAGGGCGGGATGATCAAGCACGGCTCGATGATGATCAACGCCGTGTCCAACTCGACCGTCCCGCACATCTCGCTGCTGATCGGCGCCTCCTACGGCGCGGGCCACTACGGCATGTGTGGCCGCGCCTACGATCCGCGGTTCCTCTTCGCCTGGCCGACGTCGAAGTCCGCGGTGATGGGCGGCGCCCAGCTGTCGGGCGTGCTGTCGATCGTGGCCCGGGCGGCCGCCCAGGCGCGCGGCCAGCAGGTCGACGAGGAGGCCGACGCGGCGATGCGGGCCGCGGTCGAGGGGCAGATCGAAGCCGAGTCGCTGCCGCTGGTGCTGTCCGGGATGCTCTACGACGACGGGGTGATCGACCCGCGAGATACCCGCACCGTGTTGGGAATGTGTCTGTCCGCCATCGCCAATGGCCCGATCAAGGGGACGTCGAATTTCGGCGTCTTCCGGATGTGAGCCCCATGGTTTCTCGAGTTCTGGTCGCCAACCGCGGTGAGATCGCCCGGCGGGTGTTCGCCACCTGCCGCCGGCTCGGCCTGGGCACCGTCGCCGTCTACACCGACCCCGACGCGAGCGCGCCGCACGTCGCCGAGGCCGACGCCCGGGTGCGGCTGGACAAGACCAACGACTACCTCAACGCCGACGCCCTCATCGCCGCGGCCCGCGCCGCGGGTGCCGACGCGATACACCCCGGTTACGGATTCCTCTCGGAGAACGCCGATTTCGCGGCCGCCGTCCAGGACGCCGGACTGACGTGGGTCGGACCCCCGGTGGCCGCCGTGCGGGCGATGGGCTCCAAGATCGAGTCCAAGAAACTGATGGCCGCCGCCGGGGTTCCGGTGCTCGACGAGCTCGACCCCGACACCGTCACCGAGGCGCAGTTGCCGGTTCTGGTCAAGGCCTCCGCGGGTGGCGGTGGTCGCGGCATGCGCGTGGTTCGGGAATTGTCCGCGCTCGCCGGCGAAGTCGCCGGGGCGAGCCGGGAAGCGCAGTCCGCCTTCGGGGACCCGACCGTGTTCTGCGAGCGCTACCTGCCGACCGGACACCACATAGAGGTCCAGGTCATGGCCGACGCCCACGGCACCGTGTGGGCGGTCGGCGAACGCGAATGCTCGATTCAGCGCCGGCACCAGAAGATCATCGAGGAGGCTCCGTCGCCGTTGGTGGAGCGCACAGTTGGCATGCGCGCCAAGCTGTTCGACGCGGCCCGGTTGGCCGTCGAGGCCATCGGCTACACCGGGGCCGGGACGGTGGAGTTCCTGGCCGACGACGACGGCGAGTTCTACTTCCTGGAGATGAACACCAGGCTGCAGGTCGAACACCCGGTCACCGAAGAGACCACCGGCCTCGATCTCGTCGAGCTGCAGCTCGCCGTCGCGGACGGCGCTCGCCTCGGCGCGCAACCCCCTGCCGCGCAGGGACATTCGATCGAGGCCCGGCTCTACGCCGAGGACCCTGCCAAGAACTGGCAGCCACAGGCCGGTTTGATGCGCGCGTTCGAGATGCCTTCCGTCCGGGCTGAGTTCAGCTCGCTGGGGCACCGGACCGGGATCCGGCTGGATTCGGGCATCGTCGACGGGTTCACCGTCTCCATCCACTACGACCCGATGCTGGCCAAGGTCATCTCCTACGCCCCGACGCGCCGTCAGGCGTCGCTGGTTCTCGCCGACGCGTTGGCCCGCGCCCGCGTGCACGGCGTGCGCACCAATCGCGATCTTCTGGTGAATGTGCTGCGGCATCCGGCGTTCCTCGACGGCGCCACCGACACAGCGTTTTTCGACACCCATGACTTGGCGCGGTTGGCGGCGCCACTGGGCGACGCCGCCGTGATCCGGCTGTCCGCCGTCGCGGCCGCACTCGCCGACGCCGCGCACAACCGCGCTACCGCGCCGGTGCTGAGCGCCGTTCCCAGCGGCTGGCGAAACCTGTCATCGGGGCACCAGGTCAAGGACTACCGCGACGAGCAGGCTCACGAGCTTCGGGTTCAATACCGTTTCACCAGAACCGGTTTGGTGCTGCCCGAAGACCCGTCGGTGCAGCTGGTGTCGGCCACGGCCAATGACGTGGTCCTGCGGGCCGACGGCGTCGAGCACAGCTTCTCGGTGCGCCGCTATGATTCCGATGTCTACGTCGATTCCGCCCTCGGGCCGGTGCACCTGATCGCGCTGCCCCGTTTCCCCGAGCCGGGTTCGACCGTCGAAAAGGGCTCACTGGTCGCCCCGATGCCCGGCAGCGTCATCAGGCTTGGTGCCGCGATCGGCGAGGCGGTCACCGCCGGACAGCCCTTGATCTGGCTGGAGGCCATGAAGATGGAACACACCATCGCCGCCCCGGTCGACGGGGTTCTCGCCGAACTCAATGTCAAGACCGGTCAGCAAGTCGAAGTTGGCGCTGTGCTGGCAAGAGTGGAAGCGCCGCAATCAGAAGGAGATCCAGCATGACCGACACCAGCTTCATCGAGAGCGAGGAGCGTCAGGCCCTTCGCAAGTCGGTGGCTGCGTGGGCAGCCAATTACGGCAGCGAGTACTACCTGCGCAAGGCCCGTGCCCAGGAGCACACCGACGAATTGTGGTCGGAGGCAGGCAAACTCGGCTTCCTCGGGGTGAACCTGCCAGAGGAGTACGGCGGTGGCGGCGCCGGCATGTACGAGCTGTCGTTGGTCATGGAGGAAATGGCGGCCGCGGGTAGCGCGCTGCTGCTGATGGTCGTCTCGCCCGCCATCAACGGCACCATCATCAGCAAGTTCGGCACCGAGGAGCAGAAGAAGCGCTGGATTCCCGGCATCGCTGACGGCACGCTGACGATGGCGTTCGCCATCACCGAGCCGGACGCCGGCTCCAACTCGCACAAGATCACCACGACCGCCCGCCGGGACGGCAGCGACTGGATCCTCAAGGGCCAGAAGGTCTACATCTCGGGTATCGACCAGGCGCAGGCGGTACTGGTGGTGGCACGCACCGAGGAGGCCAAGACCGGCAAGTTACGCCCCGCGCTGTTCGTCGTGCCCACCGACGCGCCCGGCTTCAGCTACACCCCGATAGAAATGGAACTGATCAGCCCCGAACGCCAGTTCCAGGTCTTCCTCGACGACGTCCGGCTGCCCGGCGACGCACTGGTCGGCGCCGAAGATGCCGCTATCGCACAGCTTTTCGCCGGTCTCAACCCGGAACGCATCATGGGCGCGGCGAGCTCCGTCGGGATGGGACGCTTCGCCCTGAGTCGGGCCGCCGACTACGTCAAGACCCGCCAGGTGTGGGGCACCCCGATCGGCGCGCACCAGGGCCTGTCACATCCGTTGGCACAGTGCCACATCGAAGTCGAGCTGGCCAAGCTGATGTTGCAGAAGGCCGCCACCCTCTACGATTCCGGCAACGACATGGGCGCGGCCGAGGCCGCGAACATGGCCAAATACGCTGCGGCCGAGGCGGCTACGCGGTCGGTGGACCAGGCGGTGCAGTCGATGGGCGGCAACGGGCTGACCAAGGAATACGGTGTGGCGGCCATGCTGGCCTCGGCCCGGCTGGGCCGCATCGCTCCGGTCAGCCGCGAGATGGTGCTGAACTTCGTCGCGCAGACATCGCTGGGCCTGCCCCGAAGCTACTGATGGCCACCCTCGTCGAATACACCGCCGACGGGTACGTTGCGCGGCTGACCCTGAATTCCCCGCACAACCGCAACGCGCTGTCGACGACCTTGGTCAATCAGCTTCACCAAGGGCTGCGCGACGCGGCGGCCGATCCCGCCGTGCGCGTCGTGGTGCTCGGCCACACCGGCAACACGTTCTGCGCGGGCGCGGATCTCTCTGAAGGAACCTCGAGCAGCGATCCCGCCGAGGCGACCGCCCAGCGCTCGAAGGAGATGGCCCAACTGTTGCGTGCGATCGTCGAGGCGCCGCTGCCGGTGATCGTCGCGGTCGACGGCCACGTTCGCGCCGGCGGCATGGGACTGGTCGCCGCGGCCGACATCGCCGTCGCCGGCCCCAGCAGCACCTTCGCGCTCACCGAGGCCCGGATCGGCGTCGCCCCGGCCATCATCTCGTTGACGCTGCTGCCGAAGCTGTCGCCCCGGGCCGCGGCGCGCTACTACCTGACCGGTGAGAAGTTCGGCGCCACCCAGGCGGCCGAGATCGGGTTGATCACCGAGGCCGCCGAGGACGTCGACGCCGCAGTCGGCAAACTGGTCTCCGAAATCGGCCGGGGATCGCCTCAGGGCCTCGCGGCCTCCAAGGCACTGACCACGGCCGCGGTGCTGGATGGGTTCGACCGCGACGCCGAGCGGCTCGCCGAGGAATCCGCCCGACTGTTCGTGTCCGACGAAGCCCGCGAAGGCATGCTGGCGTTCTTGGAGAAGCGTCCGCCCAACTGGGCCGGTTAGCCACCGAGAAGTTAGCCAGATGTCAAACAGGGGGTCCGGCCGGACGGCCGGCGGCGTGGCCCGGGCGGGCGCAACGTTGCAGTTTAGCCAATCCTCTTGCGGCAAAACCTGGACGTCGTAGGCTCGTGGGTGATGAGCAACTCAACGCAACGGGATGCGGAGGACACGCGCGGCGAGCCGCCGCGCGCAGGCGATACCGATCGCATCCAGACTGCGCAGCTGCTCGCGTACGCGGCCGAGCAGGGCCGCCTGCAGCTCAACGACTACGAAGACCGTTTGACCAGGGCTTACGCGGCGACGACATATGAAGAACTGGATCAACTGCGGGCCGATCTGCCGGGGACGCCGATCAGCCCGCGCCGCGGCGGCAAGCTGAATCCGGCGCCGTCGACGCTGCTGCTGGCGTTGATGAGCGGCTTCGAGCGCCGCGGACGATGGAACGTCCCGAAGAAGCTCACCACCTTCACGCTGTGGGGCAGCGGGGTGGTCGATCTGCGCTACGCCGACTTCACCTCGACCGAGGTCGACATTCATGCGATGTCGATCATGGGTGTGCAGAACATTTTGCTGCCGCCGGAGGTCAACGTCGAGGTGCACGGCCGCGGCGTGATGGGCAACTTCGACCGCGCCGTGCTCGGGCAGGGCACGCCCGGCGCGCCGACCGTCCACATTCGCGGCTTCTCGCTGTGGGGCGGGGTCGGCATCATCCGCAAGGCCCGGCGGCCACGCGGCTAGCGAAACGTTCTAGTCGGGCACGTAATCGAAAGTGTCGGGGTTGGGGCCGTTGCGTCCCGACTCACCCTTGTTCAGCGCGTCGATCGCGTCAATGTCCGAGTCGTCCAGCTCGAAGTCGAACAGCTCGAAGTTTTCTTTCACCCGTTCGGGTGTCACCGATTTCGGGAAGACGATGTCGCCGCGCTGAATGTGCCAGCGCAGCACCACCTGCGCGGAGGTTTTACCGCGGGCCTCGGCGACGCGCTTGATCACCGGATCGTCGAGCACCTTGCCCTGCGCGATGGGTGCCCACGCCTCGGTGGCGATGCCATGCTCGCGCCCATAGGCCCGGACTTCGTCGTTGCCGAAGTAGGGATGCAGCTCGACCTGGTTGACCGACGGGACGGTGTCGGTGTCGTTGGCCAGCCGTTGCAGGTGTGCCACTTGGAAATTCGAGACACCGATGCTGCGGGCGCGTCCGTCGCGCGCGAACTCCTCGAAGACCTTCCAGGTCGAGACGAAGTCGCCGTCGTAGAGCGTGGGCAGCGGCCAGTGGATGAGGAACAGGTCGACGTAGTCGGAATCCAGCTTCTTGAGCGTCTCGTCGAATGCGCGACGCGCATCGTCCGGCTGGTGGAATCCGTTGTTGAGCTTGCTGGTGACGAAGACGTCACCGCGGTCGAGACCCGCGTCGCGAATGCCTTGTGCGACTTGCCTTTCGTTGCCATACATCTCGGCCGTGTCGATGTGGCGGTATCCGATCTCAAGGGCCTTCTTGACCGCCGCGGCCGTCTCGTCGGGCTTGATCTGGAACACGCCGAAACCCAGCTGCGGAATGCTGACACCGTCATTGAGTTCGATCGCCGGAACCTGACTCATGCATTTCCTCCTCGTTCACATCCCTGTACCCAGTCCAGGACACACCTACCCGGACGCGGTCTGCAAGGCGCCTAACGACGACGAGACCGCAGGTAGTCACCGACCACGGCCGCTCCCAGGCCGTCGAGATCGGGCACCACGACCCGCCCCTCGACGCGTCGGGCGACCTGGTCGATGAACCGGGCAAGACCAGGGTCGCTGCCCAGCCGGAAGATGGTGATCTGGGCGCCCAGCCGCGCCATCTCGTCGAAGCCGCGCACGGTGTGCGCGATGGTCCGCGGATGCGGTGGGTAATCGAAGAACACGGTCGTGCCGTCGCCGTCGAAGTCCTCCAGGTGCGCGGTGGGCTCACCGTCGGTCACCACCAAAACCACCGGCTGCGCGTTGGGATGCCGGCGCAGATGCCGACCGGCCAGCGCCAGCGCGTGATGCAGGTTGGTGCCCTGCTCGTAGACGCCCTCGAGCCCGGTGAGCTCCGCGGCGGTCACCGTCCGGGCATATCGGCCAAAAGCGATGATCTGCAAGGCATCCGAACGAAAACGCGTGCACACCAGATGGTTGAGCGCCAGCGCCGTCTGCTTCATCGGCAGCCAGCGACTCTCCATCACCATGGAGAACGAGGTGTCGACCAGCAGCGCGACCGCGGCCTGCGTGCGTGTCTCGGTCTCGGAGACCTCGACGTCGTCGACGGTGAGCTTCAACCGCCCGTCGCGGCCGTCCAGGGTGGCAGTTCCCGCTTGCCGCAGCACGGCATTGGTCAATGTGCGGGAGATGTTCCACGGTTCGGTGTCCCCGAACTGCCAGGGTCGGGTGGCACCGGTGAGTTCGCCGGCCGCTCCCGCGCGCCGATGGTCGCGCTCGCCGCGGCGCCCGGAAAGTTGTTGTGCCACATCGCGCAACGCCGTCTCGCCGAGCCGACGCATGGCCTTCGGCGACAACCGCCACTGGCCGTCGGAACCGCGGTCCAAAAAGCCCTGATTGACCAGCGCGCGTTCCAATTCCGCAAGGGCGCGGGCGTCGACGGCCGCCTCGTCTCCGAGTTGACGCGCCAGCGCATCCAGGTCGACGTCGTCCATGGTGGCGCCCGGATAGCTCTGCGACAGTTGCTCGGCCAGTTGCTCCAGCTCGGCGATGTCGGACAGCGCCTGGGTGCCCTCGCCCATCCCGAACGGGTTGTCACCGGAGAACTGCTCGGACCCGCTCCAGTCCTCCCCCGGCCGCGCCGCCTGCAGGTGCGCGTCGAGCCGGTCCAGCGCCTGCATCAGCGCTGGTGACCCAAAAGCTTGCTGCGCCAAGGCATCCAGCTCCGCGCGCTGCTCAGCGCTGAGGCTGTTGCGAAAACGCTGCGCGGCGGCGGCACGCTTGGCCAGCGAGTCCAGCAACTCATCGACGTTGCGCGGGTTCTCGGGAAAGAACTCGCCGTGGGAGTCCATGAAGTCTTCGAAGTCTTGCTGGGTGTCCTCGCCGCGGGCGTGCTTGTCCAGCAGGTCGTTGAGGTCGTTGAGCATGTCGTTGACCCGCTGACGATCCTCGTCGGTGGCGCCCTCCAGCGCCTGCTTCATGCCCGCGAAGCGTTGATCCAGCATCTCGCGGCCGAGCAGATCCTTGATCTGGTCGTACTTTTCACGGGCCTCGCCGCTGCGCCAGTTGTAGTCGGAGAGCTCCTGGACGGCCTTGGCCGGCGACGACGGCAGCGCGTCCAGTTGCAGTTCGCCGAAGCGGGCGTCGTCGTCAAGCGCGCGAGCCAGCTCCTTGCGTTCGGCCAGCACGGCCTCGTCCAGAAGTTTTTTGATCTCCTGCAGCGTTCCGTCTAAGTTGTTGCGCCGCAACAGTTCCCGTCGTCTCCGGTTAGCCTCGGCGGCCAGCCGATCCGCGCCCGGCATGTTCTTGGTGCCGCGACGCAGCAGCTCGGACAGCGCGCGGCGTGGCGACGTGCCGGCCATGACATCTTGGCCGATCTGTTCGAGCGCCTCGCGCAGGTCCACCGGCGGGGCCAGGGGGTCGGGCCCGCCGGTGTACGCCGAGTAACGCGAGGAGTGCCCTCGTGACGATCGCAGGCGCGGCGAAGCCGGGCGCTGCGGGTCGTCATCATCAGACCTAGCCATAGACGGTTTGGCCCTCCTCGGATACCTTGTCGATGCGCTTGGCCAGATACAACGCCTCGAGCGCCAACTCCAGCGCCGCGGCGCGTTCGCCTTCCGACTGCGCACCCAGCTTGGCCGCAATCTTGTCCACCACCGCCAGGCTCGGGACGGCGGCCAGCACATCCTTGGCCGAGACCCGCTCGCCCGTCGTCACCGCCGAACCGCCCTCCACCGCGGCCACCAGCGATCCGACGTCGATGCCGCCCAATACCCGCGACGCGGTGTCCGCGGTCGCCCGGCGCAGCAGGTGTTCGAGCACGGCCTGTTCGCGGCCTTCCTCGCCGGATTCGAATTCGAGCTTGCCGCGCAGGACGTCGATCACCGTGCCCAGATCGACGACCCGGGCCACCGGATCGGTCTCCCCCAGCATCGCGCCGCGGTGTCGCGCGGCGGCGGCGACCGTCTCGGCGGCGGCGATCGCGAACCGCGCCGACACCCCGGAGCGTTGATCGACGGAGTTGGACTCGCGCAGGTACCGGGCGAACCGGGCGATGATCTGCATCAGATAGCCGGGAACCTGGGCGGACAGGTGCGCTTCCTGCGCGATGACACCGACTTCCGCTTCGAGCTCGAGCGGGTAGTGGGTCCGGATCTCCGCGCCGAAACGGTCCTTGAGCGGAGTGATGATGCGCCCGCGGTTCGTGTAGTCCTCGGGGTTGGCGCTGGCGACCACCAACACGTCCAGCGGCAGGCGCAACGTGTAACCGCGGACCTGGATGTCGCGCTCCTCCATCACGTTGAGCATCGACACCTGGATGCGCTCGGCGAGGTCGGGCAGTTCGTTGACCGCGACGATGCCGCGGTGGGCGCGCGGTATCAGGCCGTACGCGATGGTCTCCGGGTCTCCGAGGCTGCGGCCCTCGGCGACCTTGATCGGGTCGATGTCGCCGACCAGGTCGGCGACGCTGGTGTCCGGGGTGGCGAGCTTTTCGGTGTAGCGCTCGCTGCGGTGCTTCCATTCGACCGGCAGGTCGTCGCCCAGGGTGGCGGCCTTGCGGATGGACTCCGGCGTAATCGGTGAGAAGGGGTGCTCGCCCAGTTCGGCGCCGGCGATCACCGGCGTCCACTCATCGAGCAAGCCGGTCAGCGCGCGCAGTAGTCGGGTCTTGCCCTGGCCCCGTTCGCCGAGCAGAACGAAGTCGTGGCCCGCGATCAGCGCCCGTTCCAGCTGAGGCAACACGGTGTCGTCGAACCCCAGAATCCCCGGCCAGATGGCTTCACCGTCTCCGCCTTCGGCGAGGCGTGCGAGCAGATTTTCGCGGATTTCCTGTTTGACTCCCCGTTCACGATGACCGGCGGCGCGCAGCTCGCCGACGGTGCGGGGCAGGTTGCTCGGTGACATCACCACTCCACGCTACGACGCGGGGTCAGACGAGTCATGCCAAGGGCGTTCACCGAACGCTTATTGACACGTGCGTCGCTGCGGGCACCGTGACTAATGCGCGAAGTGACGCGCCCCGGTGAGATACAGCGTGATGCCCGCGTTGGTGGCCGCCGCGGTCACCTCGTCGTCGCGCACCGATCCGCCGGGATGCACGATCGCCTTCACTCCCGCGCCGGTCAGCGTCTCCAGTCCGTCCGGGAACGGGAAGAACGCATCCGAGGCCGCCACCGCACCGCGCACCCGCTCGCCGCCGCGTTCGACGGCCAGTCGCGCCGCGTCGACCCGGTTCACCTGACCCATGCCGACGCCGATGGTGGCGCCGCCGCCCGCGATCACGATCGCGTTCGATTTCACAGCGCGACACACGCGCCAGGCGAACACCAGGTCGGCCAGCGTCGCCGGGTCGGCGGGTGAGCCGGTGGCCAGGGTCCAATTGACCGGGTTGTCGCCGTGCGCGTCCAGCTCGTCGCGCTGTTGCACCAGCAGGCCGCCGCTGATCGGCCGCAGCTCGGTCCCCCCGCTCAGCGGCTCCGAACCCACCAAAACCCGGATGTTCTTCTTGCGGGTCAACACCTCCAGGGCGGCCGGCTCATAGGCGGGGGCCACGATGACCTCGGTGAAGATGGTGCTGACGTATTCGGCCATTTCCAGGCTGACCTCGGTGTTGGCTGCGATGACCCCGCCGAACGCACTCAGCGGATCGCATTCGTGCGCCTTGCGGTGTGCGTCCGCGACCGATGCCGACGAGATGGCGATCCCGCACGGGTTGGCGTGCTTGATGATCGCCACGCAGGTCTGCTCGTGATCGAAGGCGGCCCGCCAGGCCGCGTCCGCATCGGTGAAGTTGTTGTAGGACATCTCTTTTCCGTGCAGCTGCTCTGCCTGCGCCAACCCCGGCCACGCGCCGGGGTCGCTGTAGAGTGCGGCCTGCTGGTGCGGGTTCTCGCCATAGCGCAGCATCGCCGAGCGCCGCCAGCTGCGGCCCAGCCACTTCGGGAAGGTCGTCGGCGGGTGTTCGGGGGCCAGCGTCGACTCCATCCAGCTCGCCACCGCGATGTCGTATTCGGCCGTGTGCTGAAACGCCAGCGACGCCAGCTTTTTCCGCTCGGCGAGGCTGAAGCCGCCCTCGCGTACCGCGGCGAGCACACCGTCGTAGCCCCTGGGGTCGGTGATCACCGCCACGCTGGGATGGTTTTTCGCCGCGGCCCGCACCATCGACGGCCCGCCGATGTCGATCTGTTCGACGCATTCGTCGATGCTGGCCCCGGAGTCGACGGTCTCGGTGAAGGGGTACAGGTTGACGACGACGAGCTCGAACGCCGCAATGCCGAGTTCCTCGAGCGCGGCGGCGTGCTCGGGTTTGCGAAGGTCGGCGAGCAGGCCCGCGTGCACGCGCGGATGCAGCGTCTTGACCCGGCCGTCGAGAACCTCGGGAAAACCGGTCAACTCCTCGACCCGGGTTACCGGAATGCCTTTGTCCGCAATGACCTTCGCGGTGGATCCGGTCGAGACGATCTCCACACCCGCACCCGCCAGTCCCTGCGCGAGGTCGGCCAGCCCCGTCTTGTCGTACACGCTGATCAAGGCGCGCCGGATCGGCCGCTTGGCGTCTTCGCGCCTGTCGTCGGTGCTCATCGGTTCATCGCCTTTCGTCCGATCGTCGCTTTTCTCCCGACCACGGTCAGGCCGCCTGTCGCGATCGCGCCCACCACGTCCACCAGTAGCTTTCGTTCGGTGACTTTGATGCGTTCGTGCAAGGTCTCTTCGGTGTCGTCGTCGAGCACCGGAACGGATTCCTGCGCCAGGATCGGCCCGGTGTCCGTCCCGGCGTCTACCAGGTGCACCGTACAGCCTGTGAGCTTCACGCCGTAGGCCAGCGCGTCGGCCACCCCGTGCGCACCCGCGAACGCCGGCAGCAGCGTCGGGTGCGTGTTGATGATGCGGCCATGGAATCGCGAAAGGAATTGCGGTCCAAGTATTTTCATGAAGCCGGCGGAGACCACCAGGTCGGGCGAGTGCGCGGCGGTGGCCTCCGTCATGGCCGCGTCCCAGGCGTCGCGGTTTGGGTGGTCGCCGAGTCGGACGGTGAATGCGGGCACGGAGGCGGCCGCGGCGATCTCGATGGCCGGGCAGTCGCGGTCGGCGCCGACGGCGACCACCCGGGCCGGATAGTCCGCGACGGCCGACGTCAACAGGGAATTCAGCAGCGACCCGGTGCCCGACGCCAGTACCACTACCCGTGCCGGTGCGTTCGGGGGCACATGGAGCGGTTCGACCACATCGGCGAGCCTACTGTCGGCGTCATCCCCGTGACGATGAGGCTGGCCGCAGGGGAATTGCCCACCTCTGAGCGACAATCGCCGGTGTCGCACCCGCCCGCGCAACGGTGTCGCTACGAGGCGGGCAAAAGACCTAGTCCGTCGAATCTCGCTCGGTCGCCCCCGACTCGGGTTCGGCCAGGGGCGGCTCGTCGTCGCCGACCGACGCGTCGGCTGCGGCAGACTCGCCCGGCGCGTCAGGTTCGACCCGGGCGCCGGAATCGCCCGAGTCCACTGCGTCGGTGGGCGCCTCGTCGGCCGGGTCCACCGGCGTCGTGTCCTCGGCCGTCGCCTCCTCGGCCGGCGCCGGTCTGGCCTTGGGTTGCCGGGGACGACGCCGGACCCCACCGCTCATCACCACCGTGACCCCGCCGACGACCGCGAACCAGAAGAAGACGCCGATCAACAACGCGCTCTGGTCCACGCCGACGTGGCCGAAGTTGCCCAGCTGGCCGCTGCCGGCATACGCGAGCACGGACATCACCAGCGCCCCGGCGACCGCGGCGACCAGCAGCTTGGCCGCGGCCGCCAGCGGCGGCAGCGCGCGCCGGGCGCATTGCTGACCGACCGCCACCCCGGACGACGCGCCGATGATCAGCAGCGCCACCCAGACCGGCCCCAACGGAGGCCTGGGGACGGCGGCCAGCACCGGCAGGGCCGGGATATCACCACCGAACACGGTGAACGAACTGAATGTCGCGAACCCGATGTGCGCGCTGGACCCGACGGCCATCGCCGCGGTGCCCACAATCACGTTGGGCGCGTACAACATTGACAACAGGGTGAGACTGAATTCGCCGAAGATCGAATCGGTGATGCCGTAGAGCTCCTGCATGGTCGACCAGTGCACGACCAGCGATCCCGCCGTCACCAGCCCGGAAAGTCCGAGCAGTGCGAGCAGACCGGCGGTGGCCGCACGCAAGGAATCGCCCAGCCAGAACGGCAGCGGCGACGCAGCCAGCGCGCGTGGTCCCACCCGGGACCACACACCGATCCCGGCGCCGGCGGCATGAACCGCGAGCACGCTGAGGAACGCCCGCAGCGCGCTCGGCGTCTGCAGCTCGGTGATCACCGACGACGCGTCGTGGATGACCGCCAGGGCGATCGCCGTCAAGAACAGCGGACCGCCCAGCGCCGACGCGATGACCCAGCGGACGACCAGCCACGACGAGTGGGGCGTGGTGGCCCGCGCGGTGTTGCGCGCGGTCGCCCAGATCATCAGCAGGACCGGCAACAGCGGCATCACGCCCAGTTCGCGGCCGCCGATCGACACCGGTACCTGGTGCACCCCCAGCCACATGCTGGCAATGGCGCCCAGCGCGCCGGTCATGTCGCTGTTGGCGATCAACAACTGGGTCAGCGTGACCGCGGCGATGATGACCAACGCCACCACCGCCGGGGCGAACGCGACCCTGACGAGGTCACGCGCCTGGCGAGCGCCCGCTGCCCGGTTGTCCTCCACCCGTGTCACTCTGGGGCACGTCCCCGACTAGGCGCGACAGCGCACGGTTAGGAGGGCGCTGGCCCAGACGGTGAAGACGGCGACTGCTGCTCGTGGCCGAACTGCTGGCCCCCACCCTGCTCGGAGAAGTTGGCGGTCGCCGAACCGGCATCCGATCCACCGGTGTTCGGCGGTGGGCTGAAGCTGGGGAAGCCGGTGGGCGGAGTGGACGAGCCATGCTGCTGCGCGGACGGCTGGGGTCCCGACTGCGGCGAGGGTTGAGCGCCGAAACCGCCGGTCGGGACGCCGCTCTGGGTGGGTGCCGCACTCGGCGAGTAACCGCCGTACTGCGACCCGTACCCCTGCGGCGACTGCTGCTGGCCGCCGTGCTGCTGAGCGCCCGGCTGCTGGCCGTAGTAAGGCTGTTGACCGTACTGGCCGTACTGCCCGTACTGGCCGTATTGCGCGTAAGGGTCGTACTTGGGTCGCGGCGCCGGCGCGGTGATGACGCCGGATTCGAGCAGAACAACGACGACCGCGGCGATGGCCTGGAGCACTACGGCCGCCACCAGCGGCCACATCGCCCAGCCGATCGAAAACCCGGCGGGCAGGTTGATCGTCTCGGTGATGGCCAGCAAGGCGCCCAAAACCGCGATCACCGCAACGATTCCCGGATAGTTCTTGGTCTTCGGCAGCAGGCCGAGTCCGGCGAGCAGCGCGGCCAGCACCGCAACCACGACCGCGGTGCCCGCGTCGCCGGCGCGCCCACCGATGCCCGGACCGAGGTCGGCGCCGATGGTGAAGGTGGGACCGAAGTTCAGCAGGTACGCGGCAAGACCGAGGACCACCACCGCGACGTTGAGGTAAAACGGCAGCTTGCTCGTTCCGTCGTCATCCTTCGCGAAGGACGGTGTGCCGCCCGCATAGGCGCCGCCGGATTGCGACGGTGGATAGCCCGGGCTTCCGGGAGAGTAGGTCATGGCTCCTCCTGTTGCTTCCAGTGCCTTGAACTGCCTAGCGGTCGCCACGGTTGCAGTTGCAACGCTGTGCTTGCAGGCGCCTCGCTGCGTTAGCGACGCGGTCGATCACCCACGCTAGCGCACGTGCGGTAACCCGTGCCGCTGCCACTGGCTTGCGCGGCGGGGCCCGCACCGGCGTCGCCACGCGCCGCTCGCGAGACGGTCCGTGCCACCGCGGCTTGCTCAGCACAGGTAGAACACGTTCTAATTCTCTGCATGGATTACGGGCTTGTGCTTTTCACCAGCGATCGTGGCATCTCCCCGGCGAAGGCCGCGAAGCTCGCCGACGACCACGGCTTTGCGACCTTCTACGTGCCAGAACACACTCACATTCCGGTGAAGCGCGAGGCGGCTCATCCCACGACGGGGGACGAATCGCTGCCCGACGATCGCTACATGCGGACACTAGACCCATGGGTAAGTCTGGGCGCGGCGTGCGCGGTCACCTCGCGGGTGCGGCTGTCCACCGCGGTGGCCCTTCCGGTCGAGCACGACCCGATCACGCTGGCCAAAAGTATTGCCACCCTTGATCACTTGTCGGGCGGACGCGTCAGCCTGGGCGTCGGGTTCGGCTGGAACACCGACGAACTCGCCGACCACAACGTGCCGGCCGGCCGGCGCCGCACCATGCTGCGCGAATACCTCGAAGCGATGCGGGCGCTGTGGACCGAAGAAGAGGCTCAGTACGACGGTGAATTCGTGAAGTTCGGCCCGAGCTGGGCCTGGCCAAAGCCGGTGCAATCGCACATCCCGGTGCTGGTGGGTGCCGCGGGCACCGAGAAGAACTTCAAGTGGATCGCGCGCAGCGCCGACGGTTGGATCACCACCCCGCGCGATTTCGACATCGACGAGCCGGTGAAGCTGCTGCAGGACACCTGGGCTACGGCCGGCCGCGACGGCGCCCCCCAGATCGTGGCGCTGGACTTCAAGCCGGTGCCCGAGAAGCTGGCCAGGTGGGCCGAGCTGGGGGTGACCGAGGTGTTGTTCGGTCTGCCGGATAAGTCGGAGGACGAGGTGGCCGCCTACGTCGAGCGTTTGGCGGGCAAGCTGGCGGCCCTGGTCTGACTGCCTTTCATCTCCGCGAGACTTAAACCACGGCGACCGTTCGCGGCGTGTCGTGTGCGTGGTTTAAGTGTCGCGCGCTCAGACGCGGTGGTACATCTAGCCGAGCGAAGCCCGGTTGCCGTTGCCGGTCGACCACACCGAGATCTCGGCACCGAGCGGATCGCCATCGCACATCAACGCGACGAGTTCGTCGTCGTCGGTGGTGGCCATGAACCGAGTGTTGTCCGCTTCGAGCCTGCCGACGATGACGCCGGTGCGGACCGGCCAATCGTAGTGCACGGAGTATGTCTCGATCGTCGCCGCGCCGTCGGGTGTCTTGGTGACGTCGACCTTCGGCAGCGCGTCGATCTCCTTCTTCAGCTCCGCACAGTTGTTCGTGCGCCAGTTCACGGGTGTAGTCGAGTAGATTCCGACCGAGTACTTGCTCATGATGCCGCCGTTGGCGCCGACGAAGCCGAATCGCCCTGGCCTGTCCCGCATCTGCGCGACGGTCTCGGCGATACCGTGCAGCGAGTAGCTGTTTCCGGGACCACCGAAGTACGGCAATCCCCCGGTCAGGGTCAGGCCGCGCGGGTCGTCGCCGCCGATGCCCAGCGCTTCGCAGATCACGAACACCGGGAACGGAAAGCAGCTGTACAAGTCGAAGGTATCGATGTCGTCGACGCCGATTCCGGCTACCCGCAAACCTTCTCGGGCAGCATGGACCGCCGCGGGGCTGGCACCGAGGTCGACGCGATCGAGCATCGCCTGCTCGATCATGTCCGAGTGGCCGTGCACAAAGACCCACTTCTCCTCCGGCACGCCCAAGCGGGTCGCCGCCTCTACTGACGTCAGCACCGCCGCCGCGCCCTGGTTGACTTGATCGCGGGCGACGAGCAGACGGGGGTAGGGGTCACAGATCATTCGGTTGTCGTCGGTGATCGTGCTGATCTCGTCGACCGACCGCTCCACCGGTGATGACGAAAGCGGGTTCTTGGCAGCCACTTTGGACATCGGGGCGAACAGTTCGGCCATCTCGCGCCGATAGTCGGCCACGCTGCGCCCCAGCCGCGCGCGGCGGGCGTTCTCCAGGAGCCCGTACTGCACGGGCGCCCCGGTCAGACCGTGCTGAATCGTGTATTCGTCGATGTAGCTCGAGATCTGGTGGCCGCGATCTTCCAGTTGGCCCTCGACATGTTCGGTGAAGTCGGGTTTGTCCTCGCGATCGGCGAAGTAGCGAGCCGTCGATCCCGGCTCCGAGCCCATGATCATGACGACGTCCGCTTCACCCGCCGCGATCGCGTTGCCCGCCTCGGTGACAAGCTTCTGCGGCCCCTGCCCGCCGACCGGTTCGAGTACTACGCGGGCGGGATCGCCGCCGAGCCGGTTCATCACCGAACGCGGGTAGTTGTTCGACTTGCCCAGCCTCGCGGGCATCGGTCCAGAGATCTCGAACTGCCGTAGTCCGAAGACCGTGTCGATGGCCTGCGCGACGCCTTTGGCGCCGGTGTCGTCAAGTGCTGCCCGCGCGGCCGCCGTCGCGAGGTCGACCGCCGACATTCCCCGATAGGCGGGGTCGTCGATGCGCTCGGTGAACTGGCCGACCCCGACGAGCACCGGGGTTCGCGGCTCGACCGCCATGACAAACCTCCTGGCAACTGTTAGTTCGACAGGCTAACCGATGGCTGGAGCCGAAACGAAACCGTCGTCAGTTCGCGGATTCGCGATCTGACCACGGTCTCGGTGAAGAACTACAGGCTCTGCAGGATCTTGCGGGCCAGCTCCGCCGTCTCCGACGGCGTCTTGCCGACCTTCACGCCGGCGGCCTCCAGGGCCTCCTTCTTGGCGGCCGCGGTGCCCGACGAGCCGGACACGATGGCGCCCGCGTGTCCCATCGTCTTGCCCTCCGGCGCGGTGAATCCCGCGACATAGCCGACGACCGGCTTGGAGACGTTGGCCTTGATGTAGTCCGCCGCGCGCTCCTCGGCGTCACCGCCGATCTCCCCGATCATCACGATGACCTTGGTGTCGGGGTCCTTCTCGAAGGCCTCGATGGCGTCGATGTGGGTGGTGCCGATCACCGGGTCACCACCGATGCCGATCGAGGTGGAGAAGCCGAAATCGCGCAGCTCGTACATCATCTGGTAAGTCAGGGTGCCCGACTTGGACACCAGCCCGACCGGACCGGGCCCGCTGATGTTCGCCGGGGTGATGCCGGCCAGCGCCTCACCCGGGGTGATGATGCCCGGGCAGTTCGGCCCGATGATGCGCGTCTTCTGCCCCTTGTCCACGTTGTAGGCCCAAGCAAAGGCGCTGTCCTGCACCGGAATTCCCTCGGTGATGACCACCAGCAACGGGATCTCGGCGTCGATCGCCTCGATGATCGCGTCCTTGGCGAATTTCGGCGGGACGAAGACGACCGACACGTTCGCGCCGGTCTCCTTCATCGCTTCGGCGACGGTGCCGAAGACCGGGAGCTCGACGTCCTTACCGACCGGGTCCACGTGCGACACGGTGGTGCCTGCCTTGCGCGCGTTGACGCCGCCCACCACCTGCGTACCGGCCTTGAGCATGAGCGCGGTGTGCTTGGTGCCCTCACCGCCGGTGATGCCCTGGACGATGACCTTGGAGTCCTTGTTCAAGAAGATCGACATGGCTTGACTCCCCTACTTGTTCGCCAGCTCGGCGGCTTTGTCGGCACCGGCGTCCATGGTCTCGGCCTGGATCACCAGCGGGTGGTTGGCTTGGGCAAGGATGCGGCGGCCTTCGTCGACGTTGTTGCCGTCGAGCCGGACCACGAGCGGCTTGTTGGCCTCGTCGCCGAGCATGTTCAGCGCCGTCACGATCCCGTTGGCGACGGCGTCGCACGAGGTGATACCCCCGAACACGTTCACGAACACGCTCTTGACCTGCTTGTCGTTCAAGATGACGTCGAGGCCCGCGGCCATCACCTCCGCCGACGCGCCACCACCGATGTCGAGAAAGTTGGCCGGCTTCACGCCGCCGTGCTTCTCGCCCGCGTAGGCGACGACATCGAGCGTCGACATCACCAGGCCCGCGCCGTTACCGATGATGCCGACCGAGCCGTCCAACTTGACGTAGTTGAGGTCGTGCTCCTTGGCCTTGAGCTCCAGCGGGTCGGTGGCGTCGCGGTCCTCGAACTCCGCGTGACCGGGCTGACGGAAGTCGGCGTTGGCGTCCAATGTGACCTTGCCGTCCAGCGCAAGAATCTGGTCTTGCGGGTCGCGCACCAGCGGGTTGACCTCAACCAGGGTGGCGTCCTCGGCGACGAAGACCTCCCACAGCTTGTTGATGGTGATCGCGGCGGCGTCGAGCACCTCGGCGGGCAGGTGGCCCTGCTCGGCGATGGAGCGCGCGGTAGCAAGGTCGACACCCTTGACGGCGTCCACCGGAACCTTGGCCAGCCGCTCGGGCTTGGTCGCCGCGACCTCCTCGATCTCCATGCCGCCCTCGACCGAGCACATGGCCAGGTAGGTGCGGTTGGCGCGGTCGAGCAGGAAGGAGATGTAGTACTCCTCGGCGATGTCGCTGGCCTCGGCCACCAGCAGCTTCTTCACGACGTGTCCCTTGATGTCGAGACCGAGGATGTTCTTGGCGTGCTCGTAGGCGTCTTCGGGCGTGGCCGCGTATTTGACGCCGCCCGCCTTGCCGCGTCCGCCGACCTTCACCTGCGCTTTGACCATCACCGGACGGCCGATTTCGGTCGCGATCTCGCGCGCGCCCTCGGCGGTGTCGGTCACGCGTCCCGGCGTAGTCGGTACGTTGTGCTTGGCGAACAACTCTTTTGCTTGATACTCGAAAAGGTCCATGGACTCTCTGTCTTCGCTCGACTCAACTACTAGGCCTCTTGGTGGGCGTTGCCGCACCCGGCAACTCGCACGGACGAACTGTATCCACCCCTCCAACGGCGATTACCGCCGCGTCCGCCGATGTGGCACAGCTCACGAGCCGTGGGTTGACTGTCCGCGTGATCCAAATCACAATTCCGCCCTGATTTTCCGACGAGGTTGCCAGCCCCGCGCGTTAGCGGATACCTTCCTAGGGTCCAGATAACGTTATGGTCACGATACGAGGACATTTCAGGTTGTCCCAGCACCGTTTTGCCCGGTCTTCTGCCGTAACCGAAGGCGTCGTGAGGGTGGGTCGCGCGGCAGGCGCCCGATGGGCCGAAGCACCGCATCGCACCGAGGTCACGGAAATCCTTCCGCTCGACGGCTTTGACTTCGACGACTTCGAGTTCAGCGACGACGCCGGCGATCTTGGCGACCTGGACTTCAACGGCGACTCACCCTTCGACAACGAAGCGCAGGTGCTGCTGGCGCCCGAGCTCGACGACCTGCACGAGGCCGACGACGTACGTCCGGTCTGGCTGGCCGCACCCGTCACCGAGGTGCTGCCGCGGGTGATCGTCGAGCCTCGCACCGAACGACGCCCGGATCGCTCGCACACCGTCGACGTCGTAGGCGTCCGCCGCGCAGGACAGCACCGCAAGCAACCGACCAGCGCGGCCCGGGGCCGCCTGCTGATCTCGGCGATGGCGGCGGGAGCGGCCGCCGCGGCCGCCCACACGGCCACCAGCCACGCCGACACCCCCACAACCGACGCGGTGCTGACCGCCAACGCGTCGGCGCTGGGCGGCGGGGCGGGCAGCAACACCGTCCGCGGCCCGCAGGTGATCGCCGCGGCGCCGTCGGCCACCGCCGCACTGCACAACCAGGAGCTCGCCAAGGGCGTCGCCTTCGCCAACGACCGCGCCGAACGCGAGGCGCGGTTGTCGCAGCCGCTCTACGTGATGCCGACCAAGGGCATCTTCACCTCCAACTTCGGCTACCGCTGGGGGGTGCTGCACGCCGGTATCGACCTGGCCAACTCGATCGGCACACCGATCTACGCGGTGTCCGACGGCGTGGTCATCGACTCCGGGCCGGCCAGCGGCTACGGGATGCTGGTCAAGTTGCGCCACGCCGACGGGACGGTCACGCTCTACGGCCACGTCAACACCACGCTCGTCAGCGTCGGTGAGCGCGTGATGGCCGGCGACCAGATCGCCACGATGGGCAACCGGGGCAATTCCACCGGCCCCCACCTGCATTTCGAGGTGCTGCAGGGCGGCACCGAACGGATCGATCCCGTGCCGTGGCTCGCTAAGCGTGGTCTTACAGTCGGCAACTACGCTGGCTGAGGTGACCGAGCCGAACGAAGAACCTTCCGGTCCGCGTCCGCCCGAGCCCACGCCCGAGCACGATCCGCCCTCCGACTCACGGACACGGATCATCCGCCGCGCGCCTACCGGCCCCATCCCGACCACGCCGGACGCCCCGACAACGCACTTCGCTCCGCAATCGGCGCCCTACCGGGCCGGTCCCCATGCGGGTCGGACCAACTATGCCGGGGTCCCGGCCCTCGAACCCTCCGATCGGACGGCCGTTGCCGCGTGCGCGGTGAGCATCATCAGCGGCTGGGCCACGTCGGTGGTGGCCACCGATCTGATCGCCGGTTGGTGGCGAACCGATCGTCTGTTCTGCATCGCGGTCGCGTTCCTGGCCCTGGTGTTTGCGGGGACCACGGTGTCCGGCGTGATCATGCTGCTGCAGCGCCGATCGATCAGCCGCTACCTGTTGATGGCCGGCGCCCTCGTCGCCTTCCTCACCTACATCGGGGTGTTCATCGCCGGCGCGCGGGTCGCATGGGTGGTGCACCTGCTGCCGATATTGCCGATCGCCACGGTGGTGCTGGTGCTGCTTCCGCAGACCAAACGGTGGCTGGGCGCCTGACCTTCACCGAACGCGCACTGCGGGCGAATATTTCGCCGAATTTCCGCCGTGAGTGCACGTTCGACGCGGTCGATTGCCGCCGGGGCTAAAGCTTGCTGAGCGGGGCGTGGTTGTGCATCAGCTTCACCCGGCCCGAGCTGCCGAAGTCGATCAGCGACATCGCCGATTCGCCGACGCCGGACACCTCCTCGACCCGGCCCAGCCCGTACTTGTCGTGCGTCACCCGGTCGCCGGGGGCGAGCACCAGTAGCGGGCGTTTGCTCATTCCCGAGCGGGTGGGGGCGGCCCGCGGCGTGCCGAACCGGCCGGCACCGCTCACGGGCGCGCTGAACGAGGGGGCCGGCGCGGTGCGTCGCCAATCGATGAGTTCCTGTGGAATCTCTTGCAGGAAGCGCGATTCCGGGTTGAGCATGGGCTGTCCCCAGGAGGACCGGACGATCGCCCTGCTCAGGTAGAGCCGTTGGCGGGCCCGGGTGATCCCGACGTAGGCCAGCCGCCGCTCCTCGGAGAGTTCGACCGGATCGTCCAATGACCGCATGTGAGGGAACATCCCGTCCTCCCATCCGGTCACGAACACCACCGGAAACTCCAGGCCCTTGGCGGTGTGCAGCGTCATCAGGGTGACCATGCCGGCGCCGTCTTCGGGAATCTCGTCGCTGTCAGAGACCAGCGAAACCCGCTCCAGAAACTCGGCCAGCACGCCGGTATCCGGCACGTCTTCGTCTTCGGGGGCTTGCAAGGACTCGCCCAGTGCCGCGGCGTTGGCCCGATCGGTACTGAATTCGTGTGCCACGCTGACGAGTTCGTTGAGGTTGTCCAGACGCGCGAGTTCCTGGGGATCGGTCGAGGATTCGAGTTCCCGGCGGTATCCGGTGCGTTCGAGCACCGACTCGACCAGATCGCCGAGATCGTCGTCCAGGCGTCCGCGCAGCTCGTCGAGCAGTTCGACGAAACCGGCGATCGACTTCTCGGCACGCGAATTCAGCATCGGCACTTTGCCTTCGGCCGCGGCCACGAGCGCGTCGGCGAAACTGGCGCCGGTGTTCTCGGCATACACCGCCACGCACGCCTCGGCGCGATCGCCGATGCCCCGGCGAGGGGTGTTGAGGATGCGCCGCATGCTGACCGTGTCGCCGGGGTTGTCCAGCACCCGCAGATAGGCGACGATGTCGCGAATCTCCTTACGCTCGTAGAAGCGCACTCCGCCAACGACTTTGTAGGGTATCCCGGCGCGGATGAACACCTCTTCGAACGACCGGGACGAGTTGTTGGTGCGGTAGAAGATGGCGACGTCGTTGTAGGTGATCTCGCCGTTGGCGGCCAGCGCGTCGATCTCCTCGGCGACGAATCGGGCTTCGTCGTGTTCGTTGTCGGCGACGTAGCCGACGATCAACTCACCGGCGCCTTCGGCGGTCCACAGCCGCTTGTCGCGGCGTCCGGAGTTGCGGGCGATCACGGAGTTGGCCGCGGACAGGATGTTCTGCGTCGAGCGGTAATTCTGTTCCAGCAGAATGGTTGTCGCGTCCGGGTAATCGCGTTCGAAGTCCTCGATGTTGCGGATGGTGGCGCCGCGGAACGCATAGATCGACTGGTCGGCGTCGCCGACCACGCACAGC
The DNA here is from genome assembly GCF_059813005.1 of Mycobacterium sp. NGS27. NCBI lineage: Bacteria > Bacillati > Actinomycetota > Actinomycetes > Mycobacteriales > Mycobacteriaceae > Mycobacterium > Mycobacterium sp. NGS27. The sequence continues at coordinate 237,847 of NZ_JCALDT010000004.1, forward strand.
TCGGCGGGCGGCACGCCGTCCGCGGTGTCCGTGCCCACCAACTCGCGCACCAGGACGTACTGCGCGTGGTTGGTGTCCTGGTATTCGTCGACGAGAACATGACGGAACCGCCGCCGGTAGTGCGCGGCGATCTGCGGGAAGGCCCGCAGCACCGCCACGGTCTCCCCGATCAGGTCGTCGAAGTCCAGCGCGTTGGCCGCGCGCAGCCGCCGCTGGTATTCGCCGTAAACGCCGGCCACGGTGCGGGACAGCTCGTCGGAATCGTCGGTCAGGTTGCCCACCGCCGCGGCCGGGTCGATCAGCTCGTTCTTCAGGTTGGAGATGGCGTTGGCCAGCAGCCGCGGCGAATAGCGCTTGATGTCGAGGCCCATGTCGCGCCCGATCATCTGCAGCAGGCGCCGCGAGTCGTCGGCGTCATAGATGGAGAAGTTGGAGTTGAGGCCCTCGATCAGGGACGCCTGGTTGCGCAGGATGCGCACGCAGGTCGAGTGGAAGGTCGACACCCACATGGCGCGAGCCCGGTTGCCCACCAGCCGCACCACCCGTTCCCGCATCTCGGCGGCCGCTTTGTTGGTGAAGGTGATGGCCAGCACCTGACCGACCCCGACGCCACGCTCGGCAATCAGGTACGCGATGCGGCGGGTCAGCACCGCGGTCTTTCCCGAACCCGCACCCGCGACGATCAGCAGTGGGGAGCCCTCATGCACCACCGCCTGGCGCTGTTGGGGATTGAGGCCCTCGAGCAGTTGATCTGCCTCGGAGGCCGGCTTGGCATCTGTTGCGTGCACACTCATGTCAGTCCAAACTTACCGCCGCCCACTGACGCTGAAGCGCCCCGGCATCAGACCAGGTTAGTGGCCGGGGCGACCGGGACGCCGTCACGCCGACTCGCGGGAATTCGGCGTGTCGGACCGCGATTTCCGGACCGGGTTCGATCGCCGGCGCAATTGCACCCAAGTTCAAAAACCGCAGCTTAAATCCCATTCTTTGTACGTCTAGCATTTTTGATGGCAAACTCGATTCGTGCTCAACGCGCAGTGTCGGCGACACTCCACGACTCAGGAGTGGCGCCGTTGACTCCCCTACGGGTGCCGGTTCGCGGTGCCCGTGGGTTAACTGCTTCCGCAGAGCCCCGTGGTCCGCTTTCGGCGCCCGGGGCTCGTCTTTTGTGAGGCCCGATACTGCATGAGACCAGAACCCCCCAATCACGACGAAGACGCGGAGTCAGCAGAGATGAACACCGAGATCGCGGAGACCCGAGAGGTCACCGACATAGACGACTTGCGCCAGGAGATCGACCGGCTCGACGCCGCGATTCTCGATGCAGTGAAACGACGCACCCAGGTATCGCAGGCGATCGGTAAGGCCCGGATGGCCTCCGGCGGCACGCGACTGGTCCATAGCCGCGAAATGAAGGTGATCGAGCGCTACAGCGAACTCGGCCCCGAAGGCAAGGACCTGGCGATACTGCTGCTGCGCTTGGGCAGGGGCCGGCTCGGTCACTGACGCGGCGGAGCACCGGCTCGCCCCGACACCTGGCTCCGTCACGTCACAGCCCATAGTGTCGAAGGATGACCTCCGTGCACATCCTCCCCGACATCACCGCCACCCCGGCATGGGACGCCCTGCGCAGGCATCACGACCAGATCGGCGACACCCATCTTCGGCAGTTCTTCGACGACGATCCCGATCGCGGCCGCGAGCTGACCGTCTCCGTCGGCGACCTCTACATCGATTACAGCAAGCACCGCATCACACGAGAAACGCTGCGGCTCTTGATCGATCTCGCGCGCACGGCCAACCTCGAGGAGCGCCGCGACCAGATGTTCGCCGGGGTGCACATCAACACCTCGGAGGACCGCGCGGTCCTGCACACCGCCCTGCGACTGCCCCGGGACGCCGAACTGGTCGTCGACGGCGAAAACGTCGTCCAAGACGTGCACTCGGTGCTCGACGCCATGGGCGAGTTCACCGACCGGTTGCGCACCGGCGACTGGACCGGGGCCAGCGGGAAACGGATCAGCACCGTGGTCAACATCGGGATCGGCGGATCGGACCTCGGCCCGGTGATGGTCTACCAGGCACTGCGTCACTATGCGGATGCGGGGATCTCGGCGCGTTTCGTCTCCAACGTCGACCCCGCCGACCTGATCGCCACCCTGGCCGACTTGGACCCCGCCACAACGCTTTTCATCGTCGCGTCCAAGACGTTCTCGACGCTGGAAACCCTGACCAACGCGACGGCCGCGCGTCGCTGGATCACCGACGCCCTCGGCGACGCCGCCGTGGCGCAGCACTTCGTCGCCGTCTCCACCAACAAACGCCTCGTCGACGATTTCGGCATCAACACCGACAACATGTTCGGGTTCTGGGACTGGGTTGGCGGCCGCTACTCGGTGGACTCGGCGATCGGTCTTTCGTTGATGGCCGTTATCGGCCGACAAGCCTTCGCGGACTTCTTATCCGGATTCCACATCGTCGACCGGCACTTCAAGACGACGCCACTGGAATCGAACGCGCCTGTGCTGCTTGGCCTTATCGGCCTGTGGTATTCGAACTTCATGGACGCGCAATCGCGCGCCGTGTTGCCGTATTCCAATGACCTGGCGCGTTTCGCGGCCTATCTGCAACAGCTGACCATGGAATCCAACGGCAAGTCGACCCGCGCGGACGGCAGCCCGGTCACCACGGATACCGGTGAAATCTTCTGGGGCGAACCGGGAACCAACGGGCAGCACGCGTTCTACCAGTTGCTGCATCAGGGCACCCGACTGGTGCCCGCCGATTTCATCGGGTTCAGCCAACCCCTCGACGATCTGCCCACCGCCGAGGGCAGCGGCAGCATGCATGACCTGTTGATGAGCAACTTCTTCGCCCAGACCCAGGTGCTGGCCTTCGGCAAGACCGCCGAAGAGATCGCCGCCGACGGCACGCCTTCGGACGTCGTGCCGCACAAGGTGATGCCCGGTAACCGGCCGTCGACCTCGATCCTGGCCAACCGGCTCACCCCGTCCGTCTTGGGCCAGCTGATCGCGCTGTACGAACATCAGGTATTCACCGAGGGCGTGATCTGGGGAATCGACTCGTTCGACCAATGGGGAGTGGAGCTCGGCAAAACCCAGGCCAAGGCGTTGCTTCCGGTGATCACCGCCGACGGCTCGCCGGCGCCGCAGTCCGACAGCTCCACCGACGCACTGGTGCGCCGCTACCGCACCGAACGCGGGCGAACCAGCTGAATCTCAGGCGAACATCTTGGTCAGCTGAGGCGGTAGCACCCGCATCAACTGCACCAGCGGCGCCCACGGCCACCACGGCACCGCGGCCCGGCCGGGCTCGCGTTCCATGGCGGCGACGAGCGCGTTGACGCCGGTTTCGTTGTCCACCATCAACATTGTGCTGTTCGACTTCGCCGTCATCTCCGACTCGATGTAGCCGGGCTCGATGACCGAAACCTTGACGGGCCCCTTGGCGTATTCGGCGCGCAGCGATTCGCCCAGTGAGCTCACCCCGGCCTTGCTCGCCGCGTAGGCCGCCTTGACGCCGGGCACGCCCTTGTTGCCGAGCACCGAGGAGATCAGCACCAGGTGGCCCGAACCGGTTTTGTTGAACATCTCCAGGGCGGTCTCGATCTGCACCAGAGCTGCCACCAGGTTGGTCTCGATGGTGGCCTTGTTGGCCCACAGCTTGCCGGACCCCAGTTTCGCGCCCTTGCCGATGCCGGCGTTGACGACGATGCGGTCGATGCCGCCCAGTTCGTCGCTGAGTTCGGCGAACACTTTGGGGACGGCCTCGTGGTCGTTGACGTCGAGCGCGGCGACCGCGATCGTGATGCCCGGATGTTTCTGCGACAGCTCGGCTTTCAGCTCATCGAGCCGGTCGGTGCGCCGCGCGCACAGCGCAAGGTCGCGGCCTTTGGCGGCGAACGCGCGCGCCATCCCGGCGCCCAGGCCGGAGCTGGCACCGGTGATGAGGATCTTCTGGCGAGTCATCGGGGCAGCATATCGACAGGTGTCAACTCGCGGTCGCGCGACTACTTCAGCAAACGCGACATGCGCCGGTCGGCGAGGACCTTGCCACCCGTCTGGCACGTTGGGCAGTATTGAAAAGACTTGTCGGCGAACGACACTTCGCGAACGGTGTCCCCGCATACCGGACAGGGCAATCCGGTGCGGGCGTGCACCCGCAATCCGGAACGCTTCTCGCCCTTGAGCGTGGCCGCCCCCTGCCCGACGGACCGGCTCACCGCATCGGTGAGCACCGAGACCATCGCATCGTGCAGCGTGGCGAGCTGGGCGCCGGTCAGCTTGTTCGCGGTGGCGAATGGCGAAATGCGGGCGACGTGCAGGATCTCGTCGCTGTAGGCGTTGCCGATCCCGGCGATCACCTTCTGGTCGGTGATGACCGTTTTGATCCGGCCGGTGTTACCGGCCAACCGATCGCCCAGCGCACCCATGTCCAGGTCCAGCGCGTCCGGCCCGAGGCCGGCGATCTGTGGGATCTGCTGCGGATCGGCCACCAGCCACACGGCCAGCCGCTTCTGGGTGCCTGCCTCGGTGAGGTCGAAGCCGGGCGCCGCACCGGGCGTACCCAGGTGCACCCGAAGCGCGATCGGGCCCTTGCCGGGCCGCAGCGGCGCCGCGGCCAGGTTGTCCGACCACCGCAGCCAGCCAGCCCGCGACAGGTGCGCGATCAAATAGAGATTGTCCGTCCGCAACCCGAGGTATTTGCCCCACCGCTCGGCCCCGACCACGGTCTGGCCGTGCAGCGCGCTGATCGGCGGGTCGAACGTCTTCAACACGGACAGGGCGGCGACGTCGACCCGGCCGATGGTCAGGCCGACGGCATGGCGCCGCAGGTGGTCGACCAGCGCTTCGATCTCGGGTAGTTCGGGCACGGTTTCAGTGTGCCGGTCTAAGCAAATAGGTGTCCATGATCCAGCCGTGCCGGGCGCGGGCTTCGGCTCGCAGCGAAACGATGCGGGACCCCACCTCGCCGACGGTGCCCGCGACGAGCAGTTCGTCGTCGGTGCCCAGATAGGCGCCCCACCAGATCCGCGTGTCGGGCGGACAGAGACGGAACGAGCAGTCGGCGTCGAGCATCACGACGGCGGATCCGGGAGCCGGCCCGCGGCTGCGCAGTTGCCTTCCGGTGGTGATCAGAACGGGTTCGCCGACCTCGTTGAGCGGGATGCGGTGTCGCGCGGTCAGCGCCTGCACGGCGGTGATGCCCGGGATGACGTCGAACGTGAAGTCGACCCGCGCGGCCACGGCGTCGAGGATGCGCAAGGTGCTGTCGTAGAGCGACGGATCGCCCCACGCCAGAAACGCCCCGACGCCATGCGGGCCCAGCTCGGTGGAGATGGCGTCGGCCCAGATGGCCGCGCGGGCGGCGTGCCAATCCGCGACCGCGTCCCGGTAGTCGGCATCGACTGTCCGCTTCGGGTCCGACAGCTCCACGAAGCGGTAGCCCGGCTCGCGGATGAAGCGGCCGCAGATCTCGCGGCGCAGCGCCACCAGGTCGCTCTTCTGCTCGCCCTTGTCCATCGCGAAGAACACCTGGGTGTCGTTCAGCGCCTCGATCGCCTGCACGGTCAGGTAGGCGGGATCGCCGGCACCTATGCCGATGACGTGAATGTGCCGACCCACTCGTCGCCTCCCGCCGCCCGTTGCCCGACAGATTGCCGAATCGCAACCTTCAGCATCTAGCCGGGACCGCAAGTACCCAGTACCATGGGTACCGTCTGAAGCACCCAATGGAGGGAGCGGCGCAATGACCTCAGCGGTCAAGCCGGTAGGGCCCAGTCGTGAAGAATTCTCCGACCGCCTGCTGAAGGGCTCGGTCAAAAAGTCTTATGAGCCCGTCGTCGACATCGACTGGGACGCCCCGCTCGACCCGGACAAGTTCTATCTGCCGCCGAGGCTGGTGTCGCTCTACGGCACGCCGATGTGGGACGAGATGACCCGCGAGCAGCAGATCGAGCTGTCCCGCCACGAACTGGTCAACACCTTGTCGGCCGGGATCTGGTTCGAGAACATGCTCAATCAATCGTTGCTGCGCACGATCCTGCACGAGGACCCGACAAGCAAGTCGACGCATTACAAGCTCACCGAACTGGGTGACGAGACCCGGCACATGGTGATGTTCGGCAAGGCCATCGAACGCGTCGGCGCCAAGCCGGTACGTCCGCGGCGGTTGCACCGGATGATCATCAACCTGCTGCCATTGGCCTTTCAGCGCGGCTCGATGCTCTGGGTGGCCGCCCTGATCGGTGAGGAGATCTTCGACTCGCTGCAGCGGCAGATGATGGACGACCCGGAATTGCAGCCAATCATCCAGCGGCTCATGCGTATTCACGTCACCGAAGAGGCGCGTCACATCCAGTTTGCGCGCGACGGTGCCCGCAAGCGCGTGGTCGAAATGCCCCGGTTGAACCGCTGGTTCATGGCCAACATCAACGGCCTGGGCGGCTACTTCTTCAACTACCTCTTCAGCAACCCCGTGCCGTACGCGCGAGCGGGTCTGGACCCGAGGCGGGCCCGAAAGGTCGCGCGCTCCAGTCCGCACCGGCGCGAGGTGCAGGTCGCCGGCTTCGCGCCACTGGCGGCGTTTTTGACCGAAGTCGGCTTGATGGGCTCGATCGCCCGCCGCGGCTGGAAGCGCAGCAGATTTCTGTGACGCAGCCGCATGACCGCGCCGAGCACCGCCGTCATATCGTCGTCGTCGGCGCGGGCGCCCGCGGTGAGAACGCCCAAACCGCCTTGCTGGCAGCCGGTTTCACCGATCTCGTCGCCCTCGACGACCATGTCGAGAGGTCACGCTTCGACGACGTCACCGACACCTGGGTGTTGACCACGGCCGGTGGCGCGGTCTTGCGGGCCGACATCGTCGTCGCCGCTGACCGTCCGGTCCAGCGACCGTGGCTGCCGCGCATATCCGGGTGGTTCGGCGGGGAGTCGTTTCACGCCGCGGCGTGGGATGCCGGATTCGATCCGTCCGGCAAGCGCATCGCGGTCGTCGGGACCGACGCCAGCGCCGGGCACCACATCGACCGGCTGGCCCACACAGCCGCATCGGTCACCGTGTTCCCCCACGCGCCGCGTCGCGTCGTCAGCGAGGTGCCGGCGTGGTCCACGCGGGCCCAGCGCTGGCTGCGCCGCCACATTCGGACGGCCGGCCGGCCCTCGGTCGCGATCGCCTCGTCGGTCATCGAGGCGCTGACCGAGACGGGGGTGCGCACCAGCGATGGCGCCGACCACCGGGTCGACGCCATCATCTACGGGACCGGATTCTGCATTCCGCAGGACGTCGCCGATGAGACGCTGGTCGGCGCGGCCGGGCTGCCGATCCGCCGCGCCTGGCACGACGGCATGGAGCCCTTCTACGGGGTGGCCGTTCGCGGGTTTCCCAACTACTTCTTCATCACCGGACCCGACCCGGACGCGCAGGCGCGCTACATCGCCGAATGCCTGAAAGCCATGCGGCGCACCGTCAGTGGCCGCATCGAGGTGCGCGCCAGCAGCCAGCAGGTGTTCAATGAGCGGGCTCAGTTGCATGCCCCCGAGCCGCCCCCGGTGGCGTCGGCCTTCGAACTCTCGGCCAGCGTGCCCGCCGGCGAAGACATTTACGACGGCGCCGCCACACTGGAAATCGCCGGCGCCCGCCACCCGGTGCGGGTCCGGCTGACCGGTCATCTGGACCCGATCGACGGCCGCTACCACTGGCAGGGAACGGTGTTTGGTTCCGAGTCGGAACCGCTGTCCGGCGAGATCCTCAAGCAGGCGAGAACCGGCACGCTGACCGTCGGAGAGTGCAGCGCGGCCGCCCGCATCGTCGAAAGAACACCGTGGGGGACGCACTCGGTCGCCGGAGTAGGCGCTCCCCCCTACGCCCTGAGCAACCGCTGAGCCGATCTGCGCGCCCGCACGCCGGCCGAGCCAGTGCCTTTGCACTGGTTAACGCACCGGCCACCGGACGTACCTAAAAGTTTGGCGGCAATCGCGGTGTGGTAACCCCGAACAAAGCGCGTGCCGGGCGTTGAGCCCCATGGCGCGTGGAGTGATGGTCGACTTCCCACGGTGGAGGGCCGCATGGTGGTTTCGTTGCGAGCTTGTGGGTACGGATTTGCCGGGTCCCAATCGCCGCGTGCGGTTTCGGGCGGTATTTGGCCGCCGGCGCCCCGATTAGACTTTTGCCGCTGAGAGCGGATACTCAAGCAATCGTCCCGGCGGAATGCGAGGAGCGGGAAATGAAAACGGACACCAGGACCGAGCTGGAATGACCCCGGTGGCCGTGGCAATGCGGACGGATAACTCGGTTGCCGTTCTGACCGTCGACGGCGAACTTGATGCCGCCCACGAAACCCCGCTTCGCGACCGCATCCTCAAGGCCACACTGGACGACGCGGCGGCCGTGATCGTCAACGTTTCCGGGCTCAAGGTTCACACCGAATCCGCATGGTCCGCCTTCATGGGCGCGTATTGGCAGCTCGGCGACGCGCCCCACATCCCGATTCTGCTGGTCTGCACCGACCGCGCGGCCCGCGACGCGATCACCCGTAGCGGTGTCAGCCACTTCATGCCCATCTACTCGAGCGAGAAGGCCGCGCTCAAAGCGCTCGGCCAGAACAGACGTCGCCCGGTGCGGCGCGCCGACATTCAGCTGCCCGCCGACCTGACCAGCCTGCGCGAATCGCGGCGCCTGGTCCGTGAATGGCTTACCGCCTGGTCGCAGTCCAAGCTCATTCCGGTGGCGCTGGTGGTGGTCAACGTGTTCGTGGAGAACGTGCTGGAACACACCGCGAGCGTCCCGGCGGTGCGAATCGAGGCGCAAGGTGACGCCGCGACCATCGCGGTGTCGGATGCGAGCAACACGCCTGCGGTGCGACTGCCCTCGCCGAATAAAGGCATCGACGTGTCCGGGCTGGCGATCGTCGAGGCGTTGTCCCGAGCCTGGGGCAGCACACCCACCTCGTTCGGCAAGACGGTGTGGGCTGTCATCGGTCCCGAGAACCAGCTGTAGCGCAAACCTGCTCCAGCCGGCGGCCCGGCGTCGTCGCGCCCATTTCGCGGTTGTGCTGAAACTAGAACACGTTCTAATGTCGGAAGACGACCCCTTCAGGAAGGCAGATGACGTGCGGTTTACCTACGCAGAGGCGATGACGGACTTTAGGTACTACATCCCGCTGGCTCAGGCGGCCGAGGCGGCCGGCTACGACGCCATGACGATCGCCGACAGCATCGCCTACCCCTTCGAATCCGACTCGAAGTACCCCTATACCCCGGACGGCAACCGCGAGTTCCTGGACGGCAAGGAGTTCATCGAAACCTTCGTGCTGACTTCGGCGTTGGGCGCGGTGACCACCAAGCTGCGCTTCAACTTCTTCGTGCTCAAGCTGCCCATCCGGCCACCGGCGTTGGTGGCCAAGCAAATCGGCTCGCTGGCCGCGATGACCGACAACCGGGTGGGTTTCGGAGTCGGCACCAGCCCGTGGCCCGAGGATTACGAGCTGCTGGGTGTGCCGTTCGCCAGGCGCGGCAAGCGGATGGACGAATGCATCGAAATCATTCAGGGGCTCACCACTGGTGAGTACTTCGAATTCCATGGCGAGTTTTACGACATCCCCAAGACCAAGATGACCCCGGCCCCCACCAAACCCGTCCCGATTCTGATCGGCGGGCACGCCGACGCGGCACTGCGGCGTGCGGCACGCCTGGATGGCTGGATGCACGGCGGCGGCGACCCCGAGGAACTCGACCACCTGCTGGCCAAGCTCACCAAGTTCCGCGAAGAAGCAGGCAAGACCGGGCCGTTCGAGATCCACGTCATCTCGGCCGACGCCTACACCGCGGACGGCATCAAACGGCTCGAGGACAAGGGCGTCACCGACGTCATCGTCGGATTCCGCATCCCCTACATCAAGGGCAACGACAACGAGCCGCTGGACAGCAAGATCCGCAATCTGGAGATGTTCGCCGAGAACGTCATCGCGAAACTGTAACTCTCACAGCACATCCCATTTCGGTGCGCGTTTTTCCCGGTGCGCCATCGCGGCCTCCACCGGGTTGTTCGTGAAGCCGCTGAGGATCTGGGTGCGGTTCTCGATCTCGATGGCGTGGCGCAGGCTGGGGGCGTCCAGGGCGGCGTTGAGGCCAATCTTGGTCTGCCACACGCCATATGCGTTGTTCTCGGCGATCGAGCGCGCCAGCTTGACCGCGGCCGGCATCAGATCATCGGGGGCGACGACCTCGTGCACCAGCTTGATCCGATAGGCCTCGGCCGCGTCGATGATGCGACCGGTGAGCATGAGTTCGCGGGCCACCCCGGCGCCGACGATCTTGGGCAGCAGGTAGCTGGTGCCCATGTCCATCGACGAGAAGCCCGCCTTGATGAACACCGAACCGAATCGGGCCTGCTCGGAGGCGACGCGGATATCGCAGACCAACGCGAACGCCAGGCCACCCCCGACGGCGACACCGTTGACCGCGCCGATCACCGGAACGTCCATCTCGTAGATCCGGGTGTACAGGTTGGCCAACCGAACCTGGGCGTCGTAATTGACCTTGAACGCCGGGGTGGTCGGCTTGTTCTTCGTCCACGCCTGACCGGTGCCGCTCAAATCGGCGCCGGCGCAGAACCCGCGCCCGGCGCCGGTCAGGATCGCCACCCGGTACTCGCCTTGGTCCAGCACATCCAGGGCCTCGTGGACGCCGTCGATCAACGACCCATCGATGGCGTTGAGGCGCTCCGGCCGGTTGAGGGTGATGCAGGCGATCTCGTCTTCGAGGGGTTCCAGTGTCACTGCGGGCATAGGGGAACCGTAGGCGACGACGCAATTCACCCAGGAGGCATACCGTGGTTGCGACCGCATCGAAGGAGAAGCCATGGCACGAACCGAAGGCGATACCTGGGACCTGGCCAACAGCGTGGGCGCCACCGCCACCATGGTGGCCGCGGCCCGCGCGGCGGCCACCAGACGCCCACAACCGGTGATCACCGACGAGTTCGCCGAGCCGCTGGTGCGCGCCGTCGGGCTGGACGTGTTCACCAAGCTGGCGACCGGCGAACTCGATTCAGACGAGCTCGAGAACGGCGTCAAATTTTCGCGGATGGTGGACACATTCGCCGCCCGGGCCCGGTTTTACGACGATTACTTCGCCGCAGCCGGTCAGGCCGGTCTGCGCCAGGTGGTGATCGTGGCATCGGGTCTGGATTCGCGGGCCTACCGGCTGCGTTGGCCGGCCGGCACGACGGTGTACGAGATCGACCAGCCGGAGGTGATCGCGTTCAAGACGGCGACGCTGGCCGAGATCGGCGCCGCCCCGACCGCCGAACTCCGCACGGTGGGTATCGATCTGCGTGAGGACTGGCCGGCGGCTTTGCAGGCGGCGGGCTTTGACCCGGCGCAGGCGACGGCGTGGCTGGCCGAAGGAGTGTTGATCGGGTTCCTTCCGCCCGAGGCCGAAGTTCGGTTGCTGGACTCCATCATTCCGTTGTCCAGTGAGGGCAGCCGGTTCGCCGCCGACTTCGGGACCGTCGCCCCGGCGACCCCGGAGGGGCGCGAACAGTCCCGGCTCGCGACCGAGGGGTGGCGACGGCAGGGGCTCGATCTGGACATCGCCGGTTTGGCCTACCCGGGCGAGCACACCGACGTCGCCGCGCACCTGGCGGCAAACGGATGGGATACCAGCACATTTCGGCTCGCCGACCTGTTTTCCGCCGCGGGCCTACCGCAACTGGGGCCCGTCGAGCACCAGGTTCCCGCCGCCACGATCAGCTTCGTCAGCGCGGTGCGGCCCTAGCCGCCGTGAGCGGTCACGCGGATCGTTTGGCCAGCCATTCGGCCTGCATCACCAGCAGGGCCATGACCTCCAATTGCGGTGTCTGCGGGTCTAGTTCGCGGTATCGCTGGTAGACGTTGACGACCACCCGCTCGGCATCCAGCCAGGTCGCGTACTCGCCGAGGTCGATGGCGTCGGCGGCCTCGGCCCACGACAGCCCCCGGCGGTATGCCGCCTCGGCCTGTTCGGCCACGTGCACGAGGTAGCCACGCACCGCGCGGATTCCGTCGGGATCGGTTACCGGGCCGTGTCCGGGGACCACGGTCGGCGCGTCCAGCGCGATCATCGCGTCGCACGCCGCGACCCAGTTGCCGATGGGTCCCGCCCACACGATGGGCGTGCAGCCGATGAACAGCAGGTCGCCGCCGAACAGGACGCCCGCATCGGGCACGTGCACCACCGAATCGGCGGCGGTGTGCGCGGGACCCAGGTTCAGCACGTCGACCCGTCGCCCGCCGACGTCGACGCGCAGGCTGCGCTCGAAGGTCTGGTCGGCGTTGCGCAACGTGATGTTGCTGAAGTCGAAGTGCCCGAAGCGCTCTCGCGTGTACGGGGTGGCCACCGGCCCGAGGTTGGCGGTTTGCGCGATGGCCAGCATCTCGGGCGCCATCCCGTGCTCGATCTCCTCGGCGGTGCCCTGCGCCGCGATGATGCGCACCGAGGCGTCCAGCAGTTGGTTGCCGTGGGTGTGGTCGCCGTTGGAATGGGTGATCACAGCGTCGGTGATGGGCGCCGACCCGGTGATGGACCGCATCGCGGTGAGCATTTCGCGCGTCAGTGCCAAATCGAAGAGGGTGTCCACCAACAAGGATGCGCCCGCGCCGGCGATCAGTCCGGCGTTGCTCCACCCGTAGCCACCATCCGGCAACGTCCACGCCCACACGCGGTCGGCGACCCGATGCAGCCCGCGGGTGTACGGCACCTTCGCCGGCGCGCGGTTGACCCGCCGCGCGGCGGGTGCGGCGTCCGGATTGGGCCGGGCGGCCAACGCGTGTGGCGCGCTGCTGGCGCGGACGGTTTGCCGGGTCTCCCCCAGCCCCTCGACGCGCAGCGTGACGATGTCGCCGTCGTGCAACCAGCCGGGAAACGATTCCAGCGCAGCGGGATTGAGGTGCTCGACCAGTGTGCAGGTGGGCACCGTCCCGGAGCCGATGACGTCGCCGGGATTGAGGGTGACGCCGCGCGAGGCGTAGGAGATGACTTCGCCGAAGGTCCAGTCCATTTGGGCCGTCGACCCCGTGCCGATGACGTTGTCGTTGACCAATGCGGTGACCTGGAGGTCGAGTTTGGCGCCGTGGCGGTACGGCTCGAGCTCGTCGGGGGTCACGAGGTAGGGGCCCAACGTCACACCGCTGTCCTTGCCCTTGCCCTGTCCGATGCCCAGCTGGCTTTCCATCTGCTGCAGGTCGCGCGCGGACCAGTCGTTGAAGATGGTGTAGCCGATGATCGCCTGTTCGGCCTGCTGGACGGTGAGATCCTTGCCCCCCGTTCCGATCACCGCGGCGATCTCCAACTCGAAGTCCTGCCAAGCGCTTCCGGGTGCCGTCGGCGCGTCGTCGTACGGCCCTAAAACTGTTGTCGGACAGGCGAAGTAGAAGGCGGGGATGCGATACCAGGTGTCGGCGAGCAGGCGCCCGGCGCCCAGCGCGGCTTGGCAGTTGCGCATGTGGTCGAGGAAGCACAAGGAATCCCGGATCGTAGGCGGACGCGGAATGGGCGCCCGCAGTCGCGCATCGGCGAGACGCACCGTGGCCGACGGGGAGCGCCGCGCCTCCTCCCCCGCTTGGCGCAATCCCTCGGAGCCGCGCGCGATCAGGTCGAGCAGTGTCGCTCCCGGCGGCATCGCATAGATGGTGTCGCCGGAGACGACTCCGACGCGCTCGCCGTCATCACCTTGGTAGGTAACCCATTTCACTCCCGCACCACCTCACTCGCTTCCTTGTCCGGCCGCAGCCCCCGCCAACTCGATTGACGCAGCCGGTTGTCCGGGGTCCACTCGCTGTAGCGCACCTCCCCGACCAGGATCGGCTCCACATACGTCACGCCCCGGGCTTCGCTGCGGGGCAGCGGTGGGTGAAACGGTGATTGACCGGTGTGCAGCGGCGCCAGCGTCTTTTTCAGGTTGGCCAGGTCGCGTTCGGTGAACCCGGTGCCGACGCGTCCCGCGAAATGCAGGCCGTCGGCGGTGGGGATGCCCAGCAGCAGTGAGCCGATGCCGCTGGTGCGTCCGCCCTCCCCCGCCTTCCAGCCGCCGATCACGACCTCCTGCGTGTTCCAGTGCTTGTCCTTGATCCACGAGGACGAGCGCCGGCCGGGCTGGTAGGTGGAGTCGCGCCGCTTGGCGATCACCCCCTCCCAGCCGCGCTTGCCCGAGTCTTCCAGCGCTTGCGTGCCATCTCCGGGTAGCAACTCTGGAACGACGAGATTGGTTGCGGTGCTGAGCATTTCCAGCACCTTTCGCCGGTCCCGGTAGCTGGCCCGCAGCAGCGAGCGCCCGTCGAGGTACAACACGTCGAACGCCCAGAATTCGACGCGCGAGCCTCGGCCCCGGTTCTGCATCTCGTGGAAGTTGGGCACCCCCGAAGAATCCAGGACCACTGCCTCACCGTCGAGGATCACATGGTGCTCGGCGAGATCGTCTGCCAGCCAATGCAGTTCGCGATATTCACCAGTCACTTCGCGACCGCGCCGAGACCGCACCCGGATGGCGCCGTGGTCGGCCTCGATCAAAAGCCGGTAGCCATCCCATTTGCCCTCGAACGCCCATTGTCCTGCCTTGAGCGCCGTCACCGAACCGTGGGTGGCCAGCATGGGGGCGATCGTGTCGAACTCAAAGACGTTCTGGTCCTTCATCCGGTGCGCCAGCCATTGGTTCCCATTGGTCTGAATCAGGGCATAGCGTCCGGAGATCTTGGTGCCGCGCAGATTGACGATGACTTCGTCGTCAAGGAACTTCTCGGCCTCATAGGTTCCGGAGTCCCAGATGACCACCTTTCCCGCGCCATACTCGCCTTTGGGGATGATGCCCTCGAACCCGCCGTATTCCAGCGGATGGTCCTCGGTGTGGACCGCCAGGTGGTTCACCGAGGTGGTTTCGGGCAGGTTCTTCGGTACCGCCCACGACACCAGCACGCCGTCTCGTTCCAGCCGGAAGTCGTAGTGCAGCCGGCGGGCGTGGTGTTCCTGGATGACAAAGCTATTCCCCTGCCCTATAACGGGTTTCGACGCCGGCACCGGCTCGGGCGTTTTCGATGCGTCGCGCATGCTGCGGTACTTGCTCAGTCGGTCCGGCACCGGTGCGTCCTCGTCCAGCGGTGCCAGCAGATCGCCGTCGCGGGCGACCCGGTCCAGCACTTCGTCGTAACGCAACTGGCGCAGCGACGGGTCGTCGAGTTCCTCCCAGGTGCGCGGCGCCGCGACGGTGGGTTGCTCACGTCCCCGCAGCGAGTACGGCGCGATGGTCGTCTTGGCGCCGTTGTTCTGACTCCAGTCCAAAAAGATCTTGCCGGCCCGCAGGCTCTTGGTCATGGTCGACGTCACCAGCGTGGGCATCGTCTTTTCCAGTTGTTGCGCAACGCGTTTGGCCAACACCGTCGCGCCCTTGCTGCTCACCGGCTCCTGCAAGGGCGTATAGAGGTGCAGGCCCTTGCTGCCGCTGGTGAGCGGATAAGTGGTCAGCCCGATACCGGCGATCAGTTCGCGGACGGCGCGCGCCACCTCCGCCAGCTGGGCCATCGTGACGCCTTCGCCGGGATCGAGGTCGAACACCAGCCGGGTCGCCGGGCCCGGTTTCAGTTCTTCGGCCCGGCTGCGGGTCCACTCGGCGACGAAGCGCCACTGCGGCACGTGGACCTCCAGCGCGGCTTGCTGGGCGATCCAGGCCAGGCCGTCGACGGTGTCGATGATCGGATACGTCGTCGTTCCGGATCGGTGGGTCACGCTGGCGCGCGGCAGCCAGTCGGGCGCCGACGCCGCCAGTTGTTTCTCGAAGAACGATTCTTCGTCGACGCCGTTGGGCCAGCGCTTGCGCGTTGCCGGACGCCCGGCGACGTGCGGGATCATCACCTCGGCAATCCGCGTGTAGTAGTCGAAGATGTCGCTCTTGGTGGTTCCGGTGGCGGGATAGAGCACCTTGTCGGCGTTGGTCAGTTTCACCCGCGGTGCCATGTTGTCAACCTACGCGTTTCGCGCGTGTTAACCGCTTTGACCACCGCTAATCGCGCAACCGTCGGTTCGTTTTGTGACATGACCCACGAGCGGGTATACCTCCGGACGGTTCGGGGCACAGGAACACGATGTTCGATCTGATCCCCTCCCCTTGGCGTCCAAAAAACGGCGTCCCATTGAGCGACGCGACACTACGGCTGCACTCGCAACGAGTCGACGTTCCGACGTACGACCGGTCGGCCCTCGGTCGAGGAGTCGTCCACATCGGCGCGGGCAACTTTCACCGCGCCCACCAGGCCGTCTACTTCGACGACCTGGCCCGCAAGGGCATTTCGGGACGCTGGGGAGTCACCAGCGTCAGTCTCCACTCCCCCGACCTCAAACACCTGCTTTCGGCGCAGGACGGGCTGTACACCGTCGTACAGCGCGGCCACGACCGCCAAACCGCCCGCGTCGTCGGCTCGATCGGCTCCGTTCATTACGCGCCGAACGACGGCGCGGCGGTCCGTAGCGCCCTGGCCGATCCGCAAACCCGCATCGTCAGCCTGACCATTACCGACAACGGATACTTCCTGAATCCGGTCACCGACGAATTCGACGCCGACCACCCCGACGTGCGCGCCGACCTCGTCGCCTCCGGCAGCTACGCCACCGCGTGGGGATACCTGGCCGAAGCTCTCGACCGGCGCCGTCGCGCGGGCGTCGCGCCGTTCACCGTGCTCTGCTGCGACAACGTTCCCGGCGACACGCAGCCGGCGAGAACCGCGCTGGTGTCGTTCGCCGCCTTGAAGGATCCCGGGCTTGCCCGCTGGATCGAGACGCACGTCGCGTTTCCGTCGACCATGGTCGACCGCATCACCCCCCAAACCACCAGATCTGAGCGCACATTCGTCGAGCAGACATTCGGCGTCGCGGACAAATGGCCGGTGGTGACCGAGCCGCACAGCCAATGGGTGATCGAGGATTCGTTCAGCAACGGGCGGCCGCCGCTCGACGAGGTCGGTGCCGAATTCGTCGCCGATGTCAGCGACCACAAGTTGATCAAAACCCGTCTTCTCAACGGAACCCATATCGCGCTCGCGTGCCTGGCCATCCTGGCCGGCTACCAGCGCACCGACGAAGCGATGCGCGATCGCGTCATCTTCGACTACGTCGACAAGCTGCTGCGCGACGAGATTCAGCCGCTGCTGCCCGCGGTGCCCGGCATGAACACTCCCGAGTACCGGGGCACGTTGCTGGATCGGCTCAGCAATTCCCGGATGAGTGACCAGTTGGCGCGGCTGGCCCGGCGCGGAACCAGCAAGATCGCGACGTTCGTGCTGCCCTCGCTGCGGGAGGCGATCGCGCAGGGCAGGCCGCACACATTGTTGATGGTGGCCGTCGCGGGATGGGCCCGTTACATGCGGGGCCACGACCTCGACGGGCGAAAGCTCCGCCTGGAAGACTCTCAGGCGATTCCGGTGGCTAGGTTGGCCAATATGGCCCGCAGCAATCCAGATCCGCTGCTCAGACACGAGATGTTCGCCGAGGTACGCGCGGTTCCCGGTTTTGCCGAGCGGCTGGGCGCGATGATTTCCGATATCGACGAGCGCGGTGTGGTGCCCACACTGCGGGATGCGATGCGCAACGACGAGTGGGAGTTGGTGTCGCGATGACTGGGCTGACCTTTGTGCGCACCTTCGACGCGGCGCCGATCACGACCTTGCTGTGCGATGCCGATGACAACCTGTTCGGGTCCGAGAGGCCGGCGTTCGACGCCTCGACCGAGGTGACCAACCGTTTTTTGGCCAGGTTCGGCGTGACCGCCCCGCTCAGCTGCGAGGAGCTCCGCAAGCGGGCTGTCGGGAAGAATTTCCGTAACACGGCGCTGGACCTGGCGGTGCAGTGCGAAGTGCCGCTCGACGAGACGTTGGCCCGGGGCCGTCCCGCAGCACGGGTCGCCTCGGCCGGCGGCCTCGCCGGCGGCAACGCGTTGTCCACCGACGAGCTCGAGCAGTGGGTGCGCGAGGAGCGTGAGCGGGTCACCGCTCACCTGGCTGACACCCTGACCCCCGATCCGGAGGTGGTGGAGCCGTTGCGCAGCCTCGCCAACCGGTACGCGCTCGCGGCCGTGAGCTCGAGCGCCACCGGGCGGCTGCGGGCCTGCTTCGCCGCCACCGGCCTCGACTCGCTGATATCGGAGGCGGTGACTTTCAGCGCGGAGGATTCGCTTCCGGTGCCGACCAGCAAACCCGACCCGGCGGTGTACGTGCATGCCGGGCAGGTACTGGGCGTCGCACCGAAACAGGGGCTGGCCATCGAAGACTCCGTGGCCGGCGTGACATCCGCGGTGGCGGCCGGCTACCCCACCATCGGCAACCTGATGTTCGTGCCACCTGACGAACGGGATTGCCGCCGTGCGGAATTGGTCGATGCGGGAGCAGTCGCGATCACCGATTCGTGGCGCGCGATCGCGGATGTGCTGCTGTTGTCTGCGGCCGAAGGTTTCCGGGCCGGGTGACGATCCGGGCGTTGAGGCGGGGAGGAGTGGGCCAATGGAGGCCAACGGAATCGACCTGAACAATGCGGCGCTCGCGACGATGCCGATCGATGCGCCCAACTACGACCGCAGCAGGGTGACCGTCGGGATCGCGCACATCGGGGCCGGTCATTTCCACCGCGCGCATCAGGCCGCCTACATCAACCTGTTGCTGCAGCAGGGCCTGGCGCACGAGTGGGGCATCTGCGGTGTGGGTGTCATGCCCGCCGACTGGACGATGCGCGACGTCCTTGACGGTCAGGACGGGCTCTACACGCTGATCCTGGAAAATCCCGACGGTAGCCGCGACGCCCAGGTGATCGGCTCGATCATCGACTATCGTTACGCGCCCGATGATCCCGAGTCGGCGCTGGACGTGCTGGCGGCACCGGCCACCCGAATCATCTCGCTGACCATCACCGAGGGCGGCTATCGCGACCCGGACGGCCCCGCGTTCGCGTTGATCGTCGAGGCGTTGGACCGGCGTCGCCGGCGGGGGATCGCCGCGCCGACGATCGCCTCCTGTGACAACATCGAGAACAACGGTGAGGTCGCCAGGCGTGCCGTGCTCGCAGGCGCCGAACGCCGGGATCCCGAGTTGGCCGAGTGGGTGGCAGAGCACGCCCGGTTTCCGAGTTCGATGGTCGACCGCATCACGCCCGCAACGACTTTGGCGATGGCCGCGGAAGTGCGACGCGACTTCGGCGTCAACGACCGGTGGCCGGTCGTGGCCGAGCCGTTCACCGCCTGGGTGATCGAGGACTCCTTCGCCGACGGCCGCCCGCCGCTGGAGCAAGCGGGCGTTCTGCTGGTCGACGATGTGCGCCCGTACGAGCTGATGAAGCTGCGACTGCTCAACGCCGGGCATCAGTGCCTTGCCTACTTCGCCCACCTCTGCGGGTTCAAGTTCGTTCACGAGGCCGCAAGCGATCCATTGTTCGCCGAATTCCTGCTTGCCTACTTCGAATCCGAGGCCATTCCGACGCTCCCGCAGGTGCCGGGAATCAACCTGCATGAGTACGGCCGCACGCTCGTCGAGCGGTTTGCCAACCCGGCCGTGCGGGACACCGTCGCGCGGCTGTGCGCCTACTCGTCGGACCGCATCCCGAAATTTCTGTATCCCGTCATCTGCGACAACCTGGCCCACGGCGGGCCGGTCCGGCTGGCGGCGGCGGTGGTGGCGAGCTGGGCCCGCTACGCCGAGGGTGTCGACGAGTGGGGCAACCCGTACGAGGTGCTGGATCAGCTGGCGGACTCGCTCATCCCGATCGCCAGGTCGCAGCACGAGAATCCCACCGCGTTCATCGAGATCACCGCGGTGTTCTGCGACCTGGCCCATCAGCCACGCTTCGTCGAGGCGTACCTGTGGGCGCTGGATTCGTTGCACAGCAAGGGGGCTCGCGCGACGCTGGATGCCTTGGTGCGATGACCCGCGGGCTGGTGATCGGCGAGTCGCTGATCGATATCGTCGACAGCGACGAGCATGTCGGCGGCAGCCCGCTCAATGTTGCCGTCGGGCTTGGCCGACTGGGTCGCGGAATCGACTTCCTGACGTCGATCGCCGACGATGCCTATGGCCGGCACATCAGCGAGTACGTCGAAGCCGCAGGGGTGCAACTCGTTTCGGAAAGCCGGGCGGCCCAGCGCACGGCGACCGCGCGGTCGACCATCGCCGAAGACGGGTCCGCCGAGTACGTGTTCGATCTGGACTGGCGACTCTCCGGAACACCGCCGGTCGCACCGCCGCTATTCGTCCACACCGGATCGATTGCCGCCGTGCAGGATCCGGGCTGCCTCGCGGTCGCGGCGCTGATCGACGCCTATCGCGTCTCGGCCACGGTCACCTTCGATCCCAACGTGCGGCCGTCGCTGATCGCCGACCGGGGGCTGGCCGTCGCGCGCATCGAGCACCTCGTCGAACGCAGCGACGTGGTGAAGGTCAGCGAGGAAGACCTGCGCTGGATCGACCCCACGCGGCCCCCCGAGCAGATCGCGCAAACGTGGCTGCGGCTGGGCCCGGCCATCGTGGCGATCACGATGGCCGACCGGGGCGCGGTGGCATTCTGCGCGGCGGGCGCCGCCCGGGTACCGACGCGGGCGCAGCGCGTGGTCGACACCGTCGGCGCCGGCGACGCCTTCATGGTTGGTCTGCTCGACGCGCTCTGGGAATCGGGGTCGTTGGGCGGCGACCGGCGCACCGAATTGCGCGAAATCAGCGTGGACGCGCTGACGATCGCGGTGGAAGCGGCGAGCCTGTGCGCGGCGCTCACCGTCGCTCGCGCGGGAGCCGACCTGCCGGATCGGGCCGCGCTGGATGCGGCTTCGCGTCGTTAGCCACGCACCTCGATCGCCGGAGTCCGACGTGGACAATCCCCGGTCGTAGCCTCGTCGTGCTGTTTTGCCACCGGCCCTCCGGGCATACTGACTTGCATGCGCTCGATCTGGAAGGGTTCCATCGCGTTCGGGCTGGTGAACGTCCCCGTCAAGGTGTACAGCGCCACCCAGGACCACGACATCAAATTCCACCAGGTACACGCCAAGGACAACGGCCGTATCCGGTACCAACGCGTGTGCGAGGTGGACGGCGAAGTCGTCGAATACCGTGACATCGCGCGGGCCTACGAGTCCGACGACGGTCAGATGGTGATCATCACCGACGACGACATCGCCACCCTGCCCGAGGAACGCAGCCGCGAGATCGAAGTGCTGGAGTTCGTGCCGGCCAGCGAGGTGGATCCGATGCTGTTCGACCGCAGCTACTTCCTGGAGCCGGACTCCAAGTCGTCGAAATCCTATGTGCTGCTTGCCAAGACCCTGGCCGAGGCCGATCGGATGGCGATCGTCCACTTCACGCTGCGCAACAAGACCCGGCTGGCCGCGTTGCGCGTCAAGGACTTCGGCAAGCGCGACGTGATGGTGATCCACACCTTGTTGTGGCCCGACGAGATCCGCGACCCCGACTTCCCCATCCTGGACAAGAAGGTCGAGATCAAGCCGGCCGAGCTCAAGATGGCCGGCCAGGTGGTGGAGTCGATGGCCGAGGACTTCAATCCCGATCGCTATCACGACACCTATCAGGAGCAGCTGCAAGAGTTGGTCGACGCCAAACTCGAAGGCGGAGAAGCGTTTACCACCGAGGAGCAGCCGAAGGAGCTGGACGAGACCGAGGACGTATCAGACCTGCTCGCCAAGCTGGAGGCCAGCGTGAAGGCGCGTTCCGGCAACGGCAAGGCGCCCGCGAAGAAGGCCGCGGCGAAAAAGGCCCCCGCGAAAAAGACGACCGCCAAGAAAGCGCCGGCCAAAAAAGCGGCCAAAAAGGCGGCGTCGAAGTCCTGACCGGGTCAGCGTCTGCGGGTTGCCACGAAACGGGTCAGCGCCGCAACGATGTTGATGACGGCGACCATGATGATCAGCGTCAGCGCCGCGCCCCAGATCCGCAGGAATCCGGCGTGTTCGGGATTGGTGAGCTCGGTGTAGATCAGCAGCGGCAGAGACGCCATGTTGCCGTGGAAGATGTCGAGGTTGATCGATCGGCTGTAGCCGACCAGCACCAGCACCGGCGCGGTTTCACCGATCACCCGCGCGATGGACAATAAAATGCCGGACACGATGCCGGGCATCGCGATCGGAAAGACGATCCGCACGATGGTCTTCCATTTCGACACACCGAGCGCGTAGCTGGCCTCGCGCAGTTCGTCGGGCACCAGCCGCAGCATCTCCTCGGCGGAGCGCACCACCACCGGCAACATCAGCAGGACCAGGGCCAGCGATACCGCGAACGAACTCTGCTGAAAGCCCAAGGTGGCGATCCACAGGCTGAAGATGAACAGCGCCGCCACGATCGAGGGCACTCCGGCGAGGACGTCGACCATGAACGTCGTCAGCCGCACCAAGCGGCCGGATCCGTATTCCACCAGAAAGACCGCGGTCATCAGGCCCAACGGCACGGCCATGGCCGCCGCCACCCCGGCTTGTACCAGCGTGCCGTAGAGCGCGTGGTAGACGCCACCGGCGAACTGCTCCGGCAGCACCCCGTGCAGCGAGTGGGTCCACCACCCCGACCGGGTGACGGCGTACCAGCCTCGTTCGACCACGATCCACAACACCCAGATCAGCGGCACCAGCGCAACGCAGAACGAAGCGAGGAAGAAGATCGTCGCCGTGCTGTTGGTGATCCGGCGCCGGAAGCTCAGCGGCCTGAACACCTCCACCTTGACCGGTCGGTCCAACGCTTCGACGGTCACGGGCGCCGCTCCACGTTGCGGTTCATCCGTTGACCTTGCCGCCGGCGATCGCACGGGCGAGCGCGTTGACCACGAACGTCAACACGAACAGCGCGAATCCCGCCGAGATGTATGCCCCCGTGGGCAGCGGCGCGCTGAACTCCGCGGCCGCCGACGCGATCTTCGAGGCGAACGTGTAGCCGCCGTCGAACAGCGACCAACTACCCGCGCGGGCGGCCGAACGCAAGATGATCAGCACCGCCACGGTCTCGCCCAGCGCGCGGCCCAGCCCCAGCATCGAGGCCGCGATCACACCGCTGCGCCCGAACGGCAGCACGGTCATCCGCACCACCTCCCATTTGGTGGCGCCGAGTGCCTGCGCCGCCTCCATCTGGATGTGCGGGGTCTGCCGAAATACCTCCCGCGAGACGGACGTGATGATCGGCAGGATCATTACCGACAGCACGACGCCGGCGGTGAAGATGGTGCCGCCACCGGCCAACGAGACATTGCCCTGCTTGAACAGGAACAGCCAACCAAGGTGACGGTTGAGAAACGCGGCCACCGGCTCGATCTGGGGGGCGAGCACGAAGATCCCCCACAGCCCGAAGATGATCGATGGCACCGCGGCCAGCAGGTCCACCACCGCGCCGAAGGGCCGCGCCAGCCGCCGTGGCGCGTACTGGGTGAGAAACACCGCGATACCGACCGCGACGGGAACGGCCAGCACCAGCGCGCTGACCGAACTGAGCACCGTGACCATCAGCAGGTCACGGATGCCGAAGGCGAGCCTGTTCGGGTCGCTGGTGCTGAATTTGGCGCTGGTGAAGAAGTTCGCGTGGTTGACGCGCAACGATGGGACCGCACGCAGCAACAGGAATACCGCGATCAACAGGATGGCGACCACGATCGTCGAACCGGCAGCGGCGGCCGTCAACTTGAACAGTCGATCAGCCCGCCGCCCCACGTGTTCACTCAGCGTTGTCAGCGCCGGTTTCTCCGTGGTCGACGAGCTGATTGCGGTTCCTCGTGTCACGACCACTTCAGGTTATGTGATGGCGTTGATGGAAGCAGACAACCTCGACTTGAACGCGTCAGGGATGGGGATGTAGCCGTTGTCGACCAGGCCGTTCTGCCCCGCGCCGATGGTGCTTTGCAGGAACGCCTTGACCGCCGTGCCGACCTGCGCGTCGGGATACTTCGAGCAGACGATCTCGTAGGTGGCCAGCACGATCGGGTAGGAACCGGCCTGGGTCGGCTTATAGAAGGACAGCGTGTCCAGCACAAGGTCGTTGCCCTGGCCGGCGATCTTGGCTCCAGCAATCGTCTTACCCACCGAGTCGGCGCTGATCGACACCGCGTCCGGCCCGGCCGGCGTGATGATCTTGGCCATGTTCAGTTTCTGCGCCTGAGCAAACGACCATTCGTTGTAGGTGATCGACCCCTCGGTCGCCTTGATCGCGGCCGAGGTGCCGTCGTTGCCCTTTGCTCCCTCGCCGACACCACCCTTGAACGTCTTGCCGGCCCCCTTGCCCCACGCGCCGTTGGCGGCGGCATCGAGGTACTTCTGGAAATTGTCGGTGGTGCCGGATTCGTCGTTGCGGAAGACGACGTGAATCGGCTCGGCGGGCAGCGTGACACCCGGGTTGAGCGCTCCGATGGCGGGATCATTCCATGTACCGATCGCGCCGTTGAAGATCTTGGCGGCGGTGGCGCCGTCCAGGCTCAGCGAATTGAGGCCCGTGACGTTGTAGGTGATGGCGATCGGGCCGAACACCACCGGGAGATTCAACGCCGGCGACCCGCAACGTTGTTGGGCCGCGGCGTATTCACTGGCGGCCAGCGGTGAATCCGAACCACCGAAATCCGTTTGCTTACCGTTGAATTCGCTGATTCCCGCGCCCGAACCGTTGGCGGTGTAGTTCAGCGTCTGGCCGGGACAGGCCTGCTCGAACGCGTTGACGAACCGGGTCATCGCGTTGGCCTGAGCCGTCGAGCCGCTGGCCTTGAGGGCCTTCGTCCCGCCGCAGCTCACGCTGCCCGACGAGGAGCCGCTCGTTGCGTGCGCGCCGGTCCCGTTGTTATCGCTTCCGCATGCCGACAACGCCAGCGCGCCAGCGCTCAGCACACTCAGCACGGCGCCAAATCGGTTGAGTTTCAATTCGCTTCCTTACGGTTGGGATGAAACGGGACCGCCGCCGGTCGGTAGCCAGTGCGCCCGACCAGCCCGGCTCGCAGCCACGAAGCTAACAGTAACAAGGTGAACGCTGAGCAAAATGATCGGCGATCACCGCTTAACGCGATGGCACCGGGTGGCGCCGTGGGTGGACGCAAGCTGAACCCTGTTTCTGCGTCCTCCGACAGCAAAGCGCGTTGGCTGGCTTTGCGACGCCGCGAACCGGTCGTCCAGCACGGGATTCCCGCGCGCATGCCTGCGCTGCGGGCCGGCCCACCACGCCCTCATGCGAAAAATAGAACGTGTTCCAGAAATGCCCGATCCGAGACGGCGCGGCTTGCTACGGTGTCGGCTGACACCGAAAAAAGAGAGGCCGCCAATGATCCTTGACAGGTTCCGTCTCGACGACAAAGTCGCCGTCATCACCGGTGCAGGCCGCGGCCTCGGGGCGGCGATTGCGCTGGCCTTCGCCGAGGCCGGCGCGGATGTGCTGATCGCCTCGCGCACGGAGTCACAACTAGAAGCCGTCGCAGAACAGGTCGGAGCCGTCGGACGGCGGGCCCACGTCGTGGCCGCCGACCTGGCGCATCCCGAGTCCACCGCCGAGCTGGCCGGCAAGGCCGTCGAGGCATTCGGAAAACTAGACATCGTCGTCAACAACGTCGGCGGGACGATGCCCAACACGCTGCTGACCACCTCGACGAAGGACCTCAAAGAGGCTTTCACCTTCAACGTCGCCACGGCCCACGCGCTGACGCTGGCCGCGGTCCCGTTGATGCTGGAGCACTCCGACGGCGGCAGCATCATCAACATCACCTCGACCATGGGCAGGCTGGCCGGGCGCGGATTCGCCGCCTACGGCACCGCCAAAGCCGCGCTGTCGCATTACACTCGGCTGACCGCCCTGGACCTGTGCCCGCGCATTCGCGTCAACGCGATCGCGCCGGGGTCGATCCTGACCTCCGCCCTGGACGTGGTTGCCTCCAACGACGAGCTGCGGGCACCGATGGAGAAGGCCACTCCCATGCGGCGCCTCGGCGATCCCGTCGACATTGCCGCTGCCGCAGTCTATTTGGCGTCCCCCGCCGGCAGCTTCCTGACCGGCAAGACGCTCGAGGTCGACGGTGGTCTCACCTTCCCCAACCTCGACATACCCGTCCCGGACCTGTGACCTAAGGAGCCAGTCATGCCCATCCCCGTCGTCCAACTGGGCACCGGCAACGTCGGTATCCACGCTCTGCGGGCGCTCATCACCAATCCCGAGTTCGACTTGAAAGGCGTCTGGGTGTCCTCGGACGCCAAGGCCGGCAAGGACGCGGCCGAGCTTGCGGGGCTTAGCGATTCGACAGGAGTGCTCGCCAGCACCGACCTGGATGCCGTGCTGGCCACCGGGCCACAATGCGCCGTGTACAACGCCCTGGCCGACAACCGGCTGCCCGAGGCGCTCGAGGACTACCGGCGCGTCTTGGCGGCGGGGATCAACATCGTCGGCAGCGGCCCGGTGTTCTTGCAGTATCCGTGGCAGGTCATCCCCGAGGAACTCATCAAGCCCTTGGAAGATGCGGCGCGCGAAGGGAATTCGAGTCTCTACGTCAACGGTATCGATCCCGGCTTCGCCAACGATCTGTTGCCACTTGCCCTGGCGGGCACCTGCCAGAGCATTCAGCAGATTCGATGCATGGAGATCGTCGACTACGCCACGTACGACAGCGCCGCGGTCATGTTCGACGTCATGGGGTTCGGCAAGCCGCTGGACGAGGTTCCCATGCTGCTGCAACCCGGCGTGCTCAGCCTGGCGTGGGGGTCGGTGATCCGCCAAATGGCTGCGGGCCTGGGCATTTCGCTCGACGCGGTCACCCAGGACCACGTTCGCATACCAGCCCCCGAGGACTTCGACATCGCCTCGGGTCATATCGCCAAGGGCACCGCCGCGGCGCTGCGCTTCGAGGTGTTCGGCATGGTCGACGGCAATCCCGTCGTCGTCCTGGAACACGTCACCCGGCTGCGCGAGGACCTGTGCCCCGACTGGCCCCAGCCGGCCCAAGAGGGCGGTTCCTACCGCATCGAGATCACCGGCGAACCGTCTTATGCCATGGATGTCTGCCTGAGCAGCCGTAAGGGCGATCACAATCACGCCGGCCTGGTGGCCACCGCGATGCGCGTAGTCAACGCGATCCCGGCGGTAGTCGCCGCGCACCCGGGCATCGTGACGACCCTGGACCTGCCGCTGGTCACCGGGAAGGGGCTTTACCGCCCCAGCTGAGGCACGAGGGCCTTAAACGCCGGAGCCGCCGACGGTCGCGTTGCGATGTTCGGTTAACCTCACTTTATTATTTGGTGGAGGGAATCGAGGTCGGCACGTTGGGGCAGCGCACCCAGGGCTCGCTGAAGGGCAACTGGTATCTGCTCGGGCCTGCGTTCGTCGCCGCCATCGCCTACGTCGACCCGGGCAACGTCGCCGCCAACGTCAGCGCCGGCTCGCAGTATGGCTACCTGCTGCTGTGGGTCATCGTGGCAGCCAATGTGCTGGCGGGCCTTGTGCAGTACCTGTCGGCGAAGCTGGGGCTGGTCACCGGACGCTCGCTGCCCGGCACGATCGGTAAACGGATGGGCCGCCCGGCGCGGTTGATCTATTGGGCCCAGGCCGAACTCGTGGCCGTCGCAACCGACGCGGCCGAGGTGGTCGGCGGGGCCATCGCCCTGCACATCCTCTTCGATTTGCCGCTGCTGGCCGGCGGGTTGATCACCGGTCTGGTCGCCTTGCTGCTGCTGGGGATTCAGGACCGGCGCGGACAGATCATTTTCGAGCGGGTCATCACCGGCCTGTTGCTCGTCATCGCGATCGGTTTCGCGGCGAGCTTCTTCGTCAAGACGGCGCCGCCGGAGGAGATGCTCGGCGGACTGGTACCCAGATTCCAGGGCACCGAAAGCGTGCTGCTGGCGGCGGCCATCCTGGGCGCCACCGTGATGCCGCACGCGGTCTACATGCATTCGGGCCTCGTGCTGGACCGGCACGGGCATCCCGGCGAGGGGTCGCATCGGCGCCTGCTGTTGCGCATCACCCGCTGGGATGTCGTGCTGGCGATGACGGTGGCCGGCACGGTGAACGCCGCGATGCTGCTGATCGCCGCGGTCAACCTGCAGCACCGCGACCTCAGCGCCTCCATCGAGGGCGCCTATGCGGCGATTCACCACACGCTTGGCCCGACCATCGCGGTGCTGTTCGCGGTCGGCTTGCTCGCGTCGGGTCTGGCGTCGTCGTCGGTGGGCGCCTATGCCGGCGCCATGATCATGCAGGGCTTGCTGCGCCGGTCGATTCCCATGATCGTGCGCCGGGTGATCACCCTGGTGCCCGCCCTGGTGATCCTGGCGGTCGGCTTCGACCCCACCCGCGCATTGGTGCTGTCGCAGGTGGTGTTGTCGTTCGGAATCCCTTTTGCGGTGCTGCCTTTGATCAAGCTGACCAGCGACCGCGAGTTGATGGGTGGCGACGTCAATCACCGCATCACGACGATTGTCGGCTGGGCCGTCGGCGTATTGATTAGTCTGCTCAACGTGGTGCTCATCTGGCTGACGGTGACGGGCTGAATGCCGGCGCTCGGGCACCTCTACTTCGCATACGGGTCGAACCTATGCGTCCGGCAGATGGCGCAACGGTGTCCCGACGCCGCGCGGCCGCGACCGGCGGTGCTTGCCGATCACGACTGGCTGATCAACCAGCGCGGCGTGGCCACCGTGGAACCGCTCGCCGGTAACGAGGTGCACGGGGTGGTTTGGCAGATCTCCGACGGTGACTTGGCGACGTTGGACAGCGCCGAGGGTGTGCCGGTGCGCTACCGGCGCGACGAGATGACCGTGCACACCGACGACGGGCCCGCGTCGGCCTGGGTCTACATCGATCACCGGGTCACGCCGGGCCCGCCCCGCCCGGGTTACCTGCCCAAGATCATCGATGGCGCTACCCAGCACGGGCTGCCGCAGCGTTGGGTCGACTTCTTGCGCCGCTGGGATCCCGCCGGATGGCCCGGTCCGAGATCGTCCTCTGCGTCCGGGCCTGGGCCACAGTCACTTTCGGCACTGCTGCGCGAACCTGGGGTGACCGAGATCAGCCGATTGCGTTCGCGTTTCGGCTTTTTCGCGATCCACGGCGGCGGGCTGGAGGAGATGACCGACGTCATCGCCGAGCGCGCCGCCGAAGCCGCCGGCGCATCGGTCTATGCGGTGCGCCATCCGGATCGCTACCCGCACCACCTGCCGTCGGCCCTGTTCGATCCGGCCGAGTCGCCACGGCTCGCCGAGTTCCTCGACCATGTTGACGTCGCGGTGTCGCTGCACGGGTATGGCCGCGACGGTCGGAGCACCCAACTGCTGGCCGGCGGTCGCAATCGGGCATTGGCCGCCCACCTGAACCGGCACATCCAGCTGACCGGTTACCAGGTGGTCACCGACCTCGACGACATCCCGCCGGAGCTGCGGGGCTTGCACCCGCGCAACCCGGTGAACCGGGTGCGTGGCGGCGGAACGCAACTGGAGCTCTCGGCGCGGGTCAGGGGGATCAGCCCGCGCAGTCCGCTGCCGGGCGACGACGGTTTGTCGTCGGTCACCAGCGCCCTGACCCAGGGGCTGGCCGCGGCCGCCCGCAGTTGGTCGATGTCGGATCGTTGAACGGAGATTGTTGGTGGCCAGAGACTTTCGCTTCGGAATGAGCATGCGGTTCTTCAAGTCGCGCGAGGCGCTGCTCGACAAAGCCAAGCGCGCCGAGGACGCCGGCTTCGACATTCTTTGTGTGCCCGACCATTTGGGTGCCGCGGCACCGTTCCCGACGCTGACCGCGGTCGCGATGGTCACCACGACGCTACGGCTGAGCATGTACGTGCTGAACTCCGCGTTCTACAAGCCGGCCCTGCTCAGCCGCGACATGCAGGCCCTGGATCTGCTCAGCGATGGCCGCCTGGAGATCGGGCTGGGCACCGGTTATGTGCGAGAAGAGTTCGAGGCCGCGGAGATTCCCTATCCCAGCGCCGGCGCCCGGGTCGACTACCTCGAGCACATGACGAAGTACCTGAAAGAACACCACCCGTCGACCCCACTCATCATCGCCGGCAACGGTGATCGGGTGTTGACCATCGCCGCCCGCAACGCCGACATCATCGGGCTGACCGGCTCCAAGGTGCGCGACGTCGAGGATCCGTTCGCCGAACGCGTCGAGTTCGTCCGCAACGCCGCGGGAGAACGGTTCGACTCCCTGGAGCTGAACCTGGCGATCACGGCGATGCCACGCGACGGCGAGACCGAGCCCGACCTCAAGCTGACCCGCACTTACGCGCCCAACCTGTCCGACGAGGAGATCCTGTCCCAGCCCTCGGTGCTCAGCGGTTCGCCGCGGGAGATCGCCGACACGTTGCTCGCATACCGCGACAAATACGGCGTGTCGTCCTTCACCGTGCAGGACAACAACATCGGCAACTTCTCCAAGGTGATCGCCGAACTGCGCTGACCGCCGGGGCGATTGCCGCCGGCCTGCCGGTAAGCTCAGGCCGGTCCGCCCCCGTAGCTCAGGGGATAGAGCACGGCTCTCCTAAAGCCGGTGTCGCAGGTTCGAATCCTGCCGGGGGCACAGGTGGTTGTATTACGTCGGGTGATGCGTGACAGTCTGTCTTCGGCTGATGTGTGACAGTGTTTCGGCTGATGCTTGACAGTTAGTTCGGCTGATCCGCGACACTCCTTCGACTGAGGGAGTTGAGCGTGGCAGAGCAGTGCCGAGAAGGTTGGCAGGGGCACCATCTGAGCACCGAGTGAGCGGCCAGATGCACTGTTGCTGGCCTGCCCAAGGTGCGTCCGATATCCGACCAGGTGCGTAAATCTGCGCATCGTGGCAATACAAACAAGGCGAAAGAAAGGTTAAAGCAGACGGGAGGCTACGACGAATGAACCTCGGCATTTCGCGTGTTGGAGAACCCAAGCCGCTGCACGGGCCGAGGACCCTCTTTCCGTCGGCGTTGAGGCAAGTGCGGAACGTGTACGAGATCGAGACCACGCCGCTTCCCGCCTGGCCCAGAGGCGCCAACTGGCGCCAGCACTTCAAAAAGCAATTCTCCGGCCACGACCGGTTCCGGGCTGAACATGACGGGGTCAACAAGATCGAGGCAGCATGCTTGCCCGATGATGAGCCCCACTTGATCGAAGCGGTAGATGCGGCGATTGAGAAGGCTAACGAGGAAGAGGGCACCGTCGCGTACACGGGCAACATCTGAACAGTTGCCCGGGGCGTCGCGGCCCTCCCACGCCTCACCGCCAGAAAGCGAACTCAAGAAATCGCACGACGAAGGACCCGGTGTGTACGCACAGAAAAACGATTAGCGCACGTGTAGCGTTCATCTCCGCACGAATAGGGCAGCGTCTAAGATCACGAGCGGGGGTGCTGGGCTTGGTGTTGAACTTTTTGACCCGTTCGAAACGGGGCGCCGGCGGGGCGGCCAAAAGCCTCGAAATCGACAGTATGCCGCGCGGGGGCCCGGACGCCTCATGGCTGGACCGGCGGCTGCAAACCGATCGTCTGGAATACCTCGACCGCGACGATGTCGACGATCTGAAACGCAAAGTGGTCCGCTCATTGGAGCGCATGGAAAGGTTTTCGGGTACCCAGAAGAACTTCGCGCGCATCGCGCTCGATGAGGTCGCGGAAGTACCCGATCCCAACATCATCGAACTCGGTGCCGGCCACGGCGGGTTGTCGCGAGCGCTGCTGGAGATGCATCCCACCGCCCGAGTGACGGCCACGGACATCGACCCCACATTTGTGTCGACCATCGCCGAGAGCAACCTCGGCAGACACCCGCGTGCGGTGGTCCGCGCGATGGACGCGACCGCCATCGACGCCCCCGATGGCCATTACGACCTCGCCGTGTTCGCCCTGTCTTTACACCACCTGCCACCGCCGCTAGCCGCTCGAGTATTTGCCGAAGGCACCCGCGTCGCGAGCAAACTGCTGATCATCGACCTGTCGCGCCCACCGTCGTTGGTACACATTGCGCGGTTGTCGTTGACCCTGCCGTTCGCGCCGATATTGCCGGTACCGCATGACGGATTCATCAGCGCGCTACGCGCGTACAGCAAGTCGGCGCTGCGGACGTTGGCTCAGTACGCCGACCCGGCGATCAAGGTCGAGCTGCGGGGCGGAAAGACATTCAAACCGCAGATAGTGGTGGCGAGCCGAGTGCCCAGCCGGGAGACGTCGTTCGACAACGCTCAGCTCCCCGACAACAAGGGCCTCAAGGGCCAGCCCACGACGCAGCGGCCGAAACGTCGACAGGCGTCACCCGCTGACAAACTGTCGAGCACCAACTGACGTCATTCGGCTGAGAGCGCTCCCGGCATGTTTCGGGCGCACAGCAACCGCGCGGCCTTACTCCTCCTCCGACGGGACCTCCGCGCGTGCTTGAATCACGACCCGGCTCCACAGCAACGAACGACCAACGTAAATCGAACCGTTCGATCCTCTAGTCTTCCCGGGTCAGGGGGAATAGCCTGCGGTTTATGAAACGAGAAATCGTTGGATTAGCAACGATCATGCTAATGTCCGGCGGTTTGGGTATGGCGAGTTTGGGGCCGGGCGCTGGTATCGCTCACGCCTACACCTATGGCCCATTCCAATGGTGCCCAGGACAAGCTATGCCGAATGATCCACCTCGGTCGGATGCCGACCTAGTTTGGGACATGAGTGTGTGCCACACCTATTACTTCGCCTACGA
Source organism: Mycobacterium sp. NGS27 (assembly GCF_059813005.1). Taxonomy (NCBI): domain Bacteria; kingdom Bacillati; phylum Actinomycetota; class Actinomycetes; order Mycobacteriales; family Mycobacteriaceae; genus Mycobacterium; species Mycobacterium sp. NGS27. The sequence goes on from NZ_JCALDT010000004.1 coordinate 270,519, forward strand.
CGTGCGGACTCACGCTCCCGCGCACTACTGGGAAGGTCCTAACCTCTTCCCAACTCCAATCCCGTCACCCCCGCCGCAACCTTTACCACCGGATTGCCCTCCCTGGTCGCCCATCCTGGCGCCGTCACGGTGCGGGGGCCTCTGATAGGCAAAAGGAGAAAGCCTCACGACCGATCCGCCCAGCGTTTCCCTGAGGCGGACCTGAGCCAGGGCGGTCTGGCCCCGATCGCGCCGGCGGCTCAAGGGTGCAGAGCGGTTGCGAGATTCACAATTCCCGTGTAACTGCCAGCTGAGGCATTTACGCTCGAACCGACGAGTCGGGCAACGTCACCAAATTGCATCACCAATCGCGGAGGTTTGGGCGAGCATGTTGTCCCGCGGCGCATCTCACGGCCACGACGGCGTTCAACAGTCACTTGTAGTAGCCGCCTCATGACTGCCCAGTCGATGAGCCGGCATCCGTCCGGATTTGCCGCCGAGTTCCGCCGACTGGCTTCGCAGCGGTGACGTCATGGATGCGGCGAACTTCTTCTACATTCTCTTTGTTGTCTTCTTTGTCGCGATCGGTGGAATCGTGCTCGGGGCGTTGGTCGTTCAGACGAGGCCCGCGAAGGCGAGGGCCGCCAAGGCGAGGACACGAGCGGCAACCGCCAGGAAAGCAGCCGCCCGAGACGCCGATGTTCGCCCTGCCGGAGTCGGGATCGAGGTGGTCCAGGCCGACGGCCCCACCGCGGCGCCGGACTCCGAGGCGGTCGCTCAGCCAAGCAAGTCGGGGAGGCAAGACAACCCAGCGACACTGACCGAGCGCTCGAAGCTGTATCGGGACTTCTGGGAGCAGTTTCTCAATCGGGTCGGCGCGGAGCACCCTGGCTGGACAAAACGGAAAACACCGACACGCGCCTCGCGATACAACCTGCCTACCGGCACGAGCGCGGTCTCCTACTCAACCGCCTTCACGCACCAGGGTCTCGGCGTGCAGCTCTACTTCAGCAGCCCCGATGCCCGTGTCAATTTGGGCCGGTTCGAAGCACTCCATGCGATAAAAGACGAATTCGAGCGGGCCTTGGGCCAGGACGCCGAGTGGGACGACAAGCCCGGCAAGAAGGCCGCCGCCATCTGCGTCACCTCGCAGTTCGACGACGTCGCGGATGTGGATCTGTGGCCCGCGATGCTGGACTGGGTGATGGATCAGCATGGGCGGTTCAGGCAAGCGGTTGAAGCGGTCGGCGGGCTCGGGAGGCTCAAAGAGACGGCGCCTTCCTTGCGTCTGGCAGAAGCCGGCTGACTGGACGTCGCCCGTTCCTCCCCTGGCCGGACCAGGCGGATACGCTGCCGAAAGATGCTGTGTATCAACAATATTGGGCTGCAGCACACCACCGGAACGTTCAGCCCCACGTTGGCCGCGGCGGTGTGGCTTTGGATTTGCCGGCCGACGACAAGTGCACGGCGTGCACGCCCGGCTTCTTGGAGAGCTGGTCCAGGAGGCTTTCCAGATGCGCCTTATCGGTGTGCCAGTGCTGAATCACCTCGGGCGCTTGCTGCAGCTCCGCGAGTACAGCCTTGAGTTTATCGGGAGTCTTGTCGTCACTGTCCGATGCGCGACGGCCGACGTTTCGGGCGCTGCCTTTAGTGAACCCGCGGGGCACGGCACCGCCGAGAGCGCCTCCGGCCAAGCCTGCCAAGGCCATCTCACCCGAGAAGCCACTCACGGCCGCTGGAGCGGCACCCGTGCTAGTGCACTCCAACACACTGGCAGCGAGCTTGACCGCGGGGCTGGCCACGGCCCAGCTCGGCGGCACCGATAGGGCACCGGCTAGGCCCGCACTGCCGACGCTTGCCGACACCGCAGCCCCACTCGCTGCCCCCACCGTCTGGCTACCTGAACCGAGCGACGCGAACAGTGGCGCCTCGAGATCGACCGCTGTGTCGCTCCAGGTCCGTGCCGTTGCCACCAGGCCCAAGCTGAGACTAAGCAACGTGTCATTCACCGGCCGAATGCCTTTGGTGACGAATTCGATGTTCGCGGCAATCCTCGCCAGCGGCGTGGAGTTCAAATTGTTCAAGAACGTTGTCAATGACGACGGATCGGCCGCAGGCGATGGGGCGGGCGACGCGAGGCTTTGCAGCGTTCGCGGTGTGGTCGACATCAGCTGCGACAAGGCCGACTGCGTGTTGGCCGGCGCCGTGCCGGCAGCCTGGGCGACGGCGCCCGATTGACCGGCTGCTCCAACGGGATTGGTGGTTTGCGGCGGCTGGCCAAACGGCGACATCTGCGCGGCAGTCGCAGAGGAACCGGCATAGCCATACATGGCGGCCGCATCTTGCGCCCACATCTGCCCGTATTCGGCCTCGGTCGTTGCGATCGCGGCGGTGTTCTGCCCGAGAACGTTTGTCGCCACCAGTGACGCCAACTGACCGCGGTTTTCCGCGATCGCCGCCGGGGGCACCGTCGCCAGGAACGCGGTCTCATAAGCCGCCGCCGCCGCTCTGGCTTGGGAAGCGGCCTGCTCCGCCTGTGCGCCGCTCGCCCTCATCCATTCCACGTAGGGCGCCGACGCAGCCTCCATGGCCACCGACGACGGACCCTGCCAACCGCTCGACAGGTTCGCGATCACCGACTCATACGATGCAGATGCAGCGTACAGCTGGGCGGCCAATCCGTCCCATGCCGACGCCGCGGCCAACATTGACCCCGAGCCGGGGCCGGCGTACATCCGCACGGAGTTGGTCTCCGGCGGTAATGCTCCAAAATCCATTGCTGCTCCTTGATATGAGCGCGTCAGACTATTCCTGCGCGTCGTCCCCATTGATGACGATGATCGTGGCAGTGGTCGCCGTTCGTCCGAAGGCATTGCCTCCGAACCCTATTCCGCGGCCAGAACCATCACCGGTCGCGACCACGGCGCGCCCCGCCAGGCCTGAAGCGGCCATGTTGCCGAACAGGCTCCCCTGCCCTTCTGCCGTCAGGGCGACCGGAGCAGCGGCGAAATTGGCCTGCGGCAATACTGCGGCAACCGACCGAATTTCGGGGGCTGCCGCAGCCCATCCGCGCGGTACCGACAAAGGTCCTACCGCTGCGGAACGGCCTATACCCGTTGGTATTCCGGCGCTGCCGGTGGTCGTTGTCCCCACTACCCGCGTCTCCGGACCGCGGTCCAGGCCAAGCGACCGCAGCGCCGATCTGTCCCGGTCGAGCCGTTGTCTGGCGCTGTTCACATTCGCCACGTTCTGGGGAACCAGGTAGCTCTCAACGCCCAGCAGATAGGGACTGCCCCCGATGCCGTACAACGAGACGGGCCCCAACGGACCGGTGAGGGCCGAGTCGAACGCGGACAGCAGCGACGGCGGGTCGGCGGCGGCCGTAGGCGTTGCCAGGGTTTGCAACGACTGCGGCACGGACGACATCAACTGTGGCAGTACGGTTTGCGTGCTTGTTGCGGCAGAGCCATCGGTCGCGTGCGCGACCGCAGCGGCCTGTATTGCTGTGCCGGCCGGGTTGACGGTCTGCGGCGGCTGGCTGAGTGGTGTCATCTGTGTAGCGGTCGCCGAGGCGGCGGCATAGCCGTACATCGCCGCCGCATCCTGGGCCCACATTTCGGCGTACTCGGCCTCGGTGGCCATGATCGCCGAGGTGTTCTGACCGAGAAGATTGGTCGCCACCAGAGTCATCAACCGGGCACGATTGGCCGCAACGATAGGCGGAGGCACCGTTGCGGCGAATGCGGCCTCATAGGCAACTACGGCCACTCGCGCCTGAGCAGCGGTTTGCTCGGCCTGGGCAGCGGTCGCGCTCATCCACGCCGCATAAGGCGCTGCCGCGGCCGACATCGCGGTCGACGAAGTACCCTGCCAGCCGCCGGTCAGATTCGAGATCACCGACTCATACGATGCTGCCGCCGAGTGCAACTGGGCGGCCAAAGCATCCCACGCCGCGGCTGCGGCGAGCATCGGCCCCGATCCGGGCCCCATGTACATCCGGCCGGAGTTGACCTCCGGCGGTAAACCCCCGTAATCCATTGATGCACCTCATATTTGATGGCGTAGCGAACTCACCTGCGGAACGGACGGCGACTCGCCATACCCATCGACTGATTCGTTGACCGCACTTTCGTGTTGAGTGCGCAACCACCGGTCCCCATCCAGACCCGCAACGCGGCTGGCTCATTTCCGCCGGTGGGACTAAGGCCGAGCGCTACCACATGGCTTGCTGTGACACACGCGAACTGCAACCGTGGCCCGGATCCGCGCCAGCAGATTGCGGCTCGGGCTACCTGCACGACGCGAGATCTCGCTACGGCGTTGTTCGGCCGTGGGCGACATGCCTGCCTGGTCGGAGTTGCTGTGCAACGCCGATCACGACATGGATGGCTCGGCTTGCGAGGCTAAGATCCGCGGTTGCGCCACGGACGATGCCGTCGGCGTTGCAGGTAGGATTCGACGCGCCGATTATGGCTATCCGCAATGAATTCTATTGCGCGCCAACTATCTTGGCGTGTTTGCTCAGAGATGACTCTGTCGAGGCAGGGACGGGCGTGTGCGAGGTAACGGGCGGCCAACGGGCCGTGACTCAGGCGGCGCAGTACAACTTCAGAGGTCCTCACCGCAAACGCCGAAGGTGAGCTCGAATCGAGATACCTCATTGTTAATGCTCCTGGCTGCACGGGTTTGTGCCGCAACAATTTCTGCTCTGACAATAGATCGCTGACACGAGCGTACTTTTCGTTGTGATGCCCTGTCCAGGTTGCGTTTCTCGATTTCGCCTATTGTCCCGCGCTCGCCGATGCCGCCACCGGTATACAGCAATGACGGCCAAGTCGACACATCGCCGGCTGCGCGGTGACCGACCGGAGAATCTCAAGTCCCACACCAGACGGAAAAGAGGGCTAGCATCGATACCATGCATGCGAGGGAAGAACCGTAGCGCCCCCTTCGTCGGGGCACGAAAGTCGCCGAGTTTGCGATGCGGAAGCTATTCGCGACACTGATGGCCGTTGGAGCCGTGATGCTCAGCGGGGCCATCGCACGCGCTGAGAATCAGCCGGCCCCACCGCCTCCCGGCCCTTCGTTCTACGCACCGAAATGCCTGAGTTTTGACCCCAATCCGCCCGCGCACTGGAACTACCTGCCCTGCGGGTGGACGACGGACGGTAAGCGATGGATTCCGCTGCCACCGCAGTAGCCGATACCCCCACGGCAGACTTACCGAAAAGCATTGAGCCGCTGGCTAACTGATCTTGCAAAGCAAATTTCCGGCAGCTAACGCCGCAGACGCCCGCATCCCCCCGGGCGTCTGCGAGCGAAAGCGTCCGGTCACTCGACAGTCGTTGTTCGCCGGCAACGGCGCTACGGCAGCACGGTGTGCATCAGCATCACGTCGTAGGCCGACCACAACGACAGGTTGAAGTACAGGTCTCGGCCCGACGACCAAGGATGGATCATCGGCGCATAGATGCCACCGGGCATTTGGAAGGATGACACCAGCGGTTGCTCAGGGCTCCACGGCCCCTGGGGCGTCGGCGCGGTCCGCGCCACCACGTCGTTGCTGCCTCCGTCGGTGTACAGCACCAGGTACTGCTTGAGATAACTGTTGTACTGGGCCGACATTTCGCCAACGGGGCCCGGGAAGATCGGCGTCGCCGCGCCTGGGTTGTTAGCCACCCAATGGCCGCCGTTGTCGCCGTTCCAGTACTGGTACTTGGTCAGGTCGGGCAATTGATTCGGCGGGACGCGCGAGAGGAACGCCGCGCCGCCGCGTCCGGAGGGGGTGCCGAACTGGTAGAGGTAACCGTCGTTCCCCTTCATGAACGCGCCCATCTGGAAGTTCTCGTTTCCCGGCGTAAACCCCGCTCCCGGAATGGCATCCGGCGAAGCGGTACGAATGGTTGTCGGGAAGATCCCCCAGTTCTGGCCGTTGTCGTTGGACCGGGCGATCGCCGAGTAGTTCGTCGACCATTCGCCGTCGCGGCCCCACTGGCGAATCGACATGTAGCTCATGTACTGGGTCCTGCCCATCGACATCGCCGCGGTCGGGATGATCCCAGTCTCGTGCGCGGCTTTGTGGATGGTGTTGACGACCTGCTTGGAAAGTCCGGGCGCCCACACCGGCGAGCCGGAATACCTGTCGTTCGGCACACCGTCGGCGATGTGAATGCCCTTGGACAGGTCGTGGTCGTTGCTGCGGAACAGGGTGTTGTAGCGCCACTGCTGGCCGTGCACCTTGCAGTAGCCGAAGGTGTCACCGAAGGCCATCAGCACCTGGCGGTTGGCGGGATCACCGTTGTCCCAAGCAATTCCGAGGTCGGTACCGGAGATGCTGAAACGTTGCAGGGTTTTGTTGGGGCCGTTCGGTCCGGTCACCCAGTCGACGAGCGACGTCGGAGCCCCCGCGATCGAAGGAGGCGGCGGTCCCGGCTCGGGCGGCGGCTGGGGCTGTGGCTGCGGTTGCGGAACGGGAGCGGCGTTGGGGCGCAATTGGTTTGCGTTGGGCGGTAGCGGGACGCCGGGCGCGGGCGGATTGGGGCCCGGGGGCAGCACCTCGGCTTGCGGATGCAGCGGTGCGGAGTACTGGCGGCCCGGAGCGGCCGGTTTGAGCAGTGACGAGATCAGTGGCCCCAGCCTCGGTAGTGGCGCCTGGTCATTCGTGTGGGTGGGCCGGCGCCCGGTCGGCGGCTGCACGACCGGCTGGGGCGCGGGCATGGCCGGGGGCGCGGCGGGAGGGTCCACGTTCGCCTCGGGCGCCCCGCACGGTGTGGCGTTTGCAACCGGCGCGGGCCCCACCACGAGGACGAATCCGATAGCGGCCGCCGACGCCATCGATAGCGACACACTTCGCAGAAACGCCGACATGTAGCACCTTTCGAGGGGTAGGACACCGCGATGACGTCCCTTAGCTGGCCCATGTGACGATAGTGATTGGCGGGGCAAATGTGACCAGTGATGAGCTGATAGGTATTCATCCGTGACCGTGTCGCAACGCGACGGTCCCCGCCCACGCCGCGGTCCGCAGATGATTAGCTCATCACTCATGCGAGCGAGATGAGAAGCGTTAAGGCCTTTGCCGTCGTGGCCGCTAACCGGGTCAAAGGGCGCCCGGCATGGTGCCGAAATGGGCCGCGGTCGGCGTCACCGCCAGGTGGCTGATCGCTCGACCGTCCGGCTGTGTCGCGGTGAGCGGGCGCCTCGCCACATGCCTCGCGGCAATGGCGCGGCGGTCGGGGGACGCGGCGGGTGGCGACATCGCCAGATTTGCTGGGCGCCCCCGGGAAGCCGGTGGCGGTGCGCGCCTCGGCGCAGGCGGTTGGCGCGTCGGACTCCGTCGGAAGCCGAGCGGCGACGCGAGCCGCCGATCGGTACAAGCGCACCACATTGCCGCAGCTCAGCCTTGCACCGGCACAATTCTCCGAAGCTCTATTGCACACGCGCGTAACGAAAATCGTCGGCCGCCCGGTGCGCGCCAACGGTGTCGCACAAGCGAACGAGTTAGGGTCCGCATGTTTGTCGACCCCCATCGGTGGCAATGATGCAACAGAGGCGTGTGCGTCGGCCGGCCTGCGCACCCGTCTAGGTCCCGTCGGTTCAGCCCGAGAGCCGACGGGGCCGCCCCTTTTTCTCGGCTCTTGGCCGACCCGCATCGGGTGGCCGATAGCGCTGAACATCCCCGCCGTCCCGGAGTACCGTCGGCGTATGGATGACTCGGCCGGTGTGTGGATTCTCGGTGGTTATCAAAGCGATTTCGCTCGCAATCTCACCAAAGAAGGCCGCGACTTCGCCGCGTTGACCGCCGAGGTCGTCGACGCCACGCTGACGGCGGCCGGGGTCGATGCGGCCGACATCGAGGTGGTCCACGTCGGCAACGCCTTCGGCGAGATGTTCGCGCGTCAGGGCCACCTCGGGGCGATGCCGGCTACGGTCTGCGACGGCCTCTGGGATACACCGGCTTCACGACACGAGGCGGCGTGCGCCTCCGGCAGCGTGGCGGCGCTCTCGGCGATGGCCGACCTGCGATCGGGCGCCTACGATGCCGCGCTGGTGATGGGCATCGAGTTGGAGAAGACCGTCCCCGGCGACACCGCCGCGCAGCATCTGGGTGCGGCCGCGTGGACCGGGCACGAGGGGGCCGACGCCCGCTACCTATGGCCATCCATGTTCGCGCAAGTGGCCGACGAGTACGACCGGCGGTACGGCCTGGACGACGCGCACCTGCGGGCCATCGCACAGCTGAACTTCACCAACGCGCGGCGGAACCCCAACGCTCAAACCCGGGAATGGATCGTCCCCGACCCGATCACCGACGACGACGCGAGCAACCCGATCACCGAAGGCCGGCTTCGTCGATTCGACTGCAGCCAAATGACCGATGGCGGCGCCGGATTGGTACTCGTCAACGACGCGTATCTGCGCGACCATCCCGATGCGCGCGCGATCGCCCGAATCGACGGGTGGGGCCATCGCGCCGTCGGGTTGGGTCTGCGACAAAAACTCGACCGCGCCGATGGCGACCCGTACGTCCTGCCCCATGTGCGGGCCGCGGTACTCGACGCGCTGCGCCGCGCCCGGCGCACCCTCGACGACGTCGACGGATTCGAAGTGCATGACTGCTTCACCCCCAGCGAGTACCTGGCGATCGACCACATTGGGCTGACCGGCCCGGGTGAATCGTGGAAGGCAATCGAGAACGGCGAGATCGAGATCGGCGGCCGTTTGCCGATCAATCCCAGCGGCGGCCTGATCGGCGGCGGACATCCGGTCGGAGCCTCCGGCGTGCGGATGCTGCTTGACGCGGCCAAGCAGGTCAGCGACGACGCCGGCGAATACCAGGTCGATGACGCCCAAATTTTCGGCACGCTGAACTTCGGCGGCAGCACCGCCACCACAGTGAGTTTCGTCGTCAGCGGCACCGGAGGCGAGTGAGAATGGATGTTGAGATCGTCGGCAAGTTCCTTTCCACGCTGCCTGAGGACGACGAGCATCCCTACCGGACCGGACCGTGGCGGCCCCAGACCACCGAGTGGGACGCCGACGACGTCCGCGCTGTCGAGGGCGAAATCCCCCGCGATCTGGACGGCGTCTACCTGCGCAACACCGAGAACCCGCTGCATCCGGCGCTGAAGACCTATCATCCGTTCGACGGCGACGGCATGGTGCACGTGGTCGGCTTCCGTGACGGAAAGGCGTTCTACCGCAACCGTTTTATCCGCACGGACGGGTTTCTGGCCGAGAACGAGGCCGGTGAGCCGCTGTGGCCGGGTCTGGCCGAGCCCGTGCAACTGGCGCGGCGCGAACAGGGGTGGGGCGCACGTACCAAGATGAAGGACGCGTCGAGCACCGACGTCATCGTCCACCGCGGGATCGCGCTGACCAGTTTCTACCAGTGCGGCGACCTGTACCGGATCGATCCGTATTCGGCCGCCACGCTGGGCAAGGAGTCCTGGAGCGGCGGCTTCCCCGTCGAGTGGGGTGTGTCCGCACATCCCAAGGTAGACAACAGAACCGGTGAACTGCTGTTCTTCAACTACAGCAAGCAAGAGCCGTACATGCATTACGGCGTGGTCGACGAACACAACCAGCTGGCGCACTACGTCGACATCCCGCTGCCCGGTCCGCGTCTGCCCCACGACATGGCGTTTACCGAGAACTACGCCATCCTCAACGATTTCCCGCTGTTCTGGGATCCCCAGCTGCTCGAGCACGACGTGCACCTGCCGCGCTTCTACCCCGACATCCCGTCGCGGTTCGCGGTGATCCCGCGCCGCGGCGGCACCGCAGACATTCGCTGGTTCGAGGCCGACCCCACCTTCGTGCTGCACTTCACCAACGCCTACGAGGACGGCGACGAGATCGTGCTCGACGGCTTCTTCGAGGGCGATCCGTCCCCGCTCGATACCGGCGGGACGAAGTGGGAGAAGCTGTTTCGCTTCCTCGCCCTCGATCGCCTGCAGGCACGGCTGCACCGGTGGCGGTTCAATCTGGTCACCGGGGCAGTACGAGAAGAGCGGCTTTCGGAGTCCATCACCGAATTCGGCACCATCAATCCCGAATGCGTCGGCGGCGACTACCGCTACACCTATGCCGCCACCGGCAGGCCAGGCTGGTTCTTGTTCGACGGCCTGGTCAAACACGACCTGCGCGCCGGAACCGAGGAGGTGTTCTCGTTCGGTGAGGGCGTCTACGGCAGTGAGACCGCGATGGCGCCACGCGTGGGCGCCGTCGGTGAGGACGACGGCTACCTGGTCACCCTCACCACCGACATGAACACCGACGCCTCCTACTGTCTGGTCTTCGACGCGTCCCGCGTCGGTGACGGCCCGGTCTGCAAACTTCAACTGCCCGAACGCATTTCCAGTGGGACCCACTCCACCTGGGCGCCCGGTGCGCAATTGCGGCGCTGGGACACCTCCGACTCGGCCGCTGCCGCGATCGGACTGTGATGCGCACCGGCAGGCGCCGCCACACACACTGGCCACTGCAACTCGCGCCGATCGGCGCCATCCGTTTCGCGCGCCGCTCCGCACATTTCGCTGAAACCGTGCAGTTTTACCGCGATCTGGTCGGCCTGCCGCTCTACGAGACCTTCGGGGACAGCTACGGAAGCAACGGCGCGATCTTCGGGTTGCCCAGCTGGAACCTCACCATGGAAATCGTCGAGGCCAGCGACGACGTCGCGGTGGACCCCCACGAACAGCTGTGTCTGTACTTTCCCGACCAGCAGTCGCAGCAAGCCGCCCTCGCGCGCCTGCGCGACGCCGGCGTCGAGCCCGTCGAGCAGCACCCGTACTGGGCGGCGACGGGGGCGGCCACCTTCCGCGACCCGGACGGACGCGAAATCGTGTTCGCGCCCTTCGTATTCGGTGTCAACGAGCCCGAGAGCAGCGGCGCCTCGGGACAGCACGAATTCCCACCCGCCTGAAAGTCAGCGACCGGGCCGGCCGGAAGCCAAGGCGGCGATGACGGCCACCAGCGAGCAGCCGACCGCACCGACGGCCGCGCCCGCGCCGACGTACAGCCCGTATTCGGCCGACACCGGCGGATTGACATTGAGCTTGTAGTACCAGACCGTCAGTGCCACGATCAGCAACGAAATCAGTAGTGCGGCAACCGAAGCGAGCCTCACCGATAAACCACGACCCATCATGGCGCCGACCACCAACAGCGTCGAGGCCAACAGCACGATCAGCTGACCCGCGCCGAACCCCCGCGGCAGCTCCAAGTTGCCGTGGGCGCCGCCGATGGCGTTGGCCCAGCCCCCGCCGTTCACCCGCGTCCGCAGCCACGGCAGCCATGCGCTGGCCGACACCATGACGGCGAAAAGGGCCACCAGCCAACCGGGACGCAGTCGGCGAGTCATGCTAGCGAGACTAACGGACTGCGGGGCCGGCTCCCGTGAGCGAGCGTCCCGCTAGCGTGGCGCAACTCGCCGACGGCCACGCCGGCGTGACGCTGCCGTCCAGAGACGCTAGGCCTGCAGCGAGGACAAGTTGAAGATCGCACCCGTCGGATCGCTGGCGGCGGCCAGCCGTCCGTACGGGGTGTCCTCGGCGTCGCGCACCACCGCGCCGCCGTTGTCGGCGATGACCCGCAGGGTCTTGTCGACGTCCTCGGCACCGAAGAAGATCACCCAGTTCGGCGGGATCTCCTCCGGCAAGAAGGCGCCGTCCATCACGCCGAGCAATTGCTCGTCACCGAATCGTGCCGTGCTGTAACGGAATTCGTCGGTGTCGGACACAGTCTCGGTCTGCCATCCCAGAACCTCGCGGTAGAAGTCGAGGGCCGCGTCGTAGCCGCGTGTGGTCAGCTGGTGCCACACCGGGGCACCCGCCGCCCCGATGAGCTCGAAGCCGCGGTGTTCCAGCGGCTGCCACAGCCCGAAGACCGCGCCGGCGGGGTCGGTCGCGACGGCCATGTGGCCCTTGGCGGGCACCTCGATCGCCATGCACACCGCACCACCGGCCCCGGTCACGGCCGCGAGTGTGGTGTCGATCTCGGCGGTGTGGAAGTAGGTGGCCCAGCGGTCGGGCGACTCGGCTTCCGGCCGATTGGCCATGATGCCGGCCACCGGGTGACCGTCCTTGGCGGCGTTGACGTAGCCGTGGTACTCGGGTCCCGCGGACTCGAACGTCCAGCCGAAGACCAGGCCGTAGAACTCCTGGGCGCGGCCGACGTCGGATGTGGTCAGATCGATCCAGCATGGAGCGCCCAGCGGGGCGCAGTCACGGATAGGCACGGTGACCTCCTGGTGGTGTCCTGGGCCCGAAGGAAAGGGCTTCACACTATCGACTGCCGCCGCGCCCGAAACTCATCGCCGGCGATCAGCGATGAGCCGCACCGTCTCCGTTGGTGCTCGGGTCGGCCCGGGTGAACACCGTGACGAAGTTCTCCAGCGATTGGTTGATGTCGCTGCGCAGGGCGGCGGCGACGATCATGCCGATGGGGCCGAACAGCGCCGGGCCGCCGAGGTGCACGTCGAAGCTGACGACCGACCCGTCGTCCTTGGGTGCGATCTTGGCCATCAGCTTGACCTTGACCCCACCGACGCCGTCGCCGTTGAGCGTCATGCCCTCGGGCGGCTTGTAGCGCACGACCGTCCATTTGATCCGGCTGTACATGCCCTTGACCTCGACGATCGACTCGACGACCGTGCCCTTTTCGATCTCGTCGGGCAGGATGCTGCGCCACACCCGGTGGATGGTCAGCCAGTCCTTGTACCGGGACAGGTCGGAGGCGTGCTGCCAGGCCACCTCGGGTGGCAGCGGGACATCGATGGATCCGGAGAGCTTCGCCATCGCTCAGTTCTGCTGGTCGCCGGGGTCCGCAGCGCCGGTGGCCTTCTTGGCCTGCTCCTGCACCTGGTGGATGGTGTCGGTGTACTTGCCCTGCGTCTTGTCGTCGACGAACTCGCCGGCCTTGTCGATCGCCATCTCGACCTTGTCGGCGTTCTGCGACAACAGGTCCTTTGCCTTGTCCAGGAATCCCATGCACCCTCCCTTTTCCCCGGCATCGTACTTGGCCGGCGAGGGCCCGCTGCGGGTGAGTTCGGCGCGCTCAGCGCCACAACCGCGGCCGCACGCCCAGCACTTTGGCGCGGATCCACCAGGTGGCCTCGATCGCGGCGGCGCCCAGCACGCCGATGCCCACCGCCGTCGACGTCACCGCGACGTTGGACGGGTCGAGCAGGAACTCCTTGCGTGCCAACGGCAGGCTGAAAATCACGACATAGGCCAGACCAGAAGCGATCACCAGCGCCACCCGCCACCACTGATACGGCCGGGCCACCACCGCCAGCACCCACAACGCCGTCATCAGCAGCGTGATCAGGGCAGCCGTGGACGCCTGATCCTGTTGGACGAAGCTGGCGTGACGCCCGTGATACGCCAGCAGGTAGGAGGCGAACGTCGCGCTGCCGACGATCAGTCCGCAGGGCAGCGCGGACGTGAGGACCCGGCGCACGAAGCCCGGGTGGGCGCGTTCGTTGTTGGGCGCCAGCGACAGGATGAACGACGGTATGCCGATGGTGAACCAGGCCGCGATGGTGACATGGATGGGCTGGAACGGATACAGCAGCGGGTCGGCCCCCAGCGGTTTGGCCAGCAGACATTCGACGCCCACCAGGAACGCCAGCAGGACCGAGTACACCGTTTTGGTCAAGAAGAGGTTGGCGACGCGTTCGATGTTGCCGATCACCCGACGGCCCTCGCCCACGACGTAAGGCAGCGTCGCGAATCTGTTGTCCAGCAAGACGATCTGCGCCACGGCGCGCGCTGCCGGGCTGCCGGCGCCCATCGCGACACCGATGTCGGCATCCTTGAGGGCCAGCACGTCGTTGACGCCGTCGCCCGTCATCGCGACGGTGTGCCCGTGCGATTGCAGGGCGTGCACCATGGCGCGCTTCTGGTCCGGCCGCACCCTGCCGAAGGCGGTGTGGGTGTCCAGCGCATCGGCCAAATGTGCAGGTTCCGAGGGCAATTGGCGCGCGTCCATCGCCTCGCCGCGCAGCCCGAGCTCCCCGGCGACGGCGCCCACCGAGACCGCGTTGTCCCCGGACAGCACCTTGACCGAAACGCCTTGTTCGGCAAAGTAATCCAGAGTCTCGCGCGCGTCCGGGCGCACCTTCTGTTCGAGGACCACCAGCGCGACCGGGGTGACGCGGCCCGGCGCGTCGGGATGGTCGACGGCGACGTCACCCGCGCCGACCAGCAGGACCCGCAGCCCCCGCGCGCCGATCCGCTCGGCCTGTTCGGCCGCCGCCGAGGCCGGCTCGAGCAACACGTCCGGAGCCCCCATCACCCAGTTCCCGTGCCCGTCGAAAGAAACACCGCTCCATTTGGTGGCCGACTTGAAAGGTGCTGTCGCCGTGGCGGTCCAGCCCGGGGGCCGGTGATAGGTCTCGGCGATGGCCCGCATGCTCGCGTTGGGTCGCGGATCGGCGGCGGCCAGCGAGGCCAGCACATCGGCAATCCCATTCGCCGCGGGGTCGAGTTCGTCCACGGTTGCCACCCGCATGCCGCTCTCGGTCAGGGTGCCCGTCTTGTCCGCGCAGACCACGTCGACGCGCGCGAGTCCCTCGATGGCGGGCAACTCCTGCACCAGGCACCGGCGCTGACCGAGCCGCACGACCCCGACCGCGAACGCGACCGACGTCAACAGGACCAGCCCTTCGGGGACCATGGGCACCAGTGCGCCGACCGTGCGCAGCACGGCCTGCCGCCAGTCCGCGCGCGTGGTGAACAGCTGGGTGTAGATGGTGAGCAGTCCGGCTGGCACCAATAGGTAGGTGATGAATTGCAGGATGCGGTTAATGCCGTTGCGCAGTTCGGATTTCACGAGGGTGAACTTGCTGGCCTCCTCGGCGAGCTTGGTCGCGTAGGCGTCCGGGCCGACCTTGGTGGCGCGGTACGCGCCGCTGCCCGCGACGACGAAGCTGCCCGACATCACCGCGTCGCCGACGGCCTTGGCGATCGGGTCGGCCTCCCCCGTGAGCAGCGACTCGTCCACTTCCAGGTTCGCCTCCTCGACGACCTCGCCGTCGACGACCACCTGATCTCCGGGGCCCAGCTCGATGATGTCGTCGAGTACCACTTCACCGGGCGGCACCGCCCTGGTCCCGGATTGCCTGCGCACCAAGGGTTTCGCCTGCCCGACGATGGCGAGCTTGTCCAGCGTCTGCTTGGCCCGGATCTCTTGCACCATGCCGACGACGCTGTTGGCGATGATCAGCAGCCCGAACATCCCGTTGATCAGCGAGCCGGTCGCGAGCACGATCAGCAGCAACACTCCCAGGATCGCGTTGATCCGGGTGAACACGTTGGCCCGGACGATGTCGGTGATGCTGCGTGTGGCGCGTTCCCGTACTGCGTTGCTCTTGCCGTCGGCCACCCGCTGGGCCACTTCGGCGTCGGTGAGGCCAGAGGCGTGAGTCATCGCGTGAAGGTTCCCAGCTTGTCCGAGTCGTAGTACTCCAAGTTCAGCGTATGGTCGCCGAAAACGGCCTTGGAAACCGTTCCGGGTGGGGCGTTTTCGTCGGTCAACGTGAAGGTGAAGGTGTCGCCGTCCCAGTGGGTGAGGGTGGCCGTCCGGTTTGTCGGACCCATCCGCAGTTGCAACGCGCCGTCGTGCTGGGTCACTACTGCCGGTCCCCAGTAGTCGTTGGCGTAGCTGCCGGCGTAGTCACCGAGCGGCCTGGCCGGGGCGGGGTTGGTCGGGGGTTGCCGGCCGACCAGCGAGCCGAGCGGGTTGTTCAGCCATCCGATCGCCTTCTTGTACAAGGGCGCCCAGTCCTGGCGGATCTGACCGTACTGAACCAGATCCATGAACTGGGCGGTGAGCGTTTCGGGGATGCCGTAGGGCGCGGCGTTCGTCAGCGCGATGATGCCCAGATCCTCGGAAGGCAGCACCACGAAGTTGGTGGCCGCTCCCAAATCGAAAGCGCCGGAGTGACTGTACTCGGTGCGTCCCGACGAATCGACCGAGGAGTTGAAGCCGTATCCGTAAAAGCCGGTGCGCGCCTGCGGCGTCTTGGCGGGTGATGACACCATCTGCGGGCTGGTGGCGGGCAGCAGGGCCTCCGGCGACGCGACCCGGTGACCGTCGTAGGTTCCGTTGCCCAGCAGCATCAATAGCCAGCGCGCCATGTCGTTCACCGATGAGCTCACGCCGCCCGCCGGCGACTGGGGATCCGGGTCGCGCTGGAAGCGGGCCTGCCACCTGTCGTCGATCTTGATGTGGTTGACGGCGTGGTTGGGCCGGGCGATGAAGTCGGCGAACCGCGAACTCGTCGACGCCATGCCCAGCGGGCGGTAGAGCGCCTCGTCGGACAGCTCCTCCCATGGCTTGCCCGCCGCGGCCGCCACCGCCTCGGCACCGGCGGTGATCCCATAGTTGGTGTAGGCGTAGCTGATTCGAAACGGGTCCAGCGGCAGGTACTTGAGCCGCTCCAGCGTTTGCCGGCGGTCGTAGCCCAGGTCTTCCAGCTTGTCACCCGCGTGGTCCGGCAACCCGGAGCGATGCGCATACAAATCGCCGATGGTCACATGACTGGTGACGTAGGGATCATTCAGCGTGAACCACGGCAACTCGGACGCGACGGGCGTGTCCCACCCGACGACGTTGTCGCTGACCTCGTGCGCGATCACCGTCGCGCCCACCGATTTCGACACCGAGGCCAGCTGGAAGACGGTGTCGGCGTCCACCTTGTTGTCCAAACCTTGCCCTCGGCTCACATCTTTTAGGCCAAAGCCTTTGGCGTACAACACCTTTCCGCCGTGCACGACGGCTACGGCCATCCCCGGGATGCCGGTGCTTTTCATCAGGTCGCCGACCAGCCCGTCCAGCTTCGCCACGGCATCGTCCACGCGGCCGGCGGGGATCGCCACGCCGGAAACCTGGTTGGGCGGGACGTCAGACAACGTGGACGGCGGCCCGGCGGTCGGCTGCGCGGAGCCGCAACCCGTCAACCCGAGCAGCGCCGCGGTGAGGCCGGCCCCGGCCGCGCGTTTGATCATGCGCGAACCCTACGCGCGTGCGCGCCGGGGCGATCTACAGCCGCCACCACGGGGCGGATTCCTCCGGCGCCGCGGGATCGATGCGTTGACCCGGCAGCGGCACCGCCACCTTCACCCGCTCCGGCGCGGCGGCGGCGAGCAGGCGCTCAACCGGTTCGGCCCACGGGTGCGGGGCCAATCGGAAAGTGCCCCAATGGATCGGCACCAACAGTCCGCCGTCGGTGACGTCCAGATGCGCCCGCACCGCCTCCTCGGGGTTCATGTGCACGTCGGGCCACGCCGTGTTGTAGGCCCCGATGGGCAGCAGAGTCAGGTCGAACGGCCCGTGATCGGCGCCGATCTGCTCGAAACTCTTGGTGTAGCCGGTGTCGCCGCCGAAGTAGGCGCGATGCTTGGGGCCGACGAACGCCCACGACGCCCACAGCGTCGTATTGCGGTCCAGAAAGCGTCCCGAGAAGTGCCGCGCCGGTACGCATACCACCTCCAGCTCGTCGACCTTGGCGCTCTGATGCCAGTCGAGTTCGACGATGCGCGGCTCCGGTACCCCCCACCGGCGCAAGTGGGCCCCGATGCCGAGCGGCACGAAGAACGGTGCCCGCTGAGTGCGGGCCAGCGCCCTGACCGTGTCGATGTCCAGGTGGTCGTAATGGTCGTGGCTGATCACCACCGCGTCGACGGCGGGCAGCGCCTCGAGCGGAAGCGGCGGCGGATGCAGCCGCTGCGGGCCCACGACGTCCGACGGCGAACAACGTTCGCTCCACACCGGATCGGTGAGCACCCGGTAGCCGTCGATCTCCAGCAACGCCGTGGAATGGCCGAACCAGCTGACGGCCAACCGGCCCGGGCCGGCGTCGAGCATCCCCGGCGAGGCCAGCGGGATCGGCCCCTTCGGACGGCTGCCGCCCCGGTTGCCGATCAGCTCCCACGCGATGAGCCGCAATTGCTCGCGGTCCATCTTGATTTCGGAGGCGGGCTCGACGTTGACGAAAACACCGTCACGGTAGTGCGGCGACCCGGCGGCCGCCTCGGCGATCGATGCCGGGTGGGCGCCGAGCGCGTCCGGCGCGCCGTGCAACGCTCGCACCAGCCAACCACCGGCCGCCAGCGACGCCGTACCGGCGACTAGCCGTAGCGTCCCGCGCATAGCCGTCAGGCCCCCTGGAACTTCGGCGGCCGCTTCTCGATCCGGGCGACCTGGGCCTCGACGACGTCTTGGCTGCCCCAGGCCTTGTCGAACAGTTCCTTGTGCACCGGCCCGGGCTCTTCGATGGCACCGTCGTCGTTGAGCACCCGCTTGGCGTGCTGGATCGCCAGCGGTGCCAGACCGGCGATCTCGGCGGCCCAGGCCTGGGCGTCGGCGAGCGTCCCGATGCGGTTGGCAATCCCGGTCTGCAGCGCCACGTCGGCGGTCAGCTTTTCGGCCGTGAGCAGCATCGCGCGGGCGCGGCCGTGACCGACGAGCGACGATAGTCGCCGAATGCTCCAGTTATCCAGGGCCAGGCCGTATTTCGAGGTCGGGAACTGAAAGAACGCGTCGGGTGCGACGACCCGCAGATCGCATTGCATGGCCAGCTGCAGGCCGGCGCCGATGGCCGGGCCGTTGATGGCCCCGATCACGGGGATCAGCGTGGCATCGAGCACCCTGTGCAGCTCGACGAGCCGGTCGGGGTAGTCGGCCGCGAAGGCGTCACCGCTCAGGTCCGCGCCGGCGCAGAACACCGTGCCCTGACCCGTCAGCACGATTGCGCGGGTGGAGCCGTCGCCGGCCTTCAGCACGGCCTCGCGCAGCTCTTCGACCAGCTGGGAGTTCAACGCGTTGCGGCGCTCGGGACGCTGCAGCTCGATCGTCATAACGGCCTCGGCCTGGGTAACACCGATCATGGCAGCCACCCTATATAGCCTCGTCTCGTGAGTCGTATTACGGCTGCTCAACTCCGCGATGCGGTGCTGGACGAGAATTCCTTCGTCCGCTGGGACGGTGAACCCCTCGACGTGCCGGTCAGCCCGTCCTACGCCCAGGAGCTCGCCGACGCCCGCGCCGCGACGGGCCTGGACGACTCTGTGCTCACCGGCGAGGGACGCGTCTTCGGCCGGCGGGTCGCGGTGGTGGTCTCCGAATTCGGCTTCCTGGGCGGGTCGATCGGGGTCGCCGCGGCCGAGCGGATCACCGTAGCAGTGCAGCGGGCGACGGCCGAGGGGTTGCCGCTGCTGGCCTCTCCGAGCTCCGGTGGCACCCGCATGCAGGAGGGCACGGTCGCGTTCCTGCAGATGGTGAAGATCGCCGCGGCGGTCCGGCTGCACAGGCAAGCGCACCTGCCCTACCTGGTCTATCTGCGCAATCCGACCACGGGCGGGGTGTTCGCGTCCTGGGGGTCGCTGGGCCATGTGACGGTTGCCGAGCCGGGCGCGTTGATCGGCTTTCTCGGCCCGCGCGTGTACCAGCTCCTGTATGGCGAACCCTTTCCCGAGGGCGTGCAGACCGCGGAGAACCTGCAGCGGCACGGCGTGATCGATGGCGTCGTCCGGCTCGAGGAGCTGCGCCGCACGCTGGACCGTGCGATGACCGTGATGGTCGACGCTCCCGGGCCGCTGCCCGCGCCGGTACCGGCCGAACCGACGCCCGACATCGCGGCCTGGGACTCGGTGGTGGCGTCGCGACGGCCCGACCGGCCGGGGGTGGGCCTGTTGCTGCGGCACGGCGCCACCGATCGGGTGCTGCTGTCGGGGACCGGCCAGGGAGACGCGGCGACCACGCTGCTGGCGCTGGCCCGGTTCGCCGGCCAGCCCGTGGTGGTGCTGGGGCAGCAGCGGCTGACGGGCGGCATCGAAAAGGGTGGGGTGGGGCCCGCCTCGCTGCGCGAAGCCCGGCGCGGCATGGCGCTGGCCGCCGAGTTACACCTGCCGCTGGTGCTGGCGATCGATACCGCGGGCCCGGCGCTGTCGGCCGAAGCCGAACAGGGCGGCTTGGCCGGGCAGATCGCGCAATGCCTGGCCGAGTTGGTGACGCTGGAAACCCCGACGGTGTCGGTGCTGCTGGGCCAGGGCAGCGGCGGGCCCGCGCTGGCGATGGTGCCGGCCGATCGGGTGCTCGCCGCGTTGCACGGCTGGCTGGCCCCGCTACCGCCGGAGGGCGCCAGCGCAATCGTCTTCCGCGACACCGAGCACGCCGCCGAACTCGCTGCGGCCCAAGGCATCCGGTCCGCCGATCTGCTGAAGTCGGGGATCGTCGACGCCGTCGTGCCGGAGTATCCCGACGCCGCCGACGAGCCGGTCGAGTTCGCGCGGCGATTGGCGCGGGCCATCGCCGCCGAGGTCCATGCGCTGCGCGAACTCCCCGCCGCCGAGCGGCTCGCCGCCCGGTTGCGGCGCTACCGCAACATCGGTTTGCCCGGCGCGTAGACCCGCGAGCAGACGCAAATGTCCCGTTTTCCTCGGCGTGTCGGGTGCTTTTGCGACTGCTCGGCCGCAAGGTCGCGCCTCCCACAGCCATAGTCGACAATCAGGCAAAATGGGCGGCATGGACACAGGCGCTAGCTCACCGCGGGTCTTGGTCGTCGACGACGATTCAGATGTGCTCGCGTCGCTCGAACGCGGTCTGCGGCTGTCCGGATTCGAGGTGTCGACCGCGGTCGACGGCGCCGAAGCGTTGCGCAGCGCCACCGAGACGCGCCCGGACGCGATCGTGCTCGACATCAACATGCCGGTGCTGGACGGCGTCAGCGTCGTCACGGCGCTGCGCGCCATGGACAACGACGTCCCGGTCTGCGTCCTGTCCGCCCGCAGCTCGGTCGACGATCGGGTGGCGGGCCTCGAGGCCGGAGCCGACGACTACCTGGTCAAACCCTTCGTGCTCGCCGAGCTGGTCGCGCGGGTCAAGGCGTTGCTGCGCCGCCGCGGTGCCACCGCCACGTCCTCGTCGGAAACCATCACGGTCGGGCCGCTGGAAGTCGACATCCCGGGACGGCGTGCCCGGGTCAACGGCGTCGACGTCGACCTGACCAAGCGGGAATTCGACCTGCTGGCGGTGCTGGCCGAACACAAGACTGCGGTGTTGTCCCGCGCGCAACTGCTCGAGCTGGTGTGGGGTTACGACTTCGCCGCCGACACCAACGTCGTCGACGTCTTCATCGGGTATCTGCGCCGCAAGCTGGAGGCGAACGGTGGTCCCCGGCTGCTGCACACCGTCCGCGGAGTGGGATTCGTACTGCGCATGCAGTAAGCAGGTCGACCGGCAATGAACTTTCTGTCCCGGATTGCGACCCGTACGCCATCGCTACGGGCGCGGGTCGCTGTCGCGACGGCCATCGGCACCGCCATCGTGGTGGTCATCGCGGGCGCCGTCGTGTGGTTCGGCATCACCAGCGCCTGGAAGGAACGACTCGATCGCCGCCTGGACGAGGCGGCGGGCTTCGCCATCCCCTTCCTGCCGCGTGGACTCGCCGACATCCCGCGCACCCCCAACGACCAGGACACCGTCATCACGGTCCGGCGCGAGGGTCAGGTCATGTCCAACTCGGACGTCACGCTGCCGCCGCTGGATGTCGGGTATGCCGACACGTACATCAACGGGGTGCGCTACCGGGTTCGCACCCTGGAGGTCCGCACGCCGCAGCCTGCGACGGTGGCGGTGGGTGCGACGTACGACGACACGATCGCCCAGACCAACAACCTGCATCGCCGGGTCATCCTGATCTGTGCGCTCTCCATCGGTGCGGCGGCGGTATTCGCTTGGCTCCTGGCGGCTTTCGCGGTACGACCGTTCAAACGCCTTGCCCAGCAAGCCCGTTCGATCGACGCCGACGAGCGCCCACAGGTAGCGGTGCGCGGCGCCAGCGAGGCCGTCGAGATCGCCGAAGCCATGCGCGGCATGCTGCAACGCATCTGGACCGAACAGGACCGGACCAAGGATGCGCTCGCGTCGGCCCGCGACTTCGCCGCCGTGTCCTCGCACGAACTGCGCACTCCGTTGACCGCGATGCGCACCAACCTCGAAGTGCTGTCCACCCTCGACATGCCCGACGAACAGCGCAAAGAGGTGCTGGGCGACGTCGTGCGCACCCAGTCGCGGATCGAGGCCACGTTGACCGCCCTCGAACGGTTGGCTCAGGGCGAATTGTCGACGGCTGACGATCACGTGCCCGTCGACATCACCGAGCTGCTCGACCGCGCGGCCCATGACGCCACCCGGATCTATCCGGGGGTCGACGTTTCGCTCGTGCCGTCACCCACCTGCATCATCGTCGGGTTACCGGCCGGGTTGCGGCTGACTGTCGACAACGCGATCGCCAACGCCGTCAAGCATGGCGGCGCCACCAAGGTCCAGCTCTCGGCGGTCAGCTCGCGCGCCGGCGTCGAGATCGCCATCGACGACAACGGCAGCGGCGTGCCCGAGGACGAGCGCCAGGTGGTGTTCGATCGGTTTTCTCGTGGCTCGACGGCCTCCCATTCCGGGTCGGGCCTGGGGTTGGCACTGGTTGCCCAGCAGGCCCAACTGCACCGGGGAACGGCGGCACTGGAGAGCAGCCCGTTAGGTGGGGCGCGGCTGGTGCTGCGGCTCCCGGGCCCCAGCTAGCGCCGCATCGCCGCCGCGGGTCGGCGGGGCCGTCCACTAGCTGGCGAGTCGGGCACACTGGAGTGATGGCCAACGGCAGTAAACCGACCGACAACGACACGCTGGCAGTGATTCGCGACCTGGTCGCCGAGGAGAAAGCGCTGCGGGCCCAGCTGCAGCGCGGGGACATCGACACGTCCGAAGAGCATGACCGCCTCCGGCGGGTGGAGGTGGAACTCGACCAGTGCTGGGACCTGCTGCGGCAGCGCCGGGCCCTACGTGAGACCGGCGGCGACCCTCGGGAGGCGGAGGTGCGTCCGCCCGACGAGGTCGAGGGCTACCTGAGCTGAGCGGCCACCCGAGCCAAGTCGACGCCGTCGTCATCGGAGGCGGCCACAACGGCCTCGTGGCGGCCGCCTACCTGGCCCGCGCGGGCCTGCGGGTTCGCCTGCTGGAACGGCTCGACCACACCGGCGGCGCGGCGGTCTCGGCGCACGCCTTCGATGGTGTCGGCGTTCGGGTATCGCGCTACTCCTACCTGGTCAGCCTGCTGCCCGC
The DNA here is from genome assembly GCF_059813005.1 of Mycobacterium sp. NGS27. Taxonomy (NCBI): domain Bacteria; kingdom Bacillati; phylum Actinomycetota; class Actinomycetes; order Mycobacteriales; family Mycobacteriaceae; genus Mycobacterium; species Mycobacterium sp. NGS27. The sequence goes on from NZ_JCALDT010000004.1 coordinate 293,622, forward strand.
GCGGATCGTCCAGGATCTGGGCGCCGGCGTGCGGTTGGCCCGGCGGCCGTTTTCGTCCTACACACCCGATCCCGCGACCCGCGGCCGCAGCGGGCTGCTGATCGGGTCGGACGGTGACACCTTCGCCGGCATCGGGGCCGCGGGCGATGCGCGAGGGTTCGCCGACTTCTATCAACGCTGCCGGTTGGTCACCGAACGCCTGTGGCCGACATTGCTCGAGCCGCTGCGCACCCGCGAGGGCGTCCGCCGGCAGGTGATGCGAGGCGGCGATCGCCGCGCGGCGCGCGCGTGGCACGCGATGATCGAAGAGCCGATCGGACACGCGATCGCCGACGCGGTGCGCAACGACGTGGTGCGCGGGGTGATCGCGACCGACGCGCTGATCGGCACGTTCGCCCGCCTCGATGACCCTTCGCTGGCGCAGAACGTCTGCTTTCTGTATCACGTGCTCGGCGGCGGCACCGGCGACTGGGACGTCCCGATCGGCGGCATGGGCGCGGTCACCACGGCCCTGGCCGCGGCGGCAGAGGGCTATGGCGCCGAAATCACCACCGGCGCAGAGGTTTACGCCGTCGATCCCAGCGGCGAGGTGAGGTATCGCACCGGCGACGAAGAGCATCGGATCCGGGCGCGGTTCGTTCTCGCCGGCGTCACACCGACAGTCCTGGCCGGGCTTGTCGGCGACCGACCGCCGCCCCCGCCCCAGGGCGCGCAGGTCAAGGTCAACATGGTGCTGCGCAGGCTGCCCCGGCTGCTCGACGAGAAAGTGAGACCCGAGCACGCTTTCGCCGGGACTTTCCACGTCAACGAAACCTGGACCCAGCTCGACGCCGCGTATTCGCAAGCGGCGACCGGGCACATCCCCAATCCGCTGCCCTGCGAGGCCTATTGCCACTCGCTGGCCGACCCGAGCATCCTCTCGGCCGGCCTGCGCGACTCGGGCGCGCATACGATGACGGTGTTCGGCTTGCATACGCCGCACTCGCTGTTCGACGGCACCTACTCCGGCGCCCTGCGCGACCGGCTGACCGACGCCGTACTGGCGTCATTGAATTCCGTTCTGGCCGAACCGATTCAAGAGGTTCTGCTGAGCGACGCGCGCGGCCGGCCCTGCATCGAGACGACGACCACGCTGGACTTGCACCGCACCCTGAGGATGACGGCGGGCAACATCTTCCACGGCGGCCTGTCGTGGCCGTTCGCCGAAGACCACGACCCGCTGGACACCCCGGCGCGGCAATGGGGTGTGGCCACCGCGCACGAACGGATCATGCTGTGCGGCTCCGGCGCACGCCGGGGCGGGGCGGTGTCGGGCATCGGGGGGCACAACGCCGCGATGGCGGTGCTGGCCTCGCTCACATCGCGAATGTGACTGCCGCGCTTGCGGATCCGCTTACTTGCGCGCGTCGATGGTGACGTAGTCGCGCTCGGTGTAACCGGTGTAGATCTGGCGCGGGCGCCCGATCTTGCTGTCGCCCTCGTCGTGCATCTCGCGCCAGTGCGCGATCCATCCGGGCAGCCGCCCCAGCGCGAACAGGACGGTGAACATCCGGGTCGGGAAACCCAGCGCCCGGTAGATCAGGCCGGTGTAGAAGTCGACGTTCGGATAGAGCTTGCGCTCGACGAAGTAGTCGTCGGTGAGCGCCGCCTCTTCGAGCTCCTTGGCGATGCTCAGCAGGTCGTCGTCGCCGCCCAGCTTGGCCAGGATCTTGTCTGCCTGCTCCTTGACGATGCGCGCGCGGGGGTCGTAGTTCTTGTAGACCCGGTGACCGAAGCCCATCAGCTTCACGCCTTCTTCGCGGTTCTTGACCTTGCGCACGAATTCGCTGACGTCGTCGTCGCTTTGGCGGATCTTCTCGAGCATCTCGAGCACCGCCTGGTTGGCGCCGCCATGCAGCGGCCCCCACAACGCGTTGATGCCACCGGAGATGGAGGTGAACAGGTTGGCCTGCGACGACCCCACCAGCCGGACCGTCGAGGTCGAACAGTTCTGCTCGTGATCGGCGTGCAGGATGAGCAGCATGTCCAGCGCCCGAACGATTTCGGGATCCGCCTGATAGGGCTCCGCGGGCAGGCCGAACGTCATGCGCAGGAAGTTCTCCACCAGCGACAGCGAGTTGTCCGGGTAAAGGAAGGGCTGGCCGACCGACTTCTTGTAGGCATAGGCCGCGATGGTCGGCAGCTTGGCCAGCAACCGGATCGTCGACAGCTCGACGTCCTCGCTGTCCATCGGGTCAAGCGAATCGGGGTAGTAAGCCGAGAGCGCGTTGACGGCACTGGACAACACCGGCATCGGGTGCGCGTTGCGCGGGAAGCCGTCGAAGAACCGCTTGAGATCCTCGTGCAGCATGGTGTGCAGCTGGATCTGCTTGGTGAAGTCGGCCAGCTGCTCCTTGCTGGGCAGCTCGCCATAGATCAAGAGGTAGCTCACCTCGATGAAGGTCGACTTCTCGGCGAGCTGCTCGATCGGGATGCCGCGGTAGCGCAGGATGCCCGCGTCGCCGTCGATGTAGGTGATGGAACTCTTGCACGCGGCGGTGTTGACGAAGCCGTTGTCGAACGTGGTGTAGCCGGTCTTGGACAACAGCGAGCCCAGCGCGATGCCGTCAGCACCCTCGGTGGCCTTGACGATCTGCAGGTCGGTGTCGCCGCCCGGGTACTTCAAAGTGGCGGTGTCGTCGGTGTCTGCCACGAGAACCCCTTTGCGCTCTGGCTGAATGGCTGCTGACTTGGTGCTTACTGCAAAAGTAGTCGTTATGAGGATAAGACGCCTGCCCGGGGTCGAGTCTGCTGGTCACGCAGGCAATCGATTCCCGTACGACGCGGTCAGGGCTGCAGGCGCTCCACCCGGTCGCCGGTGATGCGGATGCGGTTGTGCAATCGGTTTTCCCGGCCCTGCCAGAACTCAACCAGCTCCGGGGCAATGAGATAGCCACCCCAGCCCGGCGGGACCGGGACCTGCTCGCGGTCGGCGAAGCGGGCGGTCACCTCGCTCAGCTGGTCGAGCAGGGCCGCCCGTGAGGCGATCGGCTGCGATTGGTGCGACGCCCAGGCGCCCAGCTGCGACCCGCGCGGCCGCTTGGACCAGTAGTCCTCGGTGACGTGCGCGCTGACCTTGCTCACCGGCCCGCGGATGTGGACCTGACGGCCGAGCTGGTACCAGGGAAAGGTCGCCGAGGCGTACCCGGTGGCCGCGAGATCGTCGCCCTTGGCCGAGTCATAGTTGGTGAAGAAAGTGATTCCGGTCTCGTCCACGCTCTTGCACAACACCGACCGGCTGGCCGGCCTGCCGTCGGCGCTGACGGTCGCCAGCACGAACGCGTTGGGTTCGGCGACAGCCGACCGCTCGGCGTCGTCGATCCATTTGCGCAACAACGAAACCCAGCCGTCATCGAGCCAATCCGCGTCGAGATCTGGACTGCCGTCTTTTTCCACCGACCCGTACTCCACACGCATTCTTTGCAGGTGCTCTTTTCCTGGTCCGGGGTCTGGTCCTGCCATCGCGTCCACGCTACCGGCGCTTGCTACCGGCCGGTAGCGTCGGGCCGATCAGGGGGTGCGAGAATTTTCGGTATGACTGTGGTCCCCGAAGACTTCGTCCCCGGCCTCGAGGGCGTGGTCGCCTTCACCACCGAAATCGCCGAACCGGATAAAGACGGCGGTGCGCTGCGCTATCGCGGTGTCGACATCGAAGACCTGGTGACCCAGCAGGTCACGTTCGGCGACGTGTGGGCGCTGCTGGTCGACGGCAAGTTCGGCCGCGGCCTGCCGCCCGCCGAGCCTTTCCCGCTGCCCATCCACACCGGCGACGTCCGCGTCGACGTGCAGGCGGGCCTGGCGATGCTCGCCCCGATCTGGGGGTACAAGCCGCTGCTGGACACCGAAGAGACCGTCGCCCGCGACCAGCTCGCCCGGGCGTCGGTGATGGCGCTGTCCTACGTCGCGCAGTCGGCGCGCGGCATCTACCAGCCCGCCGTCCCGCAGCGGATCATCGACGAATGCGACACGGTCACCGCCCGTTTCATGACGCGGTGGCAGGGTGAGCCGGACCCGCGGCACGTCGAAGCGATTGACGCCTACTGGGTCTCGGCCGCCGAGCACGGCATGAACGCCTCGACGTTCACCGCACGGGTGATCGCCTCGACCGGCGCCGACGTCGCGGCCGCGTTGTCCGGTGCGATCGGCGCGATGAGCGGCCCGCTGCACGGCGGGGCGCCGGCGCGGGTGCTGCCGATGCTCGAGGAGGTCGAGCGCACCGGCGACGCGCGGGGCCTGGTGAAGAAGATCCTGGACAGCGGCGACAAGCTGATGGGCTTCGGGCACCGGGTCTACCGCGCGGAGGACCCGCGGGCCCGGGTGCTGCGCGCTACCGCCGAACGGCTGGGCGCGCCACGCCACGAGGTGGCCGTCGCGCTGGAGCAGGCCGCGCTCGCGGAGTTGCGCGAACGCCGTCCGGACCGGGCGATCGAGACCAACGTCGAGTTCTGGGCCGCGGTGATGCTGGACTTCGCCCGAGTACCGGCCAGCATGATGCCGGCAATGTTCACCTGCGGCCGGACCGCGGGGTGGTGCGCCCACATCCTCGAGCAGAAGCGGCTGGGCAAGCTGGTCCGGCCGTCGGCCATCTACGTGGGCCCCGGCCCGCGCAGCCCGGAAACCGTCGAGGGCTGGGACCGCAGTCTCACCAACGCCTGAGCCGCTCGATTGTCGGTACCCGGCGATCTAATGGTTGTCGTCGCGATGAGTTTCCATCGCCGACGCAGTCATAAATCGTGGGCCTGCCCGTCCCCCGGGCAGGAACGGGAACCGAACAAGGAGAACCAGCATGGCGATCAACATCGAACCGGCACTGTCCCCGCACCTGGTGGTCGACGATGCCGCCGCGGCAATCGACTTCTACGTCAAGGCTTTTGGGGCGGAAGAAATAGGGCGCGTGCCGCGCCCCGACGGCAAACTGGTGCACGCCGCGGTGCGTATCAACGGCTTCACGGTGATGCTCAACGACGACTTCCCCGAAATGTGTGGGGGCAAATCGATGACGCCGACGTCGCTGGGCGGCACCCCCGTCACGATCCACCTCGAGGTCACCGACGTCGACGCCAGCTTCCAGCGCGCGCTTGACGCGGGCGCCACCGTGGTCACCCCGCTGGACGACCAGTTCTGGGGAGACCGCTACGGCATGGTCGCCGACCCGTTCGGCCACCACTGGTCACTGGGGCAGCCGGTCCGCGAGGTCAGCATGGACGAGATCTCGGCGGCGATGGCCGGGCAGGCCGCGAACTAGCCGAGCAGCCGATCCAGCAGCCGGCGCCGCGGTGGCGGCGCCGGTTCTGCGGTGGCCGCCGCCGCGAGCATGGCGGAAACGTCGGTGAACTTATTGCGGGGCCGGCCCTCAGCGCTGCCGCGCGCGATCTCGGCTGCGTCGATGGCGCGCCACCCCGCCGCGTCGATGGCCTCGGGCTGACGGGAGTGCACCAGGCCGGCCAGCGCCTCGGGCTTGCCGACCGGATCGGTCAGCTTGCCGGCGTTGAAGTCGGCGACCAGGGACTGGACGGTCTCGAACGAGCAGGACTTGTTGGTACCGATGAACCCACTGGGCCCCCGCTTGATCCATCCCGCGACGTAGGCGCCGGGCACCGGTTCACCGGATCCGGGTTCGACGACGCGGCCCCCGTCGTTCGGCACCACGGCCGACGATTCGTCATAGGGAAGATCGCGAATCGGCTTGCCGCGGTAGCCGATCGACGTCAGGACCAGGCCCGTGTCCAGCACGCGCGTCTCGTCGGTTCCGGTGACCGAGAACTCGATACCGGTCGCGCGTTGCTCCCCCAGCACGCGGTTCGGGGTGAGCCGATAGGCCAGCCTGATCCTCGGACGCGAGGACGGCGTCGAATCGTCGCCGAGCGTGCTCAAGATTTCCAGCTTGCGCTTGGTCAGCGCGTCCGAAGCGGTCGCGAGATCGGCCGCCACCAGCTGATGGTCGGCCGCGCTGAGCACCACCTCGGAGCTGCCGGAGAGCCCGATCAGCTCGGGCAGCGTGAACGCCGACTGCGCGGGGCCACGCCGGGCTGCGATCACCACCTCGCGCACCGCCGAACCCCGAAAGGCTGCCAGCGCGTGGTCGGCGATGTCGGTGCGGGCCAGGTCGTCGGGATCCGCCGTCAACACCCGGGCAACATCGAGCGCGACGTTGCCGTTGCCGACGATCACCACCCGCTCATGGCTGAGATCGACTGGCAGACCGGTGAAGTCGGGATGCCCGTTGATCCACGCGACCAGTTCGGTTGCGGTACCGGTACCCGGCAGGTCCATGCCCGCGATGTCCAGCCGGCGGTCATCCGGTGCACCGACGGCATACAGCACGGCGTGGTGGTGAGCCAGCAGGTCCGCATGGCTCAGCTGCTTGCCGACCTCGACGTTGAGATAGAACCGAAACCGGCGATCACCGGCGACTCTGTCGAAAAGACGGGTGACCCTCTTGGTGTTCTGATGATCGGGCGCCACCCCAGCCCGCACCAATCCATAAGGCGTGGGCAGCTTTTCGAAGACGTTGACGCACACGCGCTGCTGGGTCAGCAGTTCGTCGGCGGCATACATCGCCGCGGGCCCCGATCCGACGATCGCCACGGTCAGCGGCCTCCGGCGGGCGTGCACCTCGGCGGCCGGGATCACCGGGGCCAGCTTCGACGTCGGCGGCAGCTTCTCGTCCTTCGGCCGATCCGGATAGAAGGAGGCGTTGATCTCGATGAAAGGCAGCTGCTTGGAGTCCAGCCGGGTGTCGGGTGCGATCGCGCCGACGGGGCATGCGCTGACACACGCGCCGCAGTCCACGCACGCCACCGGATCGATGTAGAGCATTTCCGACGTGGCGAAGCCCGGCTCATCTGGTGACGGGTGAATGCAATTCACCGGGCACGCGAAGACGCAGGACCCGTCGTTACAGCACGACTGGGTAATAACGTGCGGCATAAAGGATCTCGCAGTTATTAGGCGGCCGGGACCGCGGCCAGGTGCTGGCGCTGCGGCTCGCTGCGGTAACGCGACGGCTTGCCGTTGATCTTGCACAACCGCCACATCAACCGGGCCGAGCGCGTCTCCATCAGGCCGGTGTCATAAGCCAGCATCCGCACATCACCGAACATGTCGCTGAGCCACTTACGCGATTCCGGCGAGCGGAAGAACAGTTCCTTGCGCACCTCACGCGGGATGTCGAACTCGCGCCAGAATGCCTTGGGGGGCACCACGATTGCGCGGCACAGCACCTTCATGGTCAGCGGCAGGTACAGCGCGGTCCAGAACCGCTGTCTCTTGGTCAATTCCGGAACCCGCTTGCGCAGGAACTCGTGGGCAAACGAGATGTGGCGAGCCTCTTCGGCCACGTGGATGGCCATCACCCGCTCCATGATGGGATGCAGCGACTTGCCTTCGCGCAGAACATTTTTCTGCGTGTGGTCAATGGGCTCCTCGCCGGCGAGTACGCCGATGAAGAATGCCACCGGCAGCGGGCCGGCCACCAGTGGAACCAATGGCGAGAGCCACTTGAGGATCCGCGGCATGCCAGGCACGTCGGCGCCGATGCGGTTGACCATCTCCTGGAACATCATGGTGTGGTTGCACTCTTCAACCGACTCGTGCAGGCAGTACCGGTACTCCGGCGACCCGTTGGGCACCCAGAACGTGTAGTTCATCAGCCCGCGGATCAGGATCGATTCGAAGTGCAGTCCGACCTTGGCCACGTTGGCCTGGCGCCACATCCCGATCCTGATCTTGCGTTCGTCCGACTGCGCCAGATACCACGGGTGCCGGCCCAGCGGGTCGGTCGTCGGCAGAATCCACCGCGGGTCGTTCTCCGTGACGGCGAATTCTGGCGAATCCCAGTCGATGTCGGTGTACGGGTTGAAGTTGCGCCGCACCGACCCCTCGGACAGTGTGGCAAGCATGTTGACGTATTCGGCGTCGTCGCGCACTTCCATGTTGCTGCGCCAACGCCGGACCAATCGCGTCCTAGCCATATCCAGGCCTCCCCAACGAGGTTTACATTTGGACGTGCTGTGTCCAGACAGTACCGCAGGTACCGGATATTCTCCAGACCCCCTCGGGCAGTGTGATCTGACCGGTGGTCATGGATTTTTATGCTCCAGATCACATGGGATCAAACGTCCGACCACGCGCGAGCAGGCGTTTTCACCCGGCGGCTTGGGCCCGGGGGCGGGCCGCCGCACCGGCCCGTCAGGTCGGCTCACTACCCTGATGGGCATGGCTGACCAGCTCGAGATCCCCGCTGACATCAAACCCCGAGACGGCCGCTTCGGCTGTGGCCCGTCGAAGGTCCGGCCCGAACAACTGGAGGCGTTGAGCACTTCGGCCGCGCCGCTGTTCGGCACCTCCCATCGGCAGGCGCCGGTCAAAAACCTGGTCGGCCGGCTGCGGTCCGGGCTCGCCGATCTGTTCTCCGTGCCCGACGGCTATGAGGTGATCCTGGGCAACGGCGGGGCCACCGCGTTCTGGGACGCCGCGGCCTTCGGGCTGATCGACAAGCGTTCGCTGCACCTGTCCTTCGGCGAGTTCAGCTCCAAGTTCGCCTCCGCGGTCGCCAAGAACCCGTTCGTCGGCGATCCCGTCGTCATCAAGGCGGACGCCGGCAGTGCCCCCGAGCCGCAGGGCGACCCCTCGGTGGACGTCATCGCCTGGGCGCACAACGAGACGTCGACCGGCGTCGCGGTGCCCGTCGGCCGGCCGACAGATTCCGGCGACGCGCTGATCGTCATCGACGCGACCTCGGGCGCCGGCGGCCTGCCCGTCGACATCGCCGAGACCGACGCCTACTACTTCTCTCCGCAGAAGAATTTCGCCAGCGACGGCGGCCTGTGGCTGGCCATCATGAGCCCGGCGGCGCTGGCCCGCGTCGAATCCGTCGCGGCCTCCGGCCGCTGGGTTCCCGACTTCCTGTCGCTGCCCATCGCGGTGGAGAACAGCCTGAAGGACCAGACGTACAACACCCCGGCGGTCGGCACCCTGGCGCTGATGGCCGAGCAGGTCGACTGGATGCTGGGCAACGGCGGGCTGGACTGGGCCGTCAAACGCACCGCGGACTCGTCGGGCCGGCTGTACTCCTGGGCCGAGGACAGGTCCTACACCACGCCATTCGTCGCCGACCCGAAGTTGCGTTCGCAGGTGGTGGGCACCATCGACTTCGCCGACGAGGTCGACGCCGCGGCCGTGGCGAAGATTCTGCGGGCCAACGGCGTCGTCGACACCGAGCCGTACCGCAAACTCGGCCGCAACCAGCTGCGGGTGGGGATGTTCCCAGCGGTGGACCCCGACGACGTCAGCGCACTGACCCAATGCATCGATTGGGTCGTCGAGCGCTTGTAACCGACTGGCAATCAAGCCGCAACCGCACAGCGTGTCAGCACAGGTGATGGGCGGTTGCTGGACTACAGTGCGCACGTGACGGGTCCGTCGCTGACCTGCACGGAGCCTGCGAGGAGATAACCATGCGGGAACTCAAAGTGGTTGGGCTGGATGCCGACAGCAAATATGTCATCTGCGAGGGCGACGATGCCGCGGAGCAATTCAAGCTGGCGGCCGACGACCGCCTGCGAGCCCTGCTGCGCGACGCCGCCCTGTCCTGCGAGCAACCGCAGCTCGAGATTGAAGTCACCAACATGCTGAGCCCCAAAGAAATTCAGGCCAAAATCCGCGCGGGCGCCTCCGTCGAGCAGGTCGCCGCGGCGTCCGGCTCGGAGGTGTCGCGGATCCGCCGCTTCGCCCACCCGGTGCTGTTGGAACGGTTCCGCGCCGCAGAACTGGCAACCGCCGCGCACCCGATGCTGGCGGATGGTCCCGCCGTGCTGACCCTCCTGGAGACGGTCAGCGCCGCACTGGTCAAACGGGGTCTCAGCCACGACAAACTGAGCTGGGACGCCTGGCGTAACGAAGACAACCGTTGGACGGTGCAACTCGCGTGGAAGGTCGGCCGGTCCGACAACCTTGCGCATTTCTGTTTCTCGCCGGGCGCCCACGGCGGAACGGTCACCGCCATCGACGACGCGGCCAGCGCGCTGATCGACCCCAGCTTCGAACTTCCGCTGCGCCCCCTGGCCCGGGTGGCCCACGTCGACTTCGAAGAGCCCGCCAAGCCGCCCGTGCCGGAACCACCGGTGGCAACCGAGCCTGAGGAAAAGCCCGTGCACACCCGCCGGGGTAAGCCGGTCATTCCGGCGTGGGAGGACGTATTGCTCGGCGTGCGCTCGGGCGGACAGCGCTAGGGCCGATGGTGGCGACCCGCTTCACCCGGCTATGCCGCGCTTGCGATCGCCACTAGGCCGGATGGTGACCCGCGGCCGTCAAGGCGAGCAGCACCAACCAGGCTCCCGCGACACCGACCGCCGCACCTAGCACGAACCAGCGCAGCACTGGGGTGCGCCGCCACCCCCACAAGGTCGGTGCGAGCCCTCCCGCCGCGACGACGTTGAGCCCGACGGCCAGCAGCGCGTGCACCCGAAGCAGCCCCAGACTGAGCACCACGATCGCGGCGGCGGTGACCGCCGCAACGAATCCGGACACCGTCAAACCCGTTGCCCAGGGCACGGACTCGTCCCTCATCAGCCGGAGCCTAGTTTGACTGTCCATCTCCGCCTCTCGTCGTCGAGCGCGCCCGCTCGTAGAAGGCCAGCGCCGCCGCCGTCGCGACGTTGAGGGAGTCGGTGCCCCGCGACATCGGGATGCGCACCCGCACGTCGCTCGACCGCAGGGCGGCCGGCGTCAGTCCGGGCCCCTCGGCGCCCACCAATACCGCGACACGTTCATCGCGTGCGGCCGTCATCGCGTCCGGCAAGGCGCAAGCGGTGCCCTGCGGTGTCATCGCCATTAGTCGAAACCCGTTGTCCCGCAACCCTTTGAGGTCGGCCGGCCAACAGGTTGCGCGCGCGAACGGCACCAGCAGCGCATGGCCCATCGACACCCGGACCGCGCGCCGGTACAGCGGGTCGGCGCAGCCGCTGCCGAATACGACCGCGTCGACGCCGAGGCCCGCCGCGTTGCGAAAGATCGAGCCCAGGTTCTCGTGATCGTTGACCCCTTCGAGCACCGCGACGGTGCGGGCCTTCGCGATCACTTCGGCAACGCTGGGTTCGGCCACCCGACGGGCGGCGGCCAGCACTCCGCGGTTGAGGTGGAAGCCGACCACCTGGGCCATCACGTCGGCGGAGGTCCGGTAGAACGGCACCGCGCTGCCGGCCAGGTCATCTTCGAGTTCGGCGAGCCGACGGTCGGTGCCCAGCAGGGCATGCGGACGAAAGCGTGACGCGAGCATGCGCTGCACCACCAGGACACCTTCGGCGATCACCAGACCCTTGCCGGACGGCAGATCCGGACGGCGGTCGACGCTGTTCAGGTCGCGGAAATCGTCGAGCCTCGGATCGTCGGGGTCGTCAACGTCGGTGATCATTCGGTGGTGTGGCTCACGGGCCTTCGTCGACCAGGGCCAGCATCAGGTCGGCCGCGTTGCGCAGGGTGTCGCGCTGTTGGCTGTCCAGCGTCGCCAGCCGCTTGGCCAGCCACTCCTGCCGGGCACGACGGTTTGCCTTGACCAGCTCGGCGCCGGACTCGGAGACCGAAACAAGTACCTGTCGGCCGTCGACCGGGTGTGGCGCGCGGTCGACAAGTCCCATCTCGGCCAGCGACGCGATCACCCGGGTCATCGACGGCGGCCGGACACGCTCGCGAATCGCCAGTGCGCCGGGCGTCATCGGGCCTTCGTTGGTCAGCATCGCCAGCGCCGACAGCTGGGACAACGACACCGGCGACGACGGATTGCGAAACCGCAGTTGGCGGGCCAGCCGCATTACTGCCAGTGACAGGTCGCTGGCCAGCCGCGCATCGCTGTCAGGCATGGCGCGAGGTTACACGGCACGCTCACAAACCGGGACACGAACCCGAGAACGACGGGGTGTTGATCGTTATGGCCAAGCGGCGGGGTTTTTTCATCGAAACGCTTATCCGCCCGCGTATCCCGCTTTGCCCCGAGGTGTCGGGCAAGCGGGTGCGCCGTCTGCAGAGACCACCGGCGGGTTATGTTGATCGCGATGTCTGCCGAGCCCGGTCGCAACCGCACAGCACCGCCGCTGCCGGCTGCGCTGCTGCGGGCGTGGCCGTTCATCATCCTCGGTGCGCTGGGATGGCTGATTGCGGTGGGCGCCGCTTTCCTGGTGCCCTCCCTGCAGAGCTGGCGTCCGGTTGCCCTGGCCGGGCTGGGCGTGGGGGCGCTCGGCACGAGCATCTTCCTGCTGCAGCTGGCCGCGGCCCGCCGTGGTGCGCGCGGCGCTCAGGCCGGGCTGGAAAATTTCCTCGACCATGAGTAACACACGGAACCTGGAGGAGCGATGGTAGCCCCGCTGTTGCAAGCGCATGTCGATATCGACGCCCCGGCCGCCACGGTGTGGGGGTTGGTCTCCGATCTGCGGCGGATGCCGCAGTGGAGTCCGCAGTGCCGGTGGATGAAGCCCTTCGGCCCGCTGCGTCAGGGCACCCGGACCCTCAACCTCAACCGCCGCAAGCGGCTGTTCTGGCCGACCACCTGCACCGTCGTCGAGGTCGTCCCGGACCGCAGGCTCGCGTTCCGGGTCGACACCAACAACACCATCTGGACTTATGAGCTCGAGCCCAGCGGCGAGGGCACCCGGCTGATCGAGAGTCGCCACGCCGAAAACGGCGTCACCGCGTTTTCGAATCTGTCGGTGAACGCGCTCTTCGGCGGGACCACCAAGTTCGAACGCGAATTGCTCGACGGCATGAACGCGTCGCTGGCGCGCATCAAGGCCGCCGCCGAAACCGGTTAGTCGGGCGTCTCATCCCGCGGTGGCTGCCCAGGCTCCGGTGCCTCGGCCACCGGCGCGGCCTCCGACGTATCCGTTTCCGCCGGTTCGCCCGGCGTATCGGGTTGGGGCTGCACAGCCTCGGGCTCCGGCTGCTCTTCCGCGGCCTCCGACGGCTCCGAAGGCGGCGGGGATGGCTCGACCGGTGCCTGGGCGACGTCCAAAAGGCCGTCGTCGTACGGCTCGTAAGCCGGCGACCCGCTGCCCGCCGGGGCCGGTGTGTCCGAGTGGGCGCCGCAGCCGTACAGCTTGTCGACGATGTGCCCGTCGGCCGACAATTCGTTGCCGCACACCCCGAACAGCGCCCCCAGGGAACCCGACAGCGGCAGGAAAAAGCCGCAGTCGCGGCACACCCGCTTGGTGGATCGCGCCATCGGCGAATCGGGGCCGTAATCGCCGGTGCGCCAGCGTTCGGCCGCCTCGGAGCGGCCCTCGACGCTCATCACCCAACGACGGCCCAGCCCGATTTCCGCGGCGGTCTCGTCGACCTGGGGATCCCCACTGGCGGTGTAGCCGGGCACCAGCCGGGGATCATCGGCGGCGGGCGCCAACAGGTCACCGGGGCTCAGGTCCCCGGGCCGCACCCGTTGCTCCCACGGCACCCATTCGGGCGCCAGCAATGCCGTCGGCCCCGGCACCAGCACCACCTCGCTGATGGTGGCGTGGTCGGCGCCCGGATAGGCGGCCACGACGACCGCCCATTGCCATCCCTGGTAGCCGGGTAGATGCGCCAGGAACCGGTGGGTGGCGGTGTTCGGGTCTTCGTAGCCGGCGCCCAGATAATCGCCGACCATCTCCGGCCCGCTGAACTCCACGACGGCGGCCCTGGCCTGGTCCGCCGCGCTCGTCAGCACCGCCGCCAACCCCTCGGGCCAGTCGCCGACGGTCGCCACGGCGTAGTCCACGGTGGGCTCCTCGGTGGGTCGGGTCACGCTGTCTTCTTTCTGCATGGCGTTTCCAATACTAGGTTGACGAGCCACACCCCGTTGCCTGCAGACGCATGCAGTCGGCATAGGGGAGAATCGGGACGTGTCCGGAAGGCGGCAAAACAATCCGGGCCGGGTGGCCGCTCAGCCGGGCCGCCGGCCCCGCAACGGCCCTGCCGCCCAGCATCCGGGCGCGGCGAATTACCCCGCCGGTGGCGCGGCCGACCGGCGTACCCGCCGCCCGTCGCCGATGCCGAGCGCCAACCGCTATTTGCCCCCTCTGGACCATGAGCCGGAGCCGGAACGCAACAGTGGCGGGGCGCCTCGCGGTGCCGGCGAGCGGATCACCGTCACCCGCGCGGCGGCGCTGCGCAGTCGCGAGATGGGTTCGCGGATGTACTGGATGGTGCAGCGCGCCGCGACCGCCGACGGCGCGGACAAGTCGGGTCTGACGGCGCTGACGTGGCCGGTGGTGGCCAACTTCGCGGTGGACGCCGCGATGGCCGTCGCACTGGCCAACACGCTGTTCTTCGCCGCCGCAACCGGCGAGAGCAAGGGCCGGGTCGCGCTGTACCTGTTGATCACCATCGCGCCGTTCGCGGTGATCGCGCCGCTGATCGGCCCGGCGCTGGACCGGCTGCAGCACGGCCGCCGCGTCGCCCTGGCCGCATCGTTCGCGCTTCGCACCGCCCTGGCCGTGCTGCTGGTTATGAACTACGACGGCGCGAGCGGCAGTTTCCCCTCGTGGGTCCTCTACCCGTGCGCACTCGCGATGATGGTCTTCTCGAAGTCGTTCAGCGTGCTGCGCAGCGCGGTGACACCGCGGGTGATGCCGCCGACCATCGACCTGGTCCGGGTGAACGCGCGGCTGACCATGTTCGGCCTGCTGGGCGGCACGATCGTCGGCGGAGCGATCGCGGGTGGCGTCGAGTTCGTCTGCACCCACCTGTTCAAGCTGCCCGGGGCTTTATTCGTGGTGATCGCGGTGACGATCGCCGGCGCCCTGCTGTCCATGCGGATACCGCGCTGGGTCGAGGTGACCGCCGGCGAGGTCCCCGCCACCCTGAGCTATCGCCAGGACAGTGAACCGCTGCGGCGCAGCTGGCACAAGGAGGTCAGCGGGGCGTTGCGACAGCCGTTGGGCCGCAACATCATTACGTCGCTGTGGGGTAACTGCACCATCAAGGTCATGGTGGGCTTCCTGTTCCTTTATCCCGCATTCGTCGCGAAGGCCCATCAGACCAACGGCTGGGCCCAGGTCGCGATGCTCGGGGTGATCGGCGCCGCGGCGGGGATCGGCAATTTCGTCGGCAACTTCACCAGTGCGCGCCTGAAGCTGGGGCGGCCCGCCGTGCTGGTGGTGCGCTGCACGGTCGCGGTGAGCGCCGTCGCGCTGGCCGCTGCGGTGGCCGGCAACCTGGTGCTGGCCGTTATCGCCACCCTGGTCACGTCGGGGGCCAGCGCCATCGGGAAGGCGTCCCTGGACGCGTCGCTGCAGAACGATCTACCGGAGGAATCCCGCGCATCGGGGTTCGGGCGCTCGGAGTCCACACTGCAGTTGGCCTGGGTCCTCGGCGGCGCGCTGGGGGTGTTGGTGTACACCGAACTGTGGGTCGGTTTCACCGCGGTCACGGCGCTGCTCATCCTGGGCCTGGCGCAGACCCTGGTCAGCTTCCGCGGTAACTCACTGATTCCCGGCCTGGGAGGAAATAGGCCAATCATGGTCGAGCAGGAGGGCAAGCGCCGCGGTGTCGGCGCTCCGGCGGTGGTTGCCGAGTGAAACCCAGAAGCAAGCGGGGGGTGGCCGTGCTGCTCGCCTGTGTGGTGGCTGTGCTCTGCGTCGGCGCCGGCGTGGGCGCCTGGTTGCTGGTGGGCCGCTCCGGACCGCGGCACCCCGAGATCAGCGCGTTTTCACACGGTCACCTGACCCGGGTGGGGCCCTACCTGTACTGCAACGTGCTCAACCTCGAAGACTGCGAGACACCGCAGAACCAGGGCGAGCTGAAGGTCAGCGAACGTTACCCGATTCAGCTCTCGGTGCCCGACGCGATTTACCGGGCGCCCTGGCGGCTGCTCCAGGTATACGACGACCCGACCAACACGACCAGCACCATCTTCCGGCCGGGCACCCGGTTCGCCGTGACGATCCCGTCGGTCGATCCTCATCGCGGGCGGCTGGCCGGCATCGTCGTGCAGTTGCTGACGTTGGCGGTCGATCCCGCGGGCGAGTTGCGCGATGTGCCGCACGCGGAATGGTCCGTGCGCCTGACCTTCTGAGGGTTCGCGCCGAACGTCGAGTTGTTGTGCAAATGCGCGTATTTGGGCGCACCTACTCGACGTTCGGCGCCACGAACTAGGCCCCGTGCCCGGCGGGCACGCGTTCGCCTTCGACCGGCGGCCCGGGCGGTGTCCCCGTTCCGAACGGCTTGCCACCGAGACTTTCTCGCCCGTGCGGAGATAGCCAGCTGGCCAGGTCCGGACCCTTGGGCACGATCCGGGTGGGATTGATGTCGGCGTGCACGATGTAGTAGTGCTGCTTGATCTGGACGAAGTCGACGGTGTCACCGAATCCGGGTGTCTGGAACAGGTCGCGCGCATAGGCCCACAGCACCGGCATTTCGCTCAGTTTGCTGCGGTTGCATTTGAAATGGCCGTGATAGACCGGGTCGAAGCGGGCCAGGGTGGTGAACAACCGGACGTCGGCTTCGGTGATGGTGTCTCCCACTAGGAATCGCTGTTCGCTCAGCCGTTCGCTCACCCAATCCAGCGCGGTGAACAACCGGTCGTAGGCGGCTTCGTAGGCCTGCTGCGAGCCGGCGAACCCGCACCGGTACACGCCGTTGTTGATCTCGGTGTAGACCTTCTTGCTCACCTCGTCGATCTCGGAGCGCAAGTGTTCGGGATACAGCTCGGGTGCCCCGTCGCGGTGGTATGCCGACCATTCCGTCGACAGATCCAGGGTCATCTGCGCGAAGTCGTTGGTGACCACCTCACCGGTTCCCACGTCGACGATCGCCGGGACCGTGATGCCCTTGGGGTAGTCCGGGAAACGCTTGAAGTAGGCGTCCTGCAGCCGCGGGATCTTCAGCACCGGGTCGACGCCGCCGGGATCGAGATCGAACGTCCAGCTGCGCTCGTCGTGGGTGGGGCCGCAAAAGCCAATGGAGAGAACACTTTCCAGGCCCAGCAGGCGGCGCACGATGATCGCGCGGTTCGCCCATGGGCACGCCCGGGCGACGACCAGCCGGTACCGCCCGGGCTCGACCGGATAGCCGTCGCGCCCATCGGCGGTGATGCGGGTGGTGATGTAGTCGGTGTCGCGGGTAAATTCGCCCGCCGAAGCAACATAGGAAGCCATATCTCCCATAGTCGCTCAACATCGATTCATTGCCGAGCGATCGCCGGGATTCAGCCGCCTCAGGTTCGACCTGCGCCTCAGGTCGTGAGAAATCTCCGGGCCAAGTTGGTCTCGGTCGACGCGCCCTCGTCCCACTCGGCGATCCACGGCCCGGTGCCCTCGGACTGATCGATGACCCCGTCCTCGAGCCAGCCGTAGCGCCCCTGAAGCAGGTTACGGGTGAGCGCGACATCGCTGCCGTCGGTGTTGTCCCACAGGGCGTGAAACAGGGCTTCCACCCGCAAGGCCGCTTGCCGGCAGAACGTTTCGGCGAGCTCGTACGCCTGCTGACCAATTGCCGCATCGGCGGCGCGTTGTGACTCCGCCCGCACGCACGCCGCGGACATCGCGAACAGTTCGGCACCGATATCGACCACGCGCCCGAGGAAGCCCTGCCGCTGCTCCAGTTTTGCCTGCCAACGTGCCATCCCGTAGAACGTGTTGCGTGCCAGCTTGCGGCTGGAGCGTTCGACGAAGCGCAGGTGTGCCGCCAGCGGACCGAACTCATGGTAGGCGCGGGGCCGCTGCCCTTCACCGAAAACCAGCTGCGGCAACCACTTTGCGTAGAACCCGCTTGCCCCGACGGCCGCGGCGGCCTTCTGCCGCAAGCCGGTGTCGGGCTTCGCGAGGTCACCGGCCGCGGCGAGATGGGCATCGACCGCTTCGCGTGCGATGAGCAGTCTCATGATCTCACTGGACCCCTCGAAGATGCGATTGATCCGCAGGTCCCGCACCGCCTGCTCGACCGGAACCGCACGTTCGCCGCGCGCCGCCAGCGACTCCGCCGTCTCATATCCCCGCCCGCCCCGAATCTGCATGACCTCGTCGGCGATCAGGCAGGCCATCTCGCTGGACCATAGCTTGGCCAACGCCGCCTCGATGCGGATGTCGTTGCGGCCCTCATCGGCCATCTGGGCGGACAGTTCCAGCACCGCGTCAAGGGCGTAGTTGGTCGCGGCGATGAACGAGAGCTTGCGTGCCACCGCCTCGTGTTGGGCCAATGGTTTGCCCCACTGCACACGCTCACCGGACCATTCGCGCGCTATCTTCAGTGCCCACTTCGACGAGCCCGTCGCACTGGCGGGAATCGACAACCGTCCGGCGTTGAGGGTGGTCAGCGCGATCTTCAAGCCGTCGCCTTCGCGGCCGATCAGGTTTTCGCTCGGGACCCGGACCTTGTGCAGCCTGGTCACACCGTTCTCGATGCCGCGCAGCCCCATGAATTTATTGCGTCGCTCCACGGTGATGCCGGGCGAATCAGCCTCGACGACAAAGGCGCTGATGCCGCCTCGATGTCCGTCGCCCTTGGGCACCCGGGCCATCACCACCAGCAGCTCTGCGACCACGCCATTGGTGGTCCACAACTTCACGCCATCGAGTTCGTAGGCCTTGCCGTCCTCGACCGGTGTCGCCGTCGAGGCCAGCCGTGCCGGGTCGGAGCCGACGTCGGGTTCAGTAAGCAGAAATGCCGATATCGCCCCAGCCGCGCACCGCGGCAAGAACTTTCGCTTCTGCTCGGGTGTCCCGGCAAGCTTGAGCGGCTCGGGTACGCCGATGGATTGATGAGCCGACAGCAGTGCGCCGAGACTCGGATGCACGCTCGTCACCATCATCAGGGCCCGGTTGTAGGCGACTTGCGACATATTCAGCCCGCCGTAATCGGACGGTATCTTCATCCCGAAACAGCCCAGATCGGCCAGACCCTTCACATACTCGTCAGGGATGTGCGCATCGCGTTCGATGACGCTGCCATCCACGGTGCCCAGGAACTCTCGTAGCCGGTCGAGAAACGCACGGGTGCGCGCCTCGTCAGCCTCCGACGGTGTGGGAAACGGGTGAATCAGCTCCAGCGGAAAACGACCAAGGAACAACTCCTTGGCGAAAGATGGTCTTTCCCAACCCGTTTCACGAGACTCCTCGGCGAGAGCTCTCGCTTCCTCTTCGGTGACCTGCTTTTGCTGCGCCATCACAGCCTCCTTGCTCGATACCCGTCGTGAGCAGGGAGTACCCCAGTGCGGGCGTCGCCACCCTCCGTTGGGGCGCAGACGGTGATTCTGCTGGTTGGCCGTGTGCCACCGGCCGGCCGGCGTGGCCGGACACAGGCACCGTCAGGAGTCGAGTTCGCGGGCTACGGCCTTGACCACCTCGGAAACCCGGCGGGCGGTCTTGCGGTCCGGGTAGCGACCCTTGCGCAACTCGGGCTGCACCGCGCTTTCCAGCAGCGTGATCATGTCCTCGACCATGCCGTGCAGCTCGTCGGGGCTGTGCTTGTGCTCGGCGGGCACCTCGCGCCGCGTCTTGGTCAGGCTGGGCGGCGGCTCAATCAGTTTGAGGCTCAACGCTTGCGGTCCACGCCGTCCGGAGGCGATGCCGAACTCGACACGCTGGCCCGCCTTGAGGCCCTCGACCCCAGCGGGCAACGCCGACGAGCGAACGTACACGTCTTCGCCGTCCTCTTGCGACAGGAAGCCGAAGCCCTTGTCAGCGTCGTACCACTTCACCTTGCCCGTCGGCACTGGTCTCACCTGCTTGTCTAACGAATCAACGGAATTAGGCAACAAAATATGCGTCCCGCCTGCGCAGGACGCCGTATTAGGAGTCTGATCCTACTCGGAAGCCCAGATGACGAGCACCCCCGTTATTTGGCACTCGGTACGCTTGGTGATAACCGCGGAGGAGATATGCGCCTGATCCTGAACGTCATCTGGCTAGTCTTCGGCGGCCTCTGGATGGCCGTCGGCTACCTGGCCGCGGCGATCGTCAGCTTCGTGCTCATCGTCACCATTCCGTTCGGCTTCGCGTCGCTGCGCATCGCCTCATACGCGCTGTGGCCGTTCGGCCGCACGATTGTGGACAAGTCGACGGCGGGGTCCGGCGCCCTGGTCGGAAACGTCATCTGGGTCGTGCTGTTCGGGGTGTGGCTGGCGATCGGTCATCTGGTCAGCGCGGCGGCGATGGCGCTCACGATCGTCGGCCTCCCGCTGGCGCTGGCCAACCTGAAACTGATTCCGGTGTCGCTGATGCCGCTGGGTAAGCAGATCGTGCCGGTCAGCTCGCCGACCCACTACGCGCCGCCGGTGGCCGCATGACCCTGACGACGTTGGGCGTCCCCTCGGTGCCGCGCCGCGATGACGGCCCGGCCGTTCCCGGCGATGTGCCGGCCAGCGGCCCGCTGGTGGACACCTACGGGCGGGTCGCCACCGATCTGCGGGTCTCGCTGACCGACCGCTGCAACCTGCGGTGCAGCTATTGCATGCCGGCCGAAGGCCTCAACTGGCTGCCGGGCGAACAACTGCTGAGCGCCCACGAGGTGGCCAGACTGATGCGGATCGCGGTCACCCGGCTGGGGGTCACCAGCGTGCGGTTCACGGGCGGTGAACCCCTGCTGGCGCGCCACCTCGAAGAGGTGGTGGCCGAGGCGGCCGCCCTGCAGCCCCGCCCCGAGATCTCGCTGACCACCAACGGTGTCGGGCTGGCGCGGCGCGCAGCCGGGCTCGCCGCGGCCGGCCTGAATCGGGTCAACGTCTCACTCGACAGCGTGGATCGCCGGAATTTCGCGGCCATCACCCGTCGCGACCGGCTCGCAGACGTGCTGGACGGCCTGGCAGCCGCCAACGACGCCGGCCTGACGCCCGTGAAGGTGAACGCCGTTCTGGACCCCGGCACCGGCCGCGAAGACGTGGTGGGGTTGTTGCGGTTCTGCCTCGAGCACGGCTACCAGTTGCGCGTCATCGAGCAGATGCCGCTGGACGCCGGACACCGATGGCGGCGGGACGCGGCGCTGAGCGCCGACGACGTGCTGGCCGCGCTGCGCCCCCACTTCCGGCTGCGGCCCGACCCCGCGCCGCGGGGATCGGCCCCCGCCGAGCTGTGGCTGGTCGATACCGGCCCCGGCACGCCGAGCGGCAAGTTCGGGGTCATCGCATCTGTCTCGCACGCGTTCTGCGGGGCGTGTGACCGCACCCGCTTGACGGCCGACGGTCAGGTCCGCAGCTGCCTGTTCGCCGAGCAGGAGACCGACCTGCGTGGGCTGCTGCGTAGCGGTGCGCCCGACGACGCCGTCGAGGCGGCGTGGCGCGCCGCGATGTGGGGCAAGCCCGCCGGCCACGGCATCAACGATCCGAACTTCATCCAGCCCGACCGCCCGATGAGCGCGATCGGTGGCTAGTCCCATGGGACAGACCCCTGTCCAAGCCGACGGAATCCAGGTGACGGTGCGCTACTTCGCGGCCGCGCGGGCGGCCGCCGGCGTCGACTCCGAGGCAGTGGTGCTTCGCCCCGGCACGTCGGTCGGCGAGCTGGTCGAGCGGCTCGCCGTTCGAGGGCCCCTCCTGGCCACCGTTTTGACCCGATGCTCATACCTGCGCGACGGGATCGCGGTGCGCGACGAGACCGCGGCGTTGCAACCCGGTGACACGATCGATGTTCTGCCGCCATTTTCCGGCGGTTGAAACTGTGACATATCTCACGTAACGGAACGATAACGGCGCGATCACGCTCCGATATCGCGCATTGCGACCTGCGCAAACACTATGTGTTCCTGCGGTTTTCGTAGATGGCCGAGCGGGAAACGCCGGGTTTCCCTAGACGTGACGAGACCAACAGAAACGGTTAACGTCTCCGGAGGCTCGCCAGCCATCCCGATTGGCGGACCTCCCCTCCCTATCGCGCCGAGCTCCATCCAATAGGCGGGGGCCTCCGAACTACATGGATGGAGACGGGGGACCCACCGGTCCACCGTGATCGGATTGGGGCCGCTCGCGGCTCCTAGGGGTGAAGTCGACGTCGTCTCGTTCGAGACCACGCCGGCCGGGTGGCCTCTCCAACCCGAACCCGACAGCTGACCTCGCAGGCGCGTGACGAGAGAGGAATACATCGGCGCGTATGAGTGGACGTCACCGTAAGCCCAGCAGTTCGAACATCAGCGTCGCCAAGATCGCCTTCACCGGCGCGGTACTTGGTGGCGGCAGCATCGCCCTTGCCGGCCAAGCGGCCGCAGCCACCGACGGTGAATGGGATCAGGTAGCCCGTTGCGAATCCGGTGGCAACTGGGGCATCAATACCGGCAATGGCTACCACGGTGGCGTGCAATTCAGCGCGAGCACCTGGGCCGCACACGGCGGTGGCCAGTACGCACCGTCGGCCGAACTCGCCAGCAAGGAACAGCAGATCGCCGTCGCCGAGCGGGTGCTCGCCACCCAGGGTCGTGGCGCCTGGCCCGTGTGCGGTGGCCCCCTGTCGGGTCCCACCCAGCGCGACGTGCCGGCTCCGGCCAGCCTGGATGCGCCCGGCATCAATGGCGCCCCGGCACCGCTGGCCCCGCCCGCCGACGCGCCCCCGCCCGCTCCGGTGCAATTGGCCGGGTTTGACCGGCCGGCACCGCCGGACGCTCCTCCGCCGCCCCCGGCGGACCTGCCGCCGGCTCCCCCGGCCGACGCGATGCCGCCCGCGCCTCCCGTGGACCTGCCGCCGGCTCCCCCGGCCGACGCACCGCCGCCGGCCGACGCGATGCCGCCCGCACCTCCGGCCGACGCGATGCCGCCCGCACCTCCGGCGGACGCACCGCCCGTCGTGGACACGGGCTTCCACGGTTTCGTTCCGGAAGACATGCCGCAGCAGGCTTCTGAAGGTAACTACCTCGTGCAGCTGTGGGATGCGATCCGGGCCCAGGACGTTCACGGGAACGACGCGCTGGACGCTCTCGCTCAGCCGTCTCCTAACGCCTGACGCCGCCGTACTCCCCGCACGCCCCGAAACCCCTCCTTTTCGGGGCGTGTCGGGCTCGGCGCACCGTTCCGGTGGCCGCCGTGCCTAGCGCGTCAGGCCGAGCCCACCCACTCCTCGGTTCCGTCGGCGAAGAATTGGTGCTTCCACACCGGTAGCCGCGCCTTGATGGTGTCCACCAGGTGCGCGCAGGTGGCGAATGCCGCTTGCCTGTGGTCGGCGGCGACGGCCGCAACCAGCGCCGCCTCTCCGATGCGCAGCGGGCCGATGCGATGGCTGGCGGCGACGGCGCGCACGCCGCTGGACTGCTCGGCCACCTCGGCCACCACGTCGGCGATGACCTGGTCGGCAGACGGGTGCGCGGAGTACTCCAGCCGCACCACCCGCCGTCCGCCGTCGTGGTCGCGGATCATGCCGACGAACCCGACGATGGCCCCTGCCGACTGATGGCCCACCAACTCTTCATGCTCGGCCAGTGAAATGGGGTGCTCGGTCATCGCGGCGCGCACGACGAGCGTCATCGCGGGTGATCTTTGCCGGCGAGCTGATCGAGTGCGTGGTCCAGCACATCGGCGAGCACGCCGAGGCCGTCGCGAACCCCCCCGGGCGAACCGGGCAGGTTCACGATCAGGGTCTGGCCGGCCACACCGCACACCCCGCGCGACAACACCGATGTCGGCACCTTCGGCAGACCCGACTGGCGGATCGCTTCCGCCAGTCCCGGAATCAGGTAGTCGACGACGGCCACGGTGTGGTCCGGTGTGCTGTCGCTGGGCGAGATGCCGGTGCCGCCGGAGGTGATGATGACGTCGGCCCCGGCGTCGATCGCGGTGCGCAGCGCGTCGCCGACCGGTGGCCCGTCGGCCACCACCTCGGCCTCCGGGGCCGAAAAGCCGCGCTCTGCAAGCCATTCGGCGATGATCGGGCCGCAACGGTCGTCGTACGCCCCTGAGGACGCGCGGGTCGAGGCGATGATGATGCGGGCGGAACGGGTGCTCATGGGCGCGCCCACCTTCCGGTCTTGCCGCCTTCCTTGCGCAGCACTCGAATGTCGTCGATTCGTGCGGCCGGGTCTACCGCCTTGATCATGTCGTAGAGCGTCAGCCCCGCGACGCTGACCGCCGTCAGCGCTTCCATCTCTACCCCCGTGCGGTCGGTGCTTCGCACCGTTGCGATGATCTCGACCTCAGACTCCCGCACGGTGAAGTCGATGTCGACCCCGGTGAGAGCGAGTTGATGACATAGCGGGATGAGTTCGCTGGTGCGCTTCGCGGCCTGAATGCCGGCTATCCGCGCGGTGGCCAGGGCATCGCCCTTGGGCAGGCCGCCGGTCGAAATCAGCGCCAGCACTTCCGCCGATGAGCGCACCACCCCGGCGGCCATCGCAGTTCGCTTGGTGGCTGCCTTCTCGCTGACGTCGACCATGTGCGCCGCCCCACGGTCGTCCAGATGTGACAGGACGCCGGGGCCGGAATTCTCCGACGCCCATTTCGCCGAGGCTTTGGAGTCCTCAGAGGCCATCTGGCGGCCTACCGATTGACGACGGTGACCGGGTGCAGGTAGGGCAGTTCGGTGGAAGGCAGCGGGAACACCAGCTCGCCGAACGGCGACAGTGCGCCCGTGCGATCGGTCACGAGTTCGCTCACCGCGTGGTCGTCGGGGTCGGTCGTCGGCCAGCCGTTGTCGACATACTTGGTTTTGCGCGCTTTGCCGTCAGCATTGTCAGCCACGAGGTCCATTCTGACAGGTGGCGCACAGCATGTAGCCGCAAGGGCTTGGGTGTTGGGCGCCCTCGAACGTAATGCGACGGTCGGCCACGCCGAGTTACGCTGAAATGATCGTGCCAGCCGTGCTAGACGCCGCCGCGAACAGTCCGGTTTTTGCCGTGACGGCGGCTCCTTACCTGCTCCTGGATGCGGAACTCAACATCCGGGCCGTCAACGACGCCTACCTGCGGGCGACGAGTCGTGAGCGCGACGAACTCATCGGCGAGCAGATGTTCGACGCTTTCCCAGACAATCCCGCCGACGTCGCGGCCACCGGCGTGCAGAACCTGCAGGCTTCGCTCAGCCGGGTCCTGCGGGACGCGGCCGCGCACCAGATGCCCATTCAGCGTTACGACATCGCACCCAGCGGCAGCGCCGAATTCATTCCCAAGATATGGAGCCCGGTTAACTCTCCGATCAGCGACGACGAGGGCCGGGTGGTGGGGTTGCTTCACCACGTCGAAGACATCACCCCGCTGATCGCCGATGGCATCGACCGCAGCGCAGACGGTCGCGCCCTTGCCCTGACGGCGTCGCGCTATCGCGGTCTGCATGACCTCCTGATCGAGCAGAACACGAGGCTGACCGATGCGCTACTCGCGGTAGGCACCTCGCGCGGGCCGTCCGGCCCGACGGCATCCAGTCAGCGGCGCCGCCGGCTGTGGCAGCTGCTCATGGCGCACACCCGCGAAAACCCCGGCCGCGGATGGTCGGCCTCGCTGTGCGTCCTGGCCGTGGAAGCATTCGACACCGTCGTCGGCGCAGCTATTTCGCTGCAGAGCGCGTCCGGGCAGCTTGCACTGTTGACCGCCAGCGACGCCCGCGCCAGCAACATGGATCAGTGGGGCGCCGAATTGGCGGAGGGTCCCATGCATGCGGCCCTGCTCAGCGGCGTTCCGGTGCACGTCGCCGACCTGGCCAGCGATTGTGCCCTCTGGCCCGGCTACGCCACGGCCGCCCTCGACCTCGGCATCGTCGGAGTCTCCGCGTATCCGATGATGCTCGACGGCGACGTAGTAGGAGCGTTCACCGTCTATCGCAGCCGCCGCGAACGCGCTCCCGACCACGCCGAATGGATCGACACCGCGATCGCGGCCGACCTGGCGGTCTCGGCTCTCCTGTCCGACGGAGTGCATATCGAATCGCAATTGGACACCGACGACTTCGACCTCGATGTGACGATCGCCGCCGGGATGCTCAGCTCGCGATTCGACATTTCCATGGACGACGCCGTGAACAAGTTGCGCCGCCGCGCCCGCCTTAAGAATGTGCCCGTGCGGCACGTCGCCGCAGACTCGATCCGGCGTTGGGGCGATTACTCCCGGCGCCAGGCACGGTTCAATCAGACCTCCCCGCGCTGAGCGTCTGCTGGGTACCCGCCACCTGCTTTACGCTGGTCAGCAATGACCGACAACACCCCGGATATCCCGCTGGGGTCGTGGCTGGCCGAGTTATCCGATGAGCGGCTGATCCGACTGTTGGAGTTGCGGCCGGACCTGGCCCAGCCCCCACCCGGCAGCATCGCCGCGCTGGCCGCGCGCGCCCAGGCCCGCCAGTCGATCAAGGCCGGCACCGACGACCTCGACTTCCTGCGCCTGGCCGTACTCGATGCGCTGCTGGTGCTGCAGGCCGACGCGGAGCCGGTGCCCGCCGCGAAACTGCTGGCGCTGATCGGTGACCGCGCCGCCGAAGCCGACGTCCTCGATGCGCTGGACGACCTCCGGCAACGCGCCCTGGTCTGGGGTGAGGCCGCTCTGCGCGTAGCAGCCGACGCCGCGACGGGGATGCCCTGGCATCCGGGCCAGGTCATTCTCGAGGACACGTCGCGCAGCGCCGAGCAGATCGCCGGTCTGATCGACGATCTCGATCAGGCCCAGCTCGACGTGCTGGAGAAGCTTCTCGAGGGTTCCCCGATGGGCCGCACTCGCGACGCCGCGCCCGGCGCGCCCGCCGACCGGCCGGTCCCCCAGCTGCTGGCCATAGGCCTGCTGCGGCGCGTCGACGCCGAGACGGTGATCTTGCCCCGCCACGTCGGGCAGGTGCTGCGCGGCGAGCAGCCGGGCCCTATGCAGCTGACCGCACCCGACCCGGTGGTCTCGACGACCACGGCCCACGACGCGGACGCGGTGGCCGCCGGGGCCGTCATCGACTTGCTACACGAGGTCGACGTTGTGCTTGAAACGCTCTCCGCCGCACCGGTTTCCGAGCTGCGCAGCGGCGGCCTGGGAATTCGCGACGTCAAGCGGCTCAGCAAGGTGACCGGCATCGACGAGCCGCGGCTGGGATTGATCCTCGAAGTCACGGCCGCGGCCGGATTGATCGCCAGCGGCATGCCCGACCCCGAGCCGGTCACCGGCGAGGCGCCGTACTGGGCGCCGACGGTCGCCACCGACCGGTACACCGCGATGTCGGCGGCCGAACGCTGGCAGCTGTTGGCCGGCAGCTGGCTCGACCTTCCCGGTCGGCCGGCGCTGATCGGCAGTCGGGGCCCCGACGCGAAGCCCTACGGGGCTCTCACCGACGGCCTGTACTCGACGGCCGCGCCGCTGGATCGCCGGCTGCTGCTCGGCATGCTCTCCGAGCTGTCCCCCGGCGCCGGCGTCGACGCGGCGGCAGCCTCGGCGGCGCTGATCTGGCGGCGTCCACGCTGGGCGAAGCGGTTGCAGCCCGGGCCCGTCGGGGACCTGCTCGCCGAGAGCACCGCCTTGGGACTGGTCGGCCGCGGCGCGATCAGCACACCCGGCCGTGCGCTGCTCGACAACGACGGCGATCCGCAGGTCGCGATCGAGGCGATGAACCGGGCGCTACCCAAACCGGTCGACCACTTTTTGGTGCAGGCGGACCTGACCGTGGTCGTGCCAGGGCCATTGGAACGCGACCTGGCCGAGCAACTCGCCGTCGTCGCCACCGTCGAATCGGCCGGCGCCGCGATGGTGTACCGCGTCAGCGAGCAGTCGATCCGGCACGCACTCGATGTCGGCAAGACTCGCGACTGGATGCATTCCTTGTTCGCCAGGCATTCCAAAACGCCTGTGCCCCAAGGGCTTACCTATCTGATCGACGATGTCGCGCGCCGGCACGGGCAGCTGCGGATCGGCATCGCCGCGTCGTTCGTGCGCTGCGAGGACCCCGCGCTGCTGGCCCAGGCTTTGGCCGCGCCGGCGGCCGGGGAGGTGCAGTTGCGGGCCCTGGCGCCGACGGTCGCGGTGTCGCCGGCTCCGATCGGCGAGGTGCTCGCCGCCCTGCGGTCCGCGGGCTTCGCGCCGGCGGCTGAGGATTCATCCGGCGCCATCGTCGACGTGCGTCCGCGCGGCGCCCGGGTGGCCAC
The DNA here is from genome assembly GCF_059813005.1 of Mycobacterium sp. NGS27. Taxonomy (NCBI): domain Bacteria; kingdom Bacillati; phylum Actinomycetota; class Actinomycetes; order Mycobacteriales; family Mycobacteriaceae; genus Mycobacterium; species Mycobacterium sp. NGS27. Next base: position 321,641 of record NZ_JCALDT010000004.1, read on the forward strand.
ACCCCAGCAGCGCCGGCCCTATCGCCCGGCCCGGCGCCCCAACAGCGAAAGCCTCAACGCGGTGGTGGCCGTGCTGCGCAAGGTGACCGCCGCGCCGTTCGGCAATATCCGCATCGATCCCGCCGTGACCATGACGCAGCTGCAGCGCGCGGCCAAGGAACAAGACACCCTGGTGATCGGTTATCTGGATGCGGCGGGCGTGGCCACCCAGCGGGTGGTGTCGCCGATCACCATCAAGGGCGGTCAGCTGGTCGCCTTCGATTCCGCGTCCGGGCGGCTGCGTGACTTCGCCATCCACCGCATCACCTCGGTCGTGTCGGCCACCGCCGGATAATGGTTGGCACGCAGAGCACCGATGAGAAGGAGTGGCGCTGAACATGTCTGACGGACCGTTGATCGTGCAGTCCGACAAGACGGTGTTGCTCGAGGTAGACCACGAGCTGGCCGGCGCGGCGCGCGCCGCCATCGCGCCGTTCGCCGAGCTGGAACGCGCACCCGAGCACGTGCACACCTACCGCATCACGCCGCTGGCGCTGTGGAACGCCCGCGCCGCGGGTCATGACGCCGAACAGGTGGTCGACGCGCTGGTCAGCTTCTCGCGCTACGCGGTGCCCCAACCACTGCTGGTCGACATCGTCGACACCATGGCCCGCTACGGTCGCCTGCAGCTGGTGAAGAACCCCGCGCACGGCCTGACGCTGGTGAGCCTGGATCGCGCGGTGCTCGAAGAGGTGTTGCGCAACAAGAAGATTGCCCCGATGCTCGGCGCCCGCATCGACGACGACACGGTCGTCGTCCATCCCAGCGAGCGCGGCCGCGTCAAGCAGATGCTGCTCAAGATCGGTTGGCCTGCCGAGGATCTCGCGGGCTACGTCGACGGCGAAGCGCATCCGATCAGCCTGGCCCAGGACGGCTGGCACCTGCGCGACTATCAGCAGATGGCCACCGACTCCTTCTGGTCCGGCGGATCCGGGGTGGTGGTGCTTCCGTGCGGCGCCGGCAAGACGCTGGTGGGCGCGGCCGCCATGGCGAAAGCCGGTGCGACGACGCTGATTCTGGTCACCAACATCGTCGCGGCCCGGCAATGGAAGCGCGAGCTGATCGCGCGCACGTCGCTCACCGAGGATGAGATCGGCGAATACTCCGGCGAGCGCAAGGAGATTCGGCCCGTCACCATTTCGACGTATCAGATGATCACCCGCCGCACCAAGGGTGAATACCGACACCTGGAACTCTTCGACAGCCGGGACTGGGGGCTGATCATCTACGACGAGGTCCACCTGTTGCCCGCGCCGGTGTTCCGGATGACCGCCGATCTGCAGTCCAAGCGGCGCCTGGGTCTGACGGCCACGCTGGTCCGCGAGGACGGCCGCGAGGGCGATGTGTTCTCGCTGATCGGCCCGAAGCGCTATGACGCGCCGTGGAAGGATATCGAGGCGCAGGGCTGGATCGCGCCGGCCGAGTGCGTCGAGGTGCGGGTCACCATGACCGACAACGAGCGCATGCTTTACGCCACCGCCGAGCCCGAAGAGCGGTACAAGTTGTGCTCGACTGTCCACACCAAAATCGCTGTGGTCAAGTCGATCCTGGCGAAGCATCCCGGTGAGCAGACGCTGGTGATCGGTGCCTATCTCGATCAGCTCGACGAGCTTGGCGCCGAGCTGAACGCCCCGGTGATCCAGGGGTCCACCCGGACCAAGGAACGCGAGGAACTGTTCGACGCGTTCCGGCGCGGCGAGCTGTCCACCCTGGTGGTGTCCAAGGTTGCGAACTTCTCCATCGACCTGCCGGAAGCCTCTGTGGCGGTGCAGGTCTCGGGAACGTTCGGCTCACGCCAGGAGGAGGCGCAACGGCTGGGCCGGTTGCTGCGGCCCAAGTCCGACGGTGGGGGCGCCATCTTCTATTCCGTGGTCGCGCGCGACAGCCTGGACGCCGAGTATGCCGCGCACCGGCAGCGCTTCCTGGCCGAGCAGGGCTACGGCTACATCATCCGCGACGCGGACGACCTGCTGGGCCCAGCGATTTAGGCTGCGGCGCAAGCGATTCAGAGCGACAGGATGGTCGCCGACGCGGTGCCGGGCGCACCGTAAACCTGGGCCAGCCCGACGCGCGGGTTGCCGGGCACCTGCCGCTCCCCCGCCTCGCCGCGCAGCTGCCGCACCAGTTCGTGCATCTGCCGCAGCCCCGACGCGCCGATCGGCTCGCCGTTGGCGATCAGCCCGCCGTCGGTGTTGACCGGCATCGAGCCGTGGATCTCGGTGGCGCCGTCGGCCAGCAGCTTCTCCTGCTCGCCGTCGGCGCACAGCCCCGTCTCGGCCATGTGGATGACCTCGTTGCCGGCGTCGGTGTCCTGCAGCTGGGCGACGTCGACGTCCTCGGGCCCGATGCCCGCGGCTTCGTAGGCCGCCTTGGCGGCGTACACCGTCGGGGAGACGTCCTCATCGAGCGGCGCGAAGGTGGCGTGCACCTCGTACGCACCGAACGTGCGGGTGCGGATCTCACAGGCGCGCACGTACACCGGCTTGTCGGTGAACCTGTGCGCGATGTCCGCGCGGCACATGATCACGGCCGCGGCCCCCTCGTCGGGCGCGCAGAACATGTACTGCGTCAACGGGTAGTTGAGCACGGTCGAGTTGAGGATCTCCTCGACCGAGATCTCCTTGCGCCGGAAGGCATTCGGGTTCAGTGCGCCGTTGCGGAAGTTCTTGTTGGCCACCCGCGCCAGCGTCTCCTGGGAGATGTTGTGGTCGTGCAAGTACTTGTTGGCCTTCATCCCGAAGAACTTGGTGGTGACGAACTGACCGTTCTGCGCGTACCACTGCGGCAGCGCCAGCTTGGCGGGGTCGTCGGTGAAGGCGCCGCGGGGGTGCTTGTCCAAGCCGATGGCGATGCCGATGTCGTACTTGCCCAGCCGGATGGTGTCCGCGGTCTGCTGGATGGCGCTGGCCGCGGTGGCGCAGGCGTTGAAGACGTTGGTGAAGGTGATGCCGGTCAGTCCGACCAGGCGGGTCACGGCATCCGGGTTGGACACTTCGTGACTGCCACCGAAGCCGAACTGGATGTCCTTCCACTGCACTCCGGCGTCGGTGAGCGCGGACTGAATGGCCTCGGCGCCCATCTGCATCGCGGTCTTCTCGAAACGGCCGAAAGGATGCAGGCCCACACCGATGATCGCCACATCATTGGTCATCTCAGGCTCCTTCTGTCTAGACCGGCTGGAAAGCGAACGTGACGATCTCGTTGCCGTCCGCGTCGGTGGTGAACGGCACCATGGTGAGTTCGACTTCCTGGCCGAACTTCAGCTTGGCGGGGTCGCTCTCGGTCAGCCGGCCCTCGACCCGGATCACGTCGCCGAGCTGGACCAGACCCACGCCGAACGGCACGAAGTCCTTGCCGGTCGGGCCGGCGTACGGGGCCCCGGGCGGGAAGCCCTGGGTGGTCCAAGCGACGACGGTCCCGGTCCGCGGCAACAGCACGTCGCTCATCGCGCCTCCGCTGCACCGCGGGCACCGCTCCTGCACCGGAAAGGTGGTGGCGTTGCAATCACCGCACCGACTGCCGATCAGCTGCGGATTCTCGTCGGGCCAGGTTGAGATCTCGGGAGCCAGCGCCTTCTGCATTGAGGGGTCCTCCAGCGACGTCCACGGTGCACCAAATGAACAATTCCGACTGAACCGTATAACAGCTTTCCGAAAAGTGGAAACCGCATTCTCCTCCTTGGGATGACGGGCGGGCCGCCGCCCGACCAGGCGCGAAGATATGTTGGGCCCATGACGGTCACCGTGATACTTGAGCTCAGATTCAAGCCCGGCGAGGTCGCTGCGGGGCGCGAGCTGATGGGCCGGGCGCTACAGGACACCCGGGCGTTCGACGGCAACGTCCGCACTGACGTGCTCGTCGACGAAGACGACGAAGCGCACTGGCTCATCTACGAGATCTGGGAGACGGTCGAAAACGACGAGGCCTACCGCGCCTTCCGCGCCGGCGAAGGCAAGCTGACCCAGCTTCCTCCGCTGCTGGCCGCGCCGCCGGCCAAGACCAGGTACACGACTTCCGACATCTGACGCCGGCTTTCGAGGTTGGCTAAGTCAGCGCGGGTATGACCTGGCTCTCGAACATCTCGATACCCGAACGGTCGTAGGCGGCCTCGGGGAAGTAGCAGATGGCGTATTCGCACCCGAGGTCGCGGATCTTCGCGAGCCGCTCGATCACCTGATCCGGTGTGCCCGTCGCCGAGTCCGGTCCGCTGGTGCCGGCGATCATCGCATCCGCCGCGGCCTCGCCCACACAACCCACCAGCCGGTCGCGGACTCGTTGCAGCCGGTCTTTGACATCGGCCTCGGAGTTGCCGACGATCGCATTGACGTTGACCGACCGCACAATCGCGTGATAGTCGGTGCCCACGCTGCGGCAGTGCTCGGCCAGCACCTCGGACTTGTGCGCGAACGCTTCGGGCTCCGGCGTGAAGTTGGTGTACTGCGCGTATTGAGCGGCGATCCGCAACGTCACCTTCTCACCGCCGCCGGCGATCCATAGCGGAATCCCGTTTTCCCGCAGGGGCTTTGGCGCGAGGATCGCCCCGTCAACCTGGTAATGCTTGCCCTCGAAGCTGACCTTGCCGTCGCGCCAGGCGTCGCGCATGATCTGCACGCCCTCGTCGAGTCGACCCAACCGCACCCCCGCCGACGGGAATCCGTAACCGTAAGCGCGCCATTCGTGTTCGTACCAGCCACCGCCGATCCCCATCTGGATGCGGCCACCGGAGATGATGTCGGCAGTCGCGGCGACCTTGGCGAGGTAGACGGGGTTGCGGTAGCTCATCGCCGTGCACATCTGACCGAGTTTGATCCGCGAGGTGGTGGCCGCATATGCCGCCATCAACGACCAGGCTTCGTGGGTGGCTTCACCCGTCGGCACCGGAACGGTGTGGAAATGGTCGTAGACCCACAGCGAGTCCCAGGCGCTGCGGTCCGCGTAGGTCGCCAGATCTCGCATCACTGCCCAGTGGTTCTCGGGTTCGATCCCGACCAGATCCATTCGCCAGCCTTGCGGAATGAAGAGTCCAAAGCGCATACCGGGACTGTAGCCCTCCGCTACCCACCCAGCGCGTCGAGCGCGGCCGCAACCGACTTCTCGCGTAGCTCTTCGTACGGCGCATCGGGAAACTGCACGCAGCAATCCTGCAAGCCACCGAACGCGACCACCGCCCGGGTGGACTGCGCGAGCGTCGGCTTCTTGCCGAACACCAGCCTGGCCAGCCGCTCACGCCACGCGAGCACCGTGTCGATGAGGTCGAGGTCGATCAGCGTCGACAGCTCGGTCAACAGCAGCACCAGGTCGCGGCGGTGCCGGTAGTGGAAATCGAAATACCCCTCCAGCAGCTCGCGCGCATTGTTGCGGCGGCGACCCTCGTGCTCGGCCACGAAGCGTTCACCCTCGTCAATCAGCGGCACCAAGATGCTGCGCACCAGGTCTTCGCGTGAGGGAAAGTGGTAGTACAAGGCGGGTTTGGTGATACCCAGCCGGTCCGCGATGTCCTGCAGGCTGGTGCGCTGCACGCCGCGCTGCAGGAAGAGCTCCCGGGCGACCTGTTGGATGCGCTCACGGGTATCCGACCGGGGCCTGCTCACCCCGCCAATTTACCTGACTTACCGATAGGTAAGTGGGATGTTACGCTTACCGAACGTTAAGTAAGCGTGGGAGGTGATCATGCGCATACTCATCTCGGGCGCCAGCATCGCGGGTCCGGTCCTGGCGTACTGGCTCACCCGGTACGGTTTCGACGTCACCGTGGTGGAGCGCGCACCGACGCTGCGCAAAACCGGTGGCCACGCCGTCGACTTGTTCCGTCCCGCAATGGAAATCTCGACGAAAATGGGTGTGCTTCCGCGCATCGAGGCGCGGGCCACCGGAACGGAACGGTTGACGATGTACCGCGAAGGGCGGACGAAGGCCATCGAGGTCGACCTCACCAAGATCTACGCCGCGACCTCCGATTCGCACGTGGAAATCATGCGCGACGACCTGAGCGAGATCTACTATGACGCGGCCCGCGACGACGTCGAGTACGTGTTCGGTGATTCCATCACCGCGATCGAGCACGACGGCACCGTGACATTCGAGCATTCGCCGGCGCGTACCTTCGACGTCATCGTGGGCGCCGACGGGCTGCACTCCAACGTTCGGCGCCTGACCTTCGGCGAGGAAGCCAACCTGACGCGCTTTCTCGGCGGGTACCTGTCGGTGTTGTCGGCGCCCAAGGCGCTCGTCGAATCCGGCGAGATGGTCGGTCACGTCGGCGTCGGCCGTTTCGCCGGAATCTATACGGCGGACCACCTGGATGACGCCCGGGCGGTGTTCCTGTTCCGCAGCAAAGAGGAATTGGATTACGAGCATCGCGATGCGTTGCGGCAGAAGGAGATACTGCGCGACACTTTCGCCGGCATGCACGAACAGGTGGACACCTGGCTGGCAGAACTGGAGCACACGCCCACCTTCTACTTCGACTCGATCACCCAGCTGCGCACCGACCGGTGGTCACGGCGGCGGGTCACCCTGGTCGGTGACGCGGGTTACTGCCCGGGGCCCGCGGTGGGCGGCAGCACCAGTCTCGCCGTCCTGGGCGCGTATGTGTTGGCCGGAGAGCTCGCCGAGGCGGACGGGGACCACCTGCGCGCCTTCGCCGCCTACGAACTGCGGATGCACGAATCGGTGCGGCGCAGCCGGACTTTCGCCCGCGGCGCCGCCAAAGGCATCATCCCCGGTTCACGAATCGGAGTATGGGCGTTAACCCGTGGAGCCCAGCTGATCTCGGCGATGCCCGGGTCGCTGTCCCGGTCTGTGGCGAAGCTCAACACCAGGGGCGTCCGGATGCACGATTCGATGCCGGTGCCCGAATACTCCGGAAGCGACGTCTGACAGCATGTCGTGTAGAGCCGCGGCCCGAGCCACCGCGGCAGGCGCGCGCCACGAAGGGAAGACTGCACATGGAATTGACGGGCGTTGGAATCTGGAGCAGTCAGCTACGCTACGGTGACCCGACCGAATCCGCCGAGGCCGCAGCCGAACTCGACGAACTGGGGTTCCCGGCGCTGTGGATACCCGATGTCGGCGGGCCGGTGTTCGACGCGGTGGGGCATCTGCTCGGCGCGACCAAGCGGACCGTGATCGCCACGGGCATCCTGAATCTGTGGATGCATTCGCCCGGCGATGTCGCCGACTCCTACGCGACGCTGACGGCCGAGCACGGTGACCGCTTCCTGCTCGGGATCGGCGTCAGCCACGCCCCGCTGATCGACGCCGGCCAACCCGGGCGATATCGCAAACCACTGGCGGCCACCGCATCCTTTCTGGACGGCCTGGACGCCGCGCCGCGGCCGGTTCCCACCGAGCGCCGGGTGCTTGCCGCGCTGGGCCCCAAGATGCTGACGTTGTCGGCGACCCGAGCCGGCGGCGCCCATCCTTACCTTGTCACCCCCGAGCACACCGCTTCTGCCCGTTCGACTTTGGGCAGCGGTCCGTTGCTGCTGCCCGAACAGACGGTGATCTTGACCGACAGCGCCGACGAGGCCCGACAGATCGGAACCGATTGGCTGCGGTCGTATTTGGCGTTGCCCAACTACGCCAACAACCTGCTGCGCAGCGGCTTCACCGAAGACGACCTGTCGCAGGTGAGCGATCGGCTGTTCGACGCCATCATCGCGTGGGGTGATGAAGAGGCCATCATGCGCCGCGTCGCCGAGCATCGTTCCGCGGGCGCCGACCACGTCTGCGTCCAGGTGCTGCTGCCCGATCCCCGGGCCTTCCCGCGGGAGCAATGGCGCCGCATCGCCGCCGCCTCCAGGTGACCGCCCCCGCGGGCCTAGGGTGAGCTATGGCTTCCAAACAAACGCTGTTTCGGATCTTTTACCGCATCGGGTTCACCCCGTGGGATGGTCATCCGCTGGCGCAGAGCCTGCGGGGCCTGGTCGAGGGAACGGCTGACGCCGCGGCGCTGACCGCCGGGTCGGCCCTGGAGGTCGGCTGCGGTACCGGCGACTGCTCGATCTATCTGGCCCAACACGGCTGGAAGGTCACCGCGGTCGACTTCGTGGCCAAACCACTCGAACGCGCACGTGCCAAGGCCAGCGCGGCGGGCGCCGCCGTCGAGTTTCTTCGGGCCGACGTCACGCAACTGAGCCGGGCCGGCGTCGGCGCGAACTTCAACTTGATCGTGGACAACGGCTGCCTGCACAACATGAGCGACGCCGACCGCGACGCCTACGTCCGCGAGATCAGCGCCCTGGCGGCGCCCGACGCACGGCTGCTGATCGTCGCGTTCGTCCCCGGCGGTCGGGTCGGGGTGCGCGGAGTCGACCGCGCCGAGATGGAACGCCGATTCGCGCAGAGCTGGACGCTGTTGTCGGTCGGCCCCGAGCGCGAGCTGGACCGCGCCGAGAAGACCCCGGCGTGGTACTACCTATTCGCGCGCCGCGACACGTAACCTGTTGCGACGACACGCCGTATCGCTTCGCAATGGCTTAAGTCTCGGGCGCAGCACAGCCGTCGAGCCACCGAACGCACCAGCCCCCGAGCACGTCGCTTCGGGGGCTGGCCGCTTGCGTCGGTGATTAGCTCAGCGATGCCGGTGGCAGGAAGCGGTCGCCGTAGCGGGCGGCCAGTTCCTTGGCCCGGGCCACGAAGGCTTCCTTGCCGACACCGTGCGCACCCTCGTAACCGACGATGAACTGCGCGCTACCACCGGTGTACGGCGGGAACCCGATGCCCATGATGGACCCGATGTTGGCGTCGGCGGTCGACGTCAGCACGCCCTCGTCAAGGCACTTCTGCGTCTCGAGCGCTTCGGCGAACAGCATGCGATCGATCATGTCCTGCAACGGGATTTCCGCGCTGCCGGACTTGAACGTCTCGCGCAGGCCCGGCCACAACCGGGTCCGCTTGCCGTCGACGTACTCGTAGAAGCCGGCGCCCTTCAACCGCGAGGGCCGCTCCAGCTCGATCATCTTCTCGACGACGGCCTCCGCCGGGTGCGGCTCGTAAGTGCCGCCCGCGTCCTCCACGCCCTTGCGGGTGGCCGTCGCGATCTTGTGCATCAGCTCCAGGTTCAGCTCGTCGGACAGCTGCAGCGGCGGCGCCGGGTAGCCGGCCTGCGAACCGGCGTGCTCGACGCTCGCGGGCTCCACGCCCTCACCCAGCATCGCCAGCGCCTCATTGACGAACGTGCCGATGACGCGGCTGGTGAAGAACCCGCGGCTGTCGTTCACCACGATCGGGGTCTTGCCGATGGCCAGCGTGTAGTCGAACACGCGGGCCAGCGCCTCGTCAGAGGTCTTCTCGCCCTTGATGATCTCCACCAGCGGCATCTTGTCGACCGGCGAGAAGAAGTGGATCCCGATGAAGTCCTCCTGGCGCTTCACACCGGTCGCCAGACCGGTGATCGGCAGCGTCGAGGTGTTCGACCCCAGCAGCGCGTTGGGCTCGACGATGTCCTCGATCTCCTGGAACACCTTGTGCTTGAGTTCCTGGTTCTCGAACACGGCCTCGATCACGAAGTCGACGCCCTTGAGGTCGGCCGGGTCGGCGGCCGGGGTGATGCGGTCCAGCAGCGCCTTGCTCTTCTCCTCGGTGGTCTTGCCCCGCTGAAGTGCCTTGGCCTCAAGCTTTTCCGAGTAGCCCTTGCCCTTCTGGGCGGCCTCGAGGCTGACGTCCTTGAGCACCACCTCGTAGCCGGCCTTGGCCGACACGTAGGCGATGCCGGCGCCCATCATGCCCGCGCCCAGCACCCCGATCTTGTTGATTTTGACCGGCTCGATGCCGTCCGGCCGGGAACCACCGCCGTTGATGTGCTGCAGGTCGAAGAAGAACGCCTGGATCATGTTCTTGGCGACCTGGCCGGTCACCAGCTGGGTGAAGTAGCGGCTCTCGATGCGGCTGGCGGTGTCGAAGTCCACCTGCGCGCCCTCGACCACGGCGTCCAGGATGGCCCGCGGCGCCGGCATCGGCGCGCCCTTGAGCTGCTTCTTCAGCAGCGCCGGGAACGCCGGCAAGTTCGCCGCCAGCGCGGGGCTGGACGGAGTGCCGCCGGGCATCTTGTAACCCTTTTTGTCCCAGGGCTGTTCGTGCGAATCGGGGTTGGCCTTGATCCACGCCTTGGCGGCGGGCACCAATTCGTCGACCGAGCCGACGAGTTCGTCGACCAGGCCGATCTCCTTGGCCTTGTCTGCCTTGAAGCGGGTGCCCTGCGACAGGATGTTCATGAAAGCGTTCTGGATGCCGAACATCCGCACGGTGCGGGTCACCCCGCCGCCGCCGGGCAGCAGGCCCAGCGTGACCTCGGGCAGGCCGACGACCAGACCCTTGACGTCCGCGGCGATGCGGTGGTGACAGGCCAGCGCGATCTCCAGGCCGCCGCCCAGCGCGGCCCCGTTCATGGCGGCGACGACCGGCTTGCCGAGGGTCTCCAGGGCGCGCAGGTCACGCTTGACCGACTCGACGGTGTCGAACGCCTCGCCGGCGTTCTCCGGGCCGAGGTTGATCATGCCCTTGAGGTCGCCGCCGGCGAAGAAGGTCTTCTTCGCGCTGGTGATGACCACGCCGGTGATCGAATCCTTTTCGGCGGCAAGGCGTTCCACAGCGTTGTGCATGGACTCGCTGTAGTGCTCGTTCATCACGTTGGCCGACCCGGTGGGGTCGTCCAGGGTCAGCGTGACGATGCCGTCGGCGTCCTTATCCCACTGAATGGTGTTCTCTGCCATGGTCTCAAACCCTCTCGATGATGGTGGCGACACCCATGCCGCCGCCGATGCACAGCGTGACCAGGGCGCGACGCGCGTTGCGGCGCTCGAGCTCGTCGACCATGGTGCCGGTGATCATGGCGCCCGTGGCGCCCAGCGGGTGGCCCATTGCGATGGCGCCACCGTTGACGTTGAGCTTCTCGTCCGGAATGTTGAGGTCCTTCTGGAACTTCAAGACCACCGACGCGAAGGCCTCGTTGAGCTCGAACAGGTCGATGTCGTCGATCGTCAGGCCCGCGCGGTCGAGCACCTTGCGCGTGGCAGGGGTCGGGCCGGTGAGCATGATGACGGGGTCCGAGCCGCTGGTGGCGGTGGCCACGATGCGCGCCCGTGGGGTCAGGCCCTGCGACTTGCCGGCCGCTTCCGAACCGACCAGCACCAGCGCGGCGCCGTCGACGATGCCGGAGCTGTTGCCGCCGGTGTGGACGTGGTTGATCTTCTCGACATAGTGGTATTTGGTCAGCGCCACGTCGTCGAAGCCGCCCATCTCGCCGATGCCGTCGAACGCGGTCTTCAGCTTGCCCAGGCCTTCGAGCGTGGTGTCGGGCCGCATGTGCTCGTCGTGGTCGAGGATCACCAGACCGTTCTGGTCGCGCACCGGAACGACCGACTTGGCAAAGTAGCCGCCGGACCACGCCGCGGCCGCCTTCTCCTGGGAGCGCAGCGCGTAGCGGTCGACGTCCTCGCGGGAGAAGCCTTCGATGGTGGCGATCAGGTCGGCGCCGATGCCCTGGGGCACGAACCCGATCTGGTAGTTGGTCTCGGGGTCGGTTGCCCAGGCGCCGCCGTCGGAGCCCATCGGGACGCGGCTCATCGACTCGACACCGCCGGCCAGCACCAGGTCGTCCCAGCCGGACCGTACCTTCTGCGCGGCGGTGTTGACGGCCTCGAGGCCCGACGCGCAGAACCGGTTGAGCTGCACGCCGCCGGTGGTCTCGGGCAGGCCGGCGGCCAGCACCGCGGTGCGGGCGATGTCGCCGCCCTGGTCGCCGACCGGGGACACCACACCCAGGATCATGTCGCTGATCAGGTTCTCGTCGAGGTCGGGGAAACGCCGCCGGAGCTCGTCAACCAGGCCTACGACCAGGTTGAGTGGCTTCACCTCGTTCAGCGAACCGTTGCGCTGCTTGCCCCGCGGGGTGCGGATGGCCTCATAGATAAAAGCTTCTTCGGACATGACGACTTCCTGATCTGGCGAATAGGGTTCGAATCCGTCTTGAAGACTAGATCCCGCCCCACCCTAACAGGGCCCCCGGCCAACCTGTTGGTTGGCCAAACCGCGCAGCTCAGGGGCGGCGTGTGACGACGACCACGCGTCGGCTCGCCCGGCCGGGACGGCCGCCCCGGCCGACCGTGAAACTACTTTCACGCTCGGCGACGAGTGTGCAATTAACTTCACGCTGGCCTGCCACGTCCCGGGCACTGGCCGTGGCCCGCCGCGCCTAAGCTCAACCACCATGACGGTGTCGCGACTGCGCCCCTACGCGACCACGGTGTTCGCCGAAATGTCGGCGCTGGCCGCGCGGATCGGAGCGGTGAACCTCGGCCAGGGGTTCCCCGACGAGGACGGACCCCCGGCGATGCTGAAGGCCGCCCAGGAGGCCATCGCCGACGGCGTCAACCAGTACCCACCGGGCATCGGCATCGCACCGCTGCGCCACGCCATCGCCGCCCAGCGGCAGCGCCGCTACGGCATCACCTACGACCCCGACGCCGAGGTGCTGGTGACGGTGGGGGCGACCGAGGCCATCGCCTCGGCGGTGATCGGCCTGGTCGAACCCGGCTCCGAGGTCCTGCTCATCGAACCGTTCTACGACTCCTATTCACCGGTGGTGGCGATGGCCTCCGCGCAACGGGTGGTCGTGCCCCTGGTCCCCCACGGCCGCGGCTTCGCCCTGGACGCCGACGCCCTGCGCCGGGCCGTGACGCCACGGACCCGCGCGCTGATTGTCAACTCCCCGCACAACCCGACCGGCACCGTGCTGAGTGCCGACGAGTTGGCGGCCATCGCCGAGGTCGCGACCGCGGCGGACCTGCTGGTGATCACCGATGAGGTCTACGAGCACCTGGTATTCGACGGGCGGCAGCACGTTCCGCTGGCCGGCTTCGACGGCATGGCCGAGCGGACGATCACCATCTCCAGCGCCGCCAAGATGTTCAACTGCACCGGCTGGAAGATCGGATGGGCTTGCGGCCCAGCGCATCTCATCGCGGGGATGCGCGCGGCGAAACAGTATCTGAGCTATGTCGGCGGCGCGCCGTTCCAGCCGGCGGTGGCCCTGGCACTGGAGACCGAGGGCGCGTGGGTGGCCGGCCTGCGCGCCACTTTGCAGGCCAGGCGCGATCGACTGGCCGCCGGGCTGATCGACGTCGGGTTCGAGGTGCACGACAGCGCCGGCACCTACTTCCTGTGCGCCGATCCCCGTCCGCTGGGCTACGACGACAGCGGCGCGTTCTGCGCGGCGCTCCCGGAAAAGGTTGGAGTCGCCGCGATCCCGATGTCGGCCTTCTGCGAGCCGGCGGCCACGCACGGTCCGGCCGATGTGTGGAATCACTTGGTGCGCTTCACCTTCTGCAAACGCGACGACACCCTCGACGAGGCGATCAAGCGACTCGCCGGGCTGCGCGACGCTACCTAGCCGATCCGAAGCCCTCCATCACCCGCTTGCGCAGCCCCTCCAGCGCCGAGTGCAAAATTTTCTTTCGGGCCCGGGCTATCCAGAACTCCGGTAGCGGCGCCCAGGGTTCGACGGTGATGGTGAAGCGCACCCTGGTCTTGTCGACGCCCAAGCGGCTCAGGTTGTACTCGCCGTGCTGACCATGCTGCTGCGCCGTCTTGTGGGCGTCCCACACCATCCAGTCTGCGCCCCAATGGTATTCGAGCACTTCCGTGTCGTGGATGCCGGTCACCGAGATCGTGACCTTCACGTGGTGGGGGCGGCCGTCGGGATGCTTGTCGACGACCTCGACCCGCTTGTGGACCGACGACCACGAGGGCACGGCATCCATATCGGCGAGCGCCTCCATAATGACTTCCGGAGGCGCGTCGATGACGATTTCCGAAGATGCTTGAACGGCCACTAGTACTAAGTTAACGCCAGCGCAGCCACCGGCGAAGGCTATTCCGGCCGGGAAGAACCGCTGCCGCCTGCCACCTGGTCGCACAACCCTTTCATCGCGGCGTCGAGAACACTCTCGGCCGCGCGCCGCACGACGAACGCAGGCATGGGCCGGCCGGGTTCGACGGTGATGTCGAAGCGCACCCGAGTCTGGTCGACCCCTTCGGGTTTGAGGGTGTACTCGACGTGCTGGCCGTGCTGCTGCGAGGTCCCCTTGGCGTCGTAGACAACCCAATCCGGTCCCCAGTGGTATTCCAGGACCTCTTTGTCGACCAGCCCGAGAACCTTGATGGTGGCCTTGACGTGGTGCGGCCGGCCGTCGGGATACCGGTCTATCACCTCGACATGTTTGTGCAGCGGCGACCACGATGACAGGACGCCGACATCGGTCAGCGCCTCCATGACCACTTCTGGCGGCGCGTTGACGACGAATTCCCTTGATGCTTTTACGGCCACTGAGGATCAACTTAGCAACGCCGACCGCGATGCGGACCGGTTCGCCGTAAAGGATTTTCTACCAGTCGATTTCGTTGAGCGGCGTGGTCGCCGCCGGAGGCGGTCCGACGGGCCCGGCGGGGGTTCGCGAAAAGCGTGGGGCGGGTGCGGCCTGGTCGGCGCCGTGGGCGGTGATCAGGGTGGAACGCGCCCGCAGGTGCCCATCGGCGGCGGCCTCCTGCCACGTCAGCACCGGGGTGACACAAGCATCGGTGCCGGCGAAGGTCCGCGTCCATTCGTCCCGCGTCCGGCTGGCGAATCGCTGGGTGAAGATCTCGCGCATCCGTGGGTAGGACGCTTTGTCTTGCTGGGCGGGCACGTCGTCGGGTGACAGGCCGAGCCCGTCGAGCAGCGCCGAGAAGAATTGCGGTTCGATGGCGCCGACGGCGACGTATCGTCCGTCGGCGGTCTCGTAGCAGCCGTAGAACGGGGCGCCGCCGTCGAGCAGGAACGATTCGCGTCGGTCCCGCAGTGCGCCAGTGGACTTCATAGTCCACATCATCTGGGCCAGCAGGCTGACCCCGTCGACCATCGCCGCGTCGATCACCTGCCCCGCGCCCGAACGCTCCCGTTCGTACAAGGCGGCCACGATGCCGATCACCACCAGCATCGAGCCGCCACCGAAGTCCGCGACCAGGTTCAGCGGCGGCATCGGCGGCCGGTCGGCGTAGCCCAGCGCCGACAGGGCGCCGGTCTGCGACAGGTAGTTGATGTCGTGACCGGCGGTCGGCGCCAGCGGACCCTCCTGTCCCCACCCAGTCATCCGCGCGTAGATCAGCCGCGGGTTGACCGCCGCGCAGTCGTCCGGCCCGATGCCGAGTCGCTCGCAGGTCCCGGGCCGGAAGCAGTCCAGCAACACGTCGGCCTTGGCGGCCAGCTCCAGCAGCGTTCGCGGCTGCGCCTTGACGTCCAGGTCGACGATTCGCTTGCCGCGGTGCAGCAGATCGCGGTCCTCGGCCGGCATCCCCAAGCCGCCCGCTGGACGCCGCACCCGCACCACGTCGGCTCCCAGATCGACGAGCAGCATTCCCGCGTGCGGTCCCGGCCCGATGCCGCCGAGTTCTATGACTTTCACCCCGGACAGCGGGCCGCCGCTCACGGCAGCTACTTACCCTTCTTCACCTGGAGCACCCGGTCGCGCAGCGCCTTGGTCGCCGAATCGATCGTTCCCTTCACGGCGCGCTTGAGCACGAAGCCGGGCAGCGGCACATTCGGGTCCGCGAGAAGCTCGAACTTGACCAGAGTCTCGTTGCCTTTCGGCACCAGGGTGTACTTCCCGTCCTGCGCCTTCTGCTGCGAGGAACTGACCAGCTTCCAGCTCACCACATTGTCGCCCCACGTGTAGGCGACCACCTGTTCGTCGGTGATCCCGGCGACCTTGACCTTCATCTTCACCTGCCGGGGGCGCCCGTCGTCACCGGTGTCCAGGATCTCCGCGCTCTGATGCGGTTCCGACCATTCGGGCATCGCTTCGAAGTCGGCGATGACGTCCAGAATCTCCTCCGGACTGGCTTCGATGACGATGTCGCGGGATTCTTTGAGTGCCATGGCCCGCACGATACTGGCCCGGCGTCTCGCCCGGAACGGATTCGACCGAGCGTACCGTCGTGCCTGTGACTGATGCTGCGACCGATCCCGCATACACCGTCGGTGACTATCTGTTGGACCGCCTCGCCGAGCTCGGCGTCTCGGAGATCTTCGGCGTTCCCGGCGATTACAACCTGGAATTCCTCGACCACATCATTGCGCACCCCAGCATTCGCTGGGTCGGCAACGCCAACGAGCTGAACGCCGGCTACGCCGCCGACGGGTATGGCCGGTTACGCGGAATGTCGGCCTTGGTAACGACTTTCGGGGTCGGAGAGCTCTCCGCGGCCAACGCGGTCGCGGGCAGTTATGCCGAGCAGGTACCCGTTGTGCACATCGTCGGCGGCCCGTCCAAGGATGCCCAGCACACCCGCCGGGCGCTGCACCATTCGCTCGGCGACGGGGACTTCGAGCACTTCTTCCGGGTCAGCCGCGAAATCACCTGCGCCCAAACCAATCTGATGCCCGCGACGGCCCGCCGCGAGATCGACCGGGTGCTGTCCGAGGTGCGCGAGCAGAAGCGCCCCGGATACATCCTGATGTCCACCGACGTGGCTCGCTTCCCCACCGAGCCGCCGGAGGCGCCGTTGCCCCGCTATAGCGGTGGCACCAGCCCCCGCGCCCTGGCGATGTTCGCCGAGGCCGCGGCCGAACTCATCGGCGACCACCGGCTCACCGTCCTGGCCGACTTGCTGGTACACCGACTGCAGGCGATCAAAGAACTCGAGGCGTTGCTGGCGGCCGACGTGGTGCCGCACGCCACGTTGATGTGGGGAAAGAGTCTGCTCGACGAGAGTTCGCCCAACTTCCTGGGCATCTACGCCGGGTCCGCCAGCGCGCCGGCGGTGCGCACCGCGATCGAAGAGGCGCCCGTGCTGGTCACCGCCGGGGTGGTGTTCACCGACATGGTCAGCGGCTTCTTCAGCCAGCGCATCGACCCCGCCCGGACGATCGATGTCGGCCAGTATCAGAGCAGCGTGGCCGGAGAAGTCTTCGCGCCCTTGGAAATGGGCGCGGCGCTCGATGCGCTGACCGCGATCCTGGTGCGCCGCGGAGTCTCCTCGCCACCGGTGGTGTCGCCGCCGGCCGAGCCGCTGCCGCCGCCCCCGCCGCGCGACCAGCCACTCACCCAGAAGATGTTGTGGGACCGCCTTTGCGTGGCCCTCACCCCCGGCAACGTGGTGCTTGCGGACCAGGGCACCTCGTTCTACGGCATGGCCGACCACCGGCTGCCGCAGGGTGTGACCTTCATCGGCCAACCACTGTGGGGCTCAATCGGTTACACGTTGCCCGCCGCGCTCGGGGCCGCGGTGGCGCATCCGGACCGCAGGACGGTGCTGCTCATCGGGGACGGCGCCGCGCAGTTGACCGTCCCGGAACTGGGCACCTTTTCGCGTGAGGGGCTGTCCCCGGTCATCGTGGTGGTCAACAACGATGGCTACACCGTGGAACGGGCGATCCACGGCGAGACCGCGCCGTACAACGACATCGTCAATTGGAAGTGGACGGAGGTCCCCCGCGCGCTGGGGGTCACCGACCACCTGGCGTTCCAGGTCCGGACCTACGGCGAACTCGACGACGCCCTGACCGCCGCTGCCGAGCAGCGAGACCGCATGGTGTTCATCGAGGTGATGTTGCCGCGACTCGAAATCCCGGCCCTGCTGGTCGAACTCGTCCAACCGACATCACCGGATGGCAGTCCGCGCCGCTGACGAGCTAGCGCGAGTTCGGGGTTCGGTCCGGACTGGACGATCGCAGGATGGCCTGCACCGTGCGACGGCAGCGTCCGCAATCGGCTCCCGCCCCGCACGCCTGGGCGACTTCCTTGGTGGTCGACGCCCCGCACGAAACGGCTTCGGTCACCGTTTGACTGGTGACTCCATTACACAGGCACACGAACACCGGCGGATCCTCAGTCCGCCTCGATGCGCATCATGTCGAAGAATCGGCCGACGAACAACGGTGGGTAGGCGCCGATGCCCGCACCCGACATCCATTGCGCCGCCGCGTCTGGGTGGTCGATCCAGTCCCGCGCGCTTTTCTCGTCGGGGAACTCCTGCAGGATCAGCACTTCGTGATCGTCGTCGAAAGCCTGGAACACCCACGTCTTTCGGATGCCGGCCGTGGTGAATCTGTCGATCGCCGTGCTGACTTCGGAGGTCAGCAGGGACACGTCGTTGACGGAGGCGATGGCGGCCACCACGACGCCCGGCGCCGCCGGAGTTGTCGGTGGCTGCGCGATGAACCTGTCGACGATCTCGCCGGCGAAGACCGCGGGAATGTCTTCCACGCCGGCCTCGTCGAACCAATCGAAGAAGACCCGGGACCGCAGCAGCTCCACGATCGGCTCACGGCTGTGCACGCCGATCATCACCAGGACCCGCCCGTGATCGCGGGTCGAGGTGTAGACCAACACGTGGTGTGCGCCGATATCGGCCAGGGCGGCTTTGTTGCGTTTCAGCAGTGGCCATACCCGGGTGGGATCGGGGACGCGATAGTCCGATGCGATCACCATCGAATGGATATCGCCGTTGTTCATCGGAGCTGGTCCTTCATCACTTTCCCCGTCGCGTTGAGTGGGAGTGAATTGAGGAACTCTACCGTGCGGGGCACCTTGAATCCGGCCATCCGGTCACGACACCAGCCGATCAATTCGTCGGCGCTGACCTCGCCGTTGCGCACCACAAACGCTTTGCCGACCTGGCCCATCCGTTCGTCGGGGACACCGATGACCGCGGCCTGTGCCACGGCCGGGTGATTGAGCAGGAAGCCCTCGATCTCGGCCGGGTAGGCGTTGAACCCACCGACGATGAACATGTCCTTCTTCCGGCCGACGATGCGCAGCCGCCCGGTCTCCGTGAAGTCTCCGAGGTCTCCGGTGTGCAGCCAGCCGTCGCGGTCGATCGCTTGGGCGGTGGCCTCCGGTTCGTCGAGGTACCCCCGCATCACTCCGTAGCCACGGACCAGCACCTCGCCGTCCTCGGCGATGCGCACCTCGACCCCCTCGCACGGCACGCCCGCGGTGGTGGCGACGTCCTCGAAGGAATCGCCCGGCAGGGAGAGGGTGACGTTGCCGGCCTCGGTGAGGCCGTAACCGGTCATCAGCGTCTCGAACGGCAGTTCGTCGTGGATGCGACGCACCAGCTCGACCGGGATGTCGGCGGCGCCGGTCACGCCCGCACGCAACGACGACAGCCTGGACTTGTCGGCCACCGTCAGCAACGAGTGATACAGCGTCGGCGGTCCGGGCAGCATCGTGATGCGTTCACGTTCAACAAGATTCACTACGGTGTCGACGTCGAACACCGCGACGGGCAGCATCGTGGCGCCGCGCAGGAACGAGGCGACCAGACCCGCCTTGAGTCCGAAGGTGTGAAAGTACGGGTTGATCTGCAGGTAGCGGTCGCCCTCCCGCAGGTCCGCGAGCGTCGCCCACTCCTCGTACATGCGCAGCGTTTGACCGTGATTGAGCATCGCCCCCTTGGGACGCCCGGTCGTGCCCGAGGTGAAGATGATGTCCGAGGTGTCGGTGCCGCTCACCGGCCGTTCGAATGGCGAACCACTGGACAGGAAGTCGGACTTCAGGTCGATCACCGGCACTCCGGCGGGCGCGCTGTAATCCTGGTCCAGGAAACCCTTTTGGACCAGGACGGCCTTCACCTTGCTGCGGACGATGATGTCGCGGGCTTCCTCGCTCTTGAACCGCGTGTTGACCGGGACGAGCACGCCGCCGGCGGTGAGCAACCCGAACGCCGCGATGATCCACTCGGCCGAGTTGGGCGCCCAGACAGCGACCCGGTCACCCTTGTCGATGCCGAGGTCGGCGAAAGCGCCTGCGGCACAACGGATTCTCTCGGTCACCTGACCGAATGTCAAGCGCAGCGGACCGTCGACGACCGCTTCCGCGTCGCCGAAGCGGTCCGCTGCGCTCAAGACCATCTCCGGGATGGTCTGCCACTGTCGGTTGGCCGGCTCCTTCTCAGGACGCTTCACGTCCTGCATCGTCGCCGCCCGGAGCCCCTAGACGTCACACCGTGACGAGCCGACCGAGGTTGCCGCCCATGATCTTTGCCTGATCCTCAACGGATAGATGCGACAGCGCGTTGACGTAGAACGTCGGCTCCGCCAGCCCCTCCGGGTGCGGCCAGTCCGAGCCGTACAACACTTGATCGACGCCGACGAGGTTGACCAGATCGTCGATGCCGTCCTCGAAGAACGGGCTCACGTGGATGCGGTTCTTGACCATCTCGACGGGGTCGCTCGGGAATACCTCCGGGGCCTTGCGGAACACCTCGGCCAGGCCGTCCAGCAGCGGCGTCATCCACTTCGACCCGGCCTCGACGATCGCGACCTTCAGCTTCGGGTGCCGGTACAGCGCGCCGTGAATCACCCACGACCCCACCGCGTCCTGGATCGGCCGCCACTCGTTGAGGATGCCCATCGCATTGGTTTGGAACGGCAGCATCTCTTGTTCCGCGCCGTCCCACTCGGAGGTGTAGCGCGAATAGCCGCTGTCGCTGGAGTGCATGCCGACGAGTAAGTCGTACTCGACGACCCGCTCCCAGAACGGGTCGAACTCGGGCACCGCGAAGGAACGCGGGCCGCGGAAGCCCGGGACCGGCGCCGGGCGGATCAGAATGCACCGCGCGCCGCGCTTGACGGCCCACTCCAGTTCCTCGATCGCCTTCTCGACGATCGGCAAGGTGATGACCGGGGTGGTGAAGATCCGGTTCTGGTAGTTGAAGCCCCAGACCTCGTCGAGCCATTCGTTCAGCGCGTGGATCAGGACGTGGACGGCCACCGGGTCGTCGCGCAGACGTTCCTCGAGCAGGCTCGCCAGCGTCGGGAACATCAGAGTGCGATCCAGACCAAGCTCGTTCATCTTCTCCAGGCGCGGGCCGGGCTCGAAGAACGCCGGGATCGCGCGCATCGGTTCACCGAACAGTTCGCGCTTGCTCTTGCCGTCCGGGTTGCCGTACTTGAAGTACTCCTCCCAGGCGCCCGGCCGGGCGACGACCTCGAAGGTCGGGTTGGGAATGTAGTTGCTGATCTGACCGCGGATCGCAATCTTGGTCCGCCCGTTGATCTGGACGTACTGGACGAAGTCCTTGTACTCCTTGGGCAGGAACTTGGTCAGCGCCTCTGGGGGCTCGTACAGGTGGTTATCCGCGTCAAAGATCGGGAATGGGACGTCTTCCCGATGCGACAGCTGGCCCATGAAATCCTCCTTCGCAATTTATGAGAATACTATTCTCTACGGGAGCGTAATCGCAACGTGGGTCTCCGGACCCCGGTCCGGCGTGTCAGCAGGCCACGGAGATCTTGTACGTGGCGGTAGCCGGTTCACCGGGTTTGGCGGTCAGGTACCCGTTGGCGGTGCCGCTGACGGTGAATTTGTCACCGGTCATGCTCATGCCCCCTTCGCCGTCGCCGCCCCGGGAGTACATTCCGCTGAAGCCACCCAGGTTCTGGATGTGTACGGACTCGGCGGTCGCCGGTTGCGCACTCTCGTCGATCACGACCTTGGCTCCCGCGAAGTCGCTGCCGATGTCGATCGTTCGGGTCCACTCCCGCTGACTGCACTTCACGACGTGAAAAGTGCGGTCAGCGCCGTTGACGGTCACCGTTGCCGTGCTGGCGATTTGGCTTGGGGGCCGCGACGTGCACGCCCCGACCAAGGCAATGGCAAGGACCGCGGCGGCGGCCAGGATTCGGTTCCGCATCGAGTCACCTCTACCTCACTGGCTGAAGTTCTTGGGCCTGCAGCGATGATGTTATTCTCGCGAAAAGAGAATGCCAATATCGTGTTGTTGTCGAGGAGCGAAAACGCATGGTGGATCTGGAGATCGACGCCGGGTTGGCGGTGGTCACCATCGATCGCCCGCAGGCCCGCAACGCCATCGGTCTGGACACCATGGACCAGCTGGAGAAGGCGCTCGATGCGGCGGAAGGCGTTCAAGCGCTGGTGATCAAGGGCGCCGGAGACAAAGCTTTCGTCTCCGGCGGTGACCTGAAGGAGTTGAGCGCGCTGCGGACCGAGGAGGACGCCGCAGCCATGGCCCGGCGGATGCGGTCCATCTGCGATCAGCTGGCGGACTTCCCCGCCCCGGTGATCGCCGCGCTCAACGGCCACGCGTTCGGCGGCGGCGCCGAAGTCGCGGTCGCCGCCGACATCCGGATAGCCGCCGACGACATCAAGATCGCCTTCAACCAAGTTCAGCTGGAAATCATGCCGGCCTGGGGCGGGGCCGAGCGGCTGGCCACGCTGGTCGGAAAGAGCAGGGCGCTGCTGCTGGCCGGCTCGGGAACCGCCCTCAGCGCGTTCGACGCCGAGCGCATCGGCCTGGTCGACCAGGTCGTGCCCCGCGACGTCTTCGATTCGCCCGACGAGGGTTGGCGAGCCATCGCGAGGTCGCTGGCGCGCCACCCGGCGACCGAGATAAAGCGCGTAATCCGCGGAGTTTCCCCGGAGGAGGCGATAGCATCCTTCGCACGGCTGTGGGTCGCCGACCCGCACTGGCAAGCCGCAGAACGGGTGATGAACCGCAACAACAAACCGCGCCCGGCCGCCGGAGGAGCGTCATGACCACAACGAGGACAGCGATGGGCGTCGGCTCCATCGTGTCGTTGGCTTCGCTATTGGCGGTCGCGAGCGTGCTGGTGGGAAGCGGACGGGCGCATGCCGACCCGGTCATGCATCACGTCAGGTACACCGTTTCCGCGCAGAACCCGATCTATACGTCCATCTACTACCTGGACCACCAGCCGGAGAAATTCTCCGACTACAGCCATAACCCCTACTCGTTCACACCCCATGTCGACGTCGATCTCGCCCCGGGCAAGCCGTGGGGCTTCGATCTGGACATGTCGGACCCCGACCATTACGCGATGGTGGTGGCGAGCACCGGCACGGAGCCCGGCACGCCGGGACTTCACTGCGATCTGGCGGTAGACGGCGCGGTCGTCGTATCCAAGGATGGCCCCAAAGGCGTGCTCTGCTCGCTGCGGAACTGGTGAACAATCCAGGTATCCGGTACACCCTCGATCGGCCGCGGTTCGCCTTCCAGGCGGCGCAAGTAGTTCTCCACCAATTCCAACGTCTCGGCGTGTCCGGCGGACATACCGATCGCCTGCTCGAGGACCAGGAACCGCGACAGGCTGCTCATCAGCACCGTCCACACCACCGGAGGGATGTCGATGTCCTGGCCTTCGTCTTGAATTCTGGAGCCGTAACGCTCCAGCGCGGTCGTCACCGCTTGGCGCTGCTCTTCGCGGAAACGCTCTGCATAGTAAGCGATTTCGGCCCGCATCTCCTTGCGATGATTGGCCAGCGCCATGAATTCCATCGAAATCCGGGTGAAGGCGGGGTCCGTGCCGAATCGCCAGAGCGCCCACAGCGGCTGCGGCGACTTCAGCATTTGCGCGTGCACTTCAAGCGCTTCTTCGGCCCGGCGACGGAACACTTCCAGGAACAGCTCTTCCATGGTGCGGAAGTAGTAGTGCACCAGCTGAGGCTTGAGCCCGGCCTTGTTCGCCAGGCGGCGGGACGTGACCGCGGCATAGCCCTCCTCGAGCATCAGCCGCTCGGCGGCATCGAGCAACAAGACGCGGTTTTTCGCGTCCGGCGCCCCGATTCTGCGGGCCGATGTCATGTGCCTGCTCCGTACTGTGTGCCATCCCGTGCCGACCACACGGATCGTATCGTGGCGCGCCGCCCTCAACCTTGACCCTGACATTACCGCCATGCTAAGCAGGTGCTCAGCACATTTTGGATCTCGAAATCGGGCGGCGGTACGGCTTGCCGCCGAATACCGCCGGTAAACCCAGCCCAGGGAGACGCATTCCGATGAGCACCTTCGACTCGATCGACTTCTTCACCGATCCGTCATTGGTCCCCGATCCGCACCCTTACTTCGACTACCTGCGCAGCCAAAACCCGGTGCTGCGCCTGCCGCACTACGGGGTGGTCGCCGTCACCGGCTACGACGAAGCCTGCGAGATCTATAAGGACCCGGACACCTTCTCCAA
Source organism: Mycobacterium sp. NGS27 (assembly GCF_059813005.1). Lineage (NCBI taxonomy): Bacteria > Bacillati > Actinomycetota > Actinomycetes > Mycobacteriales > Mycobacteriaceae > Mycobacterium > Mycobacterium sp. NGS27. The sequence goes on from NZ_JCALDT010000004.1 coordinate 345,663, forward strand.
CATCGTCGCCCTCGGCGGGCCCTTCCCGCCGCTGCCGTTCACGCCCGAAGGCGACGACATCAGCCCGCAGATCGATGCGCACCGCAGCTCGTTTCCGATGAACGAGCACATGGTCACCATGGACCCGCCCGACCACACGAAGGCCCGGTCGGTGCTCGCGAAGTTGCTGACCCCGAGCCGGCTGAAGCAGAACGAGGAGTTCATGTGGCGCCTCGCCGACCGCCAGCTCGACGAGTTCCTCGGCCTCGGTGAGTGCGAGTTCATCGCCGAATATTCCAAGCCGTTCGCCACTTTGGTGATCGCGGACCTGCTCGGCGTGCCGGAGGAGGACCACAGGGAATTCCGTAAGGTGTTGGGCGCCGATCGCCCCGAGGCGCGAGTGGGTGCCCTGGACCACGAGTCGGTGGGTATCAACCCGCTGGAGTGGCTCGACGACAAGTTCTGTCACTACATCGAGGATCGGCGCCGCGAGCCCCGCGGAGACGTGCTGAGCTTCCTGGCGGACGCGAAGTACCCGGACGGATCGACACCCCCGGTGATCGAGGTCGTCCGCTCGGCGACCTTCCTCTTCGCCGCGGGACAGGAGACCACCGCGAAGCTGCTCAGCGCCGCCCTGCAAGTTCTCGGCGACCGGCCCGATATCCAGCAGCAGTTGCGTGACGACCGCAGCCTGATTCCCGGGTTCATCGAGGAATCGCTACGGATGGACAGCCCCGTCAAGAGCGACTCGCGGCTGGCGCGCAAGGCGACCACCGTCGGAGGTGTCGACATCCCCGCGGGCACCGTGGTGATGATCCTGCCGGGCGCCGCCAACCGCGACCCGCGTCGGTTCGAGAACCCGCACGAATTCGACTTGCGCCGCAGGAACGTTCGCGAACACATGGCGTTCGCCCGCGGCGTGCACTCGTGCCCCGGCGGTCCGCTCGCCCGCGTCGAGGGGCGTGTCTCGATCGAGCGGATCCTGGACCGGATGCCGCACATCGAAATCAACGAAGCCCATCACGGGCCGGCCGCCGATCGTCGTTACACCTACGAGCCCACCTACATCCTGCGGGGCCTCAGCGAACTGCACCTGAGGTTCACCACCGCGGACGCGATCGCGCCGGTGGCCTAGGAACTCCCGACTGGCGAGCGCTAACGGATTTGCAGTCCGACGAAGTAGCTGCCGAGCAAGACGGCGGCGATCAGCACCACCCACGCGTCGGTAAGGCGGCAGAGCAGCACCGGGGCGTCGCGCACCTCCATGAATTCGCGAAAAATGATGCGCACCTTGATAAGTGCGATGACGATGACGCTCGACGTCACCACCGCGCTGGACTTCAGCAATCCGCCGGCGGAGTGATCTATCCACAGGTAAGCCAGCGTCAACGCGGCCAAGATCAGCCAGACGAACAGCAACCTCTTGTTGAATTTCACCCGCTCACCTCACCACGTAGAGCAGCGCGAAGATGAGCACCCACAGGAAATCGACGGTGTGCCAATACGTTGCACCGGTTTCGACGATTTCCTGGGAGCGCCGCGCCGGACTCATGAGTTGGTAGACGACGACGCCCAGGACGACGAAGCCGATCAGCAGATGAACAAAGTGGATCCCGGTGAGGAAAAAGTAGTACATGAAGAAGTCGTTGCGGTCTATGCCATTTCCCGCTTGGACCAGCCGCGCCCACTCGAACACCTTGAAAAACAGGAATACGACGGCGAATCCTGCCGTGATGGCGGCATCCCTGAGCGCCGCGCGGTAAGCGCCGGCGCGCGCCGACTGAACGCACCGCGCGACCGACCATGAGCTGAGCAACAAGACCAAAGTGTTGAAGACTCCGACGCGCAGGTCGAGATGCGCCTGCGAGTGCAGGAAGAGTTCGGGGTTGCGACCCCGTGCGAACAGGTAGAAGGCGAAATACCCGGTGAACACCAGGGTTTCGAACAGGACGAAGGCCCACATGTCGGGTTGGCCCGGTACGGCCCTAACCCGCGCGCTGTTTTCGGCGAGGTCCGTCATTGCGCAACCGCCGTCTTTCGCGGCAGGTCCGGCAGTGGTCCGGTACCGAAGTCTTCGCGCCGGATCATCTGGAACAGCATGACGATGAACGTGACCTGGTAGACCCCGAAGACGACCATGTCCAGCCACCACGCGATCTCGCCGTCCCACGCGAACACGCCACGCCGGAAGATCCAGCAGGGCGCCACGACCACCTCCGTCAGCGCGTTGCACAGGTTGAGATAGCCGAACCACTTGGGGAATACGCGGTTCTTGTCGAGCAAGATCGCCACCATCCAGATCAGTGAGCCGATCAGGAACACCCCCATGGTTCCGTCGAAAGACAAGAAGGCGAAGTCATAGAGCCAACCGATCGCTTCGGGGTCGCGGTCCGGTCGCAGGGTGCCCACGATCAGCGCGATGTTGAGCAGCAGCATGCCCGGAACCGCGCTGAGTGAGTAGATGAGCAGATAGGAGTACGCGAACGCGCGGCTGACCGACATGCGGCGCATCGAGTACGCGATGAGTGCGTTGTTGACCGCGATCATGCCGCTGATGGCGAAGATGACCCCGAAGCCGACGGGTATGCCGAGGTGACGTTCGGCGAACCAGTGGGCTTGGGTCGCGAGGTCCCAGGTCGGCTCCGGCGGCGGCTGAACCTGCGCCACGATGAAGAACATCGGGAAGAAGAGGCCGTAGAACACCATGAGCACCCCCCACGCCAGCCACAGCTCACGCTTGGGGTCGCGGCTCAGGTGCCAACCGATTCGGTGGTGCAGGGGGCCGGCGGGCGGCGTGGCCGGGGACGTCGGCGGTGCGATCACCGCGCTCATGCGGTGACCAGTTCCATTGGTTGACCGCGGGATTCGGCGCGCTCGCGATAGACGGCCCGCCCCAAGACGATGCCCATCACGACGATCCAGACCGCGATGGCGACGTTTTTCACCCAGAACGACAGCAGGCCGTCCCAGGCCAGCGGGCCCGTCAACGACACGCCGACGAACGCCGCCGGCACCAGCGCGGCCGCCACCAGAAGATTGAAGTAAGCCACCCACCGGTGGAACACCGGGCGGGACGGGTCGTCGAAATAGATTGCCAGGGCCAAGATTACGCACTGACCGATGAAGAACGGGACCAGGATGGTGAAGGTGATCCAGGCGAGGTCGTTGAGCAGCTGAGTCAGTTCCGGGCTGCGCTCCGGGCGAAAGGCGGCCAGCAGCCAGCAGACATCGGCGACGAGGAACAGCGTCGGGCCGCCGGCCGCGCACCCGAGCATGGCGTAGGAGAAGATCGGTGTCCGGTGCGCCATGCGGCGGATCTGCAGCACGATCAGCGCCAGTATCGGCACCAGACACACCCCGAACCAGTTGAACAAGATCATGCTGGAACGGATCTGCGGAATGTGCCCCGGATCGCGGTAGAAGGCGGCCACCTGCTCCGCCGGCATGGTGGGTGACATCGGCGGGTTGAATCCCGGGAACAGGAAGAAGGAGGCGATCCACAGGATCAGCGCCACTGGCAAGGTCCAGAGCAGGATCAGCTCGCCGTCGGTCCGCCGGTACGCGCTTCGGGCAGTTTGGCGACCGCCTGGGTCGTCCGCGCCGACGTCGGACATCGATACTCCTTCCCGTACGAGATTGCGGCCGGTACCCGGCTAGTGAGCGAAGCTAGCCGATCGGCTAGCCAGGGTCAATAGCGTCGTCTAGTCTCGGGGCGTGGGAACAGCACGGCAGCCGGTCGCCGCTGAGCAATTTTGGCTCATCGAGCACAGCCCGGCCCGGACGCGGGTACTCGACGCCGCGTTGGATCTGATCGCCACGCACGGTGTCAGCGGTACTTCACTGCAGATGATCGCCGATGCAGTCGGAATCACGAAAGCCGCTGTCTACCATCAATTTCGGACCAAAGAGCAGATCGTCATCGCCGTGACCGAGCGCGAACTCGGCCGACTCGAGCCGGCGCTCGAGGAGGCCGAAGCATACGACGACGGTCCCCAAGCGCGCGATGCCTTACTGGTGCGCGTGGTCGAGATGGCCGTGCGTGACCGCCGGTTGGTGCGCACGCTGCAGTTCGACCCCGTCGTCGTCCGATTGCTGGCCGAGCACAAGCCGTTTCAACTTTTCATGGACCGTCTGTACCGGGTGCTGCTGAGCGATGCGGGTCTGGACGGGCGGATCGAGGCGGCCATGTTCTCCGGCGCGCTGAGCACCGCGGTCATGCATCCGCTGGTTGCCGACATCGACGACGACACGTTGCTCGAGCGGGTGACCGACTTGAGCCGGCGCCTGCTCGGCCTGCCCCGGAAATCCCGCGACTGACTCGGCTATGTGTCGGCGCGGACCCAGCTCGCTATGCCGTCGTGAGCGATACAGATCAGGAACAGGCCGTCGGGCGCCTGCGCGACGTAGTTCAAATAGTTCGGGCATTCGGCGTTTTCGTCCTTGACCCCCGCCATCGGAGGTGAGCGGAACCAGCGCGGCTGGTATCGCCGCGGCGAGCCGCAGAACATCAGCCGGCCGGGCTCCGAGGCGAAGGAAACGTAGCCGTCGGCGACACCGAACGCGTAGTAGCTGGTGTTGTCACACGGCGCGCCCAGAACCTGGTGCGGCATGATGCCGGGGGTGCAGGCGGGGTAGTCGCAGACAGTCGGCCCCGCCAAGGCTGGCGGCGCCGCCACCACACCGGCGCCGAGCAACGCAGCAACCAGGGCCACGATCGATCGCACCCGATAACTCTGCCACATCCGAAAAGAAAATTCTCCTGGTTGGAGAAGATCAACCCTGACTGCACGGTCGGCGGCGCCGAGGCATCGAGCGCGACTACGTCGGGTGTCCCGACGGGCGAGCATTTCCGCATGTGAGAGCCGCAAGGACAGCCGCCCCGTGGCGCCTTTGAGCCCGCGCGGAAGTGATAAGCTCGCTCTCCGATGCACGATCCGGACGGGCCCGACGCCGACCTCTCGGAAGTGGACGCAGAAGACGAAGTTGCCGAGGCTGAAGCGCGCGCCGAGGCGGCTCGGGCACGCCTGGAAAGCCTGCGCGGAGCGGCCGAAACCGGGGATTCGGCCGACGATGCACATGATGCCGAGCACCGGCCCGCGGTGTCGATCCGGAAACGGCTACGGTTGCCGCGCCGTCCCAGGCGACCGCGATGGCTGCGGCGCCCAAAGCGGCGAACGGTAGCCGCCGGCATCGGCACCGTGCTCTTCTCCACTTCTCTGGGAGGGAGCGGCTACATGCTCTGGCAGCACCACATCGCGGTGCATAACCGCCAGCTCACCGCGGAGTTCAGTGCAGCTGCCCGGCAAGGGATTACCGCATTCATGTCGATTGACCCCGCTCATGCCAAAGAGGATGTCCAGCGCTCGATCGATGCCTCCACGGGCGACCAGAAGAATCAGCTGTCTGTGCTGTCGAGGCTGATCGTCAACAAGGCCGAGGAGACGAAGGTCGGCACCAGGGTCACCGTGGAAGCCGTCGCGGTCCAGTCGGTGAGCGACAATTCGGGAGTCGTGCTTGTGGCGGCGAAAACCGATCCCATTGGGCCCGATAACGCCAAACCGCCACCGGCCCTGTTTCGGCTCAGCGTCAATTTGGACCGCGACGGCGGCCAGCTCAAGATGTCGAAAGTTGATTTCCTGCGATGACTGTCGAAGATGGCTCCTCGCTGGGCGGCACCGAAAACGCGAGTGACGGCTCGACGATTCCAAGTGCCGACCAGGAGGGGCGGCCGGCGGCGATTCGCCGTCGGGCGCGCCGCTATTTGGCGCGGTGGCGTTCGATCGTCGCGACAACGTTGGTGATCGCCGCCATGGGAGTCGCTGCCGGCGTGTACTTCATCCTGTACCGGCCGGATCAGCAGGTTGGCGACGCCGCGGCGAACCGGGCAATACAGGCGGCGTCGAATGGTGCGGTGGCGGCGTTGTCGTATTCCTACGACCATTGGAATCGCGATTTCGACAACGCGAAGTCGCATCTCACCGGCGACTTCTTGGCCTATTACAGCAAATTCGCCGACGAAGTCATCGCGCCGACTGCGCAGAAGGGACAACTTACGGCGACGGCCAAGGTGATTCGGGCCGCGGTCTCGGAATTGCATCCCGATTCGGCCGTGGTGCTGGTATTCGTGGACCAGACCACCGCAAGCGCACAAAAGAAAGACCCCGAGACGACGCAGAGCAGTGTCCTGGTCACGCTGACCAAGGTCAACGGCTCTTGGCTGATCGCGAAATTCGACCCGTCCGGATGAGCGCGACAGATGTTGTCCTAACCATTATCTGGCGGGCTAAAGCAGTGTAACGTCATCGCTCGAGAACGTCGCAACCGACGGCGGAATAGGTGCCATAGGCACTCTCGGATTACGCGCTTCGAGGAGCACCTGATGCGTTCAGTCAGAACACTCACCACCGCAACGCTGTTGGCTGCCACCGCATTCGGCGGTTTGGGCACTGCATCCACAGCCCAGGCGATAACCAAGGAAGACGTGGCCATCAATGGGACGTTCCGTGCCACGTCCATTGGCGATTACGCCCAGAGAAATGACCAGTACTTCGGCGAGCCAACGGTCTATCAAGTATGGACCATCAGCTCGACCTGCGACTCGACCATAGAATGCCATGGCACGGTGACGAGCGACCAGGGATGGAGCGCGGCCCTATTCATGAAAGATGGCGAGATGTGGAAGGTGAGACGCGAAGTGCCGAACTGGGAGCGGTGCCAGGACGGTACCGCGTTTGCGGGGCAGCAGCAGTTCTTTTTCTACCCGGTGAACGACAATGGTGGATTCCAGATCGGGTCGCGGGTTTTCGCGGGCAAGGATAAGACAGTCGGCCCGAGCGGTGCCTGCGGGCAAAACCAGTGGCTCGATATCACGATGCCGTTGCGCCTGGATCAGCTCTCCTGACCGGGCCGTCCTAGCTTCATTGCCCCGCCCCCGGGCCGCTTCGCCTTCCGGCGAATTCAGGTGGGTAGCATGTCCTTCCACGTCCTGGGTGCTTTCGGAGCAACGAGATCCGACTGCTGGTACAACTTTCCGTCCGGACCGACGTAACGACCGGTGCGCGGATCGTACTTCGCCACCACGACCGACGGCGTTGGTTTAGATGCGTTGCCTCCGAACGAGCTTGGCGCAGCCTGAGGTCCTCCCCCGCCGGTCGTGTCGGCTGGTCCGGGATCGGAAGGAGAGGGCGGGGCTGGAAGCGGGACTGGAAGCGGGGCCGGCGCCGCGGGCGGCGGGGGAAGTTCTCCCGCCGCAGGAACGTCGAGTGGCGCTATGGGCGGAAGGTCCGCCGACATTCTCGACATCGGCGCCAGCGCGGGGGGTCCCGAAGACGGGACGGGGGGGACTGCGGCCCCGACCGTGCCCGGTGGCGGATTTTCTCCCCGCGGCCCCACAGGAGCGCCGCGCGGCACCGCCCCCGGCGGTAGCGGCGTACCCTCGACCGGGCCGAAGATCCTGTCATTGACGGTGATTCGGTCATCGGGCGGGACGCCCTGGGCCAGCAGATTCGGGTCCAGCGGATAGGGGCCGAGGGTGTGCTGTCGCATCGCTAGCGGCATATACGGCTTGTCGCTGTTGCAGATTTCGACGGTCGGTGCGCGCTTACCCGGGTGACCCATACAGGGATAGTTGCGGGCACCGCGAACCGCGATCGGTGAATCCTGCGGGAGTTTGCAATACAACCCGTCCGGTGTGTCGATGTCGGTGAGGTCGTCCGGTGATCGCCAGGTGTTGGGTGGCATGAAGCCGACCGTACAAATAGGTGGATCGTCGACCGTGGCCGCGAAGTCGCCGTAAGCCCTACCGTCGGGATGGTTTTCACCCTGCGCGGCCTGCTCGACAGCAACCCCCGACGGCAGCAACACCAGTAGCTGCTCGAGCGACGGGTGGTAGGTGACGCCGATCTGCCCGATGGTGGTCAGGTTGGCAAGCAGCACCGGCAGCGTCGGTTTGATTTGTTCGAGAAGCCGCGACGCTTCGTTCGCGGCGTCAGGACCCTTCTCCAAGATGGCGCGGAAGTGGGAATCGTTGTCCACCAGCGTGTCCGAGATGCCAGCGAAGCTGTGTGCCCACTTCCTGATCGAATCGGTGGTGCTTGCCTGAGTGTCCAGCAGCGGCCCGGTGTCTTCGGTGAGGGCTCGGGTGCGATCGACGACGCTATTGGCGTCGCGGGACAAAGTCTTCGAGGAATCGAGCAGCGACCCCAGGTCGTAACCGGAGCCGTTGAAGCCCTGAAAGGACTCGTCGAGCAATTGACCGAGTTTGGTCTTCGGGATGCTTTGAACCAAGGCATTGACCTGTTCGAGCATTGGGGCGACCGGCTGCGGAATTGTCGTGTCCCGCACGGCGATAACCGAGCCGTCGTGCAGATAGGGCGGCGAATCGGTTTTGGGCTGCAAGTCCACGTACTGTTCACCCACCGCGGAAACGCTCAGCACCTTCGCCGTCAGATTCGCAGGGACCTTCGGTGAACTACTAAGCGAGAGTGTGGCTTTCGCGCCGGTCGGCGTCAGATCCACCGAGGTGACCTTGCCTTGCTGAACCCCGCGGTAGGTCACGTTGGAAAACCGGTACAGGCCGCCGGTGGCCGGCAGCTCCAGCGTTACCGTCATCCGGCCGATGCCCAGCAGGGTCGGCGCTTGGATATAGAAGAGGACCATGGCGATCACGCCAATGATTCCGGCGATCGCGAAAATCGCCAGCTGGATGCGAACGAAGCGAGTCAGCATCTATCCACCCGCTCCTGTCGGCGGCGCCTCTGCGGGCGGCGCCGTCTGGCCAAGACCCGCGTCAGGCAGCGGGGCCGCACCAGGCGGGGGACCGGGCAGTGGGGCCGCACCCGGCGGCGGGCCGGGCAGCGGGGCTGCGGCCGGAGCAGGCCCGGGCAACGGTCCATAATTCCCCGGTCCCGGTCCCGGTACCGCAGCCGGTGGCGGGCCGGGCAGCGGAGCCGCACCCGGCGGTGGTGGGGGCAGCGGCAAGGCGTCGGGATCGATCCATGGTGGCCTCAGCGGGTTATGCAAAGGATCGAGTGTGTAATTCATGCGATACGGATCCCCGGGCACCGGTGGCACGGGCATATCCAGCTGCCCCCAGTGGGTTCCAAGCAACAAACCCTTCTTGAGCCGTGGAATCGTGAGGTCGAAGTCGAAATGCAGGTTGAAGAAGTCGCCTCGGACCGCGCGGTCGACGAAGTTCTGGGTGAACGGGAACACGGACGCCGCCGCGATGGCCGCGCCGAACTCCGGTCCGACGTCGGCGAGCGCCTTGATGGTCGGCTCCAGATTTTTGAGGTTCGTGACCAGGTCGGCCTGGGAGTCGTTGATCAGCCGGGTGGCGGTGTTGCTGAACACCCGAAGATGATCCAGGGCGGCCGTCAGACGCGGCCGCTCCTTGATCAACACCTCGAGCGCCGGCGGTATCTTGCGCAGCGCGTCGGTGACGACGTCGCGTTGGTCGGCGAACGTGGCCGACAGCCGATTCAGCGCCTGGATGGAGGCGACGATGTTGTCCCGCTGGTCATCCAGTGTCCCCACAAACGTGTCCAGGCGGGTAATCAGATCACGCACGGCACCCTCGTGCCCGGACAGGGCGGCCGAGAAATTGTGGATGACCTCTCCGATCTGGCCCAATCCCCCGCCGTTGACGACCGCGCCGAGCGACGACAGCGTCTGCTCTGTCGACGGGTAGGCCGATGATCTGCTCAGCGGGATGGTGGCGCCCGGCTGCAGCCGTCCGGCTCCCGATTGCCCGGGCGGCGTATTGAGCTCCACATGCATCGAGCCCAGCAGGCTGGTCTGACCGACGGTCGCTACCACGTTGGCCGGGACCACCACGTCGCGTTTGACCGAGATCTCGACGTCCGCGTGCCAGCCTTGCACCCGCATCGTGCCGACACTGCCGACGACGACGTCGTCGATCAGCACCGGCGAATTCGACTCCATCGTCCCGACATTCGGAAGTTCGACGTGGTAGATGTTGGCCCCTGGCCCACGTCCGACCGCGCCGGGCAGCGGTAGTGAATTCAGGCCGTGGAATGCGCATCCCGTCGTCATCAACATCACGCAACAGCCGACGGTGAACACCCGCCTAGCGATCACCCGGGCGATCATTGTTGGGGGCCTCCGTCTGGCAGCAGCATGCCCGACACGGTCGGCCCGGGTGGCGGTGACATCGGTGTCGACGGTGGCGGCGGCAGCGGCATCGCCGCACCGGGTATCCGCTCAGGCGGCACCGCCCCCGGCGGTCCCACCGGATCACCCGGCAGACCGGTGTAGGCCGACACTTCGGGCGGGATCTCGGGTGGTCCGGGCTTCGGGCCCTCGCCGCCGGGCGCCAGGCGCGGCTCGGTGTAGAGAACCCGGCCCGGGTCAATCGATTTGGCGATGAGCGGGTTGATGGGAATCGGCGAGTTATTGAAGTTGGTCTGCCGCAAGCCGGGACCGAGGAACAGGGAGCACAGCTTGCCCGATTCGACCGCGGTGATGTTCTCGACAGCGCCGATTTGCGTGCAGCCCGGTACGGACAGCAGAACCTGCCCGCCCCAGGTGGGATTCGCCATGTTCATCAGCCCGAACCCACCCACGATCGTTCCGGTGTCGGCGTTGTAGTCGTTGAAGAAGTTGCCGAAAGCGTTCGGCGCCGCGTGCAGAATGTTTTCCAGGGCCATGTGGTGATCGACCAGGTTCTGCGTGACATCGGCCAACCGGGCGATCTGCTCGCTGGTCTGGTTGCGGGTTCCGGCGATGAATCGCCGCACCTCACCGACCGCCGTCGACAGGTCGGTCAGTGCCGCATCCAGGTCGGATTTGCTGTCATTGACCACGCTGGTGAGCGTGGCCAGCCGGTCATTGAACTGCACGAGTTGCACGTTGCTGTCGCGCAGCGCGGCGACGAACGTCTGCAGGTTTTTGATGATATCGACGATGTTGCCGCTGCCGTTGGCCAAGATCCGGCCCACGCCTGACAATTGACCGAGCGTTTGGCGCAGCTTGTCGCCGTTGCCGTCCAGCGCATTGGCGGCACTGTCGATGAACCGCCCCACGGATGTGCCCGATACCCCGCTCTTGGGTCCCAGATCCGTTGCCAGCCGCATCAACTGGGTTTTGACCTCGTCCCACTCGACTGGGACCGCGGTACGTTCGACCGGTATGACTGCCCCATCGTGCATGACCGGGCCACTGTCGCGGTAGGCCGGTGAGAGCTGGACGTAGCGCGCGGCCACCAGGTTTGGGGCGACGATGACAGCCTTTGCGTCCGCCGGAATGGGCACGTCGCGGTCGACCTTGAGGACCATCTTGGCCTGAGTGCCTTGCGGCTGAATGGATTTGATGCTGCCGACTTTGACGCCCGAAACCCGCACCTCGTCATGGGGATAGATCGCGGTGGCGGTGGTGAAGTAAGCGGTGATGGTCCGTGGGCCGAAGAACGTGTTACGGATGACCACGGCGGCGCCGGCAACGATGAGTCCGACGAGCACGACAGCCGTCACGGCCGCCACCCGCTTGCGCGGCATCCGCGAGATCCGGGAGGTCACTGTGATCCTCCGATCCGTCCGCCCAAGGTGCAACCAGGGCACTGTGGAATCAAGTTGTATGGCCAAGGGGTCAGTGCCCGAGGTACCGGCGATGGGTATCCGGGTCCCTTTGAAGTATCGAAGGTCCGGAATCCCCACAGGTAGTCGACCAGCTCTTGGAAGAGTTGCGGGACAAGGAAGTTCGGGGCGAACGCCTGGTAGGCGTACATGCCGGAAATGGCCTCACCGACGGTGATCTGGAATTTGGCGAGACCCGGCAGCGCTTTGCCGATGTTGTCGCGGTTCTTCTCCAACACCCCGAGAACCCGGTTCAGCCGCTCCAGCGTCGGTGCCAATGTGCTTTCGTTGTCGTGCACCAACGCCGTCAGCTGCTTGGCCACCACCGACGTGTTGGCCAGCAGGTCCACGATCTCTTGACGGCGCGCGACCAGCACTTGCAACAGCGAATCGGAATTCAAGATGAGCTTGTTGACCTGCATGCTGCGTTCGGAGAGTATTCCGGTGACATCGCCGGCGCTCTTGAACAGCTCGCCCAGGTTCTTGTTGCGGCTGTTGAGGGTTCGCGATAACCGAGTGAGCGCGTCGAAGGCCGGCCCCATCTGGGGTGCGATCTGATCGAGCGTCGCAGCCAGCGTGTCCAACGACTGATTCAACGCCGTGGTGTTGGTGCCGGCCGTGTCCGACGTCAGGTCACTGACCGCCTCGGTCAACGAATACGGCGAGGACGTGCGCGAGATGGGGATCAGAGCCATCGGATGCATGGTGCCGCTGCCGGCGGACTCCACCGTCAGCATCCGCTCGCCCAGCAGCGTGCCGGTGCGGATGTGCGCGGAAGTCTCCGAGCCGAGCAGGACGTTGCCCTTCATCGCGAACGTCACCAGCGCATCGCCGTGGCGCAGCTTCACATCCGAGACCGTGCCGACCTTCATCCCCGACACGATCACCGGGTTGCCGGTCGCGAGACCGCCGGCTTCGGTGAACAGCGCCTGGTACCTGACCATCGTCGCCCATTGGGTGAAGCGGTCGGGCGACAGGCCCACCAGGATGACCATCACCGCCAGGACGACGCCGATCAGTCCTGCCTTGACGAGCCCAGCTCCGCGATACTTCAGCATTAGGGTTCCGAGCACCTTCCTGCTTCTGACCTAAAGATATTGGCGCGCACGGTCTTACCCGAAAGATCCGTACCGCGGAGCCCGAACTGGCAGAGGTAGTACGGAATGGTGGCGCCGTTCACGCCGAGCCGGACCAGCTTGCGGTAGTTCTGTGGCGCCTTGCCGAGTACGGCGTCGAGGCGGTCCCTGTCGCCATCGAGTATCGGCGCCAGCCGATTCAACTGCGCTATGGTGCCGGACAGCGGCGGTCGCGCCTCGGCCAGCAGGTCCGCCAGCGAGGCGGTTCCCTTGTCCAGGGCGTCGATGGCGGACCCGATCGTGTCGCGATCATTCGACAAGCCGCTGACAAGCTGCTCGAGGCGATCGATCGCGCCGGAGAACTGTTTGCCGTCCTTCGAAACCGTGCCGATCACGATGTTGAGATTGTCGATCAGTTGCTGGACGGTTTGATCGTTGTCGGCCAAGGCGTTCGAAAACGAAGTCGTCTTGGCGAACAGCGAGTCGAGGGTCCCCCCCTGGCCCTGGAAGACTTGCAACAGTCCTGAGGTCAGCGCGTTGACATCGCGCGGATTCAGGCCCTGGGTGACGGGTTTGAGTCCGCCGAGCAGCAGATCGAGGTCGAGCGCCGGCGCGGTGCGGCTAACCGGAATCTGACCGCCTGCCGGCAGATGCTTGGTCGAGCCCGGACCATCGACGAGTTCGAGGTAGCGATCGCCCACCAGGTTGAGGTAGCGGACCGCTGCCCGGGAGCCCTCGGTGAGGACGACGTTGCGGTCGACGTCGAAGTTCACCACAACCTTCTTGTCCGGCTGCAGCGAAACGCCGTTGACCGTGCCCACCCGGATGCCGGCGACCCTTACCGACTGCCCCGTCTTCAGCCGCGACACGTCGGTGAACACGGCCGAATATTTGTTCGTCGATCCCGTCCGATACTGGCCGAAGATGAAGAAAAGGAAGGCGGTAAGCATCGCCATCACGACCGCAAAGATCGCGAACTTGATCAGCGTGGCGCGCGTCCTCATCCGGGTTGTCCGATCTGAGCGGAATTTCGTGGCGGACCGGCAATTGGCCCGTACAACAGCTGTTTGAGGAGATCAGAGTTGAGCAACAGCTGCGGGTTTCCGTAGTTCACCGGGTCCGCGCCGATATCGGCAATCAATTGGGGTGGGCTCGTATTGAACGGCAGCGGCAGACCCACGCACTGCGGGCCGCCCGTCGCCGCGACCTTGGGCAGATTCGTCGGATACCGATAACGTTCGGCGCCCCACGTGAGGCTCGCCGAGATGTTGATGCTCGGTTCCGACAACGGCGCCCCGTGCGATATGCGTACGAGTCCGGTGAAAGCGCAGGTGAGCGCGGGGTTGTACTCATTTAGCAGGTCGGTGGTCGGCACCAGCAGATGCAACACATTCGTCAGCGGTTGGCGGTTCGTCGACAACACCTCGTTGCCGATGTCGGCCAAACCGATCGCGCTGATCAGCAACGCGTCCAGGTTGTGCTGTTCCTCGACAATCGTCTTGCTGATCCGGGTGGCGTTGGCCGCGGTCTTCACCAGGTCCGGTGCCGCGTCGGCATAGGCGTTGGACACCGCGGGTAAGACCGTGAGGTCATGCCTCAATGCGGGAAGGCTCGGCTCCCACTTCGCAAGAAAAGAATCCAGGTCGCTCAGGGACTGGCCGAGCTGTGGGCCCCGCCCGCTGAACGCTTGCGCCAGCGCACCCAGTGACTCGTTGAGCTTCGGCGGGTCGATGTGCGACAGGACCGACACGAGTTCCTGGAAAACCGTGTTGATTTCGACCATGACGTGCTGGCCTCGTAGCGTCTGGCCGGCGCGTAGCCGCTGGGCCGAGGGCTGTTCGGGTGGCACCAGCTCGACGGACTTCGCGCCGAAGACCGTCGAGGATGCGATGTTCACGAGCACGTTGCTGGGGATGAAACGCATCTGCGACGGGTCCATCGCCAAGTGAATGGCCGCTTGGCCGTTGGGCAGCGATTGGATCGAGTCGACCTTGCCCACCTGCACGCCACGCAGCTTGACCTTGGCGTCCGGGTTCATCACCAGACCGGCTCGTTGCGAGATCACGGTCACCGGCACGGTTTCGGTGAACGAACCCTGAAACAGACCCACCGCCACGGCGAAAATCAAGCCGATGATGAGGACGGTCGCCAATCCGAGCAAGGGCGGCAGGTAATTCCGTCCGGCCGGTGGCCGCGCATGGCCGGTGCGCGGGGGCCGGCCGGCGACCGCGCCGCGACCCGCTGGCACACTCTGCGTCACTACCGTTCCACCTCCTTTGCTAACCGGACAGGTTGAAGTTGCCGTTCGTACCGTAGATAGACAGCGAGACCAGCAGCGTTACCGACACCACGACGATGAGCGAGGTGCGTACCGCATTGCCGGTCGCGTTACCGACACCGGCGGGCCCACCCGAAGCGAAATAGCCGTAGTAGGTATGGATCAACAGGATGGTGAGCGCCATCAAAATGGCCTGCAGAAATGACCACAACAAGTCGATCGGGTTCAGGAACGTGTTGAAGTAGTGCTGGTACAAACCCTGCGACTGTCCGAGCAAGAACGTCGTGGTGAACTGGCTGGCCACAAACGACAGGATCACGGCGATGCTGTACAGCGGCGTGATAGCCATCATTCCGGCCAGGATCCTGGTGCTGACCAAGTAGGCGATCGGGCGAATGGCCATGCTTTCCAACGCATCGACTTCTTCGTTGATCCGCATGGCACCCAGCTGGGCCGTCACCCCGGCGCCGAAGGTGGCCGCCAGGCCGATACCGGCGACGACCGGTGCCGCGATGCGCACATTGATGAACGCGGACAGAAAGCCGGTTAGCGCCTCGATGCCGATATTGCCCAGCGAGGTGTAACCCTGAATGGCCAGGGTGCCGCCCGCCGCGAGGGTCAGGAACCCGACGATCACGACGGTTCCGCCGATC
Source organism: Mycobacterium sp. NGS27 (assembly GCF_059813005.1). Classification (NCBI taxonomy): domain Bacteria; kingdom Bacillati; phylum Actinomycetota; class Actinomycetes; order Mycobacteriales; family Mycobacteriaceae; genus Mycobacterium; species Mycobacterium sp. NGS27. The sequence goes on from NZ_JCALDT010000004.1 coordinate 361,240, forward strand.
ATCGCCAATGTGCCCGCGCCCATGCTGATCTCGGCGATCAGTCGAACGACTTCGCGGGTGTAATGCCTGGCCGCGAAGGGGACCCCGGCGAGCGCCTTGCCGTAAAACAGGGTGTGGTCGCCGATCCGCCCCATCAAGGCGACCGGACGCTCGAGTTGGCGAGTCAATCGCGGATATGCAGCCCTCAGCGCCATGATCGCCCTACTTCGCCGTCATCTTGATGCCGATCGCGGTGACAACCACGTTGACGACGAACAGGGACATGAAGGCATAGACCACGGTTTCGTTCACCGCGTTGCCGACAGCTTTGGCGCCACCGCCGGTGATCGACAACCCCCGATAGCAGGCGACCAAACCGGCGATGAGGCCGAAAAGCGCCGCCTTGACGCAGGAAATGACGACCTCGGGCACGCCGGTGAGCAACGTGATGCCGGCGGCGAACGCGCCGGGATTGACGTCTTGCACAAACACCGAAAAGACGTAGCCGCCAAGGACCCCGATGATCACCACCAGGCTGTTGAGCAAAAACGCGACCAATCCGGAAGCCAGCATGCGCGGCGTGACCAAGCGCTGTATCGGGTTGATACCCAGCACTTCCATCGCGTCGATCTCTTCGCGAATCGTGCGCGACCCAAGGTCCGCACACATTGCCGTGGCACCGGCCCCGGCGACGATCAACACCGTGACCAGAGGTCCGAGCTGGGTGACTGCGCCGAACGCGGCCCCCGCACCCGATAGGTCCGCTGCGCCCAATTCACGCAGAAGGATGTTGAGTGTGAAGCTGACGAGGACGGTAAACGGGATCGCCACCAACAGCGTGGGAGCCAGCGACACGCGCGCGACAAACCAGGACTGCTCCAGGAACTCCCGCCACTGGAACGGCCGGCGGAACACGAACTTGACCGCATCGGCCGACATCGCGAACAAGGCACCGACGGCCTGCATGGGCCCCGAGAGGTCCCATTTCAGTTTCAGCTGCGGCAGTCCCGCTGACCAGTGGTCGGCGCCCTTGGTCGCCATCGGCGTCAGACCCTTCCCCGCGTTACGAGACCGGCAGTCTTGTTCTGGCGCAACGGCTGCGGTAAGTTCGACAGAATTGACGGCTGTAAACGCGCGCTGACGAGGGCGAAATGGTCAGCGGGCAACCACGTTTCGGCATGGGCCTGCGATGTGACAGCCGCGACCTCGCTCACGCCAAACCTCCGTCCTATCGCGTGAGTTCGCTGTAAAACGAGGAGCTCCGCGTCTTGAAGCGTCCGGCGATTATGACTCATGCGGCGTCCGGGTGGAGCGAAAAATGCATAACCGTTACCGCGCACTTCGCGGTCGGTGCAGTGACGCAAGGCGACTGCGTCCCAACGCAAGCGACAGTCTGCTCAACCATGTCCGAGCTGCTCCGGTCTTAGGTGACGGCGCCGGCCGTCTTGAGTTCGATGATGCGGTCCCAGTCGAGGCCGAGCTCCATCAGGATCTCGTCGGTCTGCTCAGCGAATCCGGGTGCTGGCCCGATCTGTGGCGCTGCGACGTCGAACTGTACCGGGTTGGCCACCAGCTCGAGTTCACCAGCCTGCACCAGGTACTCGTTCGAGCGGATCTGCGCGTCGTCGGCCGCTTGCAGGGTGTCCTGCACGGGAGCCCAGGGTCCGGCGAGGGTGGCGAAGCGCTCGCTCCACTCGGCCAGCGTGCGAGCACCGATGGCCTTGGTCAGGAGTTCCACCGCGTCGGCCGTGTTGGCCGCGATGTTGTCTACCGTGTCGAAACGCGGGTCGTCGGCCAGCTCGGGCAGGTCCACATGCCGGCACACGTCGGCCCAAAACTTGGTGGGCTGCATCATCACGAAGGAGATGTAGCGACCGTCCGAGGTCGTGTAAAGGCCCACCAACGGATTATTCGGCGCGCCGTGCACCCCCGGCGGCGGCGCTTCCAGTCGCTGGTTCAGATGCTTTGTCAGCGCGACGGTGTGACCCATCGACCACAGACCGCTGCCGAGCAGGGACACGTCGACGACGGACGGTTCGCCGGTCCGCTCGCGTCCGAGCAGCGCTGCCGCGATGCCACCGGCAAGGTTGGTGCCCGAGATCGTGTCGCCGTAGGCCGGTCCCGGCGGCGCGATCATGCCCGGCATGCCGGCGGGGGTAATTGTCGCGGCAGTGCCGGCCCGGCACCAGAAGGCGGTCATGTCGTAGCCGCCTTTGGTCGACTCTTCTCCGCGCGGGCCGAGCGCACTGCCCCGCGCGTAGACGATCTTCGGGTTGACCGCACGGATGTCGTCGACATCGATGCCGAACTTCTGCCGGTGATCGGGCAGGAAACTGGTCAGGAAGACATCGGCCCGACGGGCCAGCTCGTAGAGGACTTCCTTGCCTTCCGGCACCGACATGTCCAGTCCGATGCTGCGCTTACCGCGGTTGGCGTGCTCGATGTTGGGGTTGGGATCGCCTTCGACGCGCAGCATCCCGGTCTGACGCAACCCTCGTTGCGGATCACCGGTCACGGCGTGCTCGACCTTGACCACGTCGGCGCCCCATTCGGCGAGCACCGCACCCGCCGACGGGACGAACCCGTACATGGCTACCTCGAGGACCCGGATGCCTTCGAGCGGCCTCACGTGCCGGCTCCGTCGGCTGAGACGGCTTGTGACGCGATGGCCGCTGCGGACCCAGTGGCGGGCTCTGCCGTGTCCTGGGCAGGCATTACGTACCCCCTAGTGTGGTGGCGGTCACGGTAATTTCATTCTCTTCCCCGGCGAATCTTACATTCGAGTTTCGATAATTCAAGAAACTCTCAGGAACAATATCGAGGTGCTGACCAGGGCGAAAAATGACCGCGGGTCGCCGGCCTGGGCGTCTCGACGCAGGCAGGAGGCGCTGTTGCGCGCGTGTTGCACGCCACTCCGCGTGGAGAGTAGGGTTCTCATAATTGTAAGGGAGATTCTTTGTGGCTGAAATGGCCCCCGTCGGAGTAGAGGCCTCGACATGAAGACTGCGGTAGTGACCGGTGGCGGATCGGGCATCGGTCTCGCCGTCGCGCAACGCCTGCGGGCCGACGGTTTAAGTGTCGCGTCCATCGACCTGCGTCCATCGGAAGCCGACTGCGCTTTCACCGCCGACGTCACCGACCGGTCGCAAGTGGATGCGGCGCTCTCGGCCATCCGCGGCCAACTTGGGCCGGTGACGGTTCTGGTCAACGCCGCCGGACTCGACGGGTTCAAAAAGTTTCACAACATCTCCTTCGAGGACTGGCGGCGGGTGATCGACGTCAACCTCAACGGCGTCTTTCACACCGTCCAAGCGGTGCTGCCCGACATGGTCGAGGCCGGATGGGGACGCATCGTCAACATCTCTTCGTCGAGCACGCATTCCGGCGCGCCCTATATGAGTCACTACGTGGCGGCCAAGTCGGCGGTCAACGGCCTGACGAAGTCACTGGCACTCGAGTACGGACCCAAGGGCATCACGGTCAACGCCGTGCCGCCCGGCTTCATCGACACCCCGATGCTGCGCGCCGCCGAGAAGAACGGCTTCCTCGGCGACATCGACGAGACGATCGCGCGGACGCCGGTACGCCGGATGGGTACGCCCCAGGACATCGCTGCAGCATGCGCGTTTCTGGTGTCCGAGGAAGCCGGCTACATCACCGGTCAGATCTTGGGCGTCAACGGCGGCCGCAACACCTGAGCGGCGGCTGGCCAGCAATGCCCGCCAACAGTGTGAGAGGAGAAAGCCCGTGAAGGTCTCGGTGGATTCGCAGCGGTGCCAGGGCCACACCCTGTGCGCGATGATCGCTCCGGAGTCGTTTCAGCTCAGCGACATCGACGGCAGTTCGTCGGCAGTCGACGAGGTGGTGCCCGCCGATCGCGAGGACCAGGTGCGTGAGGCCGCCCAGTCCTGCCCGGAGCAGGCCATCACGGTCACCGACGACTGAGCCGGCGCCGGGTCCTTAGCACGCGAAACCTGTAGGGAGACAAAGCCGTTGAGTGTCGATGACGTCGTCAATGACAGCGACCGCAAGAAGAACCGGTACCACTTCGACCGGCATTCGTCCGAGTATCGGTCGCAGTTCAAGAGGATCACCGAAGAGATGCACGCAAAGTGCCCCATGGCGTGGACCGACACGTACGGCGGGCACTGGGTCGCTGCCGGAAGCCACGAGGTCTTCGAGCTGGCCCGCTGCCCTGCAGTCTCCAACGACCACGACATCCACGGCGAACGCCGGGGCTACAAAGGCATTTCGATTCCCACCGCCAGCCGCGTCAGCGCGGTGCGCGGCGGCATATTGGAGATGGACGACCCCGAACACCGCACCTATCGAACGGTGCTCAACCCGTACCTTTCACCGGCGGCGATCAAGCGCTGGGAACCGTTCATCGACGACGTGACGCGCGCCTGCCTCGACGAGAAGATCGAGAGTGGCCGCATCGATTTCGTCGACGATCTGGCCAACATCGTGCCGGCCGTCTTCACCCTGGCCATGCTCGGCATCCCGCTGAAGAAGTGGAACATGTACAGCGAGCCGGTGCACGCCGCGGTGTACACGCCCGAGCACTCCCCCGACATCGAGCGCGTCACCGCGATGCACCGCGAGATGGGGCTCGACATGGTCAACAACATGCTGGAGGTCCGCGAGAACCCGCGGCCGGGGATCATCAATGGCCTGCTGCAGATGCGCATCGACGGCGACCCCGCCCCGGATCTGGAAATCCTCGGCAACCTTGGCCTGGTCATCGGCGGCGGCTTCGACACCACGACCGCCCTGACCGCCCATTCGCTGGAATGGCTTTCGGAACACCCGGACCAACGGCAGCTGCTCAGCAACGAGCGCAAGACCCTGCTCGACCCCGCGACCGAGGAGTTCCTGCGCTACTTCACCCCGGCGCCCGGCGACGGCCGGACGTTTGCCGACGACACCGAGCTCGACGGCACCCGGTTCAAAGAGGGTGAACGGCTGTGGATTTCGTGGGCGATGGCCAACCGCGACCCCTCGGTGTTCCACGACCCGGACCAGATCATCCTCGACCGTAAAGGCAACCGGCACTTCAGCTTCGGGCTGGGCGTCCACCGGTGCATCGGCTCGAATGTGGCGCGCACTGTGTTCAAGTCCATGCTGACCGCGGTGCTCGACCGGATGCCCGACTACACGTGCGATCCGGAGGGCACCGTCCATTACGAGACCATCGGTGTCATCCAGGGCATGCGTAAGCTGCCGGCCACCTTCACGCCCGGGCGTAAGGTCGGGCCGGGCCTGGACGAGACGCTGGAGAAGCTGCAGCGCATCTGCGACGAGCAAGAGCTCGCCAGGCCGATCACGGAACGCAAGGAAGCGGCTGTCATTGACTGAGCCGCTCATAATTTTTGCGAGTGGGCCTGTTCAGCGTGACCGCGTCTTATATTGAGGCCAAGCGCGTGTGCAGAGATGGGAGACGCATCCGTGAAGACTTTCGCAATGAGCCTTGCACTTGCGATGGCCGCGCTGACTCTCACGCCGACCGCCCACGCGGACATGGTGCCTGGCAACTACCATCTGGACACGAACCGGGATCCCGGCCACTTCTGGATTTGGTCGATCAGCCCGTGCGTCCAGCCAACGCCAGGATGCGCGCAGGTGTACGCGACTCCGCAGCCCAACGGGCAAGCGACCGTCTACAGAGGCATAGCTCAGCTTGCCAACGGCCGCTACACCCTGGCCGTCGATGTGCCCGACGGTGTTCGCTGCGTGGTCCAGTTCTTTCCCTCGCACGACGTCTACTCGTGGGACGCGGTGACACTGGCGGGTCAGGTCGACTCGACGTTCGACACCGGTTGCGGAGGCGGACCCGGGGGCAGCACCAGTTACCCGTTTTCGCTCGTGCGATTCTAGCCGCGTGAGTCGCATAGGAGTCGGTCGCTCATGAGGGCGATGGGGAGTCAGGATGCCTGAGGCGAAGAAGCCGCCACACGACTCGGCCACCTCGAAAGCCGACGCACAGGCGTTGCTCGAGGAAGCCGAGGCCGAGGCCGCGGAAGCCGAGGCGCTGGCCGCCGCGGCGCGCGCCCGCGCCCGCGCCGCCCGGCTCCGGCGTGAAGCGCAGGCCTTAGCTGAGGCAGAGGCCAAGGCTGAGACCGCCGAAGAAGCGTCGGGAGACGACGAGGACGCGACCGACACCGACGAAGCGGACACCGAGGCGAAGACCGAGGGCGTCTCCGACGAGGACGCGGACGACACCGACGAAGCAGAGACCCAGGCCGAAGCGGAGTCCGACGAGACGGCCGAAGACGCAGAATCGGAATCCAAACCGGCCCGCTCTCGGCGACGCCTGCGATTGCCATCATGGTCGGTGGCATGGAAAGCTGCCGTCGTCGTCCTCATCTGTGCCTTCATCGCGGCCAGCGGATACATGATGTGGCAGCGCCACGAAACCGTCGAACGCAAGCAGCGCGCCGCGAACTTCATCGCGGGTGCCCGACAAGGTGTCGTCAACCTGATTTCCATGGACTTCAATAAGGCCAAGGAGGACGTCCAGCGGGTGATCGACAGCTCGACCGGGCAGTTTCACGACGACTTCCAAGCGCGTGCAAAAGATTTCACGACCGTGGTAGAGCAGTCCAAGGTGGTCACCCAGGGAACCGTGAATGCCGCGGCCGTGCAATCCATCAACGGCGACTACGCACTGGTTCTCGTCGCGGCGACGTCGCACATCACCAATGCCGCGGGCGCCAAAGACGCACCACGCAATTGGCGGCTCAAGGTGACCGTCAAAGACGACGGCGGGCAATACAAGATGTCCAACGTGGAGTTCATTCCATGAGCGAGGACGACCGCAGCATCGAAACCGCTGACGACTCCGCCGAAGAAACCGAACACGGCGGACCTACCGAGCCACGCCCGCGGCGCAAGGTGAAAGTCATTCCCGTGATTCTCATTGTGCTGCTGCTGCTTTCCGGCGGTGTGGCGACGTGGCTGTACTTCAAGCAGTACCGGCCGGACAAACAGACCGACGCCGGCGTCGCGAGCGCCGTCGCCAACGCGGCGTCCGATGGCACGGTCGCATTGCTGTCCTACTCGCCCGAATCTCTCGACAAGGACTTTGCCGCCGCCAAGTCTCACCTGTCCGGGGACTTCTTGTCGTACTACAACCAGTTCACCGAGCAGATCGTGGCTCCGGCGGCCAAGCAGAAGTCACTGAAAACCAACGCTCGGGTGTTGGGGGCCGCGGTTCAGGAACTGCATCCGGATTCCGCCGTCGTGCTGGTGCTGGTCGACCAGAGCACCACGAGCAAGGACAATCCCGACCCCGCGATGGCCTCCAGCAGTGTTTTGGTGAGCTTGACCCGGGTCAACGGCGCCTGGCTGATCACCAAATTCGACCCGGTGTAGGTTCCCCAGGGCCCCGGCCCCGCCGAGCGTGAAATCAATCGCCCGCTCGAAGCCGAGCGTGAAGCCGGCTTCACATTCGACGCCGAGACGCCGATTGCGCCCCCAGACTCGGCCCCAAGAATCCACCAAGGATTCGGCGAGGCCGGCATTCGATCCTTCTCTCGTACCGCTGAGAAGAGGAGTCGACATGTCGCTACTGGGCACTTCACTGACCCAAGGTTGGGCGCCGATCACGGCTCAGATCGTCGCGCCGATCGCGCTGGGACTGGCCGCCGGGTGGCGCTCGCGGCGTTGGCGCCTGTTGTGGCTGCCCGCCGCCGCCGTCGTCGGGGTGATCACGGCCCTCGGGGCGCATTCCTTCATCGCCGACGGCGCCAGCAAGTCGGCACCGGACGCGCTGTACGTGTGGATCGGGCTGGTCGGAATGGCGACGGCGGTGCCGATCCTGGGCTGGCGCGGCGCACGGTGGTGGCGGCGCGGTCTAGCGATCCTGGCCGTGCCGCTGTGTCTGCTCTGCTCGCTGCTCGTGCTGAACCAGTGGATCGGCTACTTCCAGACCGCGCAGAGCGCGTGGGACCAGTTCACCTCCGTTCCGCTGCCCAACCAGGCGGACAAGGCCACCGTCACGACGCTGGCCGCGAAGGGCTCGAAGCCGCCGCACGGCAACCTGGTGCCCGTCGTGATCCCCGATGACGCATCGCATTTCACGCACCGCGAGGAACTGGTCTACCTGCCGCCGGCATGGTTCGCCAGCTACCCGCCCCCACAGCTGCCGACGGTGATGATGATCGGAGGCATGGTCAACACTCCCGCCGACTGGGTGCGCGCCGGCGGCGCGGTGGACACCGCCGACGCTTTCGCGGCCGCCCACGGCGGCAACTCACCGGTGCTGGTGTTCGTCGACCCGGGCGGGGCGTTCGACAACGACACCGAATGCGTCAACGGAAGCCGCGGCCAGGCGGCCGACCACCTGACCAAAGACGTTGTGCCCTACGTGGTCTCGAACTTCGGGGTGAGCCCCGACCCGTCCCGGTGGGGCGTCGCCGGCTGGTCGATGGGCGGAACGTGCGCGGTGGACCTGACCGTCATGCACCCCGACATGTTCAGCTCGTTCGTCGACATCGAGGGCGACCTGACCCCCAACGCCGGAACCAAGGAACAGACCATCGCCACCCTGTTCAACGGCGATGCCGACGCATGGGCGAAATTCGACCCGACCACGGCGATCACTCACCACGGCCGCTACACCGGAGTGTCCGGTTGGTTCGCCGTCTCGTCGGGTGGCTCACCGCGTCGCGACATCACGACCGTCGATCCCGCCGCGATGGCCGTCGCCGGCCGCGCCGCCGCCGCCGACCCGGGCAACCAGCCGGCCGCCGCGGCTTCCTTGTGCCAGCTCGGGCGGGCGAACGGCATCGACTGCGCGTTGATCACCCAGCCCGGCAAGCACGACTGGCCGACGGCCGGCATGGCGTTCGCCACCGCGCTGCCGTGGCTGGCCGGACAGCTGCACACCCCGGGCGTGAGCCGGATTACGTTGCCCGGCAATGCCTCTCAGCAGGCGCTGTGATGATGCTAGCCGCGCGGCAGGCCGAGCACCCGCTGGGCGATGATGTTGCGCTGGATTTCGGAGGTGCCGCCGGCGATGGTCCCGGAGAAGCTGCGGGCGTAGCGCTCGAACCAGCTGGCGAAGTAGTGGTCGAGGTTCATGTGCGCGTACGGCCCGGTCAGTCCGGGGTGCACAAGCCCGTCGGATCCCGCGGATGTCAATGCGAGCTCCATGCCCCGCAACTCCGCTTCGGAACCGAGCAGCTTGAGCACCGAGATCGCGGCCACGTCATCTTCGCCGCGCGCGGCGCGGGCCAGGGCCGCCGAGCCCAACAACCGCAGCGCCTGCCTGTCCATGATCGTGGTGGCGTACGGGTCGCGCTCAACCTCGGTGCTGGGGTGAAAGTCGTCGATCATGTTCTCCAGGCGATCGGCGAAACCCAGCCACATCATGGTGCGTTCGTGCCCCAGCGATCCGTTGGCCACCCGCCAACCCTGGTCGAGTTCGCCGACCAGGTTTTCGGCCGGCACCCGCACGTCGGTGAAGAACACCTCGTTGAAATCCAGATCGTCGGCGCCGCAGATCGACGGGAACGGACGGCGCACCAGCCCTGGCGTGTCGGTGGGGATGATGAGCGCGCTGATTCCCTTGTGTTTCGGCACATCTGGGTTGGTACGGACGAACGTCAACAGAACGTCGGCATCGTGGGCCCCCGAGGTCCACACCTTCTGGCCGTTGACCACGAAGTGATCGCCGTCCAGCACCGCGCGGGTGCGCAGCGAGGCCAGATCGGAGCCGGCGCTGGGTTCGCTCATCCCGAGCGATGCGGTGATCTCGGCCCGCAGGATCGGCACTGCCCAGCGCCGCTTCTGCTCGTCGCTGCCGAACGACAACAGCGACGCGCCAACGATGTTCACGCCCTGCGGGTTGAAGCTGTGGTAGATCCGGCGGCGGCTGAGCTCCTCCAGGTAGACGAACTGCTGGATGACCGACGCGTTACGACCGCCGAATTCCGGCGGCTGGCTGGGCAGCAACCAGCCGTTGTCGAACAACAGCCGCTGCCAGTCGCGCGCCCACTGCGGCATGTGCGAGACCGACCGGGGACGCTCGAGCGTTTCGCTTGCGGGAGGCAGATTTTCGTCGAGGAACGCCGAGAACTCCGCCCGGAACTCCTCGACGGCGGAATCAAAAGTCAGCTGCACGGTATTCCTCCGCTATCCGCGCCCGGTGCTCCGCCGCGCCGCCGAGCATCAGCTCGCCCGCTTTGGCCCGTTTCAGCGCGAACTGCAGGTCGTTCTCCCACGTGAATCCCATTGCGCCGTGCAGTTGTAGGCCGTGCCGGAACACCAGCGACTGGCACTCCCCCGCCGATGCCTTGGCCATTGCGGCCGCCAGCCGGCGGCGGGGATCGTCGGCCGCGATCGTCAACGCGGCGAAATACGCCAGGGCCCGCGCCCGTTGGATGGCGACGTGCATGTCGGCGGCCTTGTGCTGGACCGCCTGGAAGGAACCGATAGCCACGCCGAATTGCTGTCGGCTGGTGACGTGCTCGAGCACCAGGTCGAGTATGCGTTGGCAGGCACCGACCATGGTGATCGCCATGCCGGTCAACGCGAAATGGTGCGCGCGCTCGGCGTCGACCGTCAGGCGCTCGGTGTCGGGCACCCGAACCTCCGCGAACGACAGATCGGCGACGTGCAGCACCGGGTCGAACACCGCCGAACGCCGGGCCGCCACCTGACCGGACTCGACCAGGAACACCCCGGCATCGGTCACCACCGCCAGCCGTTCCGCGCGGTCACCGTCGAGCACATGGCGCGCGGTGCCGTCCAGCACCCAGCCCTCGGCGTCGCGGTGCGCCGCGATGCCGCCGTAGACCGCGGTGCCCGACTGGTGTGGGTCGAACCGGTCCGCGGCAAGCGGTGCGAACTGGCTCATCGTCGCCAGGAACGGGGTGGGGTCGGTGGCGCGGCCGAGCTCTTCGAGCACGATGGCCAGCTCGACGGCGCTGTCCGCATCGCTGAGCTCGGTCCAGCCCTGGTCTACATACGATTTCCACAGCGGGCTCGGGTCGACGCCCTCTTCGGCAACGCTGCGCACCAGCGACGGCGGGCACTGCTTGGCGACGGCGTCGCGCACGGTGTCCTGCCACAGTCGTTGATCAGCATCGAACTCCAACAGCATCCGCGCCGCCTCTCGTCGTGACTGTCACGTGAGAATAACATTCTCGGTTGCGGAAGTAATAATCTCTGAATCGGCGTATGGCGTATCGATGCAGGCCATGGCTGCTACGCGGGGGCTCGCGCACCGTCGACGAGGCCGCCGGCGGCATTGTCCCAGCGGTCCAGGTTGACGAACTCGGCGAGCGGGCGGCGGCGCAGCGGCCCATGGTTGCCCTTGGGCCACCCGACCACGATGTGACCGGCGATCATCCAGCCGTCGGGTATACCGACGGCATCCCGCAGCAACTGTTCACCGCCGTACGAGGCCCAGCTGGTCAAGCAGGCGCCGAGCCCCTGGGCGCGCGCGGCCAGCAGAAAGTTCTGCATGGCGGGAAAGATCGAACCGCCCAACAGCAGTTCCGACGCCGTCGGGTAGTGCTCCTGGGCGAAGAGGACCGAGGTGAATTCACCGGCGCGGTCGTGCAATTCGTACGTCGCGCGGTAGGTGCGGGCGCGGCGGCCGTTGTCGCCGTCGGCGGGCCGGCTCATCCCGTAGACCGGCTCGATCACCTCAAGCGCGTGGGCCGCGGCCTTGGCCACGACCGCTCGCTGCTCGGGCGACCGCAGCACCACGAAACGCCAGCCCTGCGCGTTGGCGCCCGAGGGGGCCCACCTGGCCGCCTCGAGACATCGCGCCAGGGTCGCGTCGTCGACCGGCTCGTCGGTGAAGCGCCGGATTGTCCGGGCCGTCGACATCACTTCCCAGATGTCCGCGCTTGCTACGGTCACTGCTTCTCCTTCGTCCGGTTCCCTCCCGCAACCTAGCGCGCAGCCCGGCCGCGGGGTCAGGCGCCGGGCGCGGTGATGTCGTCGTCGCCCATCCATTGCACGAACCGCTGCAGGGGATACATCGCATCGTGCGGGCTGCCGAGCACGTGCGCATTCGCTGTTCCCAGCCGGCACAGACGTTGGGCCCCGGCACTTGCCAGCCGGTCCCGCAGCCCAGCCTTGCGTTCGTACGGGTAGACACCGATGGTTTGAGTGGCGACGTTGACGTAGCGGACCGCGTCCTCGAGCGAGGCAACCATGACAACGTTCGACGTCTTGTTGGTGGGCTGAAATTCGACCGGTCGATCCGAAAGGATCACCAGGCCACGCCCGTCGAAGCCGCCCCAGACCTCGAGGTCACCCATGGCCTCCATCACCTGGATCTCGTCGCGCACCTCCGACGGCGGTCGAGGCCCCACAGCCGAGGCGAAGTCGCGGTCCACGGCCAACCGCTGCGCCAGCGTGCCGCACAGCGATTCGACCTGGGGCCGTTCACCTTCCACGAACGCGAAGCGGCTGGCCAAGCAGGCCTCCTGGTTGAACACCGTGGTGTCGGCCGCTAGCCGATCGGCAACATCGGCGACGCGGTCTTCGGACTCGAACACCTCGCGTCCGATCATCGAAATCGAGGACTTCGGATCAAAGGAGATCAACTGGATTCCCGGGCCCAGGTACTGGATCACGTTGTCGATCGCCTCGCCGCCGCCCCAGGCGACGATCTTGTCGAAGTACTGCGGCCGGTAGAGCGCGCGCTCGATGGTGCTGTCGCCGCCCTGCCAGTAGACCGCCGACATCGATTGCACGACAGGGTGTTTCGGATCTATTTCGGCCATGGTGCGCAGCACCGCCACGGTGGTGAAGGGGTCACTCGACGGCATCTTGAACAGGTTGACAGCCTTGACCAGGGCGCCCTGTGCAATCGACGCGACGCATCCCGATGGGGCGTTGCCGGCGAGCATGTGCACCATTCGCGACGGGAACGCCCGCACCGCACCCTTGTTGCCGTACGGGTCGACCCGCTCGACCCATCCGTCCAGCGCCTCTCGATTGGCGAAATTGGAATCGACCATGCTCTCCAGGAGCGGCTTGGTCAGGTACGTCGGGGCCTGGCGATAGAGATTTTCAACGATGCGGCGCGGCAACGGATTGGTGGCCGCGATCAGTTCCAGGCAGCGCCGCAGGTGCGGGTTGCGGTCCAAGTTCAAGCGCTCGCCCAGTTCGGCCAGGAAGTCGATGATCTCGGCGAGCTTGACGTTCAGTAGCGGCGGCAGCCGCGACCGTGGCATGACGAGTGCGTCGAGATCGATGGCGGGAGTGACGAAGTCGGCACCCAGGTCTCGTGATCGGTGACGAACCACGTCCCCCTCGACCAGCGCGCCCTGGACGAAATGGGGCGCCGCCAACGTGGTCACGCGACGCCTCGGACATAGGCGTCGATGCCGCCCGCGCAGGTGATCTTGTCACCGCCCGGCAGGTCGGCGTAGCGCGTGATCTCGCGGCCGACCGTCGGGCCCTGGTGCCCGCATGCGCACTTTCCAAAACTGACACTGACCCGGTCCCCGCTGATCACGCCACCCCAGCGACCCTCGATCGACGCGTCGAAAAATGCTGCCCGGGCCTCGATCTCGCCATCACCAGGCTCGAGTAATCTCTCACCGGCCGTATCCAGCGGCAGGAGGATGACCCAGGGTGAGACGTGGTACCGCTCGGCGTGACACAGCGGGAATGTCGCATTGATCTCGCGCATGCTGTACGCGTGATACAGCCGCTCTTCGGTGACGTTGAACGTCTCCATCACGTACTCGCGGTAATTGTCCGGTAGCGCAGCGCCTTTGAGTCCGCCGGCGACCATCATGGCGTTATTCGGATTGAAATCGTCGCCGCCGTGCCCTGCGCTACGGATGCCCTCCGCGATCTGATACAGCGTCGCGAACATGCCGGTTGCGAGCAGGGGCAAGTCGCGGGCACCGATGACTGCGTCAATTGCCTTCTTGGCGGAGATGTCCATATCGTTCGCGCGCTGAGTGGCTATGCGCTCGAACTCGGCGATCTCGCTGGGACGCGCGCTGCCGTCGGTGAGTTTGCGGCGCAGCGTGATGATGTCCACCATCGATCCGACGGTGATCGGCTCGCCGTCGCCGAACTGGTAGGGCGGATACTTCGACGAAAAGCAATCGACCATCGTCTGACGGATCGCGTCCTCGCGAGGGGCGGCGAATTGTGGCCCCAGGCCCAGGAATTTGCGGTCCTCACCGCGGGCGATGCCGGTGGCCCACAGCAGTGCCTCGACGTTGATTTGCGCCGAGAGTTCGATGTCACCCTCGGTGCACGACAGCATGGCCGGTTTCCCGGTGGTGCCGCTGGAACAGGAGAGGTAGTGACCGACGCTCTCGAGTTGCTTGATCCAGTCGTCCAGCGTCTGCACACCGCCGACGTCGAGCCCGGCCACGTCGCGGGTGGAGACGGTGGCCAACCACTTGCCCATGCGGTCCCACTGACCATCGTTCAGCCAGCCTTCGGCATAGGTCTTGTAAGTGGTGTGGGCGAAAAGCAGCGGCACCAGATCGCTGGGCCGCTTGATCTGTCGGACGCCACCGGATTCGGCGCGGTTGGCCAGCAGCGGAATGCGTTGGGCCTGCGCCTCAAGACGCTCATTGGCCGCCGCCAATTGCACGGGCAGCAGTTCAGTGGGCTCGATGTCGAAGCAATCCTTCGCCCCGACCAACTCGACCAGCCGCTCGGTCGCCGATGTCATCGGTGGCTCCTCTCTGACCGCACCGTCATTAAGTACACGTCACTGTATATTATTGTTCCGATTCGGTCGAGGCGAAGACCACCCGTCACGGGTGCGCCGCTACCTGATCGTGCCCGGCTTGTTGGCGGGCGATCCGTCGATCGTGGATCCTGACCAGCTCGCGGAAGCCCAACCGCGGATATTGCGGGACGGGTTGAATTCCCCACTGGTCCTTGGCCGTGTTGATGCCCGCTCCTTCGGGCGCGCCGCTGATGGGCGGCCCTGGGAACGGGTATGGGTATTGGCATTCCAACGATTCGTTGCTGTAGCGCACCTTCATCAGCTCACTGCAGATGTCACGAAAGCCCAGGGTCGGGTACCCGTACCAGATCGCCAAGAACGGCAGGGTGAATCCCCCTTCGGCCACCAGCCCGATCAAACAAACCATGATGCCGCGTCGCAGCCACTTGTGCAGGCGCGCATACTCTTTGGTGGTTCCGGATGGCAGTTCGTCAGCGTTCACCGATTCATCGGGCCTATTGCGCGCGTCCGCCGATGTGGTCATTGGCGCATCCCTAATCCGTGAAAATCTCGCGATTGACGGTGTGCAGGTAGGGGATCGCCAGGAAGGGGGTGATGTACATGATGTCGTAGATCCACCACCCGAGCACCGGGAAAACAACCCCCGAATAACGGACATCGGCATACACGGTCATGTTCATCACGTAACCGACCCAGATGACGACGCCGAACCAGCACGTAACCAGTAGCCACTGGTGGCCCCACCGCTTCATCTGCAGGAAGGCGATGGCCGCGGCGATCCGCATGGGAAACACGGTCAGGATGAGCGCGACTTCCCAGCTCTTTTCGCCGGGTGCGCTCGCGCCGCCGATCCACAGTTGGTTGTAGTGCCAGAAATATCCGGCGTCAAAAGCGTTGCCCCACGCCGTATACAGGACGCGGTAGATGAGGGTGTGATTGGCAACCATGTCCAGGATCCAGCCCTGCAGGTTGAGCCCGGCATCGAGTATGACCAGATATCCGATCAAGGTGACCATGATCGGGCGCACTGACAGCCCGGATTTCAATGCCCGTCGAAGCAGTGTCAACCCGTAGAGAAACAGCGGCAGACCGAAAATGCCGGGCACGTTGGCCCCCATCAGCAGCGTTCCGGCGATCAGCCATTTGTCGGCCCGTCGTTGCGCCATTCGGCTCTGTCTGATTTGCTCGTCAAGCGACACCGGCCCGGCACCTGCCGAGGCGACCACGGCATTGCGCCTATTACCGGAAAAGCGTTTGATCACAGGCGGGTTCATCGTCAAACCTACCAGTCCCGCGTCGCCCACATCGACAGTTGGATTCCGAACATCAGCAGCAGGTAGTCGTAGATGAAGATCTGAAAGGCGATTAGAGCTCGCCTTCTGCGGCGTTCTGGGTTCATGGTTGTCTGGCTCCCTTCTCAACCGGTCGATGGATTCTTCGGACTTCCGTTTGTCGGAGGGTGGAGGTACCGACTAGAAGGTGCCAATGCCGCGCAGGACGTAATACCAAAACCCCACCAGCGCAGCCGCTGCGCCCCATCCGAGACCGAGTCGTACCAATTCCTGCCACACAGTTGACCCTCCGATCGATCACTGACGCCCGGTCGACTTACAGGGCCCCAAGCCCATGGCGGGTAGTCGCGACGAACTCATCGAGTACACGACCGCGTGCCGGCTTGGAGTCGTGATTGGTGACGAGCAGCGCATAGAACCCCATCAGAAAGAAGAGCGCACTGTTCTCGGGGTTTGCCTCTGCACGGACGACCCCCTCGCGTTGAGCCCGGGCGATCTGCTGGGCGACGTGCGCCACCAATGGATGGTCCGCGGGCTTGCCGAATCCAGGTGGCCGGGTCTGCGAAAAGTGCAGTGCCAGAACATCTCTGAATAGCCGGGTGCCAAACCTGGACTCGGCCGCAAGTACCAGGCGCACTACCTCCGCGAGGGTCGCCCATACGTTGGGCGCCGCGGCGACAAAGCGGTCCAAGTCGCCGGCCAACCGGGTGACCAAATCTCGCTCAATCTCCTCGAGAACGTGTTCCTTGGTGGGGAAATGAAAATAGAAGGTTCCGCGGGCGACCCCCGCCGCCGAGATGATTTGGCCGATATCCGCGTCCGCCATGCCCGAGCGTTTGAACTCCGCGATCGCCGCGTCGTAGACACGTTGGCGAGTCTCGAGTCGCTGCGCTTGGCGTCCGCGCGGCTTCGCTTTGGTTTGCATTCTCATCGAAGCCATCGTGACGCCCGTCATTGACAAATGTCAATGACAATTTTCAACGAAACGCCGCGGCACCTAACCGCCGGCGTACAAGCGGCACCGATCGGCCAGCGTGGTGGCAAGCCATCGTGGGCGGGAGAACATCACGTCATGGCAGGCGTCGACGCAGATCATCGTGTCGACCCCGCCGAGGGATTCGATCGCGTCGAGCTGCTGGCGCACCGACAGTGCCCGATCGTCCAGCGTCATGATCCAGGTCCGCGGCACCTCGCCGGGCAGCTCGCTGCGGTCGACCCGTTCGAAAACGACATTGGGTGACTCCATGCAGAGTCGGGACAGGGTCAGCACGCGTTGCTCGCGCGTCATGCCGTTGCAGAAGGCGTAACGCGCCAGCGCTCTGGGCATGGGAAACGACCTGTGCAGCCGGCCCGCCGACCGCGCCAACGGGGCCAGGGGCCCGCGCAGTGCTTGCACCACAGACGAACCCTGCGGCGGCACGAAAGCCGCCAGCAGAATCATTTCCCGCACTCGCGCGGCCCCGAGCTTCGCCACGATGCCCGGTACCGTCAGCCCAGCCATCGAATGCCCCACGACCACAACATCACCGAGGCCGGCGTCCTCGATATCGGCGATCGCGGAGTTCACCCAGTCGGCGGTTGTGACGGCCGTCAGATCCGCCGGCCGGCCGCCGCGGCCGGGTAGATCGACCGCGAGGACCGGCAATTGCGGTGTCTGCCGGGACAATTCGGCCACTGTGAGATCCCAGCAATCGGCGGCATGCGCTCCGCCGTGCACCAGTACCAGCCCCGGCCATGCCATCGCGAATTCAGCCCCGGCGCAGTATGCCGCGTAAAAACAGGTCGACGGCGTGTTGTAGGTGGCGCTCGTCCTCTTCGGCGTCGCGGTAGATGCCGCAGTCCGCCAGCCGCGCGGGCAAATGCTCGACGAGCGCGATGAAGTGGCCCGCGGCCAGTTCTAGATCGTCCACCTGGATGACCCCGGCCTCCTGGTGGTGACGAAGCAGGTCCATCACCTGCCGATGACGCGGGGACCAGGTCATGGAATGCGCGCTGACCGCGAATTCGGGAAACCGTGCCGACTCGTTCATCGCGATCTGCTTCAGGCGGACGATGTCGGGATCGATCGCCCGCGCGAGACCCGCGCGCCCGATCGCGACGAGGGCGGCCCGCAGATCACCGCCATCGAGTTCCTCGGCGGCTTCGCGTTCCGTTCTGCGAGTGAGGGCCCAGGGGATGACGTCCAGGAAGACCGCACGCTTGTCCGGATAGCGGGCGTAGAGAGTGCGCCGGGTGATGCCGGCCGCCTTGGCGATAGCGTCCATGCTGGTGCCGTCGTAGCCGTGCTTGACGAACGTCGCGACGGCCGCCTTGCGCAGCTTTTGTTGCAGCTTCTTGGCTTCGGCGTGCGTTGGTCGCCCACGCCGGGTTGTCGTGACCACGGAAATATACATTAACGTGTAGATATCCGTCGGCGCGACGAAAGAGGTCAGGGCCACCGTGACCAGCACGCAGTCATTCATCAACGGCGAATCGGTGCCCTCTGCGGACGTCTACGACAACATCGATCCGGCAACCGGAAGATCTCTCGGCCCGGTGGCGCGCGGCGGCAGTGCTGAAGTGGATCGCGCCGTCCGGGCGGCGCGAGCCGCATCGAAGAGTTGGCCGGACACCTCGCCGGAGGCGCGAGCAACACTGTTGACCCGAATCGCCGATCTCATCGATGAGAACCGTGAGCGGTTAGCCCGATTGGAGAGTGAGGACACCGGAAAACCGCTGCGCCAGGCACGCGCCGATGCCGGCGTCGCTGCACGCTACTTCCGCTTCTACGGCCACGCCGTCGACTCCTACTACGGCCAAACCATCCCGCTCTCAACGGATCTGCACGTGTACACCCGGCGCGAGCCGTTCGGCGTGACCGGTCACATCATCGCGTGGAACTATCCGATGCAACTGCTCGCCCGTGCGGTCGCTCCCGCCATCGCGGTGGGCAACTGCGCCGTGGTCAAGCCCGCCGACGAAACACCCAGAACGGCAGTGGAACTCGCCGCGCTAGCGGTGCGGGCCGGCTTGCCGCCGGGGGTGTTCAATGTGGTGACCGGCATCGGCGCCGAGGCCGGCGCGGCGCTGGCCGCGCATCCCGGTGTCGACCACCTCGGCTTTGTCGGATCGACCCAGATTGGATCGATAGTTGCTCATGCCGCCGCCGACCGCGTGATCCCCACGACGCTCGAGCTAGGCGGCAAGTCCGCACAAATCGTCTTCCCCGACGCGGATCTGGCTCGCGCCGCGGACTCGATCGCGAAGGCGATCCTGCAGAATGCCGGGCAAACCTGCTCGGCCGGCTCGCGCCTGCTGGTGCACGACGGGATTCATGACGCCGTGGTGGGCACGGTCCAACAGCATCTGTCGTCGGTCACGGTTGGGCCCGGGATCGAGGACCACGACCTCGGACCGCTGATCTCCCGAAAGCAGCAGCACCGGGTGCAAACCATGCTCGCCGACAACGTGAAAGGCGAAATCCTCTGCGGCGGTGGCCCTCCGGACGACGCGCGACTGGCGGACGGCGCTTACTTCTCGCCCACGATCATCGACGGCGCCGATCCCGCATCGACGATCGCCCAGGAGGAGATCTTCGGCCCCGTGCTGACGGTCAACCGGTTCGCCACCGAAGAGGAGGCGATCGAGCTGGCCAACGGCACCCAATACGGCTTGCTGGGCGCGGTGTGGACCGCCGACCTCTCGCGCGGGCATCGGCTGGCGGCACAGATCCGCGCGGGCCAGGTCTACGTGAACACCTACGGCGCCGGCGGCGGAGTGGAATTGCCGTTCGGCGGCTTCCAGAAGTCCGGCTATGGCCGCGAGAAGGGGTACGAAGCCCTCGACACATTCAGCGCCACCAAGACCGTGGTCGTTCGCCTTTGAAGGAGGAAAACATTGGATCGCGAAACCTATCAGCGCGGACTCCACATCCGTTCCGAGGTGTTGGGCGAAGAATACGTCAACCGCGCAATGGCCGACGCGGATGACTTCACCCGGCCCCTGCAGGATCTCGTCACCGAGTACTGCTGGGGCGCGGTGTGGGGCCGTGAGGAACTGCCACGTAAAACCCGCAGCATGCTCAACCTGGCGATGATCGCGGTCCTCAACCGGCCCAACGAATTGCGGATGCACGTCAAGGCGGCGCTGACCAACGGTGTAACCCGCGAGGAAATTCGCGAGATCTTTTTGCAGGTGGCCATCTACGCCGGCGTACCCGCGGCCGTCGACAGCTTTCGCATCGCGCGCGAGGCGTTCGCCGAGCTGAACGAGTCATGACACTCGGGTTCATCGGGCTTGGAAACATGGGCTTTCCCATGGCTGGCCGCCTGATTCGGGACAAGCACGACGTCGTCGCCTTCGACGCGCGTGGTGAGGCCCTCGAGCGCGTCGTCGCGCTGGGCGCCCGCCCGGCGTCGTCACCCCAGGAGGTCGCCGACCACGCGGAAACGGTGCTGGCCAGCCTTCCCACCCCGGGAGCGTCGCTCGAGGTGGCAACCGGTCCGGCCGGCGTGATCGAGGGCGCGCGGGTGCAGCGCTACGTCGATTTGTCCACTGTCGGAAGCCAAATGGCGGTGCAGATCCATGGCCTGCTCGCGCGGCGCAACATCGTGGCGATGGACAGTCCGGTCAGCGGCGGCGTCAGCGGCGCCGAGAAAGGGACCCTGGCGCTCATGGTGTCCGGCCCACGCGGCGAATTCGACGCCGTGCGAACCACACTCGAAATCCTGGGCCGGCCGGTGTATGTCGGCGAGAAGCCCGGGTCGGCGCAGACGATGAAGCTGGCGAACAACATTCTTGCGGCAAACGTTTTGACCGCGACCGCTGAAGTCGTCGTGATGGGCGTCAAGGCCGGACTCGACCCCGGCGTGATGATCGAGGTGCTCAACGCCGGATCGGGTGCGACGAGTGCAAGCCGCGACAAGTTCCCCCGGGCGATCCTGCCGCGCACTTTCGACTACGGCTTCGCGACCGGGCTGATGCTCAAAGACGTGCGCCTTTACCTCGACGAAGCGAGAGCACTGGGCGTCCCCGCCGAAGTCGCCGAGACGATCGGCCGGCTGTGGGAGGCGCTCGCCGACGATGAAGGGCCCGCCTCGGATTTCACGACGGTGATCAAGCCGTTCGAGCGGGCGGCCGGCGTCACGGTGGGCGGCACGTCGGAGTAGCCCGCCGAGGTGATCCCCCGTCGTGGCGAGCAATCCGCATCGCGGGTGTCCCCAAGCGGAGAATGGTATTATCCGGAAACAAGAACCCGACTTGCCCAATAGACCGCAAAACGTCCTCTACCTGGGGCGATGATTAAACGAAATGCTTACCGGAAACCCATTGATGGACAGCCGCAGAAAATGTTAGATTGGCTATCATATGACCTCGCACGGCCGGCTTTGGCCGCCGTAGCCGAAGGGTGGCCCTGGTGATCACACACGCTGACGGAAGCAGCACACCGCTGATCGATGCGAGCGTGCACATCTTCTTCCCGTCCAACAAAGCGCTCCGGAAGACCCTGCGCGAGCCGTTCAAGAGCCGCGGCTTTCCCGATTACGAGATGGACTGGTACGGCGCACCCGGCGGCGAGTACGCACCCAACACCGAGGGTCCCGACGGACAGTACCCCGGATCGGATCCGGATTTCGTTGCCGATGAACTGTTTTCGAAGCGCGGGGTCGATGTGGCGGTGCTGCATCCGATGGCGCGCGGCATCATGCCGGACCGGCACCTGGGCAGCGCGCTGCATGCCGCCCACAACGAGATGATGGTGTCGAACTGGCTGGAGTCCGGCCAGTTCGGCGAACGGTTCCGCGGCACCATCCGGGTCAACCCCGATGACATCCCCGGCGCGCTACGCGAGATCGAGAGATGGCGCGCCCATCCTCGGGTGGTTCAGATCGGCGTGCCGCTGCAATCCCGCGAGCTCTACGGAAAACCGCAGTTCTGGCCCATTTGGGAGGCCGCCGTCGATGCCGGGCTTCCCGTCGCTGCGCACATCGAGGTCGGGTCGGGCATCGCGTTTCCGCCGACGCCGAACGGGAACACCCGGACCTACGAGCAGTACGTCAGTTTCATGGCGTTGAACTACCTGTATCACCAGATGAACATGATCGCCGAGGGTGTATTCGAGCGGTTCGACGGCCTCAAGTTCGTGTGGGGCGATGGCGCCGCCGATTTCATCACGCCGTTCATCTGGCGCATGGACACCTTCGGCCGGCCGCACCTGGAGCAAACTCCATGGGCCCCGCGGATTCCCAGCGACTACCTGCCCGGTCACGTGTATTTCGTTCAAGGCAGCCTCGATGGGCCCGGCGACGTCGAATTCGCCGGTGAATGGTTCGGCTTCACCGGCAAGGACGACATGGTGATGTTCGGCTC
Source organism: Mycobacterium sp. NGS27 (assembly GCF_059813005.1). Classification (NCBI taxonomy): domain Bacteria; kingdom Bacillati; phylum Actinomycetota; class Actinomycetes; order Mycobacteriales; family Mycobacteriaceae; genus Mycobacterium; species Mycobacterium sp. NGS27. The sequence goes on from NZ_JCALDT010000004.1 coordinate 383,548, forward strand.
GAGCTATCCGCACTGGCAATGCGGCGACGTGAGCAAGCTGCCCAGCGCGTTGTCCGCCGAGCAGCGCGAGAAGCTGTGCTGGCGCAACGCGGCGCAGCTCTACGGCATAGACATTCCCGCCGGGGTGGGCGCACAGTAGAAATATCGCGAAAGACTGAGGAGAACCAGATGACGCTGACCCATTCGCAGGAGCGGGTTCCCGCTACCGAGCGCATAGCCGTCCGCTGCGTCGACTCGGATGTTCATCCCGCCCCCAAGCGCGGAGAGTTGCTCCCCTACATCCCCGAGCCGTGGCGCAGCAAATACTTCCTCACTCGCTCCGTTGGCGAGCAGATCTACTACGACGCGCCGGACTATGCGCACTCCTACGCGATGCGCGTTGACTCGTTCCCGGCCAACGGTGAGTTTCCCTGCAGCGACCCGGATTTGGCGTTCCGGCAGCTGATCATGGAGGCCGGCTCCGATATCGCGATCCTGGAACCGGCGGCATATCCGGCGCGCCTTACCGAGGCGCAGCACGCGATGTCGGCCGCGTTGAACGACTGGCAGGCCAATCACTGGCTGGACAGCCACAACAACTGGCACGAGCGGTGGCGCGGTTCGATCTGCATCGCCATCGAAGAGCCGGAAGAGTCGGTGCGTGAGATCGAGCGCTGGGCCGGACACCCCTTTATGGCGCAGATTTTGATCAAGGCCGAGCCGCGGCCGTCCTGGGGCCATCCGAAGTACGACCCGATCTGGGCGGCCGCCACCAAGCACGACATCACCGTGAGCTGCCACCTGTCGCGCAGCCAGTTCGATGAGCTGCCGATCCCGCCGGTGGGCTTCCCCAGCTACAACCACGACTTCATGGTGACCTACTCCCTGCTGGCGGCCAACCAGGTGATGAGCCTGATTTTCGACGGAGTCTTCGACCGATTCCCGACGCTGCGAATCGTGTTCGTCGAGCATGCGTTCAGCTGGATACTGCCGCTGATGTGGCGGATGGACGCGATCTATGACGCGCGCAAGTCGTGGCTCGACATCAAGCGCAAGCCGTCCGAGTACGTCAAGGACCACATCAAGTTCACCACCCAGCCGCTGGACTACCCGGAAGACAAGACCCAACTGACCCGCGCACTGGAATGGATGGAGTGCGAGAAGATTCTGCTCTTCTCCTCGGACTACCCGCACTGGACGTTCGACGACCCGCGCTGGTTGGTCAAACACCTGCCCAAATACGCCCGCGACGCGGTCATGTACAAGAACGGCATCGCCACCTATCACCTACCCGAGACCGTTCCGGTGCTCGAGGGTCAGACCCGGGTGCTCTGAGTTGACGGAAGAAACCAAGCGGCCCGAGCCAAGACTCGCCCAGGGCCGCGAGCATGTCGTCGCAACCGTAGACGAAATCCCTCCGGGCACACACAAACTGGTTCCGATCGGGCGACACGGCGTCGGCGTCTATAACGTCAACGGCACGTTCTACGCCATCGCGAACTACTGCCCCCATCAAGGCGGCCCGCTGTGTTCGGGACGAGCCCGCGGGCGCACGATCGTCGACGAGACCGCGCCGGGCGACTCCGTCATGGTGCGCGACCTGGAGTACATCTACTGTCCCTGGCACCAATGGGGTTTCGAGCTGGCGACCGGCACCACCGCGGTCAAGCCCGAATGGAGTATCCGTACCTATCCGGTGCGCGTCGTCGGCAACGATGTTTTGGTTCAGGCCTAGCTACAGGAGAATCGGGTGCCTGCTATCGAGATCAACGGGGGAAATGTCGTCTACGAAATCCTCGGTGACTCTGGCGATCTCATTGCCCTGACGCCGGGCGGAAGGTTCAGCAAGGAGATCCCCGGCCTGCGTCCGCTGGCCGACGCCCTGGCTGCCGGCGGATATCGAGTGCTGCTGTGGGACCGGCCGAACTGCGGCGCGTCCGATGTGCAGTTCTACGGGCAAAGCGAGTCGCACATGCGCGCCGAGACGCTGCACAAGCTGGTGACCGGCCTGGGCTTCGAGCGCTGCATTCTGGCCGGAGGGTCCGGCGGCGCAAGGGATTCCATGCTGACCACGATGCTTTACCCCGAGATGGTCACCAAGCTCGTGGTGTGGAACATTGTCGGCGGCACCTACGGCACCTTCGTGCTCGGTTCCTTCTACATCATCCCCAGCATCCTCGCGGTGCGTGGCACCGGCATGGACGGCGTGGTGAAGGTGGCCGAATGGCGCGAGCGCATCGAGGAGAACCCTAATAACAAGCAGCGGTTCCTCGACTTCGACAAGGATGAGTTTCTCAAGCTCATGCTGCGCTGGCTCAACGCCTTCGTTTCTAAGCCGGGACAGACGATTCCGGGCGTCGAGGACGAGATGTTCGACCGAATCAAGGTCCCCACGTTGATCATCCGCGGGGGCGAGAACGACATGGACCACCCGAAGCGGACTTCCCTGGAAGTCAGTTGCCTGATCAAGGGATCGAAGCTGATCGATCCGCCCTGGCCCGAGGACGCCTGGGAACGCGCGTCCGAAGACCGCGCGGCCGGCCGGGTGCAGCATTTCAACATGTTCGACACCTGGGTGCAGGCGGCGCCCGCGATTCTCGAATTCCTGGGCTCGTAATGGGGCGAAACGGTGCATTACCTGGTGCGGATGTGGACCTCACAATTGAGCGACGCCTCCAGCGCCGTGTGCACACGGCTTTCCGGAATCCGTTCGAGGTCGGACTCTCGCAGCGTGACGTGGACGATGTCGAACCCGTCATCGCCGGGCGTGCGCTCGATGTCACCGGTCAACCCGAACGCGGACAGCACCCCGTGCGCGTCGTCGTCAGTGCCCCGGCTGACAAAGGTGATCACACCCGGGACCGGCCCGGCGCCGAACACCTTGGCGCACAACTCGATAGCGGTGCTCCTGGCCGTCTCGCCATCTTCGGCCTCGATGAGCAGTTCAACCTCGCGACGACTCGCCGGCAGGGACGCGAGGTCGTTGTCGACCACTCCGACGCCGGCCTCGGCCGCAGCCTCGAGGAGAGCCGCCATGCCGTCACGTAGTTGCGCAGGCGCGAGAACGGTGTCCGGGTCGACGTTGACACGCACCACGGCAGTTCGCATGTGCGCAAGCCTAACCAAGACGATGGCAGGCCAGCTGTGAACACCACTGAAACCACCAACATCACCACCGCCAGCGCACCCGGGTGCACGCCGCGGCTGCTGATCGAGCAGACCGGTCGGGAAGACCTGGCGGCCTATCGAAAGCTCGGCGGCTACCGTCCACTCGCCGATGCCGATGAATTGCTAAGCGAGGTCGAATCGAGCGGACTGGTCGGGCGCGGGGGTGCGGCGTTTCCGCTGGCGGTGAAGCTGCGGGCGGTACGCGACAACGGACGCTTGATGGGTGTCCCCGTCGTCGTCGCGAACGGCGAAGAGGGAGAACCGGCTTCGATCAAGGACCGCTGGTTGCTACGGAATCGCCCGCACCTGGTCCTGGACGGGCTGCGGCTCGCCGCGACGATGGTGACCGCTGACCGCGCCTGCATCTACGTCTCCGACCCGGAATCGGCACACAGCGTCGAAGCCGCGTTGAACGAGTTGGGCGCCGAGACGCTCGGCGTCACGATCGACATGCTCACCGTGCAACCGGGATACGTGGCCGGCGAGGAGACCGCCGCGGTCCGGGCCATCAACGGCGGCCCCGCCAAGCCAACGGACAAACCACCGCGGCCCTTCGAGGCGGGAGTCGACGACCGGCCCACGTTGGTGAGCAACATCGAGACTTTGGCGAACCTGCCCTATCTGCAAAGCCACGGCTCGGCTGATTTTCGGTCGCAAGGCACGACGCTGTCGCCGGGGACCTTCCTGGCCACCATCACCGGAGGCGGTAAGCCGCCGGTCCTCTACGAGCTTCCCCATGGACTGGCGTTCACCGATTTACTTGGCTTGCACGGCGTTTCGCCCGGCGACGTACGCGGGGCGTTGATGGGCGGCTACTTCGCCGGTCTGCTCAACCGTTCTGTGTTGGAGACGACCCTGGACCACGAGACGATGCGGCGTGTCGGTAGCGGCCTTGGCTGTGGCGCGATCTCGGTGATCACCGACGACTGTCCCGTCGCGGTGGCGGCATCGGTGCTCGCGTACTTCGACCGCGAAAACGCCGGGCAGTGCGGCTCTTGTTTCAACGGGACGGCGGCGATGGCCGCGGCCGCCGGGGCGCTGCGCGACGGCGCTGCGACGACAGAAGACGTCCAACGGTTGCGCCGTTGGTCGGTGCTGCTGCGTGGACGCGGCGCGTGCGCGACGCTGGATGCCGCGACCAACGTTGCCGCCAGCCTGCTCGACCAGTTCCCGGACGAAGTCGGTGTGCATCTCGACGGCAGGTGCCCTGACTGCGCAGACGGCGCGTTCCGCGCGGACCGCCCCTACGAGGCGGAACCAGTGAGGCAAGCATGAAAATCCGTCTGGACCGCACCATTTGCGACGGCTTCGGTATCTGCGCCAAGCACGCGCCGGGATACTTCTCGCTGGACGATTGGGGATACGCATCGCTCATCGGGGACGGCACGGTGGCGGAGCCGGATCGCGACGCGGTCATGCGGGCTCTGCTCGACTGCCCCGTGCACGCCATCACCGAGATCGGTCAGCGCACCAACCGCGCTTCTCAGCCCCCGCTCGCCGACACCGAGGATCCGGCCGAACACCTGAAAACCGAAGAGAACGAGGCGGAGTGGGGATTCACACGCTGAGGCGACCGGGAAGGTAGCTCGGTGCGACTCACCTTTGACACCGACGTGGAAGCGTTTCGCGCGGAGTTCGTGAGGTTCCTGACCGAACATCTGCCGAGCCAAGCCCAGGCCGGGGAGCGGCCCTCGTCGACCTCGCACATGCCCGAGTGGTCGCGTCGCTGGCAGCGGCTCCAGTTCGACCACGGGTGGCTACTGCCGGGCAACCCGCCGGAATTCGGCGGCCGCAACGCAAACATCCTGAAGCAGTTCGTACATCGCGAGGAGTTGTCGCGCCGCCGGATCTATCACTGCTTCAATCCGCAAGGCGTCGGCATCATCGCGGCGTCGCTGTTGTCCTTCGGCACCGAGGAACAGAAGCGGCGCTGGGCCGTTCCCATCCTGCGAGCCGAAATGACCGCGTCGCTGGGAATGAGCGAACCCGGAGCCGGCTCCGACCTGGCCGGGCTGCGAACCAAGGCGGAGTTGATCGGCGATGACTTCGTGGTCAACGGGCAGAAGGTGTGGACGTCTGGCGCTCATGACGCCGACGTCATCCTGACCTTCGTTCGCACGGACCCAAAGGCCCCCAGGCACAAGGGAATCAGCGCGCTGCTCATCCCGACCGACACTCCGGGGGTGGTGCGTCGGCCCTTCCCGCCGGTCTATGACCGTGACGAGTTGGACTTCAACGAGGTCTTCTTCAACGACGTCCGGGTCCCCACGGACAACCTGGTCGGCCCGCTCAACGGTGGGTGGCAGGTGGCCAACGGCTCCCTCGGCCACGAGCGCACCCTGATGTGGATGGCCTTCGCGAACCGGCTCGAACAGCTGCTCGAGAACTACCGGCCGGCGGACGCGGTGAACGCGGACCACTACGCCACTATCGTGATGGACTATTACGCGCTGCGGCTGCTCGGTTCGGCTGCGCTGGGGCGCGCGGCCCGGGGTGAGGTAGACGTGGCGGCGCTGTCCGTGCTGAAGGTCTTCGGTTCGGAGGCCGAGCAGAGCGCACTCCGGCACGCACTGGACGCGGCGGGGGCCGACGGTTTACGCGACAAAATGCTCACGGCTCCGTACAACCCTTACGCCCCCGACCTTTTCACCGCCGGCTGGTTCGCGCGCTACATCAGCAGCTACGCGGGCACCATCGCGGGCGGCACCTCGGAGATTCAGCGCAACATCATCGCCCAGCGCGTCCTCGGATTGCCGTCGCGCTGATCTTCAGCGGGCCGCTCAGATACTTGGACACAGGGACGACAGGAACTCCTGAGTACGACGCCGCGATTTGGTCCGCTCGCTGATGTCCTTGCCCAGCGGCACGATTCGCACCGCGAGGTCGGTGACGCCCGCGTCGCGATACCGGTTCAGCCGATCCAAGACGGCCGCCTCGTCGCCGGCCGCCATCGTGTCGCCGACGTCTGCGGCGTCGCCGTGCTGCAGCAGCCGCACGTAGTTCGGCGAGAAGTCGGCGTGCCCGAGCACCTCGCTGGCGTAGCCGCGAGCACCGTCGGTCTCGGCGTTCGAGCAGAGTGCGACGGGCACCCCGGCGACGATCCGTGGCGCGGGCCGCCCGGCCCGGTCAGCCGCCGCGGTGATGCGCGGAACGACGTGGTCTGCGATTGCCCGCTCGTCCGCCATCCACAGAACGGTTCCGCCGGAACGCTCCCCGGCGAGCTGCAGCATCGTCGGACCGAGCGCTGACAATAAGACCGGCATCTCGAACCCGTCGGTGACATCGACCGGTGAATGGACGCAGAAGCTTTCGTTGTCGACATCGACGCTCCCGGGCCCGGCGAAGGCCGAGCTGAGCACCTCGAGGTAGTCACCCATCAAGCTGGCCGGGCGATCATAGGGCAATCCCAATTGAGAGTTGACGATCCAATGATGCGAGGGTCCGATGCCAAGCGTGAACCGCCCGTCACACACGGCCTGGGTGGTCAACGCTTGTTGCGCCATGATCATCGGATGGCGAGTCTGGATCGGCACGACGGCCGTTCCGATCTCGATACGATCGGTGGCCTGTCCGATCAGGGCCACGGCGGTCATCGCGTCGAGGTAGCCGGGGACCTGGGGCATCCAAAACGCGGTGAAACCGTCGGTTTCGGCGGCGACACCATCATCGACCAGTCCCGCTAGCCGATCGGCGCGCGAGCGCTCCTTATCAGAACCAACCATCAGGCCGATGCGCACACGACCCCTTTTCTAGGGCACATACCGGTCCCACTCGTACGGAACGACCGCGAAAAAGGGTGCGGCGAAAAAAGGTTCGATGTCCGACTCGGCCCACCGGGTCTTGAGCGCCGGGTGCAGCCGTTTCGCGGTGGCGATCGGATCGTCATCGAGGAAGCAGTATGTGATGGTCTGATTCTCTTGCGCACTGGCCAAGCCGGCGTCGACCCGAAACGATACTGCGGACCAGACACCCGCGACTCCGTCGACCTCCAACAGCGGGTTCGGCGATGCCGATCCTCGCTCGACCAACACGAAGGCGCCCCGGACGGGCAGCCAGGGCAGCACGTCCGACCCGACCTTGACGCGCGGCGCGGCCGCTTTCCGTTGCACGCCATAGACGCCGCGCTCCACCGGTGGCAGCAGCGGGAGCTTACGGTCGGCATTGCCCAATGCCGTTGACAGCTCGTTGAAATCCTGCAGCCCGGCCGGGTCGGTGAAGAAGTAGGTCATCATGTGGTCGACGGCGTCCAAGGGCCCGTCGATGATCGCCCGGGCGGAGCGGCAGGCCGGCGTGGACACCAGGCGCAGTGAGGCGCGCACAGCGGCCAACCGGTGCTGCTCGGGGCGGTGGTCCAGGGTGTGCCAGCGTAGGTACTCCGCGTCCTTGCCGTCGGGGTGCCGGGTCGCCATGGAGACGAACAGGGTAGTGATCTCGCCACTGCCGGTGGCAAGGATCTCGGTGACCTCATCGGACGGCGTGCCGGGAAGGTGCATAGCCGTCGTCACGCTCTCGCCGGATCGTGCTGGGGCCGAGGAATTTCGGGATGTCGTGCCGCGACCATGCGCCGGAACCCCTCTCGCCACGGCACCTTGGTGCGCCCGAGGACGTCGTGCATGCGGGTGACGTCGGGCCACAGCGGCGTGTGCGCCTGATCTGTGTACTCGAAGATCGGCTCGACACCGACCAACTCACCCATGAAGGCGCAATACTCCTCGACGCTGACCGTCTCGCTACCGGCCCAGTTCACCACCACGGGCGGCACCGCGGCGACCTCCATCGCACGGATGCCGAGTTCCACATAGTCGTCTTCATAGATGGGGTTGTAGTTGTTCGGCTTGTCCGGATGCAACCGAATGGGCTTGCCCGCCAACATCGCATCGAGACGATCGGCGGGTGCACCGCCTTGGGGGCCATACGTCGAACAAATGCGGATGATCGTCAGCGGAATCCGGTAGTGCTTGGCGATCCAGGTGCACACCGCCTCGGCGGCAACCTTGGAGAAGCTGTAGTTCGCCCGCAACGGCGCCCCCGGTGGATCGGTCTCGGTCAGCGGTCGGTGGCCCTGGTAAGCGTAGATCGAGCCGGTAGAGCAGAAGACGAAACCCTGTGCGGCGCGGCAGTGGTACAGCAAGTCGCCGGACGCCTGTGCGTTCGTTTCCACGCAGCGGTTCCAGTCGTCCACGCCGGGGTCTACGGCCGCGTGGAATACGTAGGTGAAATCGTCTGGGAGAGAGGAGAAGTCCCCGTCGCCGACGTCCAGCGCCACGGGTTGGATCCCGGCGTCCGCGAGTTTCTGCCGGGCCGCGGGGTCTTTCAGGCGCGCGGCGCCCCATACCTCGTTTCCCGCCGCCGCCAGGGCACGCGCGATGGGGAACGCGATCTTGCCGGTCGCGCCGGTGATCAGGATCTTCTCTGCGTCGAGCAATCAGCCCTCCGAATGTTAAGTACTTGATATCGCGTCTGGAGCATAACCTTCGGCCGCAAGTAAATGCCACAGGCCAGAGCGGCTCGCTGCTGCTTCGCTTTGAATCTGGCCGTGGCGGTACCGACGGAATAAGCTGTGACCAGCCAGCGTGGGGATGGCGCCAAGGGAGGCCCACCATGAGGTGGTTTTTGGGTCGTCTGACAGTTGTCGTCGCTGTTGCCTTCGTGCCGATGGCGGCCGCGGTGATCGCGACGCCGGCAATCAGCTCGGCGGAGTGCGATCCCAACATGTCGTTCAACGTGGCGACGTGGGAATGCAAGCCGATGGCGGGCCCACCGGCGTGGTATGCGGCCCCACCTGCATATGCACCGCCGTTTGCCGCGCAGGACGTGCCGCCGCCCCCACCGCCACGGCCATGGTGGTTACCGAACGAACCGATGTGGAATGCCGGCTTTCACCAATGGGGTACCTATTTCACCGGCACCTGGGTGCCGTACTGACGGCAAGCCGCTCCTCGCCTGATAGGCGGCACGATCGCCGCCAACGCCATCTAGATCATGCCTCTCGGCAGTGATAACGTGATTCTCCGATTCGTATAATGGGGCTACCGCCCGCCGTCCGACTCCCGGAGGTGACGTGCCAGAACCCGGACGTCCTCTGCCCCTGATCACGCAGGACAACGAATTCTTCTGGACCTCGGGCGCCGACGGCAAGCTCCGGCTGCAGGAATGCCAGGCGTGCCAATCGCTGATCCATCCGCCGGCGCCGGTGTGCCGGTATTGCCGGTCACTGGACATCGGAATTCGGGAGGTCTCCGGCAGGGCGACCCTCGCCGGCTTCACCATCAACGAGCGATTCAGCCTGCCCGGGCTCCTCGCGCCCTACGTGATCGCGCAGGTGGCGATCGCCGAGGACCCCCGGGTGCGACTGACCACCAACATCGTCGACTGCGAATTCGACGACCTCGAACTCGGACAGCAGGTCGAGGTCACCTTCGAACAGGTCGAGGACGTCTGGTTCCCACTGTTTCGGCCCATCCCCGGCGTCGAGCCCGCTCCCCTGCCGGTCGACGAGATCGCACCGGAACGCTTCGGCGAGTACGTCCGGCCGATGCTCACCACCGAGAAGTTCGAAGACAAGGTCGCGCTGACGGGTATCGGCATGTCGCCGATCGGGCGCCGGCTCATGCAGCCGCCACTGGCGCTGACGGTGCAGGCGTGCGAGGCGGCGATCGCCGACGCGGGCCTGACCTATGCCGACATCGACGGCCTGTCCACCTACCCCGGCGCAATCAACGTGGCGGGGATGGGCGAGGGGGGCACCACTGCCCTTGAGGCCGCGTTGGGCATCCGGCCGACATGGCATAACGGCGCGATGGAAACGTTCGGCCCGGGTGGCTCTTTGATCGCCGCGATGCTTGCGGTCGCGGGGGGGCTGGCGCGGCACGTGCTGTGCTTCCGGACGGTGTGGGAAGCCACCCATGGCGAGCTGATGAAGCAGGGCAAGATCGCCCCGTCGATGGGCCGAATGTCGGGCTGGCAGATGCCGTTTGGCGCCACGTCCGCGGCGCACACCCTGGCGATGAACGCGCAGCGGCACTTTCACCGGTACGGCACCACGAAAGAAACGCTGGGCTGGATCGCGCTGAACCAGCGCGCCAACGCCGAACTCAACCCGACGGCCATCTACCGGTCGCCGATGACGATGGACGACTATCTCAACGCGCGGCCCATCACCACGCCGTTCGGTCTCTACGATTGTGACGTGCCCTGCGATGGCGCCATCGCCGTCATCGTCTCGGCCGTCGACGCCGCCCGCGACCTGGCCAAGCCACCGGTGCTGGTGGAGGCCGTGGGGACGCAGATCATCGAGCGAATCGACTGGGATCAAAGCACTTTGACGCACGAGCCACAGGTGCTGGGCCAGGCGGCGCATGTGTGGACGCGCACCTCGCTGCGGCCGGCAGACGTCGACGTCGCCGAGCTGTACGACGGGTTCACCATGAACTGCCTTTCCTGGATCGAGGCGCTGGGCTTCTGCGGGATCGGTGAGGCCAAGGAATTCCTGGACGGCGGCAAGAACATCGCGCGCGACGGACAGCTGCCGCTCAACACGCACGGCGGTCAGCTTTCGCATGGCCGCACCCACGGCATGGGCCTGTTGCACGAGGCCGTGACCCAGCTGCGCGGCGAGGCCGGTGACCGCCAAGTCACCGATGCCCGCGTCGGTGTGGTCAGCAGCGGCGGACTGACCCCCAGCGGCGTGATCCTGCTACGGGCCGACACATGAGCGCCGCCCCCCGCCCCCGGCTCGTCATCGTCGACGGGGTGCCGATGTCGGCGTTGGTCGCTGAGGCCGAAGATCCCAAGGCCGTGATCGTGGCGATCCACGGCGGCGGCACCACCGCGATGTATTTCGACTGCCCCGGTCACCCGTCGTATTCGCTGTTACGGGCCGGCGCCGCAGCAGGATTCACCGTGGTGGCCCTCGACCGGCCCGGCTATGGCAGCTCGGCACCGTATCCCGACGCGATGGTGTCGGGCGAGCAGCGCGTCAACCTTTCTTACGGTGCTGTCAATCGCATCCTCGACGAACGACCGCGTGGCGCAGGCGTATTCGTGTGGGGGCATTCGGGCGGCTGCGAGCTGACCGTACGGATGGCCGCCGACGCGCGGGGTGCCGACCTGCTCGGCATCGAGCTCGCGGGCACGGGCCGGCACTACCACCCCGCGGCCAAGGAGATACTGAAAACGGCTACCCGCGAACACCGCCCGTCGGGCATGCGCGAATTGCTGTGGAGCCCAGAGGAACTCTATCCTCCTGAGGTGCTCGGCGGCGCCACGGTTTCGCCTTCGGCCCCCGCTTACGAGGACCAGATGGTGTCGGACTGGGCGCGAAAGACGTTTCCGGAGCTCGCGCCCGCAGTGCGCGTCCCGGTGCATTTCAGCATCGCCGAACACGAAAAGGTCTGGCAGACCGACGATGCGGCGGTCGCCGAGATCGGCACCCTGTTCGCCGGGGTCCCGAGGTTCGTCGTGCATCGGCAACCGGACGCGGGGCACAACATCAGCCTCAGCCACGCCGCCCCCGCCTACCATTCGAAAGTTCTTGCATTCGTGCAGGACTGCGTGGCCGAGGGTTCAACGGACACGCAATCCGATCTGGAGGCCGGCTGATGCGCGTCGGGTTCATCGGGTTGGGCAGTCAGGGCGGCCCCATGGCGCGCCGGATCGCCGAAGGCGGCTACCCCACCACGTTGTGGGCGCGCAGGCCGGAAGCCCTCGAGGCGTTCGCCGACACCACAGCCAAGATCGCCGGATCTCCGGGCGAACTCGCCGCAGCCAGCGACCTGGTCTGCCTCTGCGTAATCGGCGACGCCGACATCGACGAACTCGCCTGCGGCGAGAACGGATTGCTGTCGGCGATGAAACCGGGCGGCGTCATCGCCGTGCACAGCACGGTGCACCCGAACACCTGCCGAGAACTTGCGACCAAGGCCGCCCCGCTGGGCGTATCCGTCATCGACGCGCCGGTGAGCGGCGGAGGAGGGGCGGCGGCCGAGGGCCGCCTGCTGGTGATGGTCGGCGGCGACACCGACGTCGTCGAGCGCTGCCGCCCGGTCTTCGAAACCTATGCCGATCCGGTCGTGCACCTCGGTGAGCTGGGTTCCGGACAGACCACGAAACTGCTCAACAACTTGCTGTTCACCGCCCACCTGGCCACCGCCGCCACCGCCCTGTCATTGGCCAAGGAGCTGGGCGTCGAACCGGACCGTCTCGCCGAGGTGGTGTCGCGCAGCAGTGGCAGCAGCTTCGCGCTGAATGCCCTGGGTGGGATCGGTGGGCTGGATCGGCTGGCCGGTGTCGCGGGTGGGCTGCTGCAGAAAGACGTTCGGTTGGTGGTCGACCTCGCCGACCGGGCCGGAGCAAACGGCGGCGCCGTGCTCGATGCGGCCGATGCGGCGCTGACCATGATGGACCACCCACGATGAGAGCTCAACAGGGTGCGAAATGCCAGCGTTTTGGTCTTTCCGGTTCGTCACGAAGGTATTACCGTTAGCGTTACAGTCCCGGACTCCGCTGTAAAGGTTTCAGCCCGCCCTCGCCGCTGAGGAGGATTCAGTGACAAAACCGAAGGTCGTCTTCGATCCGTTCTCGGAGGAGTACTTCAACGATCCGTTCGAAATCTACCGACGGATGCGTGAGGATGCTCCCCTGTACTACGACGAGAAAGAGGACTTCTACGCGCTGACCCGCCACGAAGACGTGTCGGCCGCGTTCAAGGACTTCGAGACGTATTCCTCGGCGCGCGGCTGCGACCTTGCGATGGTGCGCAAGGGCATCTCGCCCGAGCAGAAGTCGATCATCTTCATGGATCCCCCGGAGCACCGCCACATGCGCAGCTTGCTCAATAAGGCGTTCACCCCGCGGGCCATCCAGTCGCAGCGCGAGACGGTCGTCGAAGTCATCGAGAAGTATCTGGGCGCCGCCAATCCCGACAACTTCGACGTCGTGCAGGACTTCTCCGGACCGTTCCCGGTGGAGGTCATTACCCGGATGGCGGGGGTGCCGGAGGAATACCGCCAGCAGGTGCGCCTGTGGATCGACACCAGCCTGCATCACGAGCCCGGGCAGATCGAGGTCAGCGAGGCCGGCATTCAGGCGAACATCGACACGGCGATGTACTACTTCGGTCTGATCCAGGAAAGGCGCGCGGAGCCGCAGGACGACATGATCAGCAGGCTGATCGCGGCCGAGATCCCCGGTGAGGACGGACAGCCCCGCAAACTGGACGACATCGAGATCACCGGCTTCGCAACGCTATTGGGTGGTGCCGGCGCCGAGACGGTGACGAAGCTGCTCGGCAACGCGGCGGTGCTCTTCGCCCGTCATCCCGAGCAATGGCAGAAGCTGCAGGACGATCGCGACAAGATCCCGGGCGCGGTGGAGGAGCTGCTGCGCTACGCGGGTCCGGTGCAGTACAACGTCCGTTACACGCTGAAAGAGGCCCACGTCAGCGGTGGCGTGATTCCGGCGGGCAAACCGGTGTTCCTTTGCGGCGCCGCGGCGAACCGCGACCCGGAGGCCTTCACCGAGGCAGACACATTCGATATCGAGCGTGACCAGACCGAGGCGCAGCATCTCGGGCTCGGATACGGGATTCACAGTTGCCTCGGCGCGGCGCTGGCCCGCATGGAGAGCAGGGTCGCGCTGGAACACCTGCTCGACTTCATGCCCCGATACGAAGTGGACTGGGCGGGGTGCAAACGGGTGAATATGCAAAACGTGGCGGGCTGGAAGAACGTGCCCGTCAAGGTACTTCGTTAAAGGAGGCCACAATGACGAAGAAGATCGAAGTCGATTGGGGACTCTGCGAGAGCAACGGTGTGTGCATGGGCATCAACCCGGAGATCTTCGAACTCGGCGACGACGACATGCTGACCGTCCACCAGGAAGAGGTCACCCCGGAGAACGAGGCGGACGTGCGCGAGGCCGTCCGTCAATGCCCCCGGCAGGCGATCTCCATCGTCGGGGAGTAGCGATCAGAATCCGGAGAGGATGACCGCATTGCAGTCGGCGGCGGCCTGCCGCAGTTTCGCGGCTTCCTGGTAGCCCTCGGACTCGTACCATGCCCGAGCCGCATCGACCGACTCGAATTCCAGCACGACGGTCTGGTCGCCGTGCCAGTCGCCTTCGATGACCTTGGGTGCGGTGTCCACCGCAAGGATGGTGGCACCGCTCATCGCCGAACCGGCGGCTTGGGCGTAGGCCTTCATGCCTTCCGGGTCCTTGATGGCCTCGGTGAGGATGACATACCCTTTGGCCACTCGAATCTCCTTACTCGTCCGTAACTTTGGTCATTTCTCGCTGATCGCCTGCTCGGGACAGCATTGGATCGCCTCGACAGCGGCGGACTCCAATTCCGTTGGGACATCGGAATCTATGGCCTCGGCGTAACCGTCGTCGGTCAGGCTGAACACGTCGGGGCACAGTGTGAGACACATTCCATGGCCGCGACACTTCTGGTCGTCTACCCATACCTTCATGCCAGCGTGAACTCCAGGTGTAGTTCGGTCAGGCCGCGCAGGATATAGGTCGGAACATATTGGTAGCTGCGGTCGTTCGCCGGCCCGTGAACGCTCTCGTCGATCCTGATGTCCGTCGTGCGGTCGAGCAACCGCTCGATCGCCACCCGGGTCTCGGCCCGGGCCAGGGGCGCGCCGGGGCAGCTGTGGATGCCTCGCCCGAACGAGATGTGTTGGCGCGCATTCTTGCGGGCCGGATCGAAGATGGCGGGTTCTTCGAACCGGCGCGGATCCCGGTTGGCCGCCGCCTGCAGGATCATCACGGTGCTGCCCGCGGGCAGGTCGACCCCGCCGACGTTGACCGGCCGGCGGTTCATCCGGAAGTCGCCCTTGACGGGGCTCTCGTAACGAAGCGACTCTTCGATGAAGTTCGGAATCAGGCTGCGGTCCTTGCGCAGCTGTGCCTGGATGTCGGGCCGTTCCCCGATGGTCTGCAGCGCGGCGCCGAGCAGCCGGACCGTGGTCTCCTGACCCGCCGAGAAGACGTTGCTGGCAACGCGGGCCACGTCCTCGACCTCCGGGGTGGAGCCGTCGGGATACGTGGCGGTCGCCAGGCCGGTGAGCACGTCGTCGCGCGGCGCATTGCGGCGATCACGCACATAGTCGGAGAACAGGCCGTAGAGGAACTCCAGCGGACTGTGGGCCAGGGATCCCTTGGTGCCACCGACGCCCCCGCCTGCGTGCTCGGCGATGCCTTTGACGAACTTGTCGCGATCCTCGATCGGCACTCCGAGCAGGTCGGCGATGACCAGCAGCGTGAACGGGCCCGCGAAGCCCTTGATCCACTCGCCGCGCCCCGGCGCCAGGAAGTCGTCGAGCGCCTGGTCGGCGAGCGCCCACATGGCGTCCTCGTTCTCCTTGAGGCGCTTGGGAGTGATCAGCCGCATCATCAGGGAGCGGTGGTTGGTGTGCGTAGGCGGGTCGAGCGTGGGCAGTTGGTCGCTGAACGGCAGCTCGTCGCGATGCTCCTCGATCAGCTCGGTGATGTCGTCACCCTCGATCGGCACCGGAAAGCCGGGGAACGGGCCGGTCACCGAGATGCACGAGGACCAGGTCTCGGCGTCGTTGAGCACCGCGCACGCCTCGTCCCAACCGGTGATCATGGTGACGTCGTGATGGCTCTCGCGTGTCACGGGGCACCGCTCCCGCAGCGCCTCGTAATAGGGGTACGGGTTCTGGATCAGCTCGCTGCCGCGGAAGAAGTCCAACTCGGAGAATTTGTTCGCCATCTCCCGCTCCTTGAATCTCGGCTAGTGAGAACGTGCCTCTCGCAGATGAGTATTACATTTTCACACAGGCTGGTGGTCGTCAACGACGGACCCCGGCACGAACGTCAGGCCGCGACGTAACCCCGGTTAGCTGGCGGGGACCAGGTCTGCGGCAACCGACGGCCAAGCGAGCAGCCCGCTCCGGAAGGTCTCCACGTGACCGACTGAGGCGTGCGGCACCGACGCCGCCGCCAGGGCTTGGGCCTTGAACGTCTGCGCGGCCATGCTCAGTTGGTGTTGCACCAGCCCGACGCTGTCGTCTAGTTCGGATGGCCAGTTTTCTCCCCACAGCGTGACCTCGGTGACGCCGTGATCCAGGGCCTGCAGCACGCCTTGGCGCACCCGTGCGTCGCAGCCGAACAGGTCCGCCGCCGCCGCCAGGGCCTGCGGGCGGGGACGCGATCGCACCGTCGCCAGCGCGTCTTCCAGGTCGAGCACCTGGGCCCCGATGATCTGCAACGGCCGGTCGTCGGGGTGGTCGGCGACCAGCACGGTGACGTCCCAACCCGCCATCGACCTGTCGAAGATCCAGCCGCCGGCGAACCTCACCACGTCTATGACGGTGGCGGCGACGACGTCGAGCCGGTATCTCATATCGCCTCGGGCTTCTTCGGAGGTGCGAAATCCCGCGCCAGTGTCTCGGCGTACTGCTTGAACGCCTCGGCTAGCGGGATCGAAGGATCGAGTAACCATGTGGTTTCCATTCCGTGGACGAAGGCGAGGATTTCTACTGCCTTGACGGCGGGGTCTATGTCTTTGCGGTACCGGCCGTCGGCCTGACCGCGACGGATGAGGTCGGCGACGATGTCGGTCGCGGCCCGGTGCCTGGCGAGCATGCGGTCGTGCAACGGGGCGTCGGGAAGGATGTTCTCGACCAGCAGCACCGTGAACGTGCCCACGAGTTCGGGTGCGCGGTGAAAACGGTCCGCGACCGCGGCGATCTGGTCGAACAGGTCACCGGTCCGGTCGGCGTGAGTGTCGTCATCCAGGTCGCGGGCATCGAGCACCGCGTGCAGCAGCTGCTCCTTCGATTCGAAGTGATGCAGCAACCCGGCGGGGGTGACCCCGGCCTCGCCGGCGATCTGGGCGAGTGTCGTGCTGCGCCAGCCGTTGCGGGTGAGCAGGCGTTGCGCGACGTCGAGAATCCGCTGTTTGCGGTCCTCGCCCTTGGCGAGCAGCGTGTCGTATCGCCGTGCGACGGGCACCGGGACCCCCTCAAGCCACGTTGTATCGACGTCGGGAAACCAACCTAGTGAACACACAGTAGGTTAGTTTGGCCGCTGTGACAAGGGTCACGCAGAGCAAGATTTTGTGGATGCGGCTGGCCGCGGCTCTTAGCTCACCAGCTCCACCAGCGTGGCGTTGGCGGTGCCGCCGCCCTCGCACATGGTCTGCAGGCCGTAACGAATCCCGTTGTCGCGCATGTGATGCGCCATGCGTGTCATCAGCACCGCTCCGGACGCACCAAGCGGATGTCCCAGCGCGATGGCGCCGCCCAGCGGATTCATCCGTGCCGGGTCGGCCCCGGTCTCGGCCAGCCACGCCAGCGGCACGGGGGCGAAAGCTTCATTGACCTCGAAGGCGCCCACGTCGGACAGGCCAATGCCGGCCTTGCTCAGCACCTTTTCGGTCGCCGGGATGGGGCCGGTGAGCATCAGCACCGGATCCGCTCCGGTCACCGCGCCCGCCAGGTACCGCACGATCGGGGTCAGACCCAGCTCGACCGCCATCTCGGCGGTGGTCACCAGCAACGCGGCGGCGCCGTCGGAGATCTGTGAGGAGTTGCCCGCGTGGATCACGCCGTCCTCGGCGAAGGCCGGCTTGAGCGTCGCGAGCTTCTCGACGCTGCTGCCGCGCCGCACGCCCTCGTCGGCGGTGACGACGTTGTTGTCGGCTCCGTCGACGAACACCGGCACGATCTGCTCGGTGAAGGCGCCGCCATCCTGGGCCGCGGCGGCCCGCTCGTGGGATTCGACGGAGAATTCGTCGAGCCGGGTGCGCGAGAATCCCCACTTCTTGGCGATCATCTCCGCCGACAGACCCTGGTTGAAGGAGAAATCGTCATAGCGGGCAAGGACTTTCGGGCCATACGGCATACCCGTCGCCCGGGCCGAACCGAGCGGAACGCGACTCATGACCTCGACTCCACCGGCCACGACGACATCCTGCTGGCCCGACATCACCGCATGCACGGCGAAGTCCAGCGCCTGCTGGCTCGACCCGCAGGCGCGGTTGACGGTGGTCCCGGGAATGGTCTCGGGCCAGCCGGCGGCCAGGACCGCGTAGCGCCCGATGTTGCTGGACTGGTCGCCAACCTGGGACACGCAGCCCCAGACGACGTCGTCGATGATGTCTGGACCGATGCCGGTGCGTTCGATGAGTTCTGTCAGTACGACCGCGGAGAGGTCGGCGGCATGCATGCTGGACAGCGCGCCGTTGCGCTTTCCCACGGGCGTACGCACGGCCTCGACGATGACTGTTTCACGCATATCTTTGCCCAACCTCTCAGTCGCCGAGCGTGCACTGAGGGCGAAAAAACCGCAACAATCCCGCCGTCAGTTCACGTTCGATGACAAACAAACTACCTAGTAGCTTCTCGGCAGCTTCAGGACGTTGGCTCCCAAGAAGTTCAGGATCATCTCCTGGCTGACCGGCGCGATCTTCATCAGCCGGGCCTCGCGGAAGTACCGTGTGATGTGGTACTCCTCGGCGTAGCCCATGCCGCCGTGCGTTTGCAGCGCCCGGTCCGCGGCGGTGAAGCCGGCGTCGGCGCACAGGTACTTAGCCGTATTGGCCTCGCGCCCACAGGGTTTGCCGTTGTCATAGAGCCAGGTGGCCTTACGCAGCATCAGTTCGGCGGCATCGAGTCGGGCCAGTGAATCGGCGAGCGGAAACTGCAAACCCTGGTTCATCCCGATGGGCCGGCCGAAGACCTCGCGCTCGTTGCCGTATTTCACCGCCTTCTCCAGCGCCACCCGGCCGATACCGAGCGCCTCGGCCGCGATGAGCATTCGCTCCGGGTTGAGGCCGTCGAGGATGTACTGAAAGCCCTTGCCCTCCTCGCCGATTCGGTCCTCGACAGGCACCTCGAGATTGTCGATGAACAACTCGTTGGAGCTGACCGCGTTGCGGCCCATCTTGCGGATCGGGCGGACGTCGACCCGGCTGCGGTCGAGATCGGTGATGAACAGCGTCATCCCGTCGGTCTTCTTGGTGACCTCGTCGTAGCTTTGCGTCCGGGTGAGCAACAGGATCTTGTCGGATTCCATCGCCTTCGAGATCCACACCTTGCGTCCGTTGACGATGTAGCGATCGCCGTCACGCTTGGCGAAGGTGGTGATACGCGAAGTATCAAGCCCGGCACCGGGTTCGGTGACGCCGAAGCACACGTGGACCTCGCCGGTCGCGACGGCGGGCAACGTTCGGGCCTTGAGCTCGTCGGAGCCGTGCACCACGACCGGCTGCATGCCGAAGATGGACAGGTGGATCGAGCTCGCCGCGTTCATGGCACCACCCGATTTGGCGACCTCCTCGAGCAGGATCGTCGCCTCGGTGATGCCGAGGCCGTGACCGCCGTACTGGGTGGGGATGGTCATTCCCAACCAGCCGCCGTCGGCGATGGCGCGGTAGAACTCGGTCGGGAATTCGTGCGCCTGGTCTTTTTCCATCCAGTACTGGTCGTCGAATTTCCCCGCCAGCTCCGCCACCGACCGACGGATCAGCTCCTGGTCATCCGTCAGCTCAAAGTTCATTCCAGCCACCGGTGGCCTCCTCTTCTCAGCGCGAGCTGGGGGTCCCCCCGCGTGCGGGGGAACACAAAAGCACCCGACACGCTGACAAAGTAGGTGCTTTTGCGTCTGCTCGGCGACAGTCTCGCGCTCAGTCCTTATTGCCGGTAAGGGCTTTCGCGTTGGCCGCGAAATCGGCAAAGGACGCGCCGCCTCGGCCGTCCTTGGCGTGGCCCGCCGCCTTGATGGAAACGTCATGCCCCTCGGCGGCCTTACGCAGCGCACCGACGGTGGCCTGTTCACGCGAAATGTGCGTGAAGGGGTCGAACGAGTACCAGCGCATCGCGTTCTCATAGGTCATCTTGTTGATCTCGTCGTCGGGAACGTTATTGATGGACAACACATCCCATAACTCTTCCGGCGCACCCGGCCACATCGAGTCGCTGTGCGGGTAGTCGGCTTCCCAGCAGATGTTGTCGATGCCGATCATGTTGCGCAGCGCCACACCCACCTTGTCGCTGATGAAGCAAGTCAGGAAGTGGTCGCGGAACACATCGGACGGCAGCTTGTCACCGAAGTTCTGATGCGTCCAGGTGGAGTGCATTTCGTAGGTGCGGTCGGCGCGCTCCAGGAAGTAGGGGATCCACCCGGTGCCGCCCTCGGACAGGGCGATCTTGAGGTCGGGGTACTTCTTGATCGGTGCCGACCACAGCAGGTCCGCCGCGGCCTGCACGATGTTCATCGGCTGCAGCGTGATCATCACATCCATCGGCGCGTCCGGCGCGGTGATCGCCAGCCGGCCCGAGGACCCGATGTGGACGTTCATCACGGTGTTGGTGTCGCACAACGCTTCCCACAACGGGTTCCAGTATTCGTTGTGGAAGCTCGGGTAGCCCATCGCGGCCGGGTTTTCGGTGAAGGTCAGCGCGTGCACGCCCTTCTTTGCGACCCGGCGGACCTCGGCGGCACACGCCTCGGCATCCCAGATCACCGGGATGGCCATCGGAATGAACCGCGCCGGGTAGGCGCCGCACCACTCGTCGATGTGCCAGTCGTTATAGGCCTGCACCAGCGCGATGGAGAAGTCGTGATCGTCGGTGACGAACAGCCGCCCGGCAAATCCCGGGAAGGAGGGGAAGCAGATCGAAGCCAGGATGCCGCCCGCGTTCATGTCCTTGACGCGTTCGTCGACGTTGTAACAACCCGGCCGAATCTCGTCGAGCCCGGTCGGCTCGATGCCGTACTCCTCCTTGGGACGACCGGCGACCGCGTTCAATGCCACGTTCGGGATGACCGTGTCGCGGAACTTCCACATATCCGAGCCGTCATCGTTGTGCACCAGCCGGGGTGCGTCGTCCCGGTACTTCTTCGACAAGTGGTTCTTGAACATGTCGGGCGGCTCGACGGTGTGGTCGTCGACGCTGATCAGCATCATGTCTTCTTTGTTCATGAGCTTCCCTTTCATCGGATCCATCGGATCGATCACAGCCTCGGCGAACCGCTGTCCCGTGCCAAGATCACTGAAATGAAAACTATCTTCTCGCCAGACGAGAATCAACATTCATAGGTTGCTGCGGCCGCATGCAGCGGCCTGACCTGCGGCCCAGCAGTCCGGCGAATTTCCCACCGCCATGCGGCAAGGCCATGAGGTAGACGCCGGCGTGACACGTCGGTGCGGCCGGGCCCGGTCACGCCCCGACCGTCCGGCCGCCCGGGTGCGCCAGGCGGCTCCCACGCGCGCCCGCTCGGCACGCCGGCATTGACCGAGCGCGCGTTTCGTGCCAGTCTGTTAGTTGCAAATGAGAATATGATTCTCTTTCACCGAGAGGACACTGCCGATGCGCCTGCAGCCGCTCCCCGCCGACCAGTGGGACGAGGCTACCCAGCAGGCACTCTCGGCCATGCGGGACGCGGACACCAACAACGCGCTTTCCACGCTGGCTCACCACCCAGCGCTCGCCAAGGCGTTTCTTCGATTCAATGTCCACCTGTTGACGTCGTCCACACTGCCGGCCCGCATCCGCGAACTGGCCATCCTGCGGGTGGCCCATCGTCGCCAGTGCGCATACGAGTGGTCGCACCACGTGCGGATGGCCAAGGATGAAGGGATCACCGACGAACAAATCGCGGCGGTGCGGCGATTCGGCGATGGCGGCGCGGAGGACCTCGACGCGTTCGATCGCGCGGTGATCACCGGGGTCGATGAGCTGGATGAGAAGTCGGAGTTGTCCGACCAGACTTGGGCGGCGCTGGGCGAGCGCCTCAGCGACCAGCAGCGCATGGATTTCGTCTTCACGGTCGGCTGCTACGCCCTGCTGGCCATGGCCTTCAACACTTTCGGCATCCAACCCGAACACGCCGACCAGCACTGATCAAGAGGAGTAAGAACGTTGCCGCACTTCCCGAAACCAGCCGCCGGCAGCTGGACAGAAAACTACCCCGACCTCGGGACCGCGCCGGTTGACTACACCGACTCGATCGACCCGGCGTTCTTCGAGGCCGAACGCGACGCGGTGTTCCGGAAGACGTGGCTGAACGTCGGCCGGGTCGAGCGCCTCCCCCGCACCGGCAGCTACTTCACCAGGGAACTGCCGTCGGCCGGCAAGGGCACGTCGGTGATCATCACCAAGACCAAGGACGGGACGGTCAAGGCGTACCACAACGTCTGCCGCCACCGGGGAAACAAGTTGGTGTGGAACGACTTTCCCAACGAGGAGACCTCCGGCACCTGTCGTCAGTTCACCTGCAAGTACCACGCCTGGCGCTACAGCCTCGACGGCGACCTGACCTTCGTCCAACAGGAAGAGGAGTTCTTCAACCTCGACAAGAGCAACTTCGGCCTGGCACCCGTCCGGTGCGAGGTGTGGGAGGGCTTCATCTTCATCAACTTCGACGACGACGCGGCGCCGCTCATCGACTACCTCGGGCCGCTGGCCAAGAGCATCGAGGGCTACCCCTTCGGCGAGATGACGGAGACCTACTCCTACCGGGCCGAGGTCGGCAGCAACTGGAAGCTGTTCATCGACGCGTTCGTCGAGTTCTACCACGCGCCGATCCTGCACCAGGGGCAGTACACCAAGGAAGAGGCCGCCAAGATCCAGAAGTTCGGCTACGAGGCGCTGCATTACGAGCTGGCCGGACCGCACAACCTGCAGTCGACGTGGGGTGGCCAGGCGCCGCCGGAGGACATGTCCATGGTCAAGCCCATGGACCAGGTGTTGCGCAGCGGTCTGTTCGGTCCGTGGGACAAGCCAGAGATCATCGAAAAGCTGGAGCTGCCACCGGGTGTCAACGTGAAGAGGGTGCCGCAGTGGGGAATCGACTCGTGGCTGTTCTACCCCAACTTCATGCTGCTGATCTGGGAGCCGGGCTGGTTCCTGACCTATCACTACTGGCCCACCGCGGTGGACAAGCACATCTTCGAGTCGACGCTGTATTTCGTTCCGCCCCGCAATGCGCGGGAACGGCTGGCCCAGGAGCTGGCGGCGGTGACGTTCAAGGAGTACGCGCTGCAGGACGCCAACACGCTGGAAGCGACCCAGACCATGATCGGCACCCGGGCCGTCAAGGAGTTCCTGCTCTGCGACCAGGAAGTGTTGATCCGTCATCTGCACAAGACGACCGCCGACTACGTGAAGGAGCACCAACGCAATGGCGTTACCGTCTGAATTCGCGGCCCTGGAGCCCTATTTGGATTGGGACCTGGCCACCGAGCCCGAGCGCTACGCCAAACGGCTGGCCTCGACGATGCCCGAGATGCAGGCCTTCTATGACGTGGCCTTCCCGAAGCTCAACGCCGTCATCGAATATGTCGACAAGTTCCCACTGGACGACTTGCCCGACGACGCAAAGACATTGATGCACATGATGCAGTCACTGGTCATGGTCTCGTTTCCCATCGAGGCCTGGAAACAGCCGCGCGTTCCCGACAGCGGCGCGGCGTGGGTTGAAGTGATCAGGGAGCCGGTGATTTAGGCGGTGCTGACGATCAAGGCCGCAGGGCTCCTCGATATCGATGCCGGTGAGATCGTTCGCCCGGGCATTCTGCAGATCGAGGACGATCGGATCGTCGGTGTGGGCGGCGATCCCGAGGGCGAAATCATCGACCTCGGCGACCAGATTCTGTTGCCGGGCCTGATGGACATGGAGGTCAACCTCCTGATGGGCGGGCGCGGCGAGACACCCGGGCTGTCCCAGGTGCAGGACGACCCGCCGACGCGGGTGCTGCGCGCGGTCGGCAACGCCCGACGCACGCTGCGCGCCGGTTTCACCACCGTGCGCAACTTGGGCCTGTTCGTGAAAACCGGCGGCTACCTGCTCGACGTCGCGCTGGCGAAGGCCATCGACGCGGGCTGGATCGACGGGCCGCGAATCGTCCCGGCCGGCCACGCCATCACGCCCACCGGCGGTCACCTGGACCCGACGATGTTCGCCGCCTTCATGCCGGGCGCGCTCGAGCTCACGGTCGAAGAGGGCATCGCCAACGGGGTCGACGAGATCCGCAAGGCGGTGCGCTACCAGATCAAGCACGGCGCCGAACTGATCAAGGTGTGCGTTTCCGGCGGCGTCATGTCGCTGACCGGCGAGGCTGGGGCGCAACACTATTCAGACGAGGAACTGCGCGCGATCGTCGACGAGGCGCACCGGCGTGGGCTGCGCGTCGCCGCGCACACCCACGGAGCGGAAGCGGTCAAGCACGCGGTCGCGTGCGGCATCGACTGCATCGAACACGGCTTCCTGATGGACGACGAGGCCATCCAGATGCTGGTCGACAACGACCGCTTCCTGGTGACCACCCGCAGGCTCGCCCAGGCGATGGACGTGTCGCGCGCCCCGAAGGAATTGCAGGACAAGGCGGCCGAGATGTTTCCGAAGGCGGAAACGTCGATCAAGGCCGCCTACGAGGCCGGGGTGAAGATCGCGGTCGGCACCGACGCCCCGGCCATCCCGCACGGCCGCAACGCCGATGAGCTCGTCACGCTGGTCGAGTGGGGCATGCCACCGCTGGCGGTGCTGCGGGCGGCGACCGTCACCGCGGCCGAGCTCATCAACGCGAGCGACCGGGGCCGCCTCGCGGCGGGCCAGCTCGCCGATATCATCGCGGTGCCCGGAAACCCGTTGGAAGACATCACCGTCACCCGAAACGTCGGCTTCGTGATGAAAGGCGGCAAGGTCTATGTCGACGCCCGATCAGTCTAAGAGTGGCTCAAGCCGAACTGACGACCTCGTCGAGATTCAGCAGCTGCTCGGCCGCTATGCGGTCACCATCACCCAGGAGGACATCGAGGGCCTCGTCGCCGTCTTCACGCCCGACGGCACCTACAGCGCCTTCGGTGAGACCTACAGCCTCAGCCGATTCCCGGAATTGGTGGCCGCGGCCCCAAAAGGCCTGTTCCTCACCGGGACCGCGGTGGTCGACCTGGACGGTGACGCGGCCAGCGGCACCCAGCCGCTGTGCTTCATCGATCACGCAACCCACGACATGCGGATCGGCTACTACCGTGACACCTATGTGCGAACCGCCGACGGGTGGCGGCTGAAGACCCGCGCCATGACGTTCATCCGCCGCAGCGGTGTGCACGACTCCGGACGCCCGCACGCGATCGGGCGTCCCGCCGGTGACTCCGCGGCCCAGGCAGCGACCTAAAGGAGCCGATCAATCGAAGTGAATGTCGAGCAGTTCCGGGCCGACCTGCGCGCGTGGCTCGACGACAACGATCTGACCCCCGGGCCCGACCACTCGCTGCGGGGGCACATGCGGCAGTTCGCCCGGGTCAGCCGTGCGCTCTACGACGCCGATTGGATGCGATTCGGCTGGCCGGTCGAGGTGGGTGGATTGGGCGGTCCCGCGGTGCTGCGAGCGATCGTCGGTGAAGAGGTGGTGGGCCGCCGCTTGGCCGAACCCGGACCCTATTCGATGCTCGAGGTGCTCGCGCCGACAATGATCGACTACGCGCCGGCCGAGCTCGCCAAGGAGATGGTTCCGCGCCTGCTGAGCGGTGAAGAGCAATGGTGCCAAGGCTTTTCCGAGCCGGGCTCGGGCAGTGATCTGGCATCGCTGACAACACGGGCGGTCCAGGACGGCGACAACTGGATCGTCAACGGCCAAAAGGTATGGACCAGCTTCGCGCAGTTCTCCACCCGGTGCGTCCTGCTTACCCGCACCGCGCCCGGGCACGACGGGATCACCGCGTTCTTCGTCGATCTCGACACTCCGGGCATCACCATCCGTCCGCTGCGGACGATGCACGGCGTCGACGAGTTCTGCGAGGTGTACTACGACGACGTGGTGATACCGGCCAGCCGGATGCTGGGCAAGCCGGGAGACGGCTGGCGGCTCGCGATGGACCTGCTGCCCTATGAGCGTTCGGCGTGTTTCTGGCAGCGGATTGCGTACCTCTATTCGCGTTTCGACGATCTGATCACCACGGCAGCCGAAGTCGGCGAGCCCGACGAATCCGCGCTCGGCGGCGCCTATCTGGCGCTGCACACATTGCGCTGCCGGTCGCGCGCGACCCAGCACCGGATGCGCGATGGGGCCCGGCTTGGACCCGACACCTCCATCGACAAGGTGCTGCTCGCCTCTGCCGAGCAGCGGCTCTACGACACCGTCCGCGATGTGTTGCCGGGCACGCTCGAGCTCGAAGACACGCCGTGGCGTTCGGAATACCTGTACTCGCGCGCGGCGACGATCTATGGCGGCACCGCCGAGATCCAGCGCAATATCATCGCCCGCCGGCTGCTCGACCTCGGGAAGGAGTGAACCGTGGCTTCTTCGGCAGATACCGAGTCAGACCCCGAATCGCTGCGCCTGCTGGCAGAGTCGCTGCGGACGACGATGAGCGCCGCCTCGGGCGCCAAGCTCGATGCGGCGCTGACCGACCTCGGCTGGCGCGACATGCTCGACGAAATGCCCGATACCGCAATACCTCTGGTGTTCAAACTGCTCGGTGAGACCGGCGCGCACGCGCCCGTCCTCAACGACGTAGTGCTGTGCGCGGCCGGCGACGCGCCCGGAGGCACGCTGCCGCTGCCGTTCGCCGGCGGCTCCTGGGTGCTGTGGGAACGCCGCGACCACCCCGAGTCGGCGATCGACGAGTTGCTGCCGATCCGCCCCGCACCGCAGGGAGATCCTCTGCCGTCGGCCGCCCTGCACGCGGGTTGGCTAGCCGTGGGTTGGTGGCTGGTCGGCACCAGCCGGGCCATGCTGTCACTGGCTCGTCAGCACGCCGTGGACCGCGTGCAATTCGGCCGCCACATCAGCTCGTTCCAGGCGATCCGGCACCGGCTGGCCGAGACGCTCGTCGCGATCGAGGGCGCCGAGGCAACACTGCAAGCCGCGACGGAATGCGACGATCCGCAGGGACTGGCTTCCCTGCTGGCCAAGGCCGCGGCTGGTCAGGCCGCGCTCACCTCCGCACGCCACTGCCAGCAGGTGCTCGGCGGGATCGGCTTTACCGCCGAGCATCCGCTGCACCACCACATCAAGCGGTCCCTGATTCTCGATGGGCTGCTGGGCAGCTCTCGAGAACTGACGCGTGCGGCCGGAAAAGCGTTGGTGGCGGCCGGTTCTGCGCCGCGGCTCGCGCAGCTGTAACGGGTCGCGCGCCCCGGAACCAAGCAGCGTACGCCGGGCATGGGATGCTTCGCTGCAACGATGGCGCGTGGGTCGACCACGGCCGCAACCCGGGGAGGTGGGAAGCACGAATCACGCGCAAGCACCACAAAACCAGTTCGGCGTCGCCTCGCTCCTGCTGGGCCTGGTCGGACTCGTCACCTGCTGGTTGCTACTGGGAGTGCCCTTTGGCATCGCGGCGGTGGTGACGGGCGACATCGCCCGGCGAAGGGTTGCCCGCGGGGAGGCGAACAATCCGCGAACCGCGGTGGCCGGCATGGTTTTAGGGGCGATCGCGGTGGTGGCGGGTCTCGTCGCCATCGGCTACTACGCCCAATTGGACGCGAAGAACCACTGACGCTCAGATCAATTGCGCGGTAACCCGAGTACGCGTTCTGCGATGATGTTGCGCTGAATTTCCGATGTACCGCCGGCGATGGTCGCGGCGAAGGTGCGGGTGTACCGGTCGAACCAGCTGCCGTAGTGGCTATCGAGGTTGAGCGGCGCGAACGGGGCCGTGACCGCGCGCAACGCCAGTCCGTCGCCGTCCTTGGCGGCCAGTGCGTCCTCGCTGGCGCGTTGCATGGCCTCCGAGCCCAGCAGCTTGAGCACCGACTGAGCGGGGACGTCCTCTTCGCCGCGAGCGGCTTTGGCCAGCGTTGCCGACCCCAGCAGCCGCATCGCATAGAAGTCCATCACCAGCGTCGCGTAGTGATCCCGCTGCACCGGACCCGAGGGATGGGACTCGACCGTCAACGCGTGCAACATGTCCGCGTAATCCAGCCACAGCATCGCGCGCTCGTGGCCGAGCGAACCGGTCGCGACGCGCCAGCCCGCGTTCAGCTCGCCCACCAAGTTCTCGGCCGGCACTCGTACGTCGGTGAAGAAGACCTCGTTGAAGTCGACGTCGTCGATGTCACCCATCGAGGCGAACGGGCGGCGGACCACGCCTGGGCTGTCGGTGGGAATCAGTAAAGCGCTGATGCCCTTGTGTTTTGGCGCGTCCGGATCGGTGCGCACGAAGGTCAGCAACACATCGGCGTGATGGGCGCCGGATGTCCACACCTTCTGCCCGTTGACGACGAAGTGGTCGCCGTCTGAATCAGACGAGCGCACCGCGCGCGTCTTCAGCGAGGCGAGATCCGAGCCCGCGCCGGGTTCGCTCATCCCCAGTGACGCGGTGATCTCCGCCCGCAGGATCGGTACCGCCCAGCGCCGCTTCTGTTCGGGTGTACCGAATGACAGCAATGACGCCGCGATGATGCCCACACCCTGCGGATTGAAGCTCTGATAGATGCGCCGCCGCGACAGCTCTTCGTGGTACACGTACTGCTGCAGTAGCGTGGCGTTGCGCCCGCCGAACTCCGGGGGATTGCCGGGCTGTAGCCACCCGCTGTCGAACAGCAAGCGCTGCCACCGGCGGGCCCACTCCGGGACGTCCGAACTCGATTGGGGCCGCAGGAACGCCTCGGCCTCGGAAGGCAGGTGCGCGTCGAGGAAGGCCACGAATTCGGCGCGGAACGCCTCCACCTCCGCGTCAAAAGTCAGCTGCACAGCTCTTCCCGGGATGGTCGTGAGCGCACCGCGCCGTCAGTAGATCATGGTTTCCGCCGACGACGCGGTTCGCTCTTGCGATTAAGCTTCCATACACACGTCTAAGAGAATAGTATTCTCGCGGTAAGAAAGTTACAATCTCCGACACGTGATCCGTGAGGGGGTCGAGCGCAGCGATGTCACGGCGTTCTCCGTTAGAGTCCAACCATGTTCTCCCCTCGCGGCAATCACCTGAGCCGGCCGTGACCAATCCAAGCGAAGAGCCGGCCTGGAAGCAGCGTGCCGTCGAGCGGTCCATCAAGACGGCGAAACTGCGCGCCGCGCAGCGTGTTCAGCGCTTCCTCGACGCGGCCCAGGCCATCATCATCGAAAAGGGCAGCACGGACTTTACCGTGCAGGAGGTCGTGGACCGCTCCCGCCAGTCGTTGCGCAGCTTTTACCTGCAATTCGACGGCAAACACGAGTTGCTGCTGGCGCTCTTCGAGGATGCCCTGAGCCGATCGGCCGACCAGATCCGCGCGGCCACCGAGAGCCAAGCCGATCCGTTGGAGCGGCTGCAGGTCGCCGTTCAGCTCCTCTACGAGGCATCGCGCCCGGACCCGACGGCCAAGCGCCCGTTGTTCACTGACTTTGCCCCGCGGTTGTTGGTGACGCATCCGGCCGAGGTCAAGGTGGCTCATGCGCCGTTGCTCGCGTTGCTGACGGAACTGATGGAGGCGGCGCACGACGCCGGCAAGTTGCGCACCACCAGCAATCCGAAGCGGGTGGCCGCCATGACAATGCAGACCGTCATGTTCATCGCGCAATCCAGCGGCGGCCCCGATGACGCGACGATGCACCCCATCACCGCCGATGAGGTGTGGGATTTCTGCTCACGCGGATTCGTCGCGTAGCACAACCGCGCCCCGTCCCCTCCCGTGATGAGCGAATAGCGCACGCCGTTTGCCGGTGAGAATGAGATTCTCTAATATCTAGAATCACAAATAGCCGAAACGGATTCGTCATTGACACCCGCGACGGCTCAATGACAGAGTTCAAGGCGGCAAGACCCGCGGTCCTGCAGAACGCGTTCGTTCTCCGCCGAGGCGTGCCGATCGAAAGTCAGGAGTTGAGGTAGCCATGACCGGACGTGTTGAGGGCAAAGTCGCTTTCGTCACCGGAGCGGCGCGCGGTCAGGGCCGCAGCCATGCGGTGCGGTTGGCCGAGGAGGGTGCCGACATCATCGCCGTTGACATCTGCAAGCCGATCCGCGACGGCGTGACGGACACCGCGATCCCGGCGTCGACACCCGAAGACCTCGCCGAAACCGCGGACCTGGTCAAGGGGCACAACCGCAGAATCTTCACGGCCGAGGTCGATGTGCGCGACTTCGACGCACTCAAGGCGGCGGTGGACAACGGTGTCGAACAGCTCGGCCGCCTCGACATCATCGTCGCCAACGCCGGAATCGGCAACGGCGGCGAGACTTTGGACAAGACCAGCGAAGAAGACTGGACAGAGATGATCGACGTCAACCTGTCCGGGGTGTGGAAGAGTGTGAAAGCCGGTGTGCCGCACATCTTGTCCGGCGGGCGAGGTGGCTCCATCATCCTGACCAGCTCGGTCGGCGGGCTCAAGGCCTACCCGCACACCGGTCACTACGTCGCGGCCAAGCACGGCGTCGTCGGTCTGATGCGCGCCTTCGGAGTCGAGCTGGGGCAGCACATGATTCGCGTCAACTCCGTGCACCCCACGCACGTGAGCACCCCGATGATCATGAACGAGGGCACCTGGAAAATGTTCCGCCCCGACCTGGAGAGCCCCGGCCCCGACGACATGGCGCCGATCTGCCAGATGTTCCACACGCTGCCGGTTCCCTGGGTCGACCCGATCGACATCAGCAACGCGGTCCTGTTCTTCGCCTCCGACGAGTCTCGCTACGTCACCGGCGTGACCCTGCCCATCGATGCGGGCAGCTGCCTGAAGTAGCCGCTAGAAGGGGCTGCTATTCGACTGCCATTCGGCTGACTCGGGTCGCGGCCCGTACCGGCGGATGTAGTCCTCGTGCATCCGTGCCTGTTTGCGGCGGGCGATCACGTCGACCAGATTCGGGTCCAAACCGTGGACGGCCAGCCGGTGCCGCCGCCAGACCTTGTTGAGGGCAAGGGTTATCAGCAGCGCCCAGATGTAGAGCGGCGCGGTCATCTCCGTGTGCACGTAGAGCGAGGCGGGCAGCAGCCAGAATGGAGCAAGGACCAGCAGGGGCGGGATGGCCCACCTGATCATGTGCCGGCGGATGGCTCCCTCGCCGGCCAAGTCTCGTGCCACCCAGGTGCGCATCGAGTCGGGCAGTCGCTGGCCGTAGGAATAGCCGATCCGCTGCCAGAGAGTGGGTTTCGCGTCGGTCATCATGCTCCTCGGGGTGATATCAGGCTTGCAATGCGCCGGCCGCCACGGCCGCGGCGTTGATGCGGGTGAGGACCCGATGCAGGTTCTCGAGTTCGGCCATGTCCACACCGAGCCGGGCAACGACGGCGGGCGGAATCTCAAGTGCCTTCTCCCGCAGGGCGATTCCGCGTTCGGTCAGCCTCACGTCGGTGGTCCGCTCGTCGCCCGCATTCTTCGAGCGGGTGATCAGCCCCAGCCCCTCCAGCCGTTTGAGCATCGGCGACAGCGTGGCGGAATCCAACTGCAGCGCGGTGGCGATCTGCTTGACCGACAACGGGAACTGCTCGGCCCCGGGGGTTTTGCGGTGATCCCACAACGCCAGCATCACCAGATACTGCGGATGGGTCAGGCCGAGCGGCTCCAACAGCGGCCGGTACACCGCCAAGACCGCCCGGTTGGTCGTCGCCAAGGCGAAACACACTTGGTGTTCGAGGGCTAGGGGGTCGATTTCGCGCGCGGTCGGTGCGGCCATACGTACATAGTGCGCTAATAGTTAGGGTGCTATCTACATGACGCCTCTCACACCGCCCCGCGCGCGGGTAATACCCTCGGAATCCATGGACGATTTC
This sequence comes from Mycobacterium sp. NGS27, assembly GCF_059813005.1. Lineage (NCBI taxonomy): Bacteria > Bacillati > Actinomycetota > Actinomycetes > Mycobacteriales > Mycobacteriaceae > Mycobacterium > Mycobacterium sp. NGS27. The sequence continues at coordinate 415,366 of NZ_JCALDT010000004.1, forward strand.
GCGGGACGCGGGGCAGTCATCACCGGCGGTGCGAGCGGCATCGGTTTGGCCACCGCCACCGAATTCGCCCGGCGCGGCGCCCGCCTGGTGCTGGCCGACGTCGACCAGGCCGCGCTGGAACGGGCCGTGGCGCACCTGAGCGGCGAAGGCTTCGATGCGCACGGAGTGACGTGCGACGTGCGCCACCTCGATCAGATGGTTCACCTGGCCGAGGAGTCCTTCCGCCTGCTGGGTCAGGTCGATGTCGTGTTCAGCAACGCCGGCATCGTCGTCGCGGGTCCGCTCGCGGCGATGACGCACGAGGACTGGCGCTGGGTGATCGACATCGATCTGTGGGGTTCCATCCATGCCGTCGAGGCGTTCGTGCCGAAGCTGATCGAGCAGGGCAGGGGCGGGCACATCGCCTTCACCGCTTCCTTCGCCGGATTGGTGCCCAACACCGGTCTCGGGGCGTACGGCGTTGCCAAGTATGGGGTCGTCGGTCTGGCCGAGACCCTGGCCCGGGAAGTCAAGGACAACGGCATCGGTGTATCGGTGCTCTGCCCGATGGTCATCGAGACCGGGTTGGTCGCGAACTCGGAACGAATTCGCAGCGCCGATGACGGGCTCGCGTCAGCGCCCGACCTGACGAGTGGGTTCGGACAGCTCCCGCCGACGCAGGATGACACGGTGTCGGTCGATGGCGTCGCGCGCCTCACGGCCGACGCGATTCTGGCCAACCGCTTGTACATCCTGCCGCACGAGGCGGCCCGGGCGTCGGTCAGACGCAGGTTTGAGCGCATCGATCGCACCTTCGACCACCAGGCCGCAGAAGGGTGGAGACACTAACCGGATGTTCGATTAGTCGATCACCATGGCCGCTCAGCTACTTGCGCGCGTGGCCGGTGCGCGGCCGATCACACCGTCGGATTCCAGGCGGGCGATGTCGCAGTCGGACAAGCCCAGCCCGGACAGCATCTCGTGGTTGTGCTCCCCCAGCAGCGGCGCATGCTCGGTGTGGAACCTGTGGGGCCCGGCGGAGAACCTCGCCGGCACGGTGCTGAGCCTGGCCGGCCCGTTGACCGGATGGTCGACCTCTTCGAAGAAATCCCGGAACGCCAACTGCTCCAGCTCAGTTTGACGGTGCGGTTGCATGACTTTGGCCACCGGGACGCCGGCGTCCCAGAGAGTCTCGACGATCTCGTCGCGGCTGCGGTGCGCGCACCAGGCGGCGAGTCGCTCATCGATGAAGTCGTGGTGCGTGCGCCGGCCGGCATCGGTCGAAAGTCCGGGATCTGTTGCCCAGGAGGGTGATCCGAGGGCCCGGCACAAACCGTCCCACTGGTCGTCGGTGGCCACCGCGATCGCGACCCAGCAATCGAGCCGGCCGAATTCGTCGATGTCAGCGCTGAGGTAAAGGTTCTGCGGCGCGGCGGTCGGGCCCCGGTTGCCGGCACGCTCCAACACCGCCCCGTATGCCGAGTACTCGACAACCTGCTCGGCGGAGATGCTGAGGGCGGCGTCGACCATCGCCGCCTCGACGAACACGCCTTCGCCGGTGCGGCGCCGGTGCTCCAGCGCGAGCAGTATCGCGTTGAGCGCGTGCACGCCGGCGCATGCGTCACCGATCGAATAGGGGTCATACGGTGTGCGGTCCGGGTAGCCGGTAAGCCAACTCACGCCGGACGCTGATTCGATGGCGTAGGCGAACGCCGGGTTGTCGCGCCACGGGCCGCCGAGTCCGAATCCGGGCATTCGCACCAGCGCCGTGTCCGGCCGAATCGATTGCACAGTGGCGAAATTTAACCCGATCTGGTCCAGCACCCGCGGCGTGAAATTCTCCACGATCACATCGCAGGTCGCGATGAGCTCACGCAGCAATTCGCGACCGCGCGGACTCTGCAGGTCGAGCGTCAGCCCTTTCTTGTTCGTGTTGAGGGCCTCGAAGATCGGCGACTTCTCCCACCACTGATCGTCGGTGATCGGGATGCCGGCGATCATCCGTGTGCCATCGGGACGGCGGGTGGATTCGACGTGGATGACCTCGGCACCCAGCAAGGCCAGAGCGTGGGTACAGCAGGGTCCCGCCCAGAAGGTCGTCATGTCCAGGACCCGAAGTCCGCTCAGGGGAGACGCTTTCGCCACACCGGCAGGCGCGGGTCGCGCCGGAAGGGCCGCGGCGCGGTAGTACTCGGTGTGCTCCCCCAGCCGCGGTGCGGGCTGCGGCGGGCGCAGCTGCGCGGGCCGCATCCGATACGGGTGGCTGGGCTGCTGGAACCCGTCGCTTGGATTTCGCACGAACGAGCCGCGCTCCACGAACTGATCGAAGGACGTGACGTTGGCGCCGTTGGCGACCGGCGCGTTGGGAATGCGGAATGCCGACGCCAGTTCGCGGATTTCGTCGACCGGGGTGGCGGCCAGCCAGGAGAAGATCTCATCGGCGTGGATGTTGGCCTGCTCGGTGATGGACAGCGGTGATTCCTCGTCGATCCATTCCGGATGGCCCACCATCGCACACAGGTCAAACCATTGTTGCGCGGTCCCGCAGCCGAGGTTCACCAGGCCGTCCTTGGCCTGAGCCACTCCCGGAATCGTCGGCCGTCGCGTGTCTCGCCACGGCCGGCCGAGCACCTCGAAGTAGGTGACCGGGTAATAGGTGAGGCCGAGGATCTGTGTCTCCAGCATCGAGAGGTCGACCAATTCCCCTGCGCCGCCGTTGATCCGGCGCCAGCGGGACGCCAAGGTGGCCGCACTTGCGTAGACACCGGCCAGGTATTCGCCGGCCTGACCGCCGATGAAGACGGGCGCGCGCTCCTGCTCGCCGCGGCCGAGCCCGACGATGCCTCCCGACCACGCCTGCAGGGTGAACTCGGTCGCCGGGCGGTCTCGCCAGGGGCCTTCCAGCCCGAACGGTGTGATCGCGGTGACGGTGAGGTGCGGGTGGCGTCCCTGGATGGCATGCGGCGTGAAGTGCGGCTGCTCAACCACTTTCGAGCCGGCCGACCACACCACCGCGTCAGCGGAAGCCAGCAGCCGGTCCACCAGCTCGGTATCGTCGCCGCTGGTGGGGTCGGCCACGACACTGTGTTTTGCCCCGGCCAGGAAGCTGAACAAGGCGCCGTCACCGCCGACCGGGATGGTGGCGCCCGAAGCCGACCACCTGCGCAACGGATCACCCTCTGGCGGTTCGACTTTCACGACGTCGGCGCCGCCGTCGGCGAGCAGCTTGGTGCAGTAGGCGCCGGCTATCCCGGTGGACAGGTCGACGACGCTGTAGCCGCTCAGCGGCGCTTCGGCCGTCGGCACCGAGGACTCGGGCACGGTTAGGGCCGCCAGAACGGGCTCGCGGTAAGCACTTCGGGGCCGTCGGCGGTGATCAGGACCGCTTCACGCCCGAATACCGCGCCGCCTCCTTCTTCCCACACGTAGCCCGTCACGGCCAGCACCATTCCCCGCTCCAGGCGTTCTGCGGCCGCGGTGGTGGGCAGGTGCTTGGAAACGACGGGTGGGTCGAACCCCATGCCCAGGCCGCGGGCCACCGGCATCGGCGGCTCGGGCTCCCCCGCGCTCCGGTAAGCGGTGAGCAACTCGTCCGCGCTCGTGCCGGGATGACAGGCTGCGATCAGCTTGCCCCACAGTCGATCCCACCGCGTGTGCAGTGCTGCCGCACCGCTGGGCGCACGCCGGTTGTCGGCGGGCCAGGTCCGGCCCACTTCGCCGACGTAGCCTCCCGCCAGCACTCCGGCGGAGAACGCCACCAGATCGCCGTCCTGGATACGACCGTCGCCGTGAGCGCGCCGCCAGGGGTGCTTGCGCGATGTCACCCATGCGACGTCCTGGTTCGACGGCGTGCTGACACCGCCGGCCGCGGCGGCCTCCAGCAAGACGCCGGCCAGCGCCTGCTCGGTGACCCCCGGCCGCAGTTCGGAAACCGCCGCCGCGAGCGCCGACTCGGCCACCGCGACTGAGTCCCGCAGCGCGGCGATCTCCTCGTCCGTCTTGATGCGCCGCGCGGCCCGCATGGCCAGCTCACCGTCGACCAGCTGCGCGTTGGGGAACGCGGTCGGCAGGAGTTGGGCGAAAACCGGTGACAGCGCATCGGTTCCGACGCGTCGTGCGGTCGCCGCGCCGTCGATGCGCTGCAAGGCCGCCATCGTGTTCATCGGGTTCCAGGAGATGCCGTAGAGGTTCTCGTGGGGAATGTCTTCGGGGACGCCCTCATCCCACGTGCTCAGCAGGTGCACGGCGCCGGTCTCGCGCACCAGCACGCAGGTCGGGCCGAACGGCCGGGTGCCGGCCACCCACAATTGTGGAGCCCCGGTGACGTAGCGGACATTGGCTTGCCGGCCGAGGACCAGTACGTCGAGATCGTGTGCCGCCATCTGGGCCAGCGCCCGCTGGCGGCGCCCGGAGCGCAGCGTGCGCTCGTCGGGCAGGACTTCAGTTGCCATAAGGGTCATAGGGGTAGTCGGTCAAACGGATCCAGCCTTCCTCGGTGATCACCAGGACCTCTTCGCTGCGGTAGCCGCCGGTGCCGTCCTCCCATACGACGGGCTCGAGAACCAGCACCATTCCGGATTGCAGGACGAAATTCTCGTCGAACTCCTGCCCGAGATCGGTTCCGATCATCGGCATTTCGGCGGCGTTGACGCCGATTCCATGGCCGAGGTAGAAGTGCGGCAGCCACGGCTTGGTGCCGCCGTTGGCCGTGATGGCGGCGCGGCCCAGGTCCGCCGCGGTGGCGCCCGCCTTGGCGACGCCCAGAACTGCGCTCATGATCTCGAACCATTTGTCGAACTGCGCTTGCTGGCGCCGGGACGGGTCCCGTCCGACGATCCAGGTGCGCCCGAAGTCGGAGCAGTAGCCCTGATACGTGATGCTGACGTCGGTCCACAGCACATCGCCTTCGGCCAGCTCGCGCTCGGTGGTCAGGAGCGGCAGCGCCAAATCGCCGTGCGTGGTCCACACGCCCTCGGCCTTGCTCGGCGGCATCACCTGCCAGATCGGCTCGAGCATGCTGGCCGTGGCGCCCAGTTCGAAGGCGCGCCGCAAAAAGCTTGCCGACAAGTCGATCTGGCGGATACCGGGCGCCAGGCGTTTCTGCACCTCGACCATCGCCTCGTCGGTGATCCGGATTGCGGTGCGCATGCACGACAATTCGTCGGGCGTTTTCACCGACTTGGCGGCGCTGACGATGGCCGCGGCGTCAACGGGTGCACCGCCGGGGAACAGGAGCTTTGTGGCGCGCGACATGGCACCGGTGAACTCGTCGACCGCTACGACCGCTTTGGCCGGCATGAGCTCGGCCAGCTGGCGCGCGAAATGCTGTACCCCCTCATCGAATTCGAGGTAGACGGGCCCATGCAGGTGATCGGCCGGCAAATCCGCTTCCTGTGAGGCTCCCTCCCGGAAGGGCAGGAACAGGTGCGGCCATTCGTCGTCGGCGAGCACCACGGCCACCGGCCGTTCGACGTAGGACAATCCGGCGTCGCCGAGTGGCCAGCTGGCGCCGGTGGCATAGACCACCGCGTTGTTGCCCAGCAGGATCATCGCGTCGACACCGCGCTCGGTCATCGCCGAACGCAACCGGGCCCCCGTCTCGCGGCGCAGGCGAGTCAGGTCGGCCGTGTCCGGAATCACCAGCGTGGTGTTGGTGTCCAGTTGGGCGAACGTCGTCACTTACAGACCCAGGAACTTCGTGACGTTGCCGCTGACGATCTTCACCGCGTCGTCCGGACCCACCGCGTCGACGACGGCTTTCAGCGATTTCTCGGAATAGCCGTACGTGCTTTCGTTGTGCGGGTAGTCGCTCGACCACATCACCTTGTCCACCCCGATTTGGTCGATCAGCTGCAGGCCCAGCGGGTCGACCATGAACGACGCGCTCATATGCGTGTCCCAGTAGTAGCGCGGGTCGTGCTCGAGGGAGCGGTTGAACATGTGTTGGTATGACCCCATCAGGTGGTCGGCATCCTGCAACGCCCAAGGCACCCAGGCAATCCCGCCCTCGAACCAGCCGATTCGCAGCCCGGGATGATCATCGAGGATTCCGGTGAAGAGGTACTTGGCGAACTGCTCACGGAAGCCGTCGATGTTGATCATCATGCCGACCACCACGCTGTTGAACTGGCACGGGGTTTTCGGCGGCGTCTCCCCGATGTGGTGGGTCACCGGCAGACCGGCGGCCTCGATCTCGTCCCAGACCGGCTTCATGGCGGTGCTGCCATAGTCGATGATGTTGCCGTCGTCATCCTTGCCAGGATTGAGCGGCAACAGGAAAGTCTTGAGCCCCAACGACTTCAGCTCGTCCAGCGTCTTGCGGGTGCCCTGCGGGTCCCACCAGTTGATCAGCCCGGCGCCGTAGAAGTGGCCGTTCGAGCGCTCCTGAAGCTCGGCCATGTACTCGTTGTAGATGCGGAAGGCCAGCTCGCGAAGCTGCTTGTCCGGATAGTGAAACAGCGCCAGCACCGCGTTGGGGAACGCCAGTTCCTTCTCGACGCCGTCGTCGTGCAGCTCTTGAATCCGGGCCTCGATGTTGGTGCTCGCGGCACCGGGCAGATCGTCGTACTGCATGAGCACGGCGCTGAAATCGCCCGGCAGGAAGGACTGGCCCTTGCGACCGACCTGGTAGGCGCCCTCCTCGTACCAGATCCGCGGCGCCTTATCCTTCAGCTCGTCCGGAAAGCGTTGATAGAAGATGTCATCCGCCAGCGAGATGTGGTTGTCCGCCGAGAAGACCGCCGTCCCCCGCGGCAGACCGACATCGGCGCCCGCGGCGTGGCCACGCCGATCCTTCGGAGCGCCATAACCTCCGGGCGGGTAAAGCGTGCTTGCTTGAGTCGTCATCATTGACCCTCCGTTCGGATCCGCAATTTGGATAGGCAGCGAGCTGGGCTACCAGGTCACCGGCAATTCGTAGACGCCGTAGGCGAGTCGGTCGTCCTTGAACGGCACCTCCTCGATCGGAATGGCAAGTTGCAGAGTGGGTATGCGCCGGGCCAGGGTGTGGAACACGATCTGCAGTTCGGCGCGGGCAAGCTGCTGCCCCACGCACTGGTGCCGGCCATAGCCGAACGCGACGTTGCGGTCGGCGCCCGAGCGATGCAGGTACAGCCGGTCCGGCTCGGCGAACGCGTCCGAATCCCAATTGGCCGGGGCCAGATCGATGATGATGCCCTCGCCGGCACGGATCGTCTCGCCGGCGATGTGAATGTCGTCGAGCGCGACGCGGCGCTGGCCGTTCTGAATGATGCTGAGATAACGCAGCAGCTCTTCCACCGCACTGGCGATGACCTTCGGATCTTCCGCATCGCGAATGATGGCCAGCTGGTCGGGATTTTCCAGCAGGGCGAGCACACCGAGGCCGATCATGTTGGAGGTGGTCTCGTGCCCGGCGATCAGCAGGCCGGTGCCGAGTTGCGCGGCCTCTTTCACGCTGAGCTCTCCGGCCTTGACCCGCTCGGCGAGGTCGGAAACCGCGTCCTCGGCCGGCTTCTCCATCTTGGCTTCGACCAGCTGAGCGAGGTATTTGTTGAGATTCATCGCGCCTTTGACGGTGTCCGCGCCGGTGGCATAACGCGCGAGACCGACGTTGGCGTGGTGCTGAAACATATCGGCGTCTTCGTACGGAACACCCAACAGCTGGCTGATCACCAGCGAGGGCACCGGCAGCGCCAGCGCGGTGACGATGTCAGCGGGCTGCGGCCCGGCGAGGATCGCGTCGATATGGTCGTCGGTGATCTGCTGGATGGTCGGGCGCAGGTTTTCGACGCGCTTGAACGTGAAGGGTTTTGACAGCATGCGCCGGAACCGGGTGTGCTCCTCACCGTCGGCGGTGAACACCGACCGCGGGCGCTTGTGCACCGTCGACAGCATGCCTTCGTTCCAGTGCGGGAATCCGGGCTGCCGGTCGTCGACGCTGACCCGGGAATCCGAAAACAGTTCGCGCACTTGCTCGTAGCCGGTGATGAGCCACGGTGTGCTGCCGTCCCAGATCCGGACCCTGGACAGCGGCCTGGCCTCGGCCAGTGCCATGACGTCCGGTGGCGGCGCGAATGGGCAGCGCGGCTCCCTGGCCATCGGGTAGTCCGGGATGTCGGAGGTCTGCGCTGTTGCCGTGCTCGCCAGTGTGTCTGACATGTCATTCCTCGATGTGGATGGCGAGCGCGGGGCAGGCAGCCGCCGCCCGCCGCGCGCCTTCGGACTGTTCGGGAGTTGGGTTTGGGTTGAGGAGGACGACGACGCCGTCGTCATCGCGCTGATCGAACACGTCGGGCGCATTCATCACGCAGTTCCCCGAAGAGGCGCAAACGTCTTGGTCGACAGTCACTTTCATCGGCGAGTCCTTCACTCGTACGCCGTGACCGGCGCCAGCCACAGGCCGACGATCGCGTCGATGAGCCCGGATGCCGCAGCCCGCCATGGACGATGGGACGTCATCGCGCCCGTGGCGAAGGCGCGTTCACGATCGGCGCAGGTGTGCATCAACAGGTTTCGGGCCATGATGTTGCGTTCGAAGTGCACATCGGCGGGCAAGTTGGGCAGGCAGCGGTTGAAGCCGTCGACGACCTGCACCAGCGACGGCGAGCTGAGCGCGCCTTTGACGACGATGTTGTAGTAGGCCGGATCGGTCATGGCCTGGGCGGCGAAGCGCGCGTACCACGTCGGGTTTCCCAGCTGCTCGAGGTGATCGGTGAGTGGGCGCACCAAACACGCCACCCAGGAGCGCAATTCGCCGGACCCACCCGAGGCCAGCAGGTCGGACACCATCCGCTCGCGGAGCTCCTCGACGGGTCCGCGGTGCTTTTGCTCGATCGCCCGCACCAGGTCGGCTTTGGTGCCGAAGTGGTAACCGACGGCGGCATTGTTGCCCTGGCCGGCGGCCTCGCTGACCTGCCGGTTGGACACCGCGAACATGCCGTGCTCCGCGTACAGGCGCTCGGCCGCCACCAGGATCGCCTCCTGGGTGGAACTGGCCCGATCGGTGCGAACGGTCCGGCCGGCGGTGGTCATTGGATCAGTCAACCTCCTGCTAGGGTTTAAGTCAAGCGATTGATTTAAATGGACTGGGCGTACAGGGCCTGACGTGCCGCCGACCCGCCGCCGCGCCTGGGCGAACATGACCGCAGTGTCACGCTGGAGCCCGACCGTGACCGCACCGTCACGCTCGCGCCGTCGGCGATGTCACCCGTGCTTCTTGGAACGGATCGGCTTGCCCGCCACGGTCCCACCGTCGACCGGAAGCACCGTCCCGGTGACATAGCGCGAGCGGTCGGTGGCGAAGTACAGCGCCGCTTCGGCGACGTCATCGGGAGTGCCCTCGCGCTTCAGCGGCCGGTCCTCCCGCATCGTCTCGCGGATTCGCGCCTCGAACTGCTTCAGCTGCTCGGGGTCCATGCCGGTCCCCGACTTTCCCAAGATCGGCGTCGGTATGTTGCCGGGTGCGATGGCGTTGACGCGAATCTCGTGGTGGGCCAACTCAATCGCGGCGGCCTTGGTGAATTGAATGACGGCCGCTTTGGACGCGCGATAGATCATGACGCCGCCGCCGGCCTGGATGCCGCCTATCGAGGTGATGTTGATGATCGACCCGCCCCCGTGTTCTGCCATGTGCCGCGCGGCATCTCGGGTTCCTGCCATCACGCCCAACACGTTGACCCCCATCACCCGGTGGAAATCGCTGAGGTCGTCGTCCAGCAACTTGCGCAGCGGGCTGGAAATCCCGGCATTGTTCACCATGACGTGCAGGCCGCCGAACTTCTCGACGGCACCGGATACCAGCGCTCGCACCTGTTCGGGGTCGGAGACGTCGGTCCGGCAAAAGACGGCGTTGTCACCGAGCGAGGTCGCCAGCGCCTCGCCGCGATCGGTCTCGACGTCGGCGATGACGACCTGTGCGCCCTCGGCCACAAACCGCTCCGCGAGACCGCGGCCGATGCCGGAGGCCGCGCCGGTGACGATGGCGACCCTGCCGTCCAATTCGTTAGCCACACGACGAGTTAATCGGCGCATGCCGCGTTAAGTCAAGCAATTGATTTAACGGGGGCGCCGCTCACCGCGGTGATGACACCCGCGCCCCGGTAAGGTCGAACAGCAAATCTTCTTCCAGCGGTGGTACGGGTGAAAGTTCGACAGGCATCGCCTCTGCGCGGTCGACGTGCGGAATGCGCGGCCCTCGATCGGCTGGTATCGGGCGCCCGCTCGGGCCGGGGCCAGGTCTTGGTGCTGCGCGGCGAGGCCGGCATCGGCAAGACGGCCCTGCTGGACTTTGCGGCCGAGAACGCCGCGGGCTGCTTCACCGCGCGGGTGGCGGGGGTCGAATCAGAGATGGAACTCCCCTTCGCTGCCCTGCAGCAAGTCTGTCTGCCGCTGCTGGAGTGTCTCGATCGGCTACCGCCGCCGCAGCGGGGTGCTCTGGATGTCGCCTTTGGACGAAGCATTGGGCCGGCGCCGGACCGCTTCCTGGTCGGGTTGGCGATGCTGAGCCTGATCGACGCAGCGAGCGAGGTCAAGCCCCTGATCTTCCTCGTCGACGACGCCCAGTGGATTGACCGAATCTCGGCCCAGACGTTGGCCTTTGTTGCTCGCCGCCTCATCGCAGAGCCCGTGGCGATGGTGTTCGCAGTGCGTGACGGCTGCGACGATGAGTTGGCCGGCCTTCCCGAATTGACTGTGCGTGGCCTCAATCCGCGCGACGCTCGCGCATTGTTGAACTCGGTCATCCTCGGCCGGCTGGACGACCAGGTGCTCGATCGCTTCGTGGCGGAAACACGGGGAAATCCGCTGGCGCTGTTGGAGTTGCCCCGTGGCCTGACAGCGGCGGACCTGGCGGGAGGCTTCCAGCGCCCAGACGTCCAGCCGTTGGCGGGACAGATCGAGCACGTTTTCATCCAACGCATCCGGTCATTGCCCGAAGAGTCCCAGCGGCTTTTGGTCACCGCGGCAGCGGAACCGGTTGGCGATGCGGCGCTATTGTTGCGCGCCGCAGAACATTTGGGTCTTCCACTGGGTGCGGCGGAAGCCGCCGAGTCCGCGGGACTGATCGACATCGGGACGCGAGTGCGATTCCGGCACCCGCTGGTGCGGTCGGCGGCATACCGCACGGCGGACCTGATGGAGCGCCGCCGGGTACATCAAGCCCTCGCCGAGGCAACGGATTCCGACGCCGATCCCGACCGACGCGCATGGCATTTGGCGATCTCAGCGCCAGGACCCGACGAGTCCGTCGCTGCCGCGCTCGAGCGCTCCGCCGATCGCGCACACGCCCGGGGCGGTGCCGCCGCTGCGGCCGCCTTCTTGGAACGGGCGACCCAGCTGACCGCCGACCCGGCCCGCCGCGGAACACGGGCCTTGGCCGCCGCTCAGGCCATGCGCGACGTTGCGGCTTTCGACGCCGCGGACGAACTGCTGACCATCGCCGAGAACGCGTCGCTGAACGAAGTCGGGCGGGCCCGAAGCGCCAGGCTGCGCGCGCAAATGATTTTCGCTCGACGCCGGAACGGAGATGCCGATGCGCCTACGGTTTCCGATGCCGCCGTCGGTCTCCTCGATGCCGCCCGCCGGCTGGAGACACTCGACGACGCACAATCTCGGGAGACGTATTTGGACGCGCTGGGGGCTGCGATGTTCGGCGGCCGGCTGTGCCCGCACGGCGGTATTCACCTGGTCGCTGAAGCCGCCCGCACGGCCCCACCCGCGCCGAAGCCCGAACGGGCCGTCGATCTCCTCCTCGATGGCATCGCACTGCGAGCCACAGCCGGTCTCGTCCCGAGCCTGGCGCCGCTGCGGCGTGCACTGACACTCATCGATGCCGAAGCCGAGCGTGGCGACGACGTCATGCACTGGTTCTGGCGAGCCTTCCCGATCGTTCAGGAATCCAGCGTCCACGAAACATGGGACGACGAAGTGTGGCACCGGCTTGCCACGCACGCCGTCCGTCTCGCACGTGATGCGGGCGCGCTCGCGGTGTTACCGCACGCGCTGGCCTACCGCGCCGGCGTACACCTACAGGCTGGAGAGTTCGCGTCGGCTTCGGCGCTGATCGACGAAGCCAGCGCCATCAGCGCCGCGACCGGCTATGCCCCAGTGAAGTACCAATCGGTGCTGCTGGCCGCCTGGCGCGGCGTCGACGCCGAGGCGCACAAGCTGATCGACACCGCTGCCGCCGACGGAATGGCAAGGGGTGAAGGACGAATCGTCGGTTTGGCGGGCTACACGAAAGCCTTGCTGTACAACGGCCTCGGCCGCTACGACGACGCGTTCGATTCCGCGCGGCAGGCATGCGAACACGAAGATCTCGGTCTGTTCGGCTGGTGTCTCATCGAACTCATCGAAGCCGGCGCTCGAAGCGGCGAGCACGAAGCGGCGAACGATGCCCTGCGCCAACTGGAAGAGCGCGCGACAGCCAGCGGAACAGACTGGGCTGCAGGCATTTTAGCCCGATCGCGAGCGCTGCTGGTCCACGACCGCAAGGCCGAGAACTTCTACCGAGAGGCGATCGAAAAGCTCGAACGCACCCGCATCACGGTGCAACTGGCCCGTGCCCATCTGATCTATGGAGAGTGGCTGCGCCGCTGCAATCGACGCATCGATGCCCGCACACAGCTGCAGACTGCCCACGAGATGTTCGGACGGATGGGCGCCGAGGCGTTCGCCGCGCGGGCGCGCCGCGAACTATTGGTCACGGGCCAGAAGGTGAGTAAGCGACCCGCCGCCCCGGGCGACGAGTTGACGCCCCAGGAGGCGCAGATCGCGCGCCTGGCCGGGGAGGGCCTGACCAATCCCGAGATCGCCGCTCGGTTGTTCATCAGCGCGCACACCGTCGAATGGCATCTGCGGAAGGTGTTTGCCAAGCTCGGCATCACCTCGCGCAGACAGCTCCGGGGTTGCGACTTGGCCCCCTGAGCCGATAAGACTACGGACTTTCCAGGGTTCCGGGCGGCCTCGTTCAGCGCCATGCTGAATACACCAGTTCATCGGGAAATTCGGAAAGGCGTGATCATGAAGGTTCTGGTAATCGGCGGTAGCGGACTCATCGGGTCGCAGGTAGTCACCCAGCTCGACGAACTGGGACACGAGGCGGTTGCGGCCTCGCCGAGCTCCGGGGTCAACACCATTACCGGCGAAGGTCTCGCCGAGGCCGTCGCCGGTGTCCACACCGTGGTCGACGTGTCCAACTCCCCGTCCTGGGCCGACGAGGACGTGTTGAACTTCTTCACGACCTCAACCCGGAACCTCCTCGAGGCCGAGCGCGCGGCCGGTGTGCACCACCACGTTGCATTGTCGATCGTGGGAGCCGACCGAGCGGCGGCAAGTGGCTATATGCGCGCCAAGGTGGCCCAAGAGAAGCTGATCACCGAATCCGCCGCTCCCTACACGATTGTGCGGGCTACTCAGTTCTTCGAATTCGTTGAGGGCATTGCCGATTCGCTGGCCGAGGGCGACACGGTGCGCGCCCCGCATGGCGCATTCCAGCCGATCGCCGCCGCAGATGTCGCCACGGCTGTCACTCGCGCCTCGGTCGGAGATCCGGCCGGACTGATCAATATCGCCGGTCCAGAGAAGCAAGGCATGGACGACTTCATCCGGACCCGCTTTGCCGCAACCGGCGACACCCGCCAGGTGGTAACCGACCCGAATGCCCAGTATTACGGCGCCGTGCTCGACGAGCGCATGATCGTTCCCATCGAGGGCGAAGAAGTGACGATCTACTCCACTCGATTCGGTGACTGGCTGACAGCCCAGGTGCCCAGCAACGCCAAGTAGGCGTCCGCGGGGTCGACTTCGATGGAGCTGATGGATCAGACCGCCGTGATCACCGGCGGAACAGCGGGAATCGGACTGGAATCCGCGCGACTGCTCGCAAGCGAAGGCGCTACCGTCATCATCGCCGGCCGCCACCGGACCAAAGGTGACCAAGCCGTGGAAGCCATCGGTACGAACGCACGGTTCGTCCAAACCGACATGGCCGACGCCGAATCGGTGAATTCGCTTGTACGGCGGTGCGGCGAGGTCGACATCATCGTCAACAACGCCGGCAGCTTCCCGTCCGCATACACGGTCGACCAGGACATGGCGATGTTCGAGACGATGTTCGACACCAATGTCCGCGGCGCCTACTTTCTGGTCGCCGGCCTGATCCCGGGAATGTTGGCACGACGCCGTGGGAGCATCGTCAACGTCACCAGCATGGCGGCGTTCAAGGGGATCCCCGGCGCATCGGGCTACAGCGCCTCCAAGGCCGCGCTGGAGTCGCTTACCCGCACCTGGGCCGCCGAATTCGGGGCGGCCGGGGTGCGGGTCAACAGCGTGGCGCCCGGCCCCACCCGCACAATCGGGGTGGCCGCCGCATGGGGCGACGTGAACGAGGAACTCGGAAGGGCGTTGCCGCTCGGCCGCACCGCGTTCGCGTCCGAGATCGCGGAGGCCATCCTCTTTCTCAGCTCCCCACGGGCCAGCTTCATCACCGGCTCTACCCTCCACGTCGACGGCGGCGGTGCGGCCGTTTGATTCCGCCTACCCGAGATAGCCTCAGGCTCACCCGCATTGACACGATCGAGGGGCAATGCCCGAATGCCGGGCGACTCGCGATACTCGGATGGGCTAGCGCGGGCGGTTGAGCTCCGCCTCGCAATAACAGCACGTGAGCCAATGACGAGGAGCACCAATGACCTTCAGACGGCGCCCAAGAAATCCATCAGCAGCTGGTTGACAACCGAAGGCTGCTCGATCTGGGGGCAGTGGCCGGCCTTGTCGACCACGACCGAACGGGCCCCGTCGATCTGTTTGGCGATCTCGGCGGCCCAGCCGGCCGGAAGGAGCTTGTCCTCTGCACCCTCGAGGACAAGCGTTGGCACGCCGATGCGTTCGTAGGCTCGTGTGGTCGACGGCGCCGCGGACGGCGTGGCGCCGGGGCGGCGAAACCTGGCCGCCGCCACGGCCTCCCATGCCCCCGGCGCGGTGCTCGATTCGTGGCGGCGGCGCACGTAGCCGTCGTCGGCGGGATAGCCGGAGTCGAAGAACAGCGCCTCGACGATGCGGCGCATGCCAGGCACCGTTGCGTCATAGTTCTGCAGCGCCTCGAAATGCTCGTTCTGCTGTATCTCCCCGCCGCCGCAGATAAGCACCAAGCTGTGCACCGGCAGCAACGGTGTGCCCGACGTGGCGTCGGTGAGCAGATTGATGGCGCCCATCGAATTGCCGACGAAGTGCGCAGAGTCGACGCCGAGCAGTTCGCAAAAGCGCGCCACATGCCGAATCCGCATGCCACGACCGTCCACGAAGTCGATGACCTTGGCGGATTCCCCAAACCCCAGCTGGTCCGGCGCCAGCACCCGGTAACGGGCGGCAAGCGCTTCGATGTTGCGCTCCCACCCGAGCTCGGCGCCGGCCCCGAACTCACCGCCGTGCAGCAGCAGCACCACCGGATCGCCTTCGCCGGCTTCCAGATAGCTGGTGGTCAGCCCGTCAACCGAGATGGTTTTTCGTTGCATCATTTGATCGCGATCGGGTTCACCGGTGAGCCCACTGCCCCAACGAATCTCAACGGCGGTGCGATGAGCTGGAACTCGTAGACGCCGTCGGCTGCGCAGTCGGCTGCCAGAGCGGTCAAATCCCAGTATTCACCGAGCATCATGCCCATGTCGCGCAGCGTCAGCAGGTGGAAGGGCAAAAACACACCGTCGACCCCGGACACCGGGTCTTCCACTTGGAGGTTATCGGCAGCGACCGCGGCGATCTCGTGATCGTGCAGCCACTGCGCGCATCGCCAGTCCAGGCCCGAATAGCGTTCGGTTTTGTTTCCGGTCTGCAGATACCTTGTCCACCAACCGGTTTTGATGAGCAGGATGTCACCCCGACCGATCGTCACATCCTGTGCGCGGACGACATCGTCCAATTCTTCGGGGGTGATGGGATTTCCGTGCTCCAGGAACACCTCCGCGCCCCGATGGCGCACCAGGTCCAGCAGCACACCGCGGGAGGTGATGCCCTTACCGTCGACCTTCTCGATGCCGAGATGCCGTGCGCCGAGGCTGGTCACCGAACCGGCCGGGATACCATTGTAGAGCTGGTCGTCGTAGTAGACGTGCGACAACGCGTCCCATTGGGTGGCCGCCTGCAACGGCATGATGATCATGTCGTCGTTGAACCGGAACAGGTTGTCGACGAAGTACGGGCCCATCTGCGCCGCCGTCGGGTTCCGTTCCCAATCCGGCCCGTACTGGGCCAGCGTGCTGGCGTCACCGCCGTCCACCGTCATGACGTGGACCGGGTTGTGCCGAAAACCGAAGGCGCCCTGCGGCCCCGACGAGCCGAAGTCCACGCCGAGGGGAAACACTTTGCCGTGCCGGACCAGGCTTGCGGCCTGGGCGATCTTGGCCTCGGTGATGAAGTTCAGTGTGCCGAGTTCGTCGTCATCACCCCAGCGGCCCCAGTTGCTGACGTCGCGGGCGGTCCGGCGAAAGTCGGTCACACTGGCCACTGGACACGCCCTTCCTCGAGTTCACGCGCGATTGCGGCGCCCACGTTTCCGCCGTCGACCCACACCACTTGGCCCGAAATATAGCTGGCGGCATTGCTATTCAGGAAGAGCAACACCGCGGCCTGCTCGGCGGGGCCCGAGACGCGGCCCAGCGGCTTGGGAATGTCGTCGAGGAAGCCCTGTCCGTACGCCGTACGCAGCTGGTCCAGGATCGGTGTCTCGGTGACCCCGGGGCCGGTGCAGTTGATGCGGATTCCCCGCGCGCCCAGCGGCGTGGCGCTGCGCATGGTGTACAGGATGATCGCTTCCTTGGACAGCTGATAGCCGGTGCCCAGCGCGTCGGGATGCTCACGGCACCAGTCGATACCCTCCTGCATCGTCGCCGTATTCAGCAGCGGCGCAACATCTCTCAGATGCTCCCGAAACGCGGCAGCGGCGAGAGAGGACACGCCGACAATGGAGGACCCCGCGACCATCTTCGGGATCAGTGCCTCGGTGAGGTGACGCATCCCCAGGAAATTGATGGTCACCACGAGTGGCGGATCGCCGATCCCGGACGACACGCCGGCAACATTGAACAGCGCATCGACCCGACCCGTTACCCCGGCTACCGCCGCGTCGATCGATGTCCGATCTGCCAGGTCGACCTCATGGAATTCGTCGATCGCGAAGTCGGGTCGCCGTTTGTCGAGTCCGACGACTTCGGCCCCAAGCTCGGTGAGCTGCCGCACCACGTGTTCGCCGATGCCTGAAGCGCATCCCGTCACCACCGCACGGCGGCCGCCGTAGCGCCACAGCTCGTCGATCTCTCCCAAGGCTCGCCTCGAAATCCTCCCGGCTCAGATGCCGTCCGGTCCTACTTCTGCTGTTCCTTTGCGCGCTGCGCGGCCTGCACGCGGCCTTCGTTTATCTCCGCCATGGCTTCGGGGATCTCGCTGGCGGTGAACTTACCGCCGCGACCGGTTGGGAGTCCACCAAACGAGTAATCCTCGTCGAATTGCGGTGCGGTCGATTCCGGCCGGCGCGACTCCACCTTTTCGATGACGGGCTCCAGCCGCTTCGCCTTTTCCGCCACGGCCTTTGCGTCCCGCTCGATGAATTCGGGGAGCACCTCTTTGCCCATCAGCTCGATGGATTCCATGGTGCCCTCGTGGCTGCGCGGGTTGAGCAGCAAGATGATCTCGTCGACTCCGCTCTCCTCATAGCCGCGCAGGAACTCGCGCACCGTGGCCGGCGAGCCGATCGCACCCCGGCCCGGCCCGTACGCCAGCGTCGGATCCTTGTCCACCTCTTCGAGATAGCGCTGCCACACGCCGGTCCGTCCCGGCGTGTGCACGCCGGTCATGTAGTAGTGCATGATCCCGAACGAGAAGAATCCGCCGCCCTGCCCGAGGCGCTGCAGGGCCTGCTCATCGGTCTTGGCCACCATCATCGACAGGTCACCGCCGATCGCCAGGATGTTGGGGTTGATCCGGGGAGTGACCGGGACGCCGTTCTCTTCGAACTCCTTGTAGTAGCCGTTGACGCGCTCGGTGAGCGGTCCGGGACCGGTGTAGGCGAAACTGAGTGCGCCGATCGCCTTTTGGGCCGCCATCTGGACGCTGGCCGGCCGCGTGCAGGCGACCCAGACCGGCGGGTGCGGCTTCTGCAGCGGCTTGGGGACGACGTTACGCGCCGGCATCTGGACGTGTTCGCCGTTGAAGCCGGTGAACGGCTCCTCGATCATGCACCGGATCGAGACCTCGAGGGCCTCTTCCCACTGCGCCCGCTTGTCGGCGGGGTCGATGTTGAATCCGCCGAGTTCGCCGACCGACGACGATTCCCCGGTGCCGAATTCGACGCGGCCGTTGGAGAGCAGGTCGAGGGTGGCGATGCGCTCGGCCACCCGGGCGGGGTGATTGACCATCGGCGGCAGGTGCATGATGCCGAACCCCAGCCGAATGTTCTTAGTCCGCTGGCTGGCCGCCGCCAAGAAGATCTCCGGTGCCGTCGAGTGGCAGTACTCCTCGAGGAAGTGGTGCTCGGTCAACCACACGGTGGAGAAACCCGCTTTGTCCGCGGCCTCGACCTCGTTGAGACAGTCCTGCAGCAGGACGTGTTCGTCGTCGGGCGCCCAGGGTCGCGGCAGGGCGAATTCGTAGAACAGTGAGATTTTCATCGTTACCTCCTATGAGTATTAAGGGCACGCTTGGCTGCTTCGGCCGCAACGTGTTTCGCCGCGACATAGCCGAAAGTCATGGCCGGGCCGATGGTCGCGCCGGCACCGGCATAGCTACGGCCCATCACCGGGGCGGAGGTGTTACCCACCGCGTACAGGCCGGGCACCACGCCGCCGTCGGCCCGCAGCACGCGGGCGTGTTCGTCGGTCAGCAGGCCGCCCGAGGTCCCGAGGTCCCCGAGCACGATCCGGAAGGCGTAGTACGGCGGATCGCCAAGCGGATACAGGTTCGGGTTGGGCAAGGTGTGGTCGCCGTAGTAGTTGTCGTATACGCTGTCGCCGCGGTTGAAATCGTCGTCGTGGCCCCTGCGGGCGAGTTCGTTGAAGCGGCTGGCGGTTTCGGCAAGCTGGTCGGGGGGCACGCCGATCTTGGCCGCCATTTCGTCCCACGTCCTGGCCGCTTTGACGACGCCCGATTCCAGCCAGGCCGGCGGGATCCTCCGGCCGGTGGGCACCGGCGCTCCCGGAATCTTGGGTATCGGCAGGTGTCCTCCGACGACGTAGCGGTTGAACGATCTGTGGTCGGTGATCAGCCAGCACGGGATGTGGGTGACGCCGGATCGCTGGCCCTCGATCATGGCGTGACCGAAGTCCATGTAAGGAGCCGCCTCGTTGATGAAGCGCTTGCCCGCACCGTTGACGATGAACTGCGCCGGCATCATCCGTTCGTTGAGCATGAATTGCATACGGCCGTCCGGCCACTGGATCGCCGGGAACCACCAGGCCTCGTCGAGCAGATCCGTTGCGGCGCCCACCTTTTGGCCCGCGCGGATGCCGTCGCCCATGGCCGCGGGATTGCCGAAGCTCCAGTCCTGATCCACCTCGGGCAGGAGCTCCTTGCGCCAGGCGAGGTCGTGGTCGAATCCGCCGGACGCCAGGATGACGCCCCGTCGTGCGCCGATCCGCTGTGGCGTGCCCTCCCGTTCCACCACCGCACCGGTGACCGACCCGTCGGACTCGGTCAGCAGCTGGACCATCGGCGACTCCAGCCAGAGCGGAATGCCGCGTTCGCGCAGCGCCAGCCGGAGACGGGCCGCCAGCGACTGCCCAATCGCGGCCATCCGCTCACCGAACACCCTCGCCCGGACCATTCGCCCAATCAGCTTCAGCAGCACTCCTTTACCGGTCCAGGACTGCCTGATCCGGTAGAACTGACGGAGCTCCTTGGGCCCCAACCAGATTCCCTTCGGCGCCAGGGCCAGGGGCTGCAACAGCTTCTGCTCGCCGGGGCCCAGCTTCCGCAGGTCGATGGGCGGCACGTTGATGGTGCTGCCCAGTTCCGAACCGCCGGGAAGCTCCGGGTAGTAGTCGGCATAGCCGGGCTTCCACACGAATTCGCACCATCCGGACAGTTGCTCCAAGAACTGGAGCATCTGTGGTGCGGAGTCAACGTACTGCCGCAGCCGTGCCTCGCTGACCAATCCGTCGGTGATCAATTTGAGATAACCCACAACGTCCTCGGGTGAGGGCACATAGCCCTCGCGCCGCTGTGCGGGGGCCCCGGGCACCCAGATGCCGCCGCCGGACAGGGCCGTGGAACCCCCGAAGTACGAAGACTTTTCGATCACCAGCGTGTCGAGGCCGGCGGCGTGGGCCGTCAGCGCGGCCGTCATGCCGCCACCGCCGGACCCGACGATGAGCACGTCGACGACGTGATCGAAATTGTCCAGTGCGGATGTCACTTCGGAAGTGCCGTTCTGATGGCGAAACCGGCGATCAGTTCGGGCGCGGGTTGGTAGAACCGCCCGCTGATTTCGTACGGTCCCGCCGATTCCAGCGCCCCGAATGCCGCGACCCAGGTGCGGATCTCGTGCGCGGAGTTGCCGCCCTCATGGGCGACGAACGAATTCGACCACCCATCCAATTCGGCGAGCCGCCCGCCGTCGATGATGTCCAGGAATCGGTGATCCCATGCGGGGTTGAGTGCCTGCAGGTCGCTCTCGCCCGCGGCGAAGCTTCTGGCCGCGTCGATGACGGCGGCCTGGCGGGCGTGCCGCTGTTCGGGCGTCATCGGGCGGCCGTGCACGATCCGCTCCAGCATGGGTGCGGGCGCGGTCGCCAGGTTCGGCACCGGCGGGCTGTGCGAGAGCCCGCCGGATCCCAGGATGAGCACTCGCTTGTCCAGGCTGACAAGGTAATTGCCGACGGCGGCGCCGAGCGCGCGGCAGCGATGCATCGGGCCCAGCGGCACGCCGATGGCGTTGACGAAGATCGGTATCACGGGACGCGATGTGGCGTCGCCGAAGAGCTTCTCCAGCGGCTGGATCGTGCCGTGATCTACATCCATGCTGGCCGACACCGCGATGTCGACGCCCGCGTCGAGGACCGCCTTCGCACACTCGGTCGCAAGCGTCTCCGGCACGTTCAGCGGACCGGCGTGGGTGCCGTAGTCGCCCACCCCATGGGCGCTGGTGCCAATGCAGAAGGGCGGCATCACCTTATAGAAGAAGCCGTTGTAGTGATCCGGTGAGAAGCTGACCACGAGTTCGGGGTCATACTCTTCGACGAAGCTTCGGGCTTCCGCGATTGCGCCCTCGATGTCGTCAAGCAGGTCCCGCGACGGCCCCGGAAGATTCAGGAGAGGGCTGTGCGACATACAGCACAGAGCCAGTGCCACTTTGTAGATCACCCCCTCGCGGCGTGAGTGTGAGTGCGTCAAGGAGCGCGGCACTCAGGTCGGGCGCGCGCTGAGCGATGCACGCACCCGCGATGCATCGGTCGGGGCGCAAAAACAGCACCGAGTCCGAGTGGGTGTCGAACCAGGACTTGAGGCCGCCGTGCCGATCACCGACGACCGCCACGTCGGGGTCGTCGTGTCCGGTCCAGTGCAGCTGCGTCGCCGGGCGCAGTGCAAAGAATCGGGCGCCCAGAGCTTTCCAGTTCGCGAATGCCACATCGCCGAGAATCTTGCGGGGGTTGTTGTTCCAGCACAGCACGGCAAACCACGAACCGAGCACGTCGTCGAGCAACACGTCCTGCTGGTCGCGGGTGTCGACGCGCGGCTGGACGAACAGCGTGCCCACCGGCGAATCGGTGCACCCTGGCGCGGCGTGCACGACGGCCCCCTGCTCGTAGCGCGGCATCGGCTTGAACCGCATTTCCAGCACATAACGCTTGAGCGACGGGACAATTGACGCCGACCGCACCAGCAGATCGCGCGCCGCCGCCACGCGGCGGTTGGTCGGCGAGATCACCCGGCCCACCATGGTGGACAGGTCGATCATCGCGCGGGCATGCTTGCGGCGTTCCACGTCATAGGTCTCCAGGAGCTTGTCGTCGGCGCGGCCGCTCACCACCGCGGCGAGCTTCCAGCCCAGGTTTGCCGCGTCGCGGATCCCGCTGTTGTACCCCTGCCCCTGCCAGACCGGCATCAGGTGGGCGGCATCGCCGGCGAGCAGCAGCCGGCCCTGGCGGAACGCACCGGCGATCCGCGAGTGGTGGGTGTACACCCGGCGCCGGATCACGTCGACCCGGTCGGGGTGGGGCACCATCCTGGCCAGCATCTGCGTCAGGAACGCGGGATCTTCGGCCTGCTCGTCCGTCTCATGGGCGTGAATCATGAACTCGAAGCGGCGAATTCCGTGAGCGATCGAGATCGAGGCATACGGGCGTTCGGGGTCGGCACCGACCTCGCTGTTCGGGTGCCCCAGCGGGTCGTTGGCGATGTCGACCACCAGCCACCGGGTCGGCGACGTCGTTCCGTCGAACGACACGCCCATCACCCGGCGTGTCATGCTGCGGCCGCCGTCGCACCCGACCACATAGCGCGCCCGCACGCGTGAGTCACCGTCGTTTTCGGCGCCGCCACCGAGCTCGACGGTCACCCCGTCGCGGCCCTCCCGGCATGCCGTCATCGGACGCCCCCACCACACCTGGACATGTTCGAATCGGTCCAGGCCGGTAAGCAATTCGGCGTCGACGAGCGGTTGGACGAAACCGTTTCGCTTCGGCCAGCCGAAACATGCGTCAGGAGGGGCCATTTCGGCGAGCACACGCCGCTTGGCGTCGACGAACCGCAGAATCTGATTTGGCACGGTATGCGGCAGCACCCGGTCGGCGAGTCCGATCGACTGGAAGGTCCGCAGCGCCTCGTCATCTAGGCCGACCCCGCGAGGGTAGTCGATCAGGGTGTCCCGCTCGTCCACCACCACCGTGCGAATGCCCTGCAGGCCAAGGATATTGGCGAGGGTCAAACCAACCGGGCCCGCGCCCACCACCAAGACGTCCGTCTCGATGTCAGCAAACTCCTGCCCCGGTGCGACCATCACCGGCCCAGCAGAAAGTCGAGATGCAACTGATTGAAGGTCTTGGCGTCCTCGTACTGCGGCCAATGGCCGCAACCGGGCATCACCTCGAAGCGCGCGCCCGGAATCATCGCCGCCATCCGGCGTCCTTCCGTGACGTCCGCGGTGGGGTCGTCACTGGTCCACAGCACCAGCGTCGGGGCGATGATCGACCCGTATTCGTCCGGCCCGAGGATGTTGCGTGCGCGAATCTCCGGATCCTGCAGCGCCATGATGTCGCTCATTGCGGAGACGAATCCCGGTTGCCGGTATACGCGTTGGCGGCTGGCGACCAGATCGTCGTAAGACTTGGACTTGTCGGCCATCAGCCATTTGATGCGCGCTTGCACCGTTTCCCAGGTTGGGTCCTCGGCGGCCGCCATGGACAGCGTGATGATCCGCTGCATCACCACGGGATCGGCCTGAGATCCGCCGGCGGTGTTGAGCACCAGTCGCTCGACGACATCCGGATGGTCGACCGCCGTGCGCGCGGCCACCCAGCCCCCGAGCGATTCGCCGCTCAGGTAGGCACGACTGACACCGATGGTGCGCAGCACCGCCATCAGATGCTCGACGTAGTGGACGACTTCCAGCGGATGCCCCGGCTTGTCGGTGTACCCGTGACCAAGCATGTCGATCGACCACGTCCAGAAATGCTCGGCGTGCGCACCGAGGTTGCGTACGTAGGCTTCGGCGTGGCCGCCGGATCCGTGCAGCATCATCAACACGGGCTTGCCGGGATCGCCGGCGCGCAGGTAGCGGGTCCGTATTCCTCCCGCATCGAGGTAGCCCTGCTCAAACGCGACGCCCTGGAGATCGCTCCAGATGCTCTCGAACTCCGCCACGGTGCTGTCCGGCCTCCAGTTCGGGGGAAATCTCGTTCTCGTTTTCTGCCTACGTCGTGTGCTAATATCGCACACTAATGTGCGTTATATATAGAGCTTCGCTTTTGTGGGAAGGTCTGTCAAGGCTGTGACTGGGTCCGGTACCGGTTCTCAGACCCTGGCCAGGGGCTTGACCGCGCTGCAGATGGTGGCGGATTCCCCCGGCGGGCTGACGGTGCAACAACTCGCCGATCAGGTGGGGGTGCACCGGACCATCGCCTATCGATTGCTGACGACGTTGGCCGAGTTCCGGCTGGTGGCCAAGGGGGAAGACGGCCGCTACCGGCCGGCAGCGGGCCTGGCCGCGCTCGGCGCTTCCTTCGATCGCAATGTGCGCCAAGTGAGCCTGCCGACGCTGCGCGCCCTGGCCGATGAGCTCGGCACGACCGTGTCCTTACTCGTTGCCGAAGGCGATCAGCAGGTGGCGATCGCGGTGATCGTGCCCAGCCATGTCGCCTACCAACTCTCCTTCCACGAAGGCAGCCGATACCCGCTCGACCGCGGCGCCGCCGGCATCGCCCTGCTCGCCTGCATGCCTCCGCGGCCGGGCGAACGCGAGCTGGTTTCCCGCGCGCGGCAACGCGGTTGGGTGATGACCTACGGCGAGATCGAACCGAACACCTACGGCCTGGCCGTGGGGGTACGCCGCCCGGCGCCGTCACCGCCGACGTGTATCAACCTCATTTCCCACCGAGAAGACGTGGTGATGCGCGGAAAAGACGCGGTCGTCAAGGCCGCCACGCAGTTGTCGGAGCTATTGAGCTGAAGGGATAGCAGCCCATGTCATGGGACCACGAAGTCGACGTCGTCGTGCTCGGCAGTGGCGGCGCCGGCCTCACCGCAGCGCTGACCGCCGCCGTCGCGGGAGCCTCGGTGGCGGTCTACGAAAAGGCTCCGACCGTCGGCGGCACCACCGCCGTCTCTGGCGGCATCGTGTGGATCCCCGCCCATAACCGTTCTGCCGACTGCGAATTGACGCCCGCCGATGCGTTGCGCTACCTGCGCGCCCAGTCGCTGGGATCGATGGACGACGAGCTGGTCGAAACGTTCGTGCGCACCGGGCCGGCGATGCTCGATTTCATCGAGGCACACAGCGGTCTTCAGTTCGAGATTGCGACCGGCTTCCCCGACTACCGTCCCGAACTACCGGGCGGGCAGCCGACGGGGGGCAGGTCGCTGAGCGCCGCTCCCTTCGATCTGGCCCAGCTCGGCGAATGGGCAACGCGGATAACGTCTTTCCCGGCGGACTGGTCCAACGTCGGTTTCGATGCCGAGACTCGGGCGCGCCTGCACGCGGCGATCGACGAACGAACCAGCCATCTGTGCGTCGCCGGCACAGCGCTGATAGCCGGGCTCCTCAAGGGCCTGCTGGACGCCGGGGTGACCCCACACACCAATGCGCGGGCCGAAGGACTCATCGCCGAAAACGGGGAAATCACCGGGGTGCGCGTGGCCCTGCCGGATCGGATGATCAGTGTTCGCGCTCGGCATGGCGTCATCTTGGGCACCGGCGGCTTCGAGTGGGATTCCGCACTGACACAAGCCTTTCTGCGCGGCCCCATGCACGGCGCCGTCTCGCCGCCCAACAACACCGGCGACGGTTTGCGCATGGCGATGGAGCACGGGGCCGACCTGACCAACATGGGCGAAGCGTGGTGGGTGCCGATCGTCCAGATCCCGGGCGACACCATCGAGGGCAAGCCGCGCAGCCGCAGCGTGCGGCTGGAAAGAACGCGGCCCCGCAGCATCATCGTCAACTCGGCCGGCCGGCGCTTCGTCAACGAGGCCTGCGATTACAACTCGATGGCCGGCGCCTTCCATTACCTGGATCCTCGCGGCGGCTACGTCAACGACCGCGGATGGATGGTGTTCGATTCGATTCACCTGCAGCGCTACGGTTTTCTCGGTATTGAGCCGGGCCAACCCGTCCCGGACTGGTTCTGTGAGTCGGCCGACCTCACCGAGTTGGCCGCCAAGACCGGCATCGACGCCGACGGTCTCACCCGCACCGTCGAAAACTGGAACCGCCATGTGGCTGCCGGCGCAGACCCCGACTTCGGCCGCGGCTCCAGCGCTTACGACGGCTACTGGGGCGACGACAGCGCGACCACCCCGGCCGGTAAGACGCTGGGCCCGATCGACACCGCCCCGTTTTACGCGGTTCCGGTGAGCATCGGCGCGATGGGCACCAAGGGTGGACCGCGCACCGATCACGACGCCCGCGTTTTGCATGTCAGCGGCGAGCCGATACCGGGCCTTTTCGCCTCGGGAAATGCGATGGGTGGCGTGACCGGGCGGGCCTACGGCGGCGCCGGCGGAACACTGGGTCCTGCAATGGTTTTCGGGTACCGAGCGGGCCACGCGGCGGCCACCGGGAAGTCGATCGACCTGATTTAGTTGAAACCGGGCAGGCGCCGATGCTGGCGTATTCGAACCCCCTTGCGTCATCCTGAGTTGATGGTCGCCTACGACCGGATCGGTGCTACCTATCGCAGCACTCGTCGTGCCGATCCGCGGATCGCCGCGCAAGTGCATGCCGCGCTCGCCACGATGGGCACGGTCGTCAACGTCGGGGCAGGAACGGGCTCCTATGAACCGGCCCAGACGGTCGCCGCGGTCGAGCCCAGCATGGTGATGATCGCGCAGCGTCCCGTGGGAGCAGCGCCGTGTGTCCAGGGTATGGCGGAGGCCTTGCCACTGCGCGACAGGTGCGTTGACGCCGCGATGGCGATGCTGACAGTGCACCACTGGCATGACCTGATGGCCGGAATCGACGAATTGCGCCGCGTCGTGCGCCACCGGATAGTCGTGCTGACGTGGGATCAATCCGTGATTGAGAAGTTCTGGTTGCTTAGCGAATACCTGCCCGCCGCCGCTCGGATCAACGAAGAGCTTCATGTTCCAATCGCGCGACTTGTTGAGTTACTGGGAGGGGCGGAGGTGCACACGGTGCCCGTACCACATGACTGCACCGACGGATTCGGTGCCGCCTATTGGCGTAGACCCGAGGCCTATCTTGACGCCACCGTCCGCGCGGGTATTTCCATGTTGGCGTATGCGGATCAAAGCTCGCTGGACGACGGCCTGGCCCGGCTCGCGGCCGACCTGCACTCGGGAAGATGGCAGCAGCGGCACGTCGATCTGCTTGAGCAACAACAACTCGACGCCGGCTACCGCCTGCTCGTCAGCGATTGCTGATTAACGCACAACTTTGGATCAATCCTCGTGAATCTCACCAGCTTTCGGGTGGGCCGTGGTGGGACCTCGGGCGGCTGCGCGCCGGTTTTGTCGGTGGTGGCTGCGATGATGGGGTCATGTCTTCGAACGCATCCGCCGGCGTCGTGGTGGCCAGTCCTAAAGAGCGTCTTGAGGTGTTGTTCGAGGAGTTGGCAGAGTTGACCGGTCAGCGCAACGCGATTGATGGGCGCATGGTGGAGATCGTGGCCGAGATCGAGCGCGACGAGCTGTGCGGCATGACCGGCGCGCGGTCGGTGCCGGCGTTGGTGGCCTGGAAGACCGGCTGCTCGCCGGCCAACGCCCACACAATCGCCACCATCGCGGGCCGGCTGCAGGAGTTCCCGCGCTGCGCGGCGGGCATGCGGGAAGGTCGGCTGTCGCTAGATCAGGTCGGCGTCATCGCGGCGCGCGCCGGGCAGGGCTCGGATGAGCATTACGCGCAGCTGGCGTCGGTGGCCACGGTCAATCAGCTGCGCACCGCGGTGAAGCTGGAACCCCGACCTGACCCCGAACCGCGGCCCGAGCCCGAGCGGTCGATCACCGCGACCACCAGCGAGCACGGCAGCTGCTATCGGATCACACTTGGCCACCTGGATGCAGCGAAGTTCGACGCGGCGTTGGCGTCTCATCGGGATGCGCTGATCGCCCAGTGGAAACGCGATCACGGCGAGGGCGCGAGTGCTTCAGGTCAGCGGCCCCCGTTGCCGAACACTGGTGAGGCGTTTATGCGCCTCATCGAGGCGGGTTGGGACGCCGAGGCGGCCCGCCGTCCACACGGGCAGCACACCACCGTGGTGGTGCACCTCGACGTTGAAAAGCGTGCGGCGGCATTGCATCTGGGTCCGCTGCTGTCCGACGCCGAGCGCCGCTACTTGATGTGTGATGCCACCTGCGAGGTGTGGTTGGAACGTCACGGCGAGGTCATCGGCTCAGGTCGGTCGACCCGCGTGATCAACCGGCGGCTGCGCCGCGCGCTCGAGCACCGCGACCGCACCTGCGTGGTGCCCGGCTGTGGGGCCACCCGCGGTCTTCACGCCCATCACCTGCGGCACTGGGAAGACGGCGGCCCCACCGAGTTGGCCAATCTGGTACTGCTCTGCCCTTATCACCACCGCTTGCACCATCGCGGCATGATCACCATCACCGGACCCGCCGGCGCGCTCACCGTCATCGACGACGCGGGCCGAGCACTAAGCCCGGGATCGCTGGCGTGCCCACCAACCACACCCCCGCCTGCGGTGGCGCCGTGTGCGGGACCTACCGGCGAACGCGCCGACTGGTGGTGGTACACACCCTTCCAACCCCAACCACCACCCACCAACAACTAGGGAACTTGCCGCCGCCGGTAATGACTAGCACCGGATCAAAGGCCCAAAAGTGTCGAGGCATCAAAAGATTCGTTCACGACTCGCACAGCAACGCCGACGTGTACGCTAACCCGAACCAAATTGGGTCTCAACTGATCTGCCTGACCCTCAACTCAGGGCGACCGCAGGGGACGCACGTCCCCCGATCGGGGCAGGGGACGGTCAGTCCGTTTGAGTCGCGGCAGGTGAGATCAGCTGATCGGCAGCCGTGTACGGGTCCTGTTCGCCGTCGACGACCGCCTCGGCCAGCCGGTCGAGATCGGGCTGGGTACGCAGCCGGGTTTGCGCCAGCGACAGAATCTGGGCCCGGGCTCGGGCCAGCCTGCGGGCGCGGCTGTCGGTGCGGCGGTGGTCCTCGATCGCGGCCATCAAGTCTTCGATGCCCTCGCCCCGGGCGGCGATCAACGAAACGATGGGGGCGCTGGTTTCGGCCCGGAGATCCCGAACCGTCTGTTCGGCACCGTCCCGGTCCGCCTTGTTGACCGCCACGATGTCGGCGACTTCCAGCACGCCCGCCTTGGCGGCCTGAACCGCGTCGCCCGCACCGGGATTGAGAATGACGATGGTCGGGTCGGCGACCGCGGCGATCTCGATCTCGGACTGCCCCACCCCCACCGTCTCCAGCAGGACCACGTCGTAACCGATCGCGCCGAGCAGCCGGATGGCCGCCGGAACCGCGGCCGCAAGGCCGCCCAGATGCCCACGGGTTGCCACCGACCGGATGAGTACGTCGGAATCGTTGATATGCGCGGCCATTCGAATTCGATCGCCCAGGAGCGCGCCGCCACTGAACGGGGACGACGGGTCCACCGCCAATACCGCCACCCGGAGGCCGCGTCCGCGGTAGGCGCTGACCAGCGCGCCCACCGTCGTCGATTTTCCCGCGCCCGGCGGCCCCGTGATGCCGACGACCGGTCCCATGCCGTCCGGTGCGGGACCGATCGTCGCCAAGACCTCGTCGCGCTGCTCGCTCTCCACGAGGCTGAGGAGGCGACCGGCGGCGCGGGGAGATCCATTGCGCGCGCGGGCAATCAGATCAGCGATGATCATGTACGCATTATGGTGCCGCGACCTCGATCACCGTCGCCGAGCCCACTCCACCGGTCGGCTTCAGACACGGGCCTTCTCCAGTTCAGCCAGCAGGTGCCGAACTTCAAGAGCGATCCACTCGTTCATGAGAACCATATTCTCTCATTGCGAGAGTACGGGTCGCAAGGAGCGGCCCTCGCCGCAGCCCACCGCGGGTGGGCCACGATTGCCTACACTGCTGCTGATGGCGGACGCGACGACTGCGCCGGAGGGGACGATCGCAGTCCCGGGCGGCAACGTGTGGTTCAAACGGACCGGTGGGGGTCCGGGTTTTCCGCTGCTCGTCATTCACGGCGGCCCGGGACTGCCGCACGATTACCTGCGGTCGCTGGGGCGGTTGGCCACGGAGCGCGAGGTCATCTTCTGGGATCAGCTCGGCTGCGGAAACTCGACATGCCCACCCAACCGCGGGCTTTGGACCATGGAGCGCTCGGTGGCCGAGATGGACGCCGTGGTGCGAGCCCTGGATTTGGACCGCTTCCATCTTTTCGGCAATTCGTGGGGCGGGATGCTGGCCCAGCAGTATGTGCTCGACGTGGCACCGCCCGGCGCCGCGAGCCTGACCATCTCGAACAGCATCGCCTCCATCCCAGCGTTCGCGAACATAGTGGCGCGCTTGAAGTCCGAGCTAGACCCGGCCACCCAGGCCGCCATCGACCAGCATGAAGCCGCCGGCAGCACGCACGCGCCCGAATATCGGGCCGCCATCCGCACCTGGAACGAAACCTACCTGTGCCGGGTACGGCCGTGGCCGCGAGAGCTCGAGGATGCGTTCCGGAACATGGGCGCCGAAATCTTCGAGACCATGTTCGGCCCCAGCGACTTTCGCATCGTCGGGACGATCCGCAACTGGGATGTGTTCGAGAGGCTCCATGAAATCGCCGTCTCCACACTGGTGATCGCGGGCAGGTATGACGAATGCGTGCCCGAACACATGTGGGATATGCACCAACGCATTCCTGGCTCGCGCTTCGAGCTGTTCGAAGCCAGCGCCCACATGCCCTTCATCGAGGAGCCAGACAAGTTCGACTTCGTGATGCGCGATTTCCTGCACCGGCACGACGCCTGAGGACGACCGGCGGCAACGACCTCAGTTCTTCTTTGCCGCGTTGAATTTCGCGACGTTGGCCCGGAAGTCCTCGGTGACGAACGACTGACTTTCGGCAGAGAGTGCATAGTCCAGGCTCGCGAGCACGGCCCGCTCCAGATGAATGTTGAGCACCCGCTTGGTGCTCTCCACCGCCTGCTGCGGAAATTCCAAAATCTTTCTGGCGGCGGCGATCGCCTCGGCAACCGGGTCGTCGACCACATGGTTGGCCAGGCCGAGCTCGACGGCGCGCTGCGCCTTGATTCGGGTGCCGGTGAGGGCGAATTCCTTGGCCAGCAGCAGGCTGATGTGCAGTGGCCAGGTCAACGGTCCACCGTCGGCGGCCACCAGCCCGACTTGCACATGCGGGTCGGCCAGGTAAGCGTCCTCGGCGATGTAGACGATGTCGCTGAGTGCCACCAGACTGCAGCCCAGGCCGACGGCGGGACCGTTGACCGCCGCCACCACGGGAATGCGGCAGCGGGCCATGCCCAACACGATCTCGCGCCCGTCCCGAATCGTCTTGGCGCGCAGCTCGGCATCGTTCGCCAGCTCTTCCAGATACGTGAAATCGCCACCCGCCGAGAACGCTCTGCCTGCGCCGGTGATCACCGCGGCACGGGCCGTGGGGTCATCGGTCAGTCGCTGCCACAACCGTGCCAGTCCGACGTGCAGGTTGTCGTTGACGGAGTTGAGCGAATCCGGCCTGTTGAGCGTGATGATGCGCAAGGCACCGTCGGCCTGAACGTCGATTTCGGTAGGCATGTCGTACACGTCAGACTCCTTCAATGGTCGTGACCCGCTTCACCCGGGCCTCGCCCGCGCTCGCGATCACTCCTTCAATCGTCGTGACCCGCTTCACCCGGGCCTCGCCCGCGCTCGCGATCACTCCTTCAATGGTCGTGACCCGCTTCGCCCGGGCTTCGCCCGCGCTCGCGATCACTCCTACAATCCCAAGATTCGTGAAGCGATGATGTTCTTCTGTATTTGTGATGTTCCGCCCATGACGCTCTGCGCCCGGCTGTACAGGTAGGCGCTCAGCAGGTCGGGATCGCGAGTCCCCGTAACGGCAAGGGCCGCATGCCCGACGGATTGCTCGACCCACGTCATCAGCAGCTTGTCCAGCGAACCTTCCGAGCCGTGCGATACCCCGTCGAGCTGCTCGGACAGCCGCCGCCGCACGTGATGGGTCAGCATGTCCGACTGAACCGCGGCCCACGCCAACTCTTCGGGCACTTCTCCGTCGTTGCGCGACAACAACTCTCGAACGAGCTTGCCGTAGCGGGCCGCGTAGCCGAGCGTGGACGGCTCACGCTCATGCCCGACGACGGTCATGGCCACGGCCCAGCCATCGCCGGGAGCGCCTACCATCCGGTCCGCCGGCACCGTCGCATCATCGAAGAACACCTGACCGAATTCGTTGGTCACCCCGTTGATCATCTGCAGCGGGCGTTGTTGCACGCCAGGCTGTTTCATGTCGAGAACGAAAGCGGACAGGCCGCGGTGGCGCTTGGCCTCGGGGTCGGTGCGGGCCAGCAACAGGCACCGGTCCGCCACATCGGAATAACTGGTCCAGATCTTGTGCCCGTTCACCACATAGTTGTCGCCTTCGGGGCGAGCGGTGGTGGTCAACGACGCGAGGTCCGAGCCGGCGCCCGGTTCGCTGAAGCCCTGACACCAGCGCTCGGTGCCGTTGATGATGCCGGGCAGGAAGCGCTTCCGGAGCTCATCGCTGGCATGAGCGCCGATGCCGTACACCAGATATCCGACGCTGGGGCGCGGGGGCGCACCGGCACGCACCAACTCCTCGTCGACGATGACGTCGTAGACCGGTGCCAGGTCTTTGCCGCCCCAGTCGCGTGGCCAGGACAGGCCGAAGAATCCGTTGTCGTACAACGCGCGATGCCAGTCGGCCATGCGCACCCAGTACTCGTCACCCGAGCCGGAGTACTCCTTGGCGTGTGCGGCAAGCCAGGTGCGCAGCCGCTCCCGGAAGGCGGCTTCATCGGGTGAGTCACGAAAGTCCAAGATCGATCTCCTTCAACGCGACCGGCCACAGCTCGGTCGATGTGAGGGCCCGGCGCAGGTAGACGTGCGCCACGCATTCCCAGGTGTTGCCGATACCGCCGTGCACCTGGATGGCCGTCTCGCAGACGGTCCGGGTGGCGCGCGCGCAGTAGACCTTTGCGATTTGGGCGGCCCGGTCGGCTTCGGCGGCGGCAAGCTCGTCCACCGCCCACGCGGCATGACGCAACACGCTCACCGAACCCTCAATCAGCGCAAGGCTTTCGGCCAACAGGTGTGCGATGGCCTGATACGAGCCGATCTGCTTGCCGTACTGTTCACGGATTTTCGCGTAGTCACAGGCGACGGCGTGTGCGCCCCGGGCGATGCCGACCAAGTCGGCCGTCGTGGTGACCAACGCGAGGGCCCGCCATTGTGCGGCGACCTCGGGCGACACATCGCCCAACGGCTCCGGCGCGCCGGCGATCGTTCCGTCGGCCCGCGTGAGGTCGACGCTCTGCGGCGACGCCTGCACATCGACGGCGAGGACCGAGCCGTCCGAAAGCGACAGGGCGCGCCGGGCGCCGCGGGCGTCGATCACCCGATCGTCGAAGGCGACGGTGGCCGCGGACACGTCCGCACCGACGTGGCGGCCCAGATCGTCGGCGAGCACCGGGCCGAGAAACGGCGTGTCAACCAAACGGCGCCCGAATTCCTCGGCCACGATGGCCACCTCGACGCCGGATGCGCCGTCGGAACGCAACGACCGCCACCCGGTGTTCTCGATCTGCTTGTCCAGGCGGGCAATTCGATCCTGGTCGTCGAGATCCTGCACCGTGGCCGGCCCGAGATCGTCGGCAAGCTTGCCGGCGGCATCGCGTAGTTGCCGTTGTTCAGCTGTCAGACGTACATCCATGGCGCTCCTTCAGCACTCGGCGCAGCACCTTGCCGGAGGGCAGGCGGGGAATTTCGGGGACGAACACCACCCGGCTCAGATGTTTATAGGTCGCCAGTTTGTCGTCCACCATGGCGGTCAATTGGGCCGCATCGACGGGACCGGACGTCGCCACCGCGGCGACGACGGCTTCGCCGTTGAGCCCGTCGGGGATGCCGAACACCGCGCAGTCTTTGACGGCCGGATGGCCGTGCAGCACCGTCTCGATTTCGGCGGGCGCAACCTGGAAGCCGCGCACCTTGATCATCTCTTTGAGGCGATCGGTGATTCGCAACCATCCGCCGCTGTCGAGCCAGCCGACATCCCCGGTGCGGTACCACCCGTCACGGACCGCCTCGCCGGTCGCTTCGGCCGGCAAGTATCCGGCCATGAGCGACGCCGACCGGGCCTGGATCTCACCGACCTCCCCCGGGCCGACCGGCTCGCCGGTCTCCAGTGAAACGACTCGTAGGTCCACGCCCGGCACCGCCCGTCCGACGGTGTCGAGCCGCGGCCCATCGATCGGATTACACGCTACGACAGGCAATTCCGTGGTTCCGTAAGCCGGAAGCCAACGCACTCCGGCGCGCCGGGTCACCGCCTCTGCGACATGGGTGCTGACCGGCGTGGCCCCCCACATGATGTAACGCAGCGAGGACAGATCATAGGACTCGAGGTCGGGATGCGAGGCCATCGCCAGCGCGATGGGTGCGACCGCCATTTCTACTGTGATGCGGTCACTTTGGATGTGCTGCAGCATCCGGTCGATGTCGAACCGGCGGTGCAGCCGCACACAGGCGCCGACCTTGAGGGCGGTCAGCAGGTTCAACAGTCCCAGGATGTGTGACGGCGGTGTCGCAACCTGGATCCGGTCCTGGTGCGTCAGTTGCAACGCTTGGCGCCAATGCCGCACCGCCTCGCCCAGCGAGGCGTGGGTGTGCCGGACGGCCTTCGGCAGCCCCGTGGTGCCGGAACTGAACACCAGCGCCGCGTCGTTCGTGGGCGGCGCGCCGAGGGCTATCGGCTCCGCGGGCGCGACCGGATCGTCCAGATGCAACACCGGCATCAGACCGGCCAGCACCGGTTGGTCCCCGACGGCGTGCTCGGGGTTGGTCAGCGCGAGCGCATGGGCGACCTCGTCGCGCTTCCACGCGGGGCTGATGAGCACGGCGGTGGCCGCCAGTCGCCAGATCGCCAGCACCACGGCGAGGAACTCCGGCCGATTCGACGCCATCACGGCGACGCGTTGACCCTGGGTGACACCGTATTTTGCCAGGTTAGCGGCCCACCCGTCGGCCAGCGCGTTGAGTTCGGGCGCGCTGAATCGCCGTTCCTCGAACGCGAGCGCCGCCGGCTCGGTCACGTCCCGTCCTTCCCTGACAGACCGGGCTGACCCGACATCCATACAGTCTTGAGAAGATGCTGTCGCTTCGTGAGAATAGTATTCTCTATACTGAAGAATGCAAATACGTGAGAGGGGGCGGTCGCAGTGACGATCACCCGGACCATCGAGGGGACCTCGCGGGTGACAGATCCGGCAACAAACGGCTCCAGCGCCGGAACGGTGACGATTCATCTCGACCGCAAGAAGGTATCGGTGCCCATCGTCCCGGGCGAGACTCTCTTGGAGACCGCGCGACGGGCCGGGCTAGAGCCCCCCTTCAGTTGCGAAGCCGGCAACTGCGGTACGTGCATGGCCAAGCTCGAAGACGGCCATGCCACCATGCGGGTCAACGACGCTCTCGAGGAGGACGAGGTCGCCGAGGGTTACATTCTGACGTGCCAGGGCGTTCCGGATACGGACTCGGTCACGGTGCGCTACGAGTAGCAACCAGAGAGGTGGCGGCGACGATGGCCAAGGGCATCATCCTCGTGGAAAGCCGACCCAGTTCGCCCGAGCGCGAACAGGAGTACAACACCTGGTACGACGAGGTGCACCTGGGTGAGCTCGTCGCCCTGGACGGATTCGTCTCGGCGCGCCGGCTGCGTCCCGTCGACGCCGACGGACCCTATGTCGCCATCTACGAGATCGAGGGCGACGACCTGCAGGCGATCCTGGACAACATGATCGCCAACGCGGGGCAGTTGCACATGTCGGATGCCCTGCAGCTGGATCCGGCGCCCATTCCACGACTGCTCGAGACCACCACCGAGCGCAGCGGCTGATCGAATTCGGGCTGCGCGGGAGAGGACTGCTTGATGAAGGTCGATGACCTGATCTTGGTGAGCATCGACGACCACGTGGTGGAACCACCGGACATGTTCGTGCGGCACGTGCCCGCCAAGTACCGGGACGACGCGCCCGTCGTCGTCACCGACGACAAGGGCGTCGACCAGTGGATGTACCAGGGCAGGCCGCAGGGCGTGAGCGGACTCAACGCCGTGGTGTCCTGGCCGGCCGAGGAGTGGGGCCGCGATCCCGCCGGTTTCGCCGAGATGCGTCCCGGCGTTTACGACGTCCACGAACGCGTCCGGGACATGAACCGCAACGGCATCCTCGCGTCGATGTGTTTCCCAACGTTCACCGGCTTTTCGGCCCGTCACCTCAACATGACGCGCGAAGACGTCACCCTGGTGATGGTGTCGGCCTACAACGACTGGCACATCGACGAATGGGCCGGGTCCCACCCGGACCGCTTCATCCCGATCGCGATCCTGCCGACCTGGACACCCGAGGGCATGTGCGCCGAGATCCGCCGCGTCGCCGCGAAGGGCTGCCGCGCGGTCACCATGCCGGAGTTGCCTCACCTGGAAGGACTTCCGAGCTACCACGACGAGGACTACTGGGGTCCGGTGTTCCGCACGTTGTCCGAGGAGAACGTGGTGATGTGTCTTCACATCGGCACCGGATTCGGGGCGATCAGCATGGCGCCCAACGCGCCGATCGACAACCTGATCATCCTGGCCACCCAGGTGTCGGCGATGTGCGCCCAGGATCTGCTGTGGGGCCCGGCGATGCGCAACTATCCGGATCTCAAATTCGCCTTCTCCGAAGGCGGTATCGGCTGGATTCCGTTCTATCTGGATCGCAGCGACCGCCACTACACCAACCAGAAATGGCTCCGCCGCGACTTCGGTTCTCAACTGCCCAGTGACGTCTTCCGCGAACACTCGCTGGCGTGCTACGTCACCGACAAGACGTCGCTGAAGCTGCGCCATGAGATCGGCATCGACATCATCGCCTGGGAGTGCGACTACCCGCACTCGGACTGCTTCTGGCCGGACGCGCCCGAGCAGGTGCTCGCCGAGTTGAACGCTGCCGGGGCCGACGATTCCGACATCGACAAGATCACCTGGCAGAACTCGTGCAAGTTCTTCGGATGGGACCCGTTCGCCCGGACCCCTCGCGAGCAGGCGACCGTCAAGGCCCTGCGCGCCAAGGGAAGTGACGTGGACGTGTCGATCCGTTCGCGGGCCGAGTGGGCGCGGCTGTATCAGGAAAAGCAGCTCGCGCCGTCCAACTCTTGAGGCCCGAACGTCGACTTGTTGCGCGAAATCGGCGCCGCTTTTGGCCCGACAACTCGACGTTCGGCGGCTAGCCGATCAGCGTCGAAGCCAGCTCTTCGAATTGTCCTATGCCGGCGGCAAATTCACCGTCAATGGACGGAAGCAGCGCGACGTGATCCGCACCCGCCGCCAGGTGATCCCCCACCTTGGTCGCGATGTCCTCCGGATCGCCATGCGCGACAAGC
This sequence comes from Mycobacterium sp. NGS27, assembly GCF_059813005.1. Classification (NCBI taxonomy): domain Bacteria; kingdom Bacillati; phylum Actinomycetota; class Actinomycetes; order Mycobacteriales; family Mycobacteriaceae; genus Mycobacterium; species Mycobacterium sp. NGS27. The sequence continues at coordinate 452,620 of NZ_JCALDT010000004.1, forward strand.
GCATTGACTAGTCGATCGCTCACATCGTCGATGTCACCAGCCGGGTAGCCCAGCTTCACCAGTCTTGACGCGTAAGACGGCAGGCCCAGTCTGGCAGACACCGCATCGCGCGCGGCCTCGATGTCGCGCGCCACCGACACGCCAACGACCAGGAGCTTGTCGGGTCCGAGCGCCTCGCGGGCCCGGGCGGTGAACTTCGGCGGCATCCCGCCGGGGAATGCCCCATTCGCCTTTTCGCCGGCCAGCGCAAGCATTTTCGGCCCGTTGGCCGCGACGATCCGGGGATAGGGCGCGTCGGGCGCCGGCGGCCACGTCGGGCTGTCCATGGCCTCCAGGTAGTCGCGCATGGCGGCCAGCGGACTGCCGAATTCGCGGCCGACGCCGGCCGCCTGCTCCGGGTAGCCGACGCCTAACCCCAGCGCGATTCTGCCCGGATACGCCTGCGCCAGTTGGGTGGCCGCGGCGTGCATGGTCTGGGCCGGCCGCGCCCAGATGTTGGCGATGCACGTGCCGAAGGCCATTCGGTCGGTGGCGGATAACAGCACGCCGAGCTGCACCAAGGCGTCCTTGCCGATGACCTCGTTGGTCCAGACCGCGCCGTACCCGGCGTTTTCCAGACGGCGCGCGGCCTGCCGCAACGGGTCGGCCGGCGGTGTGCTGGTGAACGCGACGGGCAGACACACCCCAACCGGGCCCAGCGCCTGGCGTGCCGAGGCGATCACCGAGTCAGTCACTGTTGCGCTCACTCGCCGAAGTAGTGGCCGGCATCGAGGTCCTCGAGCAGCCCCGGTTGTTCCGGTTGCCAGTCAAGGATCTTCTGCGTCAACGCATTCGACGTCGGATTGTCCAGCGACGCGAAGAGCGCGAGAAAGCCGAAGTGGCCGGCATTTTCGGCGGCGATGCTGGACGTCGGCACGTCCAGGTGACGACCGATGACCGCGGCGATGTCGCGAAACGGCACACCCTCATCGTCGACGCCGTGCAAACGCGTTCCGGCGGGCGCGTTTTCGAGCGCCAGCCGGTACAAGCGTGCGGCGTCGAGCGTATGCACACCCGGCCAGCGGTTGGCGCCATCGCCAAGGTAGCCGGACACGCCGGTCTCGCGGGCGACGTTGATCAGGTGGTGGGCGAAGCCATGGTGATCGAGGTCGCTGTGCACCAGCGGGGCAAGGCGGATCACCGACGACCGAACCCCTCGCTGGGCGAGCGCGATCACCGCGTTCTCGGAGTCGACCCGCGGTCCGGATGGCAGCGTGTCGTGCTCGGTGGCGACACCGCCCTGCCCCAACAGCGCAAGCAGCAGAGATCCCGATGTGCTGACGAACGGCCGATCGGAACCGACGAGTGCTTCCCCGAGGGCGCGCACGGCGCGCAGGTCCGTCTCGGCGGCGCCCGCGAAGTCGTCGAAGTCATGCTTGAAGGCGAGGTGGATGACGCCGTCGGACGCCGCCGCCGCGGCGCGCAGGCCGTCGAGGTCGTCGAGATCTCCCCGTCGGGGTGTCGCCCCCGCGGCGTGCAGGGCGGCGGCGCCCGCGTCCGACCGCGCCAATCCGGTGACCTGGTGCCCGGCATCGAGGAGTTCGGTGACAACGGCGGAGCCGATGTGACCGGTCGCGCCCGTGACAAAGACGTGCATGAGGGTTCCCTTCTGGTCGCCTGGAGGTATGCCATCAAGTCAATGGCGGCCGGATGGCGGTGTCCAAGTCCTGTTTCATATCGCGCCATGCAATTCAGGCATCACGGCACCTCACCACGCCTTCTGCGGCGTGTAGCAGGGCGAGATCGCATTACACTGGGCGCATGACCGACTCGGCATCGCCGGTGGTGGACCTCGACCTGCGGCTGGTGGGTTACTTCGTCGTCGTCGCCGAGCATCGGCACTTCGGCCGGGCCGCCTCAGCGCTACGCGTCGCGCAGCCGTCATTGAGCCGCCAGATCCGCCGGCTCGAGCAGCAACTCGGCGTCCGCCTGTTGGACCGCACCCCGCAGGGCACCCGGCTCACGGAGGCGGGCGAATTGTTTCTGCCCCGGGCCAAGGCGCTGCTGCGATCGGCAGCCCAAGCCACCGCGCAGGCGCGAGCGGCCGCGCAGCCCAGCCGGATCACCATCGGCTACACGATGGGCATGATCGTCACACCCGCGGTGCGTGAGATGCGCCGCGAGCATCCCGAAGCCGATGTCCAAGTCACGCATTTGGATTGGGACCAGGCGCTCGACGCGTTGCTCGGCCATCGGGTGGACGCGGTGGTGACCCGGCTGCCGTTCCCGACCGAAGGGCTGCACGTGACGATCCTGTACGACGAACCGCGGGTGCTGGCGATACCAGTCGACCATCGCCTGGCCGGCCGGAAATCGGTCACCCTCGACGACATCGCCGACGAACCCATGCCGCGGGTGCGGCATTCGGATCCGGCCTGGAGCGCCTTCTGGCGCATCGATCCGCGACCCGACGGCCGCCGAGCACCCGATGGCCCGTTCATCGAGGCGCTAGAGGACAAGTTCGAACTCATTGCCTCGGGGCAAGCCGTGGCGATCACGGCGGGCGTGTACGGCAACGGTGTGCGGCCGGACATCACCACGGTCCCGCTGGAAGGGGTCGAACCCAGCCATGTCGTATTGGCCTGTCGCGCTGGGGATCGCAGCCGTCTGCTGGCGGCCTTCCGCAAGATCGCCGAGGCTGTGCTCACCGGGCCTGCGCAAACCTGAGCGGCGCGCTACTCGGGAAGCTCCGCCGCCGGCCTCGAGCGTGAAGTTACTTTCACGCTCGACCGCGAGTGTGAAATTAACTTGACGTTCGGGGGCTACTGGGCCTGCTGGGGAAGCTCCGGCGCCGGACGGTATTCGGGTTCATACCCCGAGATGTGGATCGGGCTGCCCACCAAACGGAATTCGCCCGCCGTCACGACCACTTCCGGCGTCGCCTCGAGCGCCTCGGGCAGCGTTCGGACGGCCGCCGCCGGAACTCCCAGCGGGCGCAGCCGTCGTTCCCACCCGACGGCGCTGTCGGTGGCCAGCATCGCCGTCACGACCGCCAGCACTTCGTCACGGCGGGCGACTCGCTCGGCCATCGTTTCGAAACCCCCGATGCCCGCTTCGGCGGCGAACGACTTCCAGAAGCCGTCATGCGTGATGAACAGCGCCAGATATCCCTCGGCCGTCGGAAAAAGCTGAGCGGGAACGTAATAGGAGTGGGCCCCGTGGGGGCGGCGCTGCGGCTCGACGCCCCCGTTGAGATAGGCCGACGCGTGGTAGTTCAGTTGGGACAGCATGACGTCGCGCAGCGACACATCCACCTGCCCGCCGGTACCCGAGATGATTTTCGCCAACAACCCCAATGCCGCGGTCATTCCGGTGGAGTTGTCGGCCGAGGAGTAGCCGGGCAGCGTCGGCGGGCCGTCCGGATCGCCGGTCAGGGCGGCGGTGCCGACACCCGCCTGCACCACGTAATCGAAGGCCGGATCATCGCCGCCGTACAGGCCGAAGCCGGTGATCGCCACGCAGACGATCCGCTCGTTGTGCCGTCGCAACTCGTCGTAGGTCAGGCCCAGCCGGCGGATGGCCGACGGCTTGAGGTTCACCAGCAGCGCATGGGATTCGGCGACCAGTTCACCCAATCGCTGCTGTCCGGCATCGGAATTGAGGTCCAGCGTGACGCTGGACTTGTTGCGGTTGAGGCTGGCGAAATAGGTGGCGCCGACGCTGCGGGAGATCTCGCCGCCGGCCGGTTCGATCTTGGTGACCTCGGCACCGAGATCGGCGAGCAACATGGTCGCGTACGGCCCCGCCAGCATGGTGCCGACCTCGAGGATGCGTATCCCGGCCAGCGGCCCGGAGTCGTTTGTGGTCAACGCAATTCCGCGGCGAGTGAGGCGATCATTTCCCGGGTGCGCTGTTTGGACGCGACCAGCTCGTCGCGGTTGTCACCGATGGGAAGCAGCCGCACCGACAAGTCGGTCACGCCGGCGTCGGCGAAGCCACGCATCCGCGCCAAGATCTGTTCCTCGTCACCGGCCGCGCACAGGTCGCCGACGTCGCGGGCGTCACCGCGGTCCAGCAGGCGCTGATAGTTGGGCGACACCTCGGCCTCGCCCAGGATGCGGTTGGCCCGCTCCCTGGCCTCGTCGATTCGTCCAGCCGCACACAGGCATACCGGGATTCCCGCGACGATGCGCGGTGCGGGGCGACCGGCATCGGCGGCGGCCTTGGTGATCTTCGGAGCGATGTGATCACCGATCGCGCGTTCGTCGGCCATCCACAGCACGGTGCCGTCGGCGAGTTCACCTGCGATCTGTAGCATCACCGGCCCCAGCGCGGCGACGAGCACCGGCATCGGGGTGTCGACCCCGATGGCCAGCGGATTGTGCACTGTGAACGAATCGTTCTCGACGTCAACCGATCCCGGCCCGGCAACGGCTGCATTGAGCACCTCGAGGTAGTCGCGGGTGTAGGCGGCCGGCTTCTCGTACGGCAGGCCGAGCATGTCGCGAATGATCCAGTGGTGCGACGGCCCGACGCCCAGCGCCAGCCGTCCACGGGCCACCGCGTGCGTCGAGAGGGCTTGGCGGGCAAGGGCGATGGGGTGCTGGGCCTGCAGCGGCACCACCGCGGTACCCAGTTCGATGCGCGAGCTGTGGGCGGCCATCAGCGACACCATGGTCAGGCAGTCGAAGTCGTTGGGCACCTGCGGCATCCAGGCGGTGTCCAGGCCGGCGGATTCGGCCCATTCGATGTCGGAGGCCAGCTTGTCCACCTTGCGGGCCATGTCGCCCCGCTCGGCGCCGATCATCACTCCGACGCGCATGGTTCCTCCGTGACGGGTTCGTTCGAGTCGGTGTCCGCCGTGCCGGTCAGTGCGCGGATGTCGCGCACCAGGTCGTCCAGCGGCGTCCCGGTGGGGAATACCGCGGCGGCGCCGGCGGAGAGCAGCTTGGGGACGTCCGCATGGGGGATGGTGCCCCCGACGACGACGGCGATGTCGGCGGCATCGGCGGCGCGCAGAGCTTCCACCGTGCGCGCGGTGAGGGCCAGGTGCGCACCCGACAGGATGCTCAACCCGACCACCTCCACGTCCTCCTGGACGGCGATCGACGCGATGTCCTCGATGCGCTGGCGGATGCCGGTGTAAATGACCTCGAACCCGGCGTCACGTAGGGTGCGGGCGACGATCTTCGCGCCGCGGTCATGGCCGTCCAGGCCGGGTTTGGCAACCAGAACGCGGACGGCCATCTAAAACACCACCGGTTGTTGGAATTCGCCCCACACCGCCTTGAGCGCGGAGACCATCTCCCCGACCGTGCAGTAGGCGTTGGCACAGTCGATCAGCTTGTGCATCAGGTTGTCGTCTCCCTCAGCCGACCGCGACAGTGCGGCCAACGCGGATTGCACTGCGGCCGAATCCCGTTCGGCCTTCACTTTGGACAGCCGCTTGAGCTGCAGGTCACGTCCTTCGGCGTCGAGTTCGTAGGTGACGACATCGTGGGCGAGTTCCTCCGTCACGAACCGGTTGACCCCGACAACGGGCCGCGTGCCGGCTTCGACTTCCTGATGCAGGGTGAAGGCTTCGTCGGCGATCAGGCCCTGCAAATAACCGTCCTCGATGGCCTGCACCATGCCGCCGTGCCGCTCGAGGTCGGACATGATCTCGATGATGCGCTCCTCGGTCGCATCGGTCAGCGCCTCGACGAAGTAGGAGCCGCCGAGCGGGTCCGCGACGCTGGCGACGCCGGTTTCGTGCGCCAGGATCTGCTGGGTGCGCAGCGCCAGTGTCGTGGTCTCCTCGGTCGGCAGCGCGAATGGCTCGTCCCAGGCCGCGGTGAACATCGACTGCACACCGCCGAGCACCGCGGCCATCGCCTCGTATGCCACCCGGACGATGTTGTTGTGGGCCTGCGGCGCGTACAGCGACGCGCCACCACAGACGCAACCGAAGCGGAACATCGCCGCCTTCGCCGTCTTCGCCCCGTAGCGCTCCTGCACGATGGTCGCCCAACGGCGCCGTCCCGCACGGTATTTGGCGATCTCCTCGAAGAAGTCCCCATGGGTGTAGAAGAAGAACGAGATCTGCGGCGCGAACTGGTCGATCGTCATGCGGCCGCGCTCGACCACCGTGTCGCAATAGGTCACCCCGTCGGCCAGGGTGAACGCCATCTCCTGCACCGCGTTGGCCCCCGCGTCGCGGAAGTGCGCCCCGGCCACCGAGATCGCATTGAACCGGGGAACCTCGGCGGCGCAGAATTCGATGGTGTCGGCGATCAGCCGCAGCGACGGCTCCGGCGGCCAGATCCAGGTCCCCCGCGAGGCGTACTCCTTGAGGATGTCGTTCTGGATGGTCCCGGTCAGCTTTTCGCGCGGAATCCCCTTCTTCTCGGCGGCCGCGACGTAGAACGCCAGCAGGATCGCCGCCGTCCCGTTGATCGTCATGCTCGTGCTGAGCTTGTCCAACGGGATTCCGTCGAACAGGATCTCGAAATCGGCCAGGGTATCCACCGCGACGCCGACCCGGCCCACCTCCTCGCCGAATTCGGGATCGTCGGAGTCGTAGCCGCACTGGGTGGGCAGGTCGAGCGCAACCGACAGCCCCGTCCCGCCTTGCTCGAGCAGGTAGCGGTACCGGCGGTTGGATTCTTCGGCGGTGCCGAAGCCCGAGTACTGGCGAAACGTCCAGAGCTTGCCGCGATAGCCGGAGGCGAAGTTACCCCGGGTGAAGGGGAACTCCCCCGGCTGAGGAGGCTCCGCGGTTACGTCCGCCGGCCCGTATACGGGCTGCAGCGGGATACCAGACGGAGTGTGGGCCGTATTATCCATCGGTGAATAACGTACTTGCAAAAAAAGAGAATGCCAATACCACACCGCTGAGCAGGTAAAAGGACCCCGCTATGCCGCCGCCCCGGTCTATGCGCGGCAGATTATCTCGCCATGCGGGATCGCGATCCAGCCGTCCGGTGCGGCGGCCCATTCTCGCCACGCGGCAGAGATCTCCTCGAGCTGCGCGGTGGTCGCCAGGTCGAGGCTCACCAGGTCACGCGCCACAGCTGAGTGCAGAATCCGGTCGGCCCACATTCCGCCCCACCAGCCGCGCGTCTCGGGCGTGGCGTAACAGCACAGGCTGCCGGTGGGCGTGATGTCGACGAATCCCGCCTGCTGCGCCCACGACAGCAGTCGCCGGCCCGCATCCGGTTCGCCCCGGTTCGCGCGCGCGACGCGGCGGTAGAGGTCGCGCCACAGCTCGAGCGCCGACGCTTCCGGGTACCAGATGAACCCGGAGTAGTCGGCGTCGCGGGCGGCCACGATGCCGCCCGGCGCGCACACCCGCCGCATTTCTCGAAGTGCTGCAATGGGATCGGACACATGCTGTAGCACCTGATGCGCGTGGACGACGTCAAAGGCGTCGTCAGGAAAGTCGAGGTTGTGCACGTCGGCGGTGGCGAACGAGACGTTGGACAGGTTTCGTCGCTGGACTTCGTCGCGGGCAACACTGAGCACGTCGGCAACCTGGTCGACCGCGGTGACCGGTCCGGGTGCGACTCGCGCGGCCAGGTCGGCGGTGATGGTGCCGGGTCCGCAGCCGACGTCGAGCACGGACAGCCCCGGTCTCAGGTGCGGTAACAGATAGGCGGCGGAGTCCTCGGCGGTGCGTCGCTGGTGAGAGCGCAACACCGACTCGTGATGGCCGTGCGTGTAGGTCGCTCGATATTGGTCGTTCACTGTGCCCCTCGGTTGCCGCGTCTGGTCTGGCAGCCTACGCGTCGACAGTCACATTCTGAAACCGGCGTCCCGTATTTTGAGACGCTTAGTCGACGGGCACGTCGACGATCGGTCGGTCGACACCGGCCCCTGGCCCGTCGAAATGCCACCACTCGCCCGAATACACCTTCAGCCCGCCATAGTTCATCGCCGACCGCAGCGCCGCCCGGTTCGCCGCAGCGTCAGCACCGATGCCCTGCGTGTTGAAAGCCGTTGCCCGAGGCGTGAAATCGTCGAAGTCGGTACCCATGTCGGCCAGGCAGAGTCCGCTCGCGTACAGCCCGGACGAGCACGGCTGCTGCGTCGTCGTGAAAGTCACGTCGACCGAACGGCCCGACTCGTGGCTGTGTGCGTACGGGCCCGGGCGTGCCACCCAAGCGGGATTCGGGACCAGATTGAACATCTTGACCTGAACGTCGTGCGGTCGATAGCAATCCCAGAACACCAGGAGGTGCCCCTGCGGGCGCAGCGCGCCGGCGGCCGCGGCCAGGCCGGGCGTCATCGATTGGTGCACAAGGCATCTGGCGTCGGAGGGATACAACTGTGTATGGGTGAAATTATTGGTGGTCGCGTAGCGCAGATCGAGTATCGCATCGGGGATGACACTGCGGACGTCGACGAACCCGGCCGCCCGTGCGGCGTCGCTGACCGGTGGTACGTCGGGTCCGGCGTTCGCGGTGGGTATCCCGCCCACCGAGACGAGCGACAACGCAATGGTCAGTCGTAGCACCCACGCGAGACGCATGCGGTCATTATCCCGGTTCGTCAGTCCGGATCGCGCTAGAGGTGCGGGGTTGTCGCAACCGGCGACCTGGGTCCAAAAAGCATCGATGGGCTGGTACGAAGCAACCGCACCAGCCCACCGTGACGTATGTCAATCTCAGACGGTACTGACTCCTACCGCCTGGGGTCCTTTGGCTCCTTGCTCAACCTCGAACTGAACACGTTGGTTCTCATCGAGCGAGCGATAGCCGTTTCCCTGGATCTCGGAGTAGTGGACGAAGAGGTCCTTCGTGCCGTCGTCAGGGGTGATGAAGCCGAAGCCCTTTTCACCGTTGAACCATTTCACAGTTCCCTGTGCCATTTACTTACTTCTCTCATCAAATGCGGATGTACCAAACACATCCATGCGGGCTCAGGGTAGCACGAGTGGGCTAATATTCGAAAATAATTGCAACGCTTACTAATTCACCCAGTACCTGGTCTAGATGGTGATCGGCCCGGCGGCCGGCGGAAGCAGGGCGCTTATACCCTGACCGCACCGTCTTCACCCGAGCCCGACATGCACCGCGCCGGCCGCCTGTAGAGTGGGGAGGAACCGCGTTCTAGCGGTCACCGCGAATCGCGAACGAATCATTGAGACCGCCTGCGATTCGATAGTCGTCCGACGCCAAGCAGCGGCGCGTATCGGCCGACATCTTCATTCGGAAGGACAGCTCATGGACGAGTCGAACTTGTTTTCCCACCCCGAGGCGCCGAAGTATGTCGCTTCGGGCGAAACCTCTGCAAAACCGGTCGAGCACCCGGCATTTTCCGATCGGCCCGACGCCGCCGGATCTCCAAATCAAGGTCGCTGATCGGCCTTGACGAGCGTGGATGTCAGGACGCTTGGGCGTACCTGCGGACCAATTCGCCATCGCCGAAGGTACTGGTTCGCTGCTGACCGTTGTCGTCTCGACTGAAAAATGTCCACTGCCCCGGGCCGCTCTGTGGAGCACTGATCATCTTGACCGTCAGACGCAATTCGGTGGGACGCCGCGTGCCGATGACGTCACCGACACGGACCTGCGATGGGTGGATCTCGACCGCGTCGCACCAGTTCTCTATTGCCATGTAGCCCCGTCCTCGCTGTTGCCACTACCCTACCCGCCATCCCTCGATTCGTGACAGACAACAGCAATCGTCTCCTATCCCTTGCGCCGCAAGGGATTTCGTTCCGTCGGAAATGACAAAGCTCATCTGCCAGGCGAGTTTCCAGATGCGGTCAGCCGACCAGCGCCGCGCCCGCGTGCGCTGTCGCTGGCCACCCGAGCGTCCAAGTGGGCCGGTAGTGGCGTAGCGTCGAAGGCGAGCCGTTCGTTGTCAGCGGTGGTCGACTGCGCAATCGGCGCAGATGACACCCCCGGGCAATGTGATTCCTCCGTCGGTCCCTCGTCCGTGGACCCGACGACGCCGAGCGCGAAGGAACCGCCCATGGGTTACGCGACCCCGATCGTTACACGACAACAAAATGATTCGACGCCTGATGCGGACGGCTTCGCCGCCGTGGTCAAGTGCGCGAACTGCCGGCCGCGGTATCCGCGATGAGCTTGGCCGTCAGAACCCGACGCCAATCCACTCCCATCCGGCTCTCGGTGGCTCGCAAACTCGGACGCGATATCGACGGTGCGTGGTGGCCGCGTGCAGATCGCATCACGAATGAATTGCCCGAGCTCGTCGCGGTCCTCACTCCATTGCTTGGCGAAGTCACTTCCATCAACGTCAATTGGTCTTCGCTGCAACGGCCGCCCGATCTCAATTGGCCGGGATGGGAAGGCAAACGCCAGCATGTAATGACGGTCATCGGCATACACGCTCGCGTCAACCTTTTGATCGTCTCGTACGCGACCCACAGCGGGTTGGCGTTGATGGTGCTCCGCCGTGCCGCAAATCTACCCATCGAGAGCGCCGACCGCATCAAACCCGCGTTCGTGGCCGCGGACTCGATCCTGCGGGCTGCCGAACAACAACGTGAACATGCTTGCAGTGACCGGCAGGTGAAAGGCCTTGCGGTACAGGACTAACGCTCGCCAGGCCCCTGGGCGAACTCGATATGCAGCTCGGTGAGGCCGCGCAGCAAGAACGTGGACTCGTAGCGGTACTCGCGGTTGGGCGGCGGGCCGTGCTTGGCCTCGCTGATCCGGATGTCGCGCGTTCGGTCCAGGAGGCGGTTGATGGTCACTTGGCCTTCTACACGCGCCAGCGGTGCGCCGGCGCAGGTGTGGATCCCGCGACCGAAAGCGATGTGCTCGCGGACGTTCTTTCGGTCGACCTGAAACTCGTTGGGATTTGCGAATTTTCGCGGATCACGATTGGCCGCTCCCAGGCACAGCATGATGACCGTGCCGGCCGGGACGTGTACTCCGCCCAGAGTGGTGGTCTTGCGTGCCAGCCGGAAGTCGACCTTGGTCGGGCTCTGCATGCGCAACGCCTCCTCGATGAACGGGCCGATCAGGCTTCGGTCGGCGCGCAGCCGCGCCTGAAGCCCGGGTTGGTCACCGAGGACCTGCACCGCGGCGCTCAGTAGTTTGGTCACCGTCTCCTGGCCTGCCGCAAACAGAAAGGTGGCCGGTCGCACGACCTCCAGTAGCGGTGGAGTCGAGCCGTCGGGATACGTGGCGGTCGCGAGGCCGGTCAGTACGTCTTCGCGGGGGCTTTCCCGTCGGTCGGCGATGTACGCGCTGAACAGGTCATCGAGGTACTGCAACGGGTTGCTGCCGACCGGTTCGTGATCGAGCGCGCCCACCCTGGCTCCCGGCGCGTTGCCGGCTCCCAGGTTGCGGCGAATCTCGGCGCGGTCGTCGTCGGGAACCCCGAGCAGATCGGCGATCGCCAAGGTCGCGAACGGCTTTGCGTACTCACCGAGGAACTCGCACCGACCGTTGGCGATGAACTCGTCGAACTGCCGATCGGCCAATTCCCAGATGTAGTCCTTGTTTTCCTGCAGCCGACGCGGCGTGAGCAGCCGTCCGAGCAGTGAGCGCGCTTTTTCGTGCTCGGGCGGGTCCATGACGACCATGTGCTCGAAGATGGGGAACTCATGACGGTGCGCTTCGATCTGTTCGCTGATGTCGTCGCCTTGCGGCGTAAACGGCAACGGCGGGAACGGGCCGCCGATCGCATTGACCGCGGAGAACGAATCGACGTCTTTGAAGGCGGCCTGCACTTCCTGGTAACCGGTGACCGCCACCACCCCGTAATGCGGCTCGCGGAAGACCGGGCCCTGGCCGCGAAGGTAATCCCAATAGGCGTAAGGGTCTTGCGCGATGTCGGCGTCGGTGAAGTAATCGACGTCGGCGAGTTCGGTCATGAGTTCGATTCCTTTTCCTGGCCTACGAAGCGGCATCACGCCAGCGCACCCTCGGTGACGACGCTGACGCCTTGGCGCGGACAGGCGGCCACGGCGCCCCCATCCCCAGTCGACGCGGACTCACGGGTCATTAACTGATCGATCGACCAAATTGATAGGATGCGGTATGCCTACCACGGATCGCGCGCGCCGGTCAAGCAAAGCGGGCGCGTCCAGCCCCGCATCGACACGCCACAACAAGAGAGGCGCCGACGCGGGCGCGCGCACCAAGCTCATCGAGGCCACCGCACGCATCATGCGCGAGGAGGGCTATGCGGCGGCCACGTCGCGCCGGGTGGCCGCGGAGGCCGGCGTCAAGCAGGCCCTCGTTTATTACTACTTCCCGACGATGGACGATCTGTTCGTCGAGGTGCTGCGCGCCGGTGCCGAGACCGCGCTGGCACGCATGCGCGCCCTGCTCACCGACGACGACCCGTTGCAAACGCTGTGGTTGATCAACAGCGACACCGCGGCGACGGCACTCAATGCCGAATTCATGGCATTGGCCAACCACCGCAAGGCAATTGGTGCCGAACTCAAGGCTTACGCCGAGCGGGTCCGCGACATCGAGACGGCGGCGGTGGCGATGGTCCTGCGCGCAAACCACATCGATCTTGAGGAATATCCGCCGGTGGCCATCTCGATGCTGATCGCGCAGGTCGCGCGCAGCCTGTGCAACGAGAGCGCCGTCGGCGTCACCCACGGCCACGACGAGTTACGCGCGTTCGTCGAACGCCAGATAAGCCTGCTGAAGGCACCCGCGGCCGCGCCGACGCCGAGCGGTTAGGGCCGGGGCGCCCTCCCGCGATGGCCCCGGCATCGCTCCCCCGGCGCGTGGCTTGATCGCACTCCCCTGCCGGCGTCTGTTGACACCGCAATCAAATGATGCGACCCTTCCTGATCGATCGACAAATATTTTGGAGTCGAACGCCGGGCCGTCGTCAACCCGGCCTTTCTGATCAGTGAGGTGCAGTCATGGGCAGAGTTGAGGGCAAAGTCGCGCTGGTCACCGGGGCCGCCAGGGGTCAGGGCCGCAGCCACGCGGTGCGACTGGCGGAGGAGGGTGCCGACATCATCGCTGTCGACATCTGCGCACCGATCAGCAGCAGCAGCGAGATCCCGCCCTCGACGCCGGATGACCTGGCCCAGACGGCAGACCTGATCAAGGGCCTCAACCGCCGCATCGTGACCGCCGAAGTCGACGTGCGCGACTACGAAGCCTTGAAAGCCGTGGTGGACGGCGGGGTCGAACAGCTCGGCCGCCTGGACATCATCTGCGCGAACGCGGGAATCGGCAACGGCGGGCAGACCCTCGACAAAACCCGTGAGGACGACTGGCGAGACATGATCGACGTCAACCTGTCGGGCGTCTGGAAGACCGTCAAAACCGGTGTACCGCATTTGATTTCCCAGGGCCAGGGCGGATCGATCATCCTTACCAGCTCGGTCGGCGGCCTCAAGGCATACCCGCACACCGGGCACTACATCGCCGCCAAACACGGCGTCGTCGGTTTGATGCGCGCCTTCGCCGTGGAACTCGGTCAGCACTTCATCAGGGTGAATTCCGTTCACCCGACCAACGTGAACACGCCGATGTTCATGAACGAGGGAACGATGAAGTTGTTCCGGCCGGATCTGGAGAACCCCGGCCCGGACGACCTCAAGGTCGCCGCGCAGTTCATGCACGTGCTGCCGGTCGGCTGGGTCGAGCCGGTGGATATCAGCAACGCAGTGCTGTTCCTGGCTTCCGACGAATCGCGCTACATCACAGGCCTTCCGGTCACCGTTGACGCCGGGAGCATGCTCAAGTAGCCCTGGCCGCCGGCTGGGGTTTACTCCGGGGCGCGCCTTCGGGTTCGGACAGTCGTGGCCGACAAATTACTTCGTCGTCGGTGCTGTGCTGCCGGGTTGAAGAAGATTTTCCTTGACCTCCCGCAATGCGTAGAACGCGAGCACATAGCCGGTGACGGGATCAGCCCACCACCAGCCGGCAAGGCTGTTGAGTACCAGCCCGAGCAGCACCGCGGTGGCCAGCAGGCCATCGACGAGAGTGACCCGACCTTCTGTGGTGAGCACGGGGTTGCCGAGGGCGGCACCGGTTCGGGTCTTGCCAACCGCGAGCGCGAACATCGCCGCCGCGGTGATCGCTGTCCATGCGACGCCAAGGGGTGAGTGCCGTGGGTGAAAGCCGGTAACCAGGACGATCGTCGACTGCACCGCCAGATAGATCGCAAGCGCTCCGAACGCGACCCCGATGAGCCGCAATGCGAACCGCCGGCGGGCTTCGCCGGTTCCCGAGAGCTCCCAGACAACGACCGCCGAGGCGCCGATCTCGACCAGGGAGTCCAAACCGAACCCGAACAGCGCCACCGATTGGGCTCCGATCGCCGCCACGGTGAGGGTGACGATGCCGACCACGTTCCAGGCCAGAGTGGCATACTCGAGCACAAATCCGCGCCGCATCAAGGACCGGCGAACGGCCTCGTCGAGGTGACTCATACCCGTCAGTCTCGCAGTCAGGTCCCTCGCGCCCGCCAGGTGGCTTGGCGCAGCAATCGAAGTCCATTGCTACTGCTCATCGTCACCGCCGTAATCGTCGCGGCCACCCAACGACTCACGCAACTCACCAAAGTCACTGCACCACAGGCGCGTTCACGTCCCACAAAAACGTGACTGGCGCATCGGTCGACGATCCAAACCGATGCCCATCCGCGCGACACGTCCGCACGTGAAACCGCCATGCCGCCGACGCCCGCGGCGCACATCCTTTCCTCGCTCGAGCGCCTCGAGCAGTCGACGATGCGGTGCGCGCACAGGACGCGACCCTTCGCAAGGTCTATTACGATCGGCCAATGCGCGCGGCCGAACGTGAGCCGGCCACATGATGCGAGGGCAGGTCGATGACGACGAGCGAAGACCCGATGGCCGCGACCGACACGCCGGAGGCTGGGGCCGAACGACCAGGGCCGTCAACAGTAGGAGAACGTAAACCCAAACGCCGCAGCGTCATCCAAGGGCTCACTACGCTCTGTGTCCGGTATGTCGAACGCCTGATGCCCGACCCGTACCTGTTCGCGGTCATCCTCACCGTCATCGTCGCCGTGCTGGCTGCGCTCTTGGTGCACGGCGCCTCCGTGACCGGCATGCTCAAGGCGTGGTACGGGGGCGTGTGGGGATCGCAGAACATCTTCACTTTCGCCTTCCAGATGGTGTTGATCCTCGTGACCGGTTACACGCTGGCCGAGGCACCAATTTTGAAGCGGGCCATCGTCTACATCGCGAGCAAGCCGAGCAATCCGGCGCAAGGCGCCCTGCTGTGTTTTGCCGTGAGTGCCGCACTCTCCCTGCTGAACTGGGGACTCGGGTTGGTCGCAGGCGCGCTGGTTGCCCGCCAGTTCGCGAAGCGCTTCACCGATACACATTTCGGCTACCTGATCGCGGCGGCGTTCATGGGCTTCATCGTCTGGACGCAGGGACTGTCGTCGTCGATCGCGCTGGCGAATACCGACGACGGCAGCCCAATCAACGTGATCCACAAGATGACTGGCGCCACGGTGCCGCTGAAACTCACCATCTTCGAGCCCTATAGCTGGCTATCGGTGATTGTGGTGCTGACGCTGCTCGCGCTCGCGATCTGGCGCATGCAGCCGGCGCAAAGCCTTGCTCCTGATCCCGCCGTGTTCGACGACGAGGACCAGCCCGAGATCAAGCCCGGGGGCAAACGATCGTTTGCCGAATGGCTGGAAACCAGTGGATCCTCAATGTCCTCGTGTTCGTCGCGGGCATTGCCTACTTCTGGCGCAGTGGTTTTGCGCTGAACATCTCATCGATGATCATGTTGTTCACGATCACGAGTGCACTGCTGCATCGCACGCCGATCCGGTTCATCCGGGCATTCACCGGCGCCGCAAAGGTGTCCGGTCCGCTGCTGCTGCAATACCCGCTGTACGGCGGTCTGGTTGCCCTGCTCGGCTATGCGCCCTCGCATGCCGACGGTAAGGCCGTGCCCTTGCAGACGCTGCTGGCCCACGGGGTCGTGAGTGGCGCGACGCAGTACACGCTGCCGTTCCTCACCTTCATCGGGTCGTTGATCATCAGCCTGTTCGTGCCGTCCGGCGGCGGGCACTGGGCGGTGCAGGGCCCGATCGCGATCGACTCGGCGCGGGCGCTCGGCCAAATCTCGCCGGCCTATCTCGGATTGATGTCCATGGCGGTCGCCGCCGGCGAGGGGGTCGCGAACATGATTCAGCCGTTCTGGCTGTTGCCCCTGCTCGCGATAGCGAAGCTCAACGTGCGTCAGGTGATGGGCTTCACGATCGTCGCGTTCTTGGTCGGATTGGTGGTGCTGGGTGCCACCACTCTGATTGCGCCCTACGTGGTTTGACGCCGCGTTCGAAAGCTGGTGGCCAGGGGCGGGATCGAACCGCCGACCTTCCGCTTTTCAGGCGGACGGAATGGCCACTGGCCTGCGGTTTAACGTCGTTCATGCGTCAAATGCGGCGCGCTGAGCGCGTCTGACGCAGGCTGCCCGTCCGACGATCGGACACAAACCGGACACGGTGACAGCACTCCCGACAGGGACCCCTTCATCGCCCTTCACTCAGTGATGCGCGCCGAGGGCTCCCGGGGAGCAGATGCGCGATGCCCAGCATCACGAGGTCGACCGCCCGTCCAACGAGCACGACCGCGGAGCGACCCACTCTTCGGCCGGACACAAGCCGAACGGCCAGCCGGAACACGGACGGAGCCGCGGACGCCGGGAGGCCGCGAGTGCCCGAGGCCGCCAGGGCCGCAGGGCGCGAGAGCGGTAGCGGTCGGTCGGACGGCGGGAGCGGCGTAGGCCGTGTTCCGGCTGGGACCAACGGGCTTGTTATATGTGCCAAAAGTGTCCGCGATGCCGCCGAGGGCGGTGTTGATGCGCAGTTATCGGCGGCAGATGCCCTCGGACTGCGGTTCCCAAGGCCCGAGCTGGTGGCCTCGGCGGCAGCACTCTTTGAACCGGCGGGGCCGTGGGCGCGAGGGCGGGGCCGGCTGGGCGTAGAACCTGAGTCCGGCCGATTTCGGATCACGATCGGCCCCGGTGTAGTCCGACTCGGCTGGACCAACCCGGTGCGTCCGGAAAAGGCATCTGAGCGTGCAGTCAAACGACACCGCCTCGATGTGACGGCAGAGGTTGATCGCATTGAGGCCGGTCGCAACATTCCCGACTCGGCAGCCCGTGCGATCACCGAATGGTCTCGCAAGTCGCGCGCGGCAATGTGTCGCACCTTCGCCGAGCTCGACTACACGCCACTGGTGGAGTGCGACCGTGTCCCTGCAATGGTCACCTTGACCTACCCCGGCGACTGGGAATCTGTAGCACCTGATGGGGCTAGCGTAAAGCGGCATATGATGCTGTGGCGCAAACGTTTTCAACGGGAATGGGGTGAACCGGCCCGCTACATCTGGAAGCTGGAATTTCAACGCCGCGGCGCTCCGCACATTCACCTCTGGATGGCTCCGCCGCATGCGGTAGGCCGATCCGGCGTCAAATTCCGCGACTGGCTCTCGCGCGAATGGGCGGAGATCGTCGGCCATCCGGATCCCGAGCAGCGCGAGCGCCATTTGCTCGCTGGCACGGCCATCGATGTTCGCAACGGATTACGTGCGTGTGACCCGAAACGCCTGGCTATCTACTTCACCAAACACTCATCGCCAAACATCAACGGCGACAAGGAATATCAGCATATCGTGCCCAATTTGTGGCAGCAACCTGGGCGCGGACCCGGCCGATTCTGGGGTGTCTGCGGACTCAAGAAGGCCATTGCGGTTGTAGAGGTAGCTCAGGACGCATACCTGGCTGCGCGCCGGATCGTGCGACGCTGGTCACGTAGCCAAGCGATATACGGCAATCCCGGCAGCAGCTTCCCCACCGCCGTCGTGCCGCGCACGGCCACTCGCCTGGTCCCCCGCGTTGGTCAGTACACGGGCGTCGTGACCTTCCGGAGGGTGCGCCGACGACGAGCCTTCTGCAGCCAAGGAGGCCTCGCGGGCGGATACGCACTAGTGAATGACGGTCCGGCTTTTGCGTCCAACCTAGCTGCCGCAGTGTCGGGGGCGTCACCTAGATAAAGCAGCCGAACTCATCCATTGCCACAATGCGCACTCGGGTTCGTCACGTCATACATTCTTTATTCTGACCGTCGAAAACGCCGGTTTCGCGCCCTAAAATTTCGATCATGGTTACTCCTCCGGTCCTGCTCCGGACGTCATCACAACGCCCACCGGCCTGGCAACGCTGGGTGCTCAACGCGATGTACAACTTCGATCGATACACGATCGATGATTGGCTAGGTCTCATGAGAGATCATCTCCAGCGAACCGAGGGTGCCACCGCGATGCGGACCGCTCGCTACACCATTGATGTCATGCGCCACGTTAGGGCGCTCACGTCGGCGACCGCGAGCCTTGCTTCACACGGCGACCCGGCGGCCCGCTCTGAATTGGCCGACGCCGCTCTCGACTTGAAGAGCGCCCTCGATAGGCTTCATGAAGCGCGCGACCAGCTGCTAAAAGCCGCTGGCGCCGAACGTGTTACTGATGCTGACTGAGGCAATGAGTCTGCTCTTAAGCTGGCCACGAAAGACACGTGGGTCGCTGAGGGTGGATGTCCCCCAACGCCGGTGTGATGCGATGTGCATGACAGCATGATGTATCCCGGTGATTCGGTGCTGCTGCCTTCCGGCTTGTCCGATCGTGGCGAACGCGTGTTCCCGGTCCTGTGGTTGACATCGGGGTGAACACCTACCGTCACGCCGCACTTCGATCGGGTCGTTCACTTCTGTCTCGATGCGTCGCTGGCGCGGATAGCGTTTCGTGCCCTGCGGGCCCGCATACCGACTGGGAATCGACTTTTTGTCGGCGGCAACTGAATACTGACCACTGCGCGGCAAGCTGATCAGTTTTCGCTTGCCGTTGACACTTTTTAGTTGCGCAGTGTGCGCGAGCCCGATCCGGGCTATGCATCGTCGACCGTCTGCCGAGCTAGTTGCCGCCTTGATCGGAATGGCTTATGCCGGACGAGGATTTCCGGGCCGAGGGCCGCGAAGGGGGTGTGTCTGCCGGGCGGCGGTGCGCGGTGAGGAAATCGTCGACTATACGTTCACAATCTCGGCGATCGACTGCGCGCAGCCCGGTGAGTCGAGCGAACGCCACCGGGCCGACGAGTTGGCACAGGATCAGTTCTAGATCGAAGTCGTCGAGGCCGGCTCGGGCTTCAGGGCCTTCTAGGAGGCTGTTGAACGGTTGGCGGTAGTGGTCGATGATCCGTGTTCGGAGCGCGTTGCGATCGTAGGTTTCCTCTGTGCCGTCCGGTGTTGGCCCGAGCGCGACCCAGGCCAGCGTGGTGACGTGCAGCGGCGCTTCTTGAAAGAGGGTCGCCTGTCGGCTCAACAGCTCGATCAGTTGGTCGCGTAATGATCCCGTAGCAGGTGGTGGGGTGACCTGCGGTAGCAGCCGTTCAAATGTGGCGGCCAGCAGTTGGGTGGAGCTGGTGAAGTGCCGATACAGCGTGGTGCGTGCGACCTTGGAGGCTTTGGTGACCGCGTCGATGGTGACGGCTTCGATGCCACCGGCATTGAGGAGTTTAGTCGCCGCATCCAGCAATCGGGTCCGTGACCGAAGGCGGCGTGGGTCGACGTCGTCGTCTTCATCTACCGAGGTTTCGGCGTCACGCTCCACGTAGTCACCGTAAACCCCCCACGAACCTGGCCCGCAGCGAATTGCACCGGGGAAGCCATTCAATCCGTCGAACGATACTAGTAGTATCGTAGCGATACTATGAGTACACTTTGGCGGTGTAGGCCAAGCACCGAAGGAGGATTGGTGATCAGGCAACCGGTCGAGCGGTTCGGGACCCGGGGGAGTCGACGGTGCTGCCCCCAGTCGGCCGGCCGCGTGGCTATCGAAGGATCCAGCTTCTGCCTCGGCGCGGCGACCTCACGGACGAAAGACGTCAAATCCTGATGAATGTGCCGATTTCGCTGACGAAAACCCACCTCTGGAGGCGTGCGGTTCGGGATATCCGGCTGGCCAGTCGCGGTATTGCCAAGCGCACACACCAAGGACGCCCGGTCGACCAGGGCCGCGTTCGTCCACGTCACTATCCCCCTCGCACTTGCTCGTACCTGGACGACGATCTGATGAGTCGGGAAATGCACGATCATGTTCGCGATGAGCCGATCAGGCTGAGTTCCCGGCTGGCATTTCGCCTACGGCGTTCGTGAGCTTGTCAGCAGCCAGCGATGACCCATGCCCAACGTCAAATGATCTGCATACCAATGGATTACGTACTGACGTATCCGAGGTACGGAACCGGCGACAGGACATCGAGGTCGAGCGCCAGGGCCGATCGGTGCCGCCGCAGTGGAATGGGCACGCCTGTCGGTAGCAGTTTCACCGACACCATGAAAGGGTACCGGTAGTACTGTTGCGATACCGTTAGTTTCTTTCAACGTAGCGGAGACGGGGGATGGTAGATACCGGGTGGGTTTCGTCGGGCGTGGCGACCTTGAGTCGGCCGGTCCGGGAACAACTCCGCAAGGTCACCGCTGGTGAGGGCGTTTACAGCGACCGGCTTGCCCGCTTAGCGCGGTTCAGTATCCGGCACAAGGTTCTGGTCATCGCCGCGTGGGTGGTGGCTGCCGGCGTCTTAGCCGTGCTGTTCCCGCAATTGGAGATCGTCGTAAAGCAGCAGTCGGTGAATCTCATCCCTCCTGATGCGCCCTCGCTGCAAACCGTGGACCGGATGGGGATCGCATTCGGCGAGCAGGGATCCAAGACAACCGTCTTCGTCGCGGTAGAGGACCCGACGGGCCTGACTGCGCCGGTGCGTCAGCGTTACAACGCGATGGTTTCGCGGTTGCGTGCCGATTCCAAGCATGTGCGACTGGTTCAGGATCTGTTGGCCGACCCGGTTACTGCCGGTCAGGCGGTGAGCCAGGACGGCAAGGCATGGTATCTGCCGGTCGGGGTGGCGGGCACACTCGGCGATCCGAAGGCGGCAGAATCCGTCCAGGTGGTGCGCGCTATCGCCGCCCAGTCGTTTAACGGTACGTCCACGACGGTTCGCGTAACCGGCCCTCCCGCGACGTTCAGCGATCAAATTGATTCGGCTGAGCAGGATTTGATTGTCATTTCTGTGGTGACCGCGGGGCTGATTGCGCTGATTTTGCTGGTCATCTATAGGTCATTGTTTACCGCGTTGCTGCCACTGGTGGTTATCGGCGTCAGTCTTGGGGTAGGGCGCGGAGTGCTCTCGGGGCTGGGCGAAGCGGGGATGCCGGTGTCGCAATTCACCATCGCGTTCATGACGGCGATTCTGTTGGGCGCCGGCACCGATTATTCGGTGTTTTTGATCAGCCGGTATCACGAGCAACGCCGCCAGGGGGTCTCGCCCGACCTCGCGGTGATCAATGCGACCGCCACCATCGGGCGCGTAATCCTGGCCTCCGCGGCGACTGTGGCGTTTGCATTTTTGGCCATGGTGTTTGCAAAGCTGAGCGTTTTTGGCGCGCTGGGCCCAGCGTGTGCGATAGCCGTCTTCGTCGGAGTCGCGGCCACCGTGACGTTGTTCCCACCGGTGTTGGCGCTGGCCGCTAAACGCGGCATCGGCGAGCCCAAAGCCGACCGCACACGCCGCTACTGGAACTGGATCGCGGTGGCCGTAGTCCGCCGGCCCGGCCCATTGCTGGCCGCCAGCCTGGCTCTCGTGTTAGGGCTAGCTGCTGTGGCGCTGACCATGCGCATGAGCTATGACGACCGTCAAGGCCAGCCGGAAACGACCGCCAGCAACGAGGGTTATCATCTGCTGGACAGGCACTTTCGCAAAGATATCGTTATCACGCAGTTCATGGTCGTCGAATCACCGACCGATATGCGCACCGGTAAAAGCCTGGCCGACCTGGACGAAATGGCGTCTCGCGTGTCGCAATTGCCAGGTGTCACCAAAGTTTCCGGCGTCACCCGGCCTACCGGGGCGCGACTGGACCAGGCACAGCTTTCTTGGCAGAACGGCCAGATCGGCACCAAGATGGCCGATGCCGTCGCCAAAGGAGACGCCCACAAGACCGATCTCACCAAACTCACCGGTGGCGCCGACCAACTCGCGGGCGGCCTGGCGCAACTTGACACCACCCTGCGCACGGCGCTGACTCCGCTGACCGGGATCCTTACCCAAGCCCAGTCCAGCGGGCCACAATTTCAGCGCTTTCGCCAGCTGCTGCAGCAGCTTTCGGCTACCACACCGACCGTCGACCAAGCTATTCGAACCGGGCCCGGGCTACGCCAAGAAGCTCAACAAGCCCAACAAGCGATCGCCACCATCGACCCGCTGGTCGGTGCGCTCAACACCTCCCCCTGGTGTGCCACCACCCCCGAGTGTGCCCAGATCCGCGACCAGGTACGGATCTTGGTGACTTTGCGCGATGGCGGCTTTTTCAGCCAGCTCGCCGACCTCGGCGATTTGTACCAGCCCGATGCCAATAATGCAGGCGGCACCGTGGCAGACCTGCAGCGCACAGTCACTTCGCTGGACAAGGCCTTCGGAGCGCTTGGCGATCCCGCCGACATGGCCGGCAACATCGGCCGCCTTCAAAACGGCATCAGCCAGCTCGCGTCGGGAGCACAAGCCCTAGCCACCGGTGTGCACACCCTCGCCGACAGCAACATCGAAATGTTGTCCGGCATGAGTCAGATCGCCACCCAGCTACAGAATTCCGCGCGATCCAGCGCCGGTTCGGACAACTCCAGCGGCTTCTACCTTCCCGCTAACGCCTTCGAGAATCGCCAGTTCTCCGATGTGGCAAAGCACTTTCTATCCGCTGACGGCAAGACCGCGCGCTTCGCCATCGAATCTAGCTACAACCCCTACAGCAGCGAAGCGATGGATCTCGCGCAGAAGATCACGCACGTTGCCGATGCCGCACGCCCCAACACCTCGCTGGCTCACGCCCGGATATCGATGGCCGGCTTCCCCGCCGTCAATTCCGATATCCAGCGCCTCCTGTCGGCCGACTTTCACCTACTGGCCATCGCCACACTCGTCATCGTCGGGTTGACCCTCGTCGTTCTGCTACGTGCCGTGGTGGCCCCGCTCTACCTGCTCGGTACGGTCGTACTCAACTACGCAGCCGCACTGGGCATCGGCACACTGGTCTTCCAATACGGCCTGGGCAAGCAAATCGCTTGGCCCGTTCCGCTTTTGGCGTTCATCATCCTGGTCGCGGTGGGCGCCGACTACAACATGCTGCTGATCTCGCGGCTACGCGAGGAATCCGCTCACAACATTCGCGTCGGCGTGCTGCGCACGGTCGCGAACACCGGCTCAGTCATCACCTCGGCCGGGCTCATCTTCGCGGCCAGCATGTTCGGCCTTATGGTCGGGTCCGTCGCGATCATGCTCCAAGCCGGACTCATCATCGGCTGCGGCCTACTCCTGGACACCTTCGTGGTCCGCACCCTCACGGTTCCCGCGATCGCCACATTGCTCGGTGAGGCCAGCTGGTGGCCTCAACGGAAGCCCTTGGCCCCGCGCGCCAGAGCACGCTGACGATGACATGTCACCTGAGGGACAACGCAGCGTGACGGGCGTGGACCTTGCGCCCAAAGGGGCGCGGATTACATGACACTTACTCAGGAGCGCATCCACACGCGCGACGGCATCACTCTCGTGGCGGATTGCTACCGGCACCCCACGACTGGTCCCGTGGTGTTGCTCCTCCATGGCGGCGGCCAAAACCGCCACGCCTGGGCCACCACAGCTCGTCGCCTCCACGCCCATGGCTACACCGTCATCGCGTACGACACCCGCGGCCACGGCGACAGCGACTGGGACCCGAGCGGACAATACGACGTCGAAAAGTTCGTCGCCGATCTGCTCTCGGTTCGAGAACACGTCGGCACCGAGAGTCCCCCTGCCCTCGTTGGCGCGTCGCTGGGTGGGCTAACCATCCTGGCAACCCACCTGCTGGCCCCAGCCGGGCTGTGGGCAGCCGTTATTCTCGTCGACATCACCCCGAGGATGGAGTTCCACGGGGCCCGTCGCATCGTGTCGTTCATGGCCGCCCACCCCGACGGCTTCGGCACACTCACCGATGCCGCCGACATCATCGCCGAATACAACCCGCGCCGACCGCGACCCGAAAATCTCGACGGTCTGCACAAAGTTCTGCGCCAACGTAGCGACGGTCGATGGGTCTGGCGCTGGGACCCAGCCTTCATCAGCTCCAACTTCGATGTCCTGCAAGGCGAACTCATGACCGACACCGAGGAGTTCGAGGCGATCAGCGGGTTTCTCGCCGAAGGAGCACGTCGAATCACGGCCCCGACGCTGTTAGTGCGGGGCGCGCTTTCAGACGTCGTCTCCGAGGAAACGGTCAACGAATTCCTCGAACTCGTCCCGCACGCCGAAACAACTGACGTGACGGGCACAGGTCATATGGTTGCCGGCGACGACAACGACGCCTTCACCAGCGCTGTCACCGACTTCCTCGACCGCCGCGTATTTTTGTGAGACGGTCTTTTCCCGTGAAACCCGCGTCGCCTGCTGGGCCCCCAACACTGCGAGACCAGCAAGTGAACCCCCCTAGTACTGTTGGTTTCGCTACGCTACTGTTCGTACCATAACTCAGGAAGCATCTGGGAATGTCGGATTGACGAAGGCGATGTCATGCCCTCCGCAAATACTGGCTCGTTAAGGGACCGACGCCGTGCCGAGTTGCTCTCGCAGATCCAGGGCACCGCGCACCAACTTTTTGCCGAACGTGGATTTGCTGCTGTGACCACTGAGGACATCGCTGCCAGTGCCGGGATATCCATCAGTACTTACTTCCGTTACGCGCCTACGAAGGACGACCTTCTTGTCGCGCCGTTGCGGCAGGCGGTCGCCGAAATCGTTGGTGCCTACGGCGCTCAGCCGTCGGACCAATCGGCAGCCGAGGCGCTGATCGCGTTGTTTGCCGAAACCGCCTGGGACAAAACCAATCCGAACCCGCACTACTGGCAACGAGCCATACTGACCGCCCCCCACCTACTGAGCGAATCGGTACTGATCAGCGACAACGATGACCGCAAGCTCGTCGAACTCGTCGCCACAAGGATGGGCGTCGATGCGGCATCCGACATCCGTCCCTCGCTGCTGGTCCACACGGGTTTGGCCACCGCACAATTCATACTTCGGCGCTGGCTGAGCTCAGACACTGAAACGAAGCCACCGCTGCACGTTCAGTTGAAAGAAGCTTTGAGAGTCACGTTGGCTGGATTCGATTGAAAGTAGACCGCTTTGAACTCGGGGCATACGGTTGGCCGGCTAAACGCAATGTGGCCCCGTCACAGTCTCTACTCTGAAAGAACGTTGGCTCCATCGTGGGCACGCGAGTGCGGATATTCGTCGAATGCGTCCAGAACGCGCACGGCGAAAGCAGGGCTCATCTCAGACTGAACTTCTTCTTTCGCCATCCAACGGACTTCCCGGGCTTCGGCAGTCGGGTGCGTGTCGCCAGCGGCAGGACTGCAGCGGTAGACCAACGCGACAATCCCCTGCTTGAGGTTCTTGTAGACGCCGGTAAGACGTTGCACCGTGACCTTCAATCCAGTTTCCTCGAGGACTTCCCGCCGCACACCATCCTCGAAGGATTCGTCCAGTTCGAGTACGCCACCGGGGGCTTCCCAGTGGCCGTTGTCATCTCGCCGGATCACGAGAATGCGATCATCGCCACGTACGACGATGCCGGCGACACTGACTGAGTGTTTAGGAGTGGTTCCCATCGTTCGGTCTCCATTGTTCGATGCCGTCGGAGGTGACACGGGTTGACTGGCTTCCTAGACTAGTCGTCTAGACATGTAATGGAAGGCTCGCGGGTGCTGCAACTTGGACAAATCGATCGAGGCGATGACAAACCGCCATATCGGCAAATCGCGGGCATACTGCGAGAGGCGATCAGTTCCAATCGGCTCGCACCCGGGGAGCGACTGCCGTCCGAGGCGGAACTGATCGAACATTTCGGTGTAGCGCGCATGACTGTAAGACAAGCGGTGCAGGAGCTTCGTTCCGACGGATTGGTCATCTCACAACACGGCCGCGGGGTGTTCGTCCGCCCGGAACCTCGAATCCGCAGACTAGCGTCTGATCGATTCGCACGACAGCACCGCGCCGAGGGCAAGGCTGCATTTACCGTCGAGGCGGAGAAATCCGATTTCGCGCCGCAGGTGGACAACATCGTTGTGAGCCGAGAGAGGCCGAATTCGTTTGTGGCTGAGCGCCTTCGAGTTTCAGACGGCGATGACATTGTCGTGAGATCGAGGCGTTACCTGGCGAATGGGCGACCCGTCGAGACGGCCGTCTCGTACATTCCGGCGGCATTTGCCGAAGGCACGAGGATCGAGCAGCTGGATACCGGACCCGGTGGTATCTACGCGCGCTTAGAAGAGCACGGTCATGTGCTTGCTCGCTTCACTGAAGAAGTCGCCGCTCGGATGCCCACTCCTGAAGAACGGCGGCAGCTGGAGCTTGACTCAGGAGTTCCGGTGCTTACGGTGTTGCGAACCGCTTACGACACCGATGACGTGGCGGTGGAGGTCTGCGACACCGTGAAGGTGGCCTCCGCCTACCTGCTCGAATACGAGTTCCCGGCCCGCTGAGCGCAAAGTCTCACACGAATCACGCGTCGCCCGTTGCACTCCTCTAGACGACTATGTACCCTCAACTTGTCTAGAGCAGTTCTACGAAAGGTCGACAAAGTGTCTGTGCCGAAGTGGCTCAAGCTGTCCCACCAGCAGGTTTTCCCACACAAAGCGTTCGTGGTGTCAGATGTGACGCCGGTGATCGATTACGAGCGGTCAACGAAAGACAACAAGGTTCAGGCGACTGATCGAGAATCAGGCCTGCCGTTGTGGCAGGTGGAAGTCCTCGACGGTGATCCGGCCGCGAGCAAGCGGGCACGCACCCTGACCGTCAAGTTCGCAACGCCCAAGCAGCCTGTGTGCCCACAGAACACTGCCGGAATGCCTTTTACACCAGTGATTTTCGAAGAGTTGTGCGTGTTGCCGTACGTGGACCGTTCGAGCGAATCCGGCCGCATTGCGTGGTCGTTTCGGGCCTCGAGCATGACCGCGGACACTGGCAAGGCGGGGTCCTCAGCGGCAGACCGGGCGTCAGCATGAGTCCGTACGACCCCGTAGTACCTAGCGATCCGTATTCGATTCCAGATCCCGACGCCGGGACGGACCTCTTTGACCTCACGCACCTACTGACGGTCGGCGCCACATGGCTCACCGCGGTGACCGGCGTGGTCACCCTTTCGCTCGTCGTTTGGAGACTGCGTTCGCCCGCCACATTTGGGCGCTATGTCGCAACCCCTGCGCGGCGGATCCGATGGCTGCTATGGGCGTTGACCTCTTGGCCGCGAGTTGCCAAGGCCTGCGGGCTGTCGACTTCCGAGCGCGTCGCACGTACGGACTCGCAGGGCAAGACCACGACGAAGACAGTCTGGACCCACCCTCGCCTTCTCGGGGTGAGCATCTCCGATCACTGCCTGCACATGACCGTCCGCACACGAACGGGCCAGACAGTCGATGACCTCGAAAACGCGGTCCCCGCGATCCGCGACGCTGTCGGGGCACATTCCGCCCGTTCCACGGTGGTAGCACCCGGGACGGTTCGCATGGAATTTGTTATGCGACAACAGCTGTCGGCCATCAAGACTGCTAGACGGCCAGCCTGCACCGAGGCAACTGCCGTTAAGATTGGCCGACGGGAGAACGGCTCGGCTTGGATTCTCCGCGTCGCTGGCCTCCACACCCTCACTGTCGGGTGCTCAGGAGCGGGCAAGGGCTCCATTTTTTGGGGCATTGCAGGCGGCTTAGGCCCGGCCATCAGGTCAGGAACCGTGCGGCTTTTCGCCGTCGACCTCAAGTACGGGATCGAAGTGTCAGTCGGCTCCGCCCTATTCAGCAAGATCGCGACGACCGAGGTCGAGGCCGCGAGCCTGCTCAACAAGTTGGAGGAGCTGCTGGATTGCCGTGGCCGCAGGATGGCCGGCCAAGCGCGTTCGCACACACCGAGCACCGCCGAACCGCTCGTGGTGCTGCTCATCGATGAATTGGCGGGCTTGACCGCTTACATGACAGACGTCGCCCTCAAGAAGCAAGTTGCAGCCTCGCTCTCACGCATCCTGACAAAGGGCAGGGCCGTAGGCCTCGTGGCCACCGCCTTCATGCAGGACCCCCGCAAGGAGATTCTGCCCATGCGCGGGTTGTTCACCCAGACCGTTGCATTGCGGCTGCGTTCACGCGACGAAGTCGCGATGGTTCTGGGTGATGGCCTCGCTGATGCCGCACCCGCGCACCGCATCAACCCGAGTGAACCTGGGACCGGATACGTCATCGCAGAAGACGGATCAACGATGCGAGTACGTGCCGACTACTGGCCAGATTCGTTAATCCGTTCTGTTGCACAAGAATACGGGTTCAAGAGCCAAAGATCTACTGGTCCCGCAGAGAACTGAGGACAGCGGCATGGCAACTCTTGGCATCAACGCCACCACCAAGATAGCGACCTTTCCAGAGCTTCTGACAGCGGAACAGGTGGCGGAGCTGCTTGGCGTGTCCACTGCCACCGTGAGCCGATGGGGCGCGCTACGGGAACACGGCGCAGATGTGGGGCCGCCCTGCTACACGCTATCTGATCGCGTAAGACGTTGGGACGCAGCGGAAGTCCGCGCGTGGCTCAAGCAGGTGCACCGCTAAGTGGCCGGATCAGTACCGCGCGGCATCCGAAAGCGGACCAATTCAGCCGGCCAGGCGCGCTACCAAGTGCGCTACCTGGTGCGCGATCCAAACTCCCCGTCAGGATGGGTCGAGACATCATCGACGTTTGCCACCATGCGGGAAGCGCGCGCGTTCAAGGCGGATCGCGACGGCGAGTCGGCGATCGGCGCCCGACGATTCGACCCCAGACTTGGCCGCGCCAGCCTCTCCGCTATCTGGACGCAATACAGCGCGTCGAAGCAGCCGGCCGTTTCCCCCAAGACGTGGAGCGGCTACGTGCAGCATTGGGAACTGCGTATCAGCCCGCGCTTCGGCCATGTCCCGGTCGACGAGGTCAGCCGGAAGGATGTGCAGCAGTTCATCGGCGGCCTCACCGTGGGCCCGTGGGCCAGACTCGCCACGCTCCGGCTGCTGCGCTCGATTCTCGACATGGCTCGCGAGGACGGCCGAATTCACATCAACCCGGCCCAAGGTGTGTCATCCGGTCGGATGCCGGCGCGGGAACGTCACCGCTACCTCTCCGCTACGGAAGTCGCCGCCCTAGCAACCGCCTGCGGCGGCCAAGGCGACATCGTCACAATCCTGGCCTTTACCGGTCTGCGCTGGTCCGAACTCGTCGGCCTGCGCGTCGGCGACATCGACCTCAAAGCACGCCGCCTCTACGTCCGCCAAGCCGCCCCGGACGTGGAGGGCCGAATTATCGTCGGGCCACCGAAAACTCGCGCCGCCGTCCGAACCGTCCCACTCCCCCAAATCGTCATCGACGCGCTCGAGCCACGAATCGAAAACCGCTCACCTAAAGAACAAGCGATCACTTCACCAAACGGCGGCTTTCTCAGATCAAACAACTGGCGCAGACACACCCACTGGAACAAAGCCCTCAAGCAAACCGGCTTGGCGCCGTTGACGATCCACGACCTGCGCCACACCTACGCGAGCCTCGCCCGCAAATCCGGGGCCGACCTCCGCTACGTCCAGAAGACCATGGGGCACTCGACGCCGACTGTCACCGCCAACATCTACAGCGACCTCTACTCAGACGAACTCGACCACGTCGCTACGAATCTCGACCGGCTCAATGACGTCGCCAAAGACCAGGCGAACGGACAGGAACCGGACACACCGAAATATCCATAGAGTGCTGTCACCGCGTCCGTGCAGTTCAAGACTGGTGGCCAGGGGCGGGATCGAACCGCCGACCTTCCGCTTTTCAGGCGGACGCTCGTACCGACTGAGCTACCTGGCCGGAGGGCAGCGAGTGCCTCGCCGCGCTTGGCGACCCTGACGGGACTCGAACCCGCGACCTCCGCCGTGACAGGGCGGCGCGCTAACCAACTGCGCCACAGGGCCTTGCTGCTGCTCCGCGTCACCGCGTCGCGTACCCCCAACGGGATTCGAACCCGTGCTACCGCCGTGAAAGGGCGGCGTCCTAGGCCACTAGACGATGGGGGCCAGAACCGAATCACTCCGGGGTACTCGCAACGTGGTTTCGTTGGGAGCCACGTCAGCTTAGGTCACGGTGTGCCCAATCCTCAAACGAGCCTCGTTTTCGGTCCAAGTATCCTGAATCTCCGCGGCCCCTATAGCTCAGTTGGTAGAGCTACGGACTTTTAATCCGCAGGTCCCAGGTTCGAGCCCTGGTGGGGGCACCACAACGCGCACCGGCATGGTCCGATGACGGCTCATCGCCCGAACACGGCGGTGCTGTAGGTGACATCGGCGAAGGCCGTGGCGACGCCGTCGTCGGCGTAGACGAATCCGTTGGCCGCGTGCAACTCCGCAACCGTGGTGGAGGTGGTCTGCCAACCGCGCTGGCTCAGGTGCTCGACGATGTGGCTGCGCCGGCCGTGGTAGACCAGGTCGTTGAAGTCGATCTCGAAGCCGAGTTCGCTCATCCGGTCGTGGTGGGCGCGCCACCGCGGGTCGGCGAAAACGGCAGTGTCAGGGACGAATTCGAAGGCGAGACGGCTGCCCGGGGCGCTCAGCGCCGTGATGCTGTCGAACAGCGCGTCCTGGGCTTCGTCCGGCAGGTAGACCAGCAAGCCTTCGGCACTCCATACCGAGGGGGTCTGCGGATCGAATCCGGCCGCCTGCAGGGCCGAGGCCCAATCGTCGCGCAGGTCGATGGCGACGGTGCGCCGCTCGGCGGTGGGCTCGGCCCCCAGGTCGCTCAGCGTCAGGGTCTTGAACTCGATCACCTCGGGCATGTCGACCTCGTAAACGACCGTCCCCGCCGGCCAAGCCAGCCGGTAGGCGCGGGAATCGAGGCCCGACGCGAGGATCACCGCCTGGCCGATGCCGCTGCGGGTCGCCTCCAGGAAGAACTGGTCGTAGAACCGCGTTCGGCAGGCCATCCCCCGCGCCATTCGCTGCGGATCGAACTCCGTGTTCCCGCCGGCTGCTATTTCGCCGTTCACCAGCCGGACGTAGACGTCGATCCCGACCGCGCGCACCAGCGGTGCGGCATACGGGTCGTCGATCAGCTTCGCGTCGGAAGACAGCGCTCGCTGCGCGGCCACCATGGTGGCCGTCGCGCCGACACTCGTCGCAAGATCCCAGCGATCACGTTCGGTGCGCGCCATGCTGCCCCCTTAGACCCGGACCGGAAAAGATAGACAACCTAGTTAGTATCACAAGGCCGCCGCGGGACTACTCTCCGAGTTATCTGCTTCCCGTTCGACGCCGGAGGACCGATGACCGATTTCGCGCAGCGGACGATCGAGCAGGCTCGCCGCAACGTAGGCGAGGGTGGGCGCCCGTTTGCGACGGTGATCGTCCAGGACGGCGAAGTGCTCGCCGAGAGCGCCAACAAGGTGGCCCAGACGAACGATCCCACCGCTCACGCCGAGATCCTGGCGATCCGCGAGGCATGCATGAAGCTGGGCACCGAGCATCTCGTCGACGCGACCATCTACGTGCTGGCCCACCCGTGCCCGATGTGCCTGGGCTCGCTGTACTACTGCTCACCCAAAGAAGTCGTCTTCCTGACCACCCGGGACAGCTACGAGCAGTACTACCTGGATGACCGCAAGTACTTCGAGTTGTCCACCTTCTACGACGAATTCGCGAAGCAATGGGACCAGCGACGCCTGCCGATGCGCTATGACCCCAGGGGCGACGCCGTGGAGGTCTACCGGCTCTGGAACGAGCTCAATGGCGGCCGCCGGTCGACGGTCGTTCCGTCGGCCTGATTCACGTCCTTGGCAGGACGACCGGCCTTCGCTAGTATTTGCGTATGCATGCAGATAATGGCAAAGGCCGGCTGCCTGACGACCAGGCCAACCTGGTGGTCGAGGTGTTCCGGATGCTGGCCGATGCCACTCGCGTGCAGGTGCTCTGGGCGTTGACCGACCGGGAGATGGCGGTCAACGAACTCGCCGAGCACGTGGGGAAACCGGCGCCGTCGGTCTCTCAGCACCTCGCGAAGTTGCGGATGGCGCGGCTGGTTCGCACCCGCCGGGAGGGCACGACGATCTTCTACAGCCTGGAGAACGATCACGTCCGCCAGCTCGTCACCGACGCGGTCTTCAACGCCGAGCACGCCGGCCCCGGTGTGCCGGGCCATCACCGCGGCGACGGTGGCCTGAAGGCCGTCGGCCAGTCGTCTCGCCCGCCGACCCGGCGGCGCGGCGCGCTGAACGAGCAGTAGTCACAAGGCATTTGACAAAGGAGAAGTCAACGATGAGCGAACAGCACACCCATGACGCGCCGCACGCGCACGAACACCAGCACGGCGACGTGACGCATGCTCACGCGCACACGAGCCACGAGCATGACCATGTCGAGCACGAGCACTCACACGCTCACGAGGACGGGACCGAGCACACCCATCAGCACGTGCACCAGGTGGGCCTGGAAGAAGTTCACGGTCACCTGCACGCATAGCGCGAGCGGCGCTTCGGCGACTCAGGAAACCATCGGGCAGTAGTGCTTGGGGTTGCCGCGCTCGTCCTCGGGCGGCAGGTTGCGCGCCGGTGTTTGCACCAGCGGCGTATCGAGCGGGATCCGCCCGCTGGCGCGGTCCAAGCCGGCCCGCGCGCGGGGGTGCTTGCGGAATCTGCTGGGCACCAGGGCGAACACGCCACGCACGACGTCGCCGAAGCGCCGGTGCAGCCACTCGTCGCGCCGCGACCAGCGGTAGCCCATCAGTTCTCGCACCGGCGGGTCGTACAGGCCCACCGTCACCCAGACGAAGAACGGCGCCAACAACTTGCGTTGCGCGGCCCACAACTGATCCGGAATCCATTGCGCGAACGGGGGTTTGGGAAGCTCGGTCAGATCGAGCACGGCCCGGGCGGCCCAATTGTTCTCCAGCACGTTGCAGCACATGTGGTCCCAGTAGACCTGGAATTCCTCCCACGAACCCGGCACCGGCCGCATGCTCATGCCGTACATGCGATACCACTCGACGTGTTCGTCGAACAGTTGCCGCTTCTGCTCCTCGGTGATGCCGCCGCAGAATCGTTCGGCCACATGAATGGTGCCCATAAAGAAGGTGGAGTGCGCCCAGTAAAAGACGTCGGGGTTCAATGCGTGGTAGCGCCGGCCCTGTTCGTCGACCCCCTTGATGTCGGTGTGGTAATCGCGGACCTCGGCGCCGGTACACGGGGCGCGATCCCCGTCGAATACGACTCCCCCGATCGGATACAACGAGCGCAGCAATCGCGGCCAACGCTCGCGGAAGAACGTGGAGTGATCGGTGACCGCCGCGCCCAGCTGAGGGTGCATGTTCTGCATTGAGCCCGCCCACGGACCCTGCAGCATGCCCCGCCAGTCCCCGAAGTACCGCCAGGTCAGCGAATCGGGCCCTAGCGGTGCGGGTGGCGCGTCATACCCCGCCGGCGAGACCGGGCAGCCGCCCGCGATGCCGTCGGACGCGCCCGCCGGGTCGCCGGAAACCGACTGCTCAGCGGTGCCCACACCATCGCGACCTGCGACGTCGCTGGTCAGAGGGGACGACGCCGACGTATCTTGAGTCACTATTGAGTCCCTGTAGGTATCGTCAATTTTGACTACAACCGTTGTCAATCAAGAGCTTAGGAGCGATGTGCAGACGGGTCAACGGCGGGGACGCTGGACCGGGGTCCCCTTGGAGAGTCGACTCGCGCTTCGCCGTGACAACCTCATCGACGCCGGCGTGCAGCTACTCGGCAGTGCCGGCGGGCCGGCGCTGACCGTGCGTGCGGTCTGCCGTGAGGCCGCGCTGACCGAACGCTACTTCTACGAAAGCTTTACCGACCGTGACGAATTCGTGCGCGCGGTCTACGACGATGTCTGCACGCGCGCCATGAACGCCCTGACGTCGGCGACGACCCCGCGCGAGGCCGTCGAGCGATTCGTCGAGCTGATGGTCGACGACCCGGTCCGTGGCCGCGTGCTGCTGCTGGCGCCGGCGGTGGAGCCCGTTCTGACCCGCTCCGGCGCGCAGTGGATGCCCAATTTCATCGATCTGCTGCAGCGCAAGCTGTCCCGGATCGGCGACGCCGTACTGCAGAAGATGATCGCCACCAGCCTGATCGGTGGGTTGTCAGGGCTGTTCACCGCCTACTTGCACGGGCAACTGGGGGCCACCCGCCAACAGTTCATCGATTACTGCACCAACATGCTCTACATCACGGCCGCGCCGTACGTCCCGGCCGGCGAGCTCGGCAAATCGCAATAACGCGCGTTGTCAGTGGCGCCGCATCGGCCGGCCACAAAGACCCGCACGAAACCGGCATAACTGGTCATCCGGCGCGCCGACGAGGAACTTGATGCTACTCAAGTACACAGATATATTGACTGCTACCCATCGACACAGATAACTGGAGGGCCTATGTCAGCCGAGCTGACAAACCTACAGCTGCTGCACGAACTCGAGCCATTCGTCGAGAAGTACCTGAACCGGCACGAGAGCATGCACAAGGACTGGAACCCGCACGACTACATCCCCTGGTCGGACGGCAAGAACTACTACGCGCTCGGTGGGCAGGATTGGGAGCCCGGTCAGTCACAGCTCTCGGACGTCGCCCAAGTGGCGATGGTGCAGAACCTGATGACCGAGGACAACCTGCCGTCATATCACCGCGAGATCGCGATGAACTTCGGCCTGGATGACGCCTGGGGGCAGTGGGTCAACCGCTGGACCGCCGAGGAGAACCGGCACGGCATCGCGCTGCGCGACTACCTGGTGGTGACCCGCGCGGTCGACCCCATCGAATTGGAAAAGCTGCGCATGGAGGTGGTGAACCGCGGCTTCAGTCCGGGCCAGAACCATCAGGTCCGAGCCGACCTGTTCGCCGAGAGCCTGTTCGACTCGGTCATCTATGTGACATTCCAGGAGCTGGCAACCCGGATTTCGCACCGCAACACCGGCAAGGCCTGCAACGAGACGATCGCGGACCAGTTGCTGGCCAAGATCTCGGCCGACGAGAACCTGCACATGATTTTCTACCGGGATGTCAGCGAGGCCGGGTTCGAGGCCGCGCCCAACCAGGCGATGAAGTCGCTGCACAAGGTGCTGCGCAACTTCCAGATGCCGGGCTACCAGGTGCCCGAGTTCCGCCGGAAGGCCGTCGTCATCGCCGTGGGCGGCGTGTACGACCCGCGCATCCACCTCGACGACGTCGTCATGCCGGTGCTGAAGAAATGGCGCATCTTCGAGCGTGAGGACTTCACCGGTGAGGCGGCCGCCATGCGCGACGATCTTGCGCTGCTGATCAAGGAACTCGAGACGACCTGCGAGAAGTTCGAGATCTCGAAGCAGCGTCAGCTCGAACGGGAAGCCCGAACCGGTAAGAGGACCACCGCGTTCGAGCTGCACCAGACCGCGGGCACGCTGACCATGAGCCGGCGGTAACCAAGCGGTGCACATCGGTTCCATCGCGCTCGCCAGCCCGGTGGTCCTCGCGCCGATGGCGGGCGTGACAAACGTCGCATTCCGGACGCTGTGCCGTGAATTGGAGCAGGCCAAGGTCGGCACCGTCAGCGGGCTCTATGTCTGCGAGATGGTGACGGCGCGTGCGCTTGTCGAGCGTCACCCGGCCACCCTGCACATGACCACATTCGCCCCGGACGAGTCGCCGCGTTCGCTGCAGCTCTACACCGTCGACCCAGCGACGACCTACGCGGCCGCCAAGATGATCGCCGACGAAGGCCTGGCCGATCACATCGACATGAATTTCGGCTGCCCGGTGCCCAAGGTGACCAAGCGCGGCGGCGGATCGGCGCTGCCGTACAAGCGGCGACTCTTCGGTCAGATCGTCGCCGCGGCGGTGCGTGGCACCGAGGGCACCCAGATACCGGTGACCGTCAAGTTCCGCATCGGCATCGACGACGAGCACCACACACACCTCGACGCCGGCCGCATCGCCGAAGCCGAAGGCGCCGCCGCCGTCGCACTGCATGCCCGCACAGCCGCGCAGCGTTACTCCGGCACCGCCGACTGGGACGAGATCGCCAGGCTCAAACAGCAGGTGCGGACCATCCCGGTGCTCGGCAACGGCGACATCTATGACGCCAGTGACGCGCTGACCATGATGGCCACCACCGGATGCGACGGCGTCGTCATCGGCCGCGGCTGCCTGGGCCGGCCATGGCTGTTCGCCGAGTTGTCGGCCGCCTTCACCGGCAGCCCGCCGCCCACCCCTCCGACGCTGGGCGAGGTCGCCGACATCGTCCGACGCCACGGGCAACTGCTAACCGCGCACTTCGGCGAGGACAAGGGCATGCGGGACATCCGCAAGCATGTCGGCTGGTACCTGCACGGCTTTCCGGCCGGCTCCGAGCTGCGCCGGGCACTGGCGATGGTCAAGACGCTCGACGAATTGGACTCCCTGCTCGACCGGCTGGACGGCACCGTGCCGTTCCCGGACGAGGCGACGGGCCCTCGCGGCCGGCAGGGTTCCCCGGCCCGGGTGGTGCTGCCGGAAGGCTGGCTGGCCGACCCCGACGACTGCACGGTGCCGGCGGGCGCCGACGTCATGCACTCCGGGGGCTGAGCCGACGGCTCGAAATCGCGCCCGGGCCGATAAGTCAGTACGATGTGGGCTTTATTGCGTGCGCTCGGGTGGCGGATCGATTCCGTGCCGCCACACCAGCGGTGGCAATGGTTGGCACCAGCCGCGGCGCGCGCAACGCGACACTGCGCTGACATATGCACGAGCACGCTGACGTCTGCATCAGAGCTTCGGAGGCCTCTACGACATGAGTGACGCCGAGAACGACGCCACTCTCAATGGTCGGCACGGCCCGGGCGGGACGCGTACCCATCGGATCGCGACGAACCCGGCGCCGCTGGGCGCGGCGCCCTGGGAGCGATTCTTTGCGCCGCCGGCCAACGACAACCTTCACCGCTGGCAGCCCGAGGGCGCGATCGAGGCCGCCGGGCCGCGCGAGGATGACGCCGATCGGGGCGGATCCCACACCGGCGGCGGCGTCAGCGTCGCCGATCTGATCGCCAAGATCGGCGCCCCAAGCCGGCCGGTCCATCATCGTGCCGCTCCGGAGGACCCCGAGGTCGAGCCCACCGGCGCCGGGCCGGGCCTGCCGATCGAGCTGCAGAAAACGCAGGTGATCGACGACCTCGCCTATTCCGTGGACGCCGTCGCCGAGCTTCGCGCGCTGGAGGCCGCCGATTACCCGAACGACGACGACCCGCAAGACGTGGCTCCTGAGACCAGCGCCGAGGAACCCAGACGCCGGCGCCGGCCGCTGCTGGTCGCCGGGCGGTCGACGGCGGCCCTGGCTGCGGTGCTGGCGCTGGCCATGACCGGCGGCGCATGGCAGTGGAGTACGTCGAAAAACGCCCGGCTGAACACGATCAGCGCGCTCGACCAAAACTCCAGCGACATCCGCGACCCGGGCGGACAGTACGGCGACGAGGACTTCCTGATCGTCGGCCTCGACTCGCGCCTGGGCGACAACGCCAACATGGGCGCCGGGACGACCGACGATGCCGACGGAGAGCGCTCGGACACGGTCATGCTGGTCAACATCCCGGCGAACCGCAAGCGCGTGGTCGCGGTGTCATTCCCGCGCGACCTGGCGATCACCCCGATGCAGTGCGAAGCGTGGAACCCAGAAACGGGCAAGTACGGGCCCCTCTACGACCCGAAGACCAAGACCTACGGTCCGAAGATGGTCTACACCGAGACCAAACTCAACTCGGCGTTCGCCTTCGGCGGCCCCAAGTGTCTGGTGAAGGAAATCCAGAAGCTGTCCGGCTTGAGCATCAACCGCTTCATCGCCGTCGACTTCTCCGGCTTCGCGAAAATGGTCGACGCCCTCGGCGGCGTCGAGGTCTGCTCGAGCACGCCGCTGCACGACTACGAGTTGGGCACGGTCCTCGAACACGGGGGACGCCAGGTGCTCGACGGCTCCACCGCCCTGAACTACGTGCGGGCCCGCCAGGTCACCACCGAGGTCAACGGCGATTACGGCCGGATCAAACGTCAGCAGCTGTTCCTGTCGTCGCTGCTGCGGTCGTTGATCTCCGAAGACACGCTGCTCGACCCCCACAAGCTCAACAGCGTCGTCAACATGTTCATCAGCGACACCGTCGTGGACAACGTGCAGTCCAAGGACCTGATCCAACTCGGTCAGTCGTTGCAGGGCATGGCGGCCGGGCACGTCACGTTCGTCACCGTGCCGACCGGTGTCACCGACCAGAACGGCGACGAGCCACCGCGGATGGCCGACATGCGCGCCCTGTTCGACGCCGTCATCAACGACGATCCGCTGCCCGAGGAGAACGACCAGAACGCGCAGAATTTGAGCACGTCTGCAACGAAGGGCCCGTCGAAGGCGCCCACCACCAGGAAGTCGCCGGCACAGGCGCCGGAGGTGCAGCCCGAGCAGATCACCACGACCTCGCCGAGCGGCGTGACGGTGCGCGTTTCCAACGCGACCACGCAAAGCGGTCTGGCGACCACCGCGACCAGCCAGCTCAAGCACGACGGCTTCAATGTGATGTCACCCGACGATTACCCCAGTTCGGTCAACGCGACGACCGTGCTGTTCTCGCCGGGCAACGAGGAGGCCGCCGCCACGGTCGCGTCCTCCTTCGCCGGCGCTAAAGTCCAGCGGGTTTCGGGCTACGGACAGGTCGTGCAGGTGGTGTTGGGGCCCGATTTCAAGTCGGTCTCGGATCCCTCGCCCAGCGGCTCGTCGATGAGCCTGCACATCGAACGCGGTTCGAGCAACGCACCTGCCAAGCTGCCGGAGGACCTGACCGTCACGAACGCGGCCGACACCACCTGCGAGTAACCGCTTTTGACGGCGCTCCGCCGCCCGTTTCGCGCGGCGAGACCGTACCCTTGGTGATATGCGGACCGCCTACCACGAGCAACTCTCGGAGTTATCCGAGCGCCTCGGCGAGATGTGCGGCTTGGCAGGAATCGCTATGGAGCGGGCCACCCAGGCTCTGCTCCAAGCCGACTTGGTGCTAGCCGAACAAGTCATCTCCGATCACGAGGCCATCGCCGTACTCAGTGCGCGCGCCGAAGAAAGCGCCTTCGTGCTGCTGGCATTACAGGCGCCGGTGGCCGGAGACTTGAGGGCCATTGTGAGTGCGATTCAAATGGTGGCGGACATCGACCGGATGGGTGCGCTGGCACTGCACGTCGCCAAGATCGCCCGCCGACGGCATCCCCAGCACGCCTTGCCCGAAGAGGTCAATGGCTATTTCGCCGAAATGGGTAGCATCGCAGTCGAATTGGGCAACAGCGCGCAGGAGGTGGTGCTGTCGCGCGACCCGGAGAAGGCCGCTCGGATTCGCGAAGAAGACGACGCCATGGACGACCTGCACCGGCATCTGTTCTCGGTCCTGATGGACCGTGAATGGAAGCACGGCGTCGCGGCGGCCGTCGACGTGACCTTGCTGGGCCGGTTCTACGAGCGTTTTGCCGACCACGCCGTCGAGGTGGCCCGGCGAGTCATCTTCCAGGCGACCGGCAGACTTCCCGAGGAAGAAGCGAAACCCGCCTCGCAGTAACGATCGGGCTAGCCGAACCGGCCGGAAATGTAGTCCTCGGTCGCCTTTTGGCTCGGGTTGGAGAAGATCTTCTCGGTGTCGTCCACTTCGATCAGCCGCCCCGGTTTTCCGACGGCTTCCAGGTTGAAGAACGCCGTGTAGTCGCTGACCCGCGCCGCCTGCTGCATGTTGTGGGTGACGATGACGATGGTGTAATCCTGCTTGAGTTCGCTGATCAACTCCTCGATGGCCATGGTCGAGATCGGGTCCAGCGCCGAACACGGCTCGTCCATCAGCAGCACATCGGGCTGCACGGCGATGGCCCGCGCGATGCACAGGCGCTGCTGCTGCCCGCCGGACAATCCGCCGCCGGGCCGGTCCAACCGATTCTTGACCTCATCCCACAGGTTCGCCCCGCGCAGCGAATACTCGGCCGTCTCGTCGAGCACCTTGCGGTTGCGCACCCCCTGCAGCTTCAGGCCGGCCACCACGTTGTCGCGAATTGACATGGCGGGGAACGGGTTCGGCCGTTGAAACACCATCCCGATGGCTCGGCGCACGCCGACCGGGTCGACTCCGGTGCCATAGATGTCTTCGTCGTCGAGGAGCACGCTGCCCTCGACCCGTCCGCCGGGCACCACCTCGTGCATCCGGTTCAGCGTGCGCAGCACCGTCGTTTTGCCGCAGCCGGACGGGCCGATGAACGCGGTCACGCTGCGGGGCAGAACCGACAGCGTCACATCCGAGACCGCGTGAAACGACCCGTAGTAGATGTTGACGCCCTTGAGGTCCAACCGTTTGGCCACTTAGTGCTCCTGCCTATGACTTTCTGGTGCCCAGAAATCGTGCTATCACTCGGGCCGCGATGTTGATGATGGCGATCACCAGGATGAGGGTTAATGCGGCACCCCACAACCGATCCGTGGGGATGGGGTTGAGGCTCGCGCCGGCGGTCGTCTGGTTGAACATCATGCCGGGCAACGTCCCCATGAACCCGCTGAAGATATCGAAGTTCATCGATTGTGCGTAACCGACGAGGATCAGCAGCGGCGCCGTCTCGCCCATCACCCTGGCCATCGCCAGCAGTATTCCCGTGACGATGCCGGACAACCCGGTGGGAATGACCACCCGGGCAATGGTTTTCCACTTGGTGATGCCCAGCGCGTAGCTGGCCTCGCGAAGGTCCACCGGGACGATTCGCAGCATTTCCTCGGTGGCGCGCACGATCACCGGAAGCATCAGCAAGACGAGCGCCAGCGATACCGCGAACTGCGACCGGGGAAGTCCCAGCATGGCCACGCACAACGCGTAAATGAACAGCGCCGCAACGATTGACGGCACACCGCTCAGGATGTCCACCATGAACGACGCCAGTCGCCCCAACGCGGTGCCGCCGCCGTACTCGACCAGATAGATCGCGACCATCAGCCCGAGCGGGACGGAGATGAGGGCACATACCACTCCCTGCAGCACGGTGCCGACCAGCGCGTGGTAGGCGCCACCCCCGGTGACGAACGCCGTCATCCCCGCTTGCGAGTGCGTCCACCACACGGTTGACGCGACCGCCTTGAAGCCTTTGACGGCCACCGACCACAACACCATCACCAACGGAGTCACAGCGATCAGCAGCGACAAGGAAACCAGCACGGCCGCAACGTAATTCGTGGTACGACGACGCCAGCTGACCGGTGAGAACGTCCGCGGCTTGAGGGGCCGGTCCAACATCGACGTCATCGGGCCGCCCTTCGTCCCACCCCGGCGACGGCGCCGCGAGCCAGGGCGTCGACCAGGAAGGTGAGCACGAAGAGCGTCAGCCCCGCGGCGATGTACGCGCCGGCCTTGTACCGGTCATCGAATTCGGCCGCGGCGCCGGCGATCTTGGTCGCAAAGGTGGAGCCGCCGTCGAACAGCGACCACCCGAACGCCGACTGCGTACCCCGCAGAATGATCAGCAGCGCCACCGTCTCACCCAGGGCACGGCCCAGCCCCAGCATGGACCCACTGATATAGCCCGACCGCCCGAACGGCAGCGTGACCGTCTTGACCACTTCCCAGCGGGTGGCGCCGAGCGCCAGCACGGCCTCGATTTGGTCCTGCGGCGCCTGGACGAACACTTCGCGCGTGACCGCCGTGATGATCGGCAGGATCATCACCGCCAGGACGACGCCGCCGGTGAAGATGGTTCCCCCGCCGGCGGGCGACGCATTGCCGTTGGCGAACAGGAAACACCAGCCCAGCGAGCGATTGAGCCAGGTGGCGACGGGCCGAAGCTGCGGCGCCAGCACATACAGTCCCCACGCGCCGTAGATGATCGAGGGCACCGCGGCCAGCAGATCGACCGAGTAGGCCAGGGGCGTGGCGACCCGCCGGGGGGCGTACTGGGTGATGAAGATGGCCACGCCCAGGGCGACCGGCATGGCCAGGATCAGCGCGAACAACGACACGAACACCGTGACCGGAACCAGGCTGGCGATGCCGAAGTGCATGGCCGAGGTGTCCGTGGTGACCCATACACCGCCGTAGCTGAAGAAGTTCTCCCGATTGCGGTGCAGCGCCGGTATCGCGCGCCCGAGCAGGAACGCGGCGATCGCGGCGATGACCACGATGATGACCACGCCCGAGGATTGCGCGAGCCAGCGGAAAATCCGGTCCGCCACATGGGGCCGTCCCTGTCCCCACGGGCTGGTGGGGGTGGCCTGCTTGTCCGGAAACGGCGCGGCGACAACCGCACCCGAACCCGCGTCGATGGGATTCGGCGATGTCACGGTGATCCCGTCACAGGTCTGCTGTCACTCCTTGAACCCGATGCACCCGGTTACTGCATCGCATTGATGGCCGTAACCAGTCGTTCCCTGACCTTATCGGGCAGCGGCACGTATCCGGCCTTCGCGAGTTCGCCCTGCGCGGTACTGGCGGACACGGCCAGGAACGATTTGACGGCCGCCGAAGTGTCGGCGTCGTAACCCTTTGAGCACACGATCTCGTAGGTGACCAGCAACAGCGGGTAGACGCCGGGTTCCTCGGAGCCGTACATGGCATTGAGGTCGAGCACCAGGTCGTCGCCTTCGGCCAGGAATTTGGCCGCGTTGACGGCGTTCCCGGCAGTCTCGTTGGTCAGCGGTATGACGCCGCCGCGGGTGGCGATTTTGGCGTAGGGCATGCGGGCCTGATCGGCGAAGGCCCTCTCGACATATCCGACGGAGCCTGGCGTGGCCCGCACCGCCTGGATGATGCCGGCCGACTTCGCGGCGCCCTCGCCGACACCGCCCTGAAACTCCGTGCCGACTCCTTTGGACCAGCTCTGCGGCGCGGCCGCGGTCAGGTATTTCTGCACGTTGTCGGTGGTTCCCGACGAGTCGGTCCGGTAGATCGGCGTGATCTTGGTGTCGGGTAGGCGCGTGCCCGGATTCAGCGCCGCCAGGATCGGGTCATTCCATGCGGTGATCCTGCCGGTGAAGATCTTGGCCAGCGCGTCGCTGTTGACCACCAGGTCCGGATTTCCGGGCAGGTTGTAGACGATCCCGATGGGGCCGAAAACCATTGGCAGGTCCCACGCCGGGTTACCGTCGCAGCGCTTGGCGGCGGGCCCGATCTGGTCGGCAACCAACGGGGAGTCCGCGCCCGCGAAATCGACATGTCCCGCGATGAACTGCTCACGGCCGGCGCCGGATCCGGTTGGGTTATAGGCCAGCCCCTTTCCGGGGCAATACTGGCTCCACACCTGGTTGAACACCGTGATCGCGTTCTCTTGAGCGGTCGAGCCCTCCGCCGTCAGCTTGTCCTTGCCACCGCATCCGGCAGTTCCGGTGACGCCGGAGCTGGGCCCCGCGGTCCCGCGGCGATTCTCGTCGCTGCCGCAGGCGGCCAGTGCTCCGGCAACGAGCGCCATCACCAACACCACTGCGGCCAGCGCCCTGCTCTGCCTGTCGCGCCTCACCGATCTCGCTTTCCTGACATGTTCCCGACGCATGTGGGCGCCGCGGCCCCCTCCCATGTGAGGTTGCCAAGTGCCGGCGGAAGTATGCGCCGACGCGGCGCGCGGCAACGTCTCGGTGGCCAGGACCAGATTAGCGATTCGCGTTGACGCCGCTCGTACCCGCGGTCAGTTGGCCGCGGGAACGACCGCGTATGCGGTGTCGACGCTGTGGACGGTGAACCCCAAGCGCTGGTAGGTGCGCACCGCGGCGACGTTGTCCGATTCGACGTAGAGCATCACGGTGGGTTCGGGGGCGTCGGCCAGGCGGCTCCCCAACCAGTCGATGCCGACGGCGGTCAACGCCTGCCCTAGGCCGCGGCCCTGCGCCGAGGGATCGACGCCCACCACGTACACCTCGCCCAGGCCGGGCCGGTCCAGGTGCACCTTGGTCCAGTGGAAACCCAGCAACGTGCCGGCCTGCTCGCCGCCGGAGTCGTCGAACGCCAGGAACAGGCCCGCCGGGTCGAACCACGGTTCATTGCGGCGCTCCGCCAGCTCGACGTCCGTCCAACCGCCCTGTTCGGGATGGTAGGAAAACGCGGCATTGTTGACCCGCAGCAGCTCGGCGTCGTCGGCGGCGCCCGCGTACGTGCGGATCTTCACCCCTGGCGGCTGTGGCACGGTGTCGGGTAGGTCGCGCAGCGAACGTCGCATCTGCATCAGTTCCCGCACGGCGGCCAGGCCCAGCGCGGAAGCGGTAGCACGAGCCGGGTCAAGCGTGCCATGCGCCCAAAAACGGTTTCCCGCACCGGTTTTGGCCAACGCGGCGCGTGCCAGTGTGGACCCGATACCGCGACGGCGCGC
The DNA here is from genome assembly GCF_059813005.1 of Mycobacterium sp. NGS27. NCBI lineage: Bacteria > Bacillati > Actinomycetota > Actinomycetes > Mycobacteriales > Mycobacteriaceae > Mycobacterium > Mycobacterium sp. NGS27. Next base: position 497,005 of record NZ_JCALDT010000004.1, read on the forward strand.
CTGCGGGTGCACGACGAGTTCGGCCATGCCCGTCTCGCTGTCGCGCGGCGGCCTCAGGTTGAGGTAACCGATGATCGCGCCGGCCGTCGTGCCCCCCGACTCCGGGTTCGTGATCAGGAGATGCTCGGTGCGGTCATGCCCGAGCTCGCGCAGTACCTGCTCGCCAACGGGCGCGACTCCGTCGAATTCGGTTGCCGCACTGATAAGTTCACGCGCGCCCCGCTGCTCTTCGCCGGTCAGTTCCCGGCGCCACTCGGGTGACGTCACTGCGTGTGCAGCGGATCGGCCAACGGGTCTTGGACGTTTTGGGATTCGGATTCGGATCCAGCGCCGTCGGCGTCATCGGGCTCGGAAACCGGGGTGCGGCCGCGCGCGGGGCGGACGGCCTTGTAGCCCACGTTGCGCACGGTGCCGATCAGCGCCTCGTATTCTGGGCCGAGTTTGGCCCGCAGTCGGCGCACGTGCACGTCGACGGTGCGGGTGCCGCCGAAGAAGTCGTATCCCCACACCTCGTGCAGCAGCTGCGCGCGCGTGAAAACTCGCCCGGCATGCTGGGCCAGGTATTTGAGCAACTCGAATTCCTTATAGGTGAGGTCCAGCGGGCGGCCGCGCAGCCGCGCGGTGTAGGTGCCCTCGTCGATCACCAGCTCGCCGAGGCTGACCTTGCCGGCGCTCTCCTGGTCCGCGAGTCCGCCGCGCCGGCCGATCACCAGCCGCAGCCGCGCGTCGACCTCGGCGGGCCCGGTGGTGGGGAGCAGGATCTCGTCCAGACCCCAGTCCGAGCTGACGGCCACCAGCCCGCCCTCGCTCACCACGGCCAGCACGGGGCCCGCCCGGCCGGCGGTGCTCAACAGGCGGCATAGTCCGCGTGCCGCCGACAGGTCGGTGCGCGCGTCGACGATGACCGCATCCGCGGTCCCGGCCTCGAGCAACGATGAGGGTTCTGGCGGCGCCGTCCGGACGGTATGCGGAAGCAGGGACAACGACGGCAAGACCGGGTCGGGATGAAGCTCCGAGGTCAGCAGTAGTAGCTCCAACTAGCCCCTCCAACTCGGGGGAACGGCATCTCCCAAATTCACAACGCCATTAAGCGTTAGTTACCAGGTCGTATAACGATAACGTGTCACCTGGGTTTTTCGCGTGGCGGACGATCCAGTGTGAGGGCCACCACCTTCAGATCCGGCGCGTACCGGCCCTCAGGGCTTACGCCACAATATGCGGGTGCGCAAGGTGCTGATTGCTGTGACCGTGACGGCTATCCTGGTTGCCGTGGTCGTCATCGGCGCCATCGGCGTCGACTATGGGACCAGCATTTATGCCGAATACCGGCTGTCGTCCAGCGTCCGTAAAGCGGCCAGGCTGGGCACCGACCCGTTCGTGGCCATCGTCGCGTTTCCCTTCATTCCGCAGGCGATGCGCGGCAACTACAGCCAGGTGGAGATCAAGGCCAACGCCGTCGACCACGCGATGACGGGCAGGGCCACCCTGGAAGCCACGATGTATTCGGTCGGTCTCGCCCAGGCGTCGTGGCTGATCGGCCCGGACGCCAAGCTCGCGGTGGGCAAGCTGGAGAGTCGCATCATCGTCGACTCGACGCATTTGGGCCGGTTCATGGGCATCAGCGACCTGATGGTCGAGGCGCCGCCCAAGGAAACCAACACCTCCACCGGCGGTGTCACCGCATCGGGTATCTCGGACAGCCACGGGCTGGTGTTCACCGGAACACCAAAATCGGCGGGCTTCGATCGACGGGTCAGCGTCTCGGTCGACCTCTCCATCGCCCCGGATGACCCGGCAACATTGGTAATCACCCCGACCGGCGTCCTCACCGGATCGGACACGGCCAACCAGACGGTGCCCGCGGACAAACAGGACGCCGTGCTGCATGCCTTCAGCGGAAGGCTGCCCAATCAGCGACTGCCGTTCGGCGTCGCGCCGACGACCGAGGGGGCGCGGGGCTCCGACGTCATCATCGAGGGCATCACCCATGGAGTAACCGTGACCCTCAACGGGTTTAAGCAGTCATGACCGTCATAGTCGCGACCGTCGCGGTGCTTGCCGCGGCAACCCTTGCCGGGTGGTTGTTGACCCGGCGCTCCGGACGAATCCGGGAAATCACCTCCACGCCGGACCAGGACATCGACGCCGACATCGCGGCCCTGGGGCTTTCTCGCAGCGGCCCGACCGTGGTGCATTTCAGCGCGCCGTGGTGCGGACCTTGCGAGCGGGTCCGCCGGGTCGTCGAGCAGGTCTGCGACGACCTGCGTGATGTGGCCCACGTCGAGGTCGACCTGGACGCGAACCCGGAGACCGCACGCCGGTATTCGGTCCTGTCCCTGCCCACCACGTTGATCTTCGACGTCGACGGCAGGCAGCGATACCGCACGTCGGGAGTGCCCAACGCCGCCGACCTGCGGTCGGCGCTGAAACCGCTGTTGGCTTGACCACGGTGTCATTAGGTAAGCTGACCGACGTGTCAGCCCGCCTCGAGCCCATGCTCACCCAGCGCCGCGCAGTTCAGCTGTGCCGCACCGCGGGCTGTTGTTGTTGTTGCTGTTGCTGCTGAGTAGCCGCGCCTGCGCGTAGCACTCGGAGCGGCCCGGAATTCAGACCGTGGCACGTCTCCATTCGTCGTATCCGTCAGCAACAGAGGTATCGAGGAGTAGTCCTTGCCAAGCAACACCGCCACCACGCAGCCCGACCTGGTCGACGTGCGCGGACCGCGATTCGCGGCCTGGGTCACCACCGCAGTCCTGGTGCTGGCGCTCATCGTGTCGGCGGCGAGCCCGCTGGTCGCCGCAGTGATTCTGGCCGTCCAGGCCATCATCTTCGCCATCGGCGCGCTCGGCGGGCCGCGCAAGCATCCGTACGGCCGGATCTTCGCCACGGTCGTCGCGCCGCGGGTCGGCCCGGTGCAGGATCGTGAACCGACGGCACCGCTGAAGTTCGCCCAACTAGTCGGATTGATCTTCGCGGTGCTGGGAACGGTCGGGTTCGCGACCGGCGCCGTGCTGTTCGGCGTCATCGCCACCGGGGCCGCCCTGGTGGCGGCGTTCCTCAACGCGGCCTTCGGCATCTGCCTGGGCTGCCAGCTCTATCCGCTGGTGGCCCGCTTCCGACGCACCGCGCGTCCCACCTGACCTGCTGTACCAAAAGCGATTGAAAGGATCCACTCCATGGCACGCTCCGACGTCCTGGTCTCCACCGACTGGGCTGAGAGCAACCTCGACGCCTCAGGCGTCGTCTTCGTCGAAGTCGACGAAGACACCAGCGCTTACGACGCCGGCCACCTCCCCGGCGCCATCAAGCTGGACTGGCGTTCCGATTTGCAGGACCCGGTCAAACGCGACTTCGTCGACGCGCAGCAATTCTCCAAACTGCTCAGCGAGCGGGGCGTCTCCAACGACGACACCGTCATCCTCTACGGCGGGAACAACAACTGGTTCGCCGCCTATGCCTACTGGTACTTCAAGCTGTACGGCCACGACAAGGTGAAGCTGCTCGACGGTGGCCGCAAAAAGTGGGAGCTGGACGGGCGCGCGCTGTCCAGCGACACCGTCAACAGGCCGGCGACGTCGTACACCGCCGCCGCGCCGGACAACAGCATCCGGGCGTTCCGTGACGACGTGCTCGCGGCCATCAACGTCAAGAACCTGGTCGACGTGCGTTCCCCCGACGAGTTCTCGGGCAAGATTCTGGCGCCCGCGCACCTGCCTCAGGAGCAAAGCCAGCGGCCCGGTCACATCCCCGGCGCCATCAACGTGCCGTGGAGCAAGGCCGCGAACGAGGACGGCACCTTCAAGTCCGACGAAGAACTGGCCAAGCTCTACGCCGCAGCCGGCCTGGACGGCAACAAGGAAACGATCGCCTACTGCCGCATCGGCGAGCGGTCGTCGCACACCTGGTTCGTTCTCTATGAATTGCTCGGGCATCGGAATGTGAAGAACTACGACGGCAGTTGGACGGAATACGGCTCCCTGGTGGGTGCCCCGATCGAGTTGGGAAGCTGATATGTGCTCTGCACCGAAACAAGGACTGACGTTGCCCGCCAGCGTCGACCTGGAGAAGGAAACGGTGATCACCGGTCGCGTCGTGGACGGCGAGGGCCAGGCAGTGGGTGGCGCGTTCGTCCGCTTGCTGGACTCCTCCGACGAGTTCACCGCCGAGGTGGTGGCGTCGGCCACCGGTGACTTCCGATTCTTCGCCGCACCGGGATCCTGGACCCTGCGTGCGCTGTCGAAGGCCGGCAACGGTGACGCCGTGGTGGCGCCGTCCGGTGCGGGCATCCACGAGGTCGACGTCAAGATCGCCTGACCGCCAGCCGTCCCCTACGGGGACGCCGCGGGGCGAATAGACTTGTCCCTGTGGTGCTGTTCTTCGAGATCATGCTGGTTGTGGCGGTCGTGGTGATTTCATGGTTCGCCCTGTACACCCTCTATCGGCTCATCACCGACGAGTCGTGACCCCCGACGAGCCGTTGAGTTCCGCCGGCTCCGGCGACCGGGCGGTGGCCGCCGCCGCCGAGCGCGCCAAGCTGACCGCCGGCCGCAACATCCCCTCCTACGATGACCTTCCCCTGCCCGCCGACACCGCGAACCTGCGCGAAGGCGCGAACCTCAGCGATGCCCTGCTGGCGCTGCTGCCGCTGGTCGGCGTGTGGCGGGGTGAAGGCGAAGGCCGCGGGCACGACGGCGACTACAGGTTCGGTCAACAGATCGTGGTCTCCCACGACGGCGGCGACTACCTGAACTGGGAAGCCCGCTCCTGGCGGCTCAGCGAGACGGGCGATTACGAAGAGCGCGGCCTGCGCGAGACCGGATTCTGGCGCTTTGTCACCGATCCCGACGACCCCAGTGAATCCCACGCGATCGAACTGCTGTTGGCCCATTCGGCGGGCTACGTCGAACTGTTCTACGGCCGCCCCTTGACCCAGTCGTCCTGGGAGCTGGTCACCGACGCGCTGGCCCGCAGCAGGTCGGGCGTGCTGGTCGGCGGCGCCAAGCGCCTCTACGGCATCGTCGAAGGCGGCGACCTCGCCTACGTCGAGGAGCGGGTGGACGCCGACGGCGGTCTGGTGCCGCATCTCTCGGCGCGGCTGTCCCGTTTCGTCGGCTAGTAGCGCCCTCCCGATATGGAACGGCCCCCGAGCCGTATTCCTGGTTGGACAAACCGGAAGCTCGGGGGCCGGGTGGCTGCGGGGAATTCGCTAGCGCTGTTGTGACGCCAGCTCTTCCGAGCCACTGCTGCTAGCGCGCAGCCACCTCACATGTCCATGAAGCTATCAATTTCGCGGACCACCTCCCTTCTTGTGTACGACCGACCGTACCGGCGAATCGGCCAGCCGACAACAGAATTCAGCGCTCAGCGATCGCTGACGATGGCGGCGTCGATCAGTTCGGCGAAATCCGCGGCCATCGGCGAGGGCCGCAGCGGTCGGCCGTCGAGGGTATGCACGCGCGCGGCCAAGGTCATGCTGGAGATCAGCCAAACGCCTTGGGCGGCATCCAGATCCGCGACGCGCAGCGCCCGGTAGTCGCAGTCATAGCCCTTGTCCCTGGCCACCTCGAACAGCGCCTGCTGGGTGGTGCCGCGCAGGATCGGATACCACGGCGGCGGCGTCAGCAGGCACGGATTACCGTCCGGCGTCTCAGAGTCGGCGGCGATCACCACTGTCGAGCGCGGGCCTTCCAGGATGTAGCCGTCGGTGCTGACGAAGATCACGTCACCGGCGTCCGCACGGGCGGCATGCCGCAGGGCCGCCATATTGATCGCGTACGACAGGGTCTTGGCCCCGGCCAGCAGCCACGGCATCGCGTCCACTCCGGTGGCGGGCAACCCGCGGTCGAGCGTGATCGCCGCCAGCCCGCCACGCCGGACCGCCGTCACCCGTTCGGGTACGGGATTGACCATCACGTAGGCCGTGGGCACCGAACCGCCCTCGCGACCGCGGCTGTAGATCAACCGCATCGCGCCCTCGTCGGCGTTCCCCGCGCACCAGTGCCGGGTGGCTACCTCGATCGCGCCTCGCCATCGCGGCAGATCGGGCTGGGGCAGGTCGGTCAAGGCGGCCGACTGGGTCAGCCGCTGCAGATGCGGCTCGATCAGGCAGGCCCGGCCGTCGCGGACCAACAGGGTTTCGAAGACACCGTCACCGCGGACGGCTGCGAGGTCGTCGGCGTAGAGCAGGGGCGCGTCGGGCGAATGGATTTCGCCGTCCAGCGTGACGATCACACCCGTTGGGCCGGCCATGGTGGAGAAGCCTATCCAATGACCCGCGAACGTGAAGCTGGCCGCACATTCGGCGGCCAGTGTGAAGCCAGCTTCACACTCGTGGGGAGCGCCCGGCGGTCCGTAGAGTTGACTCGTGACCCGCCCCGTCCCCGCACCCGAGACCGGACCCGACGCCGGTGCCGTCTGGCATTACGGCGATCCGCTCGGCGAGCAGCGTGCGGCCGACACCGACGCGATATTCGTCGACCGCTCCCACCGCGGAGTACTAGCCCTGACCGGGAAAGACCGGCAAACCTGGTTGCACAGCATTTCGACGCAATTCGTCAGCGACCTCCCCGACGGCGCCAGCACGCAGAATCTCAGCCTCGACGGCCAGGGCCGCGTCGAGGATCACTGGGTCCAGACCGAGCTGGCCGGCACGACCTATCTGGACACCGAACCGTGGCGCGCGGAGCCGCTGCTGGGGTACCTGCGCAAGATGGTGTTCTGGTCCGAGGTCACCCCGGCCGAAGCCGATCTGGCCGTGCTGTCGTTGCTCGGTCCGAAACTGGCTGACCGCGCGGTTCTCGACGCGCTCGGGGTGGACACGCTACCCGCCGAGCTGACCGCGATTCCCGCGGGCGACGGCTTCGTGCGGCGGATGCCGGGCACGCCGGCCGGCCCCATCGAGCTGGACCTGCTGGTTCCGCGCGCCGCGGCGGACGACTGGCGAAATCGCCTGGCGCAGGCCGGGGTCCGGCCCAGCGGTGTGTGGGCTTACGAAGCCCACCGGGTCGCGGCCGTGCGGCCCCGCCTCGGCGTCGATACCGACGAGCGCACGATTCCGCACGAGGTCGGATGGATCGGTGGTCCGGGCGCCGGAGCCGTTCACCTGGACAAGGGTTGCTATCGCGGGCAGGAGACCGTCGCGCGGGTGCACAACCTGGGCAGGCCACCCCGGATGCTGGTGCTGCTGCACCTCGACGGGTCGGCGGACCGGCCGTCGACGGGTGATCCGGTACTGGCCGGCGGCCGCACCGTCGGCCGCGTCGGCACCGTCGTGGACCACATGGATCTCGGGCCCATAGCGCTGGCGCTGCTCAAGCGCGGGCTGCCCGCCGACACGGAATTGGCGACCGGACCAGAGGCCTCGGTGGCTGCGGTGATCGACGCCGATTCCCTGCCCGCAACGGAACAGATCGGCGCCGGGCGGTTAGCTGTTGAACGGTTGCGGGGCGGTGCGGGATAATGAACGGTAACGTCCGCCACAGCGAGCAGGGCGCGCCAACGCCCGGTGGCGGGGCACGGTAAAGTGGTTGGCAGGACAATATGACACCAGGAGATCGGAGCCGCCTACTCGTTAGGCCGCTCCGTTATTGCGCGAGGGGGTTCCCCCATGGGCCGCGGCCGGGCTAAGGCAAAGCAGACCAAGGTTGCTCGAGAACTCAAATACAGTTCTCCGCAGACCGACTTCCAGCGGCTTCAGCAAGAGCTGTCAGGGACGGGTTCGGACGAGTCCAGCGAACTGGACGGCGACGGATCCGACGAATCCTGGGACGACCAGGACAGCTGGCGTCGCTAAAGCCAACGCCCCGGCGCCGATGCGTAGTGCATCGGCGCCGCGTTAGATCTACCGGAATCCACGCGTCCTAGAACCTCGGGTGCTGACCCACCATCTTGGCCCGCGGGCCCTCTTTTCCGCCTTTGCCAACGGTGCCCAGCACCCAGCAGTCCAGGTGTCGTGCGGTCAGGATGGCCAATGCGCGGTCGGTGTCTTCGGGGGCCACGATGGCGATCATCCCGACGCCCATGTTGAACGTCTTCTCCATCTCCTCGCGCGTCACGCGGCCGCGCTGGGCGATCATGGCGAACACCGGCGCGGGTGTCCAGGTGCCGCGGTCCATCTCGGCGACCAGGCCATGGGGGATGACGCGTTGCAGATTGCCGGCCAGCCCGCCGCCGGTGACGTGGCAGAAGGTGCGCACGTGGGTTTCGGCCGCGAGCGCCAGGCAGTCCTTGGCGTAGATACGGGTGGGTTCGAGCAGCTCTTCTCCCAGGGTGCGGCCGAACTCCTCGACGTAGCCCTCGAGGTTCATCCGGTCGATCTCGAGGAGCACCGTGCGCGCCAGCGAATATCCGTTGGAATGCAGGCCGGACGAACCCATCGCGATGATGACGTCGCCGGGTTTGACCCGGTCGGGACCCAGCACGTCGTCGGCCTCGACGACACCGATTCCGGTGGCCGAGATGTCGTAGTGGTCCGGTTCCATCAGACCAGGGTGTTCGGCGGTCTCGCCGCCCAGCAGCGCGCAGCCGGCCCGCACACACCCCTCGGCGATCCCACTGACGATGGCGCTCAAGCGTTCCGGCACCGTGCGGCCCACCGCGATGTAGTCCTGCAGGAACAGCGGCTCGGCGCCACACACCACCAGGTCGTCGACCACCATCGCGACCAGGTCCAGCCCGACGGTGTCGTGTTTGTCCATCGCCTGGGCAACCGCCAGCTTGGTGCCGACGCCATCGGTAGACGCCGCGAGCAGTGGCTCGCGGTAGTCACCACGCAGCGCGAACAAGCCGGCGAATCCGCCCAGGCCGCCCAGAACCTCGGGTCGCGTAGCTTTTGTCGCCAGCGGCTTGAACAATTCGACGGCGCGATCGCCGGCTTCAATGTCCACCCCGGCCGAAGCGTAGGTGATGCCCTGACTGCCTTGGTGGCGTCCGGGGCTCTTTCCGGGATCCGTCATCGCGATAAAGGCTACCGGGCGGCGTTCACGGCCGGGATCAAACGTCGGCGATGGGGCGCAACCGAGTTCCCTCAGTGCACGATTGGCACTTCGTCGGCCGCGAGATCGTCGAGGCCGGCGCCGCGCGCGGCATTGGCGAGCATGTGCTCGATGACGTTCTTGCCCAACGCGGTTTCGCCGGGCAGCTCGATCGGATACTGGCCGTCGAAGCAGGCGGTGCACAGCCGCGAGGCCGGCTGCTCGGAGGCCGCGATCAGACCGCGCAGGGAGATGTAGCCCAGCGAGTCGGCGCCGATGGCATGCCGCACCGCCTCGAGCATCTCCTTCTTGTCCTCGACCGCGTTGGCGATCAGTTCCGCCGGTGACGGGAAGTCGATGCCGTAGAAGCAGGGCCATTTGACCGGGGGTGAGGCGATCCGCACGTGCACTTCGACGGCGCCGGCCTCGCGCAGCATCCGCAGCAGTGCGCGCTGGGTGTTCCCGCGCACGATCGAGTCGTCGACGACGATGAGTCGTTTGCCCCGGATCACCTCGCGAAGTGGGTTGAGCTTCAGCCGGATACCGAGTTGACGGATGGTCTGCGACGGCTGGATGAAGGTGCGTCCGACGTAGGCGTTCTTCATCAGCCCCTGGCCGTAGGGAATGCCCGACTCCTGCGCGTATCCGACGGCGGCCGGCGTGCCCGACTCGGGCACGCCGATGACCAGGTCGGCTTCGACGGGACGCTCACGGGCGAGCCGGCGGCCGATCTCCACCCGGGTTGCGTGGACCGACCGGCCGGCGATCGTGCTGTCCGGTCGTGCCAGGTAGACGTACTCGAAGACGCAGCCCTTGGGGGTGGGATTGGCGAACCGCGTGGAGCGGACGCCGTCGGCGTCGATCGCCAGCAATTCACCGGGTTCGATGTCGCGCACGAACGACGCGCCGACGATGTCGAGGGCCGCCGTTTCGGAGGCCACCACCCAGCCGCGATCCAGCCGTCCGAGCGAAAGCGGCCGCACCCCATGCGGATCGCGGCACGCGTACAGGGTGTTCTCGTCCATGAAGGTGAGGCAAAACGCGCCACGCACGGTCGGCAGCAGATCCAGCGCCGCCTGCTCCAGGGTGGCGTCCGCCGCGCCGTGGGCCAGCAGCGCGCCCAAGATGTCGGAGTCCGTCGTCGCCGGCGCCGGGGCGCGCTTGGCGATCAGCCCCTCGTCGCGGGCGCGGGCGGCGAGCTCGGCGGTGTTGACCAGGTTGCCGTTGTGCCCCAATGCGACGCCGGTGCCGGCCGCGGTGTTGCGGAAAACCGGCTGTGCGTTTTCCCACGTCGTGTCGCCGGTGGTCGAGTAGCGGCAGTGGCCGATGGCGACGTGGCCCTGCATGGCACCAAGCGTCTGCTCGTCGAACACCTGGCTGACCAGGCCGAGGTCCTTGAAGACCAGCACCTGGGATCCATCTGCCACGGCGATGCCGGCGGCTTCCTGGCCGCGATGCTGCAGCGCGTACAAGCCGTAATAGGTGAGTTTGGCGACGTCCTCGCCCGGGGCCCATACCCCGAATACACCGCATTCTTCACGGGGTGCGTTGAAGTCCTCTTCGGGTTCTTGGACGGTCACGATTGGGCAGCTCCCCGGGGAACGGTTGGTGACGTAACGGAGTCTACGGGCAGCGTCGCCGCGCCGACGAATCCGCCGGGCGTGTTGAGCGACGAATTGCCACTTCAAATACCTAAAGCTGCAGTTCAGGGTTATGTTCAGCCCATATCGAACAGGGGCAGGCAGTGTCCAATCTCACCGGCTCGCGAACCGGAAAGGCGCAGCGCACCGGTGGGCTGCGCCTCGGCGAACGACAACTTTCCGGTGGCCAGCAGCAGCCAGGTGCGCGGGTCGGTTTCCACCACGTTGGGCGGCGTGCCCCGGGTGTGCGTGGGCCCGGCGATGCACTGCACCGCGACGAACGGGGGGATGCGCAACTCCACGCTCCGCCCGGGTGCCACCGCGGCGAGCGTGCGGGCGGTCAGCCGCACGGCCGTCGCCAATTCCTGTCGGTCAGGCGCCGGACGTGATTCGTCGCCAAGCCAGTCCGCGATCGCCAGTAACGCCTGGCGGGTCTTCACCGGGTCGGCTCTGTCGCGCGGGGCCATGACCTCAGGGTCTCAAAATCCCGCGGCCCGACGACCGGACGGCCAGCACGGCGATGGCACCGGCTTCGTTGACGGCCAAATGCGCCAGCATGGGTGCGGCCAGGCTTCCGGAACGCTCGGCCAGCCAACCGAAGAGCCAGCCCGCGGTTCCGGTGACCAACACCGTGCCGGCGACCGGCTCACCCGTCGCGCGCGCGCCGGCGATGTGCGAGAGGCCAAAAGCGCAGGCCTGCAACAGCCGTCCACCGCGCGCACCGAAAGCAGCGGAGCCCGCGGCCATCAGCGCGCCCCGAAACGCGGACTCCTCCGACCACACTGTGCCCACCGGTATCCGCAGCAGCAGCCACTCCGGCGCCGTCGCCGGTGGCTGGCGGTCGGCCATCGATCGGCGGACGGGCGCCAGCGCGGTCGTCGCGGCGACCGTAGCCGTCACAAAGGATGCGGCCAGCGACCCCGATCGCAAGCCGGCCCATAGCCGGGGCGGACCCAGGCCCAGAGGTGCACGCGTCACCCACACCAGCGCGCCACCCACGCCGGCCTGCAGCACCGTCCGCCACGAGGCCGGCAGCCGCGGACTGACGAAGCTCCAGCCGATCAGCGCGGCGGCCAAAGACAACGCGCCAGTTCGACGAAAATGCGGCGCAGACATCAGGATTCGCTGCGGTCACTCATCCGAAGAGCCGCGGCAGCACCGCCTCGGAAGTCTCGCGCAGTTCGGTCAGTGGGACCGTGAACAGCCCATGGAACTCGACCGCGTCGGAGGCCTGGTCGACCACGCCGATGCGCACCGCCGGCAGTCCTCGCGCCTCGCACATCGACCGGAACCGGCTCTCCTCCGTACGCGGCACCGCCACCAACACGCGACCCGCCGACTCGGAGAACAACGTCACGAACGGGTCGGCGTCCTCGGGAAGCACGATGCGACAACCGGTTTCGCCGGCCAGGGCGGCCTCGATGACGGCCTGCGCGAGGCCGCCTTCGGACAGGTCGTGGGCCGCGGACACCAGGCCGTCGCGCGACGCCGAATGCAGCACCGCCCCCAGCAGCTTCTCGCGGGCCAGGTCGACTCTGGGCGGCAACCCACCCAGATGATCGGCGGTCACTTGGGCCCAGGTGGAACCGTCAAACTCGTCGCGAGTATCGCCGAGCAGCATCAGGGTCTCCCCTGGCTCGGTGCCCAGGCCGGTGGGGATGCGCCGGGCGACGTCATCGATGACGCCCAGCACGCCTACCACCGGGGTGGGCAGGATCGCCGCCGAGCCCGTCTGGTTGTAGAAGCTGACATTGCCGCCCGTCACCGGAATCCCGAGGGCCACACAGCCATCCGCGAGGCCCTTGACGGCCTGCGAGAACTGCCACATCACTCCGGGGTCCTCCGGCGAACCGAAGTTCAGGCAATTGGTCACCGCGACCGGTACCGCCCCGGTGACGGCGACGTTGCGGTAAGCCTCGGCCAGGGCGAGCTGGGCACCGGCGTACGGATCGAGCTTCGTATAGCGGCCGGATGCGTCGGTGGATACGGCGATGCCGCGGCCGGTGGATTCGTCGACGCGCAGCACACCACCGTCGGCATGCTCGGCCAGCACGGTGTTGCCGCGCACGTACCGGTCGTACTGCTCGGTGATGTATGCACGGCTGCACAGGTGCGGACTACCCAGCAGCGCAAGCAAAGTGGCGCGCAGTTCGTCACCGGTGGCCGGTCGTGGCAACCGCGCGGCGCTGTCGGCGTTCAAGGCGTCCTGGGAATCGGGCCGGGCGACCGGCCGGTGGTAGACCGGGCCTTCGTGGGCGACGGTGCGCGGCGGCACATCGACGACTGTCTGGCCGTGCCAGGTGATCTGCAACCGGTCGCCGTCGGTGACCTCGCCGATCACCGTGGCCAGCACGTCCCACTTGCGGCACACTGCCAGGAAGGCGTCGACGTTTTCCGGGGTCACGACGGCGCACATCCGCTCCTGCGACTCGCTGCACAGGATCTCCGCGGGCGTCATCTGCGTGGTGCGCAGCGGCACGGCTTCGAGCTGGATCGCCATCCCGCCGTCGCCGGCTGAGGCCAATTCCGAAGTGGCGCAAGATAATCCGGCACCGCCCAGGTCCTGGATGCCGACCACCAGGTGCCCGGCGTACAGTTCGAGGCAGCACTCGATGAGCACCTTCTCCATGAACGGGTCGCCGACCTGAACCGAGGGCAGCTTCTTGCGGGATCCCTCGCTGTCAAACGTGTCCGAAGCCAGCACCGAAACCCCGCCGATGCCGTCCAGGCCGGTACGGGCACCGAACAGGATGATCTTGTTGCCGGCGCCCGAGGCGAAGGCCAGGTGCAGGTCCTCCTGGCGCAAGACGCCGACGCACATGGCGTTGACGAGCGGGTTGCCGGCGTAGCAGGCATCGAACACCGTTTCGCCGCCGATGTTGGGCAAGCCCAACGAATTGCCGTAGCCGCCGATGCCGCGCACCACGCCGTCGACCACGCGGCGGGTGTCCGGCGCGTCGGCCGCGCCGAACCTCAGCTGGTCCATCACCGCGACCGGCCGCGCGCCCATCGCCATGATGTCGCGGACGATCCCGCCGACCCCGGTGGCCGCGCCCTGGTAGGGCTCGACGTAGGACGGGTGGTTGTGTGACTCGACTTTGAAGGTGACCGCCCAGCCGTCGCCGATGTCGACGACGCCGGCGTTTTCGCCGATGCCGGCCAGCATGCCGGCCCGCATCTCGTCGGTGGTGGTCTCGCCGAAGTACCGCAGGTGCACCTTGGACGACTTGTAGGAGCAATGCTCGCTCCACATCACCGAGTACATCGCCAGCTCGGCGTCGGTCGGCCGGCGTCCCAGGATGGCGCGGATCCGCTGATATTCGTCGTCTTTGAGGCCCAGCTCGGCGAACGGTTGCGGCTCGTCGGGAGTGGAGGCGGCGTGCTCGACGGTGTCGATGGCCTGGGTGCGCGCGCTCGTCCCGGAGACTGTCACGCCAGACAGTCTAGGGCTGGACGCACCCTGGACGCCCAGCTGGCCGAGCCGGGCTGAGCTGCGACCCGCGGCTACTGCCGCACCACGCAGAACACGTTGCCCTCGGGGTCGGCGAGCACCACCCAGCGGAAGCTGTCGCCGAACCGGTGCTGGCCGACCTCGGTGGCTCCGGCCGCCGTCAGCCGCGACACCTCGGCGTCGACGTCGGCCGCGCTCAAATCGAGGTGCACGCGATTCTTGCCTGGCGTCGGGTCGGGCACCTTCTGGAACCCGAGCCGCAGCCCTTCCGGGAAGGTCACCGCCGTGAACTCGTCGGCGAGGATGACGTGCGTCTCGCCGCCGAATTGTTGCGCCCACCAGCCGGCCAGCCCGTCCGGATCGCCGCAGTCGAACGTGACCATTTCTAGGTTTAGCGCCATTGCCGGATCGTAGGTCAGCGGGGCGACAGAAAAGCCTGCATCGCGGCCGAGTAAGCGGCCACGTCGTGTGCGCCCATCAACTCGCGCGCGGAGTGCATCGCCAGTTGGGCTGCGCCGACGTCGACGGTGGGGATGCCCGTCCGCGCCGACGCCAACGGTCCGATCGTCGATCCGCACGGCAGGTCGGCGCGATGTTCGTAGCGCTGCAACGACACTCCGGCCTGCCGGCAGGCCAGCGCGAACGCCGCGGCGGTGCGACCGTCGGTGGCGTAGCGCAGGTTCGGATGCACCTTGAGCACCGGCCCGGCGTTCACCGCGATCGGGTGGCCGGGCTCGTGCCGCTCCGGGTAGTTGGGGTGGGTGGCGTGCGCCATGTCGGCGGAGGCGAGCAGTGAGGCCGGCAGCCGGCGCAGGTAGTCCTCGCGGCTACCGCCGGCCGCCAGCACGATTCGCTCGAGCACGGTGCCCAGCAGATCGGATTGCGCGCCGTGATCCGACGTCGATCCCACCTCCTCGTGATCGAAGACCGCCAACACGGGCAGATAGGCCCCGGCCCGTTCCACGGCCAGCAATGCCTCCATCCCCGCGTAGCAACTGGCCTGGTTGTCCAGCCGGGGCGCACTCAGCAGGCCGGCGTCGGCGCCGACAACAGTCGCGGGAGTCAGGTCGTGGGTCATCAGATCGGCGGCCAGCCCGTCGGTCGGCGCGACTCCGGCGCGCTCCGCGACGTAATCGACGAAAGACCGCGTCGTATCCCCGACACCCCACACCGCGTTGACGTGTCGCTGCGGATCCAGCGTCACCGACTTGCGGTCCTCGGTCAGATGGATGGCCAGCTGCGGCACCCGAAGGATCGGCTCGTCGATGCGCACCAGGTGGTGTGCGACGCCGCCGTCTTCGCCGTCCGCGCGCACCGACAGGCGCCCACTGATACCCAGATCGCGGTCCAGCCACGAGTTGAGCCACGCGCCCCCATAAGGTTCCAGCGCCACCACCCGCCAGCCGGCGACCACCCGATCGGGGTGCTGCTTGACCCTGAGGTTGGGACTGTCGGTGTGCGCCCCGACGATTCGGAACGGTCCGTCGGCGCCGTCCGAATTCCAGGCGACCAGCGAGCCCGCCCGCACCGTGAAGTAGCGCCCGGGTTCGGACGGCCAGCGTTTAGCCTCGCTCAGTTCGGTGTATCCGGCAGCGATCAGCCGGGCGGCCACCGTGGCGCACACGTGAAATGGCGACGGAGAGGCGTCGATGAACTCGCAGAGTCCTTGCGCGCTCGCTGAGGACTTCGCCTGGTTTCGAGGCCCGCCGGACATGTTGAACATCATGGCTGTCCGCCGTTGTGCGGTTCACGTTAGGGTCATCCACGTGCCCCCCGTCCAGCCGCAACCCATCCTCGCGCCGTTGACGCCCGCGGCGATCTTCCTGGTGGTGACCATCGACGACGGCGGGGAGGCGGCGGTGCACGACGCACTGCCTGACATTCCCGGACTGGTGCGCGCGATCGGCTTTCGCGAACCGCAGAAACGGTTGTCGGCGATCGCCTCGATCGGCTCGGACGCCTGGGATCGCCTGTTCTCCGGACCCCGGCCCGCCGAACTGCATCGGTTCCACGAACTGCACGGACCGCGACACACCGCTCCCGCCACGCCCGGGGATCTGTTGTTCCACATCAGGGCCGAAAGTTTGGATGTCTG
Source organism: Mycobacterium sp. NGS27 (assembly GCF_059813005.1). NCBI lineage: Bacteria > Bacillati > Actinomycetota > Actinomycetes > Mycobacteriales > Mycobacteriaceae > Mycobacterium > Mycobacterium sp. NGS27. The sequence goes on from NZ_JCALDT010000004.1 coordinate 513,163, forward strand.
CTTCGAACTGGCCGACCGGATCCTCAAATCCATGGCCGGTGCGGTCACCGTGGTCGACGAGGTGCATGGCTTCCGCTACTTCGACAACCGCGACCTGCTCGGATTCGTCGACGGCACCGAGAACCCGGACGGCGCGCTGGCCACGAGTGCCACCGCGATCGGTGACGAGGATCCCGACTTCGCCGGCTCGTGCTACGTGCACGTGCAGAAGTACGTGCACGACATGTCGGCGTGGCATTCGATCTCGGTTACCGAGCAGGAGCGCGTGATCGGCCGCACCAAGCTCGACGACATCGAGCTCGACGACGACGTCAAGCCGGGCAACGCCCACATCGCCCTCAATGTGATCACCGACGACGACGGCACCGAACTGAAAATCGTGCGGCACAACATGCCGTTCGGCGAGTTGGGCAAAAGCGAATACGGCACGTACTTCATCGGCTATTCGCGCACGCCCCAAGTCACCGAACGGATGCTGCGCAACATGTTCCTCGGCGACCCGCCCGGAAACACCGACCGCATCCTCGACTTTTCCACGGCCATCACCGGCGGATTGTTCTTCTCCCCCACCCTCGACTTTCTCGATGATCCACCACCACTTCCCGCAGCGCCGTTGGCGGAAACGCCTGCTGCACAGAACGGCTCACTCTCGATCGGCAGCCTGAAAGGAACGAGTTCATGAACAACCTCTACCGCGACCTGGCACCGGTCACCGAAGCCGCCTGGGAAGAAATCGAATTGGAGGCGACCCGCACCTTCAAACGCCACATCGCCGGGCGTCGGGTGGTCGACGTCAGCGAGCCCGGCGGACCGGTTACCGCCGCGGTGAGCACCGGCCGGCTCGCCGACGTCGCAGCACCCACGGAAGGCGTGGAGGCTCACCTGCGCGAGAGCAAACCCCTTGTCCGACTGCGGGTTCCGTTCACCCTGTCACGCTACGAGATCGACAACGTCGAGCGCGGCGCCAACGATTCCGACTGGGACCCGGTCAAGGAAGCCGCCAAGAAGCTGGCATTCGTGGAAGACCGGGCCATTTTCGAGGGCTACGTCGCGGCATCGATCGAGGGCATCCGCTCCGCCAGCTCGAATAAGTCACTGACCTTGCCGGCGGACCCGCGGGAGATTCCCGACGTCATCACTCAGGCGATCTCCGAACTCCGGCTGGCCGGTGTCGACGGTCCGTACTCGGTGCTGCTGTCCGCCGACGTGTACACGCGGGTCAGCGAGACGACCGAACACGGCTACCCGATCCTCGAACACATCGACCGATTGGTTCCCGGCGACATCATCTGGGCGCCGGCGATCGACGGCGCCTTCGTGCTGACCACCCGCGGCGGCGACTTCGACCTGCAGCTCGGACACGACGTGTCGATCGGGTACACCAGCCATGACGCGGACACCGTGCAGCTGTATCTCCAGGAGACGCTGACCTTTTTGTGCTACACCGCCGAGGCCTCCGTTCCCCTCAACCCGTAGGAATAATTGGCGGCAAGCCCTTGCTTACCGGGAGAGCAACTGAACTTCTCTCTTGGAGGCAGGGTTTCGATGGCAACAACTTTGGCCGGCTCGACCGCATTGGTCACCGGCGCGACATCGGGTATCGGCCGGGAAATCGCACTGCAGCTTGCGGCTCGCGGCGCCGAGGTCGTGGTGCAGGGCCGCAATGCCGAACGCGGCGCCAAGACCGTCCGCGATATTGAAAATGCCGGCGGCACGGCACGTTTCGTCGCAGCAGACCTCAACGACGCCGACGATGTGCGGCGATTGGCCGCCGAGGCGGGACCGGTCGACATCCTGATCAACAATGCCGGAATCTACGAATTCGGTCCCACCGCGGACACCGACGACGCGGCCTTCGACGAACACGTCAACGTCAATCTGCGCGCGCCGTACATTTTGGTGCAGCAGTTGGTGCCGGCCATGGCCGCTCGGGGTAACGGCGCCGTGGTGAACGTGAGTACCCTGGCCGCTTCCGTGGCAACCCGCGGCGCGGGTGTCTACGGGGCCACGAAGGCCGGCTTGGAGCAGCTGACCCGCGTGTGGGCCGATGAGTTCGGCGAGTCGGGCGTGCGGGTGAATGCTGTAGCCGCCGGACCGACCGAAACGCCTGGGGCCGCGGCCCTTCCGGGTGTCCTGGATACCATCGCGGCGATCACCACGGTGAAACGCGTGGCCGACGCGGGCGAAATCGCCAGTGCCGTGGTCTTCCTCGCATCTCCGGACGCCAGCTATGTCAACGGCGCCATTCTGCACGCGACCGGAGGTCAACGAGCGATTGCCGCGTAAACGCTAGAGGTCGAGAACCACATCGGTATCCGGGGCCGCCGAGCAGATCAGCACCGACCCCTGGCCGGGCGGCTCCAATGGCCGTTGCACGTAGGCGGTCGTCCCGGCGATGATCCCGGTTACACAGAGGTGGCACACCCCGCTGCGGCAGGAAAAACGGGTTGGCACGTCGCAATCTTCGGCCAGGTCGAGGATGCTGTGGTACTGGGGGGACCAGCTTACCGTTAATCCGCTGCGCGCAAAGGTGATCGCGGGCCCCGTGCCCCGCGGTCCTACAGGTTGATGCGGTGGCTTGTGATCACCGGTCTCGACAATGCCCGGGCTGATCGCGGGCAGCGCGCCGAACAGCTCGCTGTGAATGCGCGTGGAGTCGAATCCAATGCCGATCAGGGCCTCGCGCATATTCGACATGAATTGCGTTGGTCCGCAAAGATGTACGGTGGCATCGGTGGGCAGGCCCAACGCCGCGATGGATTCGCGCCGCAGGCGGCCTTGTGTTTCGGTGTAGAAGATTTGCTGCCTGGCGTGCGGCAATGACTCGATGAGCGTCGTGACTTCGTCTGCGAAGGCCTGGGTTTCGCGACTGTGAGTGGTGTGCAACCACCAGATGTCGCGACGGCTCGCGGCCGCGGACAGCGCATGCAGCATCGCCAGCACCGGCGTCGCCCCGATACCGGCGGAGAACAGGATGACCGGGCTGGAGTCGTCGGTGAGGAAGAAGTCGCCGCGGGGCGCGGCCGCCGCGATCACCGACCCAGGGTGAATGCGGGTGTGCAACCACCGGCTGACCACACCGTGGTCCTCGCGCTTGACGCTGATGCGGTAATAGCCGGCGCCGGATCCGTCGGACAGCGAGTAGCTGCGCATCGGTGCGGGCTCGCCGGCGCCAGTGATCTTGACCGTCAGGTACTGGCCGGGAAGCGCCGGTGGCAGCGGACTGTGGTCGTCGGCTTCCAGTCGGAACGAAAGTACTTGTGGACTCTCCCGGCGTGTTTGGGTCACACGCAAGTTGCGGAAGCCTAGCCATCCCGGTTCGGCTCCGATGGGCGGCGCTAGCGCGGGTGCCGCACCGTCGTGTGCGGCCAGCAGCTCGTGAAACGACTGTTGCCAGCCGGGGCTGAGCGCCGGAACGTCGATGGCCGTACGCAACATTTCGTCGTCGCGGTCGGGCAGATAGAGCAACGCGTCCACGTCGGCGACGCTGAGTTCGTGGCGGCCTCGGCGGGTCCGCACGATGTCGTCGCCGGCTCGCACGTGGCCCTCGGTGATTACCCGGAAGTAGAAGCCCGGGCGATGTTGAGAGACAAGCAGATTGGGCATGTTCGGCTCGTCGAGTCGGATGCCGATCCGAAAACAAGTGACCCGCGGCTGGGTGACCTCGAACTCGGCATCGCCGATGCGATAGCGGTCTCCGATGCAGACGTCGTCGTCGGCGAGTCCGGTGACGGTGAAGTTCTCGCCGAAGTGTCCGGGTTGCAGGTCGTCACGACCCAGGTATGCCTTCCAGAAGTCGTAGGCTTCGGTCTGGTACACCATGACGGCGCGTTGCTCCCCACCATGCCCGGCCAGGTCCCCCTGGCCGTCGCCATCGACGTTCAGCCGGCGCACCATGACTGGCCCCTCGATCGGAGCCTTCCAGATCCCGGTGTAGACCGCTTTGTCTCGCCATTGGACGTTCTTGGGCATGCCCACGTTCACCGAGACAAGCCTGCCCACTGTGTCACCTCGAACCGGCTCGTATTCGTACGAGCCCCAACTGGGATGGTTCGCCCAGAATATGGCAGGCCGGTTCGTGCGGCAACACCTCGGCTTCACGGGCTGTCGCGAGCCGCCCGTTTGGTGCATACTGGGTCATACAACCCATAATCTAGAGTCTGGGTTCCGCGCACCTCCATCGGACGCCGCCGAGGCGCACGATGCTGAAATGCATTGACTCAGGAGGAATGCCATGCCTGCGGTTCATCATCGCTACGCCAACGTCGACGGTCATCAGATCTTCTACCGGGAGGCCGGCGATGACGCCGCCCCCGCGGTGGTTCTCCTGCACGGTTTTCCCACCAGCTCGTACATGTTCCGCCACCTGATCCCCGCCCTCGCCGACGAATACCACGTCATCGCACCGGATCACCTCGGCTTCGGGCTGTCCGACGCCCCACCGGTCGACGAGTTCGACTACACCTTCGACGGGCTGACCGACCTCACGGCCGGTCTGCTGGGAACCCTGGGCGTCAACCGGTACGCCATGTACGTTCAGGACTACGGCGCGCCGATCGGCTGGCGGCTCGCGTTGCGCGACCCGGCCGCGATCACCGCGATCATCAGCCAGAACGGCAATGGCTATGACGCGGGATTCGTCGAGAGCTTCTGGAAGGTCGTGCAGGCGTACCAACAGGAGCAGACGGCGGATACCGAGGCGGCGGTGCGCCAGTTCCTCACCCTGGATGCCACCCGTTGGCAGTACGTGACCGGCGTGGCCGAGGAGACGCTGGTCGATCCCGAATCCTGGCAACATGACTACGCCCTGATCTCCCGTCCCGGCAACGATCTGGTGCAACTCAAGTTGTTTCGCGACTACGCCACCAATGCGGCCCTGTATCCGCGCCTGCACGACTACTTCCGGGCCGCCCGGGTGCCGCTGCTGGCGGTCTGGGGCCGCGGCGACGAGATCTTCGGCCCGGCCGGCGCCGAGGCGTTCGCCGACGACCTGCCCGACGCCGAGATCCATCTGCTCGACGGCGGACACTTTCTGCTGGAATCCGCGTGCGACGACGTCGCCCGGCTGATCCGGAACTTCCTCGCGACCCAAGCCCAAGCCTGAGCCGATGTTTGGGCTGGAGATCCCATAAATGGGGGCGCTCCCGGGTTAGCCTGGCGCGATGGCCCATCCCGATGTTCACGACGAACAACGGTTGACCGCCAAGGGGCGAGCCACCCGCGACCGAATCGTGCAGGCCGCCGCTCAGCTGATCGTTACCGAGGGCCTGTCCGCGTCGAACATGGACAGCGTGCGCCGGGCGGCTTCGGTCAGCGGCTCGCAGCTTGCCCACTATTTCACCGACAAGGCGGCGCTCATTCGCGCGGTGATCAGGCGCCAGATCGGCGTCGTCTTGGATTTTCATCGCCAGCCCACCCTTCGCGGCCTAGGTTCGTTTGACGACTTCGAGCGCTGGATCGATCTGAACATGCGCTACCTGCGGCGCATCGGCTATTTCGGCACCCCTACCTACCACGCCTTGACCGCCCAGTTGGCGAAGTCAGACGACGCCACCCGCGAGGCGCTGGCCGCCGGGTACCGGCAGTGGATTGAATTGCTGGAACGGGCAATTGCGCGGATGAAAGACGACGGGTTGCTGGTTCGCGATGCCGATCCAAACCAACTGGCGTTGGTGATCGTCACCGCGCACCAGGGCGGTGGCGTGCTGACCTTCACCTACCAAGAGGAGTGGCCGCACGCCGACGCCATTCGCTTCGCAATCAACTATTTACGTCTGTTCGCCACCGACCCCGCCGAGCGAGCACCCCGTCCGCCGCGCCGGTCCCGCGCGCGCCGCCCGGCGCGACGGGCCGGGTGAGCGATTGGTCCCGAAGGCGGCGAAGTGACCGAACGCAACCCATCGCGCTTCACCCGCAAGGGACTGGCGACGCGCGCGCGAATCATCGAGGTCGCCGCCCGGTTGATGTTCGAACGGGGCGTCGCCAACACGAGCGTCGACCAGGTTCGTCGCGCCGCCGCGGTGGGTGGATCCCAGATCTCCCACTACTTCGGCGATAAGCGCGACCTGACCCGCCATGTCATCGATGCGCGCCGTAATGACGTGCGGGCCTTCCACACTCGGCCGCAGTTCGCCGGGCTCGACAGCCTCGCTGCCCTGCGGGCCTGGGCCGATGGCTGCGTGGCCGACATCGACGCCGTGTACCGCGTCGGCGGTTGCGTCTATGGGTCCCTGGCCGGTGAGCTGATCGAGGCCGACCGCGAGATACACGATGAGTTGGCCGCGGGATACGACCAGTGGATCGACCTGTTTCGGGCCGGCCTGGAGTCGATGCGTGAGCGCGGCGACCTGCGCCCGGAGGCCGACGCGCGGCATCTGGCCGTATCCATGGTCGCCGCGCACCAGGGCGGCGCGATGCTCACCCACGTCACCGGTGATCCGCAACCGCTGCGGGCCGCCGTCGATGCCGCGGTCGACTATGTGTGCTCCTTCGCGGTGCAACCCCCGCGGCGTAAGAGTCAACCCGCGTCGTCGCGCGCGCAGCGCAGCGTCTGAGTGTTGACGTTTCGCTGGACATGGGGGATATGGTCACCCATAATAATGGGTCAGTTGGCCCATTATTATGCGTCGCGCCACCTGGTGCCGTCGCCGCCGACGATGGTGAAAGAGGCAGCCGATGTCCATGCTCGAGTCACCTCAGCTGCCAACCGCTCCGGCGGTCGTACGCGAGCAAGCCGGTGGACAAGCCATGCGGGCGATCATCTTGGAAAAGTTCGGCGGTCTGGACAGCCTGGTCTACACCGAAATTCCCAAGCCGCTGCCGAAAGATGGCGAAGTCGTCATTGCGATAAAGGGTTTCGGCATCAACCATGCCGAGATCCACATGCGTCGCGGCGAATGGGCCGAAGCGGCCGAGGTCAGCGGCATCGAATGCGTCGGCATCGTCGACTCGTGCCCGGGCGGCGAATTCCCGGTCGGGGCCAAGGTCGCGGCGCTGATGGGTGGCCTGGGGCGCACCATCAACGGCAGCTATGCAGAGTACACCCGCGTCCGCGCAGCCAATGTTGCGCCCATCGAATCCGACCTGCCGTGGTCACAGCTGGCGGCTCTGCCGGAAACCTATGCGACGGCGTGGACCTGCCTGTACCGCAACCTGAGTCTTGCCGCGGAACAAACCTTGGTGATCCGTGGGGCGACTTCGGCTTTGGGTCAGGCCGCTCTAAAGATGGCGGTGATCACCGGCGCCGAAGTCATTGCCACGACGCGCAGCCGGCAACGCTTCGGCATGCTCGAAGAGCTGGGCGCGACCCGGGTGGAGGTGGAGCGCGGTGACCTTGCCGCCCACATCGCGGAAGCCAAGCGTATCGACGCCGTACTCGACCTCGTCGGCAACAGCACCATCCTCGACTCCCTGGACATGTTGCGCCGCGGCGGCACCGCCTGCCTCGCCGGGTGGCTGGGTGGTCTGGCACCCATCCGCGATTTCAATCCCCTCGCGCGAATGGCCAGCGGCGTGAGCTTCAGTTTCTTCGCCAGCCCCGTATTCGGAAACCCCGGGTTCCCGGTTTCGGATGTGCCGTTCGGTCAGATCGCTCAGCAGATAGCCGACGGCAAGCTCGACGCGGCACCGGCGCGGGTCTTCTCGTTCGACGACATCCGCGAAGCGCACCGCGTCGCCGAGGCGGGTGAAGCCACAGGCAAGCTCGTCGTCGTGCTGGAGTGATGCGGACGAGAAACACTACTGCGCGAACGAATTTCAGGAAAGGACGGGCTTCCCATGGGTCTGGCATGGCAACAAGGGCCGCTGGCGACGGGATCGCTCGGACACTTTTTGACCGAGCAGCCGATGCCGCCGCGGCTGCTGTTCGCCGAGCCGTTGCGTCGCCGACTGCGAGTGCGCTTCGCCGATCGATGGATCGCCGACAGCGAGGATGTGATGCTGTTGCACGAGCCGGGTCGCTACCCGGTCGCCTACTTTCCCCGCGGCGACATCGAAGAGGAAACGCTGCTTGCCGAAGACCGGGTGACGCAGCACCGTGACCTCGGGGCCACCCAGTGGTTCACCGTCAACGCATCGGGACGCGAGACCAACCACAGCGCCTGGGAGCACACCGGGCTGCCGGCCCATGCAGCGGTACTCGAGGGCCGGGTGGCCTTTGCCTGGCGTGCCATGGACGGGTTCTACGAAGAAGAGGAGCGGATCGTCGGGCACGCCGCTGACGCCTATCATCGCATCGACATCCGTTCCACGGCGCGGCATCTGGTCGTCCGGGATGGCGACCGAGTGATCGCCGATACCCATCGCCCGCTGGCACTGTATGAGTCCGGCTTTGCGCCCCGATGGTACGTCCCGCGCCAGGATATCGATGAGTCAACCCTCAAACCTATTGATATTCAGACTTTTTGCCCATACAAAGGGATTTGTTCGTACTATGACATCGGCGACCACCGGCGCGCGGCATGGTCTTACGTCGGCGCTTGGACGGAGGTCGCGCGGGTTCGCAATCTGGTGTCCTTCGAGCCGGACAAGGTCGATGTGCACCTCGACGGCAAGCAACTTCAACTCGAACCGGGCCAGACCGTCATTCCACACGGCGTGGATCGCGGGCTCGACACAGAGGAGATCTTGGGAAAGAACCCGGCCGGGAGCGCACCATGAGGATGTCCTTGGAAGTCGTGATCCTGCCCGTCGCGGATCCGGACCGGTCGTTGCGGTTCTACCGTGACCAGGTTGGCTTCAACCTCGAGGTCGATTACGCCCCCACGCCCGAGTTCCGGGTCATCCAGTTGACGCCTGAGGGATCGGGCACCTCAATACAATTCGGCGTGGGGCTGACGGATGCGCCGGTTGGCTCCGTGCGGGGCTTGTATCTTGTCGTCTCCGACATCGAAGCCTGCCGCGCCGAGCTCACTGATCGCGGCGTAACAGTCAGCGAGATACGGCATAAGGACACCGACGGCGGCTGGAGCGGCACCTTTCTCGCGGGTGCCGATCCAGATCGCGGCAACTATGCGAGCTTCGTCGATTTCCGCGATCCTGACGGCAATGCTTGGGTGGTCCAAGAGCGGGACCATCAGCCGGCCTGAAAACGGCTTCGGTGCAATGCGGCAGATCGGAAGGTAACGGTGACGGAACAAGGCACCACTCCCGAGCGGGTGCGCGGGTTCTCCGACGGCGTCTTCGCCGTGCTCATCACGATCTTGGTGTTGGCACTCAGGCCGCCGAGCGCACATGGCTTCGGCGCCCTCCTGCCGCTATGGCCCACCGGACTCAGCTATGTGGTCAGCTACCTGTTCATCGCCATCGTCTGGGTTAACCACCACCACGTGTTGAACTACGCGCAGGTCGCGACACCGCGCTTGGTGTGGTCGAACTTCGCCCACCTGTTTTCGGTATCGCTGATCCCTTTCACCACCGAGTGGATCGCCGACAGCAGGCTGGCCGCGGCACCGGTGTCCTCATACGCCGCGGTCTTCGTCCTGGTCAACATCACCTACCTGGCGCTGTGCTGGGAGGCGGTCGATCGGCCTTTGCACCAGAATGTTTCGGCGCGGATGCGACGCATGCTGCGGATGAGGTCGTTCATCACGCTGAGCGTGTTTGTGACGGCGGCGCTGATCGCCTTGTGGTGGCCGGTGGCCGCGATGTTGCTGATTGTGCTGTGCCTGGTGGGTTACCTACGACCGGATATTCCCCAACGAAAGAATGTCGAGCACTAGCATGACAACACCGTCCGTCCTCGTCTTCGACGTCAACGAGACGCTGCTCGACATCGAGTCCATCGCACCGCTTTTCGGTGAGCTGTTCGGCGATGAGCGCATGTTGCGCGAATGGTTCGCTCAACTCGTCATGTACTCGATGTCGATCACGCTGGCCGGCAACTACGTGACGTTTCCGGTGCTCGCCGAGGGGGTGCTGCGCATGCTGGGCGACATCTACCGGGTGAACGTTTCCGAAAGCGACGCGGAGCGGCTGAAGGCCGGGCTGCTCACGATGCCGGCGCACCCCGATGCCGCCGAGGGGCTGGCTGCGCTGCGTGACAACGGCTTTCGGCTGGTGACTTTGAGCAACTCCCCGCCCAATCCGGAGGGCCCGACCGCACTGCAGAATTCCGGGCTGGCTGGCTATTTCGAACATCAACTGAGCGTCGATGCCCGCAGCGTCTTCAAGCCTTCGCCCGCCGTGTATCGGTACGCATGCGAGACGATCGGGGTGGCTCCGCCCGATTGCATGATGGTGGCGGCGCACGTGTGGGACACCATCGGTGCGCAGCATGTCGGATTCGGCGGGGCCCTCATCACCCGGCGCGGCAACGTACCGCTGCCGATCGACGGCCTGCCGCAGCCGAACATCGTCGCCAGTGATGTGCGTCAGCTCGCCGAGCAACTGATCAATCTCCGATGAATACCCGGAGCGGGGCCTCGGCGCCGCGGCCACCACGCGAGAGGATCGTCGACCATGGCAGCAGCTGAGGCAGAAGAGTTCGACGTCGTGGTGCTCGGCGCCGGCCCGGTCGGCCAAAACGCCGCCGAACGGGCCCGAGCCGCAGGACTGCGCGTTGCTCTGATCGAGCGCGAACTCGTTGGCGGCGAGTGCTCGTATTGGGCGTGTGTGCCCAGTAAAGCACTGCTGCGCCCCGTGATTACGCTTTCCGACACCCGCAGGATCGACGGCGCGCGGGAGGCGGTCACAGGCTCGCTGAGCACCGACGGCGTATTCGGCCGCCGCAACCGCTACGTCACCGACTGGGACGACAGCAGCCAGGCCCACTGGGTGAGCGGGATCGGCGCGACCCTGATACGCGGGCACGGGCGATTAGACGGGCCGCGCCGCGTCGTCGTCACCGACGCCACCGGCGACCAGGTGGCGGTCGCCGCACGGCACGCGGTGGTCATCTGCACCGGAAGCCGCACCGCGTTGCCCGACCTGCCCGGCCTCGCCGAGGCGAGACCATGGACCAACCGGCGGGCCACCGATAGCAGCGCCGTCCCGGAGCGGCTGGCGGTCGTCGGCGCCGGCGGCGTAGGTGTCGAATGGCCACGGCGTGGCGGGGATTGGGCTCCGAGGTGACCCTGTTGGTGCGAGGTTCGGGACTGCTGCCCAGGATGGAGCCCTTCGTGGGCGAGCTGATCGGGCGCGGCCTCGCCGAGGCGGGCGTCGACTTGCGCATGGGGATATCGGTCCGCGCGTTGCGCCGCCCGGACGATTCCCATGTCGTCCTCGATTTGGATGACGGCACCGAGTTGCCCATCAACGAGGTGCTCTTCGCCACCGGCCGCGCCCCGCTGACCGACGACATCGGTATGGAGACAGTGGGATTGAGGCCGGGCAGCTGGCTCGAGGTGGACGACACCTGTCTGGTGCGCGGCGCCGTCGACGACGGCTGGCTCTACGCGGCTGGCGACGTCAATCGCCGGGCGCTGCTCACCCATCAGGGCAAGTACCAGGGCCGCATTGCCGGTGCGGCCATCGGCGCCCGTGCCGCGGGAAAGCCGTTGGACACCAAACCGTGGGGTGCGCATGCCACGACCGCCGACCATCACGCGGTGCCGCAGGCCTTTTTCACCGACCCCGAAGCGGCTGCCGTGGGACTGACGGCTGAGCAGGCCGGCCAAGCCGGACACCGAATTCGCACGGTCGACATCGAAATCGGCGATGTGGTAACGGGAGCCAAACTTTACGCGGACGGCTACACGGGCCGCGCGCGGATGGTGGTAGACGCGGATCGCGGCCACCTGCTCGGCGTCACCATGGTCGGCCCGGGCGTGACGGAGCTCCTGCACTCGGCCACCATCGCCGTCGCAGGCCAGGTGCCGGTCGACCGGTTGTGGCATGCGGTACCGTGCTTCCCGACCATCAGCGAGCTATGGCTGAGACTGCTCGAGGCGTATCGAGACGCCCCGGACGATAATTGACCCGTGGCCACTTCGGACGGATTCCATCCAGACTTCGACAGCACGGCGACGCCGCCCGCGCGCAACCGGGTGCGTCACGTCAAGGCGTCGGAGATCAGCTCCGACACAGCGCAATCGGAGGGGCTGCGGCGCTTCGCCGCCCTGTCGGGCAGCTCGGTCGGCGCGGAGAAGCTCTGGATGGGCGAGACGCACGCGGCGCCGCAATCGGCTTCGGACAACCACCATCACGGCGACTCCGAGACCGCCATCTATGTCCGAAAGGGCAACCCGGAGTTCGTCTTTCATGACGGCACCGGAGAGGTCCGCATCGCCGCCGCTCCCGGCGACTACGTTTTCATCCCGCCGTACCTGCCGCACCGGGAGGAAAACCCCGACCCCAACACCACCGCCGAGGTGGTGATCGCGCGCAGCAGCCAGGAAGCCATCGTGATCAATCTCCCGGCCCTGTATCCGCTGGCCGACCCTCAGTAGACGGCGATCTCGATCAGGTTGCCGTCGGGGTCACGGCAGTAGTGCGAAGTCATCTCGCCCAGCGCCCCCACCTTGGTCACCGGTCCGGAGATCACCTTCACTCCGCACGCGGCCAGGTGGGCGCGCACGTCATCCGGGCCGGAACGGGTGACGAAGCACAGGTCTTCGGAACCGGCGGCCTCAACGGACCCGGTGAACCAGTCGGGATCGTCGGCCAATGCACCGACTTGCCGCAGATTGATCTTCTGATCCCCAAAACACAGCGCCGTCCGACGCGAGGGCCCGAACGTCTCGCGCCGCATCCCGAGCACGCGCTCGTACCATGCGGCGGTGGCCTCAACGTCGCGGCAATTCAGGACAATGTGGTCGAACCGTTCCACCGCGATCGCCACCCTTGACCCTCCTGACCCGCGCAAACCCGTCCATCGGCTGCTCACGCGCGAAAACCGTTCGCTACCAGAGTAATCCGTCCAACGCGTGTCGCCCGCGCCTGGGAGCGCCGCTTTACGCCCAGTGGATAGGACGTTTTAATACATCTCATGGGCCCCGACCAGCTGGACCTCGACGTTGCCGACCTCCGGATCTCCCGCGGCAGCGTGCCGGCCAGCACCCAACTCGCCGAAGCCCTCAAGGCGGCCATCGTCAAACAGCGCCTGCCGCGCGGAGCGCGATTGCCGACCGAGCGAGAACTCATCGATCGCACCCGCGTGAGCCGGGTCACCGTGCGCGCGGCTGTCGGACTTCTCGAACGACGGGGATGGCTGGTGCGCAAGCAGGGCCTGGGCACGTTCGTGGCCAACCCGGTGAAGCAAGAACTCGGGCCCGGCGTGCGCACCATCACCGAGGTGCTGGCCGACTCCGGGATCACGCCGAACGTCGACGTCCTGTCGCATCGCGTCGAAGACGCGCCACAACGCATCGCCGAAACATTGGGGCTGTCCAAAGTTTTGTGCGTGCACAGGCGTTTTCGTGACGGCGACCAACCCCTGGCCCTGATGATCGCCTACCTGCCAACGGATTTAGGCAAAGCCACGGAACCACTGCTGAAGAGCGCGACCGACGAGCAAACCGCGCTTGCGATGGAAAGCACCTACACCATGTGGGAGCGGCGACTGGACGTTCCCATCTCCCGCGCCAACTATGAGATTCATGCGGCCGGTGCCTCCCTGGAAGTGGCCGGCGCGCTGAATCTGCCGCTGGGCTCTCCGGTGCTGGTGCTCGAACGCACCAGCTACGACCAAGACGGAAAGCCGATCGAGGTCGTGGAATTCCACTATCGCCCCGAGCGGTACAGGTTTTCGGTCACGCTGCCGCGCACCGTGCCCAGCCCCGGCGCCGGCATCGTGGAACGGCGCGAGCCGACCTGAGCGCCAGACGAAATCCGGCGCCCACTCAGCGAATTCTCAACCGATTCTTCGGTGCCGCTTGGCTTGCCTCCAAGCATTCCCAAAGTCACAGGCCGCACCATCGAACGCATGACGAACGAGCAGCTGTGCGCGGACCGGGTCGAACGTTACCTGCGCACCCGCGGGCGGCGATACTTTCGCGGCCACCACGACGGCGAATACTTCTTCGTCAGCAACGCCCCGCGGCGGTTGCATGTTCACTTCGAGATCTCTCCCGCGCACGACGACGTGCTGATCATCCGCGTCAATCCCGGATGCTATTTCCCGGCAGCCGACCGCCCCTGGGTGACGTACTTCTGCGACCGGTGGAACCGTCTCGACCGCCAGGTCACCGCGGTCGTGCACGGTTCGTCGGATCCGCAGCGCATCGGTGTGATGGCCCGCAAGTCGCAATGGATCCGAAACGACGTCTGCTTTAACGAGTTCGCCGCCTTCCTCGACAACACCATCGCGGACGCCACCGAGTTGTTCGAGGAATTGAACCCGCCGGTCGAATTGCCGCCCACCGAAAGGCCGTTGCTGCGCGACGCCGGCTGAACTACGGGCGGGCTACCCGCCGGCCGGAGCATCCGGGCGCGGATCACCCAGCCTGGCCCGGATCGCGCCCCACGGGTCGGCGTAGCGTCCAGGGGTATCCCGGTAGGCCGCACGGCTTCTGAGGAACCGTCGCGCCACTGGCGAGATCAGCCGCATCGGGTACCGCCGCCACCCGGCCGCGGCCCGCATCTCGGTGAGCATGTCCGGCCACGAGTGGCGCTGGAATCGCAGAACCTGCTGGGAACGAACCGTATCCATCCAGTCCGTGACAAACCAGTCGTCATCGCTGTCCGGATCACCCGGCCGGCCGACGGGCAACACATCGACCAGGCCGCGGGCGGCGGCCAGTGCCTTGCCGACGTCGCCCTGCCGCAGCAGGTGCGATTCGTCGCCGGCGATCAGCAGCGTCTCACCGGCGACGTCGGCGGTGACCGCTGCGGCGAAGGCCCGCGCGACGTCGCGGACGTCGACGGTGTGGATGCGGCCGTCGGCCGGCAAGGCGCTTTCGAAGAACAACGCATCGACGCTGAACGGCATGGCGTCCGGTTCGACGCTGATCACTCCGGCCAGGCGCAGGATGACCCATTCGAGATTCGACGCGCGGAGGTGCTGTTCCGCTTCGGCCTTGTGAGCGCCGTAGAGGTCGGCCGGGTTCGTCGGGGAGTCCGGGCGCAGCAGCTCGCGAGAGCGGTGCGGGTTGCGCGCGCCGTACACGGCGTTGCTCGAGGCCAGGATGAAGCGCACCGGCTGATGCATTGATTGGGCCGCCCGCAGCAAGGTGACGGTCGCGTCGACGTTGACGCGGCGGCCCAGCGCGGGCTGACGATAGATCATCGGTGGGATCACCGCGGCCAGGTGCACGATGGCGGTGGGCGACGTGTCGGCGAATAGCCGGTCGACCTGACCCGGGTCGGTCAGGTCCGCCCAGCGCGGCTCGGCGCCGGCCGGCAGCGCTCCCGCGGCTTTGCGCTGGGCGGCGGTGCCCAGGTCGGTCGCGACCACGCGGTGGCCGTCGGCCACCAGCCGGCGCACCGTTTGCGAGCCGACCAGCCCGAAACCTCCGGTTACCAGGACCTTCTCGGACATGCCTCCCCCATCGGCCGTTCGCCTTCCAGCAAACGGATATGACATTCTCCTAAACGGAGAGTAGCATATGCCGATCGGCGGCTCAGGTTTGAGACTGGCGTCACACCGGCAACAACTAGCGAAGAGCAGAAACAGGACAGCGGGGAGCCATGACGGGCGACGGTGTTGACGCGGCGGACAACCACGAAACCGCCAAGTGGGATCCGGCTTTCACCGAACAGGTGGCAAAGGTACTGGGACCGGTCATCAAGCGGTACTACCGGGCCGAGGTGCGAAACATCGACAACGTCCCGTCCTCGGGCGGGGCTCTGGTGGTCTCCAACCACTCGGGCGGCATGCTGACCCCGGACGTGCTGATCTTCTCCCCGGCCTTCTACGACAGGTTCGGCTACGACCGCCCCGTCTACACGCTGGGCCATTACGGGCTGTTCATGGGACCGTTGGACGGCTGGTTGCGCCGCCTCGGGGTGATCGAGGCCAGCCGCGAAAACGCCGCCACCGCCCTGCATTCCGGTGCGGTGGTGCTGGTGTTCCCCGGCGGCGACTACGACTCCTACCGGCCGACCTTCACTGCGAACACCATCGACTTCAATGGACGGACCGGGTACGTGCGGACCGCTATCGAAGCCGGGGTGCCGATTGTGCCGGCCGTATCCATCGGCGCCCAGGAGACACAGCTGTTTTTGACCCGGGGCAACTGGCTGGCCCGCAAGCTGGGGCTGACCAAGGCGCGAATGGACATTCTGCCCATCAGCGTCGGATTCCCCTTCGGTTTGAGCGTCATCTTCCCGCCCAACGTGCCCCTGCCGGCAAAGATCGTCACCGAGGTTCTCGAACCAATCGACATCACCGCCCAGTTCGGCAGCGACCCCGACATCGACGAGGTCGACGCCCACGTACGCGCCGTCATGGAAGATGCGCTCAAGCGGCTCGCCGGCGAGCGCCGGTTCCCGATCCTGGGCTGACGGTGTCCGGGGCCGCTGGAGGTGGCGTGGTGAAGAGACTCAACGGCATGGACGCGATGCTGCTCTACAGCGAGACGCCCAACCTACACACGCACACGCTCAAGGTGGCCGTGATCGACCCGGCCGACTGCGACGGAGAATTCGGTTTCGAGGTCTTCCGCCGGCACGTGCGTCGTCGGCTTCATCTGCTAGAACCGTTGCGCTACAAGCTCGTTGACATTCCCTGGCATTTGCATCACCCCATGTGGCTGGAGAACTGCGACGTCGACCTCGACTATCACCTGCGGCAAGTGCGGGTGCCCGCGCCCGGCGGTCGGCGCGAGCTCGATCGGGTGATCGGCGAGGTGGCGTCCACTCCTCTGGACCGCAGTCGTCCGCTGTGGGAGTTTCATTTCGCCGAAGGGCTGGCCGGTGGGCGATTCGCCATGATCGGCAAGGTGCACCATGCGCTCGCCGACGGGGTCGCGTCGGTCAACCTGCTGGCGCGCGCGATGGATCTGCGCGACGGGCTCACCGACGAGCGCGACAACGACGAAGCAGGCGTCACCACCTCCAACGCCGACCTGCTGCGCGCGGCGGCCCGCGACCACGTCCGGCAGATCGGCGCCCTGCCCGGGCTGCTCAAAGACGCGGCCGTCGGAATGACGCGGGTGCGGCGCCGGTCCCGGGAGCGCGGGGGCCACCCCGACCTGGCCGACGCGTTCGACGCACCGCCGACGTTCCTCAACCATGTCGTGTCGCCGCGGCGCTGGTTCGCCAGCACGTCGCTGTCGCTGCCGGAGGTGAAGGCGACGGCAAAGGCATTGGGAATCACGGTGAACGACGTGGTGCTGGCCATGGCGACCGGCGGATTGCGAACGCTGTTGCTGGCTTATGACGGTGCGGCCGACCGCCCGATCATCGCCTCGGTGCCGACGGCCACCGACAAGTCGGACCGCATCACCGGCAATGAGATCAGCGGGCTGATGGTCTCGCTCCCGGTCCACGTCGGCGACCCCGTGGAGAGGGCCCGGCTGGTCGCCCTGGCCACCAAGATCGCCAAGGAAGACCACGAAGTCCTCGGCCCGGAGCTCTACGGGAAGATGATGGCCTACCTTCCGACCGCATTCGCCCCTGCCGCATTCCGGTGGCTGGGTCGGCGCGACGCGCCGAACAAGCTGATGAACGTCGCGGTGTCCAGCGTGGTGGGGCCGCGCGAGCGGGGCCACTTCGGCGGTGCGGCCGTCAGCGAGATCTATTCCACCGGCGTGCTGTCGCCCGGCGCCCCAGTCAACATCACCGTGTGGAGTTACGTGGACCGGCTCGGCGTCGCAGTGCTCACCGACGACCAAACCTTCAACGACCCGCACGAGGCGACGGACGCCATCGGCGCGTCCTTCGCCGAATTACGGGATGCCGCAGGCGTTTCCGCTCAGCCGGCGAGCACGCCGTCCAGCACCGAGTAGAACAGGCCGAGGCCGTCATCGGACGGCCCGGTCAGCGCCTCGATGGCGTGCTCGGGGTGGGGCATCAGACCCACCACGCGGCCGTCGGCGGAACTCACCCCGGCGATGTCGTGCAGCGAGCCGTTGGCGTTCTCGTGGTAGCGGAACACCACCCGCCCCTCGCCTTCGAGCTCCTCGATCACCTCGGCCGGCGCCACGTAGCGTCCCTCTCCCGATTTCAGCGGGACCAGCAGGTCGGCGCCGGGCTCGAAGCGCGACGTCCAGGCGGTCGACGTCGAGGCCACCCGCAGCCACACGTCGCGGCAGATGAAGTGCAGGCCCACGTTGCGGGTCAGCGCCCCGGGCAACAGGCCGGCCTCGCAGAGCACCTGAAAACCGTTGCAAATGCCCAACACTGGCATGCCGCGCCGTGCAGCCTCCACCACCTCGGTCATCACCGGGGCGAACCGGGCGATCGCACCGGCCCGCAGGTAATCGCCGTACGAGAACCCGCCGGGCACCACCACGGCGTCCACGCTTTTCAGATCGGCGTCGGCATGCCACAGGTTGACCGCCTCGGCCCCGACCCGCCGTGCCGCGCGCGCGGCGTCCACGTCATCGAGCGTGCCGGGAAACGTGATGATCCCGATGCGTGCCGTCACTGGCTGTCCCGGCTGATCGTCCAGTCTTCGATCACGGTGTTCGCCAACAGCGATTCCGCGATCTCGGCGAGCGCGGAATCGTCGACGCTGTCGTCCACCTCTAGCTCAAACCGCTTGCCTTGCCGCACTTCTGAGATTCCCGGATGTCCGAGGCGACCCAGGGCACCCACAATCGCCTGACCCTGCGGGTCGAGAATCTCCGCTTTGGGCATCACGCTTACGATCACCCGGGCCACCGGCGGTCCTCCTGAGAAGTTGGCGTTTCGGGCGCCACTCTACCGGCGAAAGCGCAGCTCGGCGTCACGGGCACGAGGCAATGTAGGCCTCGCAGAGGGGCGCGTTCATGGCATTGAGCACCGGATCGTCCGCCATCGCCGGCCACGCCGTCTGCGGCGGTGCCGTCGACCACAGCGTGACCTCGCTGATCGTGCTGCTGGCCGGGTGGGCGAACAGATAGGTGTGCATCACCACCGGGCCGCTGATCACGGCGGCCATCCGATTGGCTTCGTCGGTGGTCAGCGACGGTGACTCCTGCGGTGCGCGCTGCTGGCAGGCCCGCAGGGCGGCGACGGCAGCGCTGAAGGCCGCGGCCGCGCTGGCCCCACCGCGAGCGGTGTCACCCCGCCAGTGCAGGACCTGGGCCTGCAGCTGCCACTGTCCGTCGGGATGCTGAACCGTCGAGCGCGCCGCGACGGCCGAGTCGCGGGGATCCTGGGTTACCGGCGGCGCGGCGCACAACTCCTCGAATCGGAACCGGGGACCGGGCGCCGAACCGGTCGTCTGCACGGCCTGACCGGCGAGCGCGGGCCAGTGGTACACGCCGTCCAGCGGCAGGGCATGCTGATCGATCCACGCGGTGTTCGGGATCCGGTCGCACACGGCCGGGCACGTCTCCGGCTCTGCGTACGCAGGGATGACGACGATCAAAGCGAAGGCGAAACTGCCGGCGACCAGCATCATGGCCAAAATCACGCGCGTCGGCAGCTTGTCCATCAAGGCACAATCGTAGATATGCAACTGACGCATTTCGGCCATTCGTGCCTACTTGCCGAGTTTGACCACACCCGCGTGCTCTTTGACCCCGGAACTTTCGCGCACGGCTTCGAGGGAATCACCGGCTTGACCGCCATCTTGATCACCCATCAGCACCCCGACCATGTCGACGTCAAACGGCTGCCCGCCTTGCTCGAGGGTAACCCGGAGGCGGCGCTGTACGCGGACCCGCAAACCACCGCGCAGCTGGGTGCCCCCTGCCGCGAGGTCCATGTCGGTGACGAGTTGCCCATCGGCGAACTGACCGTTCGCGCCGTCGGCGGAAAACACGCGGTCATTCACCCGGAAATCCCTGTGATAGAAAACATTTCGTTCCTAGTCGGCGACGCCGACCACCGGGCCCGGTTGATGCATCCCGGTGACGCGCTCTTCGTGCCCGACGAGCCGGTCGACGTCTTGGCCACGCCGGCGGCCGCGCCCTGGATGAAGGTGTCCGAGGCGGTCGACTACCTGCGTGCGGTGGCCCCGCAGCGCGCCGTTCCCATTCACCAGGGGATCATCGCGCCGGATGCGCGGGGGATCTACTACGGACGGCTGACCGAGATGACCAGCACCGACTTCCAGGTGCTGCCCGAGGAGGACGCCGTCACGTTCTAGCTGCGGTCACGCTGGCGTGACACACGCGTCCGGCGGTCACGCTGGCGTGACGCACGCGTCCTGCGGTCACGCTGGCGTGACACACGCGTCCTGCGGTCACGCTGGCGTGACGCACGAACGCAAGCGGGGCTGTCTGCCCTGCGGCTACGTGAGGTCGTCGGCGGCGCCGCGGCCGGCGGCGCGGCCGGAGAAGATGCAGCCGCCCAAGAACGTGCCTTCCAGGGCGCGGTAGCCGTGCACGCCGCCGCCACCGAACCCGGCCACCTCACCCGCGGCGTACAGACCGGTCAGCGGAGTGCCGTCGGCCTTCAACACCCGTGAGGCGAGATCGGTTTCGATGCCGCCCAACGTTTTTCTGGTCAGGATGTGCAGCTTGATTGCAATCATCGGCCCCGCCTTCGGGTCGGTCAGCCGGTGCGGCGCCACCACCCGGCCCAGCCGATCGCCCAGATAATTGCGGGCGGCATGGATCGCCGTGATCTGCCCGTCCTTGCTGAACTTGTTGGCCACCTCGCGATCCCGGGCCGTGACCTCGGCCTCCACGGTTGCGTAGTCCAGCGGCTGCACATCGGGCAGCTTGTTCATCGCGGTCACCAAGTCGCGCAACGAGTTCGCGCTGACGAAGTCCACACCCCGGTCGACGAACGCCTGCACCGGGCCCGGCGGCCCGGAACGTGCCCGATTTCGCAGCAGCTCGCGGATACTTTGCCCGGTGAGGTCCGGATTCTGCTCCTGGCCAGAAAGCGCGAACTCCTTCTCAATGATTTTGGCGTTCAACACAAACCAGGTGTAGTCGAACCCTGACTTGGTGATGTATTCCAGCGTGCCCAGCGTGTCGAAGCCGGGGTAGAGCGGGACCGGCAACCGCCTGCCACTGGCATCCAGCCACAGCGACGACGGGCCGGGAATGATCCGGATCCCATGCAACGGCCAGATCGGGTCGTAGTTGGTGATGCCCTCGGTGTAGTGCCACATCCGGTCGGGGTTGATCACGCGCGCGCCGGCCTGCTGCGTGATGGCGATCATCCGGCCGTCGACATGAGCCGGAACGCCGCTCAAAAGTTGCTCGGGGACGCGGCCCATGCGCTTGGGCCAGTTCTTCCGCACCAGTTCGTGATTGGCGCCGATGCCGCCGCTCGTCACAATCACCGCGTCGGCACGAAATTCGAACTGCCCTATCGACTTCCGTGATGAAGCGACCCCCCTCGGCGTGGCCGTGGGCTCGAGCACCGTGCCGCGGACACCCGTCACCGCCTCACCCTCGACGATCAACTCGTCGACCTGGTGGCGGTGCGCGAAGCGCACCGCTGCCCGGTCGCGCAGTTGCCGGGCGAAGATCTCGACCAGCGCGGGCCCGGTACCCCAGGTGATGTGGAAGCGGGGAACCGAATTGCCGTGCCCCTGAGCGTCATACCCGCCGCGCTCGGCCCAGCCCACCAACGGGAAAAGCTTGAGCCCGCGCGACCGCAACCAACTGCGCTTCTCCCCGGCGGCGAAATCGACATAGGCGTGTGCCCATTGGCGTGGCCAGTAGTCCTCGGGGCGATCGAAGGCCGCCGTGCCGAGCCAGTCCTGCAACGCAAGTTCATGGCTGTCACGGATGCCCAGCCGGCGCTGCTCGGGGCTGTCGACGAAGAACAGGCCGCCGAAGGACCAGAACGCCTGCCCGCCCAGGTTGGCGCTGTTCTCCTGGTCGACGATGAGCACCCGCAAGCCGCGATCCACCAGTTCGCAGGCGGCGACCAGACCGGCCAGGCCCGCCCCGACGACGATGGCATCAGCGCCGAACCCCGCAACCGAAGAATCGCTCATGTCGGACCAGGGTAGTGCCCCGACGAGCAGGTCAGGCAGTCGCTGCGTCAGGCGGCGTCGAGCACGGCCTTGGCCTGCTGCCAGCGGTACACGGTGGGCGTGCAGCCGTGCATCAACGCCAGGTCGACGGCGTCCACCATGGCCTGCAGCGGCCCGGGTTTGCGCAGGTGGCGGGCCGCGACCGCTACCCGCACGACGCCCCCGCGCCGGGCGATCCGCTCGGCGGACAGCACCACCATCCGGCACCACCACGGCTCGGTGAGGAAGCCCTCGCCGATGCCGAGCACCCGCGCGCGAACGGTGGTGTGACGAACCAGGTCGGTGATCCCGTGCAGATCCGCCAGCAACCGGAACCCGTTGTCCGGCAACGCTTTGACGACACCCGGCGACACCACCCAGCCGGGCGCCGCGAACAGTCGGGTACGCAACCCGAGGTGCTCGAGCACCCGGTCGGCGGCCATCAATCGCAGGTTGGCCTCATGCGCCCGCAGGATCGCGAATTCGCCGCGACGCTTCTTGGTGGCCGGGTCGTCATAGCCGTGCAGCACGATGGCGTCACCGCCGGCGCGACGGTTGCTCAGCCACCCGACGGTTTGCGGGTCGCGGTCGAGCCGGTAGTCACCGGACAGGCGGGGAGCCACGAGTAACGACACCGGTACGTTGCGGGCATCCATTTGCGCGCAGAACGCCTCGACGTCGGGCAGGGTGCGTTCCCCGATCCCCGAGACCGAGACGATCAATTTTCCAGACACACCAGCAGTTTGCCGATCCCAAGTGTCGGAACGGTGAAGGACACGCAGACAGCAGGCGTATACGCACCCGCCTGAGCACAAAGATTTCGGCGGCGGCCGGACCTGCCCAGCCCACCACCGCCGCGAGCGTCAACCGACGAGATCAGTTCGATATGCTAAGCAACGCCATGGACGAGGCCTCGTACGCAGCGGCCAAAACGCCGCTGCCGCACGCCCCCACCGGACAGCCGGGCGTCGAGGAACGGGAATATCCCGACAAGCTCGATGCCCCGCTGTTGCGGATCTCCGGTGTGTGCATCTTGGCCACCGTGATGGCGATCTTGGACGTCACCGTCGTCAGCGTCGCGCAGCGCACCTTCATCGACCTATTCTCGTCTTCGCAGGCCGTCGTCGCCTGGACGATGACCGGCTACACGCTCGCGTTGGCGACCGTGATCCCGATAACCGGTTGGGCGGCCGACCGGTTCGGCACCAAACGGCTCTTCATGGGTTCCGTGGTGGCCTTCATGCTGGGTTCGCTGCTGTGTGCGATCGCCGCAAACATCTTGCAGCTCATCGTCTTTCGCGTGGTGCAGGGAATCGGCGGCGGCATGCTGCTGCCATTGGGCTTCATGATCATGACTCGCGAGGCGGGTCCGCGGCGGCTCGGACGCCTGATGTCGATATTGAGCATCCCGATGCTGCTCGCCCCGATCGGCGGGCCGATCCTGGGCGGCTGGCTGATCGACACCTCGAGTTGGCGGTGGATCTTTCTGATCAACGTGCCGATCGGCTTTCTCACCATCGCGCTGGCCGCCGTCGTCTTCCCGCGGGATCACCCGGCGCGGGCGGAGACCTTCGACGTCGTCGGCGTGCTGCTGCTCTCGCCGGGCCTGGCGACGTTTTTGTTCGCGGTGTCCTCCATCCCGGGCCGCGGCACGGTGGCCGACCGCCACGTGGTGATACCGGCGATGATTGGACTGGCGTTGATCGCGGGGTTCGTCGTGCACGCGTGGCATCACGCCGACCATCCCCTGATCGATCTGCGGCTATTCCGCAATCCGGTGCTCACCCACGCCAACGTGACGATGCTGGTCTTCGCCGGCGCATTCTTCGGCGCCGGCCTGCTGCTGCCGAGCTATTTTCAGCAGGTGGTGCACCAAACGCCGATGCAGGCGGGCGTGCACATGATCCCTCAGGGGCTGGGCGCCATGCTGACCATGCGCCTGACCGGACCGCTGGTGGACAGGCAGGGGCCGGGCAAGATCGTGTTGGTCGGGATCGCGCTGATCACCGCCGGCCTGAGCGCCTTCGCCGTGGGGGCCGCGACCCAGGCCCACTATCTGCCCACGCTGCTGGTGGGGCTGGCGATCATGGGCCTGGGCATGGGCTGCACGATGATGCCGCTCTCGGTGGCCTCGGTGCAGGCGCTGGCGCCCCATCAGATCGCCCGGGGAACGACGCTGATGAGCGTCAGTCACCAGGTGGGCGGCTCGATCGGGACCGCGCTGATGTCGATGATCCTGACGAACCAGTTCAATCGAAGCCCCGACATCGTCGCGGCGAACAAGCTGGCCGCCCTGCATCAGCGGGCTGCGGTCGACGGGGTGCCGGTCGATCGATCCGCGATACCGCCGCGGTCGCTCGACCCCGGATTTTCGACCAACGTGGTGCACGATCTTTCCCACGCGTATACCGCGGTGTTCGTGATTGCCGTTGCGCTGGTGGTGTGCACCCTCATTCCGGCGTGGTTCTTGCCTAAGAAGCCGGCGAGCGAAACCGTCGGCGCCTAGCGCAACCGCCCGGCCTGGTTGGGTGCATTACGACGACACGGCCTCGGCGGCGGCCAATAGCCACGCGTACTGGAAGGCGGTTTCCTCCCAGCCCTTGTAGCGGCCGCTGACGCCACCGTGCCCGGCGTTCATCTGAGTCTTCAACAGGACCGGATTACCGTCACCGTTGGCGTGGCGCAGCGCCGCAACCCACTTGGCCGGCTCCACGTAGTAGACCCTCGTATCGTTCAGCGACGTCATCGCAAGAATCGCCGGATACCGTTTGGCCTCGACATTCTCATACGGCGAATAGGACTTCATGTAGGCGTAGACGTCCTTGTCCGCCAAGGGGTTTCCCCATTCGTCCCATTCGGTGACGGTCAGCGGCAACGAAGGATCCAGGATGGTGGTCAGCGGGTCGACGAACGGGACCTGCGCGAGAATGCCCGCGAAAAGCTCCGGGGCCAGATTGGCCACCGCCCCCATCAACAAACCGCCGGCGCTGCCCCCCAGCGCCACCAGCTGACGCGCCCGGGTGACGCCGCCCTGCACCAAATGCTCTGCGACCGCAACGAAGTCGGTGAAAGTGTTCTTCTTCTCCAAAAGCTTGCCGTGCTCGTACCACAGCCGGCCCATCTCACCGCCGCCACGCACGTGGGCGATGGCGAACACCATGCCGCGGTCCAGCAGCGACAGCCGGGCGATGGAAAAGCTGGGGTCGGTGCACAGCTCATAAGCGCCGTAGCCGTAAAGCAAAGCCGGTGCCGGGAACTCGACGTCCGCGCGGTGCACGATGGATACCGGGATGCGGGTGCCGTCATCGGCGACCGCCCAGTCACGCCGTTCCACATAGTCGCCGGTTCGGTAGTCGCCGAGCACGGGCTGCTCGCGCAGCAAGGTGCGTTCACCGGTCGCGAGGTCGATGTCATAGACCCGAGCCGGAACCACCAGCGAACCCGCCCTGATCCGCAGCTTGGGCGCCGCCCAATTGGGATTGCCGGCCGGACCTGCCGTCATCAGCTCGGAATCGAACGAAATCTCCTCGGGCTGTGCGTATGTGCCGTCGGCATTGATGGGCCACAGCTGCATCCGGGGCAGTGCCTCGCGCCGATAGCTGACGACCAGGAGGCCGGCGAAAGCGTCGACCCCGTCGAGCCGGACGTCGTCGCGGTGCGGGATCAGGGTGCGCTGCCGTGCCGGATCGCTGACCGGCGCCTCGGTGAGGGTGAAGTTGACCGCGCCGTCGTTGTGCAGGATCAAGAACCGGTCCTGTCCGCCGACGACCGCGTGCTCGACCGAGTACTCGACGCCTTCGCGACGCGGTAGCACGACGGTGAACTGGCCGTGCGGATCGGCGGCGTCGGCGTAGCGATACTCCGAGGTGATCGAGGATCCCGAGGCGATGAAGACGTAGGCCTCGCTGCGGGTGAGCCCCACGCCAAGCCAATACTTTTCGTCCGCTTCGTGATACACCAGCTCCGGTTCGGCACCGTCGCCCACCCGATACCGCCACACCTTGTCGGGGCGATGGGCGTCGTCGAGGGTCAGGAAATACACGGTGTGGTTGTCGGCGGCCCACGTCGCACCGGCCCCGATGTCGGCGATCTCGTCGGAAAACAGTTCTCCGGTTCGTAAGTCTTTGAACCGCAACGTGTATCGCTCATCACCGAGAGTATCGACCGAGTACGCCAGCAGGTTCCCATCCAAGCTCACCGTTGCGGCGCCCAGGGAGAAGAACTCGTGACCCTCGGCTTCGGCATTGGAATCGAGCAGGATCTGCTCGCCCGGGATCTCGGTGTTCTCGTCCAGGGTCGGCGGATCCCAATCGTCGGATCCCCTGATCGGACAACGGCATTGGACGCGGTATTGCTTTCCCTCATAGGTGCGCGCGTAGTACCACCACTCGCCCTTGCGGGTCGGCACCGACAGATCCGTCTCCTTGGTGCGCGCCTTGATCTCGTCGAAAATCTGCTGCCGCAGCGGCCCCAGGTGCTCGGTCATCCGATCGACGTAGGCGTTCTCCGCCTCGAGGTGGGCGATGACTTCGGGGTCGGTTTTTTCGCGCAGCCACTCATACGGGTCGATGAAGACGTCGCCGTGATGTTCGCGCCGGCTCTCCACTCGCTTGGCGACAGGGGGCAACGACCCGTCCAGCTGCACGTCGGTCATGCGGTGGGACCGATCCAGTCGTCGAAGCTCAGGCCGGAAATGCGTTCGTAGGCTTCGATGTACCGATCCCGGGTGGCATCGATGATGTGCTCGGGCAGCGGTGGCGGCGGTTGTGAGCCGTGGCGGTCCCAGCCCGACTCGGGGCCGGTCAGCCAGTTGCGGACGAACTGTTTGTCGAAGCTGTTCTGGACGACACCCTCCTGGTACTCGTCGGCCGGCCAGTAGCGGGACGAATCCGGGGTGAAGATTTCATCGGCCAGCAGCAGGTTGCCGTCTCGGTCGGCGCCGAACTCGAACTTGGTGTCGGCGATGATGATTCCCTTCCTCAGCGCGTGATCGGCGGCCTGAACATAGATTTGCAGTGTGCGGTCGCGGAGTTGATTGGCGGGCACGGGACCGACCATCTCGATCACCCGTGCGAACGGAATGTTCTCGTCGTGGTCGCCCAGTGCGGCTTTCGTCGCGGGGGTGAACAGGGGTTGGGCGAATCTGCTGGCTTCAACCAGTCCCGGCGGCAGGGGGATGCCGCAGACCTTTCCGGTCGCCTGGTAGTCCAGCAATCCGGAGCCGGTCAGGTAGCCGCGCGCCACGCATTCGACCGGAAGCATTTCCAGCTGGCGCACCACCAGCGCGCGGCCCAGGACCTCGTCGGGAATGCGTGGATCATCCGGCGGCCCGGCCAAGTGGTTGGGGGCTTGGGCAAGCTCCGAGACGAGTCCGAAGAAGAAGACGCTCATCGCGGTGAGGATGCGGCCCTTGTCCGGAATGGTGCTGTCCAGGACGAAGTCGTACGCAGAGATCCGGTCGGTGGCGACGAGCAGCAGGTGCTCGTCGTCGACGCGATACAGCTCGCGGACCTTGCCGCTGGCCAGATGCTGGTAGTCGGACAGTGCAGGCATCCGGTCAGCCTATCGGGCACCCGCAAACGGGCTTTGTGCTGGGATCGGGGCTATGACATCGCGGTTTCTGCCCTACTCCACCAGGCCCGGCCGGCTGGCGGCTCAGCTGTTCAGCGACCTCGCCGTCGTCCTGTGGACGGTGCTGTGGCTACTCGTCGGGCTGGCGGTCTACGACGCCATCGCGACGATCGCCGACGCCGGCCGGCAGGTCGAGAGCGGCGCGCACGGCATCGCCGGCAACCTCGCGTCAGCCGGCCACGGCGCCCAGCACATTCCGGTCGTGGGCGACACGGTCAGCAAACCGCTCAACTCGGCCAGCCAAGCCGCGCTGGACATCGCGGGCGCGGGTCACGACCTGGACATCGCGGCGAGTTGGCTCGCAGTGCTGCTGGCGATGGCGGTTGTCGCGGTGCCGATCCTCGTCGCGGTGCTGCCGTGGTTGTTTCTGCGGCTCCGATTCTTTCGACGCAAGTTGACGGTGACCGCTCTGGCCGCAACCCCGGCCGGCGCGCAACTGCTTGCGCTGCGCGCGCTGACCAACCGTCCGCCGCGGAAGCTGATCGCCGTCAGCGCGGATCCGGTCGGCGGATGGCGACGTGAAGACCCGGCCACCATCGGGGCCCTGGCCGCGCTCGAACTACGGTCGGCCGGTATCGCGATTCGCGGGAGTGAGCAGCAACCGCCGCGATAACAGCAGCAGCCCGGCGACGACCACAGTGAGCCACGCCGCCAGCGCATCCCAGAAGAAGACCAGCGAAACGGTGAACAGCGACGGCTGATTGATCTCGAGTGCCATCGCGAAGCTGGCCGCCGAATACATGCCCAGCGGGAACACGAACGCCCACCACACACCGGCGAAGCGCAGCATGTTGGGATAACGCCTGATGCGGTGCAACGCGAAATAGATCAGCGGCGGTATCCACAACGTGGCCGTCACCCAGGTGACGATGGTGACCGCACGCACGGGTCCGGCCAGCCAGGCGGGAGCCACGGCGTGGATGTTGTCACCGGCCAGCGTCGCAATCGCCATGCCTCCCATCAGGATCCAGGTATCGGGTTCGAAGCCGTCCCGGTCCTGCCGTTCGTTCACGACGCGCCACATGGTCAGCCACGTCATCAGGCCGTAGATGCACAGCGCCGCGACCCATCCGGCCACGGCCACCGCGAGCCACCAGTGATGACCGGTGTGACGAGCCGCGCGGGCGATCACGATCGCCAAACCGGAGGTTCCCACGCTGCCCAGCTGCCAGGCCCCGTGTGCGCGGTCGCGCAGCTCTGTCCACCGGTGCGCCAACATGTTTCGCGCGCTGAACAGGATCAGTATCAGCCAGGACGCCAGGCCGACCCCGCCAAGTATCCGCGCCACCCATACGTTCGACGACAAGCGAGTGTCGATCACCGCACACGCTGCCACGAAAGTGATGAGTCGCAGGGTGACGTCGGGATCGGTCAGGTCCCAGCACAACCTCTGGCCGGGCACACAGGCCTTCGCGACGACCAGGGCGAGCAGCAGCACCAGGCCGAGGGTGGCGATGACACCCATCGTGTCGCTGATCAATCGGTAGCCGTGATTGCGCGCGCCGATCGACAAGATTCCCGTTGCCATCACCGCGGCGAACACATCGGGTGAGGGCTCGACATCAGCGAACCGGATCGTCACGGTTGCTCGCGGAGCTCCACGACGAGATGCCGGATGCCGGTATGCCGATTGCTGCGCGTCCACTCGACCGGCCGGACAACTTGCACCGCGCCGAACCGGGACAGCAGCTCTTCGAACAACACCCGCAGCTCCAGCCGGGCCAGATTCGCACCCAGGCAATAGTGCACTCCCTGACCGAAGCCCAGGTGCGGATTCGGTTTTCGGCAGATATCGAATTCGTCGGCGTTCGCGAACACCCCGGCGTCGCGATTTGCCGAGCCCTCCCAGATCTGTATCTTCTGCCCCGCCTCGATCGACTGCCCGGCCAGCGTGACGTCGCGGGTGGCGGTGCGGCGCTTGGAGGGCGACGGCGAGGTCCACCGCACCATCTCCTCGACGGCCGTGGGCAGCGCATCGAGATCGCCGCGCAGCGACTGCAATTGGAGCGGATGGTGGGCCAACGCCAGCAGGCCGCCCGCGACCGCGTTGCGGGTGGTCTCCGCGCCGGCGCTGAACAACAGACTGAAGAACAGGTAGAGCTCCATGTCGGACAGGGCCGATCCGCCGTGGCCGTCAGCGTCATCCAGCATCGCGTTCGCCACGGCCGACAACATGTCATCGGTCGGGTGCTCGCGCTTGGACGCGATCAGCTGCTGACCGTACTGATACATCCGCGACCCGGCCTCCTCGACGGAGAGCTGCGATAGCGCGGCCTTGCGTGAACCACCGAAGTCGAACTGCGGTTCGATCGCCTCGAAGAGCCAATGCCGTTCGGATTCAGGCAC
The DNA here is from genome assembly GCF_059813005.1 of Mycobacterium sp. NGS27. Taxonomy (NCBI): domain Bacteria; kingdom Bacillati; phylum Actinomycetota; class Actinomycetes; order Mycobacteriales; family Mycobacteriaceae; genus Mycobacterium; species Mycobacterium sp. NGS27. The sequence continues at coordinate 543,086 of NZ_JCALDT010000004.1, forward strand.
TCCCAACAGGATGCAGATCATCTGCATCGGCAATTCGGCGGCGATGTCGACCAAGAAATCGAACGGCTCGCCCGGAACCACCGCGTCGAGCAGCCGGCGCGCCCTGGTCCGCAGGTCGTCCTCGACCAACCGGATCATCCGCGGCGTCAGCCCCGAGCTGACCAGCCGCCGAATCTGCGAATGCCGCGGATCGTCCATCATGTTGAGCACCTGACCCGCAATCGCCAGGTCCTGCAACAGCGTGCCACCGTACGGCCGCGGGCCGCCCGTGACCGACGAGTACGTCACCGGATCCTTCAGCACCTCAAGCGTTTCCGCGTAGGTGGCCACCGACCAGAAGCCTTCACCGTCCGGGGTGTTGTCGGTCGGTGCGTGCCAGTACACCGGCGCCTCACGACGATGGATCGCGAACAGATCGTGGGGAAATCCGTTGGCGAAGTTGTCCAGATCGGTGAAGTCGATCTCGGCGAGTGCGCCCGCCAGCGTCACAGGATCGCACCCGGGGCGTACTTGGCCGCGTCCGGGTAGCGGTTCACCAGCGCGTCCACCTGCGCCGCCACCTCGTCCACCTGGTCACCGGCGGCGCCGGTGAATGCCTTCTTGTCGGCCAGCGCGGCGTCCAGCGCGGCCCGGTCCAGCGGCAGGCGCTCGTCGGCGGCCAGCCGCTCCAGCAGGTCGGGCTCGGCGCCGCGCTCGCGCATCGCCAGCGCCGTGGCCACCGCGTGTTCGCGGATCACGTGATGCGCGGTCTCGCGCCCCACGCCGGCGCGTACCGCGGCGATCAACACCTTGGTGGTGGCCAGGAACGGCAGGTAGCGATCCAGCTCGCGGCCGATCACCGCGGGATAGGCGCCGAACTCGTCGAGCACCGTCAGGAAGGTCTCGATCTGCCCATCGATGGCAAAGAAGCTGTCCGGCAACGCTACTCGGCGCACTACCGAGCAGAACACGTCGCCCTCGTTCCACTGCGCCCCCGCCAGTTCGGCTGCCATCGAGGCGTAGCCGCGCAGCACCACCTGCAAGCCGTTGACCCGCTCGCAGCTACGCGTGTTCATCTTGTGCGGCATGGCCGAGGAGCCGACCTGTCCGGGCGCGAATCCCTCGGTCACCAGTTCGTGCCCGGCCATCAGCCGGATGGTGTGGGCCATCGACGACGGTCCCGCGCCCAGCTGCACCAGCGCCGAAACCACGTCGTGGTCCAGCGAACGCGGATACACCTGCCCGACGCTGGTCAATACCGTTGCGAAACCCAAGAATTCGGCTACGCGCCGCTCGAGCTCGGCCAGCTTGGCCGCGTCACCGTCCAGCAGGTCGAGCATGTCCTGCGCGGTGCCCATCGGGCCCTTGATGCCGCGCAGCGGATAGCGGTCGATCAGTTCGCGCAGCCTGGTCAACGCGATCAGCGTTTCCTGGGCCGCCGAGGCGAACCTCTTGCCCAGCGTGGTCGCCTGCGCGGCGACGTTGTGGCTGCGTCCGGCCATCACCAGGTCGCGGTAGGCCACGGCCCGCTCGGCGAGCCGCGCGGCAACGGCCACGCCGTGATCGAAGACCAGCTCCAGCGAGCGCCGAATCTGAAGTTGCTCCACGTTCTCGGTCAGGTCGCGACTGGTCATGCCCTTGTGCACGTGCTCGTGACCGGCCAGCGCATTGAACTCCTCGATCCGCGCCTTGACGTCGTGGCGCAGCACCCGTTCCCGGTCCGCGATGGAGGCCAGGTCCACGTCCTCGAGCACCCGCTCGTAGTCGGAAATGGCGTCGGCAGGCACCGCAACGCCCAGTTCCGCCTGCGCGCGCAGCACCGCGAGCCACAGCCGCCGCTCAGCGACGACCTTGGCCTGCGGCGACCAGATCGCGACCATCTCGGCACTGGCGTACCGGGTGGCCAGCACATTCGGAATGTTCACTTGGTCCTCACGAACACACAGCTTACGGTCGCGCTCGTAGCCTATGCGGATGTACTTCGCCGGCGTCGACCTTGCGTGGGCGGGTCGTAACCCGACCGGCGTCGCGGTCGTGGACTCCGGCGGTGTGCTGGTGAGCGTGTGCGCGGTGCGCGACGACGACGAGATCCTGGCGGCGTTGCACCCCTATGTCTGGGGCGATTGCGTGGTGGCCTTCGATGCGCCGCTGGTGGTGAACAATCCGACCGGCCAGCGCCCGGCCGAGACCGCGCTCAACCGCGATTTCCGCAGGTACGAGGCCGGTGCCCACCCCTGCAACACCGGAAAGCCCGAGTTCGCCGACGGTCCCCGCGCGGGCCGTCTGGCCGCGACGCTGGGGCTCGATCTCGATCCGCGGTCGCCGGCCGCCCGGCGCGCAATCGAGGTCTACCCGCATGCGGCCACCGTCGCCTTGTTCCGCCTGGAGCGCACGCTGAAGTACAAGGCAAAGCCCGGGCGCACCGTCGAGCGACTCAAATCCGAGCTGTTGCTGCTGATGGACGGCGTCGAGCGGCTGGCGCACGCTCCGGTGCCGCTCCACGTGAACGGGCACGAGGGGTGGATCGCGCTGCGCCGGGCCGTCGCGGCCGCGCAGCGCAAAAGCGAGCTGCGCCGCGCCGAAGATCCCGTCGACGCGGTCGTTTGCGCCTACGTGGCGCTGTATGCGCAGCGCAAGCCGAAAGATGTGACGATCTACGGCGACCCCGAAACCGGATACATCGTGACGCCGTCGCTGCCGGTGGATCCGGTGCGCGCGGAGGGCTCGGTCAGATCTGCACGGGCCGCTGATCGATAGGGGCGAGCACCTCGATGAGGTCGACCACCGCACCCTGCGCCGCCGCGCGCGGATCCCGGCCCTCCACCAGGGCCGACACCACCGAGCCGTCGACCGCGCAAATCAGCGTGCACACCAGCTCGATGTGCACCGAGCGACCCGAGCGCTCGATGGCCTCGGCCACCGCCTCCGCGCGCTGGCGCAGGCTGCGACGCATGGTCTCGCGCAACGCGGGCAGACGGATGCACGCGACGTGGCGCTCGTAGCGCGAGATCAGCTGTTCGGTAAGGCCCGGGCCGGACACGTCGCCCACGAGCAGGTCGGCCAGCACCTCGGCGATGGTCTCCGGTCCCCGGCGCCGGCGCGACAAGGCGCCGACGCGCGAACGCAGCTGCGCCACCTCGATCATGGCGATGTGTTCGACGGCGCGTGCGATCAGATCGTCGAGGGAGGAGAAGTAATACGTGGTGGATGCCAACGGCAATCCGGCCCGCCGCGCGACCGCCCGGTGCCGCACCGCTTCGAACCCGCCCTCGGCCAGCAGCTCGGCGGCGGCGCTGACGAGCGCATACCGCCGGCGTTCTCCTTTTGGAGTAACCGCTGCTGTCACGAGTAGCCATCGTGCCAGCCAAAGTGGTACTGCGATGCCATTTCGGCCAAACGGCCAAGGCATAATGGCCCGCATGCCCGACTTGAGCCGACGCGCCCTGCTCGGCCTCGGCGCCAGCGCGGCCGTGGGGGCGGCGGGCGCCTACGCGCTCGACATCCTGTTAGAGCCCCGCACATCTCGCGCCATGCCGGTGTCGGAGACCGGCACCCAGGCGCCGTTGGCGCCGCCGCCGAGCCCGCCTCGCGATCCGGCTCCCCCGGCGGCCGCCGCACCCACCATGGTGACCGGTTCCTTCGTCTCCGCCGCCCGTGGCGGCGTGAACACGAATTGGGCGATCGCGCGTCCGCCGGGCCAGACCAAGCCGCTGCGACCGGTGATCGCGTTGCACGGCAGGGGCAGTGACGCGTCCACGGTGATGGCGGGTGGTGTCGAACACGGTCTCGCACAGGCCGTCGACGCCGGACTACCGCCCTTCGCGGTGGTCGCCGTCGACGGCGGCGGCGGCTATTGGCACAAACGGTCTTCCGGTGAGGACAGCGGCGCCATGGTGCTCGACGAGCTGATCCCGATGCTGGGCAACCAGAACCTGGACACCTCACGGTTGGCGTTCCTGGGTTGGTCGATGGGCGGCTACGGCGCATTGCTGCTTGGCGGCCGGTTGGGACCGGCCCGCACCGCCGCGATCTGCGCCGTGAGCCCGGCGCTGTGGATGTCCTCGGGCGCGGCCGCACCGGGAGCCTTCGACGGCCCGGAGGACTTCGCGGCGAACTCGGTGTTCGGCATGCCGGCGCTGGCCTCGATCCCCATCCGGATCGACTGCGGTGACAGCGACCCGTTTTACAGCGCGACAAAGCAGTTCATTGCGCAACTGCCCAATCCGCCCGCCGGTGGTTTCTCGCCCGGTGGGCACGACGGGGCATTCTGGAGCTCGCAGTTGCCCGCCGAGCTGACCTGGATGGCACCGCTGCTGACGGCGTAACGAGTTACGCTCGCGGAGGTGACGGCACCTTTCGACTGGACCTTCCCGTACGCCTGGCCACGCAAGCCCATAGTGGCGGAAAACGTTGTGTGCACATCGCAACCGCTTGCCGCCCAGGCGGGCCTGCGGATGCTCGCGCAGGGCGGTAGCGCGGTGGATGCGGCCATCGCGACTGCCATCGCCCTGACAATTGTGGAGCCGGTATCGAATGGCATCGGTTCGGACGCCTTCGCGATCGTATGGGACGGCAAGCAACTGCACGGGCTGAACGCTTCGGGTCGCTCGCCCGCGGCGTGGACACCGGAATACTTCGGCGGCAAGGGCGTTCCGATTCTCGGCTGGAATTCGGTGACCGTGCCGGGCGCGGTGTCGGCGTGGACCGAACTGCATGCGAAGTTCGGCAAGCTGGCGTTTGAGCGGCTGTTCGAGCCCGCAATTGCGTACGGCCGCAACGGGTTTCTGGTCTCACCGACGGTCGCAGAACAGTGGGCCGCGCAGGTACCGCTGTTTGAGAAACAGCCCGGCTTTGCCCCTGCGCTCCTGCCCGGCGGGCGAGCGCCCAGACCCGGCGAGCGATTCAGCTGGCCGGATCATGCTGCCACGCTCGAGTCGATCGCCGCGACCAACGGCGAGGCGTTCTACCGTGGCGAACTGGCCGCCGAACTCGAGGCGCACGCGCTGGACAACGGGGGCGCCATGCGGGCAACTGACCTGGCTGCTCACCGTGCCGACTGGGTCGGCACGGTCGACGCCGGCTACCGCGGGTACACGGTGCACGAGATCCCGCCCAACGGGCAGGGGATCGTCGCGCTGATCGCACTGGGCATCCTCGAACATTTCGACATGGCCTCGCTGCCAGTGGATTCCGCCGACAGCGTGCACCTGCAGATCGAAGCGATGAAGCTGGCATTCGCCGACGCCCAAGCGTACGTCTCCGACATCGAGCACATGCCGTTGGCGCCCGAACGTCTGTTGGACAAGGAATATCTCAAGCAGCGCGCGGCACTGATCGACCGCGGACGCGCCAGGCCGGCGTCCGCCGGAACCCCGCCGGGCGGAACCGTCTACCTGACCGCCGCCGACGCCGCAGGGATGATGGTGTCGATGATCCAGTCGAACTACATGGGGTTCGGATCGGGCGTGGTGGTACCGCGCACCGGAATCTCGCTGCAAAACCGCGGCGCGAATTTCGTTGCGGCTCCGGGACACCCGAACACCGTGGGCCCGAACAAACGCCCGTACCACACCATCATCCCGGCATTTGTGACCAAGGACGGCGCCGCGGTGATGAGCTTCGGGGTGATGGGCGGAATGATGCAACCCCAGGGACACGTGCAAGTGATGGTGCGCATCGCCGACCATGGGCAGAACCCGCAGGCGGCGTGCGACGGCCCGCGGTTCCGCTGGGTCGAGGGCATGCAGGTCAGCTGCGAAAAGGGTTTCCCGGATTCGACGTTGAATGAGTTGCGCCGGCGCGGACACGATCTGGTTGCCGTCGACGACTACAACCAATTCGGCAGCTGTCAGGCGATCTGGCGTCTCGAGGGCGGCTACTTCGCGGCCAGCGATCCGCGCCGGGACGGCCAGGCCGCCGCGTTCTAGACGCGGATCCTGCCGTCGGCCGCCAACAGGGCGATGTCGCTGCGGAAATGACTGCCCGGCAGTCGAATTGAACGTACTACCTCGTAGGCCTTCGTCCGCGCGGCCGTCAGGTCTGCACCCGTGCCCACCACCGACAGCACCCGCCCGCCCGACGAGACGACCTCGCCGTCGTCGCGCCGCGCCGTTCCGGCGTGCAGCACCCCGTCGGCTTCCGAGCCGACGATGACGTCACCTACCCGGGGGCGTCCGGGGTAGCTCTCCGCCGCCACCACCACCGTCACGGCGGCACCGTCCTGCCAGCGCAACTCGCCGAAGTCGGCCAGTGTGCCGCTGCCGGCCGCGAACAACAGCTGCCCGAGCGGCGATTCCAGTAACGCCAGCACCGCCTGCGTCTCGGGATCGCCGAAGCGGCAATTGAATTCGACCACCGCCGGTCCGTTCGCCGTGATGGCGAGGCCGGCATACAGCAGTCCGCTGAACGAGCTGCCCCGCGCAACCATCTCGGCCGCAACGGGTTCGACGATGTTGCTGACCACGTCGCGATACATCTCGTCGGGGAGCCACGGCACCGGCGCGTAGGCACCCATCCCGCCGGTATTGGGCCCGCTGTCGCCGTCGCCGACCCGCTTGAAATCCTGTGCGGGCAGCAAAGGCACCACGGTTTCGCCGTCGACCACGCAGAACAGCGACACCTCCGGGCCGTCCAGGAAGGACTCCAACAGAACCGGGTGCCCCGCCTCGAGGAGCCCCGCGGCGTGCGCGCGTGCGAGACCGCGATCCGCGGTCACCACGACCCCCTTACCGGCGGCCAGGCGGTCGTCCTTCACCACCCAGGCCGCGTCCCCCGCCGGGGGGCCGAACCGGTCCAGGGCGGCGTCCAAATGCGCCGGGGTGTCGACGATTTCACTGGTCGCGGTGCGCACCCCCGCCGCGGCCATGACCTCTTTGGCGAACGCCTTGGAGCCTTCGATGCGGGCGGCGTCCTTGCTGGGACCGAAGCAGACGATGCCCGCGGCCCGTACCGCATCGGCGACCCCGAGGACCAGCGGCACCTCGGGTCCGATGACCACCAGGTCGGCACGGACCTCGCGCGCCAGGGCGACCACGTCGTCGGCCGAGGTGATGTCGACCTCGTGCTGGTCGGCCAGCCGCGCTGTGCCGGCGTTGCCCGGAGCGATCGCCAGCCCCGTCACCTCGGGGTCTTTGCGGAGCGCCAGCAGCAACGCATGCTCACGGGCTCCGGAACCAATCACCAGGACGCGCACGACACGTCAGACTAGCCCGGTCAGACGACCCACGCCCACCGTCCCCGGTGGATTCAGACGATTTTCTCCAGCAGCGCCCTGAGGTCGTTGCGCTGAGCGGCGGTGAGGCGTCCGAGGCGCTTGTCGAACTCGTCGGACAGCAGGCTCATGCCCTTCCTGGCGGCCTGGCGTCCGGCCGGGGTGAGCAGCAGCTTGTGGCGACGCAGATCGCACGGGTCGATCTCGCGGCGCACGAACCCCGCGGCCTCGAGCCGCTTCAGGTACAGCGTCACCGTCGCCTTGGGCATGCTCAGCGTCGCGGCCAGTTCGGCCGGATAGGGATGATCGTCGATCTCGGCCAGCAGAAACAGTTCCTTGGACTCGAGGCCCAGCGCGCAGATATCGGCCTCGGCGCACGAGATGACCGACAGCAGCACTCGGTAGTTCAGTGACCAGATCCTGGCCGCATCGACTGCAGACATTCGACTTGCCAGATCGTTCAGCTATGAACTAGTTTTGTTATGAACAACCTCATAACCGAACAATCTACCAGGGAGTGGGCCTCATGCCGCTGGATCAATACGTGACACTCGGGCGATCCGGTCTGCGCGTTAGCCCCCTGTGCCTGGGCGCCATGACGTTCGGCGAAGACCTCGGCTGGGGCACCAGCGTGGAAGAGTCGCAACAAATCATCGACCGCTACCTCGAGCTCGGCGGCAATTTCATCGACACCGCCAACTTCTACACCCGAAGCCACTCCGAGAAGATCATCGGCGACCACATCGGGCGCCACCCCGCGCGCCGCGATCGGCTGGCGATCGCGACCAAGTTCAGCGGCAACCTGTATCCGGGTGATCCCAACGGCGGCGGCTCGGGCCGCAAGTCGTTGATCAACGCCTGCGAAAACTCGTTGCGGCGCTTGCAAACCGACTACATCGACCTGTACTGGCTGCACATCTGGGACTCCAACACCCCCATCGAGGAGACCATGGCGGCGCTCGAGGACCTGGTGCGCGCCGGCAAGGTGCGCTACATCGGCGTCTCGGACACCCCGGCGTGGAAGATCGCCCAGGCCAACCTGATCGCCGGTTTCCGCGGGTGGTCGGCGTTCGTCGGGCTTCAGGTCGAATATTCGCTGCTGGAGCGCGCCATCGAACAGGATTTGGTGCCGATGGCGTCCGAATTCGGCCTCGGCATCACGCCGTGGTCGCCGTTGAAAGGTGGCGTGCTGAGCGGCAAGTACACCCGGGCCAACGGCGGCCAGCGCAACGCGGACCGCGGCGCCATGGTCGACGCCTTTCTCAACGAAAACACCTACGCCGTCATCGACGAGCTCGCGGCCATCGCGAAGGCACACGAGACGAACGTCGCCAGCGTGGCGCTGGCCTGGGTGCGCGCGCAGCGCGCCGTCTCATCGGTCATCATCGGGGCACGCCGGCTCTCCCAGCTCGAGGACAACGTCCGGGCCGTCGACGTGAACCTCGGCGCCGATGAGCTGGAGCGGCTCGACACGCTGACCAAACCGAGGTTCGGCTTTCCCCACAACATGTTGGAGATGGCACCGGGCATCATCAACGGCGGAACGACGGTCAACGGGACTTCCGCGCCGATCTCCGAATACGTGATGCCCGAAGGCATTCAGCCGTATTGATACGGCGACAAGGTCATCCGAGGGCCTGATAGATCAGGCGGGTGTACATCCTGGTGCGCTCGGTTCCGGCCGGAGTGACCTGCCCCATCTTGTTCATGACGTACCCGAACGTGGTGCGGCAGTACGGGTTCATGACCGCCATGGAGCCGCCCCAGCCGCCCCAGTAGCAGACTCGTTCATCGGGCATGTCCGGCACCGCCTCACGATGCGGCAGGGCGAAGCCGATGCCCCATCGCGCGGGCATGGCCAGGACCAGGTCGGTGCCGTTGGCCTGCTCCTCGAAGATCAGGTCAATCGTCTTGGGGCGAAGCAGCTGCATCCCGTTTACGCTGCCGCCCAGCGAGATTGGCGACAAAGCGCGAACCAGCGAGCGGGCGTTGCCATGGCCGTTGGCCGAGCCGATCTCCGCGCGGCGCCACGCGGGTGTCTCGGCGGCCAGCGCGGCAGCCGAGCTGGGTGGCACAGCGGCGAACGTCTTGCGCATCGGATGGTCGTCGGGCACCGCGTCGAGGGGCACATCCAGCGGTGGTGGCGGAACAAGCTCGGCGATGCGAACGGTATCTTCGGGCCGAGCACCGATTTGGAAGTCGGCGGCGAGCGGTTCGCTGATCTGCTCGCGCACAAACTCTTTCAGCGTCGTACCGGTGACCCGGCGGACGAGTTCACCGACGAGGTGTCCGATGGTGATCGCGTGGTAGCCCGAGGCGGTCCCCGGCGGCCACCACGGCGCCTGGGCGGCGAGTTGCGAGGTGGACTTGTCCCAGTCGTAGATGTCCTCGAGGGCGAAAGGCATCTCCCAGCCAGACACCCCCGAGGTGTGACTCAGGACGTGGCGTACCTCGATGTGGTCCTTGCCGTTGGCGGCGAACTCGGGCCAGTACGTGGCGACGGGGGCGAACGGGTCGAGCAGGCCACGGTCGATCAGCATCAGCGCCGCCAGCGCGGTCACATTCTTGGTGCTGGAGAAGACGTTGACGATGGTGTCTTGCGACCATTCTCGGGTTTTCGCTCGGTCGGCATAACCGCCCCAGACATCGACGACGAGCTCGCCGTCGATATCGACGGCGATGGCGGCACCGAGCTCACCGCCGGTGGCGACCTCGTCGGCCAGCGCGGCGACGAGGTCTTCGAAGCGGCTGTCGTAGTGCCCGTGCAGGACGCCCGTCGTGAAGTGGGCGTCGATCGAGGTGCGGGCGCCGGCAAGACCAGTTCTTGCGTTCATGTGTGACCTCCTAAAGTCCAACCAGCTCACTATGGGGCAGGGGAAGGCGAAGAACATTCGCCAAAAGGCCTAGATCCGGCGAATGCGGCCGAGGGGGTCATCTAGGCGTTCTTGCCGATGTTTGCTGTGTGCGAATGCCGCATGCTGGCTAACATGACTGGCACCACCGGCCGACGCGCAGAAACGCCGCCACTAGAACCGCTGAATTGGAGCGATTTGGGCGTAAGCGAGCTCCCCACTGGAACGGTGACGTTGCTGCTCGCAGACGTCGAGGGTTCGACGCGGCTATGGCAGACCCAGCCCGACGAGATGGGCACCGCGATCGCACGCTTGGACCGAGCGGTGTCGGACCTGGTCGCCCAGCACGGCGGGGTGCGCCCCGTGGAGCAGGGCGAGGGTGACAGCTTCGTCGTGGCCTTCGCCCGTGCCAGCGACGCCGCCACGTTTGCGCTGCGGCTGCAACGCACGCCCCTCGCGCCGATAACCTTGCGGATCGGCCTGCACACCGGCGAGGTGCAGCTGCGCGACGAGGCAAACTACGTCGGTCCGACCATCAACCGCACCGCACGGTTGCGCGACCTGGCTCACGGGGGTCAGACCGTCCTTTCGGCGACGACCAGTGATCTGCTCACCGACGCGCTTCCCGCAGAAGCGTGGCTGCTTGACTTAGGCACGCACCCGCTGCGGGACCTGCCCCGGCCCGAACGGGTCACGCAGCTTTGTCACGCGGACCTTCACAACGACTTCCCGCCGCTCCGTGCATCGAAACCCACTGGAAAGCAACATCTTCCGCCGCAGTTCACGAGTTTCATCGGCCGCGGCGCCGAAATCGCCACCGTGCGAGCGTTGGTCGCCGAGAACCGGCTGGTGACCCTGACCGGCGCGGGCGGCGTCGGCAAGACGCGGTTGGCGGTGCAGGTCGCAGACCAGCTGGACGCAGAATTCGAGGACGGCGTGTGGTACGCCGATCTGGCACCGGTCACCGATCCCGACGTTGTACCGGTCTCGGTGACGCGCGCTCTGGGCCTGCCCGACCAGGCGGGACGTTCGACGATGGACACTCTCACCCACGTCATCGCCGGCCGGCGCATGCTCGTCGTGTTGGACAACTGCGAGCACCTGATCGATGCATCCGCCGCGCTGGCCGTTGCGCTGCTCCGGTCTTGCCCGGCGCTGACGATTCTCGCCACCAGCCGCGAGCCGATTCGCGTGGCTGGCGAAATCGCCTGGGCTGTACCGTCGTTGGCGCTGGCCGACGAGGCGATCGCCCTGTTTGCCGACCGCGCACGGCAAGTCCGGCCTGAGTTCGCCATGTCCGCCGACGATTCGGCCACGGTGACGGAAATCTGCCGGCGACTCGACGGCATACCACTGGCAATAGAGCTTGCCGCGGCACGGGTTCGCGCGCTGTCGCTGACGCAGATCCTCGACAGCCTGCATAACCGCTTCCGCCTGCTGACCGGCGGTGCCCGCACCGCCGTGCGCCGCCAACAGACACTGCGCGCGTCGGTGGACTGGTCGCACGCCCTCTTGACCGAGCCCGAGCGTGTCCTGTTCCGGCGGTTGGCCGTTTTCATGGGCGGATTCGACCTGGATGCGGCGCAGGCGGTGGGCGGGGACAGCGACATCGAGCGCTACCAGATCCTCGATCAACTCACCCTGCTGATCGACAAATCGCTCGTCACGACCGAAGACGGTGGTTGCGGGACCCGTTACCGAATGCTGGAGACGGTTCGGCAGTACGCGCTGGAAAAGCTCGGCGAGTCCGGCGAGGCCGACGCGGCCCGCGCCCGCCACCGCGACCACTACACCGAGATCGCCAGTGGGCTGGGCATGGGGGGGCACTCCGAGCAGCAGCGCCGCATCGAACAAGCCGTACTCGAGATGGACAACCTACGGGCGGCGTTCGCATGGTCTCGTGAAAATGCGCGATACGCCATCGCATTACAACTCGCGTCGGCCCTACAGCCGCTGTGGACAACTCGGGGCCGCGTGCAGGAGGGAACGGCCTGGTTCGACGCAGCACTCGCTGAGGCCGCCGCGCACGACGTGGAGCTACCGCTTTCGGTCCGGGCCCTGGCGCTCGCAGACAAAGCCATGCTCGAGGGCGCGCAGTCCATCCACGACAACATGGACAATGCATTGGAGGCGCTTGCCCTAGCGCGTGAAATCGGTGACCCGGCACTGCTCGTCCGCGCACTCGCCGGTTGCGGCCTCATCGCCGCCTATGACGCCGAAGCCGCCAGCTTGTACTTCGACGAGGCGGTCGGCCTCGCCCGTGCTGTGGGCGACGACTGGAGTCTGAGCCAGATTCTGGCCTTCCAGGCATTCGCGGCGGTCACCGGCAAGGGTGACGCAACCGCGGCGCGTGCGGCCGGCGAAGAAGGGCGTGACATCGCTGACGCGATCGGAGATGGCTACACCTCGCGTGGGTGCCGGTGGTGTATTGGCTTGGCGCAGCAGTGGGAAGGGGATCTCGCCGGAGGCATAGCGCAATTCCGCGCTCTGGTCGCGGAGGCGGAGGCGGCGCACGACGAAACGTGGCGGATGTCCAGCCTTGTCAGCTTGGGCCACTACCTGGCCTTCGCGGGCTACCCGGACGAGGCCAGGGCCGCCGCAGCTGCGGCGGTCGAAGCCGCCGCGGATTACAGCGCGTTCACCCAAGGCTTCGCGTATGCCGCGCTGGCGGTCGCGTACCTGGCCGCGGGTGATGTGGAAGCATCGGCCACGGCCGGCGAGGCGGCGTGGGAACGCATGAAAGCCCAACCCGAACTGGCCGCGGTCAACGTCATCCCACTCGCGGACGTTGCCCTCGCCCGGGGTGACCTGGCGGTGGCGCGCCGCTTGGCGGACGATGCCGTCACGGTAGCCCCCGGCATGCACCTGCTGCTCGCGCTGGCGAAGCGTGCGCGAATTGCGACCGCACAAAACGATGTCGAGCAGGCGGCGCAGGACGCACGTGATTCGCTCACCGGCGCCGCGGAACTGAAGGGGTATTACGTTGTCCCCGACGGCCTCGAGTGCCTGGCCACACTTGCGGCAACCGCCGGGGCGAACCGAGAAGCCGCGCGCCTCTTCGGCGCGGCAGATGCGGTTCGCGGCCGCACCGGCTATGTGCGCTTCAAGATCTACGACGCCGCGTATGACGCGTCGGTGGCGGCCCTGCGGAAGGCCGTGGGCGACAACGAATTCCATGACGCATGGGCCGAGGGTGCGGCGCTGTCGATCGAGGAAGCGATTGCCTACGCGCAACGCGGGCGCGGCGAGCGCAAAAGGCCGGCAACGGGATGGGAATCACTGACCCCCGCCGAAATCAACGTGGTGCGGCTGGTCAGCGAGGGGCTGCCGAACAAAGACATCGCCGCCCGGCTTTTCGTGTCCTCGCGAACGGTGCAGGCACATCTGAGCCACGTCTACTCCAAGCTCGGTATCAGCTCAAGAGTCCAACTTGCGCAAGAGGCTTCACGCCACGCTTAGTCGCCCTTGCCGCCCGAGTGCATCTTCAGCGCACCCTCCACGTTGGCCTTCTTGTCCTCACCGGAACCCTTCGCCGCGGCCTTCTTGCGCTTGGCAACGACGGCGTCGACCGCGCCGTTGAGCGCCGAACCCAGCGGGAAGCCCAGGTAGTGGGTGAGGAAGACGGCCATTTCCTTCAGTTCGGTCTCAGTGAGTTCACCGTTGAGAAGGGCTGCGTTGATTTGGATTTCGGCCAGGTCACGGTTTCCGATCGCGGTCACCGCCGTCAGCGTCATGATGCGCTTGTCGCGCATCGACAATCCCGGTCGCGTCCAGATGCTGCCGAACAGGTGGTCGACGGTCAGGTCGAAGTACGCGTCGCCTTCGATGTTGGGCATCTCCCAGCCGTACACCTCGTTCATCTTCGCGAGGCCCTTGCTGCGCAGCTCGTCCATTACGCCTCTTTCTCTGTGTGCGGTACTCCGAGGCCTGCGGCCAGCCGCTGAAAGGCCAGCTGGGCAAACGGCAGATCGACCGAGACCGCCTCGCCGAGAGCCAACGCCAGGCTCAGGTCCTTCTCCCCCAGGCCGCGGGCATGCACAAAAGACTGGTACAGGAAGTTCTCCGGCTCAATGTCTTTCATGTTGTCACGGACCATGATCGCCCCCGGGCCCCCGGTGAGGGCGTCGGTGTGACGGACCACCCGACCCAATGCCTGCAGGTCGAGTCCGGCCGCCTCGGCGAGTTTCATGGCCTCGCACGCAACGGCGTACGAGGTGAACGTCAACATGTTGCGGGCCAGCTTCATTCGCGTCCCGGCACCCGGATCGCCGGCGTGGATGACCATCGCGGCCCAGTGCTTGAAGGCCGGCTTGATCCGCTCGTACACGTCGCGCTCGGCGCCCACCATCGTGGCGAGCTCACCCTTCGCTGCCGCGGCGGCCCCACCGCTCACCGGCGCGTCGACGATGTGCATGCCGTTGGGCTTGTGCTCGGCCGCGAGGTCGACCGCGGTGGTGTCGCTGATGGTCGAGTGGATCGCGATGACGGTGCCGGGTTTCGCGTGGGCCGCCAGCTCGCCGACCACCTCACGCACCTGGGCGTCGTTGAGGACGGTGATGTGGATGATGTCGGCGGCGGCGACGTCGACGACGCTGTCGGCCAGGGCGGCGCCCCTTTCGGCCAGCGGGGTCATCGCCTCGGTCCTGATGTCGTAAACCGTTATCCCGCCGGGCCATTCGGTCATCTTTGTGGCCATCGGCGCGCCCATGTTGCCCAGGCCGATGTAGCCGAGCTTCGCGTGATCGCTCATGATCGAATTATCTGTCCGCCGTCAACATTGAAGATCTGCCCGGTGATCCACGATGCCTCGTCGGAGAGCAGGAACAGACACATGCCGACCAGATCCGCAGGCGTGCCCATGCGCGACAGCGGCAGACCCTTGACGATGTCGTCGACCATCTCCTTGGGCGTGGTGGTCCGGTTGGCCTCGGTGTCGATGGGGCCCGGAGCGATCGCGTTGATCCGGATCTTCTGGCCACCCAGTTCGCGGGAGAGCTGCTGGGTCAGGCCGTTGAGCCCGACCTTGGCCAGGCCGTAGTAGTTCGCGTAAAGCCAGGCGGCGGTGGATGATTGGTTGACGATCGCCCCGCCGCCACGCTTGGCCATCTTCTTGTACACCGCGCGGGTGCACCACAGCGCCCCGTCGAGGTTCACGCTCATGAACCTGCGGTAGTACTCCGGGTCGATGGTGAGCAGGAAGTCCAGCTTCATGCCGCCGAAGATCGCGGCGTTGTTGACCAGGTAGTCGATGCCGCCGAATTCGGCCAGCGTGCGGTCGGCCATTTCCTTGGCCGACGCGGGGTCGGATACATCGACCGGAATGCTGATGGCGGTTCCGCCGTCGGCGACGATTTGCTTGGCGACCGCGTCGGCGGCCTCGACGTTGATGTCGGCGACCACCACCGCCGCGCCCTCGCGGGCCAGCGCCTCGGCGTATGCCTGCCCGATGCCGCCACCGGATCCGGTGACGATGCCGACTTTATTCTCGAATCGCATGGTTTCCTCTCGGTCGCCTGATTGGCGCGGTCACTGCACGGCTGTGGCAATGGTTTTGACTTCCAGGTACTCCTCGAAGCCGGCCAGGCCCATTTCTCGCCCGTTCCCGGACTGTTTGTATCCGCCGAACGGCGCGTCGGCGGAATACCAGACGCCGCCGTTGACATTGACGGTTCCCACCCGCATCCGCGCGGCGAAGTTGGCCGCACGTTCGGGGTCGGCACCGAACACGGTGCCCGACAAGCCATATGGCGAGTCGTTGGCGATGCGCAGTGCGTCCTCTTCGCCGTCGTAGGCGATCACGGTGAGCACCGGCCCGAAGATCTCCTCCCGGGCGGGACGCGCGTCGTTGGTCAGACCCGCGATCACGGTGGGCTCGATGAAGAACCCGCGGTCCTTGTCCGCCGGCCGGCCGCCGCCGCAGGCGAACGTTCCGCCCTCGGCGATCGCCAGGTCGAGATAGCTCTGCACGCGGTCCCGTTGCCGCGCGGAAATCACCGGGCCGCACACGGTTCCGGAGTCGTCGGGGTCGCCGGGCTTGATCGAGCCCATGGTTCCCGCCGCGATGGCGACAGCCTCGTCGTAGCGGGCCCGCGGCACCACCAGCCGGGTCGTGATGGCGCAGCCCTGCCCGGCGTGCATGGCCGCGGTGAACGCCGACATCGAACACGCCCCGCCCAGGTCCGCGTCGTCGAGAACGACGAACGCCGACTTGCCGCCCAGTTCCAGGAACACTCGCTTGATGGTCGCGGCGGCGTCAGCCATGACGCTGCGCCCCGTCGCGGTCGACCCGGTGAACGAAACCATGTCCACCCGAGGGTCTTTGGAGAGCAGCGCCCCCATCCGGTGGTCGTTCGAAGTGATGATGTTGACGACACCGGGCGGGAAGTCGGTGTGCTCGGCGATGATTTCGCCGAGCACGGCGGCGCACCAGGGCGTGTCCGGTGCGGGCTTCAACACCACCGTGTTGCCGGCGGCCAGCGCGGGCCCCAGCTTGGCGAGGTTGATCTGGTGCGGGAAGTTCCACGGGGTGATCGCACCGACGACGCCGACGGCTTCGCGCGCGATCGTGCGCCGGGTCGGGATGCCCATCGGCGAAGCCTGGCCGAGGTCCCGATTCCACTCGTAGGCCTCGGCGGTGTCGGCGGCGAAGCTCAGGTCGCCGACCGGTCCCTCCAATTGCGCGGCCGAGGTGAGCATCCGCGGGGCGCCAACCTCGGCGATCGTGATGTCGCGCAGTTCCTCGATGTGGTCGCGCATCGCGTCGCGCAGCTGCCGTATGCAATGCACCCGCAATTCGGTGTCACGGGACCAGTCCGTCTCGTCGAAGGCGCGCCGCGCGGCGTCGATGGCGCGGTCCATGTCGGTGGCGTTGGCGTTGGCGGCGACGCCCAGCACCTCCTCGGTCGCCGGGTTCACCGTAGGGAAGTTGCCGGCGCTACCGGCCGACAGCCTGCCGTCGATGAACAGTTCACTCACGCCGTCGGCCAACAAGGCCATGTCCCGCTCCCGTCTGCGCGCGGCAACCGCCACGCCATCTAGTGGACAGCTGTCCGATATTGTCCGATCGAACCATAGTCGTCGGCTAGCCGAAGGTGCAAGAGCCTATCTGGGATGTTGCCCGCCACACGGCGCAGAACGCCGATAAGCTGCGATTTTGCCGACCGGGCTTGCTTCTCCCCGTTTTGGTCCACTAGCTTGGACATGTGTCCAGCGACGCACTGGTGACTATCACATCCGACGGCGACCGCCAGACCGGTCAGCCGCCGCGCAACCGTCGTCAGGAGGAGACCTTCCGCAAGGTGCTGGCAGCCGGCATCGAAACCCTGCGGGAAAAGTCGTACGCCGACCTGACGGTCCGCGCCGTAGCCGCCCGCGCCAAGGTCGCCCCGGCAACCGCGTACACCTACTTCTCATCGAAGAATCACCTGATCGCCGAGGTCTATCTGGACCTGGTGCGGCGGGTTCCGTTCTTCACCGACGTCAACGACCCGATGCCGGTCCGGGTGGACAAGGTGCTGCGTCACCTGGCGCTGGTGGTCGCCGACGAGCCGGAGGTTGGCGCCGCGTGCACGACGGCATTGCTCGGCGGCGGCACCGATCCGGCCGTTGGCGCCGTGCGCGATCGTATCGGCGCGGAGATCCACCGCCGCATCGCGACGGCGATCGGACCCGGAGCCGACCCCAATACGGTGGCCGCGCTCGAGATGGCGTTCTTCGGCGCATTGGTACAGGCCGCCAGCGGCCAGTTCACCTATCACCAGATCGCCGACCGATTGGCCTATGTAGTGAGCCTGATCCTGCCCGGGACGACAAGCCAGGAGACACGAACGTAAATGACCGTCCATGTGGGCGACCACGAGCTGGTCCTCGATCCCTACGACTACGACTTCCACGAAGATCCGTACCCGTATTACCGGCGGCTGCGCGACGAGGCCCCGCTGTATCGCAATGACGAGCTGAAGTTCTGGGCGCTGTCGCGGCACCAGGACGTGCTACAGGGATTCCGCAACAGCACAACGCTTTCCAACAAGTACGGCGTCTCGCTGGACCCCGCGTCCCGAGGCCCGCACGCCAGCAAGACGATGTCGTTCCTGGCGATGGACGACCCCGCCCACCTGCGGCTGCGGACGCTGGTCTCAAAAGGCTTCACCCCGCGCCGGATTCGCGAACTCGAGCCCCGGGTCACCGAGATCGCGACCCGGCATCTCGACACGATGCTGGCCAAGGCCGAAGACGGTGCGGTCGACTACGTCGACGAGTTCGCCGGCAAGCTGCCGATGGACGTCATCTCCGAGTTGATGGGAGTCCCCGAGCCGGATCGCGATCAGGTTCGGGCCTGGGCCGACGGGGTGATGCACCGCGAGGAAGGTGTCACCGACGTGCCGCCGGAGGCGGTGGAGGCCTCGCTCAACCTGATCGTCTACTACCAGCAGATGGTGGCCGAGCGGCGCGAGAAGCTGACCGACGACCTGACCTCGGCGCTGCTGGAGGCCGAGATCGACGGTGACCGGCTCACCGACGACGAGGTGCTCGGCTTCATGTTCCTGATGGTGATCGCCGGCAACGAGACCACCACCAAACTGCTTGCCAACGCCGCATTTTGGGGCCACAAGAGCCCGGACCAACTGACGCCGGTCTACGAGGATCTGTCGCGGGTGCCGCTGTGGGTCGAGGAGACCCTGCGCTACGACACCTCCAGCCAGATCCTGGCTCGTACCGTGTCCGGTGAGCTCACCCTCTACGACACCACCATCCCCGAGGGCGACGTACTGCTGCTGTTGCCCGGTTCCGGCCATCGGGACGAGCGGGTCTTCGACCACCCTGACGACTACCTGATCGGGCGCGAAATCGGGCCCAAACTATTGAGTTTCGGTAGTGGCGCACACTTCTGCCTGGGCGCGCATCTGGCGCGGATGGAAGCCCGGGTCGCGCTCACCGAGTTGTTCAAGCGAATCCGCGGATACGAGGTGGACGAGGCCAACGCCGTCCGCGTCCACTCGAGCAATGTCCGCGGATTCGCTCACCTACCGATGAGCGTGGAGGTCCGCTGAATGCCCCGGTTTGAACCCTTGCCCGAACGCCGGCCCGCCATCGTGGCCGGTGCTTCCTCCGGCATCGGAGAGGCCACCGCCATCGAGCTCGCGACGCACGGCTTCCCCGTCGCCCTGGGTGCGCGCCGCGTCGAAAAGCTCGACGACATCGTCGGCAAGATCAACGCCAACGGCGGCGAAGCGGTCGGCTTCCACCTGGATGTGACCGATCCGAACTCGGTGAAATCCTTTGTCGCACAGTCGACCGATGCCCTCGGCGACATCGAGGTGCTGGTGGCCGGGGCCGGCGACACCTACTTCGGCAAGCTCGCCGAAATCGCAGGCGACGAGTTCGAGTCGCAGCTGCAGATCCACCTCGTCGGCGCCTTCCGCCTGGCCTCAGCCGTCCTTCCGGGCATGCTCGACCGCCAACGCGGCGACCTGATCTTCGTCGGTTCCGACGTCGCCCTGCGGCAGCGCCCACACATGGGCGCCTACGGCGCGGCCAAGGCCGCGCTGGTCGCGATGGTCACCAACTTCCAGATGGAGCTCGAGGGCACCGGCGTGCGGGCCTCGATCGTGCACCCCGGCCCGACGAAGACCTCGATGGGCTGGGGCCTGCCTGCCGAGAAGATCGGCCCCGCGCTGGAGGATTGGGCCAAGTGGGGCCAGGCGCGCCACGACTACTTCCTAAGGGCGGCGGACTTGGCGCGAGCGATCACGTTCGTCGCGGAGACACCGCGCGGCGGC
This sequence comes from Mycobacterium sp. NGS27, assembly GCF_059813005.1. NCBI lineage: Bacteria > Bacillati > Actinomycetota > Actinomycetes > Mycobacteriales > Mycobacteriaceae > Mycobacterium > Mycobacterium sp. NGS27. The sequence goes on from NZ_JCALDT010000004.1 coordinate 562,906, forward strand.
TTCATCGCCAACATGGAGCTTCAGCCCGAAGCCCCGTTGGCCGACAACAAAGATCGCCAGAAACTCGCGCTGGGCGAAGAGGGGATGCCGTCATGACGACCACAACTGTGGTGCCCCGGGTTTCCGGCGGCGAGGAAGAACACGGTCACCTCGAGGAATTCCGCACCGACCCAATCGGTTTGATGCAGCGCGTCCGCGACGAGTGTGGCGACGTCGGGTGGTTCCAGCTGGTCGACAAGCACGTCATCCTGCTCTCCGGCGCGGGTGCCAACGAGTTCTTCTTCCGGTCCGCCGACGAAGACCTGGACCAAGCAGCGGCGTACCCGTTCATGGCGCCGATCTTCGGCAAGGGCGTGGTGTTCGACGCCAGCCCGGAGCGGCGCAAGGAGATGCTGCACAACTCGGCGCTGCGCGGCGAGCAGATGAAGGGCCACGCCGCGACCATCGAAGCTCAGGTGAAGGGGATGATCGCCGACTGGGGCGACGAGGGCGAGATCGAGCTGCTCGACTTCTTCTCCGAGCTGACCATCTACACCTCGACGGCCTGCCTGATCGGCGTGAAATTCCGCAACCAGCTCGACCACCGATTCGCCGAGTATTACCACGAGCTCGAGCGCGGCACCGACCCGTTGTGTTACGTCGATCCCTACCTGCCGATCGAGAGTTTTCGGCGTCGCGACGAGGCGCGCGTGAAACTCGTTGCGCTGGTGCAGGAAATCATGAACGAGCGGCTATCCAACCCGCCCCAGGATAAAAGCGACCGTGACATGCTCGACGTGCTCGTGTCCATCAACGACGAGGACGGCAACCCGCGGTTCTCCGCCGACGAGGTCACCGGCATGTTCATCTCGCTGATGTTCGCCGGGCACCACACCAGTTCGGGGACCTCGGCGTGGACTTTGATCGAGCTGATCCGCCATCCCGAGGTTTACGCCGAGGTGCTGGCCGAGCTCGAGGAGCTCTACGCCGATGGCCAGGAGGTGAGTTTCCATGCGCTGCGGTCGATTCCGAAGCTGGACAACGTGGTCAAGGAAACCCTGCGGCTGCATCCGCCGCTGATCATCCTGATGCGGGTCGCCAAGGGCGAGTTCGAGGTCGAGGGTTTTCCGATTCACGACGGCGACTACGTAGCGGCATCCCCGGCGATCTCGAACCGCATCCCGGCGGACTTCCCCGACCCCGACGCGTTCAAGCCGGACCGCTACAACAAGCCCGAGCAGGCCGACATCGTGAACCGGTGGACTTGGATTCCGTTCGGGGCGGGCCGGCACCGCTGCGTCGGCGCCGCGTTCGCCCAGATGCAGATCAAGGCGATCTTCTCGGTCCTGTTGCGCGAGTACGACTTCGAGATGGCGCAGCCGGCGGACAGCTATCACAACGACCACTCCAAGATGGTGGTGCAGCTCGCCCGGCCGGCGAAGGTGCGCTACCGCAAGCGCAGCGCGTAAGGAGTAAGTCCGATGGGCGGATTCAGGATCGAAGCGGATCTGGATTTGTGTCAGGGCCACGCCATGTGCGAATTGGAGGCGCCGGACTACTTCCGGGTGCCCAAGCGGGGCAAGGTCGAAATCGTCGACCCCGAACCGCCCGAGGACGCCCGCGACGAAGTCGAGCGCGCGGTCGAAATGTGCCCAACGCAAGCACTATTCATCAAAGAGAAGGAAGATTAGGACAATGGCGTCACACTCGCGCGAAGATCTCGAGGCATGGGTCGACCGCTGGCTCCAGGCCAACCAGGACTGCGAGAAGGCCGGTGACTGGCGACCGTTGGCGGACTTCTACACCCAAGACGCCACCTACGGCTGGAACATCGGCCCCAAGGAAGACGTGATGTGCGTGGGCGTCGACGAGATCCGCGACGTCGCCCTGGGCCTGGAGATGGAGGGCCTGGAGAACTGGGTGTACGAGTACCAGAAGGTGCTCATCGACGAAAAGCAGGGCGAGATCGTCGGCTTCTGGAAACAGATCGTCAACAAGGCCGACGGCACCCAGGACGAGATCTACGGCATCGGCGGCAGCTGGTTTCGCCTCAACGGCGACCAGCTCATCGAGTGGCAGCGCGACTTCTTCGACTTCGGTCACGTCGCGTACATGTTCGGCAAACTCATCGAGTCCGGGGACCTGAGCGCCGGCATGCAGAGGCGCATCGAGCGCAGCCTCGCCGGCGAAAAGCTGCCCGGCTACTACCCGCTTGGCGAGGCGCCCGTCCCGATTTGGTGACCGCTGAGCTCGTGGCGGCGCCCGCGGGAGCCAACCAAGCATTTGATTTGTTGCACGCGCTATGCTGACGCGACAAGGGTGCCTGTGGCACTCGTCACTCAGCTGGCCGGCATGAAGGGGCCGGTCAGCTCTGATCGATTCAAAGGCGAAATGGGGTCAGGACCATCGTGAAGACAAAAGGCGCACTGATCTGGGAGTTCAACCAACCCTGGTCTATCGAGGAAATCGAGATCGGCGACCCGCAAGCGCATGAGGTCAAGATCCAGATGGAAGCGGCGGGCATGTGCCACTCCGACCATCACCTGGTCACCGGGGGCATCCCGATGGCCGGTTTCCCGGTGCTGGGCGGCCACGAGGGCGCGGGCATCGTCACCGAGGTCGGTCCGGGCGTGGAAGACATCGCCCCGGGTGACCACGTGGTGCTGTCGTTCATCCCGTCGTGTGGTCAGTGTCCGACCTGTCAGGCGGGCATGCGTAACCTGTGCGACCTGGGCGCCGGCCTGCTGGGCGGCGCCGCCGTGTCCGACGGCACCTTCCGCATCCAGGCCCGCGGCGAGAACGTCTACCCCATGACGCTGCTGGGCACGTTCTCCCCCTACATGGTTGTGCACCGCAGCTCGGTGGTGAAGATCGACCCGTCCGTGCCGTTCGAGGTTGCCGCGCTGGTCGGTTGCGGCGTCACCACCGGCTACGGTTCGTCGGTCCGCACCGCCGACATCCGCCCGGGACAGGACGTCGCCATCGTCGGCGTCGGCGGGGTCGGCATGGCCGCGCTGCAGGGCGCCGTCAACGCCGGCGCCCGCTACATCTTCGCGATCGACCCCGTCGAGTGGAAGCGCGACCAGGCGCTCAAGTTCGGCGCCACCCACGTCTACCCGGACATCATGGCCGCGATGGCGGGCATGGCCGAGGTCACCTACGGCCTGATGGCCCACAAGGTCGTGGTCACCGTGGGCGAGCTGCAGGGCGCCGATATCGACAACTACCTGAACATCACCCAAAAGGGCGGCACCTGCGTGCTGACGGCCATCGGCAGCCTGCTGGACACCAATGTCACCTTGAACCTGGCGATGCTGACGCTGATGCAGAAGAACCTGCAGGGCACCATCTTCGGTGGTGGCAACCCGCAGTACGACATCCCGCAGCTGCTGTCGATGTACAAGGCCGGCAAGCTGAACCTGGACGACATGATCACCCGCCAGTACAAGCTGGAACAGATCAACGATGGCTACCAGGACATGCTGGACGGCAAGAACATTCGCGGCGTCATCCGGTTCACCGACGCCGACCGGTAGGCCGGCGGCGAAGAAAATGACCGAAACCGCTGAGGCCCAGGCATTTCCGGCCCTCGCCGCGTCGCAGTCGTCGTGGCGGTGCGTTCAGGCGCATGACCGGGAGGGCTGGCTGGCGCTGATGTCCGACGACGTCGTCATCGAGGATCCGATCGGCAAGTCCGTCACCAACCCGGACGGAACGGGGGTCCGGGGCAAGGAGGCCGTCGGCGCGTTCTTCGACACCAACATCGCGGCCAACCAACTCTCCATCACCTGCGAGGAGACCTTCCCGTCGAGTTCGCCCGACGAGATCGCCCACATCCTGGTGCTCAACAGCAAGTTCGAGGGCGGCTTCACCAGCTCGGTGCGCGGCGTGTTCACCTACAAGGTCGATGACGCGGGCCTGATCACCAACATGCGCGGGTACTGGAACCTCGACATGATGCAGTTCGGCAAACAGGACTGAGCCGGCCCTTCGACCGACGGCGATCTTCTTAGCGGCGCGTGAAGATCAGATGCACGACGCCGCTGGGGCTGCTCACCGACTCCACGTCGAATCGCTGTTCGAGGCTTTCGAGCCCCGCCCACAACGACTCGCCGAGCCCCAAGACGATCGGCACCACCGCGATATGCAGGTGGTCGACGAGATCGGCTTCGAGGAACTGGCGGACGCTCGACGGTCCCCCGCCCAGGCGAATGTCGCTGTCGCCGGCGGCTTTTCGGGCTATCTGCAGGGCTTCGACGGGGCTTGCGTCGATGAAGTGGAAAGTGGTGCCACCGTCCATCTCGATCGGGGGTCGTGGGTGGTGCGTGAGCACGAAGACCGGTGTGTGAAACGGCGGCTCGGCGCCCCACCAGCCCTGCCATTCCTCACCGCCGTCTTGGCCGGCCCATGGTCCGCGCTGCGGACCGAACTTGTTGCGTCCCATGATTTCGGCGCCGATGCCCGGCGCCCATTGGCTGGCCAAGGCGTCATCGATGCCGGTGGCCCCGCCCGACTCGCCGTGCATGGCGCGGAACGTCCGCGTCGCGAAGAACCACTCGTGCAGCCGTCCGCCGGCGTGCCCGAACGGCGCGTCCATGCTTTGGCCGACACCGGTGCCGAAGCCGTCGAGGGACACCGAGAAGTTGTGCACGCGCACTCGTGACATGGGGAGGTCTCCTGAATCCATCCGCGTTGTAAGGCGTCGCAGGATTGACCCGCGAACGCGGCCGAACTCATCGGTGCGTCGCCGAGATTGCCTTGGCGGCTCGGGGCGCGAGCTCGACCAGGACCGCTGCCGCAATGTCGACACCCCTATGCTGGGGCCCATGGCGTCGATCTTCACCAAGATCATCAACCGTGAACTCCCCGGCCGTTTCGTCTACGAGGACGACGACGTCGTCGCGTTCCTGACGATCGAGCCGATGACGCAGGGGCACACGCTCGTCGTGCCGCGCGCCGAGATCGACAACTGGCAGGACGTCGACGGGTCGGCCTTCGCCCGGGTCATGTCCGTGAGCCAGTTGATCGGCAAGGCCGTGTGCAAGGCCTTTCGAACCGAGCGTTCCGGCCTGATCATCGCCGGGCTAGAAGTGCCGCACCTGCACGTGCACGTCTTCCCCACCCGCAGCCTGAGCGACTTCGGCTTCGCAGGAGTCGACCGCAACCCGTCAGCGGAATCGCTGGACGACGCCCAGGCCAGGATCAAGGCGGCGCTGGCTCAGTTGGCGTGAACCGGCTCGTGCGCCGTCACGTCACTGATGCGAGGCAGCGTCACCCGGAACCGGCAGCCCTCTCCGGGCGCGGTGGTCACGCTGACGACACCGCCGTGCGCGCGCACCAACGACTCGACGATGGATAGGCCCAGACCGGTGCCGCCGCTGGCCCTAGCCCGCGACGAGTCGGTCCGATAGAACCGCTCGAACACGCGCGACGCGTCCTCCTGGTTCATGCCGGGACCCTGGTCGGCCACTTCGAGCACCGCGTTGTCGCCGTCGGTGCCCACCCGCACGGTGACGTCGGCGCTTTCCGGCGTGTGCTGCAAGGCGTTGGCGACGAGGTTGCTCAGCACCTGGCGGATCCGCGCTTCGTCACCCAGGACCTCCGGGGTGCCGGGGCCGTCGAGAACCTCCATGGTGATGGTGCGCCCGGGGTCCATCGCCTGCCCGTCGTGCACGGCATCGCTGGCCAGCGCCAGCAGGTCCACCCGATGGTTTTCCAGGGGGCGCTGCACATCGAGGCGGGCCAGCAGCAGCAAGTCGTCGACCAGCAGGCCCATCCGGGACGCCTCGCTTTCGATTCGCGACATCAGCATCGCGACGTCGCGGGCGGCGCCCTGGCGATACAGCTCGGCGAAACCGCGGATGGTGGTCAGCGGGGTCCGCAGTTCGTGGCTGGCGTCGGTGATGAACCGCCGCATCCGGTCCTCGGAGCCGCGAGCCTTGTCCGCGGAGGACTCCGAGGACGCCAGCGCTTGCTGAATCTGCGCGAGCATCCCGTTGAGCGCCTGGGACAGCCGGCCCACCTCGGTCCGCGGATCTCGTTCTGGCACACGGCGATCCAGCTGGCCTGACGCGATTGCCGCGGCCGTCTGCTCGACCTCGACGAGCGGCCGCAGGCTGCGCTGCACCACCGCGAAGCTGGCGATTCCGACGACGGCAAGCACCGCCACCCCGATGCCCATCTGCAACCAGACCAACGAAGTGAGCGTGTGCTGGACGTCCGACAAGTCGATCGCGACCGTGGTAAGCCCGTGCGGACCGTGCACCGAGACCGCCCGCCACTGAATGTCCGAGCCGTTCACCGAGGGCAGCGTCGTCGGGTTGGGACCCACGTCGTTGTCGGGCGGTAGCGCCGGTTCGGCGTTGCGGTCGTTGATGGCGGTGAACGGGGTGCCGTCGGTGCTGACGCCGCGCACGTAGAACTTCGACGGCGGCCGGCCCGGGTCGGGACCATTGAAGGGCGGCGGCGATTGCCGCCGCGGGGCCTGCGCCCAGCCGCGGGACGCGTCGAGCAGCGTGGAGTCGATGCGGCTGACCAGGCTGTGCCGCAGGATAGACGTCACCGCGACACCGGAAACGGCGAGGCCGCAGGCGACCAGGGCCAGGGTGGCGGCGACGAGCCCTATCCGCAGGGGCAGTCCACGTCGAGGCTTGGTGACCATCTACCTACTTCTTCGCTACCGCTGCTCACCGCGGTTCTCGCAGCACATAACCCACTCCGCGCAGCGTGTGCAGCAGCCGCTTCTCGCCCGTATCGATCTTGCGACGCAGATACGACACGTAGGACTCGACGACATTGACGTCACCTCCGAAGTCGTAGCGCCACACGTGGTCGAGGATCTTCGGTTTGCTCAACACCGTGCCGGCATTGATCACAAAGTAACGCAGCAGCGTGAATTCGGTAGGCGACAGCGATACCGGCTGACCGGCCTTCCACACCTCGTGGGTCTCCTCGTCGAGCTCGATGTCGGCGAAAGTGAGGCGCGCGCTGCGCGGTTCGGCCCCCGCTTTGCCGGCACGGCGAAGGATGACCCGCAAGCGGGCGACGACCTCCTCGAGACTGAACGGCTTCGTCACATAGTCGTCGCCACCCAGCGTCAGGCCGGCGATCTTGTCCTGCAGTGAATCCCGGGCGGTCAGAAAGAGGGCGGGGGCGTCGATGCCGTCGGCGCGCAGCCGCCGCAGCACCCCGAACCCGTCCATGCCCGGCATCATCACGTCGAGGATCACGGCGTCGGGACGCGCCTCGCGCGCCCGATCCAGCGCCTGGGCGCCGTTGGTGGCCGTATACACCTCGAACCCCTGGAATTTCAGACTCACCGACAGCAGCTCGACGATGTTGGCTTCGTCGTCGACCACGAGGACCCGAGCCTCGGATTTCGAGTCGTTGGGGGTTGCCGATGTCATGCCCATGTCCCTTACTTGAACGTTTGCTATGTGAAGGTTGTGCGCTTCCTGAAAGCTCAGTGCCAACAAACTGATAGTAGTCTGCCAGGGATCATCGCATTGCCTTGGGACATAAAGGTCTTGCCCGGTGTGCGTCGTGAATAGACTCTTGGAATGAACCTCACCAGAAGCATCGTGTCGGCTGCGACCGCGCCCGCCCGGGTGGGTCTGGCCGCCGCGGATGCGGGTCTGAGCGTGGCGAGCGCGGCCGTCGGCGTGGCAAAGCGGGCTGTGGGTGAGAGCGGGGCCGCCGGCACCACCGCAATGACGTCGATGCTGGGGATCGACGACGCGATCGTCCGGGCCAATCGGCTGGCCCGACTGCTCGACGACGACGCCCCGCTGGGCCGGGCCGTCGCCCCGGACGGTCCGATCGATCGCCTGCTGCGCCCCGGCGGGGTGGTCGACATGCTGACGTCGGAGGGCGGGCTGCTGGACCGCCTGACCGCCGAGGGCGGCGCCCTGCAGCGCACCCTGCAGCCGGGTGGGCTGGCCGATCAGCTCGTCGCCGAAGACGGTCTGATCGAACGGCTGCTGGCCGAGGACGGCCTCGCCGACCGGCTACTGAGCGAGGGCGGGCTGATCGACAAGCTGACGGCGAAGAACGGGCCGCTCGATCAGCTCGCCGACGTCGCCGACACCCTGGCTCGACTGACACCCGGGATGGAGGCCCTCGAACCCGCCATCGCCACCCTGCAAGACGCCGTCATCGCGCTCACCATGGTGGTCAACCCGCTGAGCAACATCGCCGACCGGATTCCGCTGCCCGGGCGGCGGCGCCCGTCGTCGCGGGCGGTGCGCTCCGCGGGCGTGATCGACAGCGACCGGTGACCGATTAGGCTGGGTCCGGTTCTAACCCCGCCTCCTTAGCTCAGTGGTAGAGCACTCGCCTTGTAAGCGAGCGGTCGTCAGTTCAATCCTGACAGGGGGCTCCGCGCAGTTGGCCGGGTCGCGCACCGGTTCAGGCTGTGATTGCTGATGGCCTCGCGCAACCTGACTGCGCGAAGGGGTCTTGGAGCGGCGGCCCAGCCAATGCTCTTGTGCCCGTTGGCTTTAGCTAGAGTTCGCCGGCGTCGTAGGCTTTCTTGACTTCCGCCGCATGCGCCACCTGCTGCGCACTGTAGCCGATGAGCAGCGCCACCCCACACACCAGCACGGCCACCCCGGCCAGCCACTGCAGACCGTAGGTGTAGCCATGGTCCAGCGCGTGCAACTGGGCGGCGTTCATGGACTTTGCCGGCCCGGTGGTGCCGCCGAGTTGCAGCGTGCGCCAGGTGATCACGCCCTGGATCACGGCCAACACCACCGGCCCGCCGAGGCGGGAGAGCATGAGCGAAATCGCGGATATAGGCCCAATCTGGTCCAGTCCGACGCTGGCGATCAGCGAAAGCGCGAGCGGCACATTGATCACGCCGATACCGATGCCGGAGACGACGAGCGGCACCACAAGGTTCGGGAAGTACGGTATGCCCCGGTGCAGCGTCGAGGCGTAAAGCACCGCCCCCAGCACGAGCAGGCCGCCGATGATCACCACCACCCGCGGCGGCAACGACATGACCAACCGCGACGCGGCGCCGGCCCCAATGCCCACGGCGACGGCGAACGGGATGAACGCCACGCCCGCGCGCAGCGTGCTGTAGCCCATGATGTCCTGCACGTACACGCCGATCAGCAGGGTGAGGGTGAACATGACCCCACCGGCCAGAAACATGGCCGCGAACATAGCCAGCCGGTTGCGATCGAGGAACAAGCCAAACGGCACGACCGGGTTCTCTGCCCTGCGCTCCACCACCACGAACGCCAGGAAAGCGCCCAGTGCCACCACGCCCGAACCGATCGTGACCGGCGACAGCCACCCTTTCTCCGGCCCCATCGAAAAGCCGAGCACCGCCGCGGTGAAGACCAACGTTGCCAAACCTGCCCCAGTCGCGTCGAGCTTTGTGCGCTCCTTTTGCGTTTCCCGCAGCGAGGCGTAGGCCAGATACAGCACCACCACTCCGATCGGCACGTTCACCAAAAACACCAACCGCCACGACACCTCGGTGAGCAAGCCGCCCACCACCAGGCCCAGCACGGAGCTGAGGCCGCCGATCGCGCCCAATACCGCCATCGCAGCATTGCGCAGCGGCCCCTTTGCGAAAGTCGTTGCCACCAGCGCCATACCGGTCGGTGCGATGATCGCGGCGGACACACCCTGCAGCAGCCGCGCCAAAACGAGAACGCCCCCGTTCCAGGCGACGCCGCATATCGCCGAGACGACGGTGAACAGCGCGACGCCGACGATGAAGGCGCGCTTGCGCCCGATGGTGTCACCGAGACGACCGCCCAGCAGTACCAGCCCGCCAAAGGTCAGCACGTACCCGGTGATGACCCAGCTCCGTCCGGCATCAGACAGACCCAGGTCATTCTGGATCCTGGGAAGAGCGACGACCGCGATCATCCCGTCCATCGTGGCCATCAGCTGCATCCCGCCGATCGCGATAACTGCTGCGACGAACCAGCGAGGCGGGAGCTTTGTCGGCAAGTCTTTGTTGGTACGGCCTGGGGTGGTCGGTTTGACGGGCATCGGACTCGTTTCGTGCGTTGTGTCGTCCAGTGATGTACTGCCACTCCGCAAGAGCGAGAGTCGGCTTAGCGGGCACCCTACGGAATCTGAAGAGTTGTTATCCGGGAAACTGATCAGATAAACATGCTGGGTCACCGAGTAAGCCCCGAATAACGCTCAATGCGCGTGGGCAGGCAATCCGGGGGCAAGTTAGGCAGCAAGCTGACCATCGGAGTCGACTGGGCGCCGTACGCGCGCCAAGCCCTCCAGGATTGCGCCAATAAGTACGCAGTCGGCCCCGCTAATTAGGCGTGCGTCAAATATGTCGGAAGTGTGTGCCCACAGCGACTAGTTGCACGACCAATCGCTCGGCGAAGTGCAGGGGAGCCGTTGATTTAACGCTGCGCCAATAAGCGGCTGTCGCCGAGCATCGCAGGCAACGACTCCATAAAGCGGTAACTGTTTTCTTCATTCGGATCGCAGGGCTGAAAGCACCGCGAAGGTGATGCACGCACTGAGGCGTGTACGCCGCCCGGGGTCGGCGCACACAGCGCTCAGGAGCGTCGAACAATTTCGCACTTTGGAAAGACTTTGGGGCTCGCCGGCCGCCCCACGCCGCAAGTCGTCAATCGCCAGATCCACAGTGAGGGAAGCGCAACCGGCCCAATCCTGCGGCGGGGGCATCGGTCAGAAAGAAGCCACAGAGTCTTTTCAGAACTTTGCCGAAACGCCGGACCGAGCTCGTTTGGCAGCAGTAGGGTTGGTTTCTCAAATCGACTCAGGTCTGCGCGGGGCGGACGCGGTGAGCCGAGGCAATGGGAAGTTGATCTTCGGGGGTAGAAGAGTGCAACTTGATGGCCGGGCCTTACCGCTGACGCGCGGACAGCTAGACATCTGGCTCGCGCAAAAAACGGGTCGCTTCGGCGCGAAATGGCAGCTGGGTGAACTGCTGCGAATAGAGGGCCCGATAGACCCTGATTTGCTTCAGCAGTCGATCGTTCACGTTCTGCGTGAAGCCGAACCACTTAGGGCTTCCTTTTTCGAAGTGGATGGCAGGGTTTTCCAAAAGCCGGTTGACTACCCCGATGTCGAGCTAGCCCAATACAACCTCATTGGCTCGCGTGATCCTGCACAGGACACCTATCGGCTTGCATCATCGATCCAATCGACTCTGATGCCCCTGGATGGCCCGCTGTTCAAATTTGCACTATTCCAGACGCAACCCGAAGAATTTCATTTATTCGCGTGCTGCCACCATATAGTAGTAGACGGAATCGGACTTACTTTTGTTTGTCACCGCATCGCGAATGTATATTCTGCAATGGCCGCAGGCGAGCCGATTCCACCCGCTTTTTTCGGACCGTTGAGTGACCTGGTTGATTGCGAATTAGCATACGAAGCGTCTGACGATTATGCCGCTGATCGAACCTATTGGACGAGGAATCTTCCGCCGGAAATCGAACCAAGGTACAGGTTGGCGGACTCGAACCGGGGCGGGGGCGATCAGCGGGCTTCTGAGCCCGTTCAGTTGGACCCGTCGTTCGTTGCCGGGGTTCAAGAGCTGTCACACGCCTTGCAGATCCGACGATCGTCAGTGATTACGGCCGCCTGTGCCCTCTTGGTGCGCGCGTTCGACACCGAAAGCCCGGAGGTGGTGCTCGACTTTCCGGTGAGCAGGCGCGTTGATCCGAAGACGCAGATGGTGCCCGGAATGGTTTCCGGATTCCTGCCGCTGGTATTGCCAACATCTCCTGAATCGGACGTTGCTAGTTTTTGTAAAGTCGTCGACACGCGAATGCGCGAAGCGCTGAAACATCAGCGGTTCCCGGTGCACGCTATTGATGACAAGACACGTCTCGGCAGTTCTGGGCAGGCGTCTAACCGGGTCGCCGTCAACATCATTCCGGCAACACACACGGGGCATTTCGCCGGCGGCCGGACGACGGGAACCCTCACCCATGCCGGCCCGTTACATTTCGGTCTGGTCTTTTTCCGAGACGACGATCAGCTTTTCCTCACCACGGTGGGTGACGGTCAGTTCTTTTCCAATTGTGACGTGCGAGATCTCGCCGAGCGGTTGGAGCGGGTGTTGGCGGCGATGACCGCCGAGCG
>NZ_JCALDT010000040.1:0-551 GCF_059813005.1 Mycobacterium sp. NGS27
CCCGGCGCCCACCGATTGACCACCGCCGCCGGGCAGGCCTCCGCGGCGATCACCAACGCCGCCGACTCCAACCCCTGCGGGGACAACATCCCCACCGCCGAGGGGGTCTGGCTCAACACCGTGACCTGCTCGGCGACCAGCAGGGCCTGCAACTGCTGCGGGGAACCGGTCACCTCCTCAGAGACCACCACCAGGCGCCCACCATGCAGCAGCGCCCCCCAGATCTCCCACACCGAGTAGTCAAAGGCATACGAATGGCACTGCGTCCACACCTGATCGGGTCCCAGCGTCAGCCCGGCCTCCCACGACGCGAACAGCCGGGTCACGTTGTGGTGGGTGACCGCCACCCCCTTGGGCGTCCCGGTAGTGCCCGAGGTGTAAATAATGTGCGCCACATCATCAGCGGCCGGGGCCGGCAACGGCGTGCCCGCACCGGTCTGGATGCCCGGATCGTCGAGGTCGATGACCGTCACGTCGTGGCCGTCGACCCGCGCGCGCAACGCGGCGGTGGTGATGACCGCGACCGGGGCGGCGTCAGCGAGCATGAACCC
>NZ_JCALDT010000041.1:0-538 GCF_059813005.1 Mycobacterium sp. NGS27
AAGGTCAGCAGGCAGCGGTGCCGGTGGGCGGCGGTGCGCAGCAGCGTCACCCGAAACGCCGGGGGCTGCGCCAGGTCCCCGACCGCGGCCCGCTCGGCGGCGCAGATCTGCGCGATCTGCTGCTCGAGTTCCTGTTGGCCGGCGAGGTCGAGGTAGAGCCATCCTGGGGTGGGGTGGGTGGGGATGAGTTGGACGGGGGGGTCGTAGTGGGTGATGAACCGGGCGGCCAGGTGGGGGTGGCGGCCGGTCACGGTCTGGACCGCGTGGTGGAGCCGGTCGGGGTCCAGGGGGCCGCTTAACGTGATATCCAGTTGCACCGCATACGCATCGGGATCGCTGTTGGCGTGGAAGAGCAGGCCGTGTTGGAGGGGGGTGAGGGGCAAGATGTCGGCGACGGGGTGGTGGTGGCACAGCTCGTCGATGTGGGTTTGGCTGAGGTGGGCCGGGGTGATGTCGGAGGGGGTGAGTCCGCCGCCGCCGGCGGCGACGTGGGCGCAGATGCCGGTCAGGGCTTGGATCCACAGCTGGCTGAGTTCGC
>NZ_JCALDT010000042.1:0-493 GCF_059813005.1 Mycobacterium sp. NGS27
ATGTTGGCGTCGCGGGCGGGGTTGGTGATGGATCCGGGTTCGAAGGTGACTTATAACGGGGTGGAGATCGGCCGGGTGGGGTCGATTTCGGAGACGGTGCGTGATGGCAAGCCGGCGGCGAAGTTCGTTCTTGAGGTGTATCCGCGGTATTTGAAGTTGATTCCGTCGAATGTGAATGCCGATATCAAGGCGACGACGGTGTTCGGCGGCAAGTATGTGTCGTTGACGACGCCGGCCAATCCGTCGCCGCAGAAGATTTCGCCGCGCACGGTGATCGATGCGCGTTCGGTGACCACCGAGATCAACACGTTGTTTGAGACGATCACCTCGATCGCGGAGAAGGTCGATCCGGTCAAGCTGAATTTGACGTTGAGTGCGGCGGCGCAGTCGTTGTCGGGGCTGGGGGAGAAGTTCGGCCAGTCGATCACCAACGCCAACGTTCTTCTTGATGATGTGAATCCGCAGATGCCGCAGGCGCGCAAGGACATTCAGC
>NZ_JCALDT010000043.1:0-442 GCF_059813005.1 Mycobacterium sp. NGS27
GTCCAGGCGGCCGCGCAGTTGCAGCGCCACCGCCATGTTGTAGACCGGTGACGGGCCATGGAGCTGATCGAGGAACCACAACCGGTTCTGCGCGAACGACAGCGGAACCACCGCCGGCCGCTCACCGGCCACCAACGGCTCCAGGCCCCCGCCACCGGCACCGATACGGGGCGCCAGCCGGGCGACCGTGGGCGCCTCGAACAAGGTCCGCACCGCCAGGCCCGCCCGCAAAGCCTTGTTGACTGCGGCGGTGACCCGCATCGCCGACAACGAATCACCACCCAGGTCAAAGAACGAGTCGTCGACCCCCACCCGCTCGATGCCGAGCACCTGCGCATAGATGCCGACCAGAATCTCTTCGACCGCGCCGACGGGCGCGCGATACCTATCGCCGTCCTGATAGTCCGGTGCCGGCAGGGCCCGCACATCGAGCTTGCCGTTA
>NZ_JCALDT010000044.1:0-442 GCF_059813005.1 Mycobacterium sp. NGS27
CAACGGCAAGCTTGATGTGCGGGCCCTGCCGGCACCGGACTATCAGGACGGCGACCATTACCGCGCCCCCAGCAACCCGATTGAGGAGATCGTTGCCGACATCTATGCGCAGGTGCTCGGGATCGAGCGGGTTGGTATTGATGAGTCGTTCTTTGACCTGGGTGGTGATTCGCTGTTGGCGATGCGGGTCATCGCCGCGATCAACACGGCGCTAGACGCCGGCCTGGCGGTGCGGACCTTGTTCGAGGCGCCCACGGTCGCCCGGCTGGCGCCGCGTATCGGTGCCGGTGACATCGCGCTGGAGCCGTTGGTGGCCGGTGAGCGGCCGGCGGTGGTTCCGCTGTCGTTCGCGCAGAACCGGTTGTGGTTCCTCGATCAGCTCCATGGCCCGTCACCGGTCTACAACATTGCGGTGGCGCTGCAACTTCGCGGCCGCCTGGAT
>NZ_JCALDT010000045.1:0-418 GCF_059813005.1 Mycobacterium sp. NGS27
GCCTGGGCGTCGACGAGCATGTGTTGGTGGTGGTGGTCCATCACATCGCCGCGGATGGCTGGTCGATCACCCCGCTGGTGGCCGATCTGGGCACCGCCTATGCCCACCGCTGCGCCGGCCAGGCTCCGGGGTGGGCGTCGTTGGCGGTGCAGTATGTCGATTACACGTTGTGGCAACGCGAGCAGCTCGGTGACCTCGATGACGCGCACAGCCGCATCGCCGCCCAGCTGGACTACTGGCAGCAGCTGCTCGCCGGAATGCCCGAGCGCCTGGCCCTGCCCACCGATCGGCCCTATCCGGCGGTGGCCGATCAGCGCGGGGCCAGCGTGGCGGTGGACTGGCCGGCGGGTTTGCAGCAGCAGATCGCGCGGGTGGCCCGCGAACACAACGCCACCAGTTTCATGGTCATCCAGACCGC
>NZ_JCALDT010000046.1:0-410 GCF_059813005.1 Mycobacterium sp. NGS27
GCGCTGCTCGGTGAGGTCCCCGCGGCGTTTCACACCGGCATCCAAGACATCTTGCTGATCGCCTACGCCATGGCGGTAGCCCAGTTCGTGGGCAACGGCGCCGCCCCGATCGGCATCGACGTCGAAGGCCACGGCCGCCACGAAGACCTCCACCCCCACCTAGACCTGTCCCAAACGGTGGGCTGGTTCACCACCAAATACCCGGTCGCACTGACCATCGGCGCCGCCCACCACCAGTGGGCCCAGATCAGCGCCGGTGACCCCGGGCTGGGGACCCTGCTCAAACACGCCAAAGAACAACTCCGCGCCCTGCCCCACCCACTGAGCTACGGCGCGCTGCGCTACCTCAACCCCGACGTCGACCTCAACCAACCCGACCCCACCCTGGGCTTTAACTACCTGGGCCGGCT
>NZ_JCALDT010000047.1:0-383 GCF_059813005.1 Mycobacterium sp. NGS27
GGTTGGCTTCTCGTGTCGGTTCGAGTGGGGGTGGGCTGGAGCCGTTGGTGGCGGTGCAGCGGCCGGCGGTGGTTCCGTTGTCGTTTGCGCAGAGCCGGTTGTGGTTCCTTGACCAGTTGCAGGGGCCGTCCGCGGTCTACAACATGGCGGTGGGGTTGCGGCTCAGCGGCAGGCTCGATGCGAAGGTGCTGTCGGTCGCGCTGGCCGATGTGGTGGACCGTCACGAATCGCTGCGGACGCTGTTCGTCGCGAGCAATGGCATACCGCGGCAGGTAGTGGTGCCCGCCGGGGAGGCTGACTTCGGTTGGCAGATCATTGATGCCAGCAATTTTTCAGACGACGGGCTGACGAAGGCCGTCGAGGAAGTAGCGGGCCACAGTTTT
>NZ_JCALDT010000048.1:0-383 GCF_059813005.1 Mycobacterium sp. NGS27
AATTGGCGCCTCGCATCGGTGTTGATGGGGGTGGGCTGGAGCCGTTGGTGGCGGTGCAGCGGCCGGCGGTGGTGCCGTTGTCGTTTGCGCAGAGCCGGTTGTGGTTCCTTGACCAGTTGCAGGGGCCGTCCGCGGTCTACAACATGGCGGTGGGGTTGCGGCTCAGCGGTCCCCTGAATGCCGACGCGCTGGGTGCGGCGCTGGCCGATGTGGTGGACCGCCACGAAAGCCTTCGCACGCTGTTCCCCGCGTTCGAGGGGACACCCCAGCAGGTGGTGGTACCCGTCGAGCGGGCCGACTTTGGTTGGCAGATCATTGATGCCACGAGCTGGCGGGCGGCCCGGCTTGCTGAGGCCGTCGGCGCCGAGTTACGTCGCCCGTTC
>NZ_JCALDT010000049.1:0-372 GCF_059813005.1 Mycobacterium sp. NGS27
TGATGGGTGGTTGCGCGCGGTGCCGGTCGGGGTGATCGGTGAGTTGTATGTGGCCGGCGCCGGGGTGGGGGTCGGTTATGTGGGCCGGGCGGGGTTGACCGGATCGCGGTTTGTGGCCTGTCCCTTCGGAGCGCCCGGACAACGCATGTATCGCACCGGGGACCTGGTGTGCTGGCGCCCCGATGGGCAACTGGACTACCTGGGCCGCGCCGATGAGCAGGTCAAGATCCGCGGCTACCGCATCGAACTCGGCGAAATCCAGGCCGCCCTGACCGGGTTGGAGGGGGTGGAGCAGGCGGTGGTGCTCGCCCGCGAAGACCAACCCGGGATCAAACGCCTGATCGGCTACATCACCGGCGACGCCGACCCGGC
>NZ_JCALDT010000005.1:0-568513 GCF_059813005.1 Mycobacterium sp. NGS27
CGCGCTGGTGTTGGGAGACTGGCCCGCCGATCAGCCTGCGCCGCAGGCCGCCCCGGCGGGCGGGCTGTGGGCGCTCGACCTGATCGACGCGCCGGCCCGGCTGCGCGGCGCGATCACGGCCATGCTCTCCGGTGTCGCGGTGGTCGACGATTTGGACCAGGCCCTGGCGCTGGTGGCGGCGCACCCTCACCTGCGCGCGGTCACGCTCGACGGTGACCTGGTTGGCGCCGGCCGGGTGAGCGGCGGGTCGGACCGCAAGCCCTCGACGCTCGAGGTGACCTCGGAGATCGACAAGGCCGGCGACGAGCTCACCGCCGCGGAAGCGCGGGTGGCCCAGCTGAGCGCGGCGCTGTCGGGCGCGCTGACCGAGCAGGCCGCCCGTCAGGACTCGGCCGAGCAGGCGCTGGCCGCGCTCAACGAGTCCGACAGCGAGATCTCGGGGATGTACGAGCAGCTGGGACGGCTCGGTCAGGAGGCCCGGACGTCCGAAGACGAGTGGAGCAGGCTGCTGCGGCAGCGCGAGGAGCTCGAGGCGGGCCGGACCCAGACCGTCGCCGAAGTCACCGAACTGGAAACCCGGCTGCGCAACGCCCAGGAGACCCAGCACGCGCCGACGGAAGATCCGGTAAACCGTCAGCAGATCGCCGCGGCCACCGAGACCGCTCGCAGCGTCGAAGTCGAGGCCCGGCTGGCGGTGCGGACCGCCGAGGAGCGCGCGAATGCGGTTCGCGGACGGGCGGATTCGTTGCGCCGCGCGGCCGCGGCCGAACGCGAGGCCCGGCTGCGGGCCCAGCAGGCGCGGGAGGCGCGGCTACGCGCCGCCACGGTGGCGGCGGCGGTGGCCGACGCCGGGCGCCTGCTGGCGCAGCGATTGACCGGCGTCGTCGACGCCGCGTCCAAAATCCGCGACGCGCTGGCCGCCGAACGCCAGGAGCGTGCGACCGCGATGGCGGCGGTGCGCGCCGAGGTGAACGCGTTGAGCGCGCGGGTGGCCGCCCTGACCGACTCGCTGCACCGCGACGAGGTGGCCAACGCCCAGGCGGCGATGCGCATCGAGCAGCTCGAGCAGATGGTGCTCGAGCAGTTCGGCATGGCGCCGGCCGACCTGATCGCCGAGTACGGCCCGGAGAATCAACTGCCGCCCTCCGAATTGGAGATGGCCGAATACGAGCAGGCCAAGGAGCGCGGCGAACAGGTTTTCGCGCCCGCGCCGATTCCCTACGACCGGCCCACCCAGGAGCGCCGCGCCAAACGGGCCGAGCGCGAGCTGGCCGAACTGGGCAGGGTCAACCCGTTGGCGCTGGAGGAGTTCGCCGCGCTCGAAGAGCGTTACAACTTCCTGTCCACCCAGCTCGAGGACGTCAAGGCCGCGCGCAAGGACCTGCTCGGGGTGGTCGACGAGGTCGACGCCCGCATCCTGCAAGTGTTCAGCGAGGCGTATGCCGACGTCGAACGCGAGTTCACCGAGGTCTTCACCGTGCTGTTCCCCGGCGGTGAGGGCCGGCTGCGGCTGACCAATCCCGACGACATGCTCACCACCGGCATCGAGGTCGAGGCCCGCCCGCCGGGCAAGAAGATCACCCGCCTGTCGCTGCTATCCGGCGGTGAAAAGGCGCTGACGGCGGTGGCGATGCTGGTGGCGATCTTCCGGGCCCGCCCGTCGCCGTTTTACATCATGGACGAGGTGGAGGCCGCCCTCGACGACACCAACCTGCGACGGCTGATCTCGCTGTTCGAGCTGCTGCGGGCGCGCTCCCAGCTCATCATCATCACCCACCAGAAGCCGACGATGGAGGTCGCGGACGCGCTCTACGGCGTGACCATGCAGGGCGACGGCATCACCGCGGTGATCTCGCAGCGGATGCGGGGCCAGCAGGTGGAGCAGCTGGTCGGCGCCGTCGAGTAAGGCCCGGTGACCACCCCGCACCCGACCGCTTGAAACAATGTCAGCGTGTCCCAAGGTCTTTGGATCGCCATCGCGGTCGTCGCTGCCCTGGTCGTCATCACCGCGCTGGTCCTGGGCCTGCTGCGGTATCGGCGGCGGCGCATCAGCTTCTCGACCCGGCCCGAACCCGGGGCCATCGACCGTTCCGGCGGCTACACCGCGTCCTCGGGCATCACCTTCAGCCAGACCACGACCGCCGATCGGCTCGACACGACCGGGCTGCCCGGGGTAGGTGACGACGCCGCCATCCCACGCGACGCGCCGCGGCGCACCATTTCCGAGGTCGAGCTTCCCGAACCGGTGCCCGAGGCCCCCGCCTCGCCGGCCCCGGCGCCGGCGCCGCAGGCCCCCGCGCCCGAGGCCCCGGCACCGGAGGTTCCGGCGGCCCCCGAGGTGCCCCCGGCCGCCCCCGAGATCGAGGAGATCGCGCCCACCGAGGGCCGACTGGAACGGCTGCGCGGCAGGCTGGCCAGATCGCAGAACGCGCTCGGTCGCAGCATGCTGGGCTTGATCGGCGGCGGCGACCTGGACGAGGACGCCTGGCAGGACGTCGAGGACACACTGCTGATCGCCGACCTGGGGCCGGTGGTCACCGAATCGGTGATCGCGCAGCTGCGCACCCGGCTGGCCGGCAGCGACGTGCGCACCGAGGCCGACGCCAAGGCCGTGCTGCGCGACGTGCTGATCAAGGAGTTGCAGCCTGGCATGGACCGGTCGATCCGGGCGCTGCCGCACGCCGACCACCCCTCGGTGCTGCTGATCGTCGGGGTCAACGGCACCGGAAAAACCACCACCGTCGGCAAGCTGGCCCGGGTCCTGGTCGCCGACGGGCGGCGCGTCGTCTTGGGCGCCGCCGACACGTTCCGCGCCGCGGCGGCCGATCAGCTGCAGACCTGGGCGTCGCGGGTGGGCGCGGAGGTGGTGCGCGGCGCCGAGGGCGCCGACCCGGCCTCGGTGGCGTACGACTCGGTCGACAAGGGCATCGCCGCGGGCGCCGACGTGGTGCTCATCGACACCGCGGGCCGGCTGCACACCAAGGTCGGGCTGATGGACGAGCTCGACAAAGTTAAGCGGGTCGTAACACGGCGCGCCGCGGTCGACGAGGTGCTGCTGGTCCTTGACGCCACCATCGGGCAGAACGGGCTGGCCCAGGCCCGGGTGTTCGCCGAGGTCGTCGAGATCACCGGCGCGGTGTTGACCAAGCTGGACGGGACGGCCAAGGGGGGCATCGTCTTTCGGGTTCAACAGGAACTCGGCGTGCCGGTCAAACTGGTGGGGCTCGGGGAAGGCCCCGACGATCTCGCGCCGTTCGAACCGGCCGCTTTCGTCGACGCGCTACTGGGCTGACACCCCTTACACGGCGAGCGGGACGTTAATCCCGCCGAAACATGGCGGCACCATCGCCGAAACAACAATCTCGCAATGTTCTGGGACAGGCCATCAGACGTGTTTCTGGCGGCCAGTTGTGGGCCGAGCGGAGGAGATTGCGAGTGACATACCCGATACTGGGCCAGCCCAATACCGGCGATACCGCCTGGATGCTGGCCAGTTCCGCGCTGGTGCTGTTGATGACGCCGGGTCTGGCGTTCTTCTACGGCGGCATGGTGCGCGCCCGAAGCGTGCTGAACATGCTCATGATGAGCATCAGCGCGATGGGCGTGGTCACCGTGCTCTGGGTGCTTTACGGCTATTCGCTCGCCTTCGGCGACGACGCCGGGGCCGGTGTCGTAGGGAAGCCGACGTCGTTCTGGGGCCTGAAGGGCCTCATCGGCGTCAACGCTACGGCCGCCGATCCAAGCAAAGGCGTTGCGGCAACGGACATTCCGCTGGCGGGTACCTTGCCCGCCACGGTGTTCGTGGCGTTCCAGCTGATGTTCGCGATCATCACCGTCGCCCTGATCTCGGGCGCGGTGTCCGACCGGCTGAAGTTCGGCGCCTGGCTGGTGTTCGCCGGCCTATGGGCGACGTTCGTCTATTTCCCGGTCGCCCACTGGGTTTTCGCGTTCGACGGCTTCGCCTCCGAGAAGGGCGGCTGGATCGCCAACAAGCTGCACGCGATCGACTTCGCGGGCGGGACCGCGGTCCACATCAATTCCGGTGTGGCGGGCCTGATGCTGGCGATCGTGCTGGGCAAGCGGCGCGGTTGGCCCACGACGTTGTTCCGGCCGCACAACCTGCCGTTCGTGATGCTCGGCGCCGGATTGCTGTGGTTCGGCTGGTACGGGTTCAACGCCGGATCGGCCACCAGCTCCAACGGTGTCGCCGGGTCGACCTTCATGACAACCACGGTCGCGACGGCGACCGCGATGCTGGGCTGGATGCTCACCGAGCGGATCCGCGACGGCAAGGCGACGACGCTGGGCGCGGCGTCCGGCATCGTCGCCGGGCTGGTGGCCATCACGCCGTCGTGCTCGTCGGTCAACGTGCTGGGCGCGTTGGTGGTGGGCCTGGTGGCCGGCGTCGTGTGCGCGCTGGCGGTCGGCCTGAAATTCAAGCTGGGCTTTGACGACTCCCTCGACGTGGTCGGGGTGCATCTGGTCGGCGGCTTGGCCGGCACCCTGTTGGTGGGGCTGCTCGCCGCGCCGGAGAGCCCGGCCATCAACGGCGTCACCGGGGTGTCCAAGGGCCTGTTCTACGGGGGCGGCTGGGCCCAGCTCGAGCGGCAGGCAGTCGGCGCGTTCAGCGTCCTCATCTACTCTGGGGTGGTTACGCTGATCCTGGCGTTGATCCTGAAGTACACCATCGGGCTTCGTCTCAACCCGGAGGCGGAAGCCTCGGGCATCGACGAGGCCGAGCATGCCGAGAGTGGTTACGATTTCGCCGTGGCTACCGGTTCGGTTCTGCCGCCCCGGGTCGCTGTGGCGGATACCCGCAATGGCCTGGAGGAGGAGCGAGTGGGCGACAAAGTGGAGGCAGAGCAGTCATGAAGCTGATCACCGCGATCGTAAAGCCGTTCACGCTCGATGACGTGAAGACCGCTCTGGAGGACGCGGGCGTCCTGGGGATGACGGTCAGCGAAATCCAGGGCTACGGACGGCAGAAGGGTCACACCGAGGTCTACCGGGGCGCCGAGTATTCGGTCGACTTCGTGCCCAAGGTGCGCATCGAGGTCGTCGTCGACGACTCCATCGTCGACAAGGTCGTGGACAGCATCGTCCGGGCCGCGCGCACCGGCAAGATCGGCGACGGCAAGGTGTGGGTGAGCCCCGTGGAAACCATTGTGCGGGTGCGCACCGGCGAGCGCGGAACCGATGCGCTATGACATCCGCTGTCAATTGCTGATTCGACCCGGGCGGGCCGGGAGGGCATGACCCCGAACGACCCCGATCCGTCCGGGCAGCTGGCTGGGACGGAAAGCGCCTGCGGGGCAGTCGATTTGGCCGCTTCGCGGCGCCAACTACTGTCCGAGGGCAGCAAGCTGCACGCCGCCGAACTGCGGCACGCCTGGCTGGACCTGCACGAATCCTGGTTGATGGCCAAGGCGGACGAGATCGGGATCACCGACGACAGCGGCTTTGCCATCGTCGGCATCGGTGGACTGGGCCGCCACGAGTTGTTGCCGCATTCCGACCTGGACCTGATGTTGTTGCACGACAACAAGTCCGACGACGTGCTGGGCACGGTAGCCGACAAGTTGTGGTATCCGTTGTGGGACGCCAACGTTCGGCTCGACCACAGCGTGCGGACCGTTTCCGGGGCCCTCGGTGTCGCCAACGCCGACATGATCGCGGCGCTGGGCATGCTGGACGCCCGCCACATCGCCGGCGACGCCCGGCTGTCCGACGAATTGATCGCCGGCGCTCGACGACAGTGGCGCAGCGCGATTCGCTCCCGCATGAACGAGCTCGTCGAAATGACGCAGACGCGTTGGGACCGCTGCGGACGGATAGCGCAGCGGGCCGAGCCGGACCTGAAGTCGGGTCGCGGCGGCCTGCGCGATGTGCAACTGCTCGACGCGCTGGGTGTCGCCCAGCTGATCGACCGCCACGGCATGGCGCGTCCGGAATCTCCCGGGGGTTCGCTCGACGACGCCCACCTGACGCTGCTCGACGTGCGCACCGAGCTGCACCGGGTGTCGGGCCGCGGACGCGATCAGCTGCAGGCCCAATACGCCGACGAGATCAGCGCCGCCCTGCACATCGGGGACCGATTTGACTTGGCGCGCAAGCTATCCGACGCCGGGCGCACCATCGCCTACCATGCCGAGACCGGCATCCGGACCGCCGAGAACGCCCTGCCGCGGCGCGGGGTGACGGCCCTGGTGCGCCGGCCCAAGCGGCGTCCGCTGGACGAGGGTGTCGTCGAATATGCCGGAGAGATCGTCCTTGCCCGCGACGCGCGCCCCGACACCGACGTCGGTTTGGTGTTGCGGGTGGCTGCCGCCTCGGCCGACACGGGGTTGCCGATCGGCGCCGCCACGCTGAGCCGGCTGGCCGCCGGCGCGCCGGAGATGCCGGTGCCATGGCCGCGAGAGTCGTTGGACGACTTACTGGTTGTGCTGTCCGCCGGGCCGACCACCGTGGCGACCATCGAAGCGCTCGACCGCACCGGGCTGTGGGGCCGGCTGCTGCCGGAATGGGACGCCATCCGCGACCTGCCGCCCCGCGACGTCGCGCACAAGTGGACGGTGGACCGCCACGTCATCGAGACGGCCGTCAACGCCGCACCGCTGTCGACGCGGGTGGCGCGGCCCGACCTGCTCGCGTTGGGCGCGCTGCTGCACGACATCGGCAAGGGCCGCGGCGTCGACCACAGCGTGCTGGGCGCGGGTCTGGCGCTCGAGATCGGGCCCAGGCTGGGCATCTCGTCGGCCGAGACCGAGCTGCTCGCGCAGCTCGTCCGCCACCACCTGCTGCTGCCGATGGTGGCCACCCGCAGCGACCTCAACGACCCCAACACCATTGAGCGCGTGGTGAAAGCGCTGAGCGGGGACGCGCTGCTGCTCGAAGTCCTGCACGCCCTGACCGAGGCAGATTCGAGGGCCACCGGCCCCGGGGTGTGGAGCGAGTGGAAGGCGTCGCTGATCGAGGATCTGGTCCGGCGCTGCCGGCTGGTGATGGCGGGGGAGCCGCTCCCCGAGGCGAAACCCGCCGCACCGCAGTATCTTTCGCTGGCTGCCGATCGCGGCGTCCACGTGGACATCAAGCCCAGCGGCGGCGAGCGTCTGGATGTGGTGATGGCCGCGCCGGATCAGCGGGGACTGGTGTCGAAGGCCGCCGCGGTGCTGGCGCTGAACTCGCTGCGCATCCATTCGGCCTCGGCCAGCACCCATGAGGGATTCGCGATCGTCGAATTCGTGGTGTCGCCGTTGTTCGGCTCACCGCCGGAAGCGGGCCTGCTGCGCCAGCAGTTCACCGGCGCGCTGGCCGGCGACGTCGACGTGTTGGGCGCGCTGGAAAAGCGCGACAGCGACGCCGTCAGCGCGGCCACCGGCCGGGCGGGTGAGGTCCAGGTCGGGGTGCCCGTCACGCGGTCGAGCGCGCCGCCCCGCATCCTGTGGATCGACTCGGCCTCACCCGACCAGTTGATCGTCGAGGTGCGCGCCATGGACCGACTCGGATTGCTCGCCCTGCTGACCCGCGCGCTGGAGGTGGCGGGCACCGACATCGTCTGGGCGAAGGTCAACACCTTCGGGTCGACCGCGGCGGACGTCTTCTGCGTGACGGTGCCTGCCGAAGTGGCCGATGCGGCCGCCGGCGCCGAGCACGGCGCGCGCGACGGGGTCGAGCAGAGCCTGCTGGCCGTCTTGGGCGGCCCGGCGGTCGAGGTGCTCGAGGAACCCGTCGGCGACTGAGTGTGATGGGGCGACCCGTCCCCCGCAAGCGGCTCGCGGCGCCCACTCACGAATGTTCGGCGGCGAGCTGGCGCACCGCGTCGATGCGAGCGCGCAGCTGTTCGCGGCTCGCCGCGGCGATCGGCGGGCCACCGCAGCGGCGACGCAGCTCGTTGTGAATCCACCCGTGCGGCTTGCCCGTCCGGTGGTGGGCGATCGAAACGAGGGTGTTCAGCTCGCGGCGCAGCTCCCGAAGCTGGCCGTGCACGGTGGCGGACGGGGCCTGCACGCCCGCCCGCGATCCGGCCTCCTTTTGCATTTGGGCCCGCCTCTGCAGCTGTTCGTCCTGACGCTGGTGCAGCAGCGCGCGCATCTGCTCGGCATCGAGCAGCCCCGGGATGCCGAGGTAGTCCGCCTCCTCCTCGCTGCCGGCCGGAGCGGCGGTGCCGAACGACGATCCGTCGAAGATGAGCTGATCGAGTTCCGCGTCGGCACCCAGTGAGGTGAACCCCTTGTCGAGGTCGCTCTTCTCGTCCTGCGTCTTGGTGGCCGGATCGCCCTCGAGCGGGTCGCCCTCGGAGACGCGGTGCGGCTCGCCGAGCACGTGGTTGCGCTGAGCCTCCAGCTCGCTGGCCAGCTGGAGCAGGTTCGGCACCGACGGCACGAAGATGCTCGCGATTTCCCCCGGGCGGCGCGACCGCACGAACCGGCCGACCGCCTGGGCGAAGAACAGCGGCGTCGAGGCGCTGGTGGCGTAGATCCCGACCGACAGCCGCGGCACGTCGACGCCCTCGGAGACCATGCGCACCGCGACCAGCCAGCGGCTGGTGCTCGCGGCGAATTCGCTGATGCGCGCCGACGATCCGGGATCGTCGGAGAGCACCAGCGTCGGCGCCTCGCCGGTCAGCTTCGTCAGCAGGGCGGCGTAGGCGCGCGCGGCGGTCTGATCGGAGGCGATGATCATTCCACCGGCATCCGGTATGTGCGTGCGCAATTGGCGCAGCCGCAGATCCGCGGCGGTGATCACCGCGGGCATCCATTCGCCGGCTGGGTCCAGCGCCGTGCGCCACGCGCGCGCGGTCTGCTCGGCCGACAGGGGCTCGCCGAGGCGGGCCGCGTGCTCCTCGCCGGCGCTGTCGCGCCACCGCGCCTCCCCGGAGTAGGCGAGGAAGACCACCGGCCGGACCACGCCGTCGGCAAGCGCATCGGTGTAGCCGTAGGTGTGGTCGGCCCGCGAACGCCGTACCCCGTCGGGGCCCGCCTCATAGGTCACGAACGGGATGGGGCTGTCGTCGCTGCGAAAGGGCGTGCCCGTCAGCGCGAGCCGGCGGGTGGCGTCGCCGAAGGCTTCGCGGATGGCGTCGCCCCACGTCTTGGCGTCACCGCCGTGGTGTATCTCGTCGAAGATGACCAGGGTGCTGCGCTGCTCGGTGCGCACCCGGTGCAACGTCGGATGCGCGGCCACCTGCGCGTAGGTGACCATCACGCCGTGATACTCCGGCGCGATCCGCGGGTTGCTGTTGGTAAACCTCGGGTCCAGGGCCAGGCCGTAGCGCTGCGCGGCCTGCGCCCACTGCACCTTCAGGTGCTCGGTGGGCACCACGACGGTGACGTGCTCCACGGCGCGTTGGCCGAGCAGTTCGGCCGCCACCCGTAGGGCGAACGTCGTTTTCCCCGCGCCCGGGGTGGCCACCGCCAGGAAATCGCGCGGCCGGCCGGCGAGGTACTTGACCAGCGCCCTGCGCTGCCAGCCGCGCAGCACGCCTGCGTCGTCGGCCCGCGCCTGGATGTCGCCGAGCGGCATCGACACAGGCCCCCCGTTCATTGCTCGCCGACGCGGCTGACTCGATTGAGTCGCGGCTGTGAAATCTAGCACGCCAACGCTTTTCGGCGCAGTAACGACTCGACCGGCTACTGTGTCGGGCTCACCGTTTCGCGGGTCTGCAGCCATTCGTGGATGCGTCCGGCAACGTCGGCCCAGCCCGGTTCGAGCATCATGTTGTGGCCCATGGAGAAGAATTCCGGCTCGGTGCGGTAGGCGCGCGCCGTGTTGCGCACCTCGCGGACGCTGACGAAGCCGTCGTGCAAGGCGCCCAGCACCAAGATCGGCGTGGTCACCCGCTTGGTTCTGACGCGACGGACGATCGGGTCGGTCATCGCCGCGCGAACGCTCTCGGCCCCCGCGCGTTGCCGGCACGATTCGACGACGGCCTCGGGCGTGTCGACGCAGAACAGGTACTCGCGGGCCAGCGCCGGGGTGGCGAGGAACTTCAGCAGCGTGGGATCGCTCCACGATTCCATCGTCATCGAGGGTCGCCGCCGCCACACCCGCAACGCCAGCGTGAGCACGCCCTGCGGCGGCACCGAGCCCACCAGCACCGCGGCCGGCGCGCTGCGATCTTCGAGGTAGCGCTGGATCACGAAACCGCCCAGGGAATGACCCACCAGGACCGGCGCGCCGCCCAGGTCGTCGGCCACCGTGCGGACGTCATCGATGTAGTCGCGGATCGACACCTTCGGCAGCGGCTTGGCCGTGGGGCTGGCGCCGTGTCCGCGCAGGCTCATCGCGACCGCGCGGTAGCCGGCCTCGGCGAAGAAGTCCAAGAAGTGTTCCCAGCACCACGCGCCATGCCAGCCGCCGTGCACGAAGAGCAGCGGCACCGGATGCGCTTCGGTGCACGACCCCTTGCCGATCACCTCGAGCATGAGCCGACCTTTGCTGGCGGCGGACCGGCCGTCAAGCTCCCGCCGAGCGTCACGCCAGCGTGGCGCCCGACGCCGTGGGCCACGCCAGCGTGACGCTCGCGCCAGATTGCAGTGCCACTAGGCTGGCGGGGTGTTTGAATCGCTGTCCGACCGATTGACCGGTGCCCTGGCAGGGCTACGCGGCAAGGGTCGATTGACCGACGCTGATATCGAGGCCACCACTCGCGAAATCCGGCTGGCGCTGCTGGAAGCCGACGTGTCGCTGCCCGTGGTGCGCGCCTTCATCACCCGGATCAAGGACCGCGCCCAGGGCGCCGAGGTCTCCGGCGCCCTCAATCCGGCGCAGCAGGTCGTCAAGATCGTCAACGAAGAACTCATCGGCATCCTGGGCGGACAGACCCGCCAGCTGGCGTTCGCCAAGACCCCGCCGACCGTGGTGATGCTCGCCGGCCTGCAGGGTTCCGGTAAGACGTCGCTGGCCGGCAAGCTGGCCGCCTGGCTGCGCGGACAGGGGCACACCCCGCTGCTGGTGGCGTGCGACCTGCAGCGCCCGGCCGCGGTGAACCAGCTGCAGGTGGTCGGTGAGCGCGCCGGGGTACAGGTCTTCGCGCCGCATCCCGGCGCGTCCCCCGAATCCGGGCCCGGCGACCCGGTCGCCGTCGCGGCGGCCGGACTCGCCGAGGCGCAGGCCAAGCACTTCGACGTCGTCATCGTCGACACCGCCGGCCGCCTCGGTATCGATGACGAGCTGATGGCCCAGGCCGCGGCCATCCGCGACGCGATCAATCCCGACGAAGTGCTGTTCGTGCTGGACGCGATGATCGGTCAGGACGCCGTCACCACCGCCGAGGCGTTCCGCGAGGGCGTCGGCTTCACCGGTGTGGTGCTGACCAAGCTCGACGGCGACGCCCGCGGCGGCGCGGCGCTCTCGGTGCGCGAGGTGACCGGCGTCCCAATCCTTTTCGCCTCCACCGGCGAGAAGCAGGAGGACTTCGACGTCTTCCACCCCGACCGGATGTCCAGCCGCATCCTGGGCATGGGCGACGTGCTGAGCCTGATCGAGCAGGCCGAGCAGGTTTTCGACGCCGAACAGGCCGAGGCCGCGGCGGTCAAGATCGGCACCGGCGAGCTGACGCTCGAGGATTTCCTGGAGCAGATGCTGGCCATCCGCAAGATGGGCCCGATCGGCAACCTGCTGGGCATGCTGCCGGGCGCGGGGCAGATGAAGGACGCGCTGGCCCAGGTCGACGACCGCCAGCTCGACCGCCTGCAGGCCATCATCCGCGGCATGACCCCCGCCGAGCGCGCCGACCCGAAGATCATCAACGCGTCGCGGCGGCTGCGCATCGCCAACGGCTCGGGCGTCACCGTGTCCGAGGTCAACCAGCTGGTGGACCGCTTCTTCGAGGCCCGCAAGATGATGTCGTCGATGCTCGGCGGCATGGGCATCCCCGGTCTGGGCCGCAAGTCGGCGACGCGAAAGTCCAAGGGGGCCAAGGGCAAGGCGGGCAAGAAGGGCAAGAAGGGCGGACGCGGCCCGACGCCGCCGAAGGCGCGGAACCCCCTGATGCAGGGCATGCCGGCCGGATTCCCCGACCTGTCCCAGATGCCCGAAGGCCTCAACGAACTGCCGCCCGGTCTGGCCGACTTCGATCTGTCCAAGCTGAAGTTCCCGGGCAATAAATCGTGACGATCGCGAGCGCGGCGGTGCCGGGCGAAGCGGGTCGTCACCATCGGAACTAGCCGACGGTGCGCATGCACGTGCGGGGCGTGGGGCTGCCCGACGAGACCGAGATCGAACTGTGGATCGTCGACGGCCGGATCAGCGCCGAACCCGTCGCCGGAGCCGACACCGTCTTCGACGGCGGCTGGATTCTGCCCGGGCTGGTCGACGCCCACTGCCACGTCGGCCTCGGCGAGCATGGCGAGATCCCGCTGGACGACGCGATCGCCCAGGCCGAGATCGAACGCGATGTCGGCGCGTTGCTGTTGCGGGACTGCGGGTCGCCCACCGACACCCGCAGCCTCGACGACCGCGACGATCTGCCCCGAATCATCCGTGCCGGAAAGCATTTGGCCAGACCCAAGCGCTATGCCGCGGGTTTCTCGCGCGAGCTGGAAGACGAATGGCAACTGCCGCAGGCGGTGGCCGAGGAGGCCAGGCGCGGCGACGGCTGGATCAAGCTGGTCGGCGACTGGATCGACCGCAGCGTCGGCGATCTGGCCCCGCTGTGGTCCGACGACGTGCTCAAGGCCGCCATCGAGACCGCGCACGCCCACGGCGCCCGGGTCACCGCGCACGTCTTCAGTGAAGACGCGCTGCCCGGCCTGATCAGCGCCGGCATCGACTGCATCGAGCACGGAACCGGCCTGGACGACGACACCATCGAGCTGATGGTCGAGCACGGCACCGTGCTGGTCCCGACGCTGGTCAACATCATCGAAAACTTCCCCGGGATCGCCGAGGCCGCCTCGAAGTATCCGGCCTACGCGGCGCACATGCGTGACCTGCATGCGCGCGGGCTGTCCCGGATCGCGGCGGCCCGTGAGGCGGGCGTGCCGATCTACGCCGGCAGCGACGCCGGCACCATGGTCGCCCCCGGGCGCATCGCCGACGAGGTCGAAGCGCTCAAGAGCATCGGCATGAGCCCCACCGAGGCGCTGGGCGCGGCGTGCTGGGACGCGCGCCGCTGGCTCGGCCGGCCCGCCCTCTATCACGGGGCCTCCGCGGACTTGCTGTGCTACTCGAGCGACCCGCGCTCGAGCGCCGCCGTGCTGAACACTCCCGACCTGATCATGCTGCGCGGCAACATCTTCCGGTCACCGGCTTAGCCGCACCACGGGGTCATCGCACATCTGGCCCGCCGCGCCGAGACGACCGGGATTGCGACGCCGGCGCCCCTCGATGTCGCACACTAACCATCGCGGGAACTCCGGAGGCCTGGCGGAAAAGATTGCGAGTGCTTGCTATCTATGTTAGCGTTCCGGCAGCAACGAGAGGGGACCCATGGCCTACGACGTCATCATCCGCGACGGATTGTGGTTCGACGGCACGGGCAGCGCGCCCCTGACGCGCACGCTCGGCATCCGCGACGGCATCGTGGCCACGGTCTGCGCGGAGCCGCTGGATGAGACCGGCTGCCCCGAGGTGATCGACGCGGCCGGCAAGTGGGTCGTTCCCGGCTTCCTCGACGTGCACACCCACTACGACGCCGAGGTGCTGCTGGATCCCGGGCTGCGCGAGTCGGTGCGCCACGGCGTCACCACGGTGCTATTGGGCAACTGCTCGTTGTCGACGGTCTACGCCGATTCCCAGGACGCCGCCGACCTGTTCAGCCGGGTGGAGGCGGTGCCGCGCGAATACGTCTTCGGCGCGTTGGATTCCCGCCGGACCTGGTCGACGGCCGCGGAGTACATCGAGGCGATCGACGCGCTGCCGCTGGGCCCCAATATCGGTTCACTGCTTGGTCATTCGGACCTGCGGACCGCGGTGCTGGGACTGGATCGGGCCACCGACTCCACGGTGCGTCCCACCCAGGGCGAGGTGGAGAAGATGGCCCAACTGCTGGAGGAGGCCCTCGACGCCGGAGTGCTCGGCATGTCCGGGATGGACGCGCCCATCGACAAGCTCGACGGCGAACGGTTCCGCTCCCGCGCCCTGCCGTCCACCTTCGCGACCTGGCGGGAACGGCGCAGACTGATCAAGGTCCTGCGCAAGCGCGGCCGCATCCTGCAAAGCGCCCCCAACGTGGCGAAGCCGTCGACCGGAATGCTCTTCTTTTTGGCCAGCAGCCGATTGCTCAACTGGGGCAAGGGCGTTCGAATGAGCATGCTCGTGTCCGCCGACGCCAAGTCGATGCCGCTGTCGGTGTACGTGTTCGGTCCGGGGACTCGTCTGCTGAACAAGCTGTTGGGCTCTGATGTGCGATTCCAGCACCTGCCGGTGCCATTCGAGTTGTACTCCGACGGAATCGACCTGCCCGTCTTCGAGGAGTTCGGCGCCGGAACGGCCGCCTTGCACCTGCGAGACCAGTTGGAGCGCAACGCGTTGCTGGCTGATAAGGATTACCGCCGCAGGTTCCGTCGCGAGTTCGACCGCGTCAAGCTCGGACCGTCGCTGTGGCACCGCGACTTCCACGACGCGGTCATCGTCGAATGCCCGGATAAGTCGTTGATCGGCAAGAGCTTTGGCGTGATTGCCGACGAGCGCAAGCTGCACCCGCTCGACGCATTCCTGGACGTGCTCGTCGAAAACGGTGAACGCAACGTCCGGTGGACGACGGTCGTCGCCAATCATCGCCCCAAGCTGCTGGACGCGCTCGCCAACGAAGGCAGCGTGCACATGGGCTTCTCGGATGCCGGAGCGCACCTGCGCAACATGGCGTTCTACAACTTTGGATTGCGGATGCTCAAGCGCGCCCGGGACGCCTATCGCGCCGGCGCGCCCTTCATGTCGATCGAGCGCGCGGTGCATCGGCTCACCGGTGAACTCGGGGAATGGTTCGGCGTCGACGCGGGCACGCTGCGGCAGGGTGACCGTGCGGATTTCGTGGTGATCGACCCGGCCGGACTCAACGAATCCGTCGACGGCTATTACGAAGAAGCGGTGCCGTTCTACGGCGGCCTGCGGCGCATGGTCAACCGCAACAACGACGCCGTCGTCGCCACCGGTGTGGGCGGTGTGGTCGTCTACGGTGGAAGCCACTCCAAAGGCGAATTCCGGGACGGCTACGGGCAATTCGTGCGGTCGGGCCGGTACCTGCGGGCGAGACAGAGCGCCCGCCGCGAGCGTGACGTGCCGAAAGTCACCGCCTGACATGGCCAGAACTCAGCAGCAGCGCCGCGAGGAGACCGTCGGGCGGCTCATCGACGCCTGCATCGCCACCATCATCGAGGTCGGTTACGCCAAGGCGTCGGCGGCGGTCATTGCCAAGCGGGCCGGGGTCTCAGTCGGTGCGCTGTTCCGGCACTTCGACACCATGGGCGACTTCATGGCCGCGACCGCCTCGGAGGTGTTGCGCCGTCAGCTGGAGTCGTTCACCAAGGGAGTCGCCGAGATACCGGCCGACCGCCCGGCGCTGCAAGCGGTGCTCGAGATCCTGCGAGACATCACCAGCCGCCCGATCAACGCCGTGATCTACGAGCTCACGGTCGCGGCGCGCACCGACGAAAAGCTCAGGGACACTTTGCAACACGAGCTCGCGCAGTATGCTGCGAAGATCGACGAGGCCGCGCGGGCGCTGCCCGGCGTCGACGCATTCCCCCGGGGCACCGTCCCGGTCCTGGCGGCGCTGATGCGCAACGTGTTCGACGGGGCCGCCGTGATCGAGGGGGTGTTGCCGCAGCCCGACATTGCGGCGCAACGCATTCCGGTGCTGATGGCGCTGCTGGCCGCGGCACTGCCGGGTGCCGACTCCTGATGAAAAGCTACAGCGAGCCGATGCCGGCCTGCGGGCTCTGCGCGAATCCCCAGTCGAACAACGTCGCCGCCTGATCCCAGTACGTCGGCCCGCCCTCTTTGATCAGCCCGTACATCATGGCGATCACCAGCCGGCGGCCACCGCGTGCGGCGGCCCCGACGAAGGTCTTGCGGGCGGCGTTGGTGAAGCCGGTCTTGCCGCCGATCGCGCCGGGATAGCGCTGCAGCAGTTCGTCCTGATTGGTGATCGGGTGATCGCCGTTGTCGCCGGGGAACATCGCCGACGGCTCGGCGGTGATCTGCGCGAACACCGGATTGGCCATCGCCGCGCGGAAGATGACCGCCAGGTCGTGCGCCGTCGACGCGCCCGAACCCCCGGGGCCGTCCAGGCCGGACGGCGTCGCCGCGTGCGTGTTGGTGGCACCCAACGAGGCCGCCTTGGCGTTCATCTTGGCGACGGTGACGTCCGGCCCGCCCAGCATGTGCGCCAGGGTGTTGGCGGCGTCGTTACCCGAGACCAGCAGCAGGCCGTCGAGGAGTTGGCGGGCGGTATAGGTGCGGCCCGGTTTGATGCCGACGCAGTTGCACTCCACCTGGGTGTCGGCGACGTCGGCGACGACGGTCGAGTCCAGGCTCACCGAGTCCAGGACCACCTGCGCCAACAGCGTCTTGATGGTGCTCGCCGGCGGGTGCGCCACGTTCTGGTCGCGACCGGCGAGCACCTGACCGCTGTCGAGGTCGGCAATGATCCACGTCTGCGCGGGGCCGTCGGGAATGGGAATCGAGCCGACCGGCTGCGTGCTGTCGCCCGACGCAGTCGACATGGTGACGGCTGTGCAGGTACCGAGCGCGAGCAGGGTGGCGGCCATCCTGAATCCCAGGGCCGTGAGCTTCCGCATGGCCGAAAAGTCTAACTTCCATCCCTGGTCTCGACAGATCTTCAGTACTGTCCGTTGCATGTTGAGCCTGGCCGAAATCTCCGACCGCCTCGAAATACAGCAGCTTCTGGTGGATTACTCCACCGCCATCGACACTCGCCGATTCGACGACCTGGACAAGGTGTTCACGCCCGACGCCTACATCGACTACACGGCGCTGGGCGGCATCGAGGGCCACTACCCCGAGGTGAAGAAGTGGCTGGCCGAGGTGCTGCCCAACTTCCCGGTGTACGCGCACATGCTGGGCAACTTCTCGGTCCGGATCGACGGGGACACGGCCGCCTCACGGGTGATCTGCTTCAACCCCATGGTGCTGGGCGGCGACAAGGACCAGGTGCTGTTCTGCGGACTCTGGTACGACGACGAGTTCGTGCGCACCCCCGACGGCTGGCGCATGACCAGGCGGGCGGAGACCAAGGTCTTCCAGAAAGTGATGTGAGCGCGGGTTGCGGCGCCGAGATTGCCGTCAGGGCTGTGCCTCGCGACCAGATCACGACCATGACGGCAATCTGGGCGCGGTGATGTGGTCCCTGAGCGCGCGCGATTTCTGATCGCCGCCCCTGGTCTGGCACAATGGGCGGCTGTCCGCCGAGCGATTACGCATCGCCGACCGGTCATACACGCGAGGCAAAACCGGATCCGGGCATCGGGCCCCGATCGCTGAATTGCAGCGTGACACATACAGGAGCGCTTAACCATGGCTGTGAAGATCAAGCTCACCCGGCTTGGCAAGATCCGCAATCCCCAGTACCGCATCTCGGTCGCCGACGCGCGCACCCGCCGCGACGGCCGCTCCATCGAGGTCATCGGCCGCTACCACCCGAAGGAAGAGCCGAGCCTCATCGAGATCGACTCCGAGCGCGCCCAGTACTGGTTGTCCGTGGGGGCCCAGCCCACCGAGCCGGTCCGCAAACTGCTGCAGATCACCGGCGACTGGCAGAAGTTCAAGGGCCTGCCGGGCGCCGAGGGCCGCCTGAAGGTCGCCCCGGCCAAGCCCAGCAAGCTGGAGCTGTTCAACGCCGCGCTGGCCGAGGCCGACGGCGGACCGAGCACGGAGGCCGCGAAGCCGAAGAAGAAGGCCCCGGCCAAGAAGGCCGCGAAGGCCGCGGAGGGGTCCGCCGAGGCCGAGGTCGCGGCCGAGGCCCCCGCGGAGGCCGCCGCCCCTGAGGCCGAGGTTCCCGCCGAGGGCGGCGAGCAGGCCGAGCCCACCACCGAAAGCTGACCGCGGCGATGAGTACGGTTGTCGTTGACGCTGTGGAGCACCTGGTTCGCGGGATTGTCGACAACCCCGACGACGTGCGGGTGGACATGGTGACCAGCCGCCGGGGGCGGACCGTCGAGGTCCACGTCCACCCCGACGACTTGGGCAAGGTGATCGGCCGCGGAGGCCGCACCGCAACCGCACTGCGCACGCTGGTCGCTGGGATCGGCGGTCGCGGCATCCGCGTCGACGTGGTGGACACCGACCAGTAGGCCGGTGCTGCGCATGGAACTCCCTTGGAGTTGACCGTCGGGCGCGTGGTGAAAGCCCACGGCATCAGCGGCGAGCTGGTGGTGGAAATCCGCACCGACGACCCCGACGCCCGGTTCGCGCCGGGCAACACGTTGCGCGCCAAGGCTTCTCGCGGCGGTGCTGAACGCAGCTGTGTCGTCGAAAGCGTGCGCGAGCACGGCGGTCGGCTGCTGGTCCGCCTGGCCGGCGTCGCGGACCGCGACGCCGCCGACGCGCTGCGCGGCACCCTGTTCGTCGTCGATTCCGAGGACTTGCCCGACATCGACGAGGCGGACACCTACTACGACCATCAGCTCGAAGGCCTGCGCGTGCGCACCATCGCGGGCCAGCAGGTCGGCGTCGTGGCCGAGGTGTTGCACACCGCGGCGGGTGAACTGCTGGCGGTGCGGCGCGAAGCGGGCGAGTCCGGCGATGGGAATCGGGAAGTGCTGGTGCCGTTCGTGACCGCGATCGTCACAGCGGTGTCGCTGGAGGACGGAACCGTCGAGATCGACCCGCCCGAAGGCCTGCTGGACCTGTAACGGGATCTTCGATATGAGAATCGACGTCGTCACGATCTTTCCGGCCTATCTGGATCCGCTGCGGCAATCGTTGCCCGGCAAGGCGATCCAGTCCGGCGTCGTCGATCTGCGAGTGCACGACCTGCGGCGTTGGACGTATGACGTGCATCGCTCGGTCGACGATTCGCCCTACGGCGGCGGACCCGGGATGGTGATGAAGGCGCCGGTATGGGGCGAGGCGCTCGACGAAATCGCCTCTGCGGAAACGCTGTTGATTGTTCCCACCCCGGCAGGCCGATTGTTCACGCAGGCGACGGCCGCGCGCTGGAGCGCCGAGGCCCACCTGGTGTTCGCGTGCGGCCGCTACGAGGGGATCGACCAGCGGGTCATCGACGATGCCGCCCGGCGGATGCGGGTCGAGGAGGTTTCGATCGGCGACTACGTGCTGCCCGGCGGGGAGTCGGCGGCCGTGGTGATGATCGAGGCCGTGCTGCGCCTGCTCGACGGCGTCCTCGGCAATCCCGCGTCACACCAAGAGGATTCGCACTCGCCGGCGTTGGGCCGGCGACTTGAGGGTCCCAGCTACACCCGGCCGCCCAGCTGGCGCGGGCTCAACGTGCCCGAGGTGCTGCTGTCGGGTGACCACGCGCGGATCGCGGCGTGGCGCCGGGAAATCTCGCTGCAGCGCACCCGGGAGCGCCGGCCCGAACTACTCGAGCCCGAAGGCTCTGAGCACGAAGGCGATTCGGGCCGCTAGAGCCCATGCCGGGGCGCGTCGATGCGGCCCTCGGGGAAGATCGTCTTGACCGCGCGGGTGATGGTGTCGCGGGCGGTGGCGTCATCGGCGGTCTGCAGGGACTGGACCACCATGATGTAGCGGCGGTCAGCCCCGATCACCCCGGTCGACAGATGCATCCAGTCGCTGCCGATGCAGCACATCCAGCCCTGCTTGACCGCGACCGGCTCGGCGTACAGGCCGTCCGGGATGCCGAATCGCTGTGGATAGCCGTCGAGCCCGTTGGGGGTGGACTGCGCCAGGTCGTTGACGATGATCTTGGCCTCATCGGCCGGCAGGCCACCCGATCCGTCCAGCAGCATCTCGTAGTAGCGAATCAGGTCGGTCACCGAGCTCATGGTGTTCCACCACCGCCCATCGCTGGGCGGGGTGGTGGAGGACAGGCCGTAGCGGGCGGCCACCTCGGTGATGATGGCGGCTCCGCCCCCTTGACCCCAGAACCGCTCGGCCGCGCCGTCGTCGGATGACTCCAGCATGATGTCCAGGGCTTGGCGGTCATCGGCGCTCAGCGGCGCTTTGCCCTCGCTTTCGTGCAGCAGCATATCGTCGGCTATGAACAACTTGGCCACCGAGGCGGTGCCGATGACCTGGCTGTTTCCATTTGCGACCAGCTGATGGGTGGACCGATCGAGGATGGCCACCGACAGGGCGGCGCCGCTGCCGGCGGCCTCGTCGGCGGCGCGCTGGACGCGGGCCTGCAGCTGGCCGAATCCCGGGCTCGGTAGCGCCTGGGCCGGCTGCGGGGGAGCGGCCGCCTCGACCATCAGCGTGGCCGACTGCGGGGGAGCCGAGGTGGGTGGCGCGGAGACGACCCGGACGGGCGCGGTAACCGGCAAGCTGTACACCTTCGCCTGGACCAGCGCCTCGGAACCGGCGGCAACCACCAACGTCACCGCCGCGGTGGCGGTGATCAGCGTCAGCGGATGTACCCGCATTTCCTCTCCTCCGGCGTGACATCGGCACAGTGCAGCAGCGGGGCCCCTCGCGCTACCGGCACCGGGCATCACGCTCCCGTGCGGGACCCCAGTCATATTTACCATTTACCAGCGCGTTTGGCGCGCTGTGAACCGCCGACT
Organism: Mycobacterium sp. NGS27; assembly: GCF_059813005.1. Classification (NCBI taxonomy): domain Bacteria; kingdom Bacillati; phylum Actinomycetota; class Actinomycetes; order Mycobacteriales; family Mycobacteriaceae; genus Mycobacterium; species Mycobacterium sp. NGS27. The sequence continues at coordinate 20,667 of NZ_JCALDT010000005.1, forward strand.
CGCTGTGATTTCCGCGGTATGCGCCCCATCTGGCACAATTGACCAGTTGTCTCCAGCGGTTGCAGGCCGGTTGAGCCGTTTCCCGCCTGCTGCGAGATACGCCAGAAAGCCCGAAACCATCGGCTTGGCGACCGCCTCACACCTGAGTGTGGGTAGCTGCCGTCGGCCGCGACCTCAAGGAAGTGTCTCGCATGAACCGGCTGGACTTCGTCGATCAGGCGTCGCTGCGCGACGATATCCCGGTGTTCGGCCCGGGTGACACCGTCAACGTGCACGTCAAGGTCATCGAGGGCGCCAAGGAGCGTATCCAGGTGTTCAAGGGCGTGGTGATCCGTCGCCAGGGCGGCGGCATCCGCGAGACCTTCACCGTGCGCAAGGAAAGCTATGGCGTCGGCGTCGAGCGGACCTTCCCGGTGCACTCGCCCAACATCGACCACATCCAGGTGGTGACCCGCGGTGACGTCCGCCGCGCGAAGCTGTACTACCTGCGTGAGCTGCGCGGCAAGAAGGCCAAGATCAAGGAGAAGCGCTGAGCCGGGACGCCTTGGCGGCGCTACTGATTCGTCCCATCGTTTCTCCGGTGCGCCGGTTGATCGGGCCACGACGCGCGCTGGCTACGCTGATCTCGTGACCGATACCGCGGATTCATCGAAGCCCGAGCCCCACGCCGGCGAGTCAGATCCGAAGGTCTCTACCCGCAACCCGGAGACGCGCGAAGGCGAGGCCGACCCCACCCCCGGCGAGGTCCCCGAACCGGAGCGGGTGGCGGATAGGCCCGACGAGGGCGAACCGGTGGACTCCACGCGTTCGACGTTGCGCGAGTTCGCGATCCTCGCGGTGATCGCCGTCGTCCTCTACTACGTCATGTTGACCTTCGTGGCGCGGCCCTACCTGATCCCGTCGGAGTCCATGGAGCCCACGCTGCACGGATGCACGGGCTGCGTCGGTGACCGGATCATGGTCGACAAGGTCACCTACCGTTTCAGCGCTCCGCGGCCCGGTGACGTCATCGTCTTCAAGGGCCCGCCGCCGTGGAACCTCGGCTACAAGTCGATCCGGTCCAACAACACCGTGCTGCGCTTCGTGCAGAACGCGCTGTCCTTCATCGGGTTCGTGCCGCCCGACGAGAACGATCTGGTCAAGCGGGTCATCGCGGTCGGCGGGCAGACGGTGCAGTGCCGGGCCGACACCGGGTTGACGGTCGACGGCAAGCCGCTGAAGGAGCCGTACCTCGACCGCACCACCATGGCCGCCGACCCGTCGGTGTACCCCTGCCTCGGCAGCGAGTTCGGGCCCGTCGCCGTCCCGGCCGGGCGGCTGTGGGTGATGGGCGACAACCGCACGCATTCGGCGGATTCGCGGGCGCACTGCACCAGCGTGCCGGCCGAAGCCCTCAAGGGCGTGCTGTGCACCGGCGACCCGACGTCGGGAACCGTGCCGGTGTCCAACGTGATCGGGAAAGCAAGGTTCATCGTGTGGCCGCCGTCCCGGTGGGGCGGCGTGGGATCGGTGAACCCGCAACAGAATCGGTAGCCGTGGCCACGACGTGGCCGCCGCGGACGGTGATCCGTAAATCGTCGGGGTTGCGCACCCTGGAATCCGCGCTGTACCGCAGCGGTTTGGGGCCGGTGGCCGGCGTCGACGAGGTCGGCCGCGGCGCCTGTGCCGGGCCTCTGGTGGTGGCGGCCTGTGTGCTCGGACCGGGGCGAATGGAAAGCCTTGCCGCGCTTGATGATTCCAAGAAGCTGACCGAGGCCGCCCGGGAAAAGCTGTTCCCGCTGATTCGCCGGTATGCGCTGGCCTATCACGTGGTGTTCATCCCGCCCGCCGAGGTGGACCGGCGCGGCGTGCACGTCGCCAACATCGAAGGAATGCGCCGCGCCGTCGCCGGGCTGTCCGTCCGGCCCGGCTACGTCCTGAGCGACGGGTTCCGGGTGCCCGGGCTGGCCGTCCCGTCGCTGCCCGTAATCGGCGGCGATGCGGTCGCGGCGTGTATCGCGGCGGCCAGCGTGCTGGCCAAGGTCAGCCGGGACCGGTTGATGGTCGCGATGGAAGCCGACCATCCCGGCTACGGCTTCGCCCTGCACAAGGGGTACAGCACGCCGGCGCACAGCACGGCGCTGGCCCGGCTGGGCCCATGCGCCGAGCATCGTTATTCGTTCATCAACGTGCGGCGCGTGGCCAACGGGTCGGGCGAGCGGGTGGTGGCCGACTGTCAACCGGACCCACCGCTGCAGCGCGACGGATATCGGTGAGGAAAGATGGGATCAGGATTGCCGCCCCGGCGAACGGCAGCTAGCGCCGGGATTCCCGCGGAGAGCTGTCCGGGAGAAGGACGTCTGAGCGAATGAGTGCAGAAGATCTCGAAAAGTATGAAACCGAGATGGAGCTCTCGCTGTACCGCGAATACAAGGACATCGTCGGCCAGTTCAGCTACGTCGTGGAGACCGAACGGCGGTTCTACCTGGCCAACAGCGTGGAGATGACACCGCGCAACGCCGACGGTGAGGTCTACTTCGAGCTGCGACTGTCCGACGCATGGGTGTGGGACATGTACCGGCCGGCGCGGTTCGTCAAACAGGTGCGGGTGGTCACCTTCAAGGACGTCAACATCGAAGAGGTCGAAAAGCCGGAGCTGCGGCTTCCCGAGTAGCCCGGCGCTAGCTATCCGCCGGATTCTGGTCGTCGCCGGGGCTGGGCAGCCGGCCGCGCTGCTCGATGACCTCCCGCGCGACATCGGCCAGCTTGATGTTCAGCGCCTGGGAGTGGCGCCTCAGCAGGTCGAACGCCTCGTCCTCGCTCATGTCGTGCAGCAACATCAGCATGCCGACGGCCTTGCCGATCTCGCGGTTGCTGAGCAGTCCGCGCCGCAGGCTCGTCGCGTCCTCGCCCTTGGCGACCGCGTTGATGGCGACGCTGGCGAACGCGGCCAGCACCGCGGCCCGGCCGGCGGACTCGGCGTCGAACATGTTCGGGGTGTCGCTGAACAAGTTGAGCGCGGCCCCTTTGCGCTTGTCGACCAGAAGCCGAAATCCCATCGCGCCGCGCACCGGAGTCTCTGCGACCAGTACCTTGGCCAGCTTGGGCCACATCGACGGCGTGGTCAGGTCCGGGTCGATCTGCGGCGTCTCCTCCTCGATGGCGTCGATGCACGGGCCGTCACCCGCCCGCCGTTCGAGGTCGTCGATGGCTTGGGCCAGCCGGTCACTGGCACCGACGGTGATGTATTTGTCGTTCTCGCGCACCAACAGGCTGGCGTGATCACAGCCCCGCACGGTCAGGGTGGCGGCCACGCAGATGGCCGCGTACATCTGGTTGACGTCCGAGCCCTGGTAGATGATCTCGGCGAGGGCGGCGAAAACCGTCGCGGGGTCGGCCTTCTCCCCGCCGTTCACGGATGCGTCCGCGCCGGTTTTCAATTCGTCCGCCATGCTGCTTCCTCGCTTCGGTGTCGGCGGTGTGTCCGCTTCCGATCGCCGTAAATTACCGGTCGCCGCCACCAGCCTTACACGCTGGTCGGTGCGGTTGCGGCCGATCTCGGCATCTTGGCCGGTCACCGGCGACCGCCAAGCCCTCGCTGCGGATGCGGAGTGCCCGCACGTCCAACCGCTCACGGATCGCGAGAGGTTGAAAAGATGGTTCTATCACGCCCGCGGAGTTTCAGGTGGCCAAGGGAGGGAAGGATTTTCTGATGGGAGTGACCGTCGCGGTGACCGGGCCGACCGGGGAGATCGGTATCTCCGCGGTGACGGCGCTGGAGCGCGAACCCTCCGTCGACGCGATCATCGGAATGGCTCGCCGGCCGTTTGACCCGTCGTCGCGGGGCTGGCTGAAGACCAGCTACCAGCAGGGCGACATCCTGGACCGCGCGGCCGTCGATGCGCTGGTGGCGCAGGCCGATGTGGTGATCCACCTGGCCTTCATCATCATGGGTTCGCGCGACGAGAGCGCGCGAGTGAATCTCGAAGGTACCCGCAACGTGTTCGAGGCGACGGTGGCGGCCGACCGGCCCCGGCGCCTGGTGTACACCTCGTCGGTGGCGGCATACGGCTACCACTCCGACAATCCCGTCCCGCTGACCGAGGACGTGCCCGCCCGGGGATCCCCGGAGCACTACTACTCCGAGCAGAAGGCGGCTTGCGAGGCGCTGCTTGCCGACATCACCAAGGATTCGTCCCTCGAGGTCTATGTTCTGCGGCCCTGCGTGGTGGCCGGGCCCAACGCCACCGCCCTGGCGGACGCCATGCCGTGGAATCAATTGCCCGGTCCGGTGCGTGCGGTGGTCAAAGCCGTCCCGGTCCTCAAGCCCGTGGTGCCCGATCCGGGTTACCCGCTGCAACTGGTCCACCACGACGACGTGGCGACGGCGATCGCCCTGGCCGCCACCGCGCCGGCGCCGCCGGGGGTGTACAACCTCGCCGGCGACGGGGTGGTCACCGTGGCCGACGTGGCCAGGGCGCTGGGCGGGCGCCCCGTGCGGGTCCCCGCGGTCGCCGCGACGGCGGCCTCGGCGGCGATCTCGCGGGTGCCGCGGGTGCCGTCCATGCTGGAATGGCTGCACACTGCGCGGACCTCGATGGTGATGAACACCACCAAGGCCAAGACCCAACTGGGCTGGCGTCCGCTGCACTCGTCGGCCGAGACGTTGGAAGCGCTGGCCGCGGGGGCGTGAGAACGCAATTGTCGGCGGGCCGGACCCGCATGTCACCGCCCGGCTGTGGATGGGCGACGGACTGGGGATAACCGGCCGGTGCGGGCGGCCGCGGGTCGCGAAGATGGCCCGTCTCGTCGGGGGTGCGGGGCACCTTGGCCCCCATGACGACCGAAACGACGATGACCCGGATCCAGCTGGGTGCGATGGGCGAGGCGCTGGCCGCGGATCACCTGATGCGGATGGGATTGCGGATCGTGGCGCGCAACTGGCGCTGCCGCTACGGCGAACTCGACATCATCGCCCGCGACGACGCAACGTCGACGGTGGTGTTCGTCGAGGTGAAGACCCGCACCGGGGACGGATACGGGGGCCTGGCCCACGCCGTCACCCCGCGCAAGGTGCTGCGGCTGCGGAGGCTGGCGGGCCTATGGCTGGCCGGCCAGGACCAGCGTTGCGCGGCGCTCCGCATCGACGTGATCGGGGTACGGGTCGGGCGCCGCCGCACCCCCGAGATCACCCATCTGCGGGGGATCGGCTGATGGCGCTGGGACGCGCGTTCTCTGTCGCGGTGCGCGGCGTGGACGGACAGATCGTGGAGATCGAAGCCGACATCACCTCCGGGCTGCCGGGCGTGCACCTGGTGGGCCTACCCGATGCGGCCCTGCAGGAATCGCGCGACCGCGTCCGGGCGGCCGTCACCAACTGCGGCAACGAGTGGCCCCAGGCGCGGCTCACCCTGGCGCTGTCGCCGGCGACGCTGCCCAAGATGGGGTCGGTGTACGACATCGCCTTGGCCGCCGCGGTGTTGTCCGCGCAGCGCAAGAAACCCTGGGACCGGCTGGAGAAAACGGTGCTGCTCGGCGAGCTGTCCCTGGACGGGCGGGTCCGGCCGGTGCGCGGCGTGCTGCCCGCCGTGCTGGCCGCCAAGCGCGACGGCTGGCCGGACGTGGTGGTTCCGGCGGACAACCTCGCCGAGGCCAGCCTGGTCGACGGCATCGACGTGTGGGGCGTCCGCACCCTGGGGCAGCTGCAGAAGTGGCTCAGCGGCGGCGGCGCCCTGGGCGGCAGGATCGACGCGCAGCCCACGGGCGACGAGCCCGAGGCGGATCTGGTCGACGTGGTCGGGCAGACGCAGGCGCGGTTCGCGGTGGAGGTGGCCGCCGCGGGAGCGCACCACCTGATGCTCACCGGGCCGCCGGGAGTAGGCAAAACCATGCTCGCCCAACGCCTTCCGGGGTTGCTGCCGCCGCTGACCGAGGCCGAGTCCCTGGAAGTCACGGCGATCCACTCGGTCGCCGGTCTGCTGTCGGGCGACACGCCGTTGATCACCAGACCGCCTTTTGTGGCGCCACATCACAGTTCCAGCGTCGCCGCGCTCGTTGGCGGCGGGTCCGGGATGGCCCGACCGGGCGCCGTCAGCCGCGCGCATCGCGGAGTGCTCTTCCTCGACGAGTGCGCCGAGATCCGGCTCAGCGCGCTGGAAGCCCTACGAACACCGTTGGAGGACGGCGAGATCCGCCTCGCCCGCCGCGACGGGGTGGCGTGTTATCCCGCGCGATTCCAGCTGGTGCTGGCCGCCAACCTGTGCCCGTGCGCCCCTGCTGACCCGCAGGATTGCATCTGCGCGGCGGCGGCCAAACGCCGCTACCTGGGCAAGCTGTCGGGGCCGTTGCTGGACCGGGTGGACCTCCGCGTGGAAATGCATCAGGTGAAGGCGGGGGCGTTCGCGGGCGGGGACGCTGAATCGACGGCGCAGGTCCGCCACCGGGTGGCGCGGGCCCGCGCGGCCGCCGCCCAGCGCTGGCTGCCCCACGGATTTCGCACCAACGCCGAAGTCAGTGGGGCGCTGCTCCGCCGGAAATTCCGCCTCGGCAACGCGGCGATGGAGCCGCTGCAAAGGGCGCTGGATCGCGGATTGCTCAGCATCCGAGGCCTCGACCGGACGTTGCGGGTCGCGTGGAGCCTGGCCGACCTGGCCGGCCGCACGTCTCCCGGGACCGATGAAGTCGCCGCCGCACTGAGCTTCCGCCAACCGGGGGCGCGGCGATGACGACGGCGCACGGCGAAACCGCGCTGCGCGCGTGGGCCTACCTGTCCCGGGTGGCCGAGCCGCCCTGCGCCGAACTTGCGGCTCTGGTGCAGCGCGTCGGCCCGGTGGAGGCCGCCGAGCGGATCCGGCGCGGGCTGGTCGACGACGGCCTGGCCCGGCGTACCGAGGCTAGGCGCGAGATCGACTGCAGCGCAGCCGATCTCGAGATGCTTGCACGGCGTGGCGGACGGTTGATCACCCCGGACGACGACGAGTGGCCGCTGCTGGCGTTCGCGGCCTTCCACGGTGCCGCACCGCGAGCCGGCGGAGGTGCGCCGATGGTTTCGCCGATGGTGTTGTGGGCGCTGGGCCCCGTGCGGCTCGACGAGGCCGCCCAGCGGGCCGCGGCCGTGGTCGGGACGCGCGCTTCGACCACGTACGGCGAGCACGTCGCCGGTGAACTGGCGGGCGGGTTGGCGCGGCGCGACGTCGCGGTGGTCTCGGGCGGCGCCTACGGCATCGACGGCGCGGCGCACCGCGCCGTGCTGGACTGCGACGGCGTCACCGTGGCCGTCCTGGCCGGCGGGCTCGACGTTCCCTACCCGAGCGGTCACACCGCCCTGCTGCACCGGATCGGCCAGCAGGGTTTGGTGTTCACCGAATACGCGCCCGGCATCCGCCCGGCCCGCCACCGGTTCCTGACCCGCAATCGCCTGGTCGCCGCCGTGGTGGGGGCCGCCGTGGTGGTGGAAGCCGGCCTGCGCAGCGGCGCTGCCAATACCGCGGCGTGGGCGCGGGCGTTGGGGCGGGTGGTCGCGGCGGTGCCGGGGCCGGTCACGTCGTCGGCGTCGGCGGGTTGCCATGCCCTGCTGCGCAACGGCGCCGAGCTGGTCACCCGCGCCGAGCATGTCGTCGAGCTTGTCGGCCACATCGGCGAACTGGCCTGCGACGAGCCGCATCCGACGACGCCGCTCGACGGCCTCAGCGACGCCGAGCGCCGCGTTTATGAGGCGTTGCCGGGCCGCGGCGCGGCCACGGTCGACGAGATTGCCGTCGCGTCGGGCATGGTGCCCGAGCTGGCGCTGGGGCCGCTGGCGATGCTCGAGCTGGCCGGCCTGGTGCAGCGCCAGGACGGGCGGTGGCGAATAGTACGGGTCACCGCAGGTCAGGGCGTATCAACGACGCGACTCGTATAGTCGACCGGGGGTTGGGGTTTGGACAGGAGGACACGTGGCGGGTCGACCACTGCAACGCTTCGAAGTTGTCGGTACCGAACAACTCACACGGCACATGGTGCGGATAGTGCTCGGGAGCAACGACTTTGACGCTTTCGTGCCGAGCAAGTTCACCGACTCCTACGTCAAGTTGGTGTTCGTCGCCGACGACGTCGACGTGGCCGGCTTGCCCGGGCCGCTGACCCTCGACAGCTTCGCCGACCTGCCGCCGGAGAAAAAGCCCTCGGTGCGGACGCTGACCGTGCGCCACGTCGACATCGAGAAGCGCCGCATCACACTCGACGTCGTCGTGCACGGAGAGCACGGCATCGCGGGTCAGTGGGCGTCCACCGCCCGGCCCGGTCAGCCGATCTACCTGATGGGACCCGGCGGGGCGTACACACCGGACCCGGCCGCCGACTGGCACCTGCTGGCCGGCGACGAATCGGCGCTGCCGGCCATCGCCGCGGCGCTGGAAGCCTTGCCGCCCAGCGCGGTCGGTAAGGCGTTCATCGAGGTCGCGGGCCAAGAGGACGAGATACCGCTGACCGCACCCGAAGGCGTCGAGGTGCATTGGGTTTACCGCGGCGGGCGCGCCGACCTGGTTCCCGAGGACCGCGCCGGCGACCACGCGCCGCTGATCGAGGCCGTGACGAGCGCCCCCTGGCTGCCCGGGCAGGTGCATGTCTTCATTCACGGCGAGGCCCAGGCCGTCATGCACAATCTGCGCCCCTACATCCGCAAGGAGCGCGGTGTGGACGCCAAGTGGGCGTCGTCCATCTCGGGGTATTGGCGCCGCGGCCGCACCGAAGAGACCTTCCGGCAATGGAAGAAGGAACTGGCGCAGGCAGAGTCGGCGAACTCGTCAGCCTGACCCCCGCCTGGCATTGTCTTTCCCATGGCATTCGGCGACTACCAGAACGAGATCTACTTCAAGGGCCTGGGCGGGGTGGCGCCCGCGCTGCCGATGGCGTTCGCGGAGCTGGAGGCCCGGGCCGAACGGGCCATGCCGCCGTCGGTCTGGTCGTACGTCTCCGGCGGCGCGGGTGACGAGCGCACGCAGCGGGCCAACCGGGAGGCGTTCGATCACTGGGGCCTGATACCGCGCATGTTCGTCGGTGCCGCGGCTCGCGACCTGTCGGTGGAGCTGTTCGGCCTGACCTTGCCGTCGCCGCTGTTCATGGCGCCGATCGGGGTCATCGGCATCTGCGCCCAAGACGGCCACGGCGACCTGGCCACCGCACGCGCGGCGGCGACCACGGGCGTCCCGATGGTCGTCTCCACCCTGACCGCCGACCCGATGGAAGACGTCGCCGCGCAGTTCGGCGACGCCCCGGGCTTCTTCCAGCTGTACACACCCAAGGATCGTGACCTGGCCGCCAGCCTCGTCCAGCGGGCAGAAGCCGCCGGCTACCAGGGCATCATCGTCACCCTCGACACCTGGATTCCCGGGTGGCGCCCGCGCGACCTCACCACCGCCAACTTCCCGCAGCTGCGGGGTCTCTGCCTGAGCAACTACACGAGCGACCCGGTCTTCCGCGCGAGCCTGCAACGCCCGCCGGAAGAGGACCCGCAAGGCACCGTGCTGCAGTGGGTAACGACCTTCGGAAACCCGCTGACTTGGGACGACCTCGGCTGGCTGCGGTCACTGACCAACCTGCCACTGATCATCAAGGGCATCTGTCACCCCGATGACGCGCGGCGCGCCAAGGACGGCGGCGTGGACGGCATCTACTGCTCCACCCACGGCGGCCGCCAGGCCAACGGCGGCCTGCCCGCCCTCGCGTGCCTGCCCGGCGTCGTCGAGGCGGCCGACGGGCTGCCGGTCCTGTTCGATTCGGGGATCCGCAGCGGCGCCGACGTCGTGAAGGCGCTCGCGCTGGGGGCCACGGCCGTGGGCGTCGGCCGGCCGTACGCGTACGGCCTGGCGCTCGGGGGCGTCGACGGCATCGTGCACGTGCTGCGCTCGATCCTGGCCGAAGCGGACCTCATCATGGCCGTCGACGGCTACCCCACGCTCAAAGATCTCACCCCGGACACGCTTCGGCGCGTCGACTAGAGCGCCAAACTCCGCCCTGCGACCGTGGGGGAGTGCAGGCGATCCTCGACGAGTTCGACGAGTACCTGCATCTGCAGTGCAATCGATCGGCGCATACCCGCCGCGCCTACCTCGGCGACCTGCGCTCGCTGCTCGCCTTCATCGAGGACCGTGGCGCCGGTCTGGATGGGTTGAACCTGCCCCTGCTGCGCTCGTGGCTGTCGGCCGCGGCGGCGGGCGGTGTCGCCCGCACGACGCTGGCCCGTCGCACCTCGGCGGTCAAGGCCTTCACCGCGTGGGCCGTGCGGCGCGGCCTGCTGACCGCCGATCCGGCGGCCCGGCTTCAGGTCCCCAAAGCGCACCGCACGCTGCCCTCGGTGCTGCGCCAGGACCAGGCCGCAGACGCCATGGCCGCCGCCAAATCCGGTGCGCAGCAAGGTGATCCAATGGCGCTGCGGGACCGGCTGATCGTGGAGATGTTGTATGCCACCGGGATCCGCGTCAGCGAGCTGTGCGGCCTGGACATCGACGACGTCGACACGCATCATCGGCTCGTCAAAGTGCTCGGCAAGGGCAACAAGCAGCGCAGCGTGCCGTTCGGGGGGCCGGCCGGCGAGGCGCTCGACTCGTGGTTGGCCGACGGCCGCCCGGCGCTGGCGACCGCGGAGTCGGGCCCGGCGCTGCTGCTGGGCGCGCGGGGTCGCCGGCTCGACGTTCGCCAGGCGCGAACGGTCGTGCATCAGACCGTCGCCGCGGTGGACGGCGCGCCGGACATGGGGCCGCACGGCCTGCGGCACAGCGCGGCCACCCATCTGCTCGAAGGCGGCGCTGACCTGCGCGTCGTCCAGGAGCTGCTCGGCCATTCCAGCCTGGCGACCACCCAGCTGTACACCCACGTCGCGGTGTCGCGGCTGCGCGCGGTGCACGATCAGGCCCACCCTCGCGCGTGAGCCGATTCAGCGGTTCAGCGGTTTGAGCCGGACCGGCGTGGACTTCAGCAGGCCCAGCGGATCGACGTATTCCGCACCCGAGGCCGGGCCCCACATAGCGCCCCAGTGCAAACACGCCGCGACCGGGCACCCGGCGTGTCCGGCCATCAGCTCGCCGATCACGGTCGCCGCCGTCACCGGCTGGCCGACCCGCACGGCCGCCCGGACCGGCTCGTAGCTGGTGCGCAACCCGCCGGGGTGGGCCAGCGACACCACCGGCCGCCCGGCCAACAGCCCGGCGAACACCACCGTCGCGGCGCCCGCGGCGTACACCGGCTGACCGGCAACACCGGCCAGGTCGACACCCCGGTGGCCGGGATGCCAATCCTGCACAGGGGCGTCGAACGAACGGGTGACGGCCGGCGGCGGGCGCAGCGGCCAGTCCAGGCGATCCTCGGCGGCCACCGCCGGCACCGCGCTGACCAGGCCCGCACAGAGCAGCAGCACCCTCCACCGCATCCCGGCAGTTCAGCGCGCCAGCGCCGGCATGGCTACCCGGCCGCGCCGCTGTTGTGGATGAGCGGCCCCGGTTGGGGAAGCGTGGCAAAACCACCTGCTGAATCCGTGTAAACTGCTTCCTCGCAGCTCGTTCGCGGGCTGACTTCGCGCGTCTGCATCGCGTCTCTGGTTTTACGAGGAGAACGCAATCGCATGCCGGGCGGTCCCTTAACAGGGTCCGGCATCGCAGCAGCCGCCAGGGCCCGGCCTCACCCGATGCCAGGCGACAACCGACACAAGTAAGGCATGACCATGGCCGTCGTAACCATGAAGCAGCTGCTCGACAGCGGCACCCACTTCGGGCACCAGACCCGCCGGTGGAATCCCAAAATGAAGCGGTTCATCTTCACCGACCGCAACGGCATCTACATCATCGACCTGCAGCAGACGCTGACCTTCATCGACCAGGCGTACGAGTTCGTCAAAGAGACCGTCGCCCATGGCGGCAGCATCCTGTTCGTCGGCACCAAGAAGCAGGCGCAGGAATCCGTCGCCGCCGAGGCGACCCGCGTCGGCATGCCGTATGTGAACCAGCGCTGGCTGGGTGGAATGCTGACCAACTTCTCCACCGTGCACAAGCGGCTGCAGCGCCTCAAGGAGCTCGAGGCGATGGAGCAGACCGGTGGCTTCGAGGGCCGCACCAAGAAGGAAATCTTGATGCTGACGCGCGAGAAGAACAAGCTCGAGCGCAGCCTCGGCGGTATCCGCGACATGGCCAAGGTGCCGTCGGCCATCTGGGTCGTCGACACCAACAAGGAGCACCTCGCGGTTGCGGAGGCCCGCAAGCTGAACATCCCGATCATCGCGATCCTGGACACCAACTGCGACCCCGACGAGGTCGACTACCCGATTCCGGGCAACGACGACGCGATCCGGTCGGCCGCGTTGCTGACCAAGGTGATCGCCTCCGCGGTCGCCGAGGGGCTGCAGGCGCGCGCCGGCGTCGGCCGCGGCGACGGCAAGCCCGAAGCCGAGGCCGCCGAGCCGCTCGCCGAATGGGAGCAGGAGCTGCTGGCCTCCGCCACCGCCACCGCCCCCACCGACGCCGCTGCGGGCGCCCCCGAACCAACACCACCCACGGAAGGCTGAAATGGCGAACTTCACCGCCGCCGACGTCAAGCGGCTCCGGGAACTCACCGGCGCCGGCATGCTCGACTGCAAGAACGCGCTGGCCGAGAACGATGGCGACTTCGACAAGGCCGTCGAGGCGCTCCGCATCAAGGGCGCCAAGGACGTCGGCAAGCGCGCCGAGCGTGCGACGGCCGAGGGCCTGGTCGCGGCCCAGGGCGGCGCGCTGATCGAGCTGAACAGCGAGACCGACTTCGTCGCCAAGAACGCGGAGTTCCAGGCGCTGGCCGACCAGATCGTCGCCGCGGCCGTGTCGTCGAAGGCCACGGACGTCGACGAGCTCAAGGCCGCCACCGTCGGTGACAAGACCGTCGAGCAGGCGATCGCGGAGCTCTCGGCCAAGATCGGCGAGAAGCTGGAGTTGCGCCGCGTCGCGAACTTCGACGGCACCGTCGAAACCTACCTGCACCGGCGGGCGGCCGACCTGCCCCCCGCGGTCGGTGTGCTGGTCGAATATCAGGGCTCGGACACCGACGCCGCCCACGCGGTCGCGCTGCAGATCGCGGCGCTCAAGGCCCGCTACCTGTCGCGCGACGACGTGCCGGAGGACGTGGTGGCCAGCGAGCGCCGCATCGCCGAGGAAACCGCCAAGGCGGAGGGCAAGCCGGAGCAGGCCCTGCCCAAAATCGTCGAGGGCCGGCTGAACGGCTTCTTCAAGGACGCCGTGCTGCTCGAGCAGCCGTCGGTGTCCGACAGCAAGAAGACCGTCAAGGCGCTGCTCGACGACGCCGGTGTCACGGTGACGCGGTTCGTCCGCTTCGAGGTGGGTCAGGCTTAAGGCCTGACCACGATCCGCCCCGGCGCAAGCCGGAAAGCTCCCGGGGGGACGGGCGCGCGGGCTAGCGTCAGTGTCATGAGACACGTGCACGCGTTCGGCGACGATGCCCTTGGCGATCTGGACGCGGTCGGCCTGGCCGACGCCCTGAAATCCGGCCGGGTCGGCAGGGCCGAGGTGGTCGAGGCCGCGATCGCCCGCACCGAGGCCGTCGACCCGCTGCTAAATGGGTTGGCGTACGCGGCTTTTGAGCAAGCGCGGGCGGCCGCGGCGGATCCCGCCGACGGTTACTTCGGCGGCGTGCCGACGTTCATCAAGGACAACGTGGACGTCGCCGGACAGCCCAGCATGCACGGCACCGACGCGTGGACGAGCTGGAATGCCGTCGCGGACAGCGTCTTCACCCAGCTGTTCCTGGCCACCGGCTTGACCTCGGTGGGCAAGACGCAGCTGTCCGAATTCGGCTTCAGCGCCTCGGCGGAGCACCCGCGGCTGGGCCCGGTGCGCAATCCGTGGGACACCGAATACACCGCCGGCGCCTCGTCGTCGGGTTCGGGTGCGTTCGTCGCCGCCGGTGTCGTGCCCATCGCGCACGCCAACGACGGCGGCGGTTCGATCCGGATTCCGGCCGCCTGCAACGGATTGGTCGGACTCAAACCCTCGCGTGGACGGCTGCCCCTGGACGCGACCCTGCGCCGGATGCCGGTCGGCGTCGTCGTCAACGGCGTCGTGACCCGTTCGGTGCGGGACACCGCGGCGTTCTACCGCGAGGCGGAACGGATCTGGCGCAACCCGAAGCTGGCACCGGTCGGGGACGTCACCGGGCCCGGCCGGCAGCGGCTGCGGATCGCGGTGCTGACCCGATCGGTACAGCGCGAATGCAGTCCTCAGGTGCGGGAGCTGACGTTGAAGTCCGCCGGTCTGCTCGAGGAGCTGGGCCACCGTGTCGAACACGTCGACGAGCCCCCGGTGGCGCCCAGTTTCGCCGACGACTTCGTCATGTACTGGGGATTTTTGTCGCTGGCCCAGGTCAGCGGCGGGCGGCACCTGTTCGGCGAGACGTTCGATCGCAGCAAGCTGGACAGCCTGACGCTGGGTCTGCTTCGACACACCAGCCGCAACATGCACCGCCTTCCGATGGCGATCGTGCGGCTGCGCCGGGCGCGCAGACGCACCGCTCAGTTCTTCCGCACCTACGACGCGGTGCTCACCCCCACCCTCGCCGACGAGACGCCCCGCATCGGATTCCTGGCGCCCACCGATTATCAGCAGGTCGTCAGCCGGCTGATCGACTGGGTTTCGTTCACCCCGCTGCACAACGTCACCGGCGAGCCCGCGATCTCGCTGCCGCTGGCGCAATCCGCCGACGGGATGCCGGTGGGCATGATGTTGTCGGCCGATATCGGGCAGGAATCTTTGCTGCTCGAATTGGCCTACGAGCTCGAAGAGGCGCGGCCGTGGGCGCGCATTGACGCCAGCTGAGGCGCGCGATCGCGCTAGTCGGATCCGAGCTTTTCGAGCATCTTCTTGAACTCACGCTGCTGAGTCTCGGTGAGCCTGGCCAAGATTCGTGCGTCGGCGCCGCGGACCGCTCCTTCGGCGCGCTTGAGCAGGGCGCGGCCCTGGCCGGTCAAGTTCGCCGGCAGCGCGCGTCCCGAGGACACCGACGACGGCCGCGCCACGGCGCCGACCTCTTCCAGCTTGCGCAGCACGGTGTTCATCGCCTGCGGGGTCACGTTGGTGTGGCGGGACAACTCGGCGCTCGACATTCCCGGAAACATCGAAAGTATGCGCAGGCAAACGAATTCGGGAAGGGTCAGGCCCAGCGGACCCAACGCGGTGGCGACCTCGGGTCGCAGGGCCGCCCCGACCCGGTAGAGGAGATAACCCAGCGGAGCATCGTCGGCCTGAATCATGTCAACGATATTGACATATTTCGAGCTGCCCGATGCCCACATTGTGCAGACCATGATTGTCGGCGCGCCGGCCGGGGTAACCGACCGGTTACCCGCAGCGCTTGCGGCACCCGAGGAGGTCCGATGCCGAAGACGACAAAGGGCGGCTCGGCCAAAAAGAGCGAATTGCCCAGCACACTGCAACGTTCCAGCGCCAAGGCCCAACGCACATTCGCGAAATCCCATGACGCGGCGGCCGAACAGTACGGCAGCGACGAACGCGCCCATCGGGTGGCGTACGCCGCTGTCAAGCACAGTTTCGAAAAGGTCGGGGATCACTGGGAACCCAAGGACGAGAAAGGCCCGTCCGACGAGCGGGCCGAGAGCGGTGGCCTGCGGCCAACGGGTAAGTCCGCCGAGGGCGTCGATGCCAACGCCAGCAAAAAGCACCTGCTCGAGCTGGCCCGCCGTCTCGATATCGCCGGCCGGTCCACGATGAACAAGTCGCAATTGGTCGACGCGATCATGAAGTACAACCGCAGGGTTCGTGGCCGCTGAACGCGGTGCCGCGAGCCCGTTTGCCGTTGAAAAGCGCGGGTACGCACTTTGGCGCGCGGTCGCGCACAACTGACACCGAGGAGTGCTGATATGAGCGAGCCGGAACCCGTCGTCCAAGAACTTCGCGGCGTCTTGGACAAAGAGCAGGGTTTGGCCGATCGGCTTGAGCGGTCTCTGCAGGAGGCCCGCCAACGGGCCGAAGCCGAGCTGAACCAGGACCTCTACAACGCGCTCGAGTGGCCGCGCGACATCGGCGAGTACGAGGCCTATCTGAACCGCTTCATCCGATGGGTGCCACACGAGTCGGATGCCGATGCCTGGAAGAACGAAAAGCGGCAGGCGCAAGAGGTCAGTGATCGCATGGCGCACTTCTACTTCCTGGTCGACCAGGGGGACGAGTCGCCGCAGGGCTCCGGTGTCTTTCGGGAATGGATGACCGAGTTCGCCCGCCAGTGGGGTAATTTCCTGGACTCACCGCAATCGTTCAGTCCGGAAGTCCTGCAGTCGTTCATCGACAATGCGCCCGAGTACCGCATCCATGAGTCGTTGATCGATGGGGTGCCGAATGCGCCCAGCGGATGGCTGACCGCCAACCAGTTCATCGCGCGGGAAGTCAACGGCGGGCTGCGCCCGATCGCCGAACCGACCACCAATCTGGTGGTCACCTCACCGGCCGACTGCAAATACCAGCACGCCTACGACATCGATGCCGACTCGAGCATCCCGGCCACCACCGTCAAGAACGAAAAGTACGGCAACATCAAGCAACTCATCGAAGGCAGCCAGTACAGCGAAAGCTTTGCGGGCGGCACCTTCGTCCACTACATGCTGCCGGTGCACGCCTACCACCGCTACCACCTGCCGGTCGCCGGAATGGTCAAGGAATCCTTCCGGATCGAGGGCAAAGTCTTCATGCGGGTGGGCCTGGAAGAACACGAGTTCGCCGCCAGCGACAGCGCCAGCAGCGGATACGAGTTCTCGCAGACCCGCGGGGTGGTCACCATCGATACGTCGCAATCGGATTGCGGCGATATCGGCATCGTGGCGGTCATTCCGGTGGGCATGGCCCACGTGTCGTCGGTGGTGCTCACCGCCGTGCCCGGCCGCCACATGGCCAAGGGAGAAGAGTTCGGATACTTCCAGTTCGGCGGCTCGGACATCATCATCCTCTTGCAGGAAGGCGTCGATCCTCAACTCGACAAGAACGAGGAATTTCGGCTCGTCGGCTCGCCCGTGGCGCGCTGCCGCGGTCCAGCCACCTGACGCGGTAGCGCACACAGCAGGTTCGTTTTCGCTACCGACGGCCGTCTTGCTCGCGGCGCGTTTAAAGTGCTTTCGCATCGGGAAGCCTGCGGCAGGGTTAATCCGCCATGCCTTTGGCCGCTGCGAGTGCGCACCGGAAGAAGGCGGCTATCGCGTTAAACGAGCAGCGCCGAGTCGGGGGATGGCTGCGCCGTAGCGCGATGACTCGGAATCCGTGTATCCGCCGGCTCGCAGGCCGCGCTGCCATCACTCGACGCGCGCAGCGTCGTTCATTGCACCGATGTGGCGGTGTTTGTCGACGGATTCCGGCGGGAGAGGATCGGGGGAGACATGAGCGGCCCGCTTGGCTTGTCGATCGGCACGGCCAACCTGGTGGCCGCGCGCACCGGCAGCGCCCCGGTGACCCGCGCGTCGGTCTTGACGATGTACGGCCACCGGCCCCCGGAGGTGGGCACGCCGAGCGAGAATCCTCGCCTGGACGAATCCGGCCTGCTTCTCGGCGGATTCGTCGAGCGGGTCGGAGACGACCAACCGTTAGCCGCCGCCGACGGAACGCGTCACCCCGCCGCGGCGCTCACCGCCGCCGCGCTCGACGGGATGGCGCGCAGCGTCGGTGGGGCCCCGGTCGCCATCGCGGTGCCCGGGCATTGGCACGAGCGTCAGGTCGCCGCACTGCGGGCGGCGCTGCGCGAGTACCCCGCCCTCGCGCCCGAGGCGCCACCGGCTTTCATTTGCGACGGCACGGCCGCGTTGGCCGCGCTGTACGCCCAACCCGGATTTCCCAGTGACGGTGGCGTGGTGCTGTGCGACTTCGGCGCGAGCGGCAGCAGCATCACGCTCACCGATGCCGCCGCCAACTTCCGTCAGATCGCTCCGACGTTGCGCTACAGCGGCTTCTCCGGCAATCAGCTCGACCAGGCAATCATGCGACACGTCGCATCGAACATGGGTGCCGACGCTGCCAACACCGCGCCGCTGGCTCCGCTGGGTCGTCGCCTCGAACAATGCCGGAACGCAAAGGAACAGCTGTCATCGGCGACGGTCGCCGTCATCCCGGCTGATCTTCCCGGTGTCGGATCCGACGTCCGGTTGACCCGCGGCGAGTTCGAGGAACTCATCGAAGAACCCCTGCAACGTTTCATCGACTGCGTCGTAAATGTGTTGCAACGCAATCAGATTCCGGCGCAGCGACTCGCCGCGGTCGCCACGGTCGGTGGTGGTGCCTGTATCCCGCTGATCACCAACCAATTGTCGGAGCGTTTGCAGGCGCCGGTTGTCACGACATCGCAACCCCTGTTGAGTGCGGCTATCGGCGCAGCGGTCCTGGCCCAACTGCGTTCTCCGGCCGGTGCGCCGGGCCCATGTCGTGCCGTCGGCGCCCCGGCAACTGTCGCAGGCCAGGCGCCAGCCGCCCGGACGGAAGGCGTCGCAGCCACCGAGGTGGGCCCGACGGCCTGGGCGGCCGGGACTGCCCACAGCGCCGCGGGGCAAGCGGCCGCCGACGGCGACCAGTCGGCGACGTACCGCGCGCTGGCGTGGTCTCAGGAAGCCTCTTCCGGCGAGGTGCCCATACCTGCACGCGAGGACGAGCTTGTAGACCATGAGGAGGCCGGCGCGATCCCGCCGAGCGCTGAGGTCTCCCGCGGTGCTCCACAGGTCGCAGCCAGGCCGCGGCGACGGCCGTGGCTACGACGCTCGGCAGTGCTGGTCAGCACCGCCGGCGCGGCCGCACTGGTGCTGCTCGTGGCCGCCGGGTTGGCCGTGCGGCTGGGCGGCGTCGGGAACAGACCGACCGATAACGTGCGCAACGTAACCCCGCCGGTCGAATCGTCGCGGCTAGCACCGCCGGTGACTACCAGCGCCGCCCCGGTCTCACCGACTTCCGAGTCGACCGAATCGCAGCCGCCGCGGTCGACGGTTACAACCACGCAGCCACCGGCGACGACGACGTCGCCGACCACCACCTACCCGACCACCACCTACCCGACTTCCACCCACCCGACCACCTCCTATCCGACAACTCCGTACCCGACCACCTCTTTGCCGACTCCGTATCCGGCGACCACCTATCCGACGACTCCGTATCCGGTGGCCCCGTATCCAACCGTGAGCCAGAGCGTGGCGCCGGCGTACCCGACGATGCCCACGACCGCCATAGAGCACTGAACCCCAGAACCGTTGTGGCCCTTACTGACCCACCGCTTCCAAACGCAAACTGTGAAGACGCTGAAAGCTTGCCGAACATCAGTTTGTCGGCCGGTCAGGCGGGTAGTCAGCGGTAATGGTCGGGCTGCTCGCACGCCTGTGGCTCAAAGCGTGGCACAAGGTTTTCACCTCGCCCCTCCTCACGCTCAACGGCTACGTCGCCTTTGATCTGCCACGCACGGTGACGGGCTTGGGCGCATCGCTGCTTGTGGGCCTGGCGGCGATACATGCCTATCTGTTGGCCAGCCGGCCGGGTCTACCGCTGTATTTCCTGGTATACGTCGTCGTGCTGATCGCCGCCTGCCTCGCCGCCGCCGGGGCGATGGCGTTTCCCCTCAAACCTCTTGTGCCGCAGGCGGGCTGGTTTGCCGGCAGTCTGATCAGCGCGGCCTTTCTGGTGATCTATGTGGTCAGCCGGTTCGCCGGCCTGCCCGGGCTGGTGGCGTTGACCGGCCGCTGGGACCTGGCGCCCGGGACGCTTGCCATGGCGCTCGCCGCAGGCTTCATCGCCGTGCACACCACCGTCTTGTCCGGCATCAACGTGGCGTATCCGCAACGGCAGAATTGGCGCGACTGAACGGTGAAGACATGACAGTCCTTGACTACCCGGCGTGGCTGCGTATCGACCACTGGCTCAACGTGTTGTTTTTGACTTTGGTGATCCGCAGCGGCGTCGAGATCCTGTCCACCCACCCGAAGCTGTACTGGCATGACGACAGCAAGCCGGGCAGCGAGTGGGCGCGCTTCACGGTCAAGGAAATGCCGATCAACAAGCTTTACGACACCCTCGACGAGGAGGAGGACTACAGCTCCCTGTTTTCGTTGCCCGGCCACAAGAAACTGGGCATGGGCCGGCACTGGCATTTCTTTTCGGTGATCGGCTGGATCCTCGTCGGGCTGTCGTACTACATCCTGCTGTTCGCCACCGGCCAGTGGCACCGCTATTGGCCGGCCTCATGGTCGATCTTCCCCGAGGCGTGGAACGACATCGTCACCTACATGAGTTTCAACCTGCCGCCTCTGCTGCCCGGAGAACCCCTGGATGCCATCCAGAAGCTGACCTACGCCGGCGTGATCTTCTTGTTGGCACCGTTTCAGATCCTGACCGGCGCCGCGCAGTCTCCGGCGATCGAGGCCGCGTTCCCGTGGTACGTGCGCATGTGGGGCGGTCGGCAATGGGCGCGAAGCCTGCACTTCCTCGGCCTGGTCGCTTTCCTGGTCTTCATCGTCATCCACCTGTCGATGATCTTCTTCTGGAGTTGGGGCCAGCTCACCGCCGCAATGATCTTCGGCTCCGTCCGCAACATCGGCTGGGCCACCGTCTTGTCGCTGGTGATCATCGCGGCCATCGTTGCCGTGCACATCGCGGCGACGGTGTGGAGTCTGCGCCGACCCGTTCAGGTTCGCCGCGTGCTGGGCGCCGTGGTCACCCGCGCCCGCAAAGTCCTACTGCGGCCGCTGAATTCCAAGCAGAACTACCCCGAGCGCATGACGTCCAAGGAACACCGGGTGAACGGCAAGCCGCCGACGAGCGCCGAGTACAAGGTGATGGCCGTGCACAACTTCGTCGATTGGCGTGTGCGGGTGGGCGGCCTGGTGGAGAACCCCGTGACGCTGGACCTCGACGAGTTGCGTTCCCTCGCCGATCGACAGTCGCAACGCGTGATGCACAACTGCGTGCAGGGCTGGACCAGCATCGGCCAGTGGAGTGGCGTGCCGCTGGCCCAGCTCGCCGACCACGTGCGTCCCCTGCCGCAGGCGAAATACATCTGCTTTCTGACCATGCAAGACACCGGCCGCGACGAGCCGAGCGCGGAAGGAGAGGGCCAGTTCTACGAGGTGATCGATCTCGAACTCGCCTACAAGCCGCAAACGTTGCTGGCCTACGAGATGAACGGAAAGCCGCTGCCCATCAAGCACGGCGCGCCGCTGCGATTACGGGTCGAGACCCAGGTCGGCTTCAAGATGGCGAAGTGGATCAACCAGATCGAGTTCATCGACGACTACTCCGGCATCGGCCACGGTCTGGGCGGCTGGCGTGAGGACAACGTCCACTACGACAAGGACGTGGAGATCTGAGATGACCGATACGAGCGTGCGGCCCGAGCTGATCGACCTGCAAAGCGTTGAGCGCGAACGGGTCTTAGAGCTGGTGGCGGTCAAGGGCGGTCACTGCGCCGGATGCGGCGCCAAGGATTTCGCCGTAGGGCACGCGCTGTATCTCGGGTTCCTGTTCCTCGACGAGGATGACGACGCCTTCATGGTGGCGTTGACCTGCCGCAATGGCGGCTGCCCCGCGCCGCGCACCGGAATCGTGTTGGCGGCCAACGAGTTCTTGTCCGACTACCGGGAGATCTCCAATGTCGAGGACATCGCGAGCCGGGCCAGGGCGAGACAAGCTAGCGCAACCTGGGGTGGCTCGGGGTATCGGTGAACCGTGGCCGGGCGAGACCGAACCTCTCGATCAAATCCGACACCGAACGCAGCTCGTCACATAGGGATTGGAACCGGCGTTCGGCGGCCTCGTCGAGCAGGCCAAGACAGCTGTAGTGCACCAGCCGCCGGAACCGCCCGGCAAGTGCTGCCCCCCAACGGATTCCGAAGTCGTAGATCTGGCCCTCGGGGACGTCGTCGAGTCGCGCGAGTTCTTTGAGAGCCGCGACCTGGTCGGCGAGTAGCTCGAAGTCGTCATCGGTCCCGATCGGCTCGGGCTCCCGCGTTGTTGTGCTCATCTGCACTCCTTCTACCGCGCCGCACTGGTCACGTCGATGCCATCCTGCGTTCGGGCTGTACCCCGGTGAGCGCACCGTTACACGTTGCCAGGCGACCCGGAGCCCCGCCGCCTACAGAATCGGTCGCCCGCCGGTCACCGCCACCCGCGCACCGGAGATGTAACTCGCGTCATCGGAGGCCAGCAGCACATAGATCGGGGCGAGTTCAGCGGGCTGACCGGCGCGTCCCAGCGGCACGTTGTCGCCGAACGACTCCACGCTGTCCGGCGGCATGGTCGACGGGATCAATGGCGTCCATATCGGTCCTGGAGCCACACTGTTGACCCGAATGCCCTTGTCGCCCAATAGCTGGGCCAGGCTGGCCGAGAAATTGGCGATGGCGGCCTTCGTCGCCGCGTAGGGCGCCAACGTGGGATTGGGCGTATCGGAATTGACCGACGAGCTGCCGATGATCGACGAGCCGGGGCTCATGTGCGGCACGGCCGCCTTGACGAGATAGAAATACGCGCCGATGTTGAGCCGGAAGGTGTACTCCCACTCCTCGTCGCTGATCTCGTCGAGACTCTTGCGCATCATCTGATACGCGGAGTTGTTGACGAGGATGTCCAGGCCGCCCAGTTCCTGCACCGCCCGGTCTACGACGGCGCGGCAGTGCGCGGGGTCGGAGAGATCGCCGGGCACCAGCACGCATTTGCGCCCGGCGCTGGTGACGTAACGGGCGACGTCGCGCGCGTCGTCGTCCTCGTTGAGGTAGGCGATCAGCACGTCGGCGCCTTCGCGCGCGAACGCGATCGCGACCGCGCGTCCGATGCCGCTGTCGCCGCCGGTGATGATCGCCCTTTTGCCCAGCAGTTTTGCCGATCCCTGGTAACTGTTTTCACCACAATCGGGAATCGGGTCCATTTGCGCCTGCACACCGGGAACGGATTGTTGTTGCGCTACAAAACCCATGCGATTTCCTTTACCGATTCAACGTGATTTGTGATCCTCAATCGCGCTCCGCGTTGCACGTGACTGCTCCCTTCGCGGCCGCCTTGAATAGGCCCTCGACCGCTTCGAGGCCGGATCGGCCCTAGCGCACCGATTACCCTTCGGCACTCGGCCTAATCGTCACGCGCGGCTGTGAGTAATGATGCATTTGTTATCACCTGATGCGAAAGATACTGCTCAAGAATGCAATCGAATTTCCGCCGCTGACCACGTGATATCACTGCCGATGTTTAAGACGGCGGCGGGTTGGCTATTTTGCTGGCTATACCTCTATGCCCTTCAGGGGGGCAATTGTTCGATACGAAAGGAATGAACAATGAAGGTCACCAAGACTGCCGTCGCGACAGCTGCCGCTGCCGGGGGGATAGCGGTGGCGACCCTTTTCGCGACGCCCGCTTCTGCCGCGCCCAACATTCAGGGGTTCGGCACCAGCGAGCAGCTCGTCGACGGGCCGCTGATCACCAACTACACGGTGAGCAACCTGCAGCCCAGCAATGTCACCATCCCCGGCTACACGCCGAAAGGCACGCTGTACCAGGCCGACGTCACCGCCAGGTCTGACGGCGGGCTGGTAACTCCCATGGTCAACGATTTCATCGCCCGCGGTCCCAACGGCCAGAACTACCGGGTGATCGACAAGGTCGGTGCCCCTAATGGGCTCAACCCGGCGCCGATCTCCCAGGGCAACGAGTCGACCGGCACGCTGTACTTCGACGTGACCGGCGCGCCGCCGAACGGTGTCGTCTACAACGACGGGATGCAGGACATCCTGATGTGGACGTCGAACATGCAGGGTGGCTCGGAGCCTGCCGCGCCGAACAGCCCGGCACCGGCACCTGGTGCCCCGCCCGCACCGGCGCCGCACACCGCCTAAACGGGTTGCAAATGCTCCCCGCGCCACGCCGAGTGGCGCGGGGAGATTTGCGTCCGGGGGAATCGTGCGCGCCCGAATCGGGTACCCGGTACGGCATGAGTAACCCGGATCACAGGCCGGCGCCGGTACGCGCCCAAGCGAGGCGGCAGGCCGAGGACGCCCGCGCGGCGATGGAAGAACGGCGTGACAACCAAGCAGGCGGGCTGAGCGGCTGGGTGGCCGAGCGTGCGGCGCGATGGGACCTTTCCGGCCAGGACGAGACCACCCTGCAGCGACAGAAATATCTGTGGAATGTGCTGGTGGACTACTGGTTTCGGATGGAAATCGACGGGTGGGAGAACATTCCGGAGAAGCCGCCGGCGCTTCTGGTGGGGATTCACTCCGGGGCCCCATTCGTCTGGGACGCCTGGACCGTTGGCCTGCAATGGTGGCGGCGGTTCGGGCAGGAGCGGCCCCTGCACGGCACCGCCCACGATGCGCTGATGGCAATCCCCTTGTTCGGGCGGTACTTCCGAGCGATGGGGGTGCTGCCGGCCGCGCCCGACGCGATCGCCACCGCATTGGCGGAAGGCCGTGACGTGGCGCTGTGGCCCGGCGGGGAAGTGGACTCATTGCGCCCGTGGACCGAGCGCGATCAGGCCAACCTGGCGGGACGGACCGGCTTCGTCAAGATGGCGATTCGGGCCGGCGTACCGATCGTGCCGATCGCGACCGTCGGCGGCGCCGACGCGATGCCTGTGCTGATCCGCGGTGACCGGTTGTCGAAAACCCTGCGCCTGGACCGTATCTTGCGGCTCAAGGTATTTCCGTTGGCCGTCTCGTTGCCCTGGGGGATCGCACCGGCGGCACTGCCGCAGCTGCCCCTGCCGGCCAAGATCAGAACCCGGTTCATGCCCGCCGTGGAACTCGACAACGATCCCGCGCGAGCGGACGACGACCAATACGTCGAACGCAAATACCACGAGGTGCAAGACGCGATCCAGGACGGAATGGATGCGCTGGCGCGCAAGCGTGCGTTTCCGCTCTTTGGCTGATCGACTGCTGCTCAGGGCTCTGCTGGTTCCGGATTCATCGGACCACGCGCGGGAGTTGTCGTCGAGGTCCAGATCGGTGTGAGCCTCGAGCCGGCGACCCATTCCGGTTGCGGCGGCGTTGCGGCTCGGTAGCCGACTCCGCGGACGGTGTCGACCATGAATCGGTGGCGCGTACCGAGCTTGGCGCGCAGCCGCCGGATGTGCACGTCGACGGTCCGCGCCTTGCCGGTGCTGTCGTAGCCCCATGCCTCTCGCATCAGCCGGGTTCGCGTGAATGCCTGACCGGCGTGCTGCACGAGGAAGTTCAGCAGTTTGAACTCGGTGAGCGTCAAACCGAGGTCGCTGCCGTCCAGCGACGCGGTGGAACTGGCCGGATGCAGAAGGAGGTCGCCGAACTTCAGGCTGCCCTCGACCGCGCTGCGCCGGCGGCTGATCGCAAGGCGCAACCGGGCCTGTAACTCTTCGGCGCCGGTGCCGGGCAGCATCACGTCATCGAAGTGGGAGTCGACTTCGACGGTGGCACCGTCGGCCGGTGCTACGAGCGCCACTACCGCGGTGCCGGGGTTGTCGGTCGTCAGCCGAGAGCTGACATCCTGGGCCATCGCCATGTTCGTGCGCGCATCGACGATGGCGATGTCGGCCATGGCGCACTGCCCGTCGGTGTCCGCCGTCAGGCTGGCGCGCCGCATCGGTTGCGCGAACGTCGACAACGGGAGGGCAGATTCGAAGTCGTCCTCGTCGGTGAGCACCACCACGTCCAACCGCATCTCCTAACCTCGTGACGTCCCGGTTCCCCCCGGTCCGTAGGCACCTCTGCGGAGATGTCGTACAGCGCTAGCCGTGGGTACCCAGCTCGTCCGAAACTATGCAAAAGCTATGCGACTTGAGGTCAGTACTGGCCGATGCGCCTGCGGACAACGACGGGCCCGGCCCGTTTTCACGGACCGGGCCCATCGTCTACGACGTGCTACTGGGCGTCTTTCTGGCGCTCCTCGGCCGCCTTGGCGCCGCCGCGCGCGGCCTCCGCTTCGGCTTCCTTCTTCGCCGCGTCGCGCTGCGCCTCGGCCTTGTCTTGCTGCGCCTGGCCCTCGCGGGTGAGGTCATCACGACCGGCCACCGCGCCTACGGCCTCCTTGGCCTTGCCTTTGACGTCTTCGACGACGCCTTTCACAGCTTCGGCAGGTCCGGACTTGTTTTCTTCAGCCATGGAAGTGCTTCCTCCTCGTTGGCGTACTCTGAGCGATCCATTGCTCAACGGCGATCGCGAGCGATCGACCCGGTCATACGGCGAGGCCGGTCCTCATTGCTTAAGACCGCATCTCTGCCGCGTTGATGCGGATTCCCATGCCATCCGTGGCTCAAACGCGCGTCGGCAGAAAGCACATCGGCGTGAGGTATTTCGGTACCGCCAGACTCGAAAATTGGTCCGGCGCTCCAACTGTGCGCATAATGCACCCCGTCGAGGCCGCATTGTGCTGCGATGAGGCAGGATGTGAAATGCCGTTCCGGATTGAGGTCGCCCGGGATGGCACTCTCATGCGAGGAGTCTGATGACGGAGTCCAGGGAGCCCCAAGTCGCCGGCTCGGCGGCTCCGAGGCCGGAGCCGGCAACCGGCGGCAACGGCGTATCGACATCTGCACCGGAAAACGGATCGGGTTCTGGCCAGCCGCTCGGCAGGGCGAGGTATTCGCGGGTGTTGCTCAAGCTCGGCGGTGAGATGTTCGGTGGCGGCCAGGTCGGCCTGGACCCCGATGTCGTGGCGCGGGTGGCGCGACAGATCGCCGAGGTGGTTCGCGGCGGCGTCCAGGTCGCCGTCGTAATCGGCGGCGGCAACTTCTTCCGGGGTGCCCAGCTTCAGCAGCGCGGCATGGAACGCACCCGTTCGGACTACATGGGCATGTTGGGCACCGTGATGAACAGCCTGGCGCTGCAGGACTTCCTGGAGAAGGAAGGCATCGTCACCCGGGTCCAGACCGCCATCACCATGGGTCAGGTCGCGGAGCCCTATCTGCCCCTGCGCGCCGTGCGCCACCTCGAGAAGGGGCGCGTGGTGATCTTCGGAGCCGGTATGGGACTGCCGTACTTCTCCACGGACACCACCGCCGCGCAGCGTGCCTTGGAGATCGGCGCCGAAGTGGTCCTGATGGCCAAGGCCGTCGATGGCGTGTTCGACGCGGATCCGCGGCAGCATCCCGATGCCGAATTGATCGCCGCGATCAGTCATCGTGAGGTCATCGACCGCGGGCTACGAGTGGCCGATGCAACCGCGTTCAGCCTGTGCATGGACAATGGCATGCCGATCCTGGTGTTCAACCTGCTGACCAATGGCAATATCGCCCGGGCGGTCGCTGGTGAGAAGATCGGGACTCTGGTCACCACCTGAAACCGACGACGCGATGACGTGCCGTGGGAGGACGTGCAGCGCAGCAATGAAGAGGAGCGACGCACATGATTGACGAGGCTCTCTTCGATGCGGAAGAGAAAATGGAAAAGGCCGTAGCCGTTGCCCGCGACGACCTGTCGACCATCCGGACCGGGCGTGCCAACCCGGGCATGTTCTCGCGGATCGTGATCGACTATTACGGCGCGGCCACGCCCATCACGCAACTGGCCAGTATCAACGTGCCCGAGGCGCGCCTCGTCGTCATCAAGCCCTACGAAGCCAGTCAGGTGGGCGCGATCGAGACGGCGATTCGCAATTCCGACCTCGGCGTCAACCCCACCAACGACGGCACCCTGATCCGGGTGGCGGTCCCGCAACTCACCGAGGAGCGCCGCCGGGAGCTGGTCAAGCAGGCCAAGGGCAAGGGGGAGGACGCCAAGGTCTCGGTGCGCAACATCCGCCGCAAGGCGATGGAGGAGCTGCACCGGATTCGCAAGGACGGCGAGGCCGGCGAGGACGAGGTCGGCCGGGCCGAAAAGGACTTGGACAAGACCACCCACCAGTACGTCACCCAGATCGAAGAGCTGGTCAAGCACAAAGAAGGCGAACTGCTGGAGGTCTAGCGACCGCTCAGCAGCTAAGTTCATCCACACCAGTGGCCACTCCAGAACCCGGCGCAACCGACCCGCCCGACGATCCAGCGCGCGCCGGCAAGGACACCGTCGCACAGCCGGCCGGAAAGGCATCCCGGGCCGGACGCGACTTGCGCGCCGCCATCGCGGTGGGCACGGCTATCGGCGGCGTCCTGGTGGTGACACTGGTGTTCGCGCCGCGGTTCTGGGTCCCCATCGTCGCCCTGGCCATCGTCGTGGCCACCCATGAGGTGGTCCGGCGGTTGCGCGAAGCCGGCTACGTCATACCCGTGATCCCGCTGCTGGCGGGGGGCCAGCTCACCGTCTGGCTGACCTGGCCCTTCCACGCCGCGGGCGCACTGGCCGGCTTCGGCGTCACCGTCGTGGTGTGTAACGTGTGGCGGCTGTTCATGCGGGACAGCCGCACACGGACGGAGCCGGCCGACGGCTCTTCGTCCAACTACCTCCGGGACGCCTCGGCCACCGTGTTCCTGGCCGCGTGGGTGCCGCTGTTCGCGTCCTTCGGCGTGCTGCTGGTCTACCCGCACGACGGGGCGGGGCGGGTGTTCTGCCTGATGATCACCGTCGTCGCCTCCGACACCGGCGGATATGCCGTGGGGTCGCTGTTGGGCAAGCATCCGATGGTCCCGGCGATCAGCCCCAAGAAGTCCTGGGAGGGATTCGCCGGTTCCCTGGTGTTCGGAATCACCGCGGCGACGCTGACGGCGACCTTCCTGGCCGGCAAGCCGCCGTGGATCGGCGCGTTGTTGGGCGTTGTCCTGGTGCTGACCTGCACGCTCGGCGATCTGGTGGAATCGCAGGTCAAGCGCGATCTCGGCATCAAAGACATGGGCCGGCTGCTGCCCGGCCACGGCGGCCTGATGGATCGGCTCGATGGGGTGCTGCCATCGGCGGTCGCGGCCTGGACGGTGCTGACACTCGTTCGCTAGGCCGGTCCGAACGTGACCGATACTGGACAGGTCATGGTTCAACAGTTGGTTTTCTCCGAGCCCCGCCCCGGCAGGCCGCCGCGGCACCTGGCCGATCTCGACGAGGACGGCCGCGCGTCCGCCGTCGCGGAGCTGGGCCTGCCGGCGTTTCGCGCCAAGCAGCTGGCGCATCAGTACTACGGCCGCCTGATCGCCGATCCGCGGCAGATGACCGATCTGCCGGCGGGATTGCGCGACGCCATCGCCGAGACGATGTTCCCCATTCTGCTGACCGCGGCCTCCGACGTGACCTGCGACGCCGGCCAGACGCGGAAGACGCTGTGGCGGGCCCTCGATGGGGTCACCGTCGAGTCGGTGCTGATGCGCTATCCGCAACGCAACACGGTGTGCATCTCGTCGCAGGCCGGCTGCGGCATGGCGTGCCCGTTCTGCGCGACGGGTCAGGGCGGGTTGACCCGCAACCTGTCGACGGCCGAGATCCTCGAACAGGTCCGCGCCGGCGCCGCGGCCCTGCGCGACGACTTCGGCGACCGGCTGTCCAACGTGGTGTTCATGGGCATGGGGGAGCCGCTGGCCAACTACGCCCGCGTGGTCGCCGCGGTGCGGCGCATCGTCGCCCCGCCGCCACAGGGATTCGGTATCTCGGCCCGTTCGGTCACCGTGTCGACGGTGGGCCTGGCGCCTGCCATCCGCAAACTCGCCGACGAACGCCTCGGCGTCACGCTCGCGCTGTCGCTGCACGCGCCCGACGACGAACTGCGCGACACGCTGGTGCCGGTCAACAATCGGTGGAAGATCACCGAAGCCCTCGACGCCGCACGCTATTACGCCGATGTCACCGGACGCCGGGTCTCGGTGGAGTACGCGTTGATCCGCGACGTCAACGACCAGCCTTGGCGCGCAGATCTATTGGGGCAGCGGCTGCATCGCGCGCTCGGGCCGCTGGTGCACGTGAACCTGATTCCGCTCAACCCGACCCCGGGAAGCGAGTGGGACGCCAGCCCGAAAGCCGTGGAGCGGGAGTTCGTGCGGCGGGTCCGCGGCAAGGGCGTCTCGTGCACGGTGCGCGACACTCGCGGACGCGAAATCAGCGCCGCCTGCGGACAGCTGGCCGCCGAACGCGGATGAACCGCGAGGCGACCGGTGACGGCTACCTGATCCAGCCGCGGCGACGGCCCCACAGGTCGCGGATCAGAGCCACCAGGATCAGCGTCGCAAAACCGATCAGGAACCAGTTCTCGATGTGGCCGACGTGGTTGCCGCGCAGCATCGCCAGCAGGAAGCCGAAGCCGACCAGTCCCGCGATGTGCCAGCTCCGGTGGTTGATCCGGCTCCAACCCCACGCTGCCGACGGGACCTCGACGGCATCGACGCCGCTGACGTGCTCCACCTCGGTACTGGCCACGGCGAAATCCCCTTCGGATCGGATTGGCTTGTCCTTGGAGAATTCTGGCACACCCCCGGGCGGGCTAGGGGGCGTGGCCCGGCAGATGGCCCCGGTCGGTGCCGGGCGGCACAATGAGTGGGTGACCAACCCGATGACCGACGGGCAAACGCGGGAGCGGCTCCGCGTGCTGGTGCTGGGCAGCACCGGCTCCATCGGCACCCAGGCGCTGGACGTCATCGCCGCCAACCCGGACCGCTTCGAGGTGGTCGGCCTTGCGGCGGGGGGCGCCAACCTGGACATGCTGTTGCGCCAGCGCGCCGAGACGGGTGTGACCAACATCGCGGTCGCCGACGAAGCGGCGGCGCAGCGGGCCGGCGACATCCCCTTCGCCGGGCCCGAAGCGGCCACCCGGCTGGTCCAGGAGACCGAGGCCGACGTCGTGCTCAATGCGCTGGTGGGGGCGTTGGGCCTGCGGCCGACGCTGGCGGCGCTGGAGTCGGGCGCCCGGCTGGCGCTGGCCAACAAGGAATCGCTGATCGCCGGCGGTCCGCTGGTGCTCCAGGCCGCCAAGCCGGGGCAGATCGTGCCGGTCGACTCCGAACATTCCGCGCTGGCGCAATGCCTGCGCGGCGGGACCGCCGACGAAGTCGCCAAGCTGGTGCTGACCGCCTCCGGCGGCCCGTTCCGCGGCTGGACGGCCGCACAGCTCGAGGACGTCACCCCGGAACAGGCGGGCGCCCATCCGACGTGGTCGATGGGCCCGATGAACACGCTGAACTCGGCCTCGCTGGTCAACAAGGGGCTCGAGCTCATCGAGACCCACCTGCTGTTCGGCATTGCGTATGACCGCATCGAGGTGGTCGTGCACCCCCAGTCGATCGTTCATTCGATGGTCACCTTCGTCGACGGCTCGACGCTGGCCCAGGCCAGCCCCCCGGATATGAAGCTGCCGATCTCGCTGGCCCTGGGCTGGCCGCAGCGGGTCCCCGCTGCGGCCGCGAGCTGCGACTTCAGCACGGCCTCTAGCTGGGATTTCGAGCCCCTGGACGACGAGGTGTTCCCCGCCGTTGAACTGGCCCGATACGCCGGGCAGACCGGTGGCTGCATGACCGCCGTCTACAACGCGGCCAACGAAGAGGCGGCGGAGGCCTTCCTCGCTGGCCGGGTCGGGTTCCCCGCGATCGTCAAAACCATCGCCGACGTGCTGCACGCCGCCGACCAGTGGGCACCCAAATTTGGGGAAGTACCCGCTAACGTGGATGAGGTACTCGACGCGCAGCGCTGGGCACGTGACCGGGCGCGGCGTTCCGTCGCACAAGTCCAGCCCGCCAAGGTGTCAGCAAAAGCCTCCGGAGTGGTGTGAGAAAGGTCCAGCAGACCAGATGATGTTCGTTATCGGCATTGTGCTGTTCGCACTGGCCATCCTGATCTCGGTGGCCCTGCACGAGTGCGGGCACATGTGGGTTGCGCGCGCGACCGGCATGAAGGTGCGGCGCTACTTCGTCGGCTTCGGCCCCACCCTGTGGTCGACCCGGCGCGGGGAGACCGAGTACGGCCTCAAGGCGGTTCCGCTGGGCGGCTTCTGCGACATCGCCGGAATGACCTCGGTGGAGGAGCTGGCGCCCGACGAGACCGACCGCGCCATGTTCAAGCAGAAGGTGTGGAAGCGGGTGGCGGTGCTGTTCGCCGGTCCGGCCGCGAACTTCGTCATCGCCCTGGTGTTGCTCTACGGCATCGCGCTGATCTGGGGCCTGCCGAACCTGCATCCGCCGACTCGGGCGGTGGTCGGCGAAACCGCTTGCGTGGCACCGGAAGTGGCGCCGGGCAAGGTCGCGGACTGCACCGGGCCCGGTCCGGCGGCGCTCGCCGGTATCCGCCCAGGCGACGTCATCGTCAAGGTGGGCAACACCCCGGTTTCGACCTTCGAGGACATGGCCGCCGCGATCCGCAAGCTGCACGGCAACGTCCCGATCGTCGCCGAGCGCAACGGCACGACCATCACCGCCTACGTCGACGTCACAACCACCCAGCGCTACCTGAGCACCGGGTCCGACGCCAAGGGCGGTCGGCAGCAACCCTCGACGGTCGGCGCCATCGGCGTCGGCGCGGTCAAGGTCGCGCCCACGCACTACGGGCCATTGACGGCGATCCCCGCCACCCTCGCCTTCACCGGTGACCTCACTCGCGAGGTGGGCAAGGCGCTCGTCGCGATCCCGACGAAGGTCGGTGCGCTGGTGCACGCCATAGGCGGCGGGCAGCGCGACCCGGAGACGCCGATGAGCGTCGTCGGGGCCAGCATCGTCGGCGGCGACACCGTCGACCACGGGTTGTGGGTGGCGTTCTGGTTCTTCCTGGCCCAGCTGAACCTGATCCTGGGCGCGATCAACCTGGTGCCGTTGCTGCCCTTCGATGGCGGCCACATCGCCATCGCGGTGTTCGAGAAGATCCGCAACCTGATCCGGTCGGCCCGTGGCATGGTCGCGGCCGCGCCGGTGAACTACCTCAAGCTCATGCCCGCGACGTACGTCGTGCTGGTGTTCGTGGTCGGCTACATGCTGCTGACCGTGACCGCCGATCTGGTCAACCCGATCAGGCTCTTCCAGTAACGAGACCGAAGGAATCAACACCGTGACCCGCGCCGGCGACGATGCAGAGTGTAGCGATGAGGAGGAGTGGCGCAAATGACCATTGGCCTGGGCATGCCGCAGACACCGGCGCCCACGCTCGCTCCCCGGCGTACCACGCGCCAATTGATGGTCCGTGACGTCGGGGTCGGCAGCGATCATCCGATTTCCGTGCAGTCGATGTGCACCACCAAGACGCACGACGTCAACACGACGCTGCAGCAGATCGCCGAGTTGACCGCGGCCGGCTGCGACATCGTCCGGGTGGCCTGCCCGCGTCAGGAGGATGCCGACGCGCTGGCCGAGATCGCCCGCCACAGCCAGATCCCGGTTATCGCCGACATCCACTTCCAGCCCAAGTACATCTTCGCCGCCATCGACGCGGGGTGCGCCGCGGTGCGGGTAAACCCCGGCAACATCAAGGAATTCGACGGCCGCGTGGGCGAGGTCGCCAAGGCCGCCGGTGCGGCAGGCATCCCGATCCGCATCGGCGTCAACGCGGGCTCGCTGGACAAGCGGTTCATGGAGAAGTACGGCAAGGCCACCCCCGAGGCGCTGGTCGAGTCGGCGCTGTGGGAGGCCTCGCTGTTCGAGGAGCACGGCTTCGGCGACATCAAGATCAGCGTCAAGCACAACGACCCGGTGGTGATGGTCGCCGCCTACGAGCAGCTGGCCGAGCAATGTGACTACCCGCTGCACCTCGGGGTCACCGAGGCCGGCCCCGCGTTCCAGGGCACCATCAAGTCCGCGGTCGCCTTCGGCGCACTGCTGTCGCGCGGCATCGGCGACACCATCCGGGTGTCGCTGTCGGCGCCGCCGGTCGAGGAAGTCAAGGTCGGCATCCAGATACTCGAATCGCTGAACCTGCGGCCGCGCGGTCTGGAAATCGTGTCGTGTCCCTCGTGCGGGCGCGCGCAGGTCGACGTCTACACGCTGGCCAACGAGGTGACCGCCGGGCTGGACGGCCTCGACGTGCCGCTGCGCGTGGCCGTGATGGGCTGCGTCGTCAACGGCCCGGGGGAGGCCCGCGAGGCCGACCTGGGCGTCGCGTCGGGAAATGGCAAGGGCCAGATCTTCGTTCGTGGCGAAGTGATCAAGACGGTGCCCGAAGCCCAGATCGTCGAGACTTTGATCGAAGAGGCGATGCGAATCGCCGCGGAAATGGGCACCGACGGCGGACCGGATGCAACATCGAGCGGTTCACCTGTTGTCACCGTAAGCTGATTATCGCCAGCGCCCGGTCGAAGAGTTCGCACCACAGAGAGTTCGCCATATGTCGGCTCCGCCCCTGTTCCGCCTTGTCGGTGAGCGACGGGTGTCCGTGGTGCGCGACGCGGCCGCCGTCTGGCGGGTGCTCGACGCCGACCCCGTCGCGTCGTGCATGGTCGCGGCGCGGGTGGCCGACCACGGCATCGATCCCAATTCCATCGGCGGCGAACTGTGGACGTTGCGCGGTGCCGACGAGTCGCTGTGCTTCGCCGGCGCCAACCTGATCCCGCTGCGCGGGGCGCCGGCCGATCTGAGCGCGTTCGCCGACGAGGCCATGCGTGGGACGCGGCGCTGTTCGTCGCTCGTCGGCCGGGCCGAGCTGGTGATGCCGATGTGGGAGCGGCTTGAGGCGGCCTGGGGCCCGGCGCGTGACGTGCGCGACCACCAGCCGCTGCTGGCGTTGTCCAACCACCCCTGCTGCGAGCTCGACCCCGGGGTGCGACAGGTCCGGCCCGAAGAGCTGGACGCCTACCTGGTGGCCGCCGTCGACATGTTCATCGGCGAGGTGGGTGTCGACCCGCGGGTCGGCGACGGCGGACGCGGCTACCGGCGACGCGTCGCCAGCCTGATCACGGCCGGTCGCGCCTGGGCGCGGTTCGAGCACGGCCAGGTCGTCTTCAAGGCCGAGGTCGGCTCGCAGTCTCCGGGCGTGGGCCAGATCCAGGGCGTATGGGTGCACCCGGAGTGGCGTGGGGCCGGCCTGGGCACCGCCGGCACCGCGACGGTCGCCGCGGTGATCGTCGGCACCGGGCGAACCGCCAGCCTGTACGTCAACGACTTCAACACCGTGGCGCGCGCCGCGTACGCCCGCGTGGGCTTCACCGAGATCGGCACCTTCGCCACGGTGCTGCTCGACTAGCAGCGCCTTCTGCAGCGGTCCGCCACGCTGGCGTGACGCCCGGTGAGGAATGGCACGCTGGCGTGACGCCCGGCGGACGAGGACGCCCTCGATCCAGACATCACGGATCGGTCTCGGTGTGTCGGCGCCACCGTTCAGGCCACAGTTCTTAACATTTGCACCGATGGCAACTAGAACAACAATGGCCTCATCTGCCTCAGGATTGCTGCTGGTCGCGGTCATCGTCCTGTCCGGATGCACGCCCCGGCCCGACGGCCCGGGCCCGGCGGCGGAGAAATTCTTCCGCGCCCTGGCCATCGGCGACACCGCGACCGCCGCGCAGCTCAGCGACAGCCCCAACGAGGCCCGCGAGGCGCTCAACGCGGCCTGGTCCGGCCTGCAGGCATCCCACCTCGACGCCCAGGTCCTCAACGCCAAGTACGCCGAGGACAGCGGCACCGTCGGCTATCGCTTCACCTGGCACCTGCCCAAGAACCGGATTTGGACCTACGACGGCCAGCTGAAGATGGCCCGCGACGAGGGGCACTGGGCGGTGCGGTGGACCACCACCGCGCTGCACCCCAAGCTGGGCGAGCACCAGACTTTCGCGCTGCGCGCCGATCGGCCGCACCGCGCCTCGGTGAACGAGGTCGGCGGCAGCGACGTGCTGGTCCCGGGTTACCTGTACCACTACACGCTGGACGCCACCCAGGCCGGTCCGGCCCTGTCCGGCACGGCACACGCGATCGTCGATGTGCTGCACCCCTTCAACGGGGCCCTCAACGACCCGCAGCTGCTCGCCGAGCAAGCCAGCTCGACGCCTCACCCGGTTGATCTGGGGGTGACCCTGCATCCGGACGACAACGACAAGGTGTCGCCCCTGTTCGGGCACCTGCCCGGCGTCGTGATCACCCCCCAGCCCGAAATGCTGCCCACCGACCCGCATTTCGCGCCGGCGGTCATCTCCGCGGTGAAGAAGGCCGTGGTGGACCAGCTCGACGGTGAGGCGGGCTGGCGGGTGGTGAGCGTCAACCAGAACGGCGTCGAGGTCGAAGTGCTGCACGAGGTCGAAGGGTCACCGGCGCCCTCGGTGTCGATCACCCTGGACCGGGTGGTGCAGAACGCCGCCCAGCGCGCGGTCGACAACAAGGGCGGCAAGGCGATGATCGTCGTGATCAAGCCGTCGACCGGAGAGATCCTCGCGATCGCGCAGAACGGCGGCGCCGATGCGGACGGGTTGCCCGCCACCAACGGCCTGTTCCCGCCGGGGTCGACGTTCAAGATGATCACCGCCGGCGCGGCCGTCGACCGCGACATGGCCACGCCCAACTCGATGCTCGGCTGCCCTGGCCACCTCGACATCGGTCACCGCACGGTGCCCAACTACGGCGGCTTCGATCTCGGCGTGGTGTCGCTGTCACGCGCGTTCGCCAGCTCGTGTAACACCACGTTCGCGGAGTTGAGCAGCCGGATGCCGCCTCGCGGTCTGACCCAAACGGCGGCCCAGTACGGGATGGGCCTCGACTACACGGTGGACGGCGTCACCACCGTGACGGGTTCGGTGCCACCGACGGTGGACCTGGCCGAGCGCACGGAGGACGGTTTCGGCCAGGGCAAAGTGCTGGCCAGCCCGTTCGGCATGGCCCTGGTAGCGGCCACGGTCGCCGCCGGCAAGACGCCCGTGCCCCAACTGATCGTGGGCCGCCAGACGGCCGTGCAGGGTGACACCACGCCGATCAGCCCGAAGATGATCGACGCGCTGCGGCCGATGATGCGTCTGGTGGTGACCAACGGCACCGCCAAGGAGATCGCCGGGTGCGGCGAGATCTACGGAAAGACCGGTGAGGCCGAATTCCCGGGCGGATCGCACTCCTGGTTCGCCGGATACCGCGGCGACCTGGCCTTCGCCTCGCTGATCGTGGGGGGCGGCAGCTCGGAGTGGGCGGTCCGGATGACCAAGTTCATGTTCGAAGCGCTGCCGCCGAACTTCCTCGCCTAGCGCCGGTCGCAAGCGCGGCGCGTGCGCCGGGCGCAGCGGGGCGGCGCCATCTGCCTAGCGACCCCGGGCCGCTGCAGCGGTAAATTGCGAACATGACGGATACCGGCGGCGACATGGTGGCGTTGCGCGTCTCCGACGCCGACCGCAATGGCACGATGCGACGACTGCACAACGCGGTCGCGCTCGGGCTGATCGACATCGACGAGTTCGAGCAGCGTTCGTCGCAGGTGTCCTACGCGCGCACGCGCGGCGAGCTGGACGGGTTGGTCGGCGACCTGCCGGGGCCGGGCGCCATCGTCACCTCCGCGGCCGACCGGGTGGAACTGCGCGGCTGGGCGGGTTCGCTGAAGCGCCACGGCGAGTGGACGGTGCCGACCCGCCTGGCGCTGGTCCGCCGCCTGGGCTCAGTGGAACTCGACCTCACCAAGGCCCGATTCGCGGGCCCGGTGGTGGTCGTCGAACTCGACATGAGATTCGGCTCGGTGGAGATTCGATTGCCCGACGGGGCGAGCGCGTCGATCGACGACGTCGAGGTGTATGTGGGCAGCGCCAGCGACCGGCGCAAAGACCCGCCTGGTGAGGGCCGGCCGCACGTGGTGCTGACCGGGCGGGTGGTGTGCGGCTCGGTGAACATCAGGGGGCCGCGCCGCTCGCTGCTGCGCCGCCAGCGGCTCTGAGCGCCCGCCTTCGTCGAGTGTGCGTTGGCGGCGAGAAAACGTGCGAATTCCCGCCGTGACGACACACTGAACGCTGCGCGGCACTTCGCGGCCAGGGGCCGCGCCTCGACGCTCGGCCGGGTCGCGCGGCCTGCCATTAAGCTGGCGCCATGCCCGCTCGCACCGCGCTCGCTCCCGGAGAGTTGTCCCCGACTCTTCCGGTGCCCAGCCGCATCCCGCGCCCCGAGTACGCCTGGAAGCCGACGGCCCAAGAGGGCAGCGAGCCATGGGTGCAGACCCCCGAGGTGATCGAGAAGATGCGCGTCGCCGGCCGGATCGCGGCCGGCGCGCTGGTGGAGGCGGGCAAAGCCGTCGCACCCGGGGTGACCACCGACGAACTGGACCGGATCGCCCACGAGTACATGGTCGACCACGGCGCCTACCCTTCGACGCTGGGTTACAAGGGCTACCCGAAGTCGTGCTGCACGTCGCTCAACGAGGTCATCTGCCACGGAATCCCGGATTCGACAGTGATCGCCGACGGCGACATCGTCAACATCGATGTCACGGCGTACATCGACGGGGTGCACGGCGACACCAACGCGACCTTCCTGGCCGGCGATGTCGCGCAAGAACACCGGCTGCTGGTGGAGCGAACCCGGGAGGCGACGATGCGCGCCATCAACGCGGTCAAGCCCGGTCGTGCGCTCTCGGTCGTCGGCCGCGTCATCGAGTCGTATGCAAATAGATTCGGCTACAACGTTGTTCGTGACTTCACCGGCCACGGCATCGGTACCACGTTTCACAACGGCCTGGTGGTCCTGCACTACGACCAGCCGTCGGTGTCCACCGTCATCCAACCGGGGATGACGTTCACCATCGAACCGATGATCAACCTCGGCGGGCTGGACTACGAGATCTGGGACGACGGCTGGACGGTGGTCACCAAGGACCGCAAGTGGACTGCGCAATTCGAGCACACCCTGCTGGTCACCGACACCGGCGTCGAAATCCTCACCTTGCCATGACGTTTGCTCCGATGACCGGAGCGTTGCTGGTCGCGGGCACCAGCTCCGACGCCGGGAAATCGGTGGTGGTGGCGGGCCTGTGCCGGTTGTTGGCCCGCCGCGGGGTACGCGTCGCCCCGTTCAAGGCGCAGAACATGTCCAACAACTCGGTGGTGACCGTCGAAGGCGGTGAGATCGGCCGGGCCCAGGCGATCCAGGCACGCGCGGCGGGTCTGGAACCCAGCGTGCGATTCAACCCGATCCTGCTCAAGCCGGGCGGTGACCGCACCTCGCAGCTGGTGATCAACGGTCAGGTCGCCGGCTCGGTCAGCGCGAAAAGCTATGTGCAGCATCGTGATCGGCTGGCCTCCATCGTGCTCGACGAATTAGCCTGCCTGCGCGAGGAATTCGATGCGGTGATCTGTGAGGGGGCAGGTTCGCCGGCCGAGATCAATTTGCGCGCCACCGATCTGGCCAACATGGGGCTGGCCCGGGCCGCGAATCTGCCGGTGATCCTGGTGGGGGACATCGATCGGGGAGGCCTGCTGGCGCATCTGTTCGGGACGGTCGCGGTGCTCGAACCCGACGACCAGGCGCTGATCGCCGGCTTCATCGTCAACAAATTTCGCGGTGACCCCGCGCTGCTCGAACCCGGGTTGCGTCAGCTGCACGACCTGACGGGGCGCCCGACCTACGGGGTGCTGCCGTACGCCGACGAGCTGTGGTTGGACGCCGAAGATTCGTTGTCGGTGGTCGCGCACCGCGTCATCGGCACGCCCGCGCCCCCGCGCGGTGACCAGTGGCTGCGGGTGGCCGCCGTTCGGCTGCCCCGCATTTCCAACTCCACCGACGTCGAGGCGCTGGCCTGCGAGCCGGGTGTGCTGGTTCGCTGGGTAGTCGACCCCGCCGACCTCACCGACACCGACCTGATCGTCGTCCCGGGCAGCAAGGCCACTGTCTTAGACCTGACCTGGCTGCGCGATCGCGGCCTTGGCGACGCGATCACCGCGCACGCTGCTACCGGGAAGCCGGTGCTGGGCATCTGTGGTGGATTTCAGATGCTGTGCAGTCGCCTAGACGATCCGGTGGAATCCGGAACCGCGGGCGTGCCGGGGCTGGGGCTGCTGGACGTCGACATCACCTTTCATCCCGACAAGACGCTGCGGCGCTGGCGGCAGCCGCTGAGCGGCTACGAGATCCATCACGGCCGGGTCGCCCGCTGCGGCGAACAGAGCTGGTTCGATGCCGGCGCGGATCCGCACCCGCAGGGCGTGGTGCGTGGCGCGGTGTTCGGGACCCATTGGCACGGCTTGCTCGACAACGACGAGTTCCGGCGCGGTTGGCTCGGCCGGGTCGCCGAGGCGGCCGGCCGCAGCGGCTTCGTGGTCGGCCACGTCGACGTCGCCGCGCGCCGCGATGCGCAACTCGACCTCGCCGCCGATCTGCTGGCCTGCCATCTCGACATCGACGGTATTCTCAGGTTGCTTGACGGTCCGCCGCCACGCCGGCCACATCTCGCAAGTCGCTTGCGGCCGTGAGTGATTCGCTGTCTTGGCGGCTCGAACGTCGCCGTTGACGACGCGGTAAAAACGTTAAGTCTCTGTATAAATTGCCCAGAATCGTCGCGCTCGCACGCCGCTTGGCTGTAGCGTGCTGGGGTGTCCTCGATGATGACCACGCTGGACGGGTTCCCCGTCCCGGTGGTTGTGGCCGGCCCGGAGACCGGCGTCGTCGTCGTCATATTGGGGGATGAGAACCGCATCCCGGCGGCGTATGACGCCGTCTGCGAGCGCCTGCACACCGCGTCGCTTCGGACGGTCGTGATCGGGTTCGATTCGCGGCTGACGCCCAAGTCGGTGATCGGCGTCCTCGACGCGCTGAGCATCGGGTGGGCCGTGGTGATGGGCGACCGCGCCGGCGCCGAACTCGCGTGGGAACTGACCGCAACCCGGCTCGGCCGTTTCGTCGGACTGGTGGTAGTCGACCGCGGCCACCCAAAGGCCGCCGACTACGAAGGCGCCATCACCGACGGACACTGCCCGCCCGTCGAGATCGGCACCACCGTGTTGGTCAGCTCGCCGGCCGCGCGGGCGGTGGCACAGGCCAGCCAGCGCTACGTCTACGCCGACTACCGGGTGGTGCACCTGGGGCGGCGCAGCGTGCAGGAGTCGACGGCGCAACTGGCCGCGGAGATCATTTTGCGCGCCAGCACCTGGTAGTGCCTGGTTGACTGACGGTCATGGCCAGTGAAGACAGTGCTGTGACCGATCCCAAGACCCAGATGCTGTCGTTGACGGCGCTCGAACGACTGGTGGACACCGGCGAGGTGGACACCGTCATCGTGGCGTTCGCCGACATGCAGGGCCGGCTGGTCGGGAAGCGGATCGACGCGCGGCTGTTCATCGACGATGTGGCCGCACACGGCGCCGAGTGCTGCGGCTATCTGCTCGCCGTGGACGTCGACATGAACACCGTCGGCGGCTACGCGATCTCGAGCTGGGACACCGGTTACGGCGACACGGTCATGACGCCCGACCTGTCCACCCTGCGGCGCATCCCGTGGCTGCCCGGTACGGCGTTGGTGATCGCCGACGTCGGCTGGGCCGACGGCAGTCCGGTCACGGTGTCGCCGCGGGCGATCCTGCGCCGCCAAGTCGACCGGCTGGCCGAACGCGGCCTGGCCGCCGACGTCGCTACCGAGCTCGAGTTCATCGTGTTCGACGAGCCCTACCGGCAGGCGTGGGCCAGCGGGTACCGCGGGCTGACCCCGGCCAGCGACTACAACATCGACTACGCGATCTCGGCGTCGTCGCGCATGGAGCCGCTGCTGCGTGACATCCGGCGGGGGATGATCGGCGCCGGCCTGCGCTTCGAAGCCGTCAAGGGCGAATGCAACAAGGGCCAGCAGGAAATCGGATTCCGTTACGCCGACGCTCTGGTCACCTGTGACAACCACGTGATCTACAAGAACGGCGCCAAGGAGATCGCCGACCAGCACGGCAAAAGCCTGACGTTCATGGCGAAATACGATGAGCGAGAGGGGAACAGCTGCCACGTTCACCTCTCGCTGCGTGACTCGCAGGGCGGCGCGGTGTTCGCCGATCCCAGCCGCCCGCACGGCATGTCGCCGGCGTTCTGCGGTTTCCTGGCCGGCCTGCTGGCCACCCTGGGTGATCTCACGCTGTTCTACGCGCCGAACATCAACTCCTACAAGCGATTCGCCGACGGCAGTTTCGCGCCCACCGCGTTGGCGTGGGGGCTGGACAATCGCACCTGCGCGTTGCGGGTGGTCGGTCATGGGCCCAGCACCCGGGTCGAGTGCCGGGTTCCCGGGGGCGACGTCAACCCGTATCTGGCGGTGGCGGCGATGATCGCCGGCGGGCTGTACGGTATCGAACGGGGCCTGGAGCTACCGGACCCCTGCGCCGGAAATGCGTACCAGACTCCCGGCGTCGAGCGGCTGCCCGGCACGCTGGCCGAGGCGGTCTCGGCGTTCGAGCGCTCGACGTTCGCTCGGGACGTGTTCGGCGACGACGTCGTCGCCCACTACCTGAACAACGCCCGGGTGGAATTGGCGGCGTTCAACGCGGCGGTCACCGATTGGGAGAGGATGCGTGGGTTTGAACGCCTCTAGATCGCCGCGCCCGGCTGCGCCGCGCTTGCGATCGCCACGGCGCCCGGTGGTCGGCCTGACGACGTATCTGGAGCAGGTGCAGACGGGCATCTGGGATATCCGCGCCGGATTCCTGCCCGCCGACTACTTCGAAGGCGTCGTTCAGGCCGGCGGGATCGCGGTGTTGCTGCCCCCGCAGCCGGTGGACGACGAGATCGTCGACTCCGTACTGGACGGCCTGCATGCGCTGGTGATCACCGGGGGATATGACCTCGACCCCGCCAGTTACGGTCAGCAACCGCACCCGACCACCGACCAGCCCCGCACCGACCGCGACGCATGGGAATTCGCGTTGTTGGGGGGCGCGCTGCGCCGGGGCCTGCCGGTGCTGGGAGTCTGCCGCGGGGCACAGGTGCTCAACGTCGCGCTGGGCGGCACCCTGCATCAGCACCTGCCCGACGTCCTGGGGCACAGCGGGCATCGGGCGGGCAATGGGGTGTTCAACAGGCTGCCGGTGCGCACCGTCGCGGGCACCCGGCTGGCCGCGCTGATCGGGGAATCCGCCGATGCGCCGAGCTATCACCATCAGGCCGTCGACCGGGTGGGCGACGGCCTGGTGGTCAGCGCGCGGGACGCCGACGGCGTCGTCGAGGCGCTGGAGCTGCCCGGGGACCGGTTTGTGCTTGCGGTGCAATGGCATCCGGAACAGTCGCTGGAGGATCTGCGGTTGTTCGCAGCCATCGTCGACGCCGCCCGGTCGTACGCGGGACGCGTGAGCTGAGTTGACCGCGACGCAGCTGATCAACCCGGCGACCGAGGAGGTGCTGCGCTCGGTCGAGCACGCCGACGTCGCCGCGGTCGACGACGCGGTCGGGCGGGCGCGGGCGGCCCAGCGGCGGTGGGCGCGGTTGTCGCCGGCCGAGCGGGCCGCCGGATTGCGGGCCTTCGCCGCCGCCGTCGACACCCATCTCGGCGAGCTGGCGGCACTCGAAGTCGCCAACTCGGGGCACCCCATCGCGGCAGCTGAATGGGAAGCCGGTCACGTCCGCGACGTGTTGAACTTCTACGCGGCGAGCCCGGAACGCTTGTCCGGCAAGCAGATTCCCGTGGCCGGTGGCCTGGACGTCACGTTCAACGAACCGATGGGCGTGGTCGGTGTGATCACCCCGTGGAACTTTCCGATGCCCATCGCATCGTGGGGCTTCGCACCCGCACTGGCCGCGGGCAACGCCGTGCTGATCAAACCCGCGGAGGCCACGCCGCTGACCACGATCCGGCTCGGTGAGCTGGCGGCGCAGGCCGGGCTCGACGCGGACCTGCTGCAGGTGCTGCCGGGGCGGGGCCCGGTGGTGGGGCAGCGGTTCGTGACCCACCCCGACATCCGCAAGATCGTGTTCACCGGTTCCACCGGCGTCGGCAAGACGGTGATGGCCGGTGCGGCCGCCCAGGTGAAGCGGGTGACCCTGGAACTGGGCGGCAAGAGCGCCAACATCGTGTTCGCCGACTGCGACCTCGAGCGCGCCGCCGCGACGGCACCGGCCGGGGTGTTCGACAATGCGGGCCAGGACTGCTGCGCCCGCAGCCGAATCCTGGTGCAGCGCAGCGTCTATGACCGGTTCATGGAGCTGCTCGAGCCCGCCGTCACCAGCGTCGTGGTCGGCGACCCGGCGTCCCGGGACACCGAGA
Organism: Mycobacterium sp. NGS27; assembly: GCF_059813005.1. NCBI lineage: Bacteria > Bacillati > Actinomycetota > Actinomycetes > Mycobacteriales > Mycobacteriaceae > Mycobacterium > Mycobacterium sp. NGS27. Next base: position 64,588 of record NZ_JCALDT010000005.1, read on the forward strand.
TGGGGCCGCTGGTGTCGGCCGCTCACCGGGACAAGGTGGCGTCCTATGTGCCCGACGACGCCCCGGTCGCGTTTCGCGGCACCGCGCCGGCCGGACGTGGGTTCTGGTTCCCGCCAACCGTTTTGACGCCGCAGCGCACCGACCGTTGCGTCACCGACGAGATCTTCGGCCCGGTCGTCACGGTGCTGCCCTTCGACGACGAGCACGACGCCGTCGCCCTGGCCAACGACACCAGCTACGGGCTGTCCGGATCGATCTGGACCGACGACCTGTCTCGCGCGCTGCGCGTTTCCCGGGCGATCGAATCCGGGAATCTATCGGTGAATTCGCACTCGTCCGTTCGCTACAACACGCCGTTCGGCGGGTTCAAGCAGTCGGGGCTGGGCCGCGAGCTGGGACCGGATGCGCCGCTGAATTTCACCGAGACCAAGAACGTGTTCATCGCGATCGAAGAGGAGTAGGCGGTGGCGGTCGATCTCACTGAACGATTGGCGGGCCGCGTGGCCGTCGTGACCGGCGCCGGCGGAGGTATCGGGCTGGCCGCGGCGCGGCGGATGCATGCCGAGGGCGCCACGATCGTCGTCGGCGACATCGACGGTGACGCCGGCGGCGCGGCGGCCGACGAACTGTCCGGCCTGTTCGTGCCCACCGATGTTTCCGACGAGGCCGCGGTCGATGCGCTGTTCGATGCCGCGGCGCGGGCCCACGGGCGCATCGACATCGCGTTCAACAACGCCGGCATCTCACCGCCCGACGACGACCTCATCGAGAACACCGAACTGCCGGCGTGGCAACGCGTCCAGGACGTCAACCTGAAGTCGGTGTACCTGTGCTGCCGGGCGGCGTTGCGGCACATGGTTCCCGCGCGGAAAGGCTCGATCATCAACACGGCGTCGTTCGTGGCCGTGCTGGGGTCGGCGACGTCGCAGATCTCCTACACCGCCTCCAAGGGTGGGGTGCTGGCGATGTCGCGCGAGCTGGGCGTGCAGTTCGCCCGGCAGGGCGTCCGGGTCAACGCGCTGTGCCCCGGCCCGGTCAACACCCCGCTGCTGCAGGAGCTTTTCGCCAAGGATCCCGAGCGGGCCGCCCGCCGGCTGGTGCACGTCCCGGTCGGCCGCTTCGCCGACCCCGGCGAAATCGCTTCCGCGGTGGCGTTTTTGGCGAGCGATGACGCGTCATTCATCACCGCGTCGACGTTCATGGTCGACGGCGGCATCAGCGCGGCCTACGTCACCCCGCTTTAACCTCCGTACGTGTCGGCCGCTTGGGTGCCGGGCGGCTCGCTGACCAGGTGGATGGGCTCGCCGACCCAGGCCCCGCGCAGCCGCTGCCGCGCGGGAGCCGCGGTTGTCCAAGTCCGCGGCACCGACAGCCCACCGACCGGCGTTGCCCGGCCCAGGCCGGCGCTGACCACGCTGGTGGCGGCCGGCTTTGGGAACAGCGAGTGCAGCGCCGCCGTTTTGTTCATCGCATTGAGGTGACCGATCGCGAAGTCCGACGGCGCGGTCAGTGAATTCAGCTTCGACAGCGTCGGGGTGACCGCGGCCAGCGACGCTGCGAACGTTGTCAGCGGTGACGACGACAGGCCGCGCAGCGCCCCAGGTATCACCGACATCACTTCGCGGCCCGCCGATGTGACGTCCGGCGCCGACCGGAGAGCCCAATTGCGTTTCGTCAAATGAACATTGCCGGGCGGAGCGGGGAAGGGAGCCAGGGTCACGGCGCGCGCCGCGGACCTCGCGTAGGCGCGCATGGCGTGGGCGTTCTGCACCCACATCGCGTCGTACTCGGCGTCGACGTTCGCGATCGCCGCGCTCTGGTGGCCCAGACAATTCGTCGACACCAGCGACCTTCGTTGCGTGCGGTTGCCGGCGATCGCCGGTGGCGGCACGGTCGCTGTGACGGCCGACCGATGCGCGCGGGCCGCCGCCTCGAGCCCGGTGGCCGCGCGCTCACTTCGGCCTGCGACGGCATCGAGCCAGTCCGAGTAGCGGGTCGCGGCTTGGGTGAGTGCCGCGCCCTCGGCGCCGCTCCCCAGCCGTGCCGTCACCGCCCGGCAGTCGGCCGCCGCGCTGAACAGCCGCGCCGCCAACGCTTCCCACGCCGCGGCGGCGCGCATCATCGATCCGGCGCCGGGGCCGGAATACATCAGCCCGGAGCTGGTCTCCGGAGGTAACGTCGCGAAATCCATTACGGCCTCCGCCTGCCTGTGGCGGTGTCGGTGCTGCCCGAAAACATGAGGGTCTTCTTTCACGAGATAGCCATGAGGGTTACGAGCCGCTGGGCGTGGGCGCAACGATCAGCGGCGGGCGACGCAGACCTCGGTCAAGATGTCTCGGTCGAACGCAATGGCCGCAGGTGCGCGGGATCGGGCGCCGCCGGGGGCGAACACGATCGGGGTGAACGACAATGGCACCGGCGTCAGCAAGGATTGCGCCGACAAGCGGTTCCAGGTGAGCGGTCGCTCTTTCGTCATCCACGCGCGGCCGAGCGGCTTCTTGTTGGTCTTGTTCGCCGGCGCCGAAGGCAGCGAAACGGTCGAGGCGGGTCGGCTGAGGGCGGCAAGGCGGCCGGGCATCGGTCCGGCGTGCGCGTCGACGGTTGACGCCGACCAAGCCGTCGGCTCCGGCGGTGCCGCCGCCGCGACACCTTGTCGCAGCGCGGACCCCGTGGCCAGGGCGATGAACGCTCCCAGAGCTGCGGCAACCGCGATGACACGCTGCCATCGCCGAGTTTCACCGACACCCCGGAAAGCCACAGTGCACCGAATGTACCGCGCCGAAATCGGTGAACGGTCCCAGCGAGCTGTGAGCTCGATCCGAGTCCGTTGTGTGTTCTACGCGCGAAAGGCGATGAGCGGAATCGCCATCTCCGCGGCCGTGGCCCCACCGTGGAAGCCGATCAGGCGAGACATTTCCGGAGGCTCATGCGCGCTGGCCAGCACCGCGGTGTCGCCGGAACAAACCACCACCACGTCGCCGAGCCGCTCGGCGTGTCGCGCGGTGACCGGGCCGAACATGCCGGAGGCCACGGCCTGCTCGCGGCTGTACACGGTGGCGCGTCCGTCCAGCAGCTCGCTCCACACGGCCTGCACGTCGCCGGCGGCGCCCGGCTCGGTGTGCAGATACCGGACCCGAGCCTCGCCGGCCACCACCCGGATCCCGTCGGCCAGCCTGGGGTCGGTGTCGAGGTCGACGCGGGCCTCGGGTGGGACGTTGATGCCCCCGTGATCGGCGGTCACCAGCACCGCCGTGTTCGCGGGCAGCGCGTCGAGCAGGCGGGACAGCAGCGCATCGACGTTCGCCGCCGCGGTGTGCCACTGGTCAGAGCCGATACCGAAGATATGGGCGGCGGTGTCGAGGTCCGCGGTGTAGCCGTACACCAGCCCGGGCGCAGCGCGCAGCTGGTCGGCCAGCAGGCGCGCGTAGTCGTCGGTGGGGGTGGCCGGATGCAATTCGGCGCCCCGGTACGCGGCCTCGGTCAGTCCGCTACCGATGAACACCGCCGGCAGCACGGCGCGGGCGCTCACGCCGGCGTTCTTGAGCCGTTCGAACCAGGTCGGCACCGGCTGCCACAGGGCGGGGGGCGGGTCGTCACGCCACCGGACGTGGGTGAGCACCCGATCGGTGCCGGGCACCCTCAGCGTGAAACCCAGGATGCCGTGCTCGCCGGGCAGCGCGCCGGTGCACAACGACACCAGGCTGGTCGGCGTGGTCGAGGGGAATGTGCAGTCCAGCTGGGTCAGCCGCCCGGTGGCGCCGCCCAGCACGGACGCCAGCAGCGGCGCGCCGCCGGCCAGCTGGGGCAGCAGGTGCCAGCCCAGCCCGTCCACCAGCATGACCAGGACCCGGTCGACGCGGGCGCCCACCCAGTCCGCCACCGCCAACTTGTCGACGGCATCCTCGATCTCGAGCAGGGCGGCCGCGGCGGGCAGCACGTCGCACAGGGAACCGGGCACCGGGCCAGTCTGGCGGCGAAGTCAGACGCGCGCCAGTCGCCGGCCGGTCACCAGCAGCTGCCGATCGGTGCTGTCCCTGAGCGCGCGAACCTGCGCCGGCGACAGCCGCCCGCACAACCGGCCCCAGTGCATCGCCACCACATCACCGGCGGCCACGTCGGGCACCGCGCTGTACCCGTCGGCCCACACCTCGAGGGCGCGCGCCGACGGTGCCGACAGGGTGAGGGCCCGACCGTCCCACGCGAGCCTTCGGCACAACACCTCGACGCGGTCGCCGTCGCGGGAAAGCACTGTGCCGGAGGTGATCCGGCAGTTGTCGAGCACGTTCAGCGGCTGCTCGACATTGATTTTGCGGCCTCCGCCGCCTAAGAACCGCGTCCACGGATACACCCCGAACACGTGGAAGCTGTGGTTGCCGGCGGCCTCGCACGCCAGATCCGTGGTGAGGTGCGCCCAGTAGTGGCCCGCCTGTGGGCCGATGATCGCGAGCAGCGCGGCAACGAACTCCTGGGGGTCGAGGTCGGCGGCGACGCCGCCGCCGAGCCAATACGCCTCGACCAGACGATAATCCAGCGGGTCGGCGATGCCGGTGAGCTTCGACAGCACCAGCAGATACGGCCATGCGCCCGAGAATTTCGTCGCTGCCCTGCGCACCTCGGCGACCGAACCGTCGCGCAGGGTGGCCCCCAACGGCGGACCGCAATAGCCGAGCGCGTTGGGCGCATAGGCGTAGCGGGCGAACATCTCTGCGCCCTGGTCAGGGGTCAAGTGCGCCCCACCAGCTTGACGGCGTCGCGGTGCATGCGGCCGAAGTTGTAGTACGCCGCGCAAGCCCCCTCCGGCGAGACCATGCACGTCCCGATCGGGGTCTCCGGTGTGCATGCCGTGCCGAAAACCTTGCATTCCCAGGGCTTGAGCACCCCCTTGAGCACCTCGCCGCACTGGCAGGCCTTCGGGTCGGCGACCCGCACGCCGGGCATGGCGAACCGCAACTCGGCGTCGAACTCGGCGAAATCGTCGTGCAGCCGCAGCGCGCTTTGAGAGATGAAGCCGAGCCCGCGCCATTCGAAGTGCGGACGCAGCGCGAACACCTTGCCCATCAGCGCCAGCGCCGCCGGGTTGCCATGCTCGGGCACCACGCGCTTGTACTGGTTCTCCACCTCGCAGCGGCCCTCGCGGATCTGGCGCAGCAGCATCGCGACCGAGGCCAGGATGTCCAGCGGCTCGAAACCGGCCACCACCAATGGCTTTCGATACACCTCGGGAACGAACCGGTAGGGCCGGTTGCCCACCACGGTGGACACGTGGCCGGGGCCGATGAACCCCGACAGCCGCAGGTCCGGCGACTCCAGGATGGCCCTGATCGGCGGCACGATCGTGACATGGTTGCAGAAGACGCTGAAATTGGGCAGGCCCAACTCGCGCGCCCGCACGAGCGTCACCGCGGTCGACGGGGCGGTGGTCTCGAAACCGATGGCGAAGAACACGATTTGCTTGTCGGGATGGTCGACCGCGATCTTCAGCGCGTCCAGTGGCGAGTAGACGAATCGCACGTCGGCCCCGCGGGCCTTGGCATCCAGCAGGCTGCCGTGCGAGCCGGGCACGCGCATCATGTCCCCGAAACAGGTGAAGATCACGTCGGGCTGGCCGGCCAGCCACATCGCGTCGTCGATGCGGCCCATCGGGATCACGCAGACCGGGCAGCCCGGGCCGTGCACCAGTTCGACGTTGTCGGGCAGCAGGTGTTCGATACCGTGCCGGTAGATGGTGTGCGTGTGCCCGCCGCACACCTCCATGAACTTGAACTCCTCACCGCCTGTCCCGGCCAGGTGCTCGATGGCCGTCAGCAGCTTGCGCGCCGCAGCCGGGTCGCGGAATTCGTCAACGAATTTCATTGCCGCTCCTCGTTAAACGATGGCCGACGAATCGAAGGCCTGCATTTCGGTGGCGTAGGCGTCACCGAGTTTCTTGATGGCGGCCAGGGTCAGCAGCGCCTCGGTCTCGTCGATCTTGGCCATCGCGAACCCGACGTGCACCAGCACCCAGTCGTCCGGTGCGGGCATGTCGTTCTCCAGCAGCCGGACACTGATCGCCCGCTGCACGCCACTGACGTCGACCTTGGCCAAACAGTTGGCGGGATCGGTGATCTCCACGATCCGGCCCGGAATTCCCAGACACATCTGATTACCTCCTAGCAGATCCGCGGCAACGGATCACCGACGAGCATGTCGACGATGCGGGTGCCGCCGAACCCGGTGCGCAGCACCACGCTCTCGGCGGGTTCGGTGACGATTTGCCCGACCTCGGCCGCGCCGGCGCCCAGCGGCTGCGACCGCAACGCGGCCAGCCCGGCCTCGGCCTCCTCCGGCGCGACGACGGCCACGAATTTGCCTTCGTTGGCGACGTAAAGTGGGTCGATGCCCAGCAATTCGCAGGCGCCATTGACCATGGGCGCCAACGGAAGTCGCTCCTCGTCGAGCAGCACCCCGAGGCCGCAGGCCTGGGCCAGCTCGTTGCACACCGTTCCCACGCCGCCCCGTGTCGCGTCACGCATCCATCGGGTGGACGGGGCGGCCGCCAGCAACGACTCCACCAACGGGCTGACCGACGCGGTGTCGGAGGCGATGTCGGCCTCGATGGCCAGGTCGCCCCGGGCGAGCATCACCGCCATGCCGTGATCGCCCATCGACCCCGACAGCAGCACCTTGTCCCCGGACCGCACCGACTGTGCCGACAGCGTGCGGCCCGCCGGGATGACGCCGGTTCCGGCGGTGGTGATGAACAGTCCGTCGGCCGCGCCCTTGGGTACCACCTTGGTGTCGCCGGTGACGATTTGCACGCCGGCCGCCGCGGCCGCGGCGGCCATGTCGGCGACGATCTCCCTCAATTCCGCGATGGGGAAACCCTCTTCGAGCACGAACGCCGCCGAGATCCAGGACGGCACGGCACCGGCCACCGCCAGGTCGTTGCAGGTGCCGTTGACGGCCAGTTCGCCGATGGACCCGCCGGGAAACCGGCGGGGCTGCACCACAAAAGAATCCGTCGACATCGCCACCCGCTCGCCGCTGGGCAGGGCCAAAACGGCGCCGTCGCCCAGCGATTCGAGCAACGGATTGCGAAACGCCTCCACGAACACCGCGTCCACCAGCGCCGCCGACGCCTTGCCGCCCGCCCCGTGCGCCAGGGTCACATGGTCGTCGAGGAGTCGGGGGCGTCGGCGGCGGAACGACTCGATCCGCTCGATCACTTCCCCTTCGCCGAACCGCGGTCCCGACGAAAGGTAGTCACCCGCCGGCCTGTTCATCATGCCGCCCCCAAACCTTGGTCGCCGCCCAGACATTCGTGAACCGCCAGCCACAACTGATAACCCACCAGCGCCTGCGATTCCTGAATGCGGTGCACGCTCTGCGAACGAACGACGAAGCAGGCGTCCACGTTCGGGTTGTCCACGAACGCGCCGCCGTCGTAGCCGGCGAACCCGATGGTGTACAGGCCGCGGTTGCGCGCCTCGGCCAACGCGGTCAACAGGTTGGGCGAATTGCCACTGGTCGAAAGAGCGATCGCGATGTCGCCGTCCCTCGCGCGGGCGATCAGCTGCCGCGCGAACACCAACTCGAAACCGACGTCATTGCCCAGTGCGGTCAGGATCGCCTGATCGGCTGTCAGCGACCACGCCGGAAGCGGCTTGCCGAGCGGTGGCCGCGCGAACAATCGCGCCAGCGTGGTGCAGTCGGTGCAACTGCCGCCGTTGCCGAAGGTGAACATCCTTCCGCCGGCGGCGAATCGGCGCGCCACCTCGGCGGCGGCCGACTTCAGCAGGCCGGCGTTGGCTTCCAGCGTGGCGCGCCGCAGCGCCACGCTTTCGGACGCCTTGGCCTGCGCGGACGCGGCCAGGTCGGCGAGCAGCGCGGAGGCGTCGTCCTCTTCGGCGTCGATGAACGGATACAGGAAGTTGGTGGGTTCGTCGGTGGGGCTCATGAAACGTCCTCCTCGTCGATGCGGCCGATCGCCGTGCCGGCGTGCACCAGCACCAGATCGCCGGGCGCGACGGGATCGACCAGTGTGGTGACCACGTCTTCGAGTCCCCGCGCCGTGCGTACCCTTGCCTCGCCGTCGACCGGCGCGCTCACGACCTCGCCCGGTCGGCCCTCGTCGCTGCACGTGACACACGCCCCGTTGTCGTCGTCGGGCTTGAGCAACCCGGAATGCTCGAAACACACATGGGTCAGCTCCCACAACAGGTGGTAGAACAGCACGAAGCCACCGGTGGCGGGCACGCGCGGGTCGGGATCATCCAGCCACAGCACGTGATCCGCCGCGCCCGCCGCGGGCGGCGCGCCGCTGCCGATCCAGATGGTGGTGGCGCCCCAGGCCGGGCCGCGTCGCATCACCGAGCGGACCTCCGCATTGTCCGCTCCGGCGATCGCGACCACGATGTCGCCGGGCCGAACCGATACCCGCACCAGGTCAACCAGATTGGGCCCGGTCAGCGCGACGGCCGGCAGGGCCCGCTTGCCCATGATGACCGGATGGACGAATTCGACCGCGATGTGCAGGGCGTGGGGTTCCCACGATGGCGCGATGGACCACATCGTGGCGCCCGCGGCGAATCGCTTGGCCAGGGTCAGAGCGGTGGCGGCGAGCTCTTCGGCCAGTTCGGAACTCAGCCCGCGATCGATGGCGGTGGTGATCATCGCGCCGGCGCCTCCTCGTTTGCGGTCAGCACCGCGACCGCGGCCTGGCCCAGGGCCAGCCCCCCGTCATTCGGCGGCACGGTGTGATGAGTAAGAACCTCAAAGCCGTTGTGCCGCAGAAGTGCACGGCACGCACCGAGCAACAGGACGTTCTGAAACACCCCGCCGGTGAGACCCACCAGCGTGGTGCCGCCCGCCACCAGGGCGACGGCCTCGGCGACCGCGGCGGCGACGGCCCGGTGAAACGCCGCGGCGAGCACCGGTGATGACGTCCCGGCGCGCAGGGCCGCGACCATGGCCCGCACCATCGGGGCCGGATCGATCACCCCGTCGGGGCGCACGACGAGCGGCAACACCGGCTGTGTGCCCGTTTGACCGGCCGCCAGCGCCTCGAGCTCGATCGCGGCCTGCCCCTCGTAGTCGATGCGGTGCCGCACCCCGAGCAGGGACGCGACCGCGTCGAACAGCCGGCCCATGCTCGAACACGGCACGCAACCCGCCCCTGTCTCCAATTGCGAACGGATCAGCTGCAATTCGTCGCCGGTGGCGGCCGCCACCGGCGCCAGGCCGGGGGTCCAGTCGACGCCGGCCATCCACAACTGCGCCAGCGCCATCCGCCAGGGGTTACGCACCGCCGCGTCCCCACCCGGCAGCGGCACCGCCGCCAGGTGTCCGGCCCGGACGAAGCGATGGCTTCGGGTGTCGAGGGTGAGAATCTCACCGCCCCAGATCGTTTCGTCGCGTCCGTAGCCGGTGCCGTCGAAGGAGACCCCGACGATGGGTTCGCCGAGGCGCCCGTGTTCGGCCAGCAGCGACACGACGTGGGCGTGGTGGTGCTGGACCAGATCCAGCGGGCGTTCGTCCGCCTGACGCTCGGCCCAGCTTCGGGTGTGATAGCCCGGATGCAGGTCGGCGGCCAACCGCACTGGCCGGCCGCGGATTTCGCTGAGCTGGCTCACCGCCCGTTCGAACGCGCGCAGCGTCTCCCAGGTGGCCATGTCGCCGATGTGTCCGGACAGGTAGGCCCGGCGGCCGTCGGTGAGGCAGAAGGTGTTCTTCAGTTCGCCGCCCACGGCCAGCACGGCGGGGGCCTGGAGCTTCAAGTCGATCGGCAGCGGCGCGTAGCCGCGGGACCGGCGGATCGGCAGCTCGGTGGCCCCGCGCTCGTCGTGGACGACGCGCACCACCGAGTCGTCACACGGCACGTGGATCGGGCGGTCATGATCGAGCACGGCGTCGCACAGCGCCGGAAGCCGTTGTGCGGCATCGTCGTCGGTGAAGCAGATGGGTTCATCGGAGCGGTTGGCACTGGTCAGCACCAGCGCATCGGGTGCAGTCCCGCAAGCTCCGGGGACCGGCGCCAGCAGCAGGTGATGGAGGGGGGAGTACGGCAGCATCAGCCCGAGCAGCGGGCTGCCGGGCGCGACCGCCCCGGCGACCGGAGCGCCGGCGCGCCGCCGCAGTAACACGATCGGGCGGGCCGGACTGGACAGCACCGCGGCCTCGGCGCCGTCGACGTGGGCGTAACGTCGCGCCACGTCGAGATCGCGCACCAGCATGGCGAACGGCTTGGCGCCACGCGCTTTCCGCGCGCGCAATGCGTCCACCGCCGCCTCGTCGTCGACCGCGCAGGCCAGGTGATAGCCGCCGACGCCCTTGATGGCCACCACGGCGCCTGATGCCAGCGCGACCTGCGTCGCGCCCAGCGCCGCGTCCGCCCCGCTCACCCGGCCGGCCGGTGATGCGAACCAGAGGCTCGGCCCGCAGCCCGGGCAGGCGATCGGCTGCGCGTGGAATCGCCGATCCGCCGGATCGTGATATTCGGCGGCGCAGCGCGCACACATGGCGAACCCCGACATCGTGGTGGCCGGCCGGTCGTACGGGAGTTGTCTGATGATGGTGAACCGAGGCCCGCAGTTGGTGCATGTCACGAACGGATGCCGGTAGCGCCGGTCGAGCGGATCGAACAGTTCGGCGATGCAGTCGTCGCACACCGCGATGTCGGGTGGGATCGGGCTGGTCGCGCCGGTGGCCGATTGGCTTGGCACGATCCGGAATTCGGGCCGGCACGCGGGGTCGGCGGCGACGCCGGCGACGCGCACGTCGGTGACCCGCGCCAAGGGCGGGGCCTCCGCACGCAGCCGGCGGGTGAATTCCTTCAGCGCGGCGGGCCGGCCCTGCACCTCGAGAAACACCGCACCCGAGTCGTTACCGACGAATCCGGCCAGACCCAGTTCGGTCGCGATCCGGTGCACGAACGGACGGAAGCCGACCCCCTGCACCACGCCGGTCACCGTGACGCGCTGCCGGGTGTCAGCGGTGCCGTGACGCAACAGCAGTGGGGTATCGGTCATCTCAACCGGCTCCCAGGGTGCGGTGTCAGGTCCGTGCGGCCGCGGCCCATCAGTTCCAGGCCCGCCATGGCCCGTTCGGCCCCGGCCTGATCGGTCTTCTCGACGACGAAGCCCATGTGGATGATCACCCAGTCGCCGGGCGCGAACGTCTCCTCCGGCAACATGCCGACGTTGACCTTGCGCTGTTCACCGGCGACGTCGACGAGCGCGAGCTGTCCCTCGAAACCGTCCAGCATTTCGATGACCTTTCCGGGTATGCCCAAACACATGGCTCAGCACCCCTTTTCGGCCGCCGACGGCGCGGCCTGCAACGCCGCGACGATCTCTTCCACCGCCCGCGCCGCCCGCGGGACGGCCTGCGCGACCGGTTCGGTGAGGCCGATGCCCTCCTGGACGCTGCCCGCCTCGCAGCCGACCACCACGGTGTAGGGCGGCCGGCCACCCAACGCTCGCAGGCTGGCGAAGACCGCGGCCGGGTCCATGCTGTGCCCGTCAAGGCCGTCCGGCCCGGACGACGACTCGTGGTCGGCCTGAAAGACGTGCAGCGTGCCGGGATGGCCCCGGCTCGGCACGGCGTCGACCAGGACCAGCGTGTCCCACTCTTCGAGCAGGTCATACGCGAGGTGCATGCCCCGGATTCCGTAGTCGATGACCTGGACCATCGGATCGTCCTGGGGCAGATCGGCATTGCGAACGACTTCCGAGCCGAACCCGTCGTCGCCCAGGAAGATATTGCCGATCCCGGCTACCAGGATGCGCGTCGTCATAGTGGCACTCGCGTCGGTTACATCCGCCTCAACTTGAGATAACGTCGGGCGTCCGGAACCGATATCGCGCCGAGCGCCAGCCCGATCGCTGCCACCAGCGCGACGATGGCGATGAAGATCCAACCGAGGACTTCCATAGTGAACTCCCTTCAGGGGTTTGTGCTGTGCTGAGTTTGCAGCGGTTCGACTTCGTCGGGGGAGAAGTACAAATAGCGGCCATACCAGTCGTGCAGGTCCGCGGCCGGGTCCTCGTCGACGACGACGCCGACGTGCTTGTTGCCTTCGACGTCCTCGTGCACCGACGTGACGCGGGCGGTCTTGCCGGCGACGAAGATGTCCTGGGCGTCGGCGTTGCGCCGTGGGCGCAACCGGACCCTGCTGCCTCGCGCGATCCGGATCCCGTTCACCAGCACCGCGTCGACCTCCGGACGGACGGCGGTGTCTGCCAATGGGTTCCACCAATCCACTCCCTCGGGGATCTCGGGTACCAGGCCGGCGGGGACGTTGAGCGAGTGCGGATCGCGCAGCACCCCGTGCAATCGCGTCATGGCCTCGGGCGACATGGCGTCGCATTCGTCGATGATGCGCGCGGCGCGCGGGTCGGTCGCCCGGGCCTGCGCCTTCTCCTCATCGGTCATGGTCATCACGCGCAGGGTGAGGATCTCGTCGATCTCCGTGCAGTCGTACAGGGCGGTGTCGCTCTGTTCGGCGACCTCGGGGTGGTCGTAGAGGATGATCGGTGAGATCAGCAGCATGTCGTCGGTGCCCGGCGCGCCCGCGAGCACCGGGAAGCAGCGATGCCGGCCGCACCGGGACGCCGCCTCGGCTGCGGACGGTGGCGGCTCGAGCAGTGAGATGAACCGGCCGCCAACCACTTCGGCGAGGAGGTGGGTACCGATCATGGAACGCGCGATCGCGTCGCCTTTGTCGCGTGCGGGTGCACCGATGTTGGCCACCCGCACCGAGACCCGCCGTAGGCCACCGTCGGGCTCGCTGGTGACGGTCAATAGGCCGCGTATCTCGTGGCGTTCGCGAACCAGGCGGCCGCCGTCCACCGCTTCGACGTCGGTTGCCGCGCCGGCCGTCAAGGGCAGCGCCAAGGGTTGATCGTCGAACGCGAGGGGGCCGAAGGAGATCTCGCGTTCCACGGCTTCGTCCCAGGTCAGCCACGAGCCGGCCGGGGTCCGCAGTTCGTCGACGGGTACGAAATCGCCTGTACCGGTGGCTTGTTCGGCCCGCCGGTGCTGCAATTGCAGGAACCGCACCACCAGCATCAGCGCCCGGGCGTCGTCGACCAGGAAATCCGCGGCGATGGCGTCGTCTTCGCCCAGGCCGGATTCGGCGGCGCCCGGGGGCCCCACAACGCCGAATTGCCAGCGTGATTGGTTCTTGCTCGACGTCCCCCGGTACGGGTAGAGCAGATAGCCTTCGTAGAGCACCGCGTCGGCGACGGCGCGAGCGCGATCCCAGCTCGATGTCATCGCGTCACCTCACGATCGGTGACGTCCAGCAACGAGGTGACCGCGCGGTCGAAGTCGAGCATCCCGTGGGCGGACTTGTAACCGGCCAGCTGCGCGACGGTCTCGTGGCTCAGCCGAATCCATCCGGTGTTGGGATAGTGCTGGGCGACCAGGTCGCGCCAGACCGCGACCGGCATCGCGTAGTTGTCCTCGCAGTCCCACGAGACCTGCTGCACCGAGAATCCGCGCTCGGCGTTGACGAAAATCGTGCCGCTGAACAGGAATTGCAGCGGGACCGCGCCGTCGCGCAGCGCGTGCAGATATTTGGCGGCGGCGACCTCGAAGTCGTAGGTGCATTCCAGAGGCAGGGTCGCGGTCGTGTGGCCGGTGAACCCCGGCACCATCGTGGCGCAATGCTGCCACAGGAAGGTGCGTTGGGTGCTGGCCCAGCGCTCGCGGCCGCCGAACAGATCCAGCAGTCCGGCCGCTTCGTCGTCGGAGTAGGAGCGGCGCAGCGGCTCGATCCGGACCTGGCAGCGCAGGGCGATGGCGTGCACGGGGTCGTCGCCGCTGGCGGTGACGCCGACGCGGGCGGTCAAGACCGGGCTGACGGTGTAGGGTTCGGCGGTCACGTCCAGGACCGCGAAGCTCACGTTCATCGGCGCGTTCATCGCGGTGTCCTGGTGGCACGGGCGGCGAGCCGGTCGAAGAAGTCGTCGATGAATTCGCGGGCCTGCTGGCCGCCGTCGAAGCCGCGCCACACCAGGCGCAGGCGTCCGACGAATTCGTAGCAGGCATCGATGGGCACCAGATACGTTTGTGGCTGCGGTAATTCGCCATCCTGGGCGCTGTCGGCGACTCGAACCAGCAGCGCCTCCACGTCGTCGGCCAGCAGGCTCACCCGCGGGTCGGCGCCGCGGATGGTGTCCCAGACCTCCATGTCCAGCTCGGATTCGCATGCCCCGGCCGGCCCCGGGTAAAAGGCAACGGTGCGCGCGAGGGCGGAGTTGGTGAAGAAGAAGGCGACCCCGACGGGGATCTGCAACGCTTCCCACACCAGGCGATCGAGCGCGAAGTCGGGAAACGACAGATACCGATCCGGTACCGCGCGGTAACGCAGGTCGGCTTCGGTGTCGGTGAACAGCAGATAGCAGGCTCGACAGACGCACATCAGTTGGCGGCCGGCCACATTGACCACGTGCTGATGTTCGTCGGCGATCGACTCCGCGCACATCTCGCAGCGCTCGCCCGCCGGCTCTGGGGCGCGCCGGTCGCTGCGGATGCGGGCCAGGACATCGAACGGGGTGCTCATGCCGGTGCACCCAACGGATCGGTCCGCAACGCCACGGACAGCACTCCGTCGCGCGTCAACAGCGGAATCGGGTCCAGGTGATCGCCCGACGCATCTGCCACACCGGCTCCCGCACCGACCACGTCGAAGTCCGTTTCACAGCGCGGGCAGCGCAGCGTTCGACCCTGCAGTTTCGAACCCGCCAGCGAGTCGTCACACACCGGGCAGTGATCCCGGTAGGCGAAGGTCTGGTCACCGACACGGCAGGCCAGCACTGTGACCCCGTCGACCACGAATCCCGCCACTTCACCGGATGCCAACTCGGCGAGTTCGGGTGCCGGGTGCCAGGCGGTCGGCCCCTGGCCGTTGGAATGCAGGCGCGTCAGAAGCGATTCGGCGGGAATGACATTCGCCGGTGCGGTCTCGGCGGTCACCACCTCGATCGAGGAGATCTCCGGCGCGGCCGCGCGGACCGCATCCTGCACGGCCAGCTCCAGCGTCACCGCGGAGGACGGACAGCTCTTGCAGCTGCCCTTGAAGGCCAGCCGCACGGTGAGATCTTGCGGGCGGTCGCCCGGAACGACCTCGAGCAGGTCGACGTCGCCGCCGTGCGAACCCAGGTAGGGCCGCACCCGGTCCAGCGCGGCGGACACCCTGCGGTGTACGTCGTGCGGATGCAGACCGTGCACCAGGAGCAGGCTGGCCACCAGGTCGTCGGTGGCCAGCCGCTCGACCAGCCCCCCTTCCGGCGCGGGATCGCCGGCCATCCGCACGATCCGTTCCAGCCCGGCACCGTACAGCCCGACTACCTCTCGAACCAGTTGCTGCGCACGGTCATACGCGGCGGTCCCACCTGCCGCGCACGAATCGAGCAGCGTCTGGATGCGATCGCCCGCTTCACGCCACCGCGTGTCGTTCGCGGACTTCTCCGGGCGATCCGCCATGCGTCACTCCCCGACGGGTGACTGGGTTGGCGTGTGCAGTCTGTCCAGGGTCTTGCCCTTACCCAGGTACATGTGCACGCCACAGGGCAGGCATGGATCGAAGCTGCGCACCGTGCGCATCACGTCGATCCCCTTGAAGTTGTCGCGGCCGTTCTCCTCGAAGATGGGCTGCCCCTGCACCGCGTCCTCGTACGGACCCGGTGTGCCGTAACTGTCGCGCGGGTTGGCATTCCACGGCGTGGGCGGGTACGGGTGATAGTTGGCGATCTTGCCGTCCCGGATCACCATGTGGTGGCTGAGCACACCGCGCACCGCCTCGGTGAAGCCGCATCCGATGGCCTCGTCGGGCACCTCGAAGCGCTCCCACGTCTTGGTGCGCCCGGCGCGGATCTCCTCGAGCGCCTTCTCGGCGAAGTACAAACCGCACGCCGCCGCGTAGGCCTGGAAGTAGGTGCGCGCCCGGTCGCGCTCGATCGTGTTGCTGCCGTACTTCGGGATCTTCCACTCCAATTCGACGGGTCCCTTCAGGGCCGTCTTGGGCAGGTTGATCTTGACACTGCTGCCGGTCGCCTGCACGTAACCGATGTCGACCAAACCGGCCAGCGCCGTCGCCCACAGCCGGGCCAGCGGTCCGCCGCCGGTGTCCAGCGCCAGGTGGTCCTTGCCGTCGAACCAGCGCGGTGACATCACCCAGCTGTACTTGCCGCCCTCTAAGTCCCGCTTCTGCGGGTGCGGGTTGGTGTGCTGATTCCACGGGTGGCGCCGGTCCACCGGGTTGCCCAGCGGGTCGGTCTTGACGAACATCTCCTGATCGGTCCAGTCATCGTAATACGAACTGCCCAAAAGGATTCGGATGCCGAGGTTGATGTCCACCAGCGAGTGGGTGACCAGCTTTCCGTCGACCACCACGCCCGGGGTGACGAACATCGCGTTACCCC
Organism: Mycobacterium sp. NGS27; assembly: GCF_059813005.1. Lineage (NCBI taxonomy): Bacteria > Bacillati > Actinomycetota > Actinomycetes > Mycobacteriales > Mycobacteriaceae > Mycobacterium > Mycobacterium sp. NGS27. The sequence goes on from NZ_JCALDT010000005.1 coordinate 80,994, forward strand.
AGCGCTCCATGTCCTTGTATTCGAAGTTGCACACCTCGGGATCCTGGAAGGAACCCCAGCAGCCGAGCAGGGTGCGGCGCAGCCCGACGTTCTCGTAACCGGGCAGTGCGGTGTAGAAGAAGTCGAACAGGTCGTCGTGCATGGGCACGACCTTCTTCATGAACTCGACGTAGCGCATCAGCCGCGTCATGTAGTCGGTCATCAGCTGGACGGTCGCGACGGTGCCGACCCCGCCGGGGTACAGCGTGGACGGGTGCACGTGGCGACCCTCCATGAGGCAGAACATCTCTCGTGTCCAGCGGCTGACCACGAGCGCCTCGCGGTAGAACTCGCCGCTGAACGGGTTGAGCGAGCGCATGATGTCGGCGATCGTGGAGTACCCGTGTGCGTCGGCGTGCGGCGCCGGGGTTTTCTCGGCCAGGGAAAGCACGCTCGGGTTGGTCTCGGAGACCATCTTCTCGCAGAAGTCCACGCCCACCAGGTTTTCCTGGAAGATGTTGTGGTCGAACATGTATTCCGCGGCCTCGCCGAGGTTGACGATCCATTCACCCAGATGCGGCGGCTTGACGCCGTAGGCCATGTTCTGCGTGTAGCACGAACAGGTGGCGTGGTTGTCGCCGCAGATGCCGCAGATGCGGCTGGTGATGAAGTGGGCGTCGCGGGGATCCTTGCCCTTCATGAATATCGAGTAGCCGCGGAAGATCGACGAGGTGCTGTGACACTCGACGACTTCTCGGTTCTCGAAGTCGATCTTGGTGTAGATGCCCAGGCTGCCCACGATCCTGGTGATCGGGTCCCAGGCCATGTCGACCAGTTGGCCGGGCTCCCGCTTGGCGTGGGTGGGTTCAGGAATGATGGTTGTCATCGCGCTACTTCTTCCCGCTTTGGCTGCCGTCAGCGTTGGCTGATGCGGCGACGGCTCGGCTTCGAGTAAAGAAGAGCGCGCCGACCGGGTAGGTGACCTACCAGGTGCGGCGCGCTCCAGTGGTGAGCTGGTCACCGTTATGGCGCCACCGCGGCTCTTTGTCGACGGTGCGTTCCGTGATACCCCTCAGACTGCGAATCACGGCTCCGTACAGACCCGATGCGGTGCTCGAGATCTTGCCGCCCGGTGGCTCGTCCATGAACGGCATGAACTTGTCCGGGAAGCCCGGCATCGTGCAACCGATGCAGATTCCACCGACGTTGGGGCAGCCCCCGACGCCGTTGATCCACCCCCGCTTGGGCACATTGCATTTGACAACTGGACCCCAACAGCCCAGCTTCACAATGCATTTCGGCGATCCATACTCGGTTGCGAAGTCGCCCTGCTCGTAGTAACCGGCCCGGTCGCAACCCTCGTGCACGGTCTTGCCGAACAGCCATTGCGGGCGAAGCGCGTCGTCGAGCGGGATCATCGGCGCCTGACCGGTCGCCATGTAGAGCAGGTAGGTCAGCGTCTCCGACAAATTGTCGGGATGGATCGGGCAGCCGGGCACGCAGACGATCGGAATGCCCGCCTTGCTCTTCCAGTCCCAACCGAGGTAGTCCGGCACGCCCATCGCTCCGGTCGGGTTGCCGGCCATCGCGTGGATTCCCCCGTAGGTGGCGCAGGTCCCGACCGCCACGATGGCGGTGGCCTTGGGCGCCAACCGGTCGAGCCACTCACTGGTGGTCATCGGCTGTCCGGTGGCCGGGTCGTTGCCGAAGCCGCACCAGTAGCCTTCGTTTTTGATCTTCTCGTTCGGGATGGATCCTTCGACGACGAGCACGAAGGGCTCCAACTCGCCTCGGTCGGCTTTGAAGAACCACTCCAGGAAGTCGTCCGCCCCCCCGTTGGGTCCGCATTCGAAGTCGATCAGGGGCCAGTGCACGGCGACTTGGGGGAGTCCGGGCAAGGCCCCCAAAGCGATTTCCTCGACGCTCGGCTGGGTGGCAGCAGTCAACGCCACCGAATCACCGTCACAACTGAGGCCCGCATTGATCCATAGAACATGGATCAATGTTTGTTCTGCCTTGACTGCTGCTTCAGTTGGCATGATGCAGCTTTCCGGAGCCGGGCTGGGGCTCCTGCGCCGCCGGAGTCGACCGTCGGCCCACTTGCGCAGCGCTAATTTCCGGGTCTACTCCCGCTGCCGAGCGTTGTCAATGGTTCGGCATCAGCAACTAAGTAAACATGTGTTGTATAGCATCGAAAGTCATTGCACGCCTAAGTAACCCGTCGACTGCAGCGCATCATCGGAGGGCCGGCCATCCTGCGAATGTTTCGCAGGAGGACGGCCGCCGGCGGGGGTCCCCGCGCGCCGGTCAGGGCGCGTCGGTGGCGAAGCGCCGCAGCCAGCCGAACCAGGCACCCATGCCATCGCCGGTGCGCGCGCTGACCGGCAAAATCGTCGCTGCGGCATTCACTTCCCGGACATGGGCGATGTAGGTGTCGACATCCACGTCGAGGTGGGGCACCAAGTCGATTTTATTGAGCAGCACCACGTCCACCGACCGGAACATCACCGGGTATTTCAGCGGCTTGTCTTCGCCCTCGGTCACCGAATAGACCATGGCCTTGGCGTGCTCGCCGACATCGAACTCCGCCGGACAGACGAGATTTCCGACGTTCTCGATGATCACCAGGTCCAGCGCGGCGAGGTCGAGGCCGGGCAGCGCCCGGCTGACCATGGGCGCGTCGAGGTGGCATTCGCCGCCAAATCCGTTGCTGGTATTGAGCAGTGACACCTGGGCGCCGCGGCCGCTGAGCTTTGCCGCATCCAGGTCGGTGGCGATATCACCCTCGATCACCCCGAGCGCGAGTTCGCCGGCGAGTTGGTCGAGCGTTGCCTGCAGGATCGTGGTCTTGCCCGATCCCGGAGAGCTCATCAGGTTGAGGGTGCGCACCCCGTTGCTCTCGAAGGCCGTCCGGTTGGCATCGGCGAGCGCGTCGTTCTCGGCGAAGATCGCCTCCAGCACGTCGATGCGCTGACTGCCGGTCCGATAGCGGCTGTGATCGCCGTGATCGTGATCGTGCGGAACGTGATCGTGTTCGTGGGTGTGCACCGTTCCATCGTCGTGCCGATGAAATCTACCCATCGTCAACGCCTTTCACGAGACATCTAGCGACGTCACCAGGAATTCGTTGCCCTGCAGCACCTCGACGTCGGAACTGTCACACCGGGGACACCAGATCGACCACGGCGAGGTGATCTCGGATTGCCCGCCGCACGCACGGCACTTGACTTCGGCGCCGACGCACTCGAGTTCCAGTTCGGCGTCCGGCATGTCCTCGGCGTCGCGGACCAGCGTCCAGCAGAATGACAGCGACTCCGGCACCACCTGCCGCAGCGCGCCCACCCGCACCCGCACCACGTCGACGTGGCGACCGTCGGCGTGATCCTTGACCACACCGGCGATCGCCTCGCACAGCGACAGCTCGTGCACCGCCGGTTACCGCCGATCCGCGAGCTGGGCGCAGGCCAACGAGCCCATGAGCACTGTTCTACACCCGAACGGCGGTCGGTGGTCGGCCTTGGCTCGTTCGGTTCAGACCGTCCACTTCTCCTCGATGCGCCCGTAGCGCCAGACGAGCAGAGCCACCGCCCACGTGAGGACGAACATGCCGACGACGAAGTAACCGATCGCGTTGAGGTCCAGCCCACCGATCCAACTCCAGAACGGCCCGCGCCAACCGAACTGGTCGGCGAACAGGATGAGGAGTTCGATGCTGCCGATCACCCACGCGACCGCCACCGACAGCGCGGTGATGGTGATGTTGTAGTAGATCTTGCGCACGGGGTTGGAAAAAGCCCATCCGTAGGCGAAATTCATGAACGAGCCGTCGATGGTGTCCAGCAGGCACATGCCCGCGGTGAACAGCACCGGCAGACACATGATGGCGTACCACGGCAGTCCGGCGGCTGCGCTGGTGCCGGCCAGCACCAGTAGTGCGATCTCGGTGGCGGTGTCGAACCCGAGCCCGAACAACAAGCCGACGGGATAGCAGTGCCAGGACCTGGTGATCGACTTGGTGAAGCGACCGAGCAACCGGTTCATCAGCCCACGGCTGTCCAAATGCCGCTCCAGTTCGGCCGCGTCGGCGTCGGGATCGAATTCGCCCCGGCGTAACCGCGCGAAGACGCGCAGTATGCCGACCAGGACGATGACGTTGAGAAGCGCGATGGCGTACAGGAACACGCCCGAGACGCTCGTGCCGATCAGCCCGGTGTAGTGATGCAGCGTCGAGGAGTCGTCGCTGACCGGTCCGACGACCGTCCTGACTCCACACGCCAGCAGCACCGCCAGCCCGAACACCACCGTGGAGTGGCCCAGCGAAAAGAAGAAGCCGACGGCCAGCGGGCGTTGCCCGTCGTTCATCAGCTTGCGGGTGGTGTTGTCGATGGCGGCGATGTGGTCGGCGTCAAAGGCGTGACGCATGCCCAGGGTGTAGGCCGTCAAGCCGATACCGACGCCAAATGCCTTGCCGCCCAGACTGTATTGGGCCGGCGCCACGAAGAACATCATGGTGAACCAGCCGAGCAGGTGCAGCGCGACGATCACCGCCAGCATCGATGCCAGTCGCCACCACTGCGCCGGCGTCAGGGCGCCGAGAAGCCTGGTCGTCCGTGACGGCCGCCAGTCGATCTGGGTACTGGCCACTGGGGTCCTTCCGGCGCGTCCTTGCGGTATCGGCTGAGAACAACCGGCACGACTGTAAGTTCCACGGCTTTCCAGATGCAAGTGAGTTGCAGGAATCGCGGAGCCTGGATTGCGACGAAGACTGGCGATCCGCCCGCCCGGGCGCGACACTGAAGCGGTGGCGCCCAAGCCCTCGGCACTGGATGCGTCGGTCACCGAGAGGATCGGCGATCTTCTGCGCGCCCGTGGGCTGCGGCGAATGGCGTCCCGCATCCAGGTGCTGGCGGTGCTCGAGCCGGTCAACGGTCACCTGCCCGTCGCCGAGATCTACCGGCGGATGCGAGAGTGCCTGCCGTCCGAGGCCCACCCGCCCGACGTGGCGACCGTCTACCGCACGGTGACCACGCTCGTCGATCAGGGCGTGCTGCACGCGTTGACAATCGGCGGCGGCGTGACGACCTACGGGCTGGCCACCGTGCCGCACCATCACGCGGTATGTACCAACTGCGGCACCATCATCGAAGTGCCCGCCCGTCAGCTGAGTTCGGCGCTCGAACACGCGATCGCGGGCAGTTCCTTCGCGCTGTCGGACGCCGCCGGGCTGACGCTGCACGGCCTGTGTCCGCAATGCCAGGACGACGACAGGCCCGCCGCGCGACCGCGCCGGCGCTAGGCCAAACCCAGTAGCGCGTTCTCCACCACTTCGGGCAGCGCCGGGTGGATCCAGTACTGCCCGCGGGCCATCTGCGGCGCGGTCAGCCCGAAGCTCATCGCCTGGATCAACGGCTGGATGATCGATGACGCCTGCTGCCCCATGATGTGCGCGCCCAGCAGCCGCCCGGTGCCGCGCTCGGCGACGAGCTTGACGATCCCGGTGGTGTCCTCCGACGCCCAGCCGTAGGCGACGTCGCCGTAGTCCTGGACCTTGACCGACACCTTGAAACCCTGTGCGATGGCTTCGTTTTCGGTCAGGCCGACGGAGGCGACCTGCGGATCGGTGAACACCGCCGAGGGCACGAAGCGATGGTCGGTGACGGCCATCGCCTCGGTGTCGTCCCAGTCGCACAACAGGTTGTGCTGCACGACGCGCGCTTCGTGGTTGGCCACGTGTTTGAGCTCATACGGCGAGGAGACGTCGCCGAGCGCGAAAACCCCACGCGCCGTGGTCCGCTGGTATTGATCGACGGCCACCAGGCCGTCCTCGACGGCGACGCCGGCCTGCTCGAGGTCGAGTTGATCGGCGTTGGACACCCGGCCGGTCGCCACCAGCAACGCGTCCGCGTGCACGGTGCGGCCGTCGTCGAGTTGCACCGCGACGCCCGAACCGTGGTTTTCGGCGCCCACGACGTTGCGGTGGGTGTGCAGTTCCCACTTGCTCGACGCGATTCGCGTGAAGCGCTCGCTGACGACGTCGTCGAGATGTCGCAGCAGTGTGGAGCCCCGGACCACCAGGGTGACGCGCGAGCCCAGCGAGGAGAAGATGTGGGCGAATTCGGCCGCGACGAATCCGCCTCCGACGATCATCAGATGCTCCGGCAGCTCGGGGATTCGCATGATCGTGTCGCTGGTGTGGTACCGGGCGCCGCACTCGAGGATCGCCGGGGGAACCACGGCCCGCCCCCCCGCGGCGATCACCACCTGATCGGCTGTGAACTCGTCGCCCCCATCCGTGCGCAACAGGAAGCGTCCGTCGGACTGGACCGGACCGAAGCGGGTGTGCTGCTTGTACACATCGACGTTGGGTGCCGCGCAGCGATAGTCCTCACCGCCGAACCCGATCGGATCGATGCGCCCGAAGACGCGCGACACGATGTCGTCCCAGCGCACCCGGTCGATGCGAGCGTCGATGCCGAAGCGCGCCGCATCCCGGACCGTCTGGGCGACCTCGGCGGCGTAGACGAACATCTTGGTCGGGATGCACCCGACGTTCAGACACGTGCCACCGAAGGTGCCCTCTTCGCAGATCGCCACCCGCTTGTCGTCGAAGCGGTCATCGAGAATGCTGTTGCCAGAACCGGTCCCGATGATCGCGACGTCGTAGGTCTCCAAGCCGTCACCCCTTTCGCAGCGACGCCGTGGCATCGTGGTCAGCGCGCAGATAGCCGTCCAGCCACAGATCCAGTTCCCGATAGGCGACTGCGCGCGGCCCGGGCAACGACAAGAACACGTCGTGCTTGGCGTCGGCCACCGGGACCACAGCGGTGCGGTTGCCGACGCAGCCCGCCCAGCGGGCGATCTGGGTGACGTCGAGAACCGCGTCGCCGCATCGCATGGACGCGGAATCGGTGCTTTCGTGCACGCTGTGATCCGATCGCAGGATCAGGTTGGGCACCCCGACGTCGAGGCCGCGGTGCAGCCGGGCCTGGCCGCGTCGGATGGCGTGCAGCCAGCCAAACGTGATGGGGAAGCCGCCCACCGGTTTCCATTGCAGGTTGTAGTCGAAGTCGCCGCCGTAGTCGCGGTGCAGGGTGGCGCCGTAACCGCCCTGACCCGGAGACCGGGCCACGCCCTTGGACCGCACCCGGGACAGGCCGGCGATCAGCGCCACCGTCACCGAATGCCGCAGGATGGGCGGGCCCGGCAGGTCCAGGAACGGGCTGTTGAGGACCAGGCCGCCGACGCGGGCGTGCCCGGCCGGGTCGCGCCGGCGCAACCGGTCCAGCCACAGCGACACGATGAGCCCGCCCGCGGAATGCGCGTACAGCAGCACCCGGTCGTGCCCCGCGATGCCGGCCAGCGCCTGATCGAGTTCGGCCTCGTAGTTGGTGAGGTCGGTGATGAAGTGCGGCGTCTGGCCGTCGCGCCGCGACCGGCCGCACTTGTGGAGGTCCAGCGCGTAGAAGGCGAAGCCGCGGGCCGCGAAATGATCGGCCAGCTCGGTATGGAAGAAGTAATCGGTGTAGCCGTGCACCGCCAGCACCGCGTGCGCTGTCGGGCGGCCCGCCTGCCGCGGTTCGGGTCCGCGGCGTATCAGCGTCGCGACGATGTCGCCCTCACCGGCCGGATCGGACCCGAGCGCGATGGTGCGCTGCTGATAACCCGGAAGGACATCGGGCACCCAGCCGGTCACTTCGCGGGCCGCCCTGCCAGTCACGAGGCCAGCTTAGAGCTTTTGCTGGGTGCGGGGCGGCGCACGGCGCCCGCGGCCCATTTGCCTCGGGATAACCTGGGGATCGGCCCAGTCGAGGGAAGGACCAGCAAGCCGGTGTCAGCGCTAGCCAGAACCACGTCCACCGACGTCGTGCTGGTAGGCGCGGGCATCATGAGCGCGACGCTGGGGGCGTTGCTGCGCCGGCTGCAGCCGGATTGGTCGATGGCCTTCGTGGAGCGTCTGGATGCCGTCGCCGCCGAGAGCAGCAGCCCGTGGAACAACGCCGGCACCGGGCATTCGGCGCTGTGCGAGCTGAACTACACCCCGCAGCGGGCCGACGGCTCGATCGACATCGGCAAAGCGGTGCGCATCAACGAGCAATTCCAGGTGACCCGCCAGTTCTGGGCCTATGCAATCGAGAACGCGATCTTGACCGATCGATGTTTTCTCACCGCGGTCCCGCATGCGAGCTTCGTGCGCGGCGCGCGGCGCGTCGACTATCTACGGCGCCGAGCGCGGGCCTTGGCGCCCAACCCGCTGTTCGCCGGCGTCGAATTGATCGACGACCCGGCCGAATTCGCTCGCCGGTTACCGCTGATGGCGGCCGGACGCGACTTCGCCGAACCGACGGCGCTCAACTGGGCGCCCAACGGCACCGACGTCGACTTCGGCGCGCTGTCAAGACAACTCGTCGGCTTTTGCGTGCGCGGCGGCGCGACCGCGCTGTTCGGCCACGAGGTCCGCAACCTGTCCCGCCAGTCCGACGGCACATGGACGCTGTCGGTCCGCAACCGGCGCACCGGTGAAAATCACCGTCTGAACGCCAAATTCGTCTTCGTCGGGGCCGGCGGTGACGCGCTGCCGCTATTGCAGAGGTCCGGCATAGCTGAGGTCAGGGGCTTCGCCGGGTTCCCGATCGGCGGCCGATTCCTGCGCGCCGGCAACCCGGCGCTCACCGTCGCGCACCGGGCCAAGGTCTACGGCGTGCCCGCGCCGGGTGCCCCGCCGCTGGGGGCGCTGCATCTGGACCTGCGCTACGTCAACGGCAAGCCGTGGCTGGTGTTCGGTCCCTACGCCGGGTGGTCACCGAAGTTCTTGAAGCACGGCCACTTCACCGATCTGCCCCGCTCGGTGCAGCCGGACAACCTGGCGTCACTGCTCGGTGTCGGCATCAGCCAGCGGGCGCTGGTCAGATATCTGCTCGGCCAGCTGCGACTCTCGCAACGTGACCGGCTGCGCATGCTGCGCGAATTCGCCCCGACCGCAGTCGCTTCGGACTGGGAGCTGACGGTGGCCGGTCAGCGGGTGCAGGTGATCCGGCGGGACAAGCGCAAGGGCGGGGTGCTCGACTTCGACACCACCGTGGTGGGCGCCGCCGACGGAAGCATCGCTGGGTTACTCGGCGGTTCCCCGGGAGCGTCGACGGCGGTGCCGATCATGCTCGGCGTGCTGGAACGCTGCTTCGCCAACCGCTTTCAATCGTGGCTACCCGCGCTCAAGGAGATGGTTCCGTCGCTGGGAGCGACGCTGTCGGATGAGCCGGCGCTGTACGACGAGGTTTTCTCCTGGGGAACGAAGGTGCTGGGGCTGGGCGATGAGGAGCGGAGCCGGTGACAGAAGCGCTGCGACGTATTTGGGCCAAAGACCTTGACGCCCAGACACTTTACGAGCTGCTCAGGCTCAGGGTGGAGGTGTTCGTCGTCGAGCAGGCGATCCCGTACCCGGAGCTGGACGGGCGCGACCTGCTCGCCGAAACCCGGCACTTCTGGCTGGAAACGCCGGACGGCGAGGTGATCTCCACGCTGCGGCTGATGGAGGAGCACGCCGGGGGCGAGAAGGCGTTCCGGATCGGGCGGCTGTGCACCAAGCGCAACGCGCGCGGTCAGGGGCACACCACCCGGCTGCTGCGCGCGGCGCTGGCCGAGGTGGGTGACTACCCGTGCCGCATCAATGCGCAGGCCTACCTGACGGACATGTACGCCCAGCATGGATTCGTCCGCGACGGTGACGATTTCCTCGACGACGGCGTTCCGCACGTGCCCATGCTGCGGCGTGGCTCGGGGTTGGCGGTGAAGCCGTGAAGCCCTACCCGTTCAGCGCGATCGTCGGGCACGACCAGCTGCGCCTGGCCCTGCTGCTGTGCGCCGTGCGCCCGGAGATCGGTGGCGCGCTCATCCGCGGTGAGAAGGGCACCGCCAAGTCGACGGCCGTGCGCGGCCTTGCGGCGTTGCTGTCCGAGGCCACCGGCAGCGACGCCGGCCTGGTCGAAATGCCGCTCGGGGCAACCGAAGACCGGGTGATCGGCTCGCTGGATTTGCAGCGGGTGCTGCGCGACGGCGAGCACGCGTTCTCGCCGGGCCTGCTCGCCCGCGCGCACGGCGGCGTGCTCTACGTCGACGAGGTCAACCTGCTGCACGATCATTTGGTCGATGTGCTGCTCGACGCCGCGGCGATGGGACGGGTGCACATCGAACGCGACGGCGTCTCGCATTCGCACGAGTCCCGGTTCGTGTTGATCGGCACCATGAATCCCGAGGAGGGCGAACTGCGTCCGCAACTGCTGGACCGGTTCGGGCTCACCGTCGACGTCCACGCCTCGCGCGACGTCGACGTGCGCGTACAGGTCATCCGGCAGCGGATGGCCTACGAGGCCGACCCGGACGGCTTCGCCGAGCGTTATGCCGACGCCGACGCCGAGCTGGCCCGGCGGATCGCTGCGGCGCGCGCACTCGTCGACGATGTGGTGTTGCCTGACAACGAATTACGGCGCATCGCGGCGCTGTGCGCGGCGTTCGACGTCGACGGCATGCGCGCCGACCTGGTGGTGGCCCGCACCGCCGTCGCGCACGCGGCCTGGCGCGGCGCGCACACGGTCGAGGAGTCCGACATCCGGGTAGCCGCCGAGCTGGCGCTGCCGCATCGGCGCCGTCGCGACCCGTTCGACGATCCGGGCATCGACCGCGACCAGCTCGACGAGGCCCTGGCGCAAGCCAGTTCCGAGCCTGACCCCGATCCCGACCCGCCCGGCGGCGGCCAGTCGGTCAATTCGGAACACGATGTGCCGCAACAGAATACACCGGAGAACGCCAAGCCGCAGCAGCCGAAGACCAGGCCCAGCGCGCCCCCGTCGAAAACCTTCCGCACCCGCGCGCTGCGGGTCCCGGGTGTGGGGGAGGGGGCGCCCGGACGGCGGTCGCGCGCCCGCAACGCCAGTGGCAGCGTCATCGCCGCCGCCGGCGCGGACGACCCGAGTTGCGCCGGGCATGGACTGCACCTGTTCGCCACCCTGCTCACGGCCGCCGAGCGCGCCGGCGCCGGACCGCTACGGCCGCGGCCGGATGATGTGCGCCGCGCCGTGCGCGAGGGGCGCGAAGGCAATTTGGTGATCTTCGTCGTGGACGCCTCGGGTTCGATGGCCGCGCGCGACCGCATGGCGGCGGTCAGCGGCGCCACGCTGTCGCTGCTGCGCGACGCGTATGAGCGTCGCGACAAGGTTGCCGTGATCACCTTCCGCCAACAGGGGGCCCGGCTGTTGTTGCCGCCGACCTCGTCGGCGCACATCGCCGGGCGGCGACTGGCCCGGTTCGACACGGGTGGCAAGACACCACTGGCCGAAGGGCTGCTGGCCGCGCGTGAGCTGATCGTCCGAGAGAAGGCGCGTGACCGCGCGCGGCGCTCGCTGGTGGTGGTGCTGACCGACGGCCGGGCCACCGCCGGTCCGGATCCCTTGGGCCGCACCCGAACCGCGGCGGCCCGGTTGGCCGCCGAAGGTGCCGCCGCGGTGGTCGTCGACTGCGAGACGTCTTTCGTGCGGCTGGGCCTGGCCGAGCAACTGGCCCGCCAACTCGGCGCGCCGGCCGTCCGGCTCGAGCACCTGCACGCGGATTCCCTGACGCGTGCGGTGCGCGACGCGGCCTGAACCGGAAAGGTAAACGCTGATGCCACAAGGCGTTCCATTGCAGGTTCCCGACGACGGCCTGACCACGCGGGCGCGCCGTCACACGCCGGTGCTGGCCGTGCACACCGGCGCCGGCAAGGGAAAGTCCACGGCGGCATTCGGCATGGCGCTGCGGGCCTGGAATGCCGGAATGTCCGTCGCGGTGTTCCAGTTCGTCAAAAGCGCCAAGTGGAAGGTGGGCGAGGAGGCGGTCTTCGCCCAGCTGGGCCGGCTGCACGACCAGCATCAGGTCGGCGGGCCCGTCGAATGGCACAAGATGGGCGCGGGCTGGTCTTGGACACGTAAGGCGGGCAGCGACGTCGACCACGCGGCGGCGGCGGCCGACGGCTGGGCGGAGATCGCGCGCCGGCTGGCCGATCAGCGTCACGACTTCTACGTCCTGGACGAGTTCACCTATCCGCTCAAGTGGGGTTGGGTGGACGTCGACGAAGTGGTGGGGACGTTGGCCAGCCGGCCCGGACATCAGCACGTGGTCATCACCGGACGCGACGCGCCGCAGCGCCTGATCGACGCGGCCGACCTGGTGACCGAGATGGCCAAGGTCAAGCACCCGATGGACACCGGGCGTAAGGGGCAGAAGGGCATCGAGTGGTGAGTGTTCCCGCCGTCGTCATCGCCGCTCCCGCGTCCGGCAGCGGAAAGACCACGGTGGCAACGGGTTTGATCGGCGCCCTGCGGCGCGCGGGCCACGCCGTGGCGCCGTTCAAGGTCGGCCCGGACTTCATCGACCCCGGCTACCACGGCCTTGCCGCCGGCCGGCCGGGCCGCAACCTCGACCCGATCCTGGTGGGGGAGCACCTGATTGGCCCGCTCTACGCCCACGGTGCGCATGGTGCGGACATCGCCGTGGTCGAAGGAGTGATGGGGCTGTTCGACGGCCGGATCGGGTCCACCGCCACCACCCCCGCGCCGGGATCGACGGCCCACGTCGCCGCGCTGCTGGGCGCGTCCGTGATCCTGGTTGTCGATGCGCGCGGGCAGAGTCAGAGCATCGCCGCCCTGCTGCACGGCTTTTCGACCTACGACACCGCGACCCGCGTCGCCGGTGTGATCCTGAACCGGGTCGGATCGCCGCGGCACGAGCAGGTGCTGCGGCAGGCCTGCGAGCAGGCCGGGGTTGCGGTGCTGGGCGCCATCCCCCGGGTGGCCGAAATAGAGTTGCCGACAAGGTATTTGGGTCTGGTCACGGCCCTGGAGTACGGGAAGCGCGCACGGTTGGCGGTGGCGGCGATGACCGCCCTGGTCGCCCGCCACGTCGATGTGCCGGCCATCGTCGCGGTCGCCGGCGCCCGAGTCGCGCAGCCGCCCTGGGATCCCGTGGCGGCGGTGGGGGAGACGCCCGGAGGGTGCGCCACTGTCGCGGTGGCGGCCGGCAAGGCATTCAGTTTCGGCTACGCCGAACACGCGGAGCTGCTGGCGGCCGCTGGCGCCGACGTCGCCGAATTCGACCCGCTCGCCGACGCCCTGCCCGACGGCACCGACGCGGTGCTGCTGCCCGGCGGTTTTCCCGAACAGTTCACCGCGGAGCTCTCGGCCAATGAGGGGGTGCGCCGGCAGATCAACGAACTGGCCGCCGCCGGGGCGCCGATACACGCCGAGTGCGCCGGGCTGATCTACCTGGTCTCCGAGCTCGACGGCCATCCGATGTGCGGTGTGCTGGCGGGGCAGGCGCAATTCACGCCGCACCTGTCCCTGGCGTATCGCGACGCCGTCGCCGTCGCGGATTCGTCGTTGTACACAGCCGGCCAGCGTGCGGTGGGGCATGAATTCCACCGGACCACAGTCACTTTCACCGGCGACTACCAGCCCGCCTGGATGTACCGGACCCATGATGCCGATCGGCAGGACGGTCCCGTGCGCGACGGCGTCGTGCACGCCGGTGTGCACGCGTCATATCTGCACACCCATCCGGCCGCCGCGCCGGAGGCGGTGGCGCGCTTCGTCGCACACGCGAGCGCCCGGCTTCGCCGCGCTCGCGATCGCCACTAGATCGATGGTGGCGACCCGCAGCGCCCGGCTTCGCCGCGCTCGCGATCGCCACTAGATCGATGGTGGCGACCCGCAGCGCCCGGCTTCGCCGCACTCGCGATCGCCACTAGGCTTGCCGGGTGACCGAGAGCGCCTACCTCGCTGGGCTGCGACTGAACGGCAAAAAGGTCGTCGTGGTCGGCGGCGGCACCGTCGCCCAGCGCCGGCTGCCCTTGCTCATCGCCAGCGGCGCCGACGTACACGTCATCTCCCGCAGCGCCACCAGGTCCGTGGAGGCGATGACGGGAATCACCCTGGCGCTGCGCGAATATCGAGACGGCGACCTCGACGGAGCCTGGTACGCGATCGCGGCCACCGACGACGCGCGAGTGAACGAGGCGGTGGTCGCCGAGGCCGAAAGCCGTCGCATCTTCTGCGTCCGAGCGGACATCGCCGTCGAGGGGACCGCGGTGACCCCAGCGTCTTTCGACTACGCGGGGCTGTCCGTCGGAGTCCTGGCCGGCGGCGACCACCGCCGTTCGGCGGCGATCCGCTCGGCCATCCGCGAGGCGTTGCAGACCGGGCTCATCACGCCCGACAGCCCGGTGAGCTCCGACGTCGTCAAGGGCGGCGTCGCGCTGATCGGCGGCGGGCCCGGCGATCCCGAGCTGATCACCGTGCGCGGCCGGCGTTTGCTGGCCCAGGCCGACGTCGTGGTCGCCGACCGTCTCGCGCCACCGGAACTGCTCGCCGAGCTGCCCCCACACGTGGAAGTCATCGACGCCGCCAAGATCCCGTACGGGCGGGCCATGGCCCAGGACGCCATCAACGGCGTCATGATCGAACGCGCCCGCGCCGGCAGCTTCGTGGTGCGCCTCAAAGGCGGCGATCCCTTCGTGTTCGCGCGCGGATACGAAGAGGTGCTGGCGTGCGTCGAGGCCGGAATTCCGGTGACGGTGGTGCCGGGTGTGACGAGTGCCATAGGAGTGCCCGCTCTGGCGGGCGTTCCGGTGACTCATCGGGCGATAAATCACGAGTTTGTGGTGGTCAGCGGACATTTGCCGCCCGGGCATCCCGAATCGTTAGTGAATTGGGATGCGCTGGCCGCAATGTCAGGCACAATCGTTTTGCTGATGGCGGTGGAACGCATCGAACTCTTCGCCGACGCCCTGCTCAAAGGCGGACGACCTGCGGATACGCCGGTGCTGGTCGTTCAACATGGAACGACCGCCGCCCAGCACACTTTGCGGGCCACCCTGGCCGACACGCCCGAGAAGGTTCGCGCCGAGGGTATCCGACCTCCCGCGATCATCGTGATCGGCGCCGTGGCGGCCTTCGGGCTTTAAACGATTCTTAAGATTACTGTAAGGTAACCCTTTATGACGGCTCTCAACGATGCAGAGCGCGCGATGCAGAAAATTGCGTCGGCGCGCCCCGATCGTCCGGCCCCGGCGAGCGCAGCGCAGCCGGCGGAGACCGCCTCCAAGCCCCCGGCGGAGACCGCCCTGAAGCGCATCAGCAAGTACTACCCGGCGTGGCTGCCCTCTCGGCGTTTCATCGCGGCCGTGATCGCCATCGGCGGTATGCAGCTGCTCGCGACGATGGACAGCACCGTCGCCATCGTGGCGCTCCCCAAGATTCAGAACGAGCTCAGCCTGTCCGACGCCGGCCGCAGCTGGGTGATCACCGCCTACGTGCTGACGTTCGGTGGGTTGATGCTGCTGGGTGGCCGCCTCGGCGACACCATCGGGCGCAAGCGCACCTTCATCGTCGGTGTCGCGCTGTTCACCATCTCTTCTGTGCTGTGCGCGGTCGCGTGGGACGAGGCGACCATGGTCATCGCCCGGCTGTCGCAGGGCGTCGGATCGGCGATCGCCTCGCCGACCGGTCTGGCTCTGGTGGCGACCACCTTCCCCAAGGGCCCGGCCCGCAACTTCGCGACGGCCGTGTTCGCCGCGATGACGGCGATCGGTTCGGTGATGGGCCTGGTGGTCGGCGGCGCGCTCACCGAGGTGTCGTGGCGGCTGGCGTTCCTGGTGAACGTGCCGATCGGTCTGGTGATGATCTACCTGGCCCGCACCGCGCTGCGCGAGACCAACCGCGAGCGGATGAAGCTCGACGCCACCGGCGCCATGCTGGCCACCCTGACGTGCACCGCGGCCGTGTTCGCCTTCTCGATGGGTCCGGAAAAGGGCTGGGTGTCGATCACCACCATCGGGTCGGGCGTCGTGGCGCTCGGTGCCGCCCTCGCCTTCGTCATCGTCGAACGCACGGCGGAGAATCCCGTCGTCCCGTTCAACCTGTTCCGTGACCGCAACCGGCTGGTCACCTTCACCGCCATCTTCCTGGCCGGTGGGCTCATGTTCAGCCTGACCGTGTGCATCGGCCTGTACGTGCAGGACATCCTCGGTTACAGCGCGTTGCGCGCCGGCATCGGCTTCATCCCGTTCGTCATCGCGATGGGCATCGGCCTCGGCGTCTCCTCGCAGCTGGTGTCGCGGTTCTCGCCGCGGGTGCTGACCATCGGCGGCGGGATCCTGCTGTTCTGGGCGATGTTGTACGGCTGGGCGTTCATGCACCGCGGGGTCGCCTACTTCCCCAACCTGGTGCTGCCCATCGTGGTCGGCGGGATCGGCATCGGGATGGCCGTCGTCCCGCTGACGTTGTCGGCCATCGCCGGCGTGGGATTCGATCAGATCGGTCCGGTCTCGGCGGTCACGTTGATGCTGCAAAGCCTGGGCGGGCCGCTGGTGCTGGCCGTCATCCAGGCGGTGATCACCTCGCGGACGCTGTATCTGGGCGGCACCACCGGACCGGTGAAGTTCATGAGCGACGCGCAGTTGTCCGCGTTGGACCATGGCTACACCTACGGGCTGCTGTGGGTGGCCGGCGTGGCCGTGATCGTCGGCGCCGCCGCGCTGATGATCGGCTACACCCCCGACCAGGTCGCGCACGCGCAAGAAGTCAAGGAAGCGATGGAGGCCGGGGAGCTGTAGCTCACCCGCACGGGCGCTGCTCGCGACCGCCTTGCCGTTGCGTGTCACGCCAGAGTGGCGTGAGGGTCTGGGCGTTGCGCTGGCGTGACGTTCGACGCAGCTACCAGCACGCTAGGCTGGCCCGCTGTGATCACCCGGATGTCCCAGTTGTTTTTGCGCACCCTGCGCGACGATCCCGCCGACGCCGAAGTCGCCAGCCACAAGCTGTTGATCCGGGCGGGCTACATCCGGCCCGTCGCGCCCGGGCTGTACAGCTGGCTGCCGCTGGGATTGCGCGTGCTGCGCCGCATCGAGCGCATCGTCCGCGACGAGATGAACGCCATTGGCGGGCAAGAGATCTTGTTCCCAGCCCTGCTGCCGCGCGCACCGTATGAGGCGACGAACCGGTGGACCGAGTACGGCGACTCGGTGTTCCGGCTGCAGGACCGTCGCGGCAACGACTACCTGTTGGGCCCCACCCACGAAGAGCTGTTCACCCTGACCGTCAAGGGCGAATACAGCTCCTACAAAGACTTTCCGGTTCTGCTGTATCAGATCCAGAACAAATATCGTGACGAGGCGCGGCCGCGGGCCGGCATCCTGCGGGTCCGCGAGTTCCTGATGAAGGACTCCTACTCGTTCGACATCGACGACGCCGGGCTCAAGGCCGCCTACCACGCGCACCGCGAGGCCTATCAGCGCATTTTCTCGCGCCTGCAGGTGCGCTACGTCATCGTCTCCGCCGTGTCGGGCGCGATGGGCGGCAGCGCCTCGGAGGAGTTTTTGGCCGAGAGCGCGGTCGGTGAGGACACCTTCGTGCGGTGCCTGGAGTCCGGGTATGCGGCCAACGTCGAGGCCGTCGTCACCGCGCGCCCGGAGGCGCAGCCCATCGACGGGCTGCCCGAGGCGGTAGTCCACGACACCGGGGACACCCCGACCATCGCCACCCTGGTGGACTGGGCCAACCAGGCGGACCTGGGCCGCCCCGTCACCGCGGCCGACACGTTGAAGAACGTCCTGCTCAAGGTCCGCCAGCCCGGCGGCGAGTGGGAGCTACTGGCCATCGGGGTGCCGGGGGACCGTGAGGTCGACGACAAACGGCTGGGCGCGGCGCTGGAACCGGCCGAGTACGCGCTGCTCGACGACGCCGACTTCGCCAAGTATCCCTTCCTGGTGAAGGGGTATATCGGACCGAAGGCGTTGCAGGACAACGATGTTCGCTATCTGGTCGACCCGCGGGTGGTGGACGGCACCAGCTGGATCACCGGGGCCGACGAGGCCGGGCGGCACGTCGTCGGGCTGGTCGCCGGCCGCGACTT
Organism: Mycobacterium sp. NGS27; assembly: GCF_059813005.1. NCBI lineage: Bacteria > Bacillati > Actinomycetota > Actinomycetes > Mycobacteriales > Mycobacteriaceae > Mycobacterium > Mycobacterium sp. NGS27. Next base: position 98,907 of record NZ_JCALDT010000005.1, read on the forward strand.
CACCGCCGACGGCACCATCGAGGCCGCCGAGGTGCGCGACGGTGACCCCTCGCCGGACGGCGCGGGCCCGCTGGTCTCGGCGCGCGGTATCGAGGTGGCCCACATCTTCCAGCTCGGCCGCAAGTACACCGACGCCTTCACCGCCGACGTGCTCGGTGAGGACGGCAAGCCGGTGCGCCTGACGATGGGCTCCTACGGCCTCGGGGTGTCGCGGATGGTGGCCGTCATCGCCGAACAGCACCACGACGAGCTGGGCCTGCGCTGGCCGCCGGCGGTCGCGCCCTTCGACGTCCACCTGGTGATCGCCAACAAAGACGCGCAGGCCCGCACGGGCGCCACCACTTTGGCCGCCGAGCTGGACGGGTTGGGCATCGAAGTGCTGCTCGATGACCGCCAGGCCTCGCCCGGCGTGAAGTTCAAGGACGCCGAACTGCTTGGCGTGCCGTGGATCGTCGTGGTGGGACGGGGCTGGGCGGACGGCGTGGTGGAGCTGCGCGACCGCTTCGGCGGCCAGACCCGCGAACTGTCGACCGGCCCGTCGCTGGCCGCCGACATCGCGGCGGCCTTGGGTTAGTCGTTGCCGCCGGGGAAGCTCGTCGTGATGGGCCAGGCGCCCAGCACGCGGCTCCACCGGGCGCCCATGACCGCGCTCTGCACCAGGGCGGTCGCGGCGAACGCGCGATCCGCGCCGGTCTCCGCGTGCTCGGCGACCACGCGCCATGCGCCGGCCCCATCGTTCTCCATCCGCGCGGCCAGCCGCGCGGCGTCGGCCGGACCGCCCACCACCATGGGCAGCTGGTAGCCGGCCGCGGCGACGGGTGCGGTCACCTTGCGGGCGTTCAGGATCGCGATGACGTCGTCGCGGCGCTGGCGGTGCTGCGCGAGCGCCTCCACCACCATGTCGTTCACGCTGGGCGGCGACAACGCGGACACGATGCCGTAGCCGTAGATCGTCGAATGCTCGATGGCCAGCGCGTCGCACAGCGCCGTGTTGTCGGCGTCCTTGCCCGAGGTCATATCGACGGACCCCCGGGCACCAGCGCAACCGTGTACGACGCCGTGCAGGATGCGGCGATCGAGGCGAGCAGCCCCGCCCGGTAGCCGGATTCGGTGCCCACCAGGCGACTCGCACTGTCGGCCGAGGCGCGCAACGCGTCGATCACGTCGGACACCGGCGGCGGGGGCGGGGGCGGCCCGGCCGGTTGGGCCTGGCTCGGGCTGGGCGTTCCGCTCGAGGACGACGTGGCCAGCTTGCCGGCCGCCCGCGAGATCTCGGCCGACAACGCGCGGGCATGCGCGGCGCGCTGGCTGGACACCACGCTCAGCGCGGCGGCGACCTGCGGCGGATTCCCGACCGCCGCGGCGGCGGCACCCGCGAGCTCGCTGTCGTGCCGGGCCTGATCGAGCGGCCCCAGCAGTTGCTCGACGGGCGGGGGCTTGGGCGCGGGCTTGCCGCAGGCGCTCACTACCGCCCCGAGCGCAGCCAAAGCCGCACCGCCGGCGAGGACATCTCGTCTGTTGAGGAACGGAACTGCGCTAGGCACAAGGACATCCTGCCATCGGGGCGAAGGCGGACGAGATGCCAGGACGCGATCACGCCGTCAACCTCGAATCCTGGCGTATCGTGGATAGCTGGTTCTCGCAGAGGACAGCCACCGACAGCAAACCGTCGGCACGGATGCTCCTCCGCCGGGACACCGGAAGCCGCCTGCGAAGCCATCGGGGCGCCGACATCCGCCAGATGACCGGACAACTCAAGATGAGGAGCTCGCCGTGACCACCGGGCTACCGTCGCAGACGCAGGTGATCGAGCTACTCGGTGGAGAGTTTGCGCGCGCCGGCTTCGAGATCGAAGACGTGGTCATCAACGCCCGGACCCGCCCCCCGCGAATCATGGTGATCGCCGACAGCGACGACGGCCTCGACCTGGACACGGCGGCCACGCTGTCCCACTCGGCGTCGGCATTGCTCGACGGGCTGGACACCATCTCCGACCACTACGTGCTCGAGGTCTCCTCGCCCGGCGTGGATCGCCCGCTGACGAGCGCGAAACACTTCCGTCGGGCCCGGGGCCGCAAGGTCGACGTCGTGCTGTCGGACGGATCGACGCTGACCGGCCGGGTCGGTGCGACGACCGACGGCGCGGTCGCGCTGGTGGTCCGCGCCGGCCGGGACTGGGCGGTGCGCGAGATCCCGCTGGTCGACATTGCGAAAGCCGTTGTCCAGGTGGAATTTTCGCCCCCTAGCCAAGCGGAGCTGGAACTGGCGGGTATGGGTCAGGCCCGGAGGACGGAGGAGCGGCGCCTATGAACATCGACATGGCCGCGCTGCACGCCATCGAGGTGGACCGGGGCATCTCGGTCAACGAGCTGCTCGAGACGATCAAGTCGGCGCTGCTCACCGCCTACCGGCACACCGAAGGCCACCAGAACGACGCGCGCATCGAAATCGACCGCAAGACCGGTGTCGTCCGGGTGATCGCCCGGGAGACCGACGAAGACGACAACGTCATCAGTGAATGGGACGACACCCCCGAGGGTTTCGGGCGCATCGCCGCCACCACCGCCCGCCAGGTCATGTTGCAGCGTTTCCGCGACGCCGAAAACGAGCGGACCTACGGCGAGTTCTCCACCCGCGAGGGGGAGATCGTCGCGGGCGTCATCCAGCGGGACAGCCGCGCCAACGCGCGGGGGCTTGTCGTGGTCCGGATGGGCACCGAGACGAAGGCCTCCGAGGGCGTGATCCCGGCGGCCGAGCAGGTTCCCGGCGAAAGCTACGAGCACGGCAACCGCGTGCGGTGCTACGTGATCGGGGTGACCCGCGGGGCCCGGGAGCCGCTGATCACCCTGTCGCGGACCCACCCGAACCTGGTCCGCAGGTTGTTCTCGCTGGAGGTCCCCGAGATCGCCGACGAGTCGGTGGAGATCGTCGCCGTGGCCCGGGAGGCCGGCCATCGCTCCAAGATCGCGGTGAAGTCCAACCTTCCCGGCCTGAACGCCAAGGGCGCCTGCATCGGTCCGATGGGGCAGCGGGTCCGCAACGTGATGAGCGAGCTGTCCGGCGAGAAGATCGACATCATCGACTACGACGACGATCCCGCGCGCTTCGTCGCCAACGCGCTGTCGCCGGCGAAGGTGGTGTCGGTGTCGATCATCGACCAGGCGGCCCGCGCCGCCCGCGTGGTGGTACCCGACTTCCAGCTGTCGCTGGCCATCGGCAAGGAGGGCCAGAACGCGCGCCTGGCGGCCCGGCTGACCGGCTGGCGCATCGACATCCGCGGGGACTCGCCCGGCGGGCATTCGGAGAGCCAGTCAGAACACGGCGCCACCCACGGAATGGCCCACGACCGCTAGGCCCGGCGGGCGGCGGCTGCGCAGCCTCGGGCGGTTCTGACCATCGATTCGGTGACGCTAGACTGAGCCGTGATCCAGCGCGAACCTTCGGCCTTGGCGCACCGTCATGCGGGTGGACCCGTACGGACATGCGTCGGGTGCCGGAAGCGAGAGCTGGCCGTCGAGTTGCTTCGAGTGGTGGCTGTGCCGAACGGGAACGGCGACTTCGCCGTGATCGTTGACACAGGCAGGAGCCTGCCGGGGCGGGGTGCGTGGCTGCATCCCGGGCCGCAGTGCGTGCAACAGGCAATCCGGCGGCGGGCTTTCACCAAAGCGCTGCGCATCACCGGTTCACCGGATACATCCGCGGTGGTCGAGCACATAGAGTTCCTCTGTGCGCCCGATCGCCCGGCAACAGAACAGGTAGCAAAGAACATGAGCACACCGTGAAGTCCCGATGACCATGTGTCATAGCTAAACCCGAGGCGCGGCCCCACGACTGTCGCCTCATAGACAGGAGATGTAGTGGCAGGTAAGGCCCGCGTACACGAGTTGGCTAAGGAACTCGGTGTCACCAGCAAGGAAGTCCTCGCCCGGCTGAATGATCAGGGCGAATTCGTTAAATCAGCGTCGTCGACGGTAGAAGCCCCGGTGGCTCGCCGGCTGCGCGAATCCTTCGGCGGCGGCAAGGCCGCCGAGAAGGCCCCCGCGAAAGCGGCCAAGGCGCCCGCCGCCAAGGCCCCCGACAAGTCGCTGGACCAGGCCCTCGACAATGCCATCGGTAACGGCGAAGCGACGGCGACCCCCGCCAAGCCCGCCGCCCCTTCGGCCTCCGCCGAGGCCCCGGCCCGCCCGGGCCCGGCCCCCGCACGGCCGTCGGCGCCGTCTCCGGGGCAGCCGAAACCGCCCGCGCCCGGGCAGCCGCCGGGCCAGGCGCCGCGCCCAGGCATGACTCCGGCCCCGCGACCGGGGCCGATGCCCAAGCCCCGCGCCCCGCGCGTCGGCAACAACCCCTTCTCGTCGGCGCAACCCGTCGACCGGCCCATCCCGCGCCCGCAGGCGCCGCGTCCCGGGGCGCCCCGGCCGGGTGCGCCCCGGCCCGGTGGCGCGTCGCCGGGCAACATGCCGCCCCGGCCCGCCGGTGCCGGCGGACCGGGCCGTCCGGCCCGCCCCGGCGCCCCGCGTCCCGGCGGCGGCCGTCCCGGTGGTCCCGGCGGCCGTGACGGAGGTGGCGGCAACTACCGCGGCGGCGGAGGCGGCGGAGTCGGCGCCCCGCCCGGCGGTGGCGGCGGTTTCCGTGGCCGCCCCGGTGGCGGTGGCGGCGGTGGCCGTCCCGGCCAGCGCGGCGGTGCCGCCGGCGCTTTCGGCCGTCCCGGCGGTGCGCCGCGACGGGGCCGCAAGTCGAAGCGGGCGAAACGCGCCGAATACGAGAACATGCAGGCGCCCGTCGTCGGTGGTGTGCGGTTGCCACACGGCAACGGCGAGACGATCCGGCTGGCCCGCGGCGCGTCGCTGTCCGACTTCGCCGACAAGATCAACGCCAACCCGGCCTCGCTGGTGCAGGCGCTGTTCAACCTCGGCGAGATGGTCACGGCCACCCAGTCGGTCGGCGACGAGACGCTCGAGCTGCTGGGCAGCGAGATGAATTACGTCGTCCAGGTCGTCAGCCCGGAGGACGAGGACCGCGAGCTGCTGGAGTCCTTCGACCTGAGCTACGGCGAGGACGAGGGCGGCGAGGAAGACCTGCAGACCCGGCCACCGGTGGTGACCGTGATGGGTCACGTCGACCACGGTAAGACCCGACTGCTGGACACCATCCGGAACGCCAGCGTGCGCGAGGCCGAGGCCGGTGGCATCACCCAGCACATCGGCGCCTACCAGGTGGCCGTCGAACACGACGGCGTCGAACGGCCGATCACCTTCATCGACACCCCGGGTCACGAGGCGTTCACCGCCATGCGTGCCCGCGGCGCCAAAGCCACCGACATCGCCATCCTGGTGGTCGCCGCCGACGACGGCGTCATGCCGCAGACGGTGGAGGCCATCAACCACGCCCAGGCGGCCGACGTGCCGATTGTGGTGGCGGTCAACAAGATCGACGTCGAGGGCGCCGACCCGGCCAAGATCCGCGGGCAGCTCACCGAATACGGTTTGGTGGCAGAGGATTTCGGTGGCGACACGATGTTCGTCGACATCTCGGCCAAGCAGGGTACCAACATCGAGCAGCTGCTCGAGGCGGTGCTGCTGACCGCGGACGCGGCCCTGGACCTGCGGGCCAACCCCGACATGGAGGCCCAGGGTGTCGCGATCGAGGCGCACCTGGACCGCGGTCGCGGTCCGGTCGCCACGGTGCTGGTGCAGCGCGGCACGCTGCGGGTCGGCGACTCGGTGGTCGCCGGCGACGCGTACGGCCGGGTTCGCCGCATGGTCGACGAGCACGGCGACGACGTCGAAGAGGCGCTGCCGTCGCGGCCGGTGCAGGTCATCGGTTTCACGTCGGTGCCCGGCGCGGGTGACAACCTGTTGGTCGTCGACGAGGACCGCATCGCCCGCCAGATCGCCGACAAGCGCAGCGCCCGCAAGCGCAATGCGCTGGCGGCGCGTTCCCGCAAGCGGATCAGCCTGGAGGACCTGGACTCGGCGCTGAAGGAAACCAGCCAGCTCAACCTGATTCTCAAGGGCGACAACGCCGGTACGGTCGAGGCGCTGGAAGAGGCCCTGATGGGTATCCAGATCGACGACGAGGTGGCGCTGCGCGTCATCGACCGCGGTGTCGGTGGCATCACCGAGACCAACGTCAACCTGGCGTCGGCCTCGGATGCGGTGATCATCGGCTTCAACGTGCGCGCCGAGGGCAAGGCCACCGAGCTGGCCAACCGCGAGGGCGTGGAGATCCGCTACTACTCGGTGATCTACCAGGCGATCGACGAGATCGAGAAGGCCCTGCGCGGCATGCTCAAGCCGATCTACGAGGAGAACCAGCTGGGCCGCGCCGAGATTCGGGCGATCTTCCGGTCCTCCAAGGTCGGCATCATCGCCGGCTGCATGATCAGCAGCGGCATCGTGCGCCGCAACGCCAAGGCGCGGTTGCTGCGGGACAACATCGTGGTCACCGACAACCTCTCGATCACCTCGCTGCGACGGGAGAAGGACGACGTGACCGAGGTTCGCGAGGGCTTCGAGTGCGGTATGACGCTGGGGTACTCCGACCTCAAGGAAGGCGACATCATCGAGTCCTACGAGTTGGTCCAGAAAGAGCGCACCTGATGGGCGGCCGGCATGGCTGACCCGGCCAGGGCGCGCCGGTTGGCCAAGCGGATCAACACGATCGTCGCCTCGGCGATCGAGTTCGAGATCAAGGATCCCGGGCTCGAGGGCGTCACCATCGTCGACACGAAGGTGACCGCCGATCTGCACGATGCGACGGTGTTCTACACGGTCATGGGACGCACGCTGGACGACGAGCCGGATTACGCGGCCGCCGCGGCCGCCCTGGAACGGGCCAAGGGCGCGCTGCGCACCATGGTCGGGGCCGGCACCGGCGTGCGCTTCACGCCCACGCTGACGTTCGCCCGCGACACCACGTCGGACAACGTGCAGCGGATGGACGAGTTGTTGGCGCGTGCGCGTGCTGCGGACGCTGATCTGGCGCGGGTTCGTTCCGGCGCCAAGCCGGCTGGGGAGGCCGATCCATACCGGGACAGCGGATCGGGCGTGGAGCCCGGCTTCGACGGGAGTATCCGTGACGACGACCAACGCGAACACTGAACTGGGCGGCTCCAGGATGGGGGCGCGCGTCGATGCCGCGGGTGCGGTCGAACTGCTGTCGGGGGCCGACTCCGTCGCGGTGATCGCACACGTGCATCCCGACGCCGACACCATCGGCGCCGGGCTGGCGCTGGGGCTGGTGCTGGACAAGTGCGGCAAGCGGGTCGAGGTCAGTTTCGCCGAGCCGGCGGGGCTGCCCGAGTCGCTGGCAACGCTGCCCGGCCGCCGCCTGCTGGTCAGTCCGGATGCGATGCGTCGCGACGCCGATTTGGTTGTCACCGTTGACGTTCCGAGCGTCAAGCGGCTCGGCGCGTTGAGCGACCTGGCGGTAGCGGCCGACGAGGTGTTGGTGATCGACCACCACGCCTCCAACGACGTGTTCGGCACCGCCAACTTCATTGACGTGTCAGCCGATTCGACCACGATGATGATCGCCGACATTCTCGACGCCTGGGGCAAGCCCATCGATTCCGATGTCGCGCACTGCATCTACGCCGGGCTGACCACCGACACCGGCTCATTCCGCTGGGCCAGCGGGCGCGCCCTACGGCTGGCCGCCCGGCTGGTCGACGGCGGCGTCGACAACGCCGCGATCAGCCGCACCCTGATGGACAGCCACCCGTTCGGCTGGCTGCCGCTGCTGTCGCGGGTGCTGGCCTCGGCCCAGCTGCTCCCCGACGCCGCGGGCGGCCTCGGACTGGTGTATGCCGTTGTCGCCCACCAGGATTGGGCCGGTTCACGCCCCGAGGAAGTCGAGAGCATCGTCGACATCGTGCGGACCACGCAGCAGGCGGAGGTTGCCGCGGTGTTCAAGGAGGTCGCGCCGCGGCAGTGGTCGGTGTCGATGCGGGCCAAGGCCGCGGTGGACCTGGCGTCGGTGGCGTCCGGGTTCGGCGGCGGCGGGCACCGGCTGGCGGCCGGTTATTCGACCAGCGGCACGATCGAGGACGCGGTGGCGTCGCTGCGCAACGCGCTCGGCTAGAACGCCCAGCTGCCCGAGCGCTGCACCACGAACCCGTGGTCGCCGCTGGTGGTGTCCAGGCAGGCGACGAGGTCGTCGGCCCCCACCGCGCAGGTGACGTTGAGGTAGGTCAACTTCTGGCCGGGCGCCAGCGCCTTGCCGCCGGCCGGCAGCGGCGCCGGGTTACCGTCGCATCCGCTGTAGGACATCCGGCTCAGTTGGTAGCCGGGTCCCTTGAAGTCCACCGACCCGACCACGCAGTCGCCCGGTCGTGAGCGCCCCCCGGGAATGGGGACGTCATCCATTCCCGGCATGTCGCCCTTGCACTTGATGTCCTGCGACGGTTGCGGCACGGGCGGCGGCCCGCCGTAGAAATCACAGACCAGGGCGGGACCGGCGGAGAAACTGACCCGCGGCGGGCTTCCCGGCGCGCCGGTGCCCAGGTAGCCGTCGGCAGGCGCCGCGGTGAAGGCGTCGAGGTTGGGAAATCCCGGTGGCGGCAGCGCGCCCGCCGGCGACGCGAACACCGCGATCGCTGACGCGGCCGCCAGCGCCAGGCCGACCAGCAGCCTCACGGCGATCCCGACGACGGCGTGCATCAACTGATCGTATGGGCTGGGCCGGATCGCCGGGCCGGACTGGTGCAGATCGCCACGTCAGCGCACCTGCGAGCGCCCGCGTTGCAGCACGGCCTCCCGGTTGGCGGCGATGTCGTCCCCGCTGGTCCGGAACTGCCGGGCCGCCGTCGCCTCTTGCCACAGCCCCGCGCTGGTCTGCGCGTCGTCAATGCGGTGATAGGACGCCAGCAGCGCCCGCACCGCGTCCTGGTTGTTTCCGACGATCGATGCCGCCACGGCCCGGGCGGCGGGAAGCAGCTGGTCGTGCGCCACCACTTCGGTCACCAGGCCGGCGCGCAGCGCGTCGGCGGCGGACAGGTAGTCCCCGGTCATGCTCATCCGCCGGGCCAGCCCGACGCCCACCTTCTGCGGCAACCGCACGCTCAGGCCCCAGGTGGGCAGCAGCCCCACCCGTGCGTGCGTGTCGGCGAACCGGGCGTTCTCCGAGGCGATCAGGATGTCGCAGTACAACGCCAGCTCCAGCCCGCCGGTCACCGCGGCGCCGTTGATCGCGCCGATCACCGGCTTGGTCAGCGCCGGCCAGCGCGGTGAGATGTCTGGGAGCGCCGTCGAGCCGCCCAGCTCTTTGAGGTCCAGTCCCGCGCAGAACACCGGGTCGGCGCCGGTGACGATGATGACGTCGACGTCGTCGTCGGTTTCGGCGTCGGCCAATGCGCCGAAGAAGCGGTCCCGCAATGCCGACGACAGCGCGTTGCGCGACTGGGGCCGGTTGAGGGTCAGGGTGCGCACTCGTTCGTCGGTGTCGATCAGCAGGATCTCGTCGGTCATCAGCTCACCGTAGCCAGTCGCCCGGCACGGTCGGGCGGGCGCCTCACCGCGGGCAATTTCGCCGGGGAGCGGCGGCACCGAGCAACGCTTATCGTGGACAAGATGTGCCGAAACATCACCGAACTGCGCGGCCTGCAGCCAGCGGCCACCGCCGAGGAAATCGCGGCGGCGGCCCGCCAATATGTGCGCAAGGTCAGCGGCATCACCCACCCGTCGGCCGCCAACGTCGATGCGTTCGAGGCGGCGGTCGCCGAGGTCACCGAGACGACGACGCGGTTGCTGGGGCAGCTGCCGCCGCGGCGCCAGCCGCCCAAGACGGTTCCGCCGTTGCGTCGCCCCGAGGTGGTGGCGCGGATGGCGGGCGCCAAATGACCGTCACCACAACAGTTCCCGCGCTCAAGGAGTGGAGCGCCGCGGTGCACGCCCTGCTGGACGGCCGCCAGCGGGTGTTGCTGCGCAAGGGCGGCATCGGGGAGAAGCGATTCGAACTGGCCGCTCGCGAATTCCTGCTGTTCCCGACGGTCGCGCACAGCCACGCCGAGCGCGTGCGCGCCGAGCATCAAGACCTGCTGGCGGCCGCCGCCGCCGACAGCACCGACGAGCAATTGGTGATCCGGGCCGCCGCGAAAGTTGTTGCGGCGGTGCCGGTTGAGCGCCCGGATGGCCTTTCGGCGATCGAGGACCTGCACATCTGGACCGCCGATTCGGTGCGCGCCGACCGGCTCGATTTCCGCCCCAAGCACAGGCTGGCCGTCCTGGTGGTGTCGGTGAGCCCACTGGTCGAGCCGGTGCGCATGATGCGGGCCGCGGAGTACGGCGGCTGCAAGAGCTGGGTGGAGCTGCCGGTGCAGGCGCCGTTGGGGGCGCCGGTGCACGATGACGCAGCGCTGGCCGCGGTCGCCGCCCGGGTCCGCGCCGCGGTGGGCTGACAACTCGGCCGGTGCTGCGCGACTGGAATCAGAACTTGTAATACGGCGCGAGGTCGTTGGCGCGCTGCACGTTGGTCTGCATGCAATCGACCTCGGGATTGGAATAGACGGTCGAGTAGTACAGCGCCTGTTGCAGCACCCCGTAGCTGGTCTTGAACACGACCATGCAGGAGTAGAACCAGTAGCTGTTGTGGTAGGTCGGCTTGAGCACCCAGTACTGCGCGGCGCGGTGACCCGCGATCGTCGTCTCGACGGCGTCGGCGGGCAGTGAGGCCTCGTAGGTGCGCCAGATGATCGGCTCGACGGCCACCTGATAGTTGCCGGCGTCGAAGTGGCAGCGCAGCCCGTCTTCGTGTTCGGGCGGCGTGAAGCCCAGCCCGAGCCGCTGGATCACATCGAACGGAATGTCCTCGCACGCGTCGAACGGGCGCGGATCGGTGGTCGCCACGATCGGGCTCTTCATGGTGGTTTCCATCGGCTGGGCGGTCGACCTCAGCTCGACGGACCGACCGCCGGCGTCCGGCCCGGCCGGGGCGGTCAACACACCCACCGTGCCCCCGATGGCCGCTGTGAGCAGCGCCCCCAGCGCCCCCACCAGACGAACATTGGCGAACACGACACCCCCTGACGCCCCAGCGGTCCTTTTGGGGGAGTGTACAAGTCCCGCGGGAGACGCCACAGGCAAACCTGAACTTGTTCTAACTCACCCGCCCGCCGCCCGAAACGACGCCCGCGAAACGGGCTTGCCCGGTTCGGGTCGTTAGGGTGGTTAATCGTGGCTGGGCATACATCGGGGCAGGAATCGACCAACGGTGGGCAACCGACGCTGTGGGCGGTGTCCGACCTGCACACCGGTCACCTCGGCAACAAGCCGGTCACCGAATCGCTGCATCCGTCCCACCCGGACGACTGGCTGATCGTCGCCGGCGATGTCGCCGAACGCACCGACGAGATTCGGTGGGCCCTTGACCTGCTGCGACGGCGCTTCGCCAAGGTGATTTGGGTGCCGGGCAACCACGAGCTGTGGACCACCACCCGCGACCCGGTGCAGGTCTTCGGCAAGGCGCGCTACGAGTACCTGGTCAACATGTGCGACGAGATGGGTGTGGTCACGCCCGAGCACCCGTTCCCGGTGTGGACCGAGCGCGGTGGCCCGGCCACGATCGTGCCGATGTTCCTGCTCTACGACTACAGCTTCTTGCCCGACGGGGCCACGAGCAAAGCCGAAGGCCTGACCATCGCGCGCGAGCGCAACGTGGTGGCCACCGACGAGTTCCTGCTCTCCCCGGAGCCGTACGCCACCCGTGAGGCGTGGTGCCGAGAGCGTCTCGAGATCACCCGTGCCCGCCTCGAAGAGCTGGACTGGATGACACCGACCGTCCTGGTGAATCACTTCCCGCTGGTCCGCGAACCCTGCGACGCGCTGTTCTATCCCGAGTTCTCGCTGTGGTGCGGCACCACCAAGACCGCCGACTGGCACACCCGTTACAACGCCGTCTGCTCGGTCTACGGTCACCTGCACATCCCGCGGACCACCTGGTATGACGACGTGCGCTTCGAGGAAGTGTCCGTCGGCTATCCGCGGGAGTGGCGGCGTCGCAGGCCGCCCAGCTGGCTGCGACAGGTGCTGCCGGATCCGCAGTACGCGCCGGGCGACCTCAACGACTTCGGCGGCCACTTCGAGATCACCCCCGAGATGCGGCGTCAGGCCGCGCAGTTCCGGGAACGGTTGCGGCAGAGGCAATCACGATGACCCTCGACTCGCTGGTTTCCGCTGTACTGCCCGAGGCGGACGGCCTGGCCTACTCGGAGGTGTATTCCGACCCGCCCGATCTCGCGCCGCTGCCCGAAGAGGAGCCGCTGATCGCCAAGTCGGTGGCCAAACGGCGCAACGAGTTCATCACCGTGCGGCACTGCGCCCGGGTCGCGCTGGGTGAGCTCGGGCTGCCGCCGGTGCCGATCCTCAAGGGCGACAAGGGCGAACCGTGCTGGCCCGACGGCGTGGTGGGCAGCCTCACCCACTGCACGGGTTATCGGGGTGCGGTGGTGGGCCGCACCGACGCGGTGCGCTCAGTGGGCATCGACGCCGAACCGCACGACGTGCTGCCCGATGGCGTGCTGAACGCGATCGCGCTCGACGAGGAGCGACACGAACTCTCCGCCTTGCCCGCGGGGCTGCATTGGGACCGAATCCTGTTCTGCGCCAAGGAGGCAACGTACAAGGCCTGGTTCCCGCTGACCAAGCGGTGGCTGGGTTTCGAGGACGCGCATGTCGTGTTCGACCTCGACCCGCCCGACGGGGCAACCACCGGCGTGTTCGTCTCCAAGATCCTGATCGATCCGGAGGCGCTGTCGGGCCCGCCGCTGACCGCGCTGCGGGGCCGGTGGTCGGTCGAGCGCGGGCTGGTGCTCACCGCGATCGTGCTATGAGCGAAAGCTCCAGCGGGCCCGGCATAGTCGTCGTCGACAAGCCGCCCGGGATGACCAGTCATGACGTGGTCGGCCGCTGCCGCCGGATCTTCTCCACCCGCCGGGTGGGGCATGCGGGGACGCTGGACCCGATGGCCACCGGCGTGCTGGTGATCGGCGTCGAGCGCGCCACCAAGATCCTCGGCCTGTTGACCGCGGCCGCCAAGTCGTACACCGCCACCATCCGGCTGGGCCAGAGCACGTCGACCGACGACGCCGAGGGTGACTTGGTGCGCAGCGTCTCGGCGCGGCACCTGACGAGCGAGGCGATCGAATCCGCCGTGGGCGGCCTGCGTGGCGACATCGCACAGGTTCCGTCGACGGTCAGCGCTATCAAGGTCGACGGCAAGCGCGCCTACCGGCTGGCCCGCGAGGGCCACACCGTCGAGCTCAACGCCCGGCCGGTGCGCATCGACCGGTTCGAGGTTTGCGACATCCGGACCGGCGGCGACGATTTCGTCGACCTGGATGTCGAGGTCGACTGCTCGTCGGGAACCTACATCCGGGCCCTGGCCCGCGATGTCGGCGCCGCCCTTGGGGTGGGCGGGCACCTGACGGCGTTGCGGCGCACCCGCGTCGGGCGCTTCGGGCTCGATCAGGCATACCCGCTCGACGAACTGGCGGAGCGCCCGCGGCTCAGCTACACCCTGGACGAAGCCTGCCTGTTGATCTTCCCGCGCCGCGACCTGTCGACCGAACAAGCCGAGGCGACCGGCAACGGGCGGGCCCTGGAGGCGGCGGGGATCGAGGGCGTCTATGCCGCCTGTGACCCCGACGGCCGGGTGATGGCGCTGCTGCGCGACGAGGGCGCGCGCACGAAGCCGGTGGTGGTCATCCGCCCGGCGACGCTGTAACCGCCCCGGCCGAACGGTTGGTTGGGCTAGGTTGCACACTGGGGTGTCTAGGCGGCCTACGGAAGGGGACAAGGATGTCCAGCAAGGTTTACGTCGTCGGCGTTGGCATGACCAAGTTCGAGAAGCCGGGCCGCCGTGAAGGCTGGGACTATCCCGACATGGCCCGGGAATCGGGAACCAATGCCCTCAACGACGCCGGCATCGACTACCGCGAGGTTCAGCAGGGCTACGTCGGCTACGTCGCGGGTGATTCGACGTCGGGGCAGCGGGCGCTCTACGAGCTGGGGATGACCGGCATCCCGGTCGTCAACGTCAACAACAACTGCTCCACCGGCTCGACGGCGCTGTTCCTGGCGGCGCAGGCCATCCGCGGCGGCATTGTCGACTGCGCGATCGCGCTCGGCTTCGAGAAGATGCAGCCCGGCTCGCTGAGCGGGGGCGCCCAGGACCGCGAATCGCCGATGGGCAAGCACGTCAAGGCGATGGCCGCGATCGACGAGTTCGCGATGCCCGTCGCCCCATGGATGTTCGGCGCCGCCGGGCGCGAGCACATGAGGCAATACGGCAGCACCGCAGAGCATTTCGCCAAGATCGGATACAAGAACCACAAGCACTCGGTCAACAATCCGTTCGCCCAGTTCCAGGAGTCCTACACGCTCGACGACATCCTGGCGGCGCGGATGATCTCCGATCCACTGACCAAGCTGCAGTGCTCGCCGACCTCGGACGGTTCGGGCGCGGCGATCCTGGCCTCGGAAAGCTTCGTCGAAAGCCACGGGCTGGCCGGCCAGGCGGTCCAGATCGTCGGCCAGGCCATGACCACCGACTTCGCGTCGACGTTCGACGGCAGCGCGAAGAATCTCATCGGCTATGACATGAATGTTCAAGCCGCACAACAGGTTTACGAGCAATCCGGACTCGGGCCGCAGGACTTCCAGGTGATCGAGCTGCACGACTGCTTCTCGGCCAACGAACTGCTGCTCTATGAGGCCCTCGGCCTGTGCGGTCCCGGTGAGGCGCCCAAGCTGATCGACAACAACGACACCACCTACGGCGGCCGCTGGGTGGTCAACCCGTCCGGCGGCCTGATCTCGAAGGGACACCCGCTGGGCGCGACCGGGCTGGCGCAATGCGCGGAGCTGACCTGGCAGCTGCGCGGGACGGCCGACAAGCGTCAGGTCGACAACGTCAGCGCCGCACTGCAACACAACATCGGGCTGGGTGGCGCCGCCGTTGTCACCGCCTACCAGCGCGCCGAGCGGTAGGGGTGCCGTGATCGAGTGGTCCGACACCGACCTGATGGTCCAGAACGCCGTTCGGCAGTTCGTGGACAAAGAGATTCGCCCGCATCTGGACGAATTGGAAACCGGCGAAATGTCGCCGTATCCGATCGTGCGAAAGCTGTTCAGCCAGTTCGGTCTCGACGCCATGGCCGCCGAGTCGGTCAAGAAGATGCTGGACCGCGAGCACGCCAAGCAGAACGGCGAGCAGCTCGACGAAAATCCGGATGACTCAAGCGGTTTCGGGGGCGGCGCGCAGGGGTCGATGATCGCGGTGTTGGTGTCCGAGATCGCCCGGGTCAGCATCGGTCTGCTCAGCACCGCGTCGGTGAGCCTGGGCCTGGGCGCGGCGACCATCATGAGCCGGGGGACGCTGGCCCAGAAGGAACGCTGGCTGCCCGAGCTGATGACGCTGGAAAAGATTGCGGCGTGGGCGATTACCGAGCCCGAGTCGGGCTCGGACGCGTTCGGCGGCATGAAGACCTACGTCAAGCGCGACGGCGAGGACTACATCCTCAACGGGCAGAAGACGTTCATCACCAACGGACCCTGCGCCGACGTCCTGGTCGTGTACGCCAAGCTCGACGACGGCTCGACGGACGACAAGCGCAACCGGCCAGTGCTGGTGTTCGTGCTCGATGCCGGCATGCCGGGCCTGACCCAAGGCAAGCCGTTCAAGAAGATGGGCATGATGTCCTCGCCGACCGGCGAGCTGTTCTTCGACAACGTGCGGCTGAGCCCGGACCGGCTGCTCGGCGAGAGCGAACAGCACGCCGACGGCGACGGCCGCGACAGCGCGCGCGCCAACTTCGCCGCCGAGCGGATCGGCATCGCGATGATGGCGCTGGGCATCATCGACGAATGCCACCGGCTGTGCGTGGACTACGCCAAGAGCCGGACGTTGTGGGGCAAGAACATCGGGCAATTCCAACTGATCCAGCTGAAGCTTGCGAAGATGGAGATCGCCCGAATGAACGTGCAGAACATGGTCTTTCACACCGTCGAGCGCCAACAGGCCGGCAAGCCGCTGACACTGGCCGAGGCCTCGGCGATCAAGTTGTATTCGTCGGAGGCCGCCACCGAGGTGGCGATGGAGGCCGTACAGCTGTTCGGCGGCAACGGGTACATGGCCGAGTACCGGGTGGAGCAGCTGGCCCGCGACGCCAAGTCGCTGATGATCTACGCGGGCAGCAACGAGGTGCAGGTCACCCACATCGCCAAGGGGCTCTTGAGCACCTGACCTTCGTTCGCCGAACGTGCACTGAGGGCGGGAAAAGTCGCGGAATTTCGCCGTGACGTCACGCTCGGCGAGCCGAAATAGCTAGGCCGTCACCCAGATGGCCCGGGCGGCGGGGCTGCCCAGGTCGACCGTCGTCTCGGCGCCGTCGCCGGAGTCGATCGCGACCGAGATCATGCCGGCGAATTCGCGCCGGGTCAGGACCCGCAGCCGGGAGTCGAGATTGATGCCGACGTCGGTGAAGTAGCGCAGCATCTCGGGGTCGGCGTCGGAGATGCGCGCCACCGTGCCGGAATCACCGTCGTCGCACGCCCACAGCTGGCGGGCCGGCGGGGTCGGCACCTGCCCGTCGGAGGCCGGGATCGGGTCACCGTGCGGGTCGCGGCGCGGGAAGCCCAGCTTCGCGTCGATGCGGGCCACCAGGCGATCGGACACCGCGTGCTCGAGCACCTCGGCCTCGTCGTGCACCTCGTCCCAGGCGTAACCGAGCTCGTTGACCAGGAAGGTCTCCAACAACCGGTGCCGGCGCACCATCTCCAGCGCCGCCCGCCGCCCCGCCTCCGTCAGCGTCACCGCACCGTATTTCTCGTGGTCGACGAGGCCCTGCTCGGCGAGCTTGCGGATGGACTCCGAGGCCGTGCTGGCCGACACCCCGATCTTCTCGGCCAGCATCTTGGTGCTGACCTTCTCCAGCGACCACTCCTGGGCATTCCAGATGACCTTGAGGTAGTCCTGGCCGACCGCGGTGATACCGCCACGCTCTTCGTCAGCCCTCACAACCAGAAAGTTTAGGCAACCCACGCCTGATCCGGCGCGTTCCCCGAAACCGTGGCCGGGCTTAGCCCCTCTCCCATCTCCCGGCGGACGACCCGGCGCCGTAGGCTTGCGGGCGTGCAGCGGTGGCGCGGCCAAGACGAGATACCCACGGACTGGGGCAGGTGTGTGCTCACCATCGGTGTGTTCGATGGCGTGCATCGCGGCCACGCCGAGCTGATCGCCCATGCGGTAAAGGCGGCGCGGGCCCGCAACGTCCCGACCGTGTTGATGACGTTCGACCCGCATCCCATGGAAGTCGTCTACCCCGGCAGCCATCCCGCGCAGTTGACGACGCTGACCCGGCGCGCCGAACTGGTCGAAGAGCTGGGCATCGACGTCTTCCTGGTGATGCCGTTCACGACCGATTTCATGAAGCTCACCCCGGAGCGTTACGTGCACGAGCTGCTGGTGGAGCACCTGCACGTCGTGGAGGTCGTGGTGGGGGAGAACTTCACCTTCGGAAAGAAGGCGGCCGGCAACGTCGAGACCCTGCGGCGCGCCGGCGACCGCTTCGGGTTCGCCGTCGAGTCGATGTCGCTGCTGTCCGAGCATCACAGCAACGAGACCGTGACCTTCTCGTCCACCTACATCCGGTCCTGCGTGGACGCCGGCGACATGGTGGCGGCCACCGAGGCGCTGGGCCGCCCGCACCGCGTCGAAGGTGTCGTGGTCCGCGGCCACGGACGCGGCGTCGAGCTGGGTTACCCGACCGCCAACGTGGCGCCGCCGATGTACTCGGCGATTCCGGCCGACGGCGTGTACGCCGCGTGGTTCACCGTGCTCGGCCACGGACCGGCCACCGGCACCGTCGTCCCCGGTGAGCGTTACCAAGCGGCGGTCTCCGTCGGCACCAATCCGACGTTCTCCGGGCGCACCCGGACGGTCGAGGCCTTCGTCCTGGACACCACCGCCGATCTCTACGGTCAGCATGTCGCCCTGGATTTCGTCGCCCGCATCCGCGGCCAGCAGAAGTTCGACTCCATCGAGGAGCTCGTGGTTGCGATGGGCAAGGACACGGAGCGGGCCCGGGGCTTGCTGTCGGCGGGTTGAGGCGCTGCGGCAGGGGTGCCCCGCGGTTTGTGCCCGGCACCGGCACCGCTGCTAAACTGCCGGACGACATCGGCGCGTGCTGCGGTTCGCGGTGGCCGCGCCTTGAACATTTACCTTTCGCGGACCGATTGATGGAGATAGTTCGTGGCGCTTACAGCCGAGCAGAAAAAAGAAATCCTGGGCAACTACGGCCTGCACGGAACCGACACCGGGTCGCCCGAGGCGCAGGTCGCGCTGCTGACCAAGCGGATCGCCGACCTGACCGAGCACCTGAAGGTGCACAAGCACGATCACCACTCGCGGCGCGGGCTGCTGCTGCTGGTCGGACGCCGGCGCCGGCTGCTCAAGTACGTCGCGCAGATCGACGTCGAGCGGTACCGCTCGCTGGTCGAGCGGCTGGGCCTGCGTCGCTGAGGCAGGCGGCGCCAGCGCCGGCGAAATCGAGCAATATCGCGGGCAGAGGTCGCCCGTGTAGAGTAAGGACGTTCTGGGCCGGTTCGGCCCGAGCAAACGGTGCGGTCACGCAGATCCGCGTGTGCCGTTCCAGCGTGTCACTACGCACCCCCGAGGGAGCAGCCCAGTCTGCATCGGGCGGTCTTCGGTAGTGGCTGCCGGGCTCTCCGGATCTGGGGCAGGTCGGCCGCTTCGATCGATGGCCGTAGCCGTATTCAGACTCAGCGCCTCCCGCGGGTGACCCGTGGCCGTCGGCCTGCGGTTCGCGCGTGGTCACGCGAAAAAGCTGAATACAAGAGAGGCCGTACGGACGTCTATGTCTGTCGCTGAAATTGAAGAGGGCGTGTTCGAGGCGACCGCCACCATCGATAACGGGAGCTTCGGCACCCGCACCATCCGTTTCGAGACCGGCCGGTTGGCCCAGCAGGCAGCTGGCGCCGTGGTCGCGTACCTCGATGAGGAGAACATGCTGTTGTCGGCGACCACCGCCAGCAAGAGCCCCAAGGAGCACTTCGACTTCTTCCCGCTGACCGTGGATGTCGAGGAGCGGATGTATGCCGCCGGTCGCATCCCCGGTTCGTTCTTCCGTCGCGAGGGCCGTCCCTCCACCGACGCGATCCTGACCTGCCGGCTCATCGACCGGCCGCTGCGCCCGTCGTTCGTCTCCGGCCTGCGCAACGAGATCCAGGTCGTGGTCACGGTCATGAGCCTGGACCCCAATGACCTGTACGACGTGCTGGCGATCAACGCCGCGTCGGCCTCGACCCAGCTGAGCGGCCTGCCGTTCTCGGGTCCGATCGGGGGCGTGCGGGTCGCGCTGATCGACGGCACCTGGGTGGCGTTCCCGACGGTCGAGCAACTCGAGCGGGCGGTGTTCGACATGGTGGTGGCCGGCCGCAAGGTCGACGGTGACGTCGCGATCATGATGGTCGAGGCCGAGGCCACCGACAAGGTCATCGAGCTCGTCGAAGGCGGTGCCCAGGCGCCGACGGAAACCGTTGTGGCCGAGGGACTCGAGGCGGCCAAGCCGTTCATCGCGGTGTTGTGCACCGCGCAGGAGGAGTTGGCCGGGGCAGCCGCCAAGCCCGTCGGCGAGTACCCGACGTTCCCGGACTACCAGGAAGACGTCTACTACTCGGTGGCCTCGGTGGCCACCGACGAGCTGGCCAAGGCGCTGACCATCGGCGGCAAGGCCGAGCGCGACGCGCGCACCGACGAGCTCAAGGCCGAGGTGCTGGCGCGGCTCACTGGAGACTCTGGGACCTACGAGGGTCGCGAGAAGGAGGTCAGCGCCGCCTACCGGTCACTGACCAAGAAGCTGGTGCGCCAGCGCATCCTGACCGACCATTTCCGCATCGACGGCCGCGGCATCACCGACATCCGCGCGTTGTCGGCCGAGGTCGCCGTGGTGCCGCGGGCGCACGGCAGCGCCCTGTTCCAGCGCGGAGAGACCCAGATCCTGGGTGTGACCACGCTCGACATGGTCAAGATGGCTCAGCAGATCGACTCGCTGGGACCGGAAACCGCGAAGCGCTACATGCATCACTACAACTTCCCGCCGTTTTCCACCGGTGAGACCGGCCGCGTGGGCTCGCCCAAGCGGCGCGAGATCGGGCACGGCGCGCTGGCCGAGCGTGCCCTGATCCCGGTGTTGCCCGGCGTCGAGGAGTTCCCGTACGCCATCCGTCAGGTGTCGGAGGCGTTGGGCTCCAACGGCTCGACGTCGATGGGGTCGGTCTGTGCGTCCACCCTGTCGCTGCTGAATGCCGGTGTGCCGCTGAAGGCTCCGGTGGCCGGCATCGCGATGGGTCTGGTCTCCGATGACGTCGAGGTCGACGGCAAGACCGAGCGTCGCTTCGTCACCTTGACCGACATCCTGGGCGCCGAGGACGCGTTCGGCGACATGGACTTCAAGTGCGCCGGCACCAAGGACTTCGTCACCGCGCTGCAGCTGGACACCAAGCTCGACGGCATTCCGTCGCAGGTGCTGGCGGGCGCGCTGGGGCAGGCCAAGGATGCGCGGCTGACCATCCTGGAGGTCATGGCCGAGGCGATCGACCAGCCCGACGAGATGAGCCCGTACGCACCGCGGGTCACCACCATCAAGGTTCCGGTGGACAAGATCGGTGAGGTCATCGGGCCCAAGGGCAAGGTGATCAACGGCATCACCGAGGAGACCGGCGCGCAGATCTCCATCGAAGACGACGGCACCGTGTTCGTCGGCGCCACCGACGGGCCCTCGGCGCAGGCCGCGATCGACCGCATCAATGCCATCGCGAACCCGCAGCTGCCCACGGTCGGCGAACGGTTCCTCGGAACCGTGGTCAAGACAACGGATTTCGGTGCGTTCGTGTCGCTGCTGCCCGGGCGTGACGGCCTGGTGCACATCTCCAAGCTCGGTAAGGGCAAGCGGATCGCCAAGGTCGAGGACGTGGTGAACGTCGGCGACAAGCTGCGCGTCGAAATCGCCGACATCGACAAGCGTGGCAAGATCTCGCTGGTCCTGGTGGAGGAAGACAACGCGGCTTCCGCCGACGCTCCGGCGGCCGCCCCTGCCGATGCCGCAACGGCGAGCAGCTGACTCGCCGGCCGGGACGCGTCCCGGTCGGGCCGGCGCCCTGCGCCGGGGCAAGGCCGCCGAGGCGGAATTGGCACCCCAGGCCGCGCTGCGGCGTACCACGCTGCCGGGTGGCTTGCGGGTGGTCACCGAGTACCTGCCCTCGGTGCGCTCCGCATCGGTCGGGGTGTGGGTCGGTGTCGGCTCGCGCGACGAGGGTGCCACCGTCGCCGGGGCCGCGCACTTCCTCGAGCACCTGCTGTTCAAGTCCACTCCCAGCCGCACCGCGGTGGACATCGCCCAGGCGATGGACGCCGTCGGGGGAGAGCTGAACGCGTTCACCGCCAAGGAACACACCTGCTACTACGCGCACGTGCTCGACAGCGACCTGGCGCTGGCCGTCGACCTGGTCGCCGACGTGGTGCTCAACGGGTGCTGTGCGGCAGGC
The DNA here is from genome assembly GCF_059813005.1 of Mycobacterium sp. NGS27. Lineage (NCBI taxonomy): Bacteria > Bacillati > Actinomycetota > Actinomycetes > Mycobacteriales > Mycobacteriaceae > Mycobacterium > Mycobacterium sp. NGS27. Next base: position 120,467 of record NZ_JCALDT010000005.1, read on the forward strand.
GATGTCGAGCTGGAACGCGACGTGGTCCTCGAAGAGATCGCGATGCGCGACGACGACCCCGAGGACGCGCTCGGTGACATGTTCCTGAGCGCGCTCTTCGGCGACCACCCGGTGGGCCGTCCCGTCATCGGCACCGCACGGTCGGTGGCGTCGATGACCCGAAATCAGCTGCACTCGTTTCACGTCCGGCGCTACACGCCTGAGCGGATGGTGGTGGCGGTGGCCGGCAATGTCGACCACGACGAGGTGGTCGCGTTGGTGCGCAGGCATTTTGGGCCGCATCTGGTTCGCGGCCGCGAACCCATCGCGCCGCGCAAGGGTGCCGGACGGGTCACAGGTCGCCCCGTTCTGCTGCTGGGCAACCGGGACGCCGAGCAGGCTCACGTGTCGTTGGGCGTCCGCACGCCCGGGCGTGGCTGGGAGCATCGCTGGGCGCTGTCGGTGCTCAACACCGCGCTGGGCGGCGGCCTGAGCTCGCGGTTGTTCCAGCAGGTTCGAGAGCTGCGCGGGCTGGCCTACTCGGTGTACTCGACGGTGGACGTCTTCGCCGACAGCGGCGCGCTGTCCGTCTATGCGGCCTGCCAACCCGAACGCTTCGCCGAAGTGATGGCGGTGACGCGCGACGTGCTCGACTCGGTGACACGCGACGGCATCACCGAATCGGAATGCCGCATCGCCAAGGGATCCTTGCGCGGCGGTCTGGTGCTCGGCCTGGAGGATTCCAGCTCGCGGATGAGCCGGTTGGGCCGCAACGAACTCAACTACGGCAAACACCGCAGCATCGAGCACACCCTGCGCCAGATCGACCAGGTGACCGTCGACGAGGTCAACGCGGTGGCGCACAAGCTGCTCGGGCAGCGCTACGGCGCCGCGGTCCTTGGCCCCTATGCCGCCAAACGGTCACTGCCCCAACAACTTCGGGCGATGGTAACGTAGCTCGCATGTCCGCCTCCACACTCGCGCCGTGCCGGCGCTCGCCGTCGACGGACTAGCCGAATGGTACTGGGCCAGATGGTGCTGGGCTTTTGGGACATCCCCGTGCCCATCGTCGGCGCGCCCATGGCCGGCGGGCCCGGGACTCCCGCGTTGGCGGCCGCGGTGACCAATGCCGGTGGGCTCGGTTTCGTGCCCGGCGGGCATCGCAGCGCCGAGCAACTCGCCGACGACATCGCCGCGGCGCGCAAGGCCACCACCGGCCCGCTCGGGGTGAACTTGTTCGTGCCCCAGCCCAGCGTCGCCGACTGGGTGGCCCTGCACTACTACGCGGCCGAACTCGAAGAAATCGCCGAGCACTACCAGGTGGAGGTCGGTCAGCCGCAGCACGGCGACGACGACGAGTGGGAGCAGAAGCTCGAGGTGGTCGCCGACCTTCGGCCCGAGCTGGTGTCCTTCACGTTCGGCGTGCCGCCACCCGACGTGATCCGGCGGCTGGGCGCGCTGGGCCTGCTGGTGATGGTCACCGTAACGTCGGCCTATGAGGCGGGAATCGCGGTCGCCGCCGGCGCGGACAGCCTCGTGGTTCAGGGGCCTGCGGCCGGCGGGCACCGCGGCACCTTCGCACCGGACATGGAACCGGCCAACGAGTCGCTGCATCAGCTCATCGACCGCATCCGCAACGCGCACGACGTGCCGATCATCGCGGCGGGCGGACTGGGCACCGCCGATGAAGTGGGGGCCGCGCTGCGCAGGGGAGCGGTGGCGGCGCAGGTCGGCACCGCGCTACTGCTCGCCGACGAGGCGGGCACCAACGCCGCGCACCGGGTCGCCCTGAAGAACCCGCTGTTCGCCACGACCGTTGTCACGCGGGCGTTCTCGGGCCGCTACGCGCGCGGCCTGGAAAACGATTTCACCCGCATGCTCGATCACGTCGCGCCGTTGGGCTACCCCGAGGTCAACCAGATGACCTCGCCGATACGGGAAGCGGCCGCCGCCATGGAGGATCCCAACGGGATGCCGCTGTGGGCCGGAACGTCGTTCAAGAACGCGTGCGCGGGCCCCGCGGCCGACATCATCGCCAGTCTCGCGGCGACAAGTTAACGCTCCGCTCAGCCCAGAACGGCCGCCGGGTCGGTGAACGGCAGGCCGAGGTCGGTGGCCACCTGTTCCGACAGCAGCCAGCCGTCGTGGGTCGAAAGGCCTTTGGCCAGAGCATGATCCGAGCGGCAGGCCGTCCGCCAGCCGCGATCGGCGAGCGCGAGCACGTACGGCATGGTCGCGTTGGTCAGCGCCACCGTCGACGTCTTGGGCACCGCGCTGGGCATGTTCGTCACGCAGTAGAACAGCGTGTCGTGCACGCCGAAGGTGGGGTCGTCGTGCGTGGTGGGCCGGGAGTCTTCGAAGCATCCCCCCTGATCGATCGAGATGTCGACCAGCACGGCGCCCGATTTCATCTGTGAGACAAGGGAATTCGGGATCAAATTGGGGGCCTTCGCGCCGGGCAGCAGCACGGCGCCGATGACCAGATCGGCGCGCTTGACGGTGCCCTCCAGGTCGTAGGCCGACGAGTAGCGGGTGCGGACCTGGCCACCGAACTCCGCGTCGAGCAGGCGAAGCTTGTTGATGTTGACGTCGAGCACCGTGACCGACGCCCCCATGCCGCCGGCGACCCGCGCCGCGTTGTACCCGGCCGTCCCCGCGCCCACCACCACGACGTCGGCGGGCTTGACGCCGGGCACACCGCCCATCAACACGCCGCGCCCACCATGGGTGCGCATCAGGTGATAGGCCCCGACCTGAGCGGACAACCGGCCGGCGACCTCGCTCATCGGGGCCAGCAGCGGCAGTGTGCCGTCGGCGGTCTGGACCGTCTCGTAGGCGATCGACGTCGTTGCGGATGCCAACAGCGCCTCGGTGCACGCCCGCGAGGCCGCCAGGTGCAGAAAGGTGAACAGGATCTGGTTGCGCCGCAACAGGTCATACTCGGCCGGCACCGGCTCCTTGACCTTGAGCAGCAGGTCCGCGTCGGCCCAGACCTGGTCGGCCGTCTCGGTCAGCTGGGCGCCCGCCGCCTTGAACTCCGAGTCGGGGATCGCCGACCCTTCTCCGGCGCCGGCCTGCACAAGTACGTCGTGGCCGCGGCGGGTCAGCTCGGCGACACCGGCGGGGGTGAGGGCGACCCGAAACTCATTGGTCTTGGTCTCGGTCGGTACGCCGACTCGCATGATCGCCCCTAGATTGCCGGTTCACGTTCAAGTGTGAAGAAACTTCGCGGGAGCCGCAAAGGCTGGCTGTTTGCTGGCTATGATCGGCGAATGACGGACCCGTGCGTGCAGGCCACCGTGCAGATCGACGCCCAGCCCGACGTGGTGTACCGGCTCATCACCGACCTGCCCACGCTGGCCGAGCTGGCCGAGGAGGCGGTCGCGATGGAATGGCGCAAGGGCGACGCGGTGACGCCCGGCGCGGTGTTCACCGGCCAGAACAAGAGCGGCAGCCGCAGCTGGAGCACCAAGTGCACGGTCACCGACGCGGAACCGGGCCGCCGCTTTGCGTTCGACGTGAGCCATACGGTCTTTCCGATCGCCCGCTGGCAATACGACATCGCCGCGGCCGGCGACGGGTGTGAGGTGACCGAACGCACCTGGGACCGCAGGCCTGGGTGGTTTCGCAAGGTCGCCGGCAGGGCCACCGGCGTCGCCGATCGCGCGGCCGCCAACACCGAGCACATCCGGCTCACGTTGCAGCGCCTCAAGCAGCGCGCCGAGGCCGAGTAGCCAGAACCCCACGGGAGTACCGATGACGCGACGCGATCCCGCCGTAGCCGTCGTCGGAGCAGGCATGTCGGGGCTGTGCGTCGCAATTGCCTTGCTGCGCAGCGGTATCACCGACGTGACCATCTACGAGAAGGCCGACGAGGTGGGCGGCACCTGGCGGGAGAACACCTACCCGGGTCTGGTCTGTGACATCCCGTCGCGCATCTACCAGTACAGCTTCGCCAGGAATCCCGACTGGTCGCACCTGTTCTCACCCGGCGGCGAAATCCAGGCCTACTTCCGGGACGTCGCCGACCGCTACGGGTTGCGGAAACGCATCCGGTTCGGCGCCGAAGTCACCCACGCGCGTTTCGACGACGGCCGCTGGGTGCTGCGCACCGACGCCGGCGAGGAATTAACGGTCGACTTCTTGATCTCGGCCACCGGCGTCCTGCATCACCCGCGACTGCCGTCGATTTCGGGCTTGGATGACTTCGGCGGCAATGTTTTTCACTCCGCGCGGTGGGATCACGGCGTGGACGTGCGGGGTCGGCGCGTCGCGATCGTCGGCAACGGGTCGACGGGCGTGCAGCTGGTGTGCGGTCTGGCCGGGGTGGCCGGCCACGTCGCGCTGTTCCAGCGGACCGCGCAATGGGTGCTGCGCCTGGCGAATCCGCGCTACAGCGGCTTCACTGGGATCACCCGGCGCAAGATGCCGTGGCTGGATAAGGTGGCGTACCGCCTCTACAGCCTCGCGTTCGACTTCTTCGCGGTCGGGCTGACCAAGCCGGGCCTGCGCCGAAAGATCATGGCGGCGCTGTGCCGCGCCAGCCTCTGGGAGATCCGCGATCCCGAGTTGCGGCGGTCGCTGACGCCCGACTACACGCCGGCCTGCAAGCGCCTGGTGATGTCGAACGGTTTCTACCGGGCGATGCAGCGCGACGACGTCGAGCTGGTGACGGCGAGCATCGACCACGTGGAACGGCGCGGCATCGTCACCGCCGACGGCGTCCTGCACGAGGTGGACATCATCGTGCTCGCCACCGGATTCGACACCCACGCGTTTTTCCGGCCGATGGAGCTGATCGGCCGCGACGGCATCCACGCCAATGACGTCTGGCGCGACGGGCCTCGGGCCTACCAAACCGTGGCGCTGTCGGGCTTTCCCAACTTCTTCATGATGCTGGGGCCGCACAGCCCCGTGGGAAACCTCGCGCTGACGACCGTGGCCGAATCGCAGGCCGAGCACATCCTGGGCTGGATCGAGCGCTGGCGCCGACGCGAATTCGACACGGTCGAGCCGACGGCCGCCGCGACCGAGCGTTTCAACGCGAAGCTGCGCGCCGCGATGCCGGACACGGTGTGGACCACCGGCTGTAACAGCTGGTACCTCAACAACGACGGTGTGCCCGAGGTGTGGCCCCTGACGCCGGCCGAACACCGCCGGATGCTGGCCAACCCCGACCCCGGCCAGTACGAACTGCGCCGCCACGTCGCGGCCGGCTGAAGACGATCACGCAAGAATTCATCGCGGAAGAACCCAGTACCGGCGGTTTCGCATATCTGCGCCGCGTACTTATACTTGGGACGCGCGACGTCCACCACAAGACCGTGATCGAGGGCTAAAAGCCGAGGTAGGGGGCACGATGCTGACCGTCGACAACCAAGCAGCGGGTCCCCACGATGCCTCCCTGGATCACGAGCGCCTGGTGCTGGAAGCCCGCGACGTGGACTTCGACTGGACTCAGCTGCCGTTCCACTACGTGCCCGGCGAACCGTTTGCCACCCACGTCCTCAACGTGCTGCACCTGCTGCTGCCCGCCGGGGAAGAGTTCTTCGTCGAGGTCTTCAAGCAGACGCTGCCGCTGATCAAGGACGACCAGCTGCGGCTCGACGTGCAGGGCTTCATCGGCCAGGAGGCCGTGCATTCGCAGGCGCACGCGAACGTGCTGGCGCACTTTGCCGCGCGCGGCATCGACCTGACCCCCTACACCGGCCAGATCAAGTGGCTGTTCGACAAGCTGCTGGGGCCCCGGCCCACCTGGAGCCAGCGTCGCCGGCAGAGCTGGCTGCTCGAGCAGGTTTCGCTGGTCTCGGCCATCGAGCACTACACCGCCATCCTGGGCGAGTGGATCCTCGACTCGCCGGCCCACGACCAGATCGGCACCGATCCGGTGATGCTGGACATGCTGCGCTGGCACGGCGCCGAGGAGGTCGAGCACAAGGCGGTGGCGTTCGACACCATGAAGCATCTGCGGGCCGGTTACTGGCGCCAGGCGCGCGCCCAGCTGGTCGTGACGCCCGCCATGCTGCTGTTGTGGATCCGCGGCGTGCGGTTCATGTACTCGCTGGATCCCCAGCTGCCACCGGGCACCAAGCCGCGCTGGCGGAACTACTTCTCGGCGGCGCGCCGCGGCCTGGTGCCCGGGCCGATGCGCTTCGTCCGGGCGGTCGCCAACTACTACCGGCCGGGCTTTCACCCCTCGCAGCTCGGTGGGCTGGGGCTGGCCGTCGACTACCTGGCCATCTCACCGGCCGCGCGCGCCTCGCACTGATGACCGGCACATCGACCTTCACCACCGGCGACGGCGTCACGCTGGCCGTGCACCGGTACACCGACATCGACCCGGCGCGGCCAACCATCCTGGCAATTCACGGATTTCCGGACAACCACCACGTCTGGGACGGCGTGGCCCACGAACTGACCGGCAAGCCCTACAACGTGGTGGCCTACGACGTGCGGGGCGCCGGTGAATCATCGTGTCCCGCAAAGAGATCCGGATACCTGTTCGCGCAACTGATCTCCGACATCGGTGCGGTGATCGACAGCCTGGGTGTGGGGCGGGTGCACCTGCTGGCCCACGACTGGGGGTCGATCCAGGCGTGGGCGGCGGTCACCGACGACTCGGTGATGGGCAAAGTCGCGTCCTTCACCTCGATCTCGGGCCCGCACCTGAACTATGCCGGCGCATTTCTGCGCTCGGCGCGCACGCCGCGAGCCGTGGCCCAGGTGCTCAGGCAACTGATCGCGTCGGGCTATATCGGCTTCTTCTTGTGCCCGGGCGTGCCGGAACTGTCGTTTCGCTCGCGCGTCGGCGTGAAAGTCATTGAGGCGCTTGAGCGCATCGGCCGATCGAGCACGCGCAGCCAGCACCACGACACGCTGCGCTCGGTCACCGATTATGTGCACGGGCTCAACCTGTACCGGCAGAACATGCCGGCGCCGATGCTGGCGCCGGGTCGCCGGCTGCCCGAGACCAAGGTTCCCGTCCAGACGCTGGTGCCGCGCCGCGACATGTTCGTCACGCCCGCGCTGCAACGATTCACCGGAGCGATTCCGTTAGGCGGCAGGGTGATCGAGATCGAGGGCGGCCACTGGGTGGTGACGTCGCGTCCGGACGTCATCGCCCGGTTGACCGCCGAGTGGGTCGACCGCAACGTCGATGGCGCCCCCGCCGCCGGGCCGGCCGAGGTGCGCGGCGAGCGGCGTGACGTGCGCGGAAAACTCGCCCTGGTCACCGGCGCCGGAGCCGGAATCGGCCGGGCCACGGCGGTGGAGCTGGCCCGAAACGGCGCCCGAAAGATCGTCCTCGTCGACCGTGATCTGGCCGCCGCCAAGGAAACCGCCGACGCCGTACGCGCCGCGTGCGCCGAGGCAGCGGTGTACCAGGTCGACGTCAGCGACGAGGCCGCCATGAATGAGCTTGCGGCCCAAGTGCGCAACGAGCACGGGGTGGTCGACATCCTGGTGAACAACGCCGGCATCGGGATGGCGGGCCGGTTCCTGGAGACGAGCTCGGCGAACTGGGAGAACATCATGGGCGTCAACGTCCACGGCGTCATCTCGGGCAGCAGGGCGTTCGGGGCGCAGATGGTCGAACGTGGCGAGGGCGGCACGATCATCAACGTGGCGTCGGCGGCGGCTTACCTGCCCTCGAAGTCCATGGTCGCCTACAGCACCACCAAGGCGGCGGTGCTGGCACTGAGCGAATCGTTGCGCGCCGACTTCGCCGACGAGGGGATCAGCGTCACGGCGGTGTGCCCGGGATTCGTCAACACCAACATCGCAAAGAACACGATCTACGCGGGCATGAGCGCGGACCAGCAGGAGCGGGCGCGGGGCAAGGCCGACGCCGCCTATCGGCGCCGCAACTTCACCCCCGAAGCGACCGCCAAGGCAATCGTCAAGTCCGTCAAGACCGCTCCGGCCGTGTTGCCGATCGCCGCGGAGTCGCGGATCGGCTACGCGATGCGGCGCATCAGCCCGGGAGCGATCCGGCTGTTCGCGCGCTTCGACATTCGGCAGAAGTAAGGGGCGGTTTCGGTGCCGGAGAGCATTTGGTCCAGCAGACCCGCCGACCTGTACGGACGGCGCGAGCGCGATCGCTTCGGGTCGTTGCTGTGGGGCGTGCGGGCGGTGTTCGAGGGCTTCGCCACGGTGTCACGGTGGTCGCCGTCGCGGGTGCAGCCGGTGCAGCGCAAGCTGACCGCGGTGGTGACCAAGCGCGAGGTCGTCGCGCCGGACGTCGTCGCGTTGACCCTGGCCGACCCCGACGGCGGTTTGCTTCCGTCCTGGACACCGGGTGGCCACATCGACGTCCTGTTGCCCTCGGGCCGGCGCCGGCAGTACTCGTTGTGCGGCGCGCCCGGGCGGCGCACCGACTACCGCATCGCCATTCGGCGGATCGCCGACGGCGGAGGCGGATCCATCGAGATGCATGAGACTTTCGACGTCGGTGACACGCTGTCGTTCGAAGGTCCGCGCAACGCGTTCTACCTCGGCACCGCCGAGCAGCAGGCGCTGTTCGTCATCGGGGGCATCGGGGTGACGCCCATCCTGCCGATGCTCCAGGTGGCCGCGCAGCGCGGGATCGATTGGCGCGCAATCTATACCGGCCGCAGCCGCGAGTACATGCCGCTGCTCGACGAGGTCGTGTCGCTCGGGCCGGACCGGGTGACGGTCTGGGCCGACGACGAGCGCGGCCGCTTCGCCACCGTGGCGGAGCTGCTGGACGGAGCGGGACCGGCGACCGCTGTTTACGTGTGCGGGCCGAGCGCCATGCTGGAGGCGGTCCGCGTCGCCCGCAACGAGCATGCCGGTGCGCCATTGCATTACGAGCGGTTCAGCCCGGCGCCCGTCGTCGATGGGGTGCCGTTCGAGTTGGAGCTCGCGCGATCACGGCAGGTGCTCGCGATACCGGCGAATCGGACCGCGCTCGAGGTCATGCTCGACAGGGACCCGACCACTCCGTACTCGTGCCGGCAGGGATTCTGCGGGACGTGCCGGGTCAAAGTGCTTGCCGGACAAGTGGATCACCGTGGCCGCACCGACCCGGGCGACGACGGCATGCTCGTGTGCGTCTCGCGGGCCGACGGCGACCGCGTCGTCATCGACGCCTGAGGTTAAGGCCGGGACTGCTCCAGGTAGGCGGCCAGGGCGTTGGTCAGACCCCGCCGTGCCATGTCGAGGTCGGCATAGGAACCCAGCTGACGCTCCGACACCAGGCCGCGCATCGCGCCGGGAATCAGGGCGGCGACCTCGCGAACCCGATCGGGGTCGACCGCCAGACCTGAGAAGGCGTGCTGGCAGGTCTCCAGCCAGCTTTTGCCCCAGGAAAACATCTCGGCGGCGGTGCGCGGGTAGAGCCGCTCGAGCTCCTCGGGGTCGCGCGGCAACGCGGCCCGCAGGTTTTCGATCGCACGTGAATCCGGGGACGCGAGGCCGCGGTAGAGGGTATCGATGATGGCGCCGACACGCTCGCGCAGCGGAGCGTCTGGCGAGATCGGCGTCGACAGCGTCGAGAACGTCGCCGCGCGACGTTCGGCGGTGCGGTGCAGCACGGCGGCCCAGAACCCGTCGGTGTCGCCGAACTGGTACTGCACCGCGCCCCAGGTGGCGCCGATGTCCTTGGCGATGCGGTTGGCCGAGACCGAGCCCGGCTCGCCGGACGCCAGCGAGCGCAACGCCGCCTCGAGCATGCTTTCGCGAGTCGCGTTGCCCCGCCGGTTCGGCCGCCGGCCGTCCACGCCGGCGCCGGTGCGTGCGCGGGTCATTCGCCGATCTTATCCACTGACGCCGGTTGCACCGCAGGGTTTCATAGAGGGTACTTTGATTTTGTCGCGGCGCGGCCTATCATTCATCCGGGAGGGCGGCTCACATGGCAGGGATCGATGGCTAAGCCACCGTTGTCGATGACACCGACCGGCTGGTTCCAGGTCGCGTGGTCCGACGAGGTCGGCGTCGGCGACGTGCACAAGATGAAGTACTTCGGCCAGGAGATGGTCGCCTGGCGCGCCGAATCCGGCGAGCTCACGGTGATGAACGCCTACTGCGAGCACCTGGGCGCGCACCTGGGATATGGCGGAAAGGTCGTCGGCGAGGTTCTGCAGTGTCCCTTCCACGGGTGGCAGTGGAGCCACGAGGGCCGCAACGTCTGCATCCCGTACCAGGATCGGCCCAACCGCGGCCGCCGCATTCGCACCTACCCGGTGGTCGAGCGCAACGCATCGGTGTACATCTGGCACGACCTGCACCGCCGCGAGCCCTATTTCGATGCGCCGGACGTGTTCGCCGCGTTCGACGACCGCAGCTGCGCTGACGACTATTACCCGCAACAGCGGTTGTACCGCGAGGGTTTGGAGATGCACCCGCAATACGTGCTGGAGAACGGGGTGGACTTCGCGCACTTCAAGTACGTGCACAACACCCCGATCGTGCCGGTGTTCACCCGCCACGATTTCGACGAGCCGGTGTCCTACGTCGACTTCACCATCACCTTCGAGGGCGACGACGCCCAGTTGATCGACGACGTCAACAGCGGCGTGCAGGCCATCAACGGTGGACTGGGCATCGCCGTGACCAAGAGCTGGGGCATGATCGACAACCGCACCATCTCGGCGATCACGCCGATCGACGAGTTCACCTCCGATGTGCGCTTCATGGTCTACATCGGCCGGATCCCCGGAAACGATTCGGCCCGTGCCGAACTCAAGGCGGACGAATTCGGGCGCGAGGTCATCCGCCAGTTCGAGCAGGACATCGAGATCTGGCAGCACCAGCGCTATTCGGATCCGCCGGCCCTGGCCACCGACGAGTACGAAGGCTTCACCGCAATTCGCAAGTGGGCCAAGCAGTTCTATCCCAAAGCGTTGGTAGCGCAGGAAGGCTCAAGGCAGTGAGTACAGCACCGGTTCGCGTCTTTCAGGTCGGAAGCGGAAACGTCGGCACCGAGATGATCAAGCGGATCGCCACCCAGCCCGACATCGAACTCGTTGGCGTGCACTGCTATTCGCCGGAGAAGGTGGGCAAGGATACCGGAGAGTTCGCGGGCCTGGCGCCCAACGGGGTGGCGTTCACCGGCACGATCGAGGAGATCATCGCCGCCAAGCCGGACGTGCTGACGTTCCACGGCGTGTTTCCCGACGAGGACCTCTACTTACAGGTGCTCGAGGCGGGCATCAATATCGTCACCACCGCCGACTGGATCACCGGCTGGCACCGCGACACGAACCACCCACATCCGTCGGGCAAGCCGGTCAGCCAGCTATTGGCCGAGGCCGCTGAGTTGGGTGGCGCGACGTTCTACGGCACCGGGATGAACCCGGGTCTGAACCAGATCCTGGGCGTGGTGTGCTCGGCCGACGTCGCCGACATCGAAAACGTCACCACGATCGAATCGGTCGACGTGTCGTGCCACCACTCCAAAGACACCTGGATCGAGGTGGGCTACGGCCAGCCGGTCGACGACCCCGAGATTCCCTCGAAGCTGGAGAAATACACACGGGTGTTCGCCGACAGCGTGTACATGATGGCCGACTGCTTCGACCTGCGGCTCGACGAGGTCAAGTTCAGCTACGAGCTGGGCGCGTGCACCAAGGACGTCGACCTAGGCTGGTACACGCTGCCCAAAGGTTCGCTGGGCGGTAACTACATCAAGTACCAGGGCATGGTCGACGGCGTGCCGCGGGTCGAGACGCACCTCGAATGGCAGATGACCCCGCACACCGACCCGAGCTGGAACATCAAGGGCTGCTACATCACTCAGATTCAAGGCGACCCCTGCATCTACAACAAGCACATGATCTTCCCCAAGCCCGGCGTAGACCTGTCCAACCCGGACAACTTCGCCTCGATCGGCATGACCGTCACCGGCATGCCGGCGCTGGCTTCCATCAAGTCGGTGGTCGCGGCGCCACCGGGACTGATCACCAGCGCCGACCTACCGCTACGCGGATTCGCCGGGCGGTTCCGGAAGTAGGCGTTCGGGATGGTGAAACTCGTTGGTGCGCGCACCGCGGTCTAGCTCGGGCGGCGGTATCCACTCGGTGTCACCCCGGCGTGTTTTCGTTGTCCGCCAGCCCTTTTCGGCGAGCTTGTGGTGTGGCACGCAGGCGAACGTGAGATTATCCGCGTCGGTCGTGCCGCCGGTCGCCCACTCGGCGAGGTGGTGCGCCTCGCACCAGTAGCCCGGTGCGTCGCAGCCGGGGTGGGTGCAGCCGCGGTCGTGGGCGTACAACACGATGCGCTGATCCGGTGTCGCGATGCGTCGCGACCGTCCGAGATACAGTGGGCGGCTGGAGTGTTCGTCGAACACAGCGAGATAGTGGTAGGCGTGGCGGGCCATCCGGATCACATCGCGCATCGGTAGCAGCGTCCCGCCACCGGTCACCGCCCGCCCGGTGCCCGAGGTCAGCTCCTGCAGGGTGGTCGACACGATGACCGCGACCGGCAGTCCGTTGTGCTGGCCGAGCTTCGGGTCGCCGAGCTGGCCGCGCACCAGGGCGTTGAGTGCGTCGTGCCGGCGTTGCGCGGGGCTGCGCAGATCGCTGCGCACGCGCTCGTCGTCGGGTTCATCTGCGATGCAAGGGGTTTGGTCACCGGGATTGCACATCCCGGGGGCCGCGAACCGGGCCAGCCAGGCGTCGAGGTTGGCCCGCAGCTCCGGCGAGGCGATCAGCTTCCCCACGCTCATCCCGTCGGGCCGTTGGCCGCACCAGATGAAGCCGCGCTGGCGGGCCCGGTCGGCGTCGGAGAACTTGCCGTCGGGATTGATCCGTAGCGCGCACTGGTGCGCGAGCTTCTGCAGCTGATCCGGCCGTAACGTCCGCGCCTGCCGGGCCAGGAATCGTTCGGCGTTCTCCACCGTGGCAGCGGGTATGGACTCCGGAAGATCCCGGACGAACGTTTGAATGACTCGTAGGTGGTGACCGTCGAGAGCGCCTTCACGCCACGCGACGGCCGTGGCCGGCAACTGCGGTGGCAGCTCCGCGCCGGTGAGGGCCGAGCGCGGCGATAGCTCTTTGGCGTCGCGAACCCGGCGGCACGCCTCGGCGTAGCTGATGCGCAGCCAGTCGGCGACAACTTTGTGCACCGGGCCGCCGATGTCGGCGGGATCCTCCGCCGCCAGGTCGGCAATGACGTCATGGCTCACCGCCACCTGTCGGCGCCGCGACGCCTCGATCCGTTCGAGGACGCGCAGCCGGACGGCGGGGCGCAGCGCATCGAAGTTCAGCTCGCGGATGGCCGCGTCGGCGGCATCCTGCGCGGCCAGGGCGGCGGATACCTCGGCCGGGAACGCGATCGAATGCATGTTCGAATTTTATGCCCGGGGAACAGCGAAGAAAGCGGACCGCGCGGCAGCTGGGGATGAACCCCGAACTGTGGACAAGCCAACCCGCCACGCCCGCGCGGCACGCAGACGGCGGTCACCCTGCCGGATCATTTTGACGATTCAACCTCAGCCGCAAGGGGATACAGCAAACGCGCTGGATCGAAACGATTCCGCGGTTTTCGGGGCAGCGCTGCGGTAGCCTGTTCTGGTGCGCGCGGGATTCGTCAGTGCGGCAACGGCGGTCACCGTCGTCATCGCCGGATGGTCGTGTCCCTCCGGTTCGGCCGATTCCATGCCGGAGAGTCCACCGTTCCCGATCGGTCAGATGGGCGTGCCCGTGCATGTGCAGACGGCTAGCGGCGCGACCGCCGACATCACGGTCAACAGTGCCACGTGGTTTCCGCCAGGGTGCGCCTCTCATTTCGCGGCTCCGAGTGGCCCCGGATGCAACGTAGTGGAAATGACTGTCACCGCGACGTCCCACCAGTTCTTCCAGTTCGACCAGCGCTACATGTTCGCCGGATACGGCGGCGGCCCTCAGCCTTGGACTCATCCCGACGACGCGCCCGAGCCGTCAACGTTGGCGGTCGACTACCGGCGGCTCGACAAGCTGCCCGCGCTGCAATCGGGCGGCCTTCACGACGGGCAGACCGCCCACGGATTCGTCGGCTTCGCTATGCCGACGCCAGGCGACCTGTACATCACGATCAACGATCCCAAGCAACCCGCTCCCTATACCGAAGCGGGCTGGATCGTCCACACCTGATCGCCGCGAATCAGCGCCATCCGAGTTGTCGTGGAAAGACGCACGCGCGGCGCAGAATCGACCCGGTCTAGGGTGAAGGCCATGCGGGTAGGAGTGCTGGGAGCCAAGGGCAAGGTCGGATCGGCGATGGTGGCGGGCGTGCAGGCCGCCGAGGATTTGACCCTGTCGGCCGAAGTGGACGCCGGCGATCCGATGAGCCTGCTGACCGAGGGCGACACCGAGGTCGTCATCGACTTCACCCACCCCGACGTGGTGATGGACAATCTGAAGTACGTGATAGGCAACGGAATTCACGCGGTCGTGGGGACCACGGGCTTCACCGCCGAGCGGCTGCGGCAGGTGCAGGATTGGCTCGCCGACGGCCCCGGCGCGTCGGTGTTGATCGCGCCGAACTTCGCCATCGGGGCGGTGCTTTCGATGCATTTCGCCAAGCAGGCCGCGCCCTTCTTCGACTCGGCCGAGGTGATCGAGCTGCATCACCCGCACAAGGCCGACGCCCCGTCGGGAACCGCGACCCGCACCGCGAAACTGATCGCCGAGTCGCGAAAGGGCTTGCCGCCCAACCCCGATGCCACCAGCACCAGCCTGGCGGGCGCGCGCGGCGCCGACGTCGACGGCATCCCGGTGCACTCGGTGCGGCTGGCCGGGCTGGTCGCCCATCAGGAGATCCTGTTCGGCACCGAGGGGGAGACGCTGACCATCCGCCACGACAGCATCGACCGGACCTCGTTCTTGCCCGGCGTGCTGCTGGCCGTGCGGAGGATCAAGGAACACCCCGGCCTGACGGTGGGTCTCGAGGCCCTGCTCAATCTGCAATGAGCGACACCGCGCGGGTGGTGCGCACCCAATTGCTCGTCGCCTTCATGTGCGTCGCGCTGCTGGTGTACTTCGTGCTGCTGGGGCGCGTGGCCGTCGCGATGATCGGCTCCGGCCGGGCCGCCGCCGTCGGCCTCGGACTCGCGGTGCTGATCCTGCCGGTGATCGGGCTGTGGGCCATGATCGCCACCCTGCGCGCCGGGTTCGCGCACCAGAAGCTGGCCCGGCTGATCGCGGCCGACGGAATGGAGCTGGACACCAGCGCGCTGCCGCGCCGCCCGTCGGGCCGCATCCGGCGCGACGCGGCCGACGAACTGTTCGCCGCGGTCCGAACCGAGGTGGAGGACCACCCGGAGGACTGGCGGCGCTGGTACCGGCTGGCCCGCGCCTATGACTACGCGGGCGATCGCCGCCGCGCCCGCGAGGCCATGAAGACGGCGGTCGAGCTGCAGGGCCGCCCATGAGCAAGACGCTGCTGATCGTGCACCACACGCTGTCACCGCACACCCAGGAGATGTTCGAGGCCGTGGTCTCCGGCGCCACCGACCCCGACATCGAGGGCGTCGAGGTGCTGCGGCGCCCGGCGCTGACGGTCTCGCCGGCCGAGATGCTGGCCGCCGACGGCTACCTGCTGGGCACCCCGGCAAACCTCGGCTACATCTCGGGCGCTCTCAAGCACGCGTTCGACTGCGCCTACTACCAGCTTCTCGACTCGACCCGTGGGCGACCTTTCGGGCTGTACCTGCACGGCAACGAGGGCACGGAGGGCGCCGAGCGCGCCGTCGACACCATCACCACCGGGCTGGGCTGGGTCAAAGCAGCGGAGACCGTGATCGTGTCGGGCAAACCCGGCAAGGACGAGCTGCAGGCGTGCTGGGAGCTCGGGGCGACGGTCGCCGCGCAGCTGATGGACTAACCGGCGACCGGACGGCCCGATCCGGTAACGGCGTATCCCAGTGCCCCCACGAGGACCGCGAACTTGATCAGCGCGGCGACCTGTGCGCGCCGGGCATGGACGCCGATCCGTGTCCCGCGCAGCACCCTCAGCAGTGAAACTCCCTCCGCCGCATCACCGGCGACGGCGACGAGCACGGCGGCGGGCAGACCTGCCGGGTGGCCATGCCGCCGGCGCGCGCGGTCGACGAGCAGTGCCGTCAGCACGCCATAGGTGGCCATGTAGCCGAAATCGAGCCACAGGGACAGGCGCGCGGCCCGCCGGCCGTCGCCGCCCCACCGCGTCATGATGTCTTCAGCCCGAGATGCATTGCCGGCCAACTCGAATGCGATGATCCCGGGCCCGCCGCTGCGGCGCATGCGACGTTCCAACACGAGCATCAGCGCCGTGTAGCCGAGGAAGGCGACGGCGGCGGCCGCGAGGCGATTGTCCGTTAGGCGCTGGCTCACCACTCAAGGTTCCCGTGGAACGGCTCGGGAGTCCAGGCCGGCCGCCTAGGCGTAGGTCGGTTTGAAGGCGTCGGCCGGTTGAGCCAGGGCCAGCGCCGAGCTGGTGCCGATCGGCCCGTGCTGGTCGAACAGGGTCGCGGCGCCGGTGGCGACACCGGCCGCGCCGTAGTGGCTCTGGGCGGCCAGACCGAGGAATTCGCCGTCGGGCAATCGGCTCGCCGTCACGGTGTAGTCGGCGTTGATGTAGCGCAATCCACCGGTGCCCCAATGGGTGAGCGAACTCGTGATGTCACCGACGAAGGCCAGGCGGGTGAACGGTGTGAGCGGATGTCCGTGCACCATCGGGCGAAACAGCCGCGCCCAGGCGAACTTCTGGGAGTGGGTCTGCTCCCATTCGCCGGCCGCGATTCCCGGACTGCCTTGCAGCGTCGCACCATACCCCCAGATGAGAAACGGCATCCCGTCTCCGAAGCCGTCCGAGGATGTCGGGAGCGGCGGCATCTGCGCCGGCGACGACCACACCTGACCCTCGGGATGATCGCCGCGGCGCAAAAACAGCGCGCTGGCCCGGGCGACGACGGTGCCGTTCTGGACCAGGCTGCCGTCGACCAGTTTGATGCGCCTGCCCTCGCGCTGCACCGCGGTCCGGATCTGCACCGGCTCCATCAGGGCCGGGCGCAACAGGTCAACCGTGAAGCGGGCGGGCTGCAGGTCCGGATCGATGCCGGATTGCTCTATGCCCCAACCCAACAGACCCCCGACGATCTGGCCGCCCATCGCCGAGCCCCACGGGCCTTGCGTCATCGGGCCCGGAACATAGGAGTCGCCGTCTACAGTGAAGAACGCCTCGGGCATGATGGCGGAATCGTCGATGGTCACCGCTATCACGATAGGACACCGGATTAGCAAGGACCGGGCATGCTGTGATCGAAATTCCGCGCGACCGTAACCCGTTCCCGCTGACCGGCGTGTCCCGGGGTCGCGATGGTATTCCGCGCTTCGACGAGCTGCCCGCGTCCCTGCTGGACATGCTCGCCGAACAGGTCGACGCCCGTCCGGGCGCAGAAGCCCTGGTCGAGCTGGGGGCCGGGCGTCTCACATACCGGCAGCTCTGGGATCGCGCGGCGCGGGTCGCCGGGGGGCTGCGCGCGGACGGCCTGAAGCCGGGCGACCGCGTCGCGGTGCGTTACCCCGCCGGAATCGACTGGGCACTGGCGTTCTGGGGCACCGTGATGGCCGCTGGCGTTGTGGTGGCGGTCAATACGCG
This sequence comes from Mycobacterium sp. NGS27, assembly GCF_059813005.1. Taxonomy (NCBI): domain Bacteria; kingdom Bacillati; phylum Actinomycetota; class Actinomycetes; order Mycobacteriales; family Mycobacteriaceae; genus Mycobacterium; species Mycobacterium sp. NGS27. The sequence continues at coordinate 138,023 of NZ_JCALDT010000005.1, forward strand.
ATCGGCGCAGCCCGAGGTCGAGTTCGTCCTGTCGGACTCCGGTGCGCGAGTGGATCTGGCGCCGGACGCCGCGCTGCCCGACGGGCGGCCCTACGTCACCGAGCAACGCGGCCGCGCCGACACGGCGGCCCTGTTCTACACGTCGGGCACCACCGGCCACCCCAAGGGCGTTCCGACCACGCACGAGGCGTTCCTGACCAACACAGAGAATGCGATCCGCTGTCTGCAACAGCCGCGGGACCTCGGCGAAGCGATGCGCACGCTCATCTCCGTGCCGCTGTTTCATGTGACGGGTTGCAATACCCAGCTGCTGGCCGCCGCCCGGCTCGGGGGCGCCTCGGTGATCATGCCCACGCTCAATCTGGACGCGTTGCTCGCCACGCTGACCGCCGAACGCATCTCGGTCATGGTCACCGTCCCGGCGATATATTCGCTGTTGTTGCGGCACAGCGGTTTTGCCGACCTCGACGTGTCGAACGTGCGGTGGGTGGGCTACGGCGGTGCACCGATCGCCCCGTCGCTGGTGCGGTCGGTGAAGAACGCGTTCCCCTGCGCCACGGTGTTCAACGGCTATGGCATGACGGAGACGGCGTCACTGATGACCGTGCTGCCCGACAGCGAGGCCGTCGAGCACGCCGACTCCGTCGGCTACGCGGTTCCATCGGTGGACCTGGGGGTGATCCCGTTCGGCGACGACCCGGGTGTGGGGGAGTTGGTGGCGCGGGGCGCCAATGTGACCACCGGCTACTGGAATCGGGCTAGGACCTCCGCGGCCACCGCCGCGACGTTTGCGGACGGCTGGCTGCACACCGGCGACGTGGTGCGCGTCGACGATGCGGGCCGGGTGCACATCGTGGACCGGCTCAAGGACATCATCAACCGCGGTGGTGAGAACGTCTCCAGCGTCGAGGTGGAGGCCGTGCTGCTGGCGGCGCCGCACGTGGCCGACGCCTGCGTGCTCGGGGTCTCCGACGAGGTCATGGGCGAGAAGGTGGGGGCGGTGTTGTTCGGCGGCGACGACGAAATCGACGTGCCGGCGGTGCTCGACCACTGCCGCAGCCAGCTGGCCGACTTCAAAGTGCCGCAATACGTCACGGTGGTAGACAGTGCGCTGCCGCGCAATGCCGGCGGAAAACTGCTCAAGGCCAGACTCCGCGAGCAGGTCCAGTGGGGAGACCCGCTGCGATGAGCCCGAGCGTGCTGGTCGCCAACCGCGGCGAGATCGCCCTTAGAATCATCCGCACGGCAACCGAACTGGGGATGCGCACGATCGCGGTCTATGCCGAGGACGATGCGGAGAGCCCGCATGTGCACGCGGCCGACGAGGCGATCGGCCTGCCGGGCGCCGGCCCGCGTGCCTACCTGGACCAGTCCGCCGTGCTGGCCGCGGCGAAGAACTCCGGTGCGGATCTGATCCATCCGGGTTACGGATTCCTCAGCGAGAACGCCACATTCGCCGATGCCTGCGCGACGGGCGGCTACACGTTCGTAGGTCCCGACGCCGGGGTGCTCGAGCTGCTCGGCAACAAGACGTCGGCCCGCGGCGCCGCGATCGCCGCCGGGGTGCCGGTGCTGCCGGCGACCGAGGGGCCGAGCAGCGTCGAGGACATCAGGGCATTCTTTGCCGCCCACGGCGGTGGCATCATGATCAAGGCCCTCGCCGGTGGCGGAGGGCGCGGAATGCGCAAGGTGCGCAACGCCGATCGGATCGACGAGGCCTATCGGCGGTGCGCCGCCGAGGCGCAGCTGGGCTTCGGCGATCCCGCGCTGTTCGCCGAGGCGCTGCTCACCGACGCGCGCCACATCGAGGTGCAGGTCGTCGCCGCGCCAGCGGGTCACCAGACGCACGCCCGCGCGGTCGGCGACCGCGACTGCAGCATCCAGCGGCGCTACCAGAAGGTCATCGAAATCGCTCCTGCGCAAGGACTTTCGGACGACCTCCGCCGAGCACTGCACGAGGCGGCGGTGCGCCTGTGCGCCCGCGTGGGCCTGCGCGGTCTGGCCACGGTCGAATTCCTGGTCACCGGCGAGCAATTCGTCTTCCTCGAAGTCAACCCGCGAATCCAGGTCGAGCACACCGTCACCGAGGAAACCACCGGACTCGACCTGGTGGCCGTCCAGCTGGCGATCGCCGGCGGTGCATCCTTCTACCAGCTGGGGCTGGCATCCGGGATCGCCTCCGACGGAATGGAAGTCATCGGCGAGCCCGCCGCGCACCACGGCATCGCCATGCAACTCAGGGTCAACACGGAGACCTTCGGGCCCGACTCCTCCGTCTCCGGATCGGCGGGCACGCTCACGGTGTTCTCCCCGCCCAGCGGTCCCGGCGTGCGCGTCGACACCTATGGCCGGGCCGGATTGGTGATAAGCCCCCAGTACGATTCGCTGCTGGCCAAGCTCATCGTCGATGTGCACGGGTCGTCCTGGCGGGCGGCGGTGCGCAAAGCCCGCACCGCCCTGGCCGAGTTCAGCATCGAGGGCGTCAACACCAACATCGCATTCCTGCGCGAACTGCTGCGCGACGATCGCATCGAGTCCGGTTGGGTGAGCACCGGTTTCCTCGATGAGAAGCTACCCGAACTCGCCCAGGCGGCGCTGTCGCACCGGCAGCAAACGCGGGTGGCCGCGGTCGAGCTCTACCCTGGTGAGGACGCGCTGCGCGCGCAGCTGGCCGGCACCGTGGTCGAGGTGGCGCCCGAGGGCACCGAATACCCCGCGGGTGGTCAGCTGGTTGTCCTGGAAGCGATGAAGATGCAGCACGTGCTCGTCGCGCCGGACGCGCTGCGGATTGTCCGGGTCCTGGTGGCTCCGGGCCAGGTGGTCGGCACCGGAGACCCGCTGTTGGTCTTCACCCGCACCGCCGATGCTGGTGATAGCGAATCCGTCTCGGCCGGAACTGATCTCGACCGATCGCGTGCCGATCTCGACGAGGTCGTGCACCGCCACGCCCTGACCCTCGACGAGGGCCGCCAGGCCGCGGTCACCAAGCGGCACAACCAAGGCCGGCGCACCGCGCGGGAGAACATCGCCGACCTCGTCGACCCCGACAGCTTCGTCGAATACGGCGCGCTGGCCATCGCCGCGCAGCGCAGCCGGCGCTCGGAGGAGGACCTGATCGTCAACACCCCGGCCGACGGCCTGGTCGCCGGCCTGGCCACCATCGGCGCGGATCGGTTCGGCCGGGCGGCGGCGCAGGCCGTCGTGGTGTCCTACGACTACACCGTGCTGGCCGGCACGCAGGGCATGCGCAACCACGCCAAGACCGACCGCGTGTTCGACCTCGCCGCGCGAAAGCGGTTGCCGGTGGTGCTGTTCGCCGAGGGCGGCGGGGGCCGGCCGGGGGACACCGACGTCGGCGGCGCCGCCGGGCTGGACGTCCCTACCTTCCGGATGCTCGCGGGGCTGAGTGGGGAAGTGCCGCTGGTGTCGGTCGTCTCGGGCCGGTGCTTCGCCGGCAATGCCGCGCTGGCCGGCGTGTGCGACGTGATCATCGCGACGCCGGACGCCAACATCGGGATGGGCGGGCCGGCGATGATCGAGGGCGGCGGGCTTGGCGTGTATCCGCCCGAGGCGATCGGGCCGATCGGCGTGCAGCGCCGCAACGGCGTGGTCAGCCTGGTCGCCCACGATGAGGCGCACGCTGTCGCACTGGCCAAGCAGTACCTGTCGTACTTTCAGGGCTCCGTCAGCGACTGGGCCGCGCCCGATCCGCGGCTGGCCCGGCATGTGGTGCCGCAGAACCGGTTACGCGCCTACGACGTGCACCGGGCGATCGAGGCGATCGTCGACGTCGGATCGGTGCTGGAGCTGCGTCCGGATTACGGCGTGGGAATCGTCACCGCGCTGGTGCGCGTCGAGGGGGTTCCGTACGGGTTGATCGCCAACAGCACCCACCATCTGGGTGGCGCGATCGATGCCGAGGCCGCCGACAAGACCGGCGACTTCCTGGCGTTGTGCGAATCGTTTCGGCTGCCGGTGATCTCGCTGTGCGACACCCCGGGCTTCATGGTCGGGCCCGACGCGGAAAAGGAAGCGGCCGTTCGCCGCTTCGGTCGGATGTTCGTGCTGGGCGCGCGGCTGACGGTGCCGCTGGGAATGATCATCTTGCGCAAGGGATACGGGCTCGGCGCGATGGCGATGGCCGGCGGCTCATTTCGCGCGCCGCACTTCACCGTCGCCTGGCCGACCGGAGAGATCGGCGGCATGGGCCTGGAAGGCGCCGTGCGGCTCGGCTTCAGCAAGGAGCTGGCCGCCGCGGAGGAGTCTGGCGATCCCGCCGAGCGGCAGAGCCTGTTCGATCGCCTGGTGGCCGCGGCCTACGAGCACGGCAAGGCGCTGCGGGCGGCGACCACATTCGAACTGGACGACGTCATAGACCCAGCAGCCTCCCGGGCCTGGATCACCAGGCTCTCGGGAGGCTGACGGGTTCAGCGATTAGGCGTGGCCGCCGCCGCAGCCGACGCCCGGCAGACAGCCTTGCCCGCCGGGAATGCCGCCGGGTCCAGCGTTCTGCCCGCCGGAGCCGCAGCCGACGCCCGGGACGCAGCCCTGGCCGCCCGGACCGCCGCCGGGGCCGTTGAACTGGCCGCCCGAGCCGCAGTTTCCGTTCGCGTCGCAGCCGCCGCCGCCCGGGTCGTCCTTGAAGGTCACGTGCGTGGGTGCGGCCGGTCCGGCGACGTAGACCTCAGCCGCGGCCGCGGGCGCGGCGGCGATAGCCGCGGCGACGGCACCGGCAACAACCAGCGGTTTCATGAGTGTCAATTTCGATAACATGCGCGTGGCATACCACCTCAACACATGTCCAAAACATCGTGAATAAAATTCGGCAGCAAACCAAGTCTGCGCTGCCGCCCGGCGGCTCCTGACCGCGACGGAAGGCCTGACAGCATGACCTCACAAGATCTGACCGGCCGCACCGCGATCATCACCGGCGCGTCACGCGGAATCGGCCTCTCGATAGCTCAGCAGCTGGCGGCCGCGGGCGCCAAAGTGGTCCTCACCGCGCGCAAGCAGGAGGCCGCCGACGAGGCCGCCGCCCAGGTGGGGCAGCAGGCCCTCGGGGTGGGCGCCCACGCGGTCGACGAGGACGCGGCGCGCCGCTGCGTCGACCTCACGCTGGAGCGCTTCGGCAGCGTCGACATCCTGATCAACAACGCCGGAACCAATCCCGCCTACGGTCCGCTGATCGACCAGGATCACGCCCGTTTCACCAAGATCTTCGACGTCAACCTGTGGGCACCGCTGCTGTGGACCTCACTCGCGGTCAAGTCGTGGATGGGGGAGCACGGCGGCGCGATCGTCAACACCGCGTCAATCGGCGGACTGCACCAGTCACCGGCCATGGGCATGTACAACGCCACCAAGGCCGCGCTGATCCACGTCACCAAGCAACTGGCGCTCGAACTCTCGCCGCGCGTCCGGGTCAACGCCATCGCGCCCGGCGTGGTGCGCACCCGCCTGGCCGAGGCGCTGTGGAAGGACCACGAGGACCCGCTGGCGTCGTCGATCGCGCTCGGTCGCATCGGGGAGCCGGTCGACGTGGCCGCGGCCGTCGCCTTCCTGGTTTCCGACGCGGCGAGCTGGATCACCGGCGAGACCATGGTGATCGACGGTGGCCTGCTGCTGGGCGCCGCCCAGGGATTCCAGTCCGCACCCGGCGGCGGGCAATGACCGCCGCCGACGCGGCCGACCTGGACGCGCGGATTCAGGCGCTGCTCGACGAGCACGATCCGGCCACCAGCGACCCGCGGGATTTCCTTGGCGCGCAATACGATGCGGGCCTGGCCTGGGTGCACCTGCCGCGCGGCTTCGGCGGGCTGGACCTGCCGCGCACCGCCCAGGAGCGAGTCGATGCGCGGCTGGCGGCCGCCGGTGCTCCGGTGGGCGGCACCCGCAAGAATTACATCGGCATGGGCATGGCGGCGCCGACGATCGCGGCGTTCGGCACCGACGAGCAGAAGCGAAAGTTCCTGCGCCCGTTGTTCACCGGTGAGCAGATCTACTGCCAGCTGTTCAGCGAGCCGGGCGCCGGATCGGACCTGGCGGGGGTGGCCACCCGTGCGGTGCGCGACGGTGACGACTGGATTGTCAACGGGCAGAAGGTGTGGACGTCGCAGGCGCAGCACGCGCAGATGGCCATCCTGGTCGCCCGCACCGATCCGTCCGTGCCCAAACACCACGGCCTGACCTACTTTCTGTGCGACATGACGCAGCCGGGCGTCGAGATCCGGCCGTTGCGCCAGATCACCGGCGAGGCCGAATTCAACGAGGTGTTCCTCACCGACGTGCGGGTGCCCGATGCGAATCGGCTCGGCCCGGAGGGCGGTGGCTGGCGGGTCGCGACCACCACCCTCAACAACGAGCGCGTCGCCATCGGGTCGCGCGCCGGGGCGCCCCGGGAAAGTGGCCACATCGGCAAGGTCACCGAGGCCTGGCGCGACGACCCGGCGCTGCGCAACCCCGCAATGCACGACCAGCTGATGCGGCTGTGGGTTGAGGCCGAGGTCCTTCGGCTGGCCGGTGAACGGTTGCGGCAACAGGCCGCCACCGGTCAGCCCGGCCCGGAAGGCGCTGGCATGAAGGTGGCGTTCGCCAAGCTGGCACAAGCGATTTCGGGCTTCGAGATCGAGCTGCACGGTGAAGCGGCGCTGCTCTACGATGACTGGACCATGCGCAGGCCCGAGACGGTCGACCTGGTCGGTCGCGGGCCCGGCTACCGCTACCTGCGGGCGCGCGGCAACTCGATCGAGGGCGGTACGTCAGAAATCCTGCGCAACACCATCTCCGAGCGGATCCTGGGCCTGCCGGGGGAACACCGTGTCGATAAAGAGGCCGCGTGGAAGGACCTCCCCCGATGAGCGCGCACGCCGCGGACCTGCTGTACTCCGACACCGAAGAGGCGTTGCGGGCCGGTGTCCGTCAGCTCTTCGCCGAACGGTGCCCGGCCGAATCGGTGACGCGCCTCTACGACCCGCAGCCACAAGACTTTTCGGGTGTGTGGCACACGCTGGCCACCGAACTGGGTGTGGCCGGCCTGATGGTTCCGGAGTCGCTGGGCGGCGCCGACGCCAGCGTGCGCGAGGCCGCCGTGGTCATGGAGGAGATCGGCCGCGCCGTTGCGCCGGTGCCGTTTTTGTCCAGCGCGGTCCTCGCCACGATCGCGCTGCTACGCGCCGGTGACACCGCAACCCTGCCGGCCCTGGCCCAGGGCGAGCTGACGGCGGCGCTGGTGGTCCCGCTGTCGAACGCACCGGGCGACCCGGTCACCGCGGTCAGCGCCGACGCCGACGGACTGAGCGGGTCGGTCACCAGCGTCGCCGGTGCCGACGCCGCCGACGTGCTGGTGGTGCCGGTCGCCGGGCGCGACGGGCTCGAGTTGCACACCGTGGCGCGCGACGCGGCGGGCGTGCAGATTTCCCAGCTGCTCGCGCTGGATATGACCAGACCCCTTGCCGCCGTGTCATTTTCGGGGTCTCCGTCGTCCCTTGTCGGGGCGGGAGACGAGCCGGTCACCGAGGCCATCCGGACCGCAGCGGCATTGCTGGCGTCCGAGCAACTCGGGGTCGCCCAATGGTGCTTCGAAACCACGCTGGAATACGTCAGGCAACGCAGGCAGTTCGGCCGCACGATCGGCTCCTACCAGGCGATCAAGCATCGGTTGGCGGACCTGTGGTTCGAGGTCGGCGCGGCGACCGCCGCGGCGCGCTACGCGGCCGACACCTGCGCCCGGGGCGCAAAGGACGCGGACGCAGCGGCGGCGATCGCCCAGGCCTACTGCGGCGACGTCGCCGTGCATGCCGCCGAAGAGTGCGTGCAGCTGCACGGCGGAATCGGCATGACCTGGGAATATCCCGCGCACCTGTACCTCAAGCGGGCCAAGAGCGACCAGTTGGCGTTCGGCACCGCCTACCGGCACCGCGCCCGGCTGGCCGAATTGGTGGACCTGCCGGCGTTCTGACCACACATCTTTCGGAGCTGGACGAATGCGAGTGTTGCTGTCGGCGTACGACTCGCGCGGAGGCGTCGAGCCGCTCGCCGCGCTCGCGGTGCAGCTGCGGACGCTCGGCGTTGACGCGCGGGTGAGTGCGCCGCCGGACGCCGAATTCGTCGAGCTGTTAGCCCGTGCCGGCGTGCCGCTGCTGCCCTTCGGCGAATCGCTGCGGGCGATGAAGACGGGCACGACGCCGTCGGAGGAGGACCTGCGCGGGCACTTGGACCGGCTCATCGCCGCGCAATTCGACACCGTTGCCGCCGCGGCCGAAGGCTGCGACGCGTTGGTGGTCGCCGGCTTCCCGGCCGCCGCGGCCGCCGCGCGCTCGGCGACCGAAAGGCTGGGACTCCACTACGTCTACGTCAGTTACCAGCCCACCATCCTGCCGTCGCCGCACCACCCACCGCCGGCGTACGCTAACGGGCCTATCCCTTTCGGCATGGCCGACAACCGCGTCCTGTGGCAACTGGATGGACGGCACATGCAGGAGCTGTTCGGCGCGACGCTCAACGGTCACCGTGCGGCGATCGGCCTGCCGCCGCTGGACAACTTGCGCGGCTACGCGGTGACCGACTGCCCATGGCTGGCGACGGACCCGATCCTGGACCCGTGGCAGGCCGCCGACCTCGACGTCGTCCAAACCGGTGCGTGGCTGCTGCGCGACGAACGCCCGCTGCCCGCCGACCTGCTGGCATTCCTCGACGCGGGCGCGCCGCCGGTCTATGTGGGCTTCGGCAGCATGCCGATGCGCGCCTCGCGGGACGTCGCGCGCACGGCCATCGAGGCGGTGCGCGCGCTGGGCCATCGCGCCGTGGTGTCCCGCGGCTGGGCCGGCCTGGCCCCGATCGACGACCGGGACGACTGCTTCGCCGTCGGCGAGGTCAACCACCAGGCGCTGTTCGGGCGGGTCGCCGCCGTCGTGCACCACGGCGGCGCGGGCACCACGACGACGGCCGCCCGGGCGGGCGTCCCGCAGGTGGTGGTGCCCCAGGGGGCCGATCAGCCCCACTGGGCGGCCCGGGTGCGCGACCTCGGCATCGGCGCCCCCCATGACGGTCCCGCTCCCACCACCGAGTCGCTGTCGACCGCGCTCAAGGCGGTCCTGACCGATCAGGTCCGCGCACGCGCGAGTTCTGTGGCCGCAACGATCCGCACCGACGGCGCTTCGGTGGCCGCGACGCTGCTGATGACCGCGTTAGCGCGGTAGCGCGGACGCGAACACCTCCGTCATCGCCGCCCAATGCCGCTCGGCCGCCGCGGCGTCGTAGGGCGCGTTGTCCGGAACCGCGAACCCGTGGCCGGCCGGGTACCACTCGATGGTGTGCTCGACGCCGGCCGCCGTCAGCGCTTTGTCGAGCTGTTCGGCGTGATCGGCGGTGAACGACGCATCATCCTTGGCGCCGCCCACGTACACAGTGGCGGTCATCCGGTCGGCGAGCAGGTGGGGGCTGTCGTCGGTGTCGGTCACCAGGCCGCCGCCGTGGAAGGACGCCGCCACGGCCACCCGGTCCGGCACCCGGCCGGCCACCATGAGCGACGTCCGGCCGCCCATGCAGTAGCCGCACACCCCGAATCGTTCGCCGGCCACCTCGGGGCGGGCGGCCAGATAGTCGAAGAACGCGCCGGCGTCGGCGGCCATCCGATCCGGGGTGACGCTGCCGATCATCGAGAACAGGCGTCCGCGTTCTTTCGGGTCGCTGAACACCGTCGCCATGTCGAACGGCGCCCAGTCCGCGGTGCGGTAGTAGACATCCGGAAGCAGCACCGCGTAACCGAACCCGGCCAGCTTGGCCGCCATCTGCTCGAACGTGTCACGCACGCCGCCCGCGTCGGGATACATGACCACCGCGGGCCACGGGACTTGCGATTCCGGCCCGTCGGGGGTGAACAGGTGCACCGTGCAGGTGCCATCGGGTGTGGTGACGACGTCGATGATGTTCGGCATGGCACCCGTTCTACTCCGCGCGCCTCGACCCGAATCATTCGGCGCCGACCCGCCGCGCCCGGCCACGCCGCGCTGGCGATCGCCGCTGGGCTAATCGGCGCCGACCCGCCGCGCCCGGCCACGCCGCGCTGGCGATCGCCGCTAAGCTTGCGGCGTGCCGATCCCGACCCCCTACGAGGACTTGCTCCGCTTGGTGCTCGACCAGGGGGCGGCCAAATCCGACCGCACCGGCACCGGGACCCGCAGCCTGTTCGGTCGGCAGCTGCGCTATGACCTGTCGGCCGGGTTCCCGCTGCTCACCACCAAGAAGGTGCACCTGAAATCGGTGATCTACGAATTGCTGTGGTTCCTGCGCGGCGATTCCAACGTCGCCTGGCTGCACGAGCACGGGGTTACCATCTGGGACGAATGGGCAAGCAGCACAGGCGATCTCGGGCCGATCTACGGTGTGCAATGGCGGTCCTGGCCCACGCCGTCGGGCGAGCACGTCGACCAGATCAGTGCGGCTCTGGACCTGCTGCGCACCGACCCCGACTCGCGGCGCATCATCGTGTCGGCCTGGAACGTCGGCGAAATCCCGCAGATGGCGCTGCCGCCGTGTCACGCGTTCTTCCAGTTCTACGTGGCCGACGGCCGGCTGAGCTGCCAGCTCTACCAGCGCAGCGCCGACCTGTTTTTGGGCGTGCCGTTCAACATCGCCAGCTACGCGCTGCTGACGCACATGATGGCCGCCCAGTCCGGCCTCGCCGTCGGTGAGTTCGTCTGGACGGGCGGGGACTGCCACATCTACGACAACCACGTCGAGCAGGTGCGGCTGCAGCTGAGCCGCGACCCCCGGCCATACCCGGAACTCGTTCTGGGGCCACGGGATTCGATTTTCGATTACACCTACGACGACGTTGTCGTGAAGAACTACGACCCCCATCCGGCGATCAAAGCCCCAGTCGCTGTATGAAGCGCGCCGGCGACGACGCCGGCTCGGGCGGCCTGCAAGGAGTAGCGCGTATGACCGAGGTGGGCCTGGTGTGGGCTCAGTCGACCTCCGGCGTCATCGGGCGCGATGGCGACATCCCCTGGAAAGTGCCGGAAGATCTGATGCGCTTCAAAGAGGTGACCATCGGGCACCCGGTGATCATGGGCCGGCGGACCTGGGATTCGTTGCCGGCGAAGGTGCGGCCCCTGCCGGGCCGGCGCAATGTGGTCCTGTCCCGCGACACCGGTTTCGTCGCCGACGGGGCGTGCGTGGTCGGCACCCTGGACGAAGCCCTCGCCACGGGGGGGCCCGAAACGTGGGTGATCGGCGGCGCACAGATTTATTTGCTGGCCCTGCCGTACGCCACGCGCTGTGAGGTCACCGAGATCGAAATCGATTTGCGACGCGATGACGACGATGCGCTGGCGCCGACGCTGGACGACACTTGGGTGGGTGAAACGGGGCAGTGGCGGGCCAGCCGCTCGGGCCTGCGGTATCGCTTCCACAGCTACCGTCGCAGCGCCGCGCACCCGGTCGCGCCCACGGCCTGACCTGACATACTCGGACCCGGGGTCGGTCGTACGGGGTCAATCAGGCGTTCGCATTAGGAGGGGGAATTGGCAGTGACACCCGAACCCAGGACGTTCGCGCGAAAATTCATGGGGTACGACGCGACCGCGGTCGATGCCCACGTCGAGATGCTGACCGCCAAGCAGCAACTGCTGCTTGACGACGTCGAGAGCCTACGTGCCCGGCTGCGGGAATCCGGCGAACAAACGGCCGCGCTGCGCAAGGAAGTGGCCGCTTTGACGGACACGTCGCCGTCGCCGCACGCGGTGCAGCAGCGGTTGGCGAAAATGCTGAGCCGCGCGGTCGACGAGGTGGCGGAGATGCAGGCCGAGGCGCGAGCAGAAGCGGATGCGCTGATCGCGGCGGCCGAGGCCGAGGCCGAAGAGACCCAGCGAAAGCGCGAGCAGATGGTGTCGGACATGGCCGCGGAGCGCGAAGCCATGGAAGCCGAATACCAGGTGACCAAGGAAAAGCTCGAAGCGGAGCTGACCAGCCTGCGCGAAGACGCCCAGCAGGCGCGTGAGCGGCTCCTCGCGGAGGCGAAGGAGAGGGCGGACCGGGATCGTGAGGAGGCCCGACGGGCCGTCGAGGAGGCGAGCCGGCAACGGATCCGGATCCTCGAACAGCTGATGGGCGTCTACCGCGACCTGAAAGCGGTTCCGGATGCCCTCGATGCCGCATACGACGAACAAAAGAATGCGCCCGAGACGGACACGATGGCGCGGTTGGACGAGAAAGTCAGCGCCGGCTCAGCGTCCTAACGCGGCATGTCGGACACGGCCGGTATTCTCGGCGCGTGTCGACCCGCAGGCTATCGGCCGCCCAAGCCCGGCGGATAGCCGTTGCGGCCCAAGGATTTACCGAACCCCGGCCCGGTGGCGAGGTCACCCGGGCCCACCTGAAGCGGTTGATCTCCAGAATTCAGGTGCTGCAACTGGATTCGGTCTCGGTGGCGGTGCGCGCACACTACGCGCCGGTGTTCAGCCGGCTCGGCCCCTACGACCGTGACGTGCTCGACCGCGCCGCCTGGGGCCCGCGGTCGTCGCGGCTGCTGGCGGAGTACTGGGCGCACGAGGCCGCGCTGATGGCCGTCGAGGACTGGCCGCTGCTGCGCTGGCGGATGCGCCAGTACTCCCACGGCCGGTGGGGCACCCACATCGTCAAGGCCAACCCGGAACTTGCCGACAAGATCGTCGCCGCCGTCGCCGAACTCGGGCCCAGCACCGCCGGGCAGATCGAGGCCCATCTGGAAGCCGAAACACGCGGGCCCAGGGGAAGCTGGTGGGGCAGCCGCAGCGACACCAAGTGGGTGGCCGAGGCGCTGTTCTCGGCCGGCGTGCTCACCACCGCCACCCGGGTGGGCTTCGCTCGCCACTACGACTTGGTGGAACGGGTGCTGCCGGCCGGCGTGCTGGCCCGCGAGGTCGACGACCACGAGGCGATCCGCGAGCTCGCGCTGCGGGCCGCCACCGCGTTGGGCGTGGGCACCGAGGCCGACATCCGCGACTACTTTCGGCTGTCGGCGCAACAGATCAAGCCGGCGATCGCCGCACTGGTGGCCGCCGGAGACATCGAGCCGGCCGACGTCGACGGCTGGTCCGCACCGGCCTATCTGCGGGCGGGGCGCACGGTGCCCCGCACCGACCGCGGCACCGCGTTGCTGTGCCCGTTCGACCCACTCATCTTCTTTCGCCCACGCGTCGAGCGATTGTTCGAATTCCATTACCGCATAGAGATTTACACCCCGGCCGCCAAGCGGCGGTACGGCTACTACGTGTGGCCGCTACTCATGGACGGACGACTGGTGGCGCGGGTCGACCTCAAGGCCGACCGCGCCGCCGACTCGCTGCGGGTCCTGGGTGCGTTCGGCGAGCCCGGTGTGACCAAGCCCCGCGTCGCCGCGGCGCTGGCCCGTGAGTGCGAGTCCATGGCGTCGTGGCTGGGCCTGGGCGGGTTGAGCGTCGCCGGCCGCGGAGATCTGGCCGCCGAGCTGCGCGCGGCGGCCAAGCGGGTCAGTTGAGGCCAGCGTCGCCGGGCTAAGGTGAGCGCCGTGGCCGAGATCGCGCCGCTGCGCGTGCAACTGATCGCCAAGACCGACTTCTTGGCACCCCCCGACGTGCCGTGGGCCACCGACGCCGACGGCGGGGCCGCGCTGGTCGAGTTCGCCGGCCGGGCCTGCTACCAGAGCTGGTCGAAACCGAACCCCAAGACCGCGACCAACGCCGGCTACATCAAGCACATCATCGATGTCGGCCACTTCTCGGTGCTCGAACACGGGAGTGTGTCGTTCTACATCACCGGCATCTCGCGATCGTGCACCCATGAGCTGATTCGGCATCGGCACTTCTCCTATTCGCAGCTGTCGCAGCGCTACGTCCCCGAGAAGGAATCGCACGTCGTCCTGCCGCCGGGCATGGAAGACGATCCGGAACTGCAGCGGATCCTGGCCGCGGCCGCGGACGCCAGCCGCGCCACCTACACCGAGCTGCTGGCGAAGCTGGAGGCGAAGTTCGCGGACCAACCGAACGCGGTGTTGCGTCGCAAACAGGCCCGCCAGGCGGCCCGCTCCGTGCTGCCCAACGCGACTGAAACCCGCATCGTCGTCACCGGCAACTACCGGGCGTGGCGCCACTTCATCGCGATGCGCGCCAGCGAGCACGCCGACGTGGAGATCCGGCGGCTCGCCATCGAGTGCCTGCGGCAGTTGACCGGCGTGGCGCCGGCGGTGTTCGCCGACTTCGAAATCTCCACGCTGGCCGACGGCACCGAGGTCGCGACCAGCCCGCTGGCGACCGAAGCCTGATGCGCCGGCGCGCAACGCGGATGCTAATCACCTTGCCGGGGCCAGGTAACCTAGCAGCGTGAGCACGGTCGGATTCGACGCCCCAGCGCGGTTGGGGACCTTGCTGACCGCGATGGTCACGCCGTTTGACCGCGACGGCTCCGTCGACATCGCCGCCGCCGCACAGCTGGCCAATCACCTGATCGACGCCGGCTGTGACGGGCTGGTGGTTTCCGGAACCACGGGCGAGTCCCCGACCACCACCGACGACGAGAAGCGTGAACTGCTGCGCGTCGTGCTGGAGGCGGTCGGCGACCGGGCCCGCGTCATCGCCGGTGCGGGCACCTATGACACCGCCCACAGCGTCCGCCTGGCCAAGGCATGCGCGGCCGAGGGCGCCCACGGGCTGCTGGTGGTCACGCCGTACTACTCGAAGCCGCCCCAGAGCGGGCTGATCGCCCACTTCACCACCGTCGCCGACGCGACCGACCTGCCCGTGCTGCTCTACGACATCCCGCCGCGTTCGGTGATACCGATCCAGCCCGAGACCATCCGCGCGCTGGCCGCCCACCCCAACATCGTCGGGATCAAGGACGCGAAGGCCGACCTGCACAGCGGCGGCCAGATCATCGCCGACACCGGCCTGGCCTACTACTCGGGCGACGACGCGCTGAACCTGCCGTGGCTGGCCATGGGCGCCACCGGATTCATCAGCGTGATTTCGCACGTGGCCGCCGGACAACTTCGGGAAATGTTGGCCGCCTTCAGCTCCGGGGACATCGCCACCGCCCGCAAGATCAACGCCACCGTCGCCCCGCTGTGCGACGCGATGGCCCGCCTGGGCGGGGTGACCCTGTCGAAGGCCGGTCTGCGTCTGCAAGGTATCGACGTCGGCGATCCGCGACTGCCGCAAATGCCCGCGACACCAGAACAACTCGACGAGTTGGCCGCGGACATGCGAGCGGCCTCGGTGCTGCGGTGACCCGGGGAGTTTCCGAGAAGTGGATGTAGACCTCGCCCCGCCAGGCCCTTTGGCCACGGGAGGGTTGCGGGTCACTGCACTGGGTGGCATCAGCGAAATCGGCCGCAACATGACGGTTTTCGAGCATCTGGGCCGCCTGTTGGTCATCGACTGCGGGGTGATGTTCCCCACCCATGACGAACCCGGGGTGGATCTGATCCTGCCGGATCTGCGTCACATCGAAGACCGGCTCGACGACATCGAGGCGCTGGTGCTCACGCACGCCCACGAGGACCACATCGGCGGCATTCCGTTCCTGCTCAAGTTGCGCCCCGACATTCCGGTGGTCGGCTCGAAGTTCACGCTGGCGCTGGTCGCCGCGAAGTGCCGCGAGCACCGCCTCAAGCCCGTGTTCGTCGAGGTGGCCGAGGGCCAGAAGAGCAGTCACGGCGTGTTCGAATGTCAATACTTCGCCGTCAACCACTCCATTCCCGACGCGCTGGCGATCGCCGTGCACACCGGGGCGGGGACGATCCTGCACACCGGTGACATCAAGCTCGACCAGCTTCCTCTGGACGGCCGCCCGACCGACCTGCCCGGCATGTCGAGGCTCGGTGACGCCGGCGTGGACCTGTTTCTTTGTGACTCAACCAATTCCGAGCATCCCGGCGTCGGGCCCTCGGAAAGTGAAGTGGGCCCGACGCTGCACCGCTTGATCCGCGGTGCCGAAGGCCGGGTCATCGTGGCATGCTTCGCCTCCAACGTGGACCGGGTGCAGCAAATCATCGATGCCGCAGTCGCTTTGGGCCGGCGGGTGTCGTTCGTCGGCCGATCGATGGTGCGCAACATGGGAATCGCCCGGGAACTCGGATTCCTGCGGGTGGCCGACTCGGACGTGATCGACATCGGCGCCGCCGAGATGATGCCGCCCGAGCAGGTGGTGCTGATTACTACCGGCACCCAGGGCGAACCGATGTCGGCGCTGTCGCGGATGTCGCGGGGCGAGCACCGCAGCATCACGCTGACCGCGGGCGACCTGGTGGTGCTGGCGTCCTCGCTGATCCCGGGCAACGAGGAAGCGGTCTACGGCGTCATCGACGAGCTCGCCAAGATCGGGGCCCGCGTCGTGACCAATGCGCAAGCCCGCGTGCATGTTTCGGGCCACGCCTACGCCGGGGAACTGTTGTTTCTGTACAACGGGATTCGGCCGCGCCACGTCATGCCCGTGCACGGGACGTGGCGCATGCTGCGCGCCAACGCCAAACTGGCGGCTCGTACCGGCGTGCCGGAGGAGTCGATCCTGCTGGCCGAGAACGGGGTGAGCGTCGACCTGGTCGCCGGCAAGGCCTCGATCGCCGGCGCGGTGCCGGTCGGCAAGATGTTCGTCGACGGCCTGATCAACGGCGACGTCGGCGACATCACGCTGGGCGAACGGCTCATCCTGTCGTCGGGTTTCGTGGCGGTGACCGTGGTGGTCGCGCGCGGCACCGGCCGCCCGGTCGCCCCGCCGCACCTGCATTCGCGCGGGTTCTCCGAGGATCCGAAGGCGCTGGAGCCCGCCGTGCGCAGGGTAGAGGCCGAGCTGGAAGCGCTGCAGGCCGAGAACATCACCGATCCGAGTCGCATCGCCCAGGGGGTGCGGCGCACCGTCGGCAAGTGGGTGGGCGAAACCTACCGCAGGCAGCCGATGATCGTGCCGACCGTCATCGAGGTCTAGCGGCGACCTCTCGGCGTAGGCCGACGCGCGAGACTTAAACCATTGCGATGATGGCCGGCGTGTCGTCGCAGACGTTTAAGTGTCGCGCAGGACTCTGCGCTCAGAGCTTCTCGGCGTAGGCCGACCACTCCAGTTGCGACGCTGTGAGTTTGCGGCCGGTGGGCTCGACATAACGCTCGACGAGCTCGTCGGGACCGGCCTGCTCCACCAGCCGCCAGCCGTACTCGGCGAGGAACGCCGCGACGTCGTCGGGCTGCAAGCCGAAATGCCACAGTTGCCGGCGCTGGCGTACGGTGCGGTACAGCGTCCGGGTGCCATACCGGTTGGTGCCGTCGATGAAATCGCTACGGACGTAGGTGAACACCAGACGGCTGCCCGGCGCGGTTGCGCGCAGCCCGTCCAGCGTGCGCCGGACGGTGGCTTCGGTGAGGTATTGGGTGACGCCTTCGCAGATGAAGAACGCCCGGTAGTCGGTGCGGTAACCGTGCTCGGCGAGCGAGGTGAGCAGGTCGTCATGCTCGAGGTTCAACGCCACCAACCGAACCGACAGCGGCGGCTCGCCGAGCACGCGGCGGACCGTCTTGAGCTTCCTCGCCACGTTGACCGGCAGGTCGACCTCGAACACCGGAATGCGGACCCGCCGCGTCAACTGGTAGGCGCGGGTGTCCAGGCCCGCTCCGAGGATGACGACGGCGTTGACGTCGTCGAGTGATTCCTGGACCTTGTCGGTGATGAAACGCTTGCGGCACGCCAGATTCGCCCACAGTCCCGGACCGGTGAACTCCGAGCCGCGGATCATCAACCGCCGAACCGGCGCGAACCGGGTCGCCCCGACGAGCCACCGCAGCGGCGCGGGCAGGAAGAGTTCGGCGAAGTCGTCGTCGACCAGGCGGCGGCCGGGCGGCTCGTTCTGCTCGACCGCGGCCAGTAACATCGGGCCAAATGCCGTCTGCGCGACCGGGTTTCGTGCCATCGCCATTACTTGTTCAAGAAACCCGCGTCGACGGGCAGGGTTACCCCGGTGATGTAGCGCGCCTGGTCGGACACCAGCCACGCCACCGCGTTGGCGACGTCCTCGACGTCCAGCACCTCCACCGGCATGGCGTTGCCCATCGCGCCCGGCGTGTCCGTCGCGGCGGCCATCTTGGCCAGCCACTCCCGGGTGAATTCGTTGTTGATCATCGGCGTCTCGACGCCGGACGGGTGGATCGAGTTGACCCGGATCATCTGCCCGGCAAGCAGATTCGCGTAGACACGCATCAGCCCGACCACACCGTGCTTGGCGGCGGCGTAGCCGACGGAACCGGCGTCCGGGCTGCCGACCCCGGCCAGCCCGGCGCTCGAACTGATCAGCACGATCGACCCGCCGGTGCCCTGCTTGACCATCGTGGGTATCGCGACCTTGATGGTGTGGTAGACGCCGGTGAGGTTGACGTCGATGACGTCGTGCCAGCCGTCGTCACCGGATTGCATGGGGGCGATCCCGGCGTTGGCCACCACGATGTCGAGGCGGCCGAACTCGTCCAGGCCCGCCTGCAAGGCGGCCGCCAGCGATTCGCGGTCGCGGACGTCGCCGCGAGCGGCCACGATCCGCGCGCCGGTGTCTTGCACCAGCTTCACCGTGGCGGCCAAGTCCTCGGGGGTGGCCAGCGGGTAGGGGACGCTGGCGATCTGGTCGCACAGGTCGACGGCGATGATGTCGGCGCCGTCGGCGGCCAGCCGCACCGCGTGCGCGCGGCCCTGCCCGCGCGCGGCGCCGGTGATGAAGGCGACTTTGCCTTTCAGGGGGCCTTCTGGCGAGCGGGCCATCAGGGCCGCAACTGGCCTTTGGCCGGGTCGCCGGCCGACACCGGCTGCAGCATCTTGATGTCGGGGGCGCCGACGAGGTGCTCACCCGCCGCGGTGAACATCTTGCCGATCGCCGGCGCGGTGCTGTGCGCCTTGAGCGCCTCGGCGTCTGCCCACTGCTCGACGAAGACGAAGGTCTCGTCGGACTGGTGCAGCGAATACAACTGGCAGCCCGGCTCGTCGTGCACTTCTTCGACCGCCCGCGTGAGGATGTCGCGAACGGTGTCGACCGACTCGGGTTTGACAGTCATGGTGGCGACGACGACAACGGGCATTGATGGCCTCCTGGGCGCTGTGGGATCCGGTGACGAGCACGACTTCTCGCAACCGAATGTCACCCTACTCACGCGATTTGGCGCCCCGGCCGCACCGTGCCTGACAAGGCCGGAGGGTTACCAGTGTGGCGGGTGGTGTAGATGATGCCGTTGCGACTACCCTTGCCGTCATGCCCAGTAAGACCGCCGCCCGCTCCGGAAGCCGAACGAGCAGGTCAAAGGCCACTTCGCGCGCCAGCGGGTCCCGGGGTGCGCGCCCGGCGGCGCCCCGCAAGAAGGTCAGCAAGCCCGCCCGGCGGCGCAATCACGCCCCGCTGGTCGGGGCCGGACTGACGTGTGGTCGCGCCATCCGCGCGATCTGGTTGATGGCCGCCCGGGGGACCGGCGGCGCGGCCCGGTCGATCGGGCGAGCCCACGACATCGATCCCGGGCATCGCCGCGATGGCATCGCGCTGGTACTGCTGGGCTTTTCCGTGGTGGTCGTCGCGAGCTCGTGGTTCCACGCCGCCGGACCGGTCGGCACGTGGGTCGACACGCTGCTGCGGACCTTCATCGGCGCCGGTGTGCTGGCGCTGCCGGCGGCCACCGCGGCGGTGGCGGTGACCCTGATGCGCACCGAGCCCAACCCGGATGTGCGCCCCCGGCTGATCCTCGGCACCAGCCTGATCACGCTGTCGGTCCTCGGTTTGCGCCACCTGTGGTCGGGCTCGCCGGGGGACCCGGAGGCGCGCCGCCGCGCGGCCGGTTTCATCGGCTTCGCCATCGGCGGCCCGCTCTCGGACGGGCTCACGCCCTGGATTGCCGCGCCGTTGTTGTTCATCGGGTTCATGTTCGGCCTGTTGCTGCTGACCGGAACCACCATCCGGGAGGTGCCCGACGTGGTGCGGGCCATGTTCGGCACCCGGCTGGTCGGCGACGACGAGCCGTACGACTACGCGGACGAGTTCGACGACGACGCCGAAGCGGCCCACGACGACGACTACGACGACGCTCCTTCGGTTCCCGAGTCGGCCGCCTGGTCGCCGGACGACGAGGCCGAGGCCGCGCTGCAGGACGACATCCCGACCGTGCCCGAACCCGCCATCCAGCCCGCCCTGCAGGCGTCGCGGGGCCGCAAGCGCGGCCGGTCGGCGGGCAAGCACGACACCGTGGAACTCGACCGGATCGTCGAGGGTCCCTACACGCTGCCCTCGCTCAGCCTGCTGGTGGCGGGCGATCCGCCCAAGAAGCGCAGCGCCGCCAACAACGTCATGGCCGACGCCATCACCGAGGTGCTGACCCAGTTCAAGGTCGACGCCGCCGTGACCGGCTGCACCCGCGGGCCGACCGTCACCCGCTACGAGGTCGAGCTGGGACCGGGCGTGAAGGTCGAGAAGATCACCGCCCTGCAGAAGAACATCGCCTACGCGGTGGCCACCGAGAGCGTGCGCATGCTGGCGCCGATCCCCGGCAAGTCGGCTGTGGGCATCGAGGTGCCCAACACCGACCGAGAGATGGTGCGGCTGGCCGACGTGCTCACCGCTCCCTCGACCCGGCGCGACCACCACCCGCTGGTGATCGGGCTCGGCAAGGACATCGAGGGCGACTTCATCTCGGCCAACCTGGCCAAGATGCCGCACCTGCTGGTGGCCGGCTCGACCGGATCCGGTAAGTCCAGCTTCGTCAACTCGATGCTGGTGTCGCTGCTGGCGCGCGCGACCCCGGAGGAGGTCAGGATGATCCTGATCGACCCGAAAATGGTGGAACTCACGCCGTACGAAGGCATTCCGCACCTGATCACCCCGATCATCACGCAGCCCAAGAAGGCGGCCGCCGCGCTGGCGTGGCTGGTCGAGGAGATGGAGCAGCGCTACCAGGACATGCAGGCGTCCCGGGTGCGGCACATCGACGACTTCAACGAGAAGGTGCGCGCCGGTGTCATCACCGCGCCGCTGGGCAGCCAGCGTGAATACCGGCCCTACCCGTATGTGGTGGCGATCGTCGACGAGCTGGCCGACCTGATGATGACGGCGCCGCGCGACGTCGAGGACGCCATCGTGCGGATCACCCAAAAGGCCCGGGCCGCAGGCATTCACCTGGTGCTGGCCACCCAGCGCCCGTCGGTGGACGTGGTCACCGGTCTGATCAAGACGAACGTGCCGTCCCGGCTGGCGTTCGCCACGTCGTCGCTGACCGACAGCCGCGTCATCCTGGACCAGGCCGGCGCCGAAAAACTGATCGGCATGGGCGACGGCCTGTTTCTGCCGATGGGCGCGGGCAAGCCGATCCGGTTGCAGGGCGCGTTCATCACCGACGAGGAGATCCAGGCCGTCGTCACCGCCTGCAAGGACCAGGCCGAGCCCGAGTACACCGAGGGCGTCACGACCGCCAAGCCCACCGGGGAACGCACCGACGTCGACCCCGACATCGGCGACGACATGGACGTGTTCCTGCAGGCCGTCGAGCTGGTGGTGTCCAGCCAGTTCGGCTCCACCTCGATGTTGCAGCGCAAGCTGCGCGTCGGCTTCGCCAAGGCCGGCCGGCTGATGGACCTGATGGAGACCCGCGGCATCGTCGGACCGTCGGAGGGCTCCAAGGCGCGCGAGGTGCTGATCAAGCCCGACGAGCTGGCCGGAACGCTGGCGTTGATCCGGGGCGGAAGCGACGCCGACGGGGGCGACCCGGAATAGCGGCCGGGTTCAACGCCGAGCGTGCACTCAAGGCGAAGAACTGGCCGGAATCCCGCCGCCAGTTCACGCTCGGCGTTCTACAACACCAGCAGCATCCGCGAGTTGCCGAGGATGTTCGGCTTGACGTAGCTGAGGTCCAGGAATTCGGCGACACCGATGTCGTAGGAGCGGCACATCTCCTCGAAGACCTCGGCGGTGACCGGCGTGCCCTCGATCTCGGTGAATCCGTGCCGGGCGAAGAACTCGGTTTCGAACGTCAACACGAACAGCCGCTTGAGCTGCAGCTCGCGGGCGACCTCCAGCAGCCGGTCGACGATCGCGTGGCCGATGCCGTGGCCGGTCAGCGCCGGGCTGACGGCGACGGTGCGCACCTCGCCGAGGTCCGACCACAACACGTGCAGCGCGCCGCAACCGACCACCTGGCCCTCGTGTTCGGCCACCCAGAATTCCTGGACGGCCTCGTACAACGTCACGAGGTTCTTCTCCAGCAGGATCTTTCCCGCATAGGTGTCGACCAAGTGTTTGATGGCCGGCACGTCGGACGTTCGCGCGCGCCGAACCAGCGGCCGAGGACGCTGCGGATCATGGGTCACGGCTAACAGTATCGACATCGCAACCGGGTGTGCTGGTCAACCGCTATTCTGTTGCCGTGTCGGGGCAGCCGCAGACGGGTCCGGCGGCAGGCCGCGCGAACATCGCCAATTTGGCCAATACGCTGACCCTGTTGCGGCTCGTCCTGGTGCCGATCTTCTTGCTCGCGCTGTTCGCCGGGGACGGCCATCAAAGCGGTTTCCGGGTGGTTGCTTTCGTGATCTTCGCGGCCGCCTGCATCACCGATCGGCTCGACGGCCTGCTGGCCCGCAACTACGGCATGGCAACCGAATTCGGCGCTTTCGTCGACCCGATCGCAGACAAGACACTGGTGGGGTCGGCGCTGATCGGGCTGTCGATGCTCGGTGAACTGCCGTGGTGGGTCACGGTCGTGATCCTGGCCCGCGAGTTCGGGGTCACCGTGCTGCGACTGGCCGTGATTCGTCGCGGCGTCATCCCGGCCAGTTGGGGCGGCAAACTCAAGACCGTGGTGCAGGTGCTGGCCATCGGATTGTTCGTACTGCCCCTGGCGGGGCCCTTCCGGGTGGCCGCGGCGGTGGTGATGGCCGCGGCGATCGTGCTCACCGTCATCACGGGTATCGACTACGTCGTCTCGACCGTCCGGGAAGTACGCCGCACACCCGGCTGATTCCGGCGGCGCCAAATGGGAACCAGACCACCGCCGACGGCGTTCACCTAGAGAGCCCCTGCCGGAGGCAAGCGAGTACGTGCCGCGCAGGGCCGACTGGACGAAGGAGGGCGGGATGCCGCCATTGGTGCGCGAGGTCATCGGCGACGTGCTGCGCGAGGCCCGCACGACACAGGGCAGGACGCTGCGCGAGGTGTCCGATTCGGCGCGGGTGAGCCTCGGATACCTGTCCGAGGTCGAGCGCGGCCGCAAGGAGCCATCCAGCGAGCTGCTGAACGCGATCTGCGACGCGTTGGACGTCCCGCTGTCGTCGGTTCTCACCCACGCCGGCGAGCGGATGGCCAGCGAAGAACGTGCGGCCGTCGGCGCGCCCGCGGATGGGACCGCCAGCACCAGCATCAAGGTCGTCATCCCGCCGGTGGCGTCGTTGGCGCTCGCCTGAGCGCCGGGACCCGATCCGCGTAAGGGGTGGGGCGATCGGCGCCGACCCGTTAAATTGAGCGACAGGCGCAGAGCCCGTTCAGGCCCATCCGGGGACCCTCCGGATCCTCAAGAAGCGAAGGTGGAGCTCACTCATGGCCAATCCGTTCGTCAAGGCGTGGAAGTACCTCGCGGCGCTGTTCAACGCCAAGATCGACGAGCACGCAGACCCCAAAGTCCAGATCCAGCAGGCCATCGAGGAAGCGCAACGCACGCATCAGGCGCTGACCCAGCAGGCCGCGCAGGTCATCGGCAACCAGCGGCAACTGGAGATGCGGCTGAACCGTCAGCTGGCGGATGTGGAGAAGCTGCAGGTCAACGTCCGTCAGGCGTTGACGCTGGCCGATCAGGCGACCGCGTCCGGTGACACCGCGAAGGCCACCGAGTACAACAACGCCGCCGAGGCGTTCGCCGCCCAGCTGGTGACCGCCGAGCAGAGCGTCGAAGACCTAAAAACGCTGCACGACCAGGCGCTGGGCGCGGCCGCGCAGGCCAAGAAGGCCGTCGAGCAGAACGCCATGGTGCTTCAGCAGAAGATCGCCGAGCGCACCAAGCTGCTCAGCCAGCTCGAGCAGGCCAAGATGCAGGAGCAGGTGAGCGCGTCGCTGCAGTCGATGAGCGACCTCGCCGCCCCCGGCAACGTTCCCAGCCTCGACGAGGTGCGCGATAAGATCGAGCGGCGGTATGCCAACGCGATCGGGGCGGCCGAGCTCGCGCAGGGTTCGGTGCAGGGCCGGATGCTCGAGGTCGAGCAGGCCGGCGTCCAAATGGCCGGCCATTCGCGGCTGGAGCAGATTCGCGCCTCGATGCGTGGCGAGGCCCTGCCGACCGGTGGCGCGCCGGCCGCTCCCACCACCCCCGCCACCCCAGCGCCCGCGGAAAGCGCGGGCGGCTCGGTCGCCGAGAAGCCGCTTGGCCAGTAGTCGAAGCGTCGTTGCGGTGAAAGCAGCACAGCCCGGGCCGTGGCGTGCGCTGCTGCACCGCGGGCTGGCCACCGCGGCCGACCTCTCCGACTTGGTGGCCCGCCGGATCAGCGCGGTCGCGGACCCGCGCGCACGCCAGCTGCGTCGCCGTCGCCGCGCGCTTCGCTGGGGACTGATCTTCAGTGCCGGGTGTGTGTTCTGGGCGGCGGTGACGATGCTGCTGGCGGCCTGGGGTTGGTTCGCACTGCTGCTGGAAATCACCGGGGGCGTCGCGGTTTTCATGGCCATCCCCGCGACGCTGTTGCTGCTTCGCTATCGCTGGCTGCGGTCCGAGTCGTTGCCGATACCCCGGGCCGCGGGCGCGCGCCGGCTGCCGCCGCCGGGTTCGGCGGCGCGCCCCGCGATGTACGCGTTGGGGGCCTCGGAGCGAGGGTTTACGTCATTGGTGGCCGTGATCGAGCGGGGCGCGATGTTGCCCGCGGCCGAGATCCGCGACCTGACCGCGGCCGCCACCAGGACCTCGGCGGCCATGGCGTCCACCGCGGCACAGGTGGTGTCGATGGAGCGGGCGGCGCAGGCCAGCGAGGAATCGCGGTCGTATCTGGTGCCCACCATCAACGCGTTCACCGCGCAGCTGTCCGCCGGCGTCCGCCAGTACAACGAAATGGTCACCGCGGCAGCGCAATTGGTGTCCTCGGCGAACGGCGATGGATCCGCGGCATCGCAGCAGTATCGCGTCGAGCTGGCCGGCGCGACCGATCGCCTGGTCGGCTGGGCGCAGGCGTTCGACGAACTCGGCGGATTGCGCGGGACGGGCTAGCGTGCCGCGCGGATCATATTGCTAGAACGACGCTTTGAGCGACGGCAGCAGCAGCGCCGCCAGACCGCGGGCGGTGGCCTTGAGCATGTCGAAGAAGTCGAAGTAGTCCCGCCACAACGTGATCCGCCCGTTGTGGACCTCGAACACGCCGCACACCCAGAACTGCAGCCGCAGCGGGCCGAAGATCAGCGCGTCGGTGCGTTCGGTGAGCACCGCGCCGCCGTCGGCCGCGATGCGATGGATCTTCACCTCGAAGGCGGCGCGGCCCTCCATCTGGCGAAACAACTTCATGGCCCTGGCCCGGCCACGGATGGTGGGCAGGCCGACGTTTTCGTAGACGAGGTCGTCGGCCAGCGCGGCGTCGGCGGCGTCGTAATCCGCGTCCTGCAGGGCGTACAGGAATCCTTCGACCGTACGGGTGTTCGCAACGGTTGTGCCAGTCAGCTCGGTCATCTTGCCAGCGTAGGCGCGGGGCGATCGGGCGCTGTGGCAGGGTGAGCACGATGCGCCTCGCCGTGGTCGCCGGGCCGGATCCCGGGCATTCGTTCCCGGCCATTGCGCTGTGCCGGCGCTTCGCCGCAGCCGGAGACGAGCCCACGCTGTTCACCGGCCCCGAATGGCTCGACACCGCGCGTGCCGCCGGCGTGAAGGCCGTCGAGCTGGACGGGTTGGTGGCCACCGACGAAGACGTCGACGCCGGGGCCCGCATCCACCGGCGCGCCGCGCGGATGGCCGTGCTCAACGTGCCCGCGCTGCGCGACCTGGCGCCCGACCTGGTGGTGTCGGACGTCATCACCGCCGGCGGCGGCATGGCCGCCGAACTGCTGGGCATCCCGTGGATCGAGCTCAACCCGCATCCGCTGTACCTGCCGTCGAAGGGCCTGCCGCCGATTGGCAGCGGGCTGGCGCCGGGCACCGGCATCCGGGGCCGGCTGCGCGACGCCACGATGCGCGCGCTGACGGCGCGATCCGTGCGCACCGGCCTGCAGCAGCGCGCGGACGCGCGCGTCGAGATCGGGCTGCCGGCGCGCGACCCGGGGCCGCTGCGGCGGCTGATTGCGACGCTGCCCGCGCTGGAAGTATCCCGCCCCGACTGGCCAGCCGAGGCCGTCGTGGTCGGGCCGCTGCATTTCGAGCCGACCGACCGGATCCTCGAGGTCCCGGCCGGCTCCGGGCCGGTCGTGGTCGTCGCGCCCTCGACCGCCGTGATCGGGACCGAGGGCCTCGCCGAGGTCGCGCTGGGGTGCTTGACGCCGGGGGAGACCCTGCCGGCGGGATCGCGCCTGCTGGTGTCGCGGTTGGACGGACCGGAGCTGACGGTGCCGCCGTGGGCGACGGTAGGGCTGGGACGTCAGGACGAGTTGTTGGCGCATGCCGACCTGGTGATCTGCGGTGG
The DNA here is from genome assembly GCF_059813005.1 of Mycobacterium sp. NGS27. Taxonomy (NCBI): domain Bacteria; kingdom Bacillati; phylum Actinomycetota; class Actinomycetes; order Mycobacteriales; family Mycobacteriaceae; genus Mycobacterium; species Mycobacterium sp. NGS27. The sequence continues at coordinate 164,612 of NZ_JCALDT010000005.1, forward strand.
CGGCCACGGCATGGTGGCCAAGACGCTGCTGGCCGGCGTGCCGCTGGTGGTGGTGCCCGGCGGCGGCGACCAGTGGGAGATCGCCAACCGGGTGCTGCGCCAGGGCGGCGCGCGGCTGATCCGGCCGCTGACCGCCGACGCGCTGGTGGCCGCCGTGAACGAGGTGCTGTCATCGCCCCGCTACCGGGCGGCGGCGCGGACGGCGGCCGCCGGCATCGCCGACGTCGCCGATCCGGTCCGGGTGTGCCGCGACGCGCTCGCGGTGACCGGATGATCCGCCGCTCGCGGTCCCGGCCGACCTATGCTTCGGCGGGAGGCAGCCGATGAAGATCATCACGACAATCGCCGCCGGCGCCCTGCTGGCGGGGACGCTGGGCGGTGCAACCGTGGCGCACGCCGACAGCCCCGAGGAACAGCAGGCGTGCCAGTTGATGGACGATCCGGCCGCCGCCCAGCAGGGACTAGCGCCTGCCGAGTACGCCTTCATGCAATTGCGCGCCACCATGTCTGCTCAACGCGCGCGCGACGTGATGTCGATTGCGGTGCATGAGGACTGCCCGAATCACATCATCGACCTGCCGGCCAGCTGGAGGTAGCGGCCGCTCAGGTGTCCCATGTACGCGGGCTGGGTATGTTGACTGGCGTGCGGCTGACGGAGTTTCACGAGCGGGTAGTACTGCGCTTCGGCACCACCTATGGGTCCTCGGTGCTGGTGGATCACGTGCTGACCGGCTTCGACGGACGCACGGCCGCTCAGGCCATCGAGGCGGGCATCGAGCCCCGCGACGTCTGGCGGGCGTTGTGCGTGGACTTCGACGTGCCCCGGGATCAGTGGTGAGCTATTCGTATGCCGGGTAAGTGTTCTGCCGCAACACGGTGGCGAGGTGCACGGCGTTACGGACCGCATTGCCGGTAGCGGATGCGACGGCTTCCGGCACGTCGTCCAGGTCGGTGTAGTCCTTGCCCTGCATGGCCTCGCCGTTCCAATAGGTGCATCCCTGCGCGGCGATCGAGAATCCGATGTCATTGAGCGCCTGAAAGAGGTCGGCGACGATCTTGTGCGCGCCGTCCTCGTTGCCCACGACCGCGGCCAGGGCCACCTTGCCCACCATCCGTGGTCTTCCCTCGTCGTCCGTGTCGGACAGCTCGGCGTCGAGGCGCTCCAGCACCCGCTGCGCCACGCTGGACATATGACCCACCCAGGTCGGCGTCGACACGATCACGATGTCGGCCGCCTTGACCTTGTCCAACAGCGCCGGCCACTCATCGCCCGGCCCCATGTCGGCTTCGACGCCCGGCAGCAGGTTCAGGTCGACGCACCGCACCTTTTGGCCCTCGACGCCCGCGCTTCGCAGCTGATCGAGCAGCTGATCGGCGAGCAGCTCGCTGCTGGACGGCGCCGGGCTTTTCTTCAATGAGCAGACCAAGGCGATGGCGCGCAAGGATTGCGTTGCGGCTGAGGACATGCCGGTCAGATACCCGGACACGTCGACGCCAAACGGCGCCCGCGTCGTCCGACCGGCCCTATCGCCGCGTCCGGTGCAGCCCGCAGTCGCCGCATAACGAGCCCCCGGGCAGACGATAAAAAAGGCAGCAGCTGCGGCGCCTGAAGTCCAGGCCGGTGAGGACCCCGGATCCGGCCATCATGCCGGTGTCCAGTAGCGACCGGGTCGTCTGCACGATCGCCGGCCGCAGGTCGGGCCGCGCCACAAGCAGGGCCTGGGCGGCACCGACCAGCGCGGAGGCGACGTTGCCGGCCAGCAGGGCGGGCGCCAGCTTGACCGGAAGGCCGGCGGCGAGCGGCCGCATGTGTTCGGTCACGACGATGCGATACAGCTCCTCGGGCGCCGGCGAGGTGATGGATTCCCCGGCGGGATGGGGCAGCCGTAGCTGCGCGCCGCTATCGGCGCGTTGCAGATCGTCGAGGTCGGGCAGCACGCCGTGACCTACCGCGCACGCGAGCACCGGTGACCACAGCCGGGCGGCGTGGCCGAGGTGCACCAGCGAGGCGCCGATCCGCAGGTCGTTCGTGCGGTAGCGCCGGACGGTGGCGTCGATGAGGTCGGCGCAGCCGTCGGCGTAGGACCGCCTGACCGGATGCCATCCCGCCGCGTCACCACCCACGGTTAGCGCGAAGAATCCGCCATAAGACGAGATTTCGGACAACTCTGCCGAAATGTCCATCTGTTCTGGGGCCGGCCTTTCGCAATGTGGTGCGCGCGGCGTGTCGAACTTGAATCGAACACCTGTTCGGCTACTGTGGTGAACGTTCGGCCAGTCAACTTGTCGGTGGCTTTCTCTAATGTCACCGCCAACCGACCGATACCGGTCAGACGAACACCGACTATAGGAGAGACACCATGGCGCAAGCCCCCGACCGCGAGAAGGCTCTCGAACTGGCGATGGCCCAGATCGAAAAGAGCTACGGCAAAGGCTCAGTGATGCGTCTCGGCGACGAGACGCGTCAGCCGATCTCGATCATTCCGACCGGATCCATCGCACTGGACGTGGCCTTGGGCATCGGCGGGCTGCCCCGCGGCCGGGTCGTGGAGATCTACGGCCCGGAATCCTCGGGTAAGACCACCGTCGCCCTGCACGCGGTGGCCAACGCCCAGGCCGCCGGCGGCGTCGCCGCCTTCATCGACGCCGAGCACGCCCTGGACCCGGAGTACGCCAAGAAGCTCGGCGTGGACACCGATTCCCTGCTGGTCAGTCAGCCTGACACGGGGGAGCAGGCCCTCGAGATCGCCGACATGCTGATCCGCTCCGGCGCCCTGGACATCCTGGTCATCGACTCGGTGGCCGCGCTGGTGCCGCGCGCCGAGCTCGAAGGCGAGATGGGCGACAGTCACGTCGGACTGCAGGCCCGGCTGATGAGCCAGGCCCTGCGGAAAATGACTGGCGCGCTGAACAATTCGGGCACCACCGCGATCTTCATCAACCAGCTGCGCGAGAAGATCGGGGTGATGTTCGGCAGCCCCGAAACCACCACGGGTGGAAAGGCTTTGAAGTTCTACGCGTCGGTGCGCATGGACGTGCGCCGGATCGAGACGCTCAAGGACGGCACCAACGCGGTCGGTAACCGCACCCGGGTCAAGATCGTCAAGAACAAGGTGGCGCCACCCTTCAAGCAGGCCGAGTTCGACATCCTCTACGGCCAGGGGATCAGCCGGGAGGGCTCGCTGATCGACATGGGTGTGGAGCAGGGCTTCATCCGCAAGTCCGGTTCCTGGTTCACCTACGAGGGCGAGCAGCTCGGCCAGGGCAAGGAGAACGCCCGCACCTTCCTGAAGGAAAACGACGAAGTCGCCAACGAGATCGAGAAGATGATCAAGGAAAAGCTCGGCATTGGCGCGGTCGTGACCGATGACGACGTCTTGCCCGCCCCCGTCGACTTCTGAGCCCTCCCGCGAGGAGCAGGCGCGGGCGCTGTGCCTGCGCCTGCTCACCGCGAGAGCGCGCACCCGGGCCGAGCTGCACGGCCAGCTGACCAAACGTGGCTATCCCGACGACGTCAGCGGGCGCGTGCTCGACCGGTTGGCCTCCGTCGGCTTGATCGACGACGCCGACTTCGCCGAGCAGTGGGTGCATTCCCGCCGGGCGCACGCCGGCAAGAGCAAGCGCGCCTTGGCCGCCGAGTTGCACACCAAGGGCGTCGGCGACGACGTGATCACCTCGGTGCTGGCCGGGATCGATGCCGGTGCCGAACGGGACCGGGCGGAGCAGCTGGTGCGGTCCAAGCTGCGCCGGGAGACGCTGGACGGCGACGACGCGCGGGTGACTCGCAGGCTGGTGGGGATGCTGGCGCGCCGTGGTTACAGCCAGAACTTGGCATGCGAGGTCGTTTTCGCCGAGTTGGCCGCCGAGCGGGAGCGCCGCCGGGTCTAGGCCCTTGACGTGCGGTTTCTCCCGCGCCAACCCGTCGCCGTACCATGGCCGGGTGACTTCGATGGTGGCGCGGGACGCCGGGACCGCACACACGCCGGCCGATGCCGTGTCCGCGCGCACCTACCAAGTCCGCACCTATGGCTGCCAGATGAACGTCCACGACTCGGAGCGGTTGGCCGGCCTGCTGGAAGCGGCCGGCTATCGGCGCGCCGCCGAGGGCTCGGATTTTGGAGACGCCGACGTGGTGGTGTTCAACACCTGCGCGGTGCGGGAGAACGCCGACAACAAGCTGTACGGCAACCTCAGCCATCTGGCTCCGCGCAAGCGCGGCAATCCCGAGATGCAGATCGCCGTCGGCGGCTGCCTGGCCCAAAAAGACCGGGACGCGTTGCTGCGCAAGGCGCCCTGGGTCGACGTCATCTTCGGAACCCACAACATCGGGTCGCTGCCCACGCTGCTGGAACGCGCCCGACACAACAAGGTCGCCCAGGTCGAAATCGCCGAGGCGCTGCAGCAATTTCCGTCTTCCCTGCCCAGCGCGCGCGAATCCGCCTACGCCGCTTGGGTTTCCATCTCGGTTGGGTGCAACAACAGCTGCACGTTCTGCATCGTCCCGTCGTTGCGGGGCAAGGAGGTCGACCGCAGTCCGGACGACGTCCTGGCCGAGGTCGCCTCGCTGGTCGACGACGGCGTGCTCGAGGTCACGCTGCTGGGCCAGAACGTCAACGCCTACGGGGTGTCCTTCGCCGACCCGGCCCTGCCCCGCGACCGCGGCGCCTTCGCCCGCCTGCTGCGGGCCTGCGGCGACATCGACGGGCTGGAGCGGGTGCGGTTCACCTCGCCGCACCCGGCCGAATTCACCGACGACGTCATCGAGGCCATGGCGCAGACGCCGAATGTCTGCCCCGCCCTGCACATGCCGCTGCAGTCCGGATCCGATCGGGTGCTGCGCGCGATGCGACGGTCCTACCGTGCCGAGCGCTACCTGGGCATCATCGACCGGGTCCGGGCCGCCATGCCGCACGCCGCCATCACCACCGACCTGATCGTCGGCTTTCCCGGAGAGACCGAAGAGGACTTCGCCGCCACGCTCGACGTGGTGCGCCGGGCCCGGTTCTCGGCCGCGTTCACCTTCCAGTACTCCAAGCGGCCCGGCACCCCGGCCGCCGACCTGGACGGGCAGATCCCGAAAGCCGTTGTGCAGGAACGCTATGACCGGCTGATCGCGTTGCAGGAGGCGATCTCGCTGGAGGGTAACCAGGCCCTCATCGGGCAGACCGTCGAACTGCTGGTCGCCACGGGCGAAGGGCGCAAGGACAGCCGCACCGCGCGGATGACCGGGCGGGCCCGCGACGGCCGGTTGGTGCACTTTGCGGTCGGGGAAGCCGTCGGCGCGCCCGCCGACACCCCGGTGCGGCCCGGCGACATCATCACCACGGTGATCACCGACGCCGCACCGCACCACCTCATCGCCGACGCGGGCATCGTCACGCATCGCCGCACCCGGGCGGGTGATGCGCAGGCGGCCGGGCAGCGCCCGGGCGGCATCGGCCTCGGCATGCCCGCCGTCGGGCCGCCCGCCGGCCCGCCCGAACCCCTTGGATGTGCACTATGAGAAAAGAAATCAACAACGACGCACAGCTCGACGCCCTGCGGACCGAGATCGAGGCCGCCGAGCGCCGGGTGGCGCGCGGATTCGACCCGGGCCCTCGCGCCTTCTTCGTGTCGATCCTGGTGTTCGTGCTGTTGGCGTCCTTCATCCTGCCGCACACCGGTGACGTGCGCGGTTGGGATGTGCTGTTCGGTAGCCACCACGCCGGCGTGGCCGCCGTCGCCCTGCCGTCGCGCGTGTTCGCCTGGCTGGCCCTGGTGTTCGGCGTGGGCTTCTCGATGCTTGCCCTGGTGACGCGGCGTTGGGCGCTGGCCTGGGTTGCGTTGGCGGGCACCGCGATCGCGGGCGCCGCGGGCATGCTGGCGATCTGGTCGCGGCAGACCGTCTCCGCGGGGCACCCGGGGCCGGGCTGGGGCCTGATCGTCGCCTGGCTGACCGTGCTCGTGCTCATCTACCACTGGGCCCGCGTGGTCTGGTCGCGCACCATCGTGCAGCTGGCCGCCGAGGAGCAGCGGCGCCGCGTCGCGGCGGCGCAACAGTCGATCACCCTGCTGGACGGGCTGGACAACCCGGCGCCGCAGACCCGCGACGAGCCCGGCGACAAAGGGGACTGATCGCCACTAGGGCTTGCGGGTCAGCGCCTCGACGGCCGCCTGCGCCCACTGCCGCCACTGCTCGGCGTTGGCTTTGGCCTCTTCGGCCTCCTTGGTCCGCCCCGCCGCCGCGGCCTTCTGCGCCTGCTGTTCGTATTGCTCGGCGCGGGCCTGGAATTGCTCGGCGCGAGCCTGAGCTTGCGGGTCAGACCAGCCGACGTCGCCCGCGTCGCGCACCTTCTTCTCGACCGCGCGCAGCCGCCGCTCGAGCTCGGCGGACCGCTCGCGCGGCACTTTGCCGATCGCGTCCCACTTCTCGGTGATCGTGCGCAGCGCCGCGCGGGCGGCGTCGTGATTGCTGGTGTCCAGCTTCTCCGCCTCGGCCAGCAACGCCTCCTTGGCGGTCGCATTGGCGCGGAACTCGGCGTCCTTTTCCGCCGTCACCGCGTTGCGCGCGGTGAAGAACACGTCCTGGGCGGCCTTGAAACGCCGCCACAGGGCATCGTCGACCTCCCGGGTCGCCCGCCCGGCCGCCTTCCACTCGGTGAGCAGCTTGCGGAATTCGGCGCTGGTCGCGGTCCAGTCTGTCGAGTCGGACAGCGCTTCGGCCCGCTCACACAGCCGTTCCTTGGCCTGGCGGATTCCCGAGCGTTCCCGGTCCAGTTCGGCGAAGTGCGATCCCCGCCTCCGGTTGAAGGCCTCCCGGGCCGCGGAATAGCGCTTCCACAGCGCGTCGTCGACCTTGCGGTCCACCCCGCTGATCGTCTTCCATTCGTCGAGGATCGCGCGGAACCGATCGCCCGCGGCCTTCCACTGCGTCGCGTTGGCGGCCAACTCCTCGGCCTCTGCGGCCAGCGCCTCCTTGCGAGCGGTCTGGGTGGCCCGATGCTCCTCGCGCCGGGAGCGGTCCGCGGCGACGGCCGCCTCGGCGTGTTCGACGATGGCGCTCAGCCGGCCCGCCAGCGCGTCGACATCGCCCAGCACGGCCGCCGTCGGCAACGCCTCCGTCAGCTGGGCCGCGTGCGCCTTGATCTTGCGCGCGTCACCGCTCCCGGAGGCCAGGCGCTCCTCCATCAGGGTGACCTCGGTGGCCAGGTCATCGAAGCGCCGGCCGAAGTGGGCGAACGCCGCCTCCCGGTCGCCGGCCTGCCAGGAGCCGACGATGCGCTCGCCGGCAGAGCTGATCAGCCACACCGTGCCGTCGTCGTCCACGCGTCCGAACTGGTGCGGATTGCTGGGCGGCGGCATCACCAGCGGGTGAGCGGTGCTGGGTCGCGGAGTCGGCCGGGGACCGGGGCGCGGTCCCGGGCGGGGCACCGGCCTAGCTGAATCGTCGCGAGGCTCGTCAGCCGTCATGCGCTCGTCACTACCCTTTCGCAACCCTTCCGCGCGGTCCGCGTCCCGCGCGCCTGCCGCGCGTAGCGGCACCGTTTTCCTGCGTCTGCCGGATGCCCGTGGCCGGGGCCCCCAACAGGTTCTTAACAGTATTCAAGCAGCTTGCTCTGGCACGTGCCGCCACCTTGCCGTTCCCGACCGGCCCGACGAGGCAGGCCGACGGCGCGCTGCGAGGGGGCTCAGCCAGCGCTCACAGCTAGCTGTGTAGCTCTCTTAGAGTTATCCCACGGGTTACATAGATTGCTGAAGTATTAGTTGAACGGTTACCCGCGGCGTTATTAGCAACGTGTGCAACGTCATAGATTCGTAGTTGAACTGAACGCCAATTGTGCGTGTATTTGCTTGGGCCACGGGGAAAGCTGGGTCGGACGGCCGTCGGGCGGAGGGATCGATCAATGTCAAAAGTTGATGTCGCGGCGTTACTTGCCTTATGCGCGGCGCTGGCATCTGCGGTCGGCGACGTGATCCGTCAGCGCTCCGCGCACGAGATCACCGACAAGCCGGTCGGGCACCTCGAACTGTTCCGCATGTCGCTGCGCGACACCCGGTGGTGGCTGGGTGGCCTGGCCGCGATCACCAACTACAGCCTGCAGGCCGCGGCCCTGGCATGGGGGTCGGTCGTCTTGGTGACCGCCCTGCAGGTGACGGCCCTTCTGTTCGCACTGCCCATCTACGCGCGGCTCGCCCACCACCGGGTGCAGCCGCGGGAATGGATGTGGGCGCTGATCCTGGCCGCCGCATTGGCGGTCGTCATCATCGTCGGCGACCCGGCTGCCGGTGACCAGCGCGCGCCGCTGCGGATCTGGCTCATCGTCGCCCTGGTCATGGTGCCGCTGCTGGTGACCTGCGTGGTGGCCGCGCGGCTGCGGGCCGGCAGCCCGTTTGCGGCCATGCTGCTCGCGGTGGTGGCGGGTTCGTCGCTGGCGTTGTTCGCGGTCCTGACCAAGGGCATCGTCGAGATGTCCGAGCACGGCCTGCTGCGCGTGGTCACGTCGCCGGAGTTCGTGCCCTGGCTGTTGGTGGCGCTGGCCGGGATGATCTTCCAGCAGTCGGCGTTCCGCGCCGGCGCGCTGACCGCGTCGTTGCCGACGATGACGGTGGCCAAGCCGGTGGTCGCCGGCCTGCTCGGCGTGCTGGTGCTGAACGAGACGCTGCATGCCACCGGTCCCAAGGCCTTCGTGCTGGTCGGCGCAGTGGCGGTGGTCCTCATCGCCACGATCGCCCTGGCCCGCGGCGAAGCCGCCACCATCGACCGCGCCGAGCAAGGGTCAGGTGGTGCCCCGCGAGAAGTACCGGCCCGGGGGGTGACCGAAGACGACGACTTCGGCCCTCGCAGCGACCGTCTGGTAGTGGCGGACAGCTTTCGCCTCTGACGTCGGGAGCCCGGGCAAACCGAACTGATGCCGGACCGCGGCCGCGGTCACGTTAGTTTGGTGGCGTGCTGAGCGCGATCGCGATCGTCCCTTCGGCGCCTGTCCTCGTCCCCGAACTCGCCGGGGCGGCCGCCGCCGAAGTGGCCGACCTGGAGGCGGCGACGCTGGCTGCGGCCGCGCTGCTGCCCGACCGCTGGGTGGCGATAGGGGTGGGGCCCCAGGACGCCGTGCTGGGTCCCGACGCGGTGGGCACCTTCGCGGGTTTCGGCGCCGACGTACGCGTCCGGCTTTCCCCGCAGGCCGACGACACCGCCCCACCGGTCGCGTTTCCGGTCTGCGCGCTGCTGGCCGGCTGGGTGCGCGAACGGGCCCAGCCGCACGCCAGCGCGCAGGTCCGGATCTATCGCGCGGATCGCGAAGCCGACGCCGCACTGCGCCTCGGCGCGGCTCTGCGGGCCGAAATAGACCGGCTGGCCGAGCCGGTCGGGGCGCTGGTCGTCGCCGACGGCGCGAACACGCTGACTCCGGCGGCCCCCGGCGGATACGACCCGGACAACGCCGACGCGCAAGAGGCGCTGGACGATGCGCTGGCCGTCGGCGATATCGCCGCGCTGCGCCGGCTGCCGCGCCAGATCCTGGGGCGGGTCGCGTTTCAGGTGCTGGCCGGGCTGGCCGATCCCGGACCCCGATCGGCCAAGGAGCTGTACCGCGGAGCGCCCTATGGGGTGGGCTACTTCGCGGGCGCCTGGCAGCTGTGACGGCCGCCGTGCGCCCCGTCGCGATCATCGGCCCGACCGGCACCGGCAAGTCGCAGTTGGCCCTCGACTTCGCGGAACGGGTCGAGCGGCTCGGCGTCCGCGCCGAGATCGTCAACGCCGACGCGATGCAGCTCTACCGCGGCATGGACATCGGCACCGCCAAGCTGCCCGTCGCCGCCCGTCGCGGCATCCCGCATCACCAGCTCGACGTCCTCGACGTCGCCGAGACCGCGACGGTCGCCCGCTATCAGGGCGCCGCCGCCGACGACGTCGAAGCGATCGCGGCCCGGGGTGCGGTGCCGATCATCGTGGGCGGCTCCATGCTCTACGTCCAGTCGCTGCTCGACGATTGGTCGTTTCCCGCCACCGATCCCGCGGTGCGCGCGCGCTGGGAGCAGCGGCTCGCCGAGATCGGGGTAGGCGAGCTGCACGCCGAGCTGGCCCGCCGCGATCCCGCCGCGGCCGCGGCCATCCTGCCGACCGACGCTCGCCGCACGGTGCGGGCCCTGGAAGTGGTCGAACTGACCGGTGAGCCGTTCGCCGCGTCCGCGCCGCAGATCGGCGCGCCCAGGTGGGACACCGCCATCGTCGGGCTGGACTGCGACACATCACTTCTCGACGAGCGGCTGGCCCGGCGCACCGACGCGATGTTCGACCAGGGCCTGGTCGGCGAGGTGGTCGCGCTGCTGGACCGGGGATTGCGCGACGGGGTCACCGCCTCGCGCGCGCTGGGCTACGCGCAGGTGCTCGCGGCCCTCGACGCCGGAGGCGGTCCGGAGCGACTCGGCGAGGCCCGCGAGCAGACCTTCGTGGGCACCCGACGCTACGTGCGACGGCAGCGGTCGTGGTTTCGCCGGGACCATCGCGTGCAGTGGCTGGATGCCGCCGATCCCGCCCGGCTCGTCGACGCCGTCATGCGGGTGTGGCGCCACGTATCCTGAGCAGGTGAATTTCGCGAAGGGCCACGGCACCCAGAACGACTTCGTGGTGCTGCCGGACCCGCAGGCCGAGCTGAGCCTGACCGAGTCGCGGGTGGCCGCGCTCTGCGACCGGCGCCGCGGGCTCGGGGCCGACGGGGTGCTGCGGGTCACCACCGCGGGCGCGGCGCTGTCGGCCGGCGTGCTCGACCGGATGCCCGACGGGGTGGCCGCCGGTGACTGGTACATGGACTACCGCAACGCCGACGGGTCGGTCGCCCAGATGTGCGGCAACGGCGTGCGGGTCTTCGCGCACTACCTGCGCGCCAGCGGCATGGAGTCCCGCGACGAATTCGTGGTCGGGTCGCTGGCCGGCCCGCGGCCGGTCGCGGTGCATCGCGTCGATGCGACCACCGCCGATGTCAGCGTCGACATGGGCAAGGCCAATACGCTCGGCCCGGGCGAGGCGGTCGTCGGCGGCCGGCGGTTCTCGGGCCTGGCGGTCGATGTGGGCAACCCGCACCTGGCCTGCGTGGACCCGGAACTGACTCCCGAGGTGCTGGCGGTGCTGGACGTCGCCGCGCCGGTGAGTTTCGATCCCGCCCAATTCCCGGACGGGGTGAACGTCGAGATCCTGACCGCACCGGCCGATGGGGCCGTGCACATGCGGGTGCACGAGCGGGGCGTGGGCGAAACGCGCTCGTGCGGCACCGGAACGGTCGCGGCCGCTGTCGCCGCGCTGGCCGGTGCCGGCGCGGCCACCGGCGCCCTGACCGTTCGCGTGCCCGGCGGCGAGGTCGTCGTCACCGTCACCGACGCCACCAGCTTCCTGCGCGGACCGTCCGTACTGGTAGCCCAAGGAGAGCTCAGCGAGGAATGGTGGCGCGAACAGCAGCGTTAAATCAGGTGCGTGACACCGGTTTCGCGTGCATCATCGTGTATTGCCTATGACAGAACCTGAATTTCGCGATCACGCTTCGGTCGTCCCGGAGCCCAGCACGGGCGAACTCGCCCTCGAAGATCGGTCGGCGCTGCGCCGCGTCGCCGGCCTGTCGACCGAACTCACCGACGTCTCCGAAGTCGAATACCGCCAGCTTCGGCTCGAGCGGGTCGTCCTGGTGGGCGTGTGGACCGACGGCACCGCCGCGGACAGCGAGGCCAGCATGGCCGAGCTCGCCGCCCTGGCCGAAACCGCCGGCTCCGAGGTGCTCGAGGGGTTGATCCAGCGCCGGGACAAACCCGACCCGTCGACGTACATCGGTTCGGGCAAGGCCGCCGAACTGCGCGACGTGGTGCTGGCGACCGGCGCCGACACCGTCATCTGCGACGGTGAACTGTCCCCGGCGCAGCTGACCGCACTGGAAAAGGCCGTCAAGGTCAAGGTCATCGACCGCACCGCGTTGATCCTCGACATCTTCGCCCAGCACGCCACCAGCCGGGAAGGCAAGGCGCAGGTCTCGCTGGCCCAGATGGAATACATGCTGCCGCGGCTGCGCGGCTGGGGTGAATCGATGTCGCGGCAGGCCGGTGGCCGTGCCGGCGGCAGCGGGGGAGGCGTGGGCCTGCGCGGGCCCGGTGAAACCAAGATCGAGACCGACCGGCGGCGCATCCGCGAGCGCATGGCCAAGCTGCGCCGCGAGATCAAGGACATGAAGCAGGTCCGCGACACCCAGCGCAGCCGGCGGGTGCACAGCGACCTGCCCGCGATCGCCATCGTCGGCTACACCAACGCCGGCAAGTCGAGCCTGCTCAACGCGCTGACCGGTGCCGGAGTGCTGGTCCAGGACGCGTTGTTCGCCACCCTGGAGCCCACCACCCGGCGCGCCGAGTTCGATGACGGCCGGCCGTTCGTGCTCACCGACACCGTCGGATTCGTCCGGCATCTGCCCACCCAGCTGGTCGAAGCCTTTCGCTCCACGCTGGAAGAGGTCGTCGACGCCGATCTGTTGGTACACGTCGTCGACGGCTCCGACGTCAACCCGCTGGCACAGATCAACGCGGTCCGCCAGGTGGTCTCCGAAGTCGTCGCCGATTACGGGACCGACCACGACGGTGCCGTGCCGCAGGAGCTGGTGGTGGTGAACAAGGTTGACGCCGCAAGCGATTTGACGTTGGCCAAGCTCCGCCATGCGCTGCCCGGTGCCATGTTCGTGTCCGCACGCACCGGCGATGGTATCGACGCCCTGCGCCGCCGGATCGCCGAGCTCGCCGTTCCCGCCGACACCCCCGTCGACGTCGTGATCCCGTACCACCGCGGCGACCTGGTGGCTCGCCTGCACGCCGATGGGCGCGTCCAGCAGGAGGAGCACAACGCCGAGGGCACCCGCATCCGGGCCCGGGTTCCGCTGGCCCTGGCCGGCCGGCTGCGCGAGTTCGCCGCGCGCTGAACGCGTGCTAGTGCGTCGAGACTGCAACCACGCACCCTCGCATCGGCGTGTCTTGTGCCTAGTTGCAGTGTCGCGGCAGCTCGGGCCGCCGGCCAACGGCCGCTAGCGCCCCGCCGGCTGCCGACCAACCGTCCGGTTGGTATATCTTGGGCTGCAGTATTCCCAGTCGCCGGAGGTCTTCCATGAGCAGCGCCATCAAATATCAGCGCACTCTTTTCGAGTCAGAGCATGACCTGTTCCGTGAGTCCTACCGGGGCTTCCTCGAGCGCCACGTCGCGCCCTACCACGACGAGTGGGAGAAAGAGAAGATCGTCGACCGCGGGGTGTGGCTCGAGGCCGGCAAGCAGGGCTTCCTCGGCATGGCGGTGCCCGAAGAGTACGGCGGCGGCGGCAACCCCGACTTCCGGTACAACGCGATCATCACCGAGGAGACCACCGCCGGCCGCTACAGCGGCATCGGATTCGGCCTGCACAACGACATCGTCGCGCCATACCTGTTGGCGTTGGCCACCGAAGAGCAGAAGCAGCGCTGGCTGCCGAAATTCTGCACCGGAGAGCTGATTACGGCGATCGCGATGACCGAGCCGGGAACGGGTAGCGACCTGCAGGGCATCAAGACCCGTGCCGTCAAGCAGGGCGACCACTACGTGCTCAACGGCTCAAAGACGTTCATCACCAACGGAATCAACTCCGACCTGGTGCTCGTGGTCGCGCAGACCGACCCGGAAAAGGGCTCTCAGGGTTTCTCGCTGCTCGCCGTCGAGCGTGGCATGGAGGGCTTCGAGCGCGGGCGCCACTTGGACAAGATCGGGCTCGACGCCCAGGACACCGCCGAGCTGTCGTTCACCGACGTGCACGTGCCGGCCGAAAACCTGCTGGGCAAGGAGGGCATGGGATTCATCTACCTCATGCAGAATCTGCCGCAGGAACGCATCTCGATCGCCATCATGGCCGCCGCGGCCATGGAGCAGGTGCTCGAGCAGACCCTGCAATACACCAAGGAGCGCAAGGCATTTGGCAAGCCGATCGGCAGCTTCCAGAACAGCCGCTTCGTGCTGGCCGAGCTGGCGACGGAGGCGACCGTGGTCCGCATGATGGTCGACGAGTTCGTCCGCCTGCACCTGGATCACAAGCTGACGGCGGAGCAGGCCGCAATGGCCAAGTGGTACTGCACCGAAAAGCAGGTGCAGCTGATCGACCGCTGCCTGCAACTGCACGGCGGTTACGGCTACATGCGTGAATATCCGGTTGCCCGTGCCTTTTTGGACGCCCGGGTGCAAACGATCTACGGCGGCACGACCGAGATCATGAAGGAAATCATCGGACGCAGCCTCGGCGTCTAGCGTTTCGTTTTCTGGATAGCGGCCTCCCACCCGCGGGCGATATCGGGGCAGCAATATCCGCGAATCGCTGGACGCGACCGACATTCGGGAGTTGTCTCGCACGGTCCTATTGCCGTGAGCGACAAACCGACCGATGCGCGTGGTGCGGGTGTGGGGGGCGGACCGTGAATGCACCACCGGCTCACGTACCGTCGGCGCATGTGTTTCCGGTGCGCCGACCGCGGCATCGCGCATAGTCAGCCCCGCGATCGCGCCGTCGGCTCAGGCGCGCCGCGCAATTCTGGTGTGCGAGTCGGCAGTCCGGCGTCGTCGCTCGATCGTGCGTTCCCGCCGCCCTCCCGTGCGATATCCGCTACACCGCGCGAACGGTGGCACGGCGGATCGCGATTGGGCCATGGGCAGGCATCATTTCGACATCGGTGTGGTATCCGTTTTTGTAAAATTCGTGATTTGACTTCGCATTTCTTGTTGCTTGGAGCAAAGTTATGCGAGCCCGACGATAAGGCTGATCGTGCGCGGGTCCATTTCCGGCGCGAGTACCGCCCGCTCGCCGGTTATGCAGATAAGGGCATCGCCGCTAAAAGAGCCATGTCCGCCGGCTGGGAGGCTTGGTGAAGGTGCAGAGAGGTCACATGCGCAGGCTGATCGGAAGCGCGCTGGTCAGCTTGACGACCACGGCGCTGGCCGCGGTCTTGTTGGCCCCCACCGCGGTAGCGAGTCCGATAGGCGACGCCGAGGCGGCGATCATGGCCGCGTGGGACAAGGCCGGCGGCGACACCTCGCCATTGGGCGCCCGCAAGGGCGACGTGTACCCCGTCGGGGACGGTTTCGCCCTGGACTTCGACGGCGGCAAGATGTTCTTCACCCCGGCCACCGGGGCCAGATTCGCCTACGGGCCTGTCCTGGACAAGTACGAGTCGCTGGGCGGGCCGGCCGGCAGCGATCTGGGCTTCCCGGCGATCGACGAAGTTCCGGGTCTCGCCGGTCCGGACAGCCGGGTGATCACCTTCTCCGCCAGCGACAAGCCGGTGATCTTCTGGACGCCCGAGCACGGCGCACACGTGGTGCGCGGCGCCCTGAACGCCGCCTGGGACAAGCTGGGCAGCTCGGGCGGGGTGCTCGGTGTGCCGGTCGGCGACGAGACCTACAGCAGCGAGGTGTCCTCACAGAAATTCAGCGGCGGCCAGGTCTCGTGGAACAGGCAGACCAAGCAGTTCACCACCGAACCGCCGGCGCTGGCCGACCAACTCAAGGGCCTGCAGGTGGCGATCGATCCCACCGCGGCGATCAACACCGCCTGGCGCGCGGCGGGCGGTCCCACCGGACCCCTGGGCGCCAAGCAGGGCGGGCAGTATCCGATCGGCGGCGACGGAATCGCCCAGAACTTTGCCGGCGGCAAGGTGTTCTTCACCCCGGCCACCGGCGCGAATGCGGTCGAGAGCGACATCCTGGCCAAATACGAGTCGCTGGGGGGACCGGTCGGCAGCGACCTGGGATTCCCGACCGCCAACGAAACCGACGGCAACATCGGGCGTGCCAGCCGCGTCGCCACCTTCTCCGCTGCCGACAAGCCGGTCATCTTCTGGACGCCCGACCACGGCGCCTTCGTCGTGCGTGGGGCGATGAAGGTGGCGTGGGACAAACTGCGCGCTCCGGCGGGCAAGCTCGGCGCCCCGGTCGGCGACCAGGCCGTCAACGGCGACGTGATCTCCCAGCAGTTCACCGGCGGCAAGATTTCGTGGAACCGGGCGAAGAACACGTTCAGCACCGATCCGTCCAACCTGGCGCCGCTGCTGTCCGGGCTGCAGGTGTCGGGTCAGGACCAGCCGAGCAATTCGGCCCTGCCGGCGCACCCGAAGAAGTCCTCCTGGCACTGGTGGTGGCTGGTGGTCGCCATTCCGGTGCTGGCGCTGCTCGTGCTGATGGCGTGGGTGCTGTTCGGTGGGCGGCGCCGGCCTGCGCACGAGGAGGCGGCGGCCTACGCGCCCGGTCGCGGGGGGAACCTCGGCTACGACGCCGACGAGCGCTGGGGCCACGACGATGCCGACGTCGGCGCCGACCCGTTCGGGCTCGGCGCGACGCATCAACCGGAGCCGGAACCGGACGCCGGGCGGGTCAGCTGGCAACGTCAGGCTCCTGCCGATAGCGACTATCGGTTCCACGAGGAGGAAGACCCCGACGCCGTCGATACCGACTCGATCCCGGTCGTCTCCGCGGAGATGCTGTCGGAGGACGAGTATGCCGAGGCGGGGGCCGACTACGCCGACTACACCGACGGCGTCCCCGAGGTCGCCGAGCCCGAGGCGGCGGACGACGCCGCCTACGTCGACGCCGACGGCCCCGATGCGGGTTATCCGCAGGAGGCGTATCCGGAAGACGAGTACCCCGACGTCGCCGTTTCCGGCATCCCGCCGGAGGGCGACGCGGCGGAAGGCCTCCTGGAAACCGCTGAGCCAGAAGACGAATACCTCGACCTCGCGGCGCCGGAACCGGACGTCGAACCCGAAGCGGACACCGCGACGGAGGCCGACATGACGGACACGGCGGTGGGAGCCGCCGCGGTCGCCGATGCGGTCGCGGCCGGGCCTCCGGCGCGAAGCGGTCGGCACGCCGCCGATGACGCCTCGGAAAACGGCCTGGCGGCCCCGGACGGGCGACCCACGATCCACCTGCCGCTCGATGATCCGTACCAGGCGCCCGACGGATACCCCGTCAAGGCCAGCGCTCGCTACGGCTTGTACTACATGCCGGGTAGCGACCTGTATCAGGACACGCTCGCCGAGCTCTGGTTGTCGAGCGAAGAAGTCGCTCAGGCCAACGGCTTCACCCGGGCTGACTGACCGAGGCCGGGCGCGCGTCAGACCTTGCGGATGACGGTGACGACCTTGCCCAGCACGCTGGCGTCGTTGCCCGGGATGGGATCGAACGCCGGGTTGTGCGGCATCAGCCACACCTGACCGCCGGCGCGTTTGAACGTCTTGACCGTGGCCTCGCCGTCGAGCATCGCCGCGACGATGTCACCGTTGTCGGCGACGTTCTGCTGACGGACCACCACCCAGTCGCCGTCGCAGATCGCGGCATCGACCATCGAATCACCGACGACCTTGAGCAGGAAAAGCGTGCCCTCACCGACCAATTCGCGCGGCAGGGGAAAGACGTCTTCGACGGCCTCTTCGGCCAGGATGGGTCCGCCGGCCGCGATGCGCCCGAGCACCGGGACGAACGTGGGTTCCGGTAGGGCGTCCGAACCGGCCACTTCGGTGGTGGGGGCCGCCACGTCGTCGTCGGCCCCGCGGACGTCGACGGCCCGCGGGCGGTTGGGGTCGCGGCGCAGGTAACCCTTGCGCTCCAGGGTGCGAAGCTGGTGCGCCACCGATGACGTCGACGTCAGACCGACGGCATCGCCGATCTCCCGGATGCTCGGCGGGTAGCCGCGGCTGGTGACCGAGGCGCGGATGACATTCAGAATGGTGCGCTGCCGTTCGGTCAGCGAGGAATCCACGGAGTGCAGCCGACCCTCGGGACCGGCCGATGAAACGTCGTTGCTGTCGCCCATGGCACCGAATGTAGCCGCACCGAGGACAAGAATCAAACATGTGTTCGAGTGGCGTGTCGCGGCGGTTCGCGTCGGCGCAAAACAAGCGCGAAGCCGGACGAATTACAGATGTGTAACTCTTCGGGATATCGGGTATTTGAGTGCTCGTGACAGTGGTAGAGGCCGACGAACTTGTCGGTGGTGTGATCTAGCGTTTGCTCGTGCGACACGCTTCGCTCAAATGTTCGGTTTCGAACATACAAGCGATTAGTGTCGAACACACGAGCGAGAGCTAGTTGACCGGAGGAACGAAGATGACAGTCATCCACACGCCCGCGCCGCGTACCAGCAGTCTTCGGCGCCCGATCAATGGACCCGTCCTGGGGCCTCGCTACGGACGGGACGGGCTGGCCCGGTCCCGCCGGCCCGCGCCGTCGCGGCCCGCGGGCGCCGCCACGCGCTACTACGGCACCGGGGTGGCAATGTCCGTCGCTCCGCACCGCAGGCGCGCCACCACCTGGGCGTCGACCATCGGGCTGGCACTGGCCGCCGGCGCGGTCACGCTGTGGCTGGGTCTCGTCGCGAACGTCGGCCAGGTGCTCAACGGCGACTCCACGAACTCGGCGACCCAGGTTCCCGACCGGCTCGCCGTCGTCCGCGTGGACGCGGGGGAGTCGCTCCAGGATTTCGCGCACCGCGTGGCGCCCGGCGCGCCGGCACCCCAGGTCGCCGATCGCATCCGCGAGCTCAACGATCTACACTCGCCCAACCTGCTGGCGGGCCAAACCCTCATCGCTCCGGTCGGCTGAGTGGCGTTGCGCCGAAACGGATGTGTTAGCCGTGCAGGTCAGCGCGCGGGTACGCTCAAGGTCCTGCGGTATCTTGTCGGCGCGACGAAGGAGCGGTCATGCACTGTCCGTTCTGCCGCCATCCCGACTCGCGGGTGATCGACTCCCGCGAAACCGATGAAGGCCAGGCCATTCGGCGTCGCCGATCCTGTCCCGAGTGCGGACGGCGTTTCACCACGGTGGAGACCGCGGTCCTGGCGGTGGTCAAGCGCAGCGGCGTCACGGAGCCGTTCAGCAGGGAGAAGGTCGTCAGCGGCGTCCGTCGGGCCTGCCAGGGGCGACAGGTCGATGACGATGCGCTCAACCTGCTGGCCCAGCAGGTCGAAGACACCGTGCGCGCGGCGGGCTCACCGGAGATCCCCAGTCACGAGGTCGGGTTGGCCATTCTGGGGCCGCTACGCGACCTGGACGAGGTGGCCTACTTGCGGTTCGCCTCCGTCTATCGGTCGTTCGAGTCCGCGGACGATTTCGAACGCGAGATCCAGGCAATGCGGGATCACCGCAGAGTGGCAGCTCGGGGCTGACACCGGGGCCGGGCTCCGATTGCCCGCAACCTCGCCGGGCTAGGCTCGCTTTCATGCCCACGGACTTGCACCCCGACCTCGCGGCGCTTGCCCCGCTCCTTGGGACCTGGTCCGGCCAGGGTGCGGGTAAATACCCGACGATCCCGCCCTTCGACTATCTCGAAGAAGTCGTGTTCGCCCACGTCGGTAAGCCGTTTCTCGTCTACGGACAGAAAACCAGGGCGGTTGCCGACGGGAAGCCGTTGCACGCCGAAACCGGCTATATTCGGGTGCCGCAACCAGGTCACATCGAATTGGTGCTGGCGCATCCCAGCGGCATCACCGAAATCGAGGTCGGCACCTACTCGGTCACCGGTGACCTCATCGAAATGCAGATGTCGACCACGTCGGTGGGGCTGACACCCAGCGCCAAGGAGGTGACCGCGCTCGGCCGTTCATTCCGCATCGACGGCGACGAACTCTCCTACACGGTGCAGATGGGCGCGGTCGGGCAACCGCTGCAGGACCACCTCGGGGCGGTGTTACACCGGCAGCGCTGAGGTCCGAGTTAGGCCGTCGTCAATCGATCTGTCGCACACCGTCATTGACGACCCGCCCGGTCACCCGCACCCAGCCCTCGGCGCTCCACCTGGTGTCGATCACGGAGCCCTTGCCCTGGGTGATCCGCAGGCTCTGGCTCAGGTAGTCGGTGATCCGCATCGCCGCCGACCCGGTCGCCTCGTCCTCGGCCACACCGAGGTTGGCGGCGAACATGCGCGCCCGCAGCCATCCGGCCGCCCGGTCGGTCCAGGCCCACAGGTAGTGCGCGGTGTCGTCGGGATAGTCCGCCTCATCGGCCGCGAGAACCTGGTCGGCTGAGGGGAATTCGTGCAGGGCGAAGTCGGGCGCCCATTCCGCGCGGGCGTTGATGCTGGCGCGGTCGCCGTCGTAACCCACCTGCAAGATCCCGGCCCGCACCCGCAGGGTGTTGATCGGCGAACCGTTCTCGCGCAGCCACCATGTCGCGCCGACGGTCGGGTGGCCGGCGAACGGCAGTTCGGTTCGCGGCGTGTAGATGGTGGCGTGCGCGCTGGCGGAGCCGGGGGCCGGGATGTCCACGAAAACCGTCTCGCTGTAGCCCAATTGGGCTGCCAGCCGCTGTCGGTGCTCGGGCTCGACCTGGGCGGCGTCCACCACGCCCAGCGGATTACCGAAGTGGCCGTCCGCATCGGTGAACACCCGCAGCACCGTCACGCCGATCCCCATGAGCCGACTTTACGGCGCCGCGTCGGGCCGCACCGATCGAGGCGATCAGGTGGCGCTGCGTTCGTCGGAGCCCATGGCGTTCAGCACGGCGACACGCGTGGGAGCGGAACCGGAGACGGCCTGCTCGCCGCCGCCGGTGCGGAGCAGTTCGCGAAGACTGGCCTGGTCGTACTCGGCGGGATCGGTGGAATCGATGAAGCGCTCGACGACGTCGATGAAGCGGGCCGGGTCGTCGTGGAAGGGAAAATGCCCGGAGCCTTCGAAGATTTCGAGGCGGGAGCCCGGCATCGCGGCATGCGCCATCCAAGCGTGCCGAACGGGAACCACCACATCCCTTGTGCCCCAGATGATCTGCACCGGGATGGCTTCGGTCAAATAACATCGGTCCAGCATGGTGACGATCTGCCCGCGCCAATCCACCACCGCGCGCAGCGTCCGGCTGAAAGCCGCCGACGCCGTCGGCTCGGGCAGGTCGTCGAGGATGCGCAGCACGTTGGGCAGATCGCGGCCCAGCCCGGTGCTGCCCAGCGCCACACCCAGGACACGTCCCATCATCTGGACCGCCGGCAGCACCAGCGGCAAGCGCAGCAGGGCGATCGCCTCGCTGCCCATCGGCAGCGAGGCCCAGCGCAGCACGAAGTTGACGTCCTTGGTCACGCCTCCGGCGCCGACCAGGATCAGCCGTTCCACCAGATGCGGGAATTGGTAGGCGAATTGCATAGCCACACCGCCACCCAGCGAGTGACCGACGATGGTGACCCGCTCGATGTCGAGCACGCTGAGCAGGTCACGCATCCCGTTCGCATACGCCGCGATCGAGTAGTCGGCGCGCGGCTTGTCGGATTGCCCGTGGCCGAGCAGATCGGGCGCGATCACCGTGAAACGCTGGGCGAGCTTGGCCTGCACGGTATTCCAGGTGGTGGAATTGTCGCCGATGCCGTGGATCAGCAGTATCGCCGGCCCGGAACCGGCGATGCGGTAGGCCCGCTTGTAACCGTGGATGGTGCGGAACTCGAGTTTGGGTGCGGTCACTTCACGCACCGGGCGGAGCGTAGGTTTGCGCTTCCGCTCGGTCATATCGCCAACCTTGGTGTCGGGCCGGGCTGAGGGCGGTCCGGCTAGGGCGTCACGTGAGTGGGTCAGGGCTTGTCGTCGTCGTCGTACTTCTTCTCCGCCTGCTGGGCCAGAAATCGCTCGAACTCTGCGCCTAGCTCATCGCCGCTAGGCAGATCCTCGTCGCGAGCTAGTAACGATCTGTTCTCCTGAGCGTCGATGAAGGCATCGTACTGGCGCTCCAGCGCGGCCACCACTTGGGCGACCTCCGCGCTAGCTTCCACCTGCTCGTCGATCTTCGCCCGAATCACCTCGGCCGCTTCGGTTAACGCGGTCAGAGGCAGCTCCAGCGACGCGGTCTTGGCGACCTGCTCGAGCAAAGCCTGCGCGGCGGCCGGGTAGTCGGTCTGCGTGAGGTAGTGGGGGACATGCACGGTATAGCCGACGACCTCATGACCGTGCTGGCCCATCCGGTATTCCAGCAGGTTGGACGCGCTGCCCGGGACCTGGATCTCGGAGATCCACGGCTGGAAATTGGCGATCAACTCCGGGTTGTTCGAGTGTGCGGTCATCGTGGTGGGCCGGGTGTGCGGCACCGCCATCGGGACCGTGCCCAGGCCGATGGTCTGGCGCACGCCGAGGCGCTCGGCCAGCAGCCGCACCGCGGTGATGAACCGCTCCCACTTGAGATCCGGTTCCATGCCGGCCAGCAGCAGGAACGGCGTGCCGACCGTGTCGCGCATCGCGTACAGGCTCAGCTCGGGGTCCTCGTAGTGGGTGAAGTGATCGGTCTTGAAGGTCATCAATGGCCGCCGCGAGCGGTAGTCCAGCAGTTCATCGATCGCAAAGGATGCGACCAGCTCGGTGTCCAGCACCGCTTTCAGATGCGCGGCGGCGAGCTTGATGGCATGACCGGCGTCGGAAAAGCCCTCCAGGGCGTGCACCAGCACGGGGCCGCGGCCGTCGGACGTCGACAACTGCGGCGCCGGGAACTCGAGTTCGTACATTCCGGCCTGGCCTGGCTGGTACTGATCATCCGGCTCCTGATGGTGAGCCATCTCCGATCGCCTCCTCTCGAAGTTCTCTCCAGGGTGCCCTACCGAGTGTCCCCCGAATCGGGCGGCACCAACATCTATCAGCGAACTTCGCGTTCACGCTCTTAGCTGGAACGCGACAATTCTCACTCGTAATCCGCAAACCACATCCTGGGGGTCGCCCGCACGCCCGTTGGCGCACCGTCATGTGTGGGAGTCGGCCTGCCGCCGACCGGTCAGGCATGATGAAGGCGATGCGCATTCGGATCCTGATGCTCTGCTCGGTGGTGGGGGTGGCGACGTCGTTGACGTCGTGTCACCGTCCCGTCGAGCATGTTTCGGGTGCTCCGGTGTCCGCCCCGCGCGTCGGCGGGCCGGTGCAGCGGCTCAGCCAGCCCGAGCAGAAGGCCATCGCGGGTCCGGTCGAGCCGGATCGGCGCATCGGGGCGATTTTCATCGACGGTGGCCCGCTGCACGTGTGCACCGGTTCGGTGGTGCATTCGACGGGCGGCAACCTGATGATGACCGCCGCGCATTGCCTGGCCGGAGCCTCGCTGATCACCTTCGTTCCCGGTTTCGCCGGCGACGCCGCACCCGGTCCGGCCGATGTGTGGAAGGCCGACGCGGTCTACCTCGATCCACGCTGGACGGCGAGCAAGGACCCGCACGCCGACTACGCGATCGCGCGGGTCAGCAACGAGGCCGGCGCTCCCGTCGAGTCCCGGGCCGGCCTGGCGCTGACACTGGGAGTGACTCCTCCGCCGGGCAGCCGCGTCACCGTGCTGGGATACCCGGCAGGCGTGGGCGGCTCGCCCATCGGATGCCAGGCCAGCACGTCGGTCACCGACACCGGGTTCCCCTCCTTGGCGTGTGAGGGGCTGGTGGACGGCACCAGCGGTGCGCCCTGGGTCAGCGGCACCACACTCATCGGGGTGATCGGCGGTCTCGAGCGGGGCGGCTGCGCCGCGAACATGTCGTACTCGGCGCCGTTCGACGCACAAACCGCGGAACTCTTGGCCCGCGCCGAGGCCGGGGGGCCCGGCGATCCCGTCCCGAACGACCTTTCCGACGCCTGTTAGTGCCGATCGCCAGCCCGGCGGTTCAGTGCCGGAACTGGTTGAGCGCCCGAACCTTGTTCATCACGTCGAGCGCCGCCACCTTGTAGGCCTCGGAGAACGTCGGGTAGTTGAACACCGCGTCCACCAGGTATTCCACGGTGCCGCCGCAGCCCATCACGGCCTGCCCGATGTGCACCATCTCTGTGGCGCTGGTGCCGAAGATGTGCACGCCGAGCAGCTTGAGGTCCTCGGTGGACACCAGCAGTTTGAGCATCCCGTAGGAATCGCCGGCGATCTGCCCGCGGGCCAGCTCCCGGTACCGGGCCACGCCCACCTCGTAGGGGACGGAGTCCTTCGTCAGCTCCACCTCGGTGGCGCCGACGTAGGAGACCTCCGGAATCGAGTAGATGCCGATGGGTTGCAGCTCGGTGATGCCGTCGGACGCTTCGCCGAACGCGTGATAGGCGGCCAGGCGTCCCTGTTCCATCGACGTCGCGGCCAACGCGGGGAAGCCGATCACGTCGCCGACCGCATAGATATGCGGCACCTTGGTCTGGAAGTTGTCGTCGACGAAGATCCGCCCGCGGTTGTCGGACTCCAGCTCGGCGTTGTGCAGGTCGAGATGGTCGGTCTGGCCTTGCCGCCCGGCCGAATACATCACCGTCTCCGCCGGAATCTGTTTGCCGCTGGCCAGGGTGGTCACGGTGCCCGCCGATCCGACGTCGACCGCGGTCACCTCCTCGCCGAACCGGAACGTCACCGCCAGGTCGCGCAGGTGGAACTTCAGCGCCTCGACCACCTC
This sequence comes from Mycobacterium sp. NGS27, assembly GCF_059813005.1. Taxonomy (NCBI): domain Bacteria; kingdom Bacillati; phylum Actinomycetota; class Actinomycetes; order Mycobacteriales; family Mycobacteriaceae; genus Mycobacterium; species Mycobacterium sp. NGS27. The sequence goes on from NZ_JCALDT010000005.1 coordinate 188,977, forward strand.
AGGGTCGCAGAAGTCGAGCATGTCGGCGCGCTTCTCCACCACGGTGACCTTGGTGCCCAGTGCGGCGAACATCGAGGCGTACTCGATGCCGATGACGCCGGCGCCGACCACCACCATCGACGCGGGCAACGACTTGAGGTCGAGGATCCCGTCCGAGTCGAGCACCCGGTGTTCATCGAACTCGACGCCGGACGGCCGCGCCGGCCGGGTACCGGTGGCGATGACGACGTAATTGCCGGTGATCGTTATCTTTTCGCGCCGCGACGGGTCCTCGACCTCGATGGTGTGCGGGTCGACGAAACGCCCGTGGCCGATCAGCAGGTCGATGCGGTTGCGCATCAGCTGGTTGCGCACCACGTCGACTTCCTTGCCGATCACGTGCTGGGTGCGGGCCAGCAGGTCGGCCGGGGTGATCTTCTTCTTGACGCGATAGCTCGCGCCGTAGAGTTCGCGCTGGCTCATCCCGGTGAGGTACAGGACCGCCTCACGCAACGTCTTTGACGGGATGGTGCCGGTCTGGACGCACACACCGCCGAGCATTTGGCCGCGTTCGACGACGGCGACCGACTTACCGAGCTTGGCCGACGCGATGGCGGCCTTCTGTCCGCCGGGCCCGGACCCGATGACGACCATGTCGTACTCCTGCGCCGAACTCATGGCTTAAACAGTAAGGCAGCGCAACGCACAGTGCTGGGTTCATCCACAGGTCCGCTACCGGGCCCGTGGACGTGCGCACCGGTTGACGGTGGCGGCCGTCAGCGTGGGTGCTCATGACGACGCATCGAGAAGACTTCGAACTTTTACGCCCCGGCGCACTCATCGCCGCGCTGCCGGCCGTTCTCGGCTTCGTACCCGAAAACTCATTGATATTAGTGTCTTTGGGCGACGGGAAACTCGGCTCGGTGATGCGTGTGGACCTCTCCGAGGAACTTGCCGACCGGGTGGAGCACCTGGCGGAGGTCGCCGCCGCGGCGGCCCCCGAGGCCGTGATCGCGGTCATCGTCGACGCGGACGGGGCCTACTGCCCAAGCTGCAACGAGGAATACCGGCAGCTGTCGGTGGCGCTCGCAAAAGCCCTGTCGCAGCACAACGTCGAGCTGTGGGCCACGCATCTGGTCGACCAGGTGGCCCTCGGCGGCCACTGGCATTGCGCCGAGGGCTGCGGGTCGAGCGGCCTGGTCGACGATCCCGCGTCCTCGCCGCTGGCGGCCGCGGCGGTGCTCGAAGGCAGGCGGCTCTATCCGCGGCGTGCCGACCTGCAGGCGGTCGTCACGCCCGACGATCAGGCGCGCAGCGACGCGCTGGCCGGTGTAATCAGGCGCCAGGCCACCCGGCGCAGGGCGGCGCATCGTGCGCATCCGATTCGCTGCACCCGTGCCGACGTTGAGACGGCGATGTCCGTCGCCAGCCGGGTTGCGGCCGGGGAATCGCCGTCCGACACCGAATTGGCGACGCTGGGCTGCGCGCTCAGCGACGCGCAGGTGCGCGACATCCTGTATGCCCTCGCCGTCGGCGAGAGCGCCGGCGAAGTCGAGTCGTTGTGGGCGCTGCTGGCGCGCAGGTTGCCCTCGCCGTGGCGGGTCGAGGCGCTGGTCTTGATGGCGTTCAGCGCCTATGCGCGCGGCGACGGCCCGCTCGCCGGGGTGTCGCTGCAGGAGGCGCTGCGCTGCGAGCCCGACCATCGGATGGCCGGCATGCTGGACACCGCCTTGCAATCGGGCCTGCGGCCCGAGGACATCAGGGACCTGGCGCTCACCGGCTACCGCTTGGCCAAGCAGTTCGGCGTGCAGCTACCGCCGCGCCGGCCGTTCGGCCGCAGGGCCGGGTAGGGGGCACGGACAGCCCGGGTCAGACCTTCTCGACCTTGACCGCGTGCGCCATCTCGTGCGGCAGGGTGACGTTCTCGTGGCCGGGAATGACGATGGTCACCCCGGCGGTGCCGGTCTCGACGGTGACGCGGGCGTTGGGGACGACGCCGGCGTCCTTCAGGCGTGAGATCAGGTCGATGTCGCCCTGCACATGTTCGGTGAGCTGGCGCACCACCACGGCCACCGGCGCGCCGGGTGGCAACTCGGTCAGCCGGACCAGGGGACCGTCTTCGGACCAGGACTCGGGACCCACGCCGAGGTCCAGCAGCCCGGGGATCGGGTTGCCGAAGGGCGAGGTGGTCGGGTTGTTGAGGACCTTCACCAGGCGCCGCTCGACGTCCTCGCTCATCACGTGTTCCCAGCGGCACGCCTCGGCGTGGACCTCTTCCCACGGCAGGCCGATCACGTCGACCAGCAAGCGTTCGGCGAGGCGGTGCTTGCGCATCACGGAAATGGCCAGCGCGCGGCCCTTGTCGGTGAGCTCGAGGTGGCGGTCACCGGCCACGTGGAGTAAACCGTCCCGCTCCATGCGCGACACGGTTTGGCTGACAGTCGGCCCGCTCTGATCGAGGCGTTCGGCGATTCGGGCACGCAGCGGCGTCACGCCCTCTTCTTCGAGGTCGTAGATGGTCCGCAGGTACATCTCGGTGGTGTCAACCAGGTCGTTCATTCAGCACCCTCCGTCGACGCTGAGTCTACTTGCCCAGCTGCGCGAATGGTTGTAACGCGTCGGCGACAAGCAGTATGCCCGCCGCTGGCGCGGCGGGCATACTGTCTGCTACCTAGCTTGGGGGTGAGGCCTTAACTCGCGTACGACCGTAGCCTGTCGGCGCGCTCCCCGTTGCGCAGTTTCGACATTACGTCCCGCTCGATTTGGCGGACCCGCTCGCGGGACAGGCCGAACAGCTTGCCGATCTGGTCCAGCGTGCGCGGCTGGCCGTCGTCCAGGCCGAAGCGCAACCGGATCACCTGGTGCTCACGCTCGTCCAGGGTGGCCAGCACGCTGCGGATGTCGGTGTGCAGCAGCTCGGCGATCACCGCGTTCTCGGCCGACATCGCTTCGGCGTCCTCGATGAAATCGCCCAGCGGGGCTTCTTCCTCGGAGCCGACCGGCATGTCCAGGCTTACCGGGTCGCGGCTGTGCTCGAGCAGGTCGTTGATCTTTTCGACCGGAATGCCGGACTCGGCGGCCAGCTCCTCGTCGGTGGCCTCGCGTCCCAGGTTCTGGTGCATCTCGCGCTTGATCCGCGCCAGCTTGTTGACCTGCTCCACCAGATGGACCGGCAGCCGGATTGTGCGGCTCTGGTCGGCCATGCCGCGGGTGATGGCCTGACGGATCCACCACGTCGCGTAGGTCGAGAACTTGAATCCCTTTGTGTAATCGAACTTCTCCATCGCGCGGATCAATCCGAGGTTGCCCTCCTGGATGAGGTCCAGCAGCGGCATACCGCGACCGGTGTATCGCTTGGCCAGCGACACCACCAGGCGCAGGTTCGCCTCCAGCAGGTGACGGCGCGCCGCCTGACCATCGCGCACCACGGCCTGCAGATCGCGTTTACGGTTCTCCCCGAGGCGCTTACGCGTTGCGAGCAGGTGTTCGGCATAAAGCCCGGCTTCGATGCGCTTGGCGAGTTCGACCTCGCCGGCCGCATTGAGAAGTGCCGTCTTCCCGATTCCGTTCAGATATACGCGCACTAGGTCCGCTGCGGGGCTTTGAGCATCCAGATCGCCGTCAAATCTGCTCGTGCTGGCGTTCGCCATAGCGACCTCCCGTTCGGCTTTGTTCTGTCATCGAGTTCAACGACAGATCAGCTTTGAGAGTTCCCAACGACCCCGCATCTCACACGTCTTGACGTGCAGAAATGTGCCACAGACCTGAGAATGTCCTGAGAAGTCCGTCGGCCGCGGCACCTTCAGGAGAAACGGCGACTAGCCGTGATCGATTCCATCGCGAAACCCCGTCGGCCACTCCGGCTGCGGGTCTCGGGGGGCCTCCAGCGCCGGACGTTCCGCCCTGGGGAACAGGCGGTTGTGCTGGCGGGCAGCGTCGAAACGGCGGGGCTCGTCGGCGCTGCGCGGCGGCCGATCGTTGGCGATCAACACCGCCATCCAGGGCAGCGGGATTGACAGCGCCACGATCGCCAGGGAGATCAGCCCGTTGTGCCACGCGCCGTAGGCGACCGCGGCCAGGATCAGCGCGGGAATCCGGAAAGCCATCAGCGTCAGGTACTTACGGACCCGCGCACGGTGCTGCTCGTCGTACGAGGTCGCGGCGGCGGTGATGAGCACAGGGCGGCTTTTGCTGCCGTCAAAGTCATCGAACCCCGGATCGGAGCCGTGCTTCATTTCTCCACTGTCCCACAACTCGCCGTTTCCGGCTCGGCCGGTTTTCGGGGCCTGCCGGCGGTGCACAATGTCAGGTATGCAGACCCAAACGATCGAACGCACCGACACCGACGAACGCGTCGACGACGGGACCGGCAGCGACACCCCCAAGTACTTCCACTACGTCAAGAAGGACAAGATCGCCGAGAGCGCGGTGCTGGGCAACCACGTTGTGGCGCTGTGCGGCGAGGTGTTTCCCGTCACCAAGGCGGCCAAGCCGGGCTCACCGGTCTGCCCGGACTGCAAGCGGATCTACGACCGGATGAAGAAAGACTGATCAGCCCGGCGGCTCGGCCGGCGCGACGTCGCGTTGCGCGGTGATGGGATTCGTCGTCACCGGATTCGACAGCGTGTCAGCCGCCTTCGCCAGCCCGGGCGAGCGCGACAGCAGCCACCTGCGCAGCCGGTGCGCATGCGTTCGCGGCGCGGGGAACTCTTCCTGAATGGCGGCATTGAGTTCGGCGCCGATCATGATCGCGAAGCCGCCGAAGAACGAGAAGAGCAAGAACGCGATGGGCGTGGAGAGCGCGCCGTAGGTGTAACCGGTGCTGGTGATCCATTGCAGGTAGATGCGCAGGCCCAACGTGGCGATGACGAACACCGCGGTGGCCAGCGCCGCGCCGAAGATCAGGCGATGCGTCGGGAGCGGTTCCGGTAGCGATACCCGATACAAGATCACCACCCCGAACATCAGCACCAGGATCAATGCCGGGTAATAGCCGTAGCGCAGCACGTTCGCCAGGCTGACCGGAATGTGTTCACCGATCTTGCGCGGTCCCAAGACAATCAGTGGTGCGGTCATGACAACGCCGATCAACCCCACCACGTAGAGGAACAGCGCGAACAGGCGCTGGCGCACCGGATGGCGCAACGGCGTCTGGTCATGCGCCTCGACAACCGAGTCGACGAACGCCGAGATGGCCGACGACCCCGCCCACAACGAGATGATGAACCCCAGCGACACCACCTCGCCGCGCGCGTTGTTGGCGATATCGCGGACGGTCGGCTCGATGATCTCGTTCACCACGCTGGGGGAGAACACGCTGTGTGCCGTCGAAATCAGCTGACGCAGGATGCTGGGCAGCATGTCCGGGCCGAACAGCGGCGCCACGTAGGCCAAGGTGCCCAGCATCCCAAGCAGCAGCGGCGGCAATGACAACGCCGACCAAAAACCAGCCTGAGCCGACTCGGAGAAAATCGAGTCGTCCCAACTCTTGGAAAGAGTCCTCAGGGTGATCCGCCAAATATGGTGGCGCGACGGTTTTGCGACCTGCTCGCTCATACCCGTCCAGCATTACCGAAGATCGCTCGCACCGCCCACATTGGCGATGGGCGAGTTCGGTGCGGGCTAGCTTTCGCTGATCTCCAGCACGGCGTCCAGCTCGGTCAGCTTCGCCTCGTGCTCGTTGGCGTGGTGCTGGCAGAAGAGAAGCTCCAGTCCAGAAGGCAGCTTGGCGCGCACACGAGCCGCAGCACCGCAGCGGTCGCAGCGGTCGGCTCTGGTCAGTTCCGGACTCGTCAGAGTTGCATTCATGGCTTCTCCGTTCTCGTACATTCACTTTCTCAGACGTATGGCGTTTTCGCCTTGTTCCCCGATCGTTATCGGGTGTGTCGTTTCTCACGGCCTGGTCAGGTTTGGTTTGGGCGGTGTCTAGGGTGTCGGGTTGTGACGATCGCTGGTGACGTCCTGGTGCACCTGTGCGGAGACGAGCAGTGGGCGCGGGCCCGGCAGGTGGGACGGCTGAACCCGGACACCGCCGGTGGCGGCGAGTTCATCCATCTGTCGACGCCCGAGCAGGTGCACCTGCCGGCCAACCGTCTCTATCGCGGTCGCGGCGACCTGGTTCTGTTGCACATCGACCCCGCCCGGCTCGACGCGCCCGTGCGGTGGGAACAAGGAGTACCAACCGACCCGGACTCCATGTTGTTCCCGCACCTGTACGGCCCGTTGCCGGTGGCCGCCGTGGTCCGGGTCACCGCCTACCCGCCGGCCGACGACGGCACCTTCGCGCCGATCGACGGCGGCTCCGCCGGGCGGTCGACGTAGGCGTCGGCTTCGATCTCCACCAACAGGTCGGGCGCGATCAGCGCCGAGACTTCGACCATGGTGGCCGCGGGCCGTATCGCACCGAAGACCTGCTCGTGCACGGCCCCCACCTCGCGCCAGCGCGAGATGTCGGTGACATAGATGCGGGTGCGCACCACGTCGGCGAGTGCGGCGCCCGCTTGGTGCAAAGCGATCTCAATGCGGCGCAACGCATCTCGTGCCTGGGCGGCGATGTCCCCGGCGGGCCCGACACCGGTCGTTCCGGCCACCGCCACATGCGGGCCGACCCGCACCGCGCGCGAATAACCCACCACCGACTCGAAGGCGGATTCCCCGGAAACGACTTTGCGATTGGTCGACATGGGAGTCACCGTACGGCGGCGGCGCCATCGGCGCAGCCGAATTTCCCGGTGGCAGCGGCCCTTTGGCCAAAGCGCTCGCTGGGTGCCGAAACAGCCTGCGGGACAACGATTCTCGTCGTAAGGCTTGACCGAGACCTCAGTGCTCCAGGACGAGCTTGCCGACTTGCTCGCACTTGGCGAGCTTGGTCAGCGCATCGGGATAGGCGTCGAAGGGAAATACCTCGTCCACGACCACCGGCAGACCCCTGGCGATGTGATCGGTCACCTGGACGAACTCGAGGTGGGATCCCGTCGTCACACCGATCAGCTCCTGCTGCTTGAAGAACAGCCGGGGCAGCAACAGCGGCACCTCGACCCCGCCGGTCGCGCCGCAGGTCACGAAGCGACCGCCGTTGTCGAGTGCCCGCAGCGCCGGTTCCCAGGTCGCGGCGCCGACGCTGTCGACGACGACCTCGACCTTGACCGGATATGGCCCGGCGGAATCGAACGCCTCGACTGCGCCGAGCTCCTTGGCGCGTTTGCGCTTGGCCTCGTCCCGCGACGTCGCGTACACCTCGGCGCCCAGGTAGTTGGCGATCAGCAGCGATGCGACGGCCACGCCCCCGCCGCCGCCGACGACGAGCACCTTCGTGCCGGCCTGCACGCGGGCCTTGCGCAACATTCGCCACGCCGTCACGTGACATACCGGATACGCCGCGCACTCGACCCACGACAGGTGCTTGGGTTTGCGGACCGGATGCCACGCCGGGACGACGACATAGTCGGCATGACCACCCCACTGATGCTCACCGAGCAGGTGCGTCCCCGGGTCGACGATGCTGTCGATGCCGCGGGTGAGGATCGCCTGGTGGGAGGTGATGCCCGCTTCCATCACGACCTCATCGCCCGGCTGCCAATCGCCCACACCCGGACCGACCTTGTCGATCACACCGGCGACGTCGGAGCCCGACACGTGCGGAAACGATCGCGGCTTGGGCATGCCCCGCGTCAGCCAGAGATCAATGTGGTTGAGGGCGGATGCTCGGACCTCGATGCGGACCTCGCCCGGTCCCGGCTCTGGAGTCGGGACCTCGCCCCAGCGGTACTCGCCCGGTGATTCCTCGAGGATCCATCCACGCATGGATCAGTACGGTACCGACGTTTGTTGCGCCGGGGAGCGGGTTGGGCCGCTGGTGTGTCGCTCAGTCCAGGTAGTCGCGCAACACCTGGGAGCGGCTGGGGTGCCGCAGTTTCGACATCGTCTTGGACTCGATCTGGCGAATGCGCTCGCGGGTCACGCCGTAAACCTGCCCGATCTCGTCCAGGGTGCGGGGCTGGCCGTCGGTGAGACCGAAGCGCAGCCGTACTACGCCCGCCTCGCGCTCCGACAGCGTCTCCAGCACCGACTGCAGCTGGTCTTGGAGCAGCGTGAACGAGACCGCGTCGACGGCCACCACGGCCTCGCTGTCCTCGATGAAATCGCCCAGCTGACTGTCGCCCTCGTCGCCGATCGTCTGGTCAAGCGAGATCGGTTCGCGGGCGTATTGCTGAATCTCCAGCACTTTTTCGGGCGTGATGTCCATTTCTTTGGCGAGCTCTTCGGGAGTGGGCTCGCGGCCCAGGTCCTGCAGCAGCTCGCGCTGGATGCGGCCTAGCTTGTTGATCACCTCGACCATGTGCACCGGGATGCGGATGGTGCGGGCCTGGTCGGCCATGGCACGGGTGATGGCCTGACGGATCCACCAGGTCGCGTAGGTGGAGAACTTGTAACCCTTGGTGTAGTCGAACTTCTCGACCGCGCGGATCAGACCCAGGTTGCCCTCCTGGATGAGGTCCAAAAACGCCATGCCTCGGCCCGTGTAGCGCTTGGCCAGCGAGACCACCAATCGCAGGTTGGCTTCCAGCAGGTGGTTCTTCGCGCGGTCGCCGTCGCGGCAGATCCACACCATGTCGCGACGCTGCGCGGCGGGCAGTTTGTCGCCGCGCTCGGTCATCTCGGTCATCAGCTGGGTCGCGTAGAGCCCGGCCTCGATCCGCTTGGCGAGCTCGACCTCTTCCTCGGCGTTGAGCAGCGCGACCTTACCGATCTGCTTGAGGTAGGCGCGAACCGAGTCGGCCGACGCCGTCAGCTCGGCGTCCTTGCGTGCCTGCCGCAACGCCTCGGACTCGTCCTCGTCCCACACGAAATCGCCGGAGGCCTTGTCCTTTTCGCTGGGTTCGGCGATCTCCTCGTCGTCCTCTGCCGCGGCCTCGCCACCCGTGGCCGGCTTCGCGACGACCTCTTCCTCGCCCTCGGCGGCTTCGGTTTCGCTCTCGTCGGCGTCCTGGCCGTCGGCCGCCACGTCGTCCTCGAGGTCGTCGAGGTTCAGGTCGGTGTCGATGTCGAGGTCTTCACCGGGCTCGCCCTCGAGATCGGGTTCGTTGTCGAGATCCTCGACGGCGCCGTCGGAATCGAGGGCGTCGGGATCCGCCGGCGCGGCCTTGGCGGCTTTGGTTCCGCGCGCCGACGGCGCCTTGGCGTCGCCCTTGGCCGCGGCGCGGGTCTTGGAGTCGGCGGCCGCTTCGGCCTTGGATTTGGTGGACGGCGACGCTGATTTGGCGGCCCGCTTGGCGGGCGCCGAGCCGTTGGCAGCCTTGGCCGCCGGTCGCTTGGCGGGGGACGACGGAGACTTCGTGGCGGTGCGTTTCACCGGCCCGTCCGTCGCCGGGCTTGCTTTCGTCGCTGCCACTTACACCCCTTCGTTTGGGCTCACCTTCGGTGGGTATTGGGCATGGTTAACCGAAAGTGTCTGCTATGTCGATGTCGGCGTTGGTATCAGCGTGAGTAGTCGCACGCTATTCGGTTGGGCGTTCGCCGAGCACCATTGTAACGACAGTGCGCGGTACTGCGGCTCTGCCGGGCGAAATCAGTGGGTGACGTCCGAGGTGGCGGCCATCGCCGCGCCGACGATCCCGGCGGTGTTGAGCAGGGCCGCGGCCACCACCGGGGTGCGGTTGGTCAGCAGCGGCACCCATTTGTCGGCCTTGCGGCTGATTCCGCCGCCCGCGATGAACAGATCCGGCCACACCGCGTTCTCGATGCTCACCAGCACTTTGGTGACCTGCTTGGCCCACTTTTTGTAGGACCAGTCGTTCTTCTCCTTCACCGAAGACGCCGCCCGCTGTTCGGCCTCCTTGCCGCCGACCTCGAGATGGCCGAACTCGGTGTTGGGGATCAGCGTCCCGTTATGAATCACCGCGGAGCCGATCCCGGTGCCGAAGGTGAGCAGTACCACGAGGCCCGACTGCCCTTTGCCCGCACCGTAATGCTCCTCGGCCAGCCCGGCCGCGTCGGCGTCGTTGAGGACGACGACGTCCTGACCGTTCAGCTCCGCGCTGATGATGTCGCGCGCGTTGCTGCCGATCCATGCCTTGTCCACGTTGGCCGCCGTCTGCACGATGCCGTGTGTGACGACTCCGGGATAGGTCACGCCCAGGGGGCCGGTCCACCCGAAAGCGTTGACCACCTCGGCGATCGTCTTGGCCACCGCCGAGGGTGTGGCGGGCTGCGGGGTCAGCAGCTTGACCCGCTCGCCGATCAACTGCCCGGTGTCCATGTCGACGACGCCGCCCTTGATGCCGCTGCCGCCGACGTCGATACCGAATCCGCGACGCTGTGGCCTGCCGTCGCCGGCGGCGGCGCCGGGCGTATCCGTGATCGAGTCGGTGCTGGTCATCGAATCTCCTCGGCGTCACTGGGCTGTCCGCTCACCTTAACGCCGCGACGGCGCGGCCCGTGGCGTCTGCGCGAGTGGGGCGACTGTGATCCGATAGACCGGTGACCCCTTCCGATGACGAGCTCGCGAGGCTGCGGTCGGTCGCCGAAACGTTGGCCGCGGAGGCCGCCGCGTTCGTGAGGCGTCGGCGGGCAGAGGTTTTCGGCGCCGATGCGGGCAGTGACGGCAGCGGCGCCGTGCGGTCGAAGAGCACCCCGACCGATCCGGTGACCGTCGTCGACACGGAAACCGAACGGCTGTTGCGCGAGCGGCTGGCCGAATTGCGGCCCGGAGACCCCATTCTCGGCGAGGAGGGCGGCGGTCCTGCTGATCCGGCGGGCGCGCCGGCCGGTTCGGTCACCTGGGTCCTCGATCCCATCGATGGCACAGTGAATTTCGTCTACGGCATCCCCGCCTACGCCGTGTCGGTCGGCGCACAGGTCGACGGCGAGTCGGTGGCCGGGGCGGTCGCCGACGTCGTCGGGCACCGGGTGTACTCGGCGGCGGTGGGCCTGGGTGCGCACGTCACCGACGGCGAGGGGACGCAGGCGCTGCGGTGCTCGGCCGTCGACGATTTGTCAATGGCGTTGCTGGGCACCGGTTTCGGCTATTCGCGGCAGCGCCGCGCGGCGCAGGCCGCGCTGTTGGCGCGCATGCTGCCGGTGGTCCGCGATGTTCGCCGGATCGGCTCGGCGGCACTGGATCTGTGCATGGTCGCGTCGGGCCGGCTCGACGCTTTCTACGAGCACGGTCTGCAGGTGTGGGATCGCGCGGCGGGTGCGCTGATCGCGGCGGAGGCGGGGGCCCGGGTGGTGCTGCCCGCGCCCGGCGTAGCCGGGGCCGGCCTGGCGCTGGCCGCCGCGCCCGGAATCGCCGAGGAACTGCTGTCCGTGCTCCGGCGCTTCGACGGCCTGGATCCGATCTTGGATTGACCGCCCGCGTCAGCAGCTGTTGGCGTGAATCTTGGCCAGCAGCGCGGGATCTGAGGGCTCGGTGGCGCCGGGACGCAGGGTGGCGAGCACCGCGTCGATGTCGTCGTTGTGGGCCAACGCGGAGAAGTCGGTGCCCAGGGACAGGTCGACCGAGTCGTCGGCGCGGTTGTCGTTGAACAGTTCGGTGCACGGCGCCACCAGCCACACGGCGGCCGCGGTGGCCTGTCCGGCGGTGCCGAAACGGATTTGGCCCTGACAGGTGAGTCTGGTGCCCGCATAGAGGGGGTCGTTGGCGGCGGTCGGTTGCGCGAAGCCGAGGTCCTTCATGGCGCCCGCGACGTCGCCGGCCTGGCCGCCGCGGCCGCTGGCGTTGAGGACGCGAACCTTGGTGTCCGCGAGCTTGGCGGGAGTGACGTCCATCATCGCGCTGCGCGACACCTGCTCACCGAGCTGCGCCGGCGCCGACCCGGCCGACTGGGGTGGCGGGTTGCACACCGCGGCCTCGTGCACCTTGGCGGGTCGCGTCAGCGCGATCGTCCAGATCACGGCGGTGGCCACTGCGAGAACTATGGTCGCGACGATGGCCGGCCGGGGGTTGCGGCGCCGGAAGGGCCGACCGTGCTTGTCAAACGCTGTACCCTCGGTGATTTGCGTGACCACAGCTGCACTCTAACCGCACGCTAAACCCACTGTTCAGAGACGAGCGCAAGGGTAAAAATGGCTGTGTGACGTAAATCACACCTTAATGGGTCGCGATACGGGCACGAATCATTTGGTGGATGCGTTCGACGCTGGTACAAAGCGATGCTTGGACAACGAGGGCATGTGAGGGGACAGGGCAATGCCTACCGACTATGACGCTCCACGGCGCACCGAGACCGACGACGTTTCGGAGGATTCGCTGGAGGAGCTCAAAGCGCGACGGAACGAGGCGGCTTCGGCCGTCGTCGATGTCGACGAATCTGAATCAGCTGAGAACTTCGAACTGCCGGGTGCCGACCTTTCCGGGGAAGAACTGTCGGTGCGCGTCGTTCCCAAGCAGGCGGACGAGTTCACCTGCTCGAGTTGCTTCCTGGTGCAACACCGCAGTCGGCTGGCCAGCGAGAAGAACGGCGTGATGATCTGTACCGACTGCGCGGCCTGATCGCTGCGCTCACCGTGTCAGGGCCGACAGCACCCGTTCCGGGTGACGGCAACTCACCAGCCAGTACGGCGTCGGATCGTCCGGATCGTCGAGTACCGCCAGGATCATCGGCCCCACCCATGCCCTGTGTAGGACGTACGCCGCCGGGTCGAGCTGGCGGCCCAACGCGGCGGACTTGGCCGACGGCGCTATCTCGGCGGATCGGGAGATCACGGTGACCGGCAGATGCGCCGGGCCGGCCCACAGCTGCACTTCGCCAGGCGCCGCCGGGTCTTCGGTCACCCGGATCTCGATGCGGCCCAGCCACAGCAGTGCCGCGGCCGCCACCGCGAACAACGCCGCGTACGGCCACCAGACCGACTGGCGGGTGACGCCCATGTTGAACTCGAAAGCGACGATGCCCGCCAGCGCGAAGGCCGGCGGCCACCACCACCAGGGAACCCACAATCGTTCGCGATACCGCACGTTGTGCGGCGCGACGCGCGTCTCGGACACGCAGTCAAGGGTAGTCTTTGGCCCCGTGTCGACCAGTCTGGCCATCGTCCGTCTTGACCGAGAGCTTCCGCTGCCCGTCCGCGCCCACGAGGGCGACGCCGGCATCGATCTCTACAGCGCCGAAGACGTCAAACTGGAGCCCGGGCGGCGCGCCCTGGTGCGCACGGGGGTCGCGGTGGCCATCCCGTTCGGCATGGTCGGCTTGGTGCACCCACGGTCGGGACTGGCTGCGCGAGTTGGACTTTCGATCGTCAACAGCCCCGGCACCATCGACGCGGGCTATCGCGGCGAGGTCAAGGTTGCGCTGATCAACTTGGACCCGAGCGAGCCGATCGTGGTGCACCGCGGCGACCGCATCGCCCAGTTGTTGGTGCAGCGGGTCGAATTAGTGGAGCTGGTCGAGGTCTCGTCGTTCGACGAGGCCGGGCTGGCCGAAACATCCCGTGGCGACGGTGGTCACGGTTCCTCCGGCGGACATGCGAGTTTGTGATGGCATTCGGTAAACGCACACCCAAAGACGAGGACGCCTCCGGCGCCGACACACCGGTGGCGGACCACGTCGCTGCCGGCGACGCCGACGAACCGTCCCCCGAAGAGCTCGAGGGCCCGTTCGACATCGAGGACTTCGACGATCCCGCGGTCGCCGAGCTGGCCCGGCTCGACCTGGGCTCGGTGCTGATCCCCATGCCGGAGGCCGGCCAGCTGCAGGTCGAGCTGACCGAAACCGGTGTGCCGAGCGCGGTCTGGGTCGTCACGGCGAACGGGCGTTTCACCATCGCCGCCTACGCCGCGCCCAAGACCGCTGGCCTGTGGCGTGAAGTGGCCGGCGAGCTCGCCGAATCGCTGCGCAACGACTCGGCCCAAGTCAGCATCAAGGACGGGCCGTGGGGACGCGAAGTCGTGGGCACCGCAGCCGGCGTGGTGCGCTTCATCGGCGTCGACGGCTACCGCTGGATGATCCGCTGCGTCATCAACGGCTCCCAGGAGACGATGGAAGCCCTGGAGCAGGAGGCGCGAGCGGCCTTGGCGGACACCGTGGTTCGGCGCGGTGATACGCCGCTGCCGGTGCGGACACCGCTGGCCGTGCAGCTGCCCGAGCCGATGGCCCAGCAGCTGCGCGAAGCGGCCGCTGCGCAACAGGCTGCACAGCAGGTCGACGCCCAACAGGCGCAAGGGCAGCAGGCACCGCCCACCGACCCGGCCGCACGCCGCAGCGTCGACGGGTCCGCTATGCAACAGCTGCGCACCACCACCGGGGGCTGAGCCGGCTACGTGGCGATCGCGAGCGCGGCTTGGCCGGGCGCTGCGGGTCGCCACCATCGGGCTAGAGCTCGGCCAGCGCGGCCAGACACGCCGCGCCCAGGGCGGCGGGATCGACCCCGATCTGATCCAGCGTCACCGTCCGCAGCGCGGCGCGCGGGGCCGCCGCGACCCAGTCGAGTCCGGCCTGCAGCGGGTGGATCGGATCGTCGACCGCGGCGGCCACACCCAGCGGCACGGCCAGCGCGGCCAGCTCGTCACAGCTCGGCGCGACGTACGCCGCCGCCTCTTCCATGGCGTCGGGCAAATGCGGCCACTGCGCGCCCCACGACCGGGTCAGCTCGTCGGCCAGCCACGGGGGGCTGGACGCCCGCATCTGGGTCGTGGTCGCCGCCAGCCCGTCGGCGCGCAACCGCGACGCCGAATACCGCGCCGCAAGGGCCGCCGGCGCGGACCCGGGCGCGCCGGCCCAGGCCGGCAGCGCGGCCAGCACCGCGACCGACCGATCGGCATGCGCCAGCGCCCAGGCGGCCGCCACCGCGGCGCCGATGGAGACCCCACCCACAGCGATCGGCCCTGTGCGAGCGGCGTCGTCCAGCGCCATCAGGTAGCCCTCGATCAACCGGTCCGGCCGCGGCGCCGGGGTTACCAACAGCGCGCCGACCTGGGACAAGGGGCGGAAAAAAGCCCGGTGAACGTAGTCGTCGTCGGAGCCGGTGCCGGGCAACAACACCGTCGTGACACCGCGCAGATCGACCACCACCTTTAGATAGTGCCCCGCCGTTCAACCGCCCTCCAACACGACGTTTGAGTCAGTTGGCGCTGGGGAACCAAGAGGTCTACGGTGTCCGTTGGCATAAATGGAAGCGTCGAGGCTTATCAGCATTTGTCAGGAGTGGCCATGGGGGCCCAAGGGTATCTGCGCCGGCTCACCCGTCGGTTGACGGAGGATCCGGAACAACTCGACTCGGAGGAACTCTCCGACGAGGTCGCAAGCACCGGCGCGCAACGCGCGATCGACTGTCAGCGTGGCCAGGAGGTCACGATGGTGGGCACCCTGCGTAGCGTCGAGTGCAACGGCAGGGCCTGCTCCGGCGGGGTACGCGCCGAACTGTTCGACGGCAGCGACACCGTCACGCTGGTATGGCTGGGACAGCGTCGCATACCGGGCATCGACTCGGGCCGCACGCTGCGAGTGCGTGGTCGCCTCGGCAAGCTGGAGAACGGAACGAAGGCGATCTACAACCCGCACTACGAAATTCAGCGGTGACCGACCCCGAAGATCTGGGGACGACCCCGCCGGAGCCGGCCGCGTCGGAAAGCATGACCAGTAACCGCATCGACCCGGAACGCCTGCTGGCTCAGGCAGGCGGGATCAGCGGCGTCATCTATTCGTCGCTGCCGGTGGTGGTGTTCGTCATCGTCTCGAGCGTTTCCGGTTTGGTTCCCGCGATCGTGGCCGCGCTGGGGGTGGCCGCATTGATTCTGATGTGGCGGCTCATTCGCCGCGAATCCGCACAGCCGGCCTTGTCCGGTTTCTTCGGCGTCGCGCTGTGCGCGCTGATCGCCTACGTGCTGGGGGAGTCCAAGGGCTACTTCCTGCTGGGCATCTGGATGTCGTTGGTGTGGGCGGTGGTCGTCGCGGCGTCGGTGCTGATCCGCCGGCCCGCGGTCGGCTACGCGTGGAGTTGGGCCACCGGGCGGGGCGACGGCTGGCGCGACGTGCCCCGGGCCGTCTATGCGTTCGACATCGCCTCGGTGGGCTGGGTGCTGGTGTTCGCCGCCCGGTTCGTCGTTCAGGGTCTGCTCTACGACGCCGATCGGACCGGCTGGCTGGCGGTGGCGCGGATCGCGATGGGCTGGCCGCTGACCGTGCTGGCCGCGTTGGCCACCTATGCCGCGATCAAGTCGGCGCAGCGGGCGATCGCCGCTGCCGGTGTTCCCGCGGTCGACATCGAACCCGGCGCCGTCACCGACTGACTACTCGCCGGCCGGGCTGTGGCTGCCCAGTAGCAGCTTCTGCAGGTCTTCTTCGGCCTCGGCGACGGCCACGAACAGCAGCTCGTCACCGCCCTCCAGCGGCTCGTCCTCCTCGGGAACGATCACCCGGGGGCCGCGCAGGATGGTCACCAGCGAGGTGTCCCGCGGCAGCTGCAGTTTGCGCACGGGCTTGCCGCCCCACGGCGTGTCGTCGGGCAGCGTGATCTCGACGAGGTTGGCCTGGCCCCTGCGGAATTCCATCAGCCGCACCAGATCACCGACGGCGACGGCCTCTTCGATCAGCGAGGCCAGCATGCGCGGCGTCGACACGGCCACGTCGACCCCCCAGGCGTCGGTGAACAACCATTCGTTGCGGGGATCGTTGACCCGGGCCACCACCCGCGGTACCGCGAACTCGGTTTTAGCCAACAGGCTCAGCACCACGTTGGCCTTGTCGTCGCCGGTCGCGGCGACCACCACGTCGAACTCGTGCAGGCGCACCGACTCGAGCAGGCTCAGTTCGCAGGCGTCACCCAGGCGCCAGTGCGCGGCCGGGATGGCGTCGACGTCGACGTGATCGGGATTACGTTCGATCAGCGTCACATCGTGGCCGTTGCCGATGAGTTCGCGGGTGACCGAGCGGCCGACCGCGCCGGCGCCGGCGACAGCTACCTTCATGTGCGCCGCTCCTCAAGCCGCTCGTTGGAATCCATCACAAGTCTTCGCTGGGTGGTAGCGCGGCGATGGCGACCGCCTCGGCGGCGCGACCGGAGATCGCGGCGACGTACACCTGGTCGCCGGATTGGATAACCGATTTGGGCTCCGGCAACACCCCGGCCCCGAAGCGGATCAGGAACGCGACCCGGGCGCCGGTGGCCTGCTCGAGATCGGTGACGCGATGCCCGATCCAGTCCTCGTGCAGGACGACCTCGGACACGGCGACCGTGCCGGTGGGGTCGCGCCACTTGGCCGTCTCGGACTCACGCAGCAACGCGTTGAGCAGGCGGTCGGTGGTCCAGGGCACGGTCGCGATGGTGGGAATTCCCAGCCGCTCGTAGACCTCGGCGCGCTTGGCGTCGTAGATGCGCGCGACGACCCGCTTGACGCCGAACGTCTCGCGGGCCAGCCGCGCCGAGATGATGTTGGAGTTGTCGCCGGACGACACCGCGGCGAACGCGTCCGCTTCCTCGATACGTGCCCTCAGCAGGACATCGCGGTCGAATCCCTGTCCCAGCACCCGCTCGCCGGCGTATTCGGGGCTGAGCCGGTTGAAGGCGGTGCTGTCACGGTCGATGACGGCGACGTCGTGACCGATCCGCGAGAGCCCGTCGGCGACCGAGGAGCCGACCCGCCCGCAGCCCATCACCACTACTCGCAACTTGAAGTCCTCTCGACCGCGTCCTGCGCCCCTCATCGGCAACCCACGTCGGCCAGCCGTTTCGGTCGGCAAACATTCTCCTACGAACGCTACCGCCAAACCCGCCGGGGCTTACCCTTGGCTCTCGTGTCCAAATTTTCAACCGCCACCCGTCGGTTGCTTATCGGTCGGCCGTTTCGCAGCGACCGGCTGAGTCACACGCTGCTGCCCAAGCGGATCGCCTTGCCGGTGTTCGCCTCCGACGCGCTGTCCTCGGTCGCGTATGCGCCCGAGGAGGTCTTCCTGATGCTGTCGGTGGCCGGAGTGACGGCGTACGCGCTGACGCCGTGGATCGGGCTCGCGGTGGCCGCGGTGATGCTGGTGGTGGTGGCCAGCTACCGGCAGAACGTCCATGCCTACCCGTCCGGCGGCGGCGACTACGAGGTGGTCACCACCAACCTCGGCGACACCGCCGGCCTCGTGGTCGCCAGCGCGCTGATGGTGGATTACGTTCTGACCGTTGCGGTCTCGACGGCGTCCGCGATGGCGAACATCGGGTCGGCCATCCCGATCGTGGCTCAGCACAAGGTGTTCTTCTGCGTGGTCTCCATCCTGTTGGTGATGGCGCTGAACCTGCGTGGCGTGCGCGAGTCCGGGCTCGCGTTCGCCATCCCGACGTACGCGTTCATCGTCGGAGTCCTCGTCATGATCGGCTGGGGCCTGTTCCGGATCTTCGTGCTGGGCAATCCGCTACGCGCCGAGTCGGCCGGTTTCGAAATGCATGCCGAGCACGGCCAGGTCGTCGGCTTCGCGTTGGCGTTCCTGGTGGCGCGGTCGTTCTCGTCGGGCTGCGCGGCGCTGACCGGTGTCGAGGCGATCAGCAACGGGGTGCCGGCGTTTCAGAAACCCAAGTCGCGCAACGCCGCGACGACGCTGCTGATGCTTGGGGGCATCGCGGTGACCCTGCTGATGGGCATCATCGTGCTGGCCGAGAAGATCGGGGTCAAGCTCGTCGAGGATCCCGCGAGACAGCTCACCGGCGCGCCTGCGGACTATTATCAGAAGACCCTGGTCACTCAGCTGGCGCAAGCGGTGTTCGGTAGCTTCCACATCGGCTTCCTGCTGATCGCGACGGTGACCGCCCTCATCCTGGTGTTGGCGGCCAACACGGCGTTCAACGGCTTTCCCGTGCTTGGCTCGATCCTGGCGCAGCACAGCTACCTGCCACGCCAATTGCACACCCGCGGAGACCGATTGGCGTTCTCCAACGGAATCCTGTTCCTGTCCGGTGCGGCGCTGCTGGCGATCATCGCGTTCCGCGGTGAGGTCACCGCGTTGATCCAGCTGTACATCGTCGGCGTGTTCATTTCGTTCACGCTGAGCCAGATCGGCATGGTACGGCACTGGACCCGGCTGCTGCGCACCGAAACCGATCCGCGGGCGCGGCGCAAGATGATGCGCTCGCGGGTGGTCAACACGGTCGGCTTGCTGTCCACCGGCACGGTGCTGCTGGTGGTTCTGGTGACCAAGTTCGCGGCCGGGGCGTGGATCGCCCTGTTCGCGATGAGCTTGCTGTTCGGGATCATGAAAATGATTCACCGGCACTACAACACGGTGAACCGCGAATTGGCGGAGCAGGCCGCCGCCCAGGAGGACGTGGTGCTGCCCAGTCGTAACCACGCCGTGGTGCTGGTGTCAAAGCTGCATCTGCCGACGTTGCGGGCGCTGGCCTACGCGAGGGCCACCCGGCCCGATGTGCTGGAGGCAGTGACGGTCAGCGTCGACGACGCGGAAACCCGCGATCTTGTCTACAAGTGGGAGGAAAGCGATATCAGCGTCCCGCTCAAGGTCATCGCCTCGCCGTATCGCGAAGTCACCCGTCCCGTCCTGGAGTACGTCAAGCGGGCCAGGGAAGAGTCGCCGCGCACGGTGGTGACGGTATTCATTCCCGAGTACGTGGTGGGCCATTGGTGGGAGCAGGTTCTGCACAACCAGAGCGCCCTTCGACTCAAGGGCCGCCTGCTGTTCATGCCGGGCGTCATGGTGACTTCGGTTCCGTGGCAGTTGAGTTCGTCCGAGCGGCGGAAAACCTTGCAGCCGCACGTGGCGCCGGGTGACGCTCGTCGGGGAATCTTCGATTGACCCGCGAATCGACTCGCGCGCCGCGCGCGGGGCCGCCCCCGATCGGGGAGCTGACCCTGACCACCGATGCCCCGGCCAACGGCGGCAGTTGCGTCGCGCACCATGAGGGCCGGGTGGTGTTCGTCCGCTATGCCTTGCCCGGTGAGCGGGTTCGCGTCCGGGTCACCGCGGATCGCGGATCTTATTGGCACGCAGAGGTTGTCGAGGTCGTCGACCCGGCGGCCGGCCGCGTCACCTCGCTGTGCCCCATCGCCGGCGTTGGCGGCGCCGGCTGTTGCGACCTGGCGTTCGCCGCTCCCGAGGTGGCCCGCCGACTCAAGGGCGAAGTCGTGGCCAATCAGCTCGAGCGCCTCGGCGGGCATGTGTGGAATGGGGAGGCCGAGCCGCTGGATTCCGCGCCGACCGGGTGGCGCACCCGCGTCCGGCTCGGCGTGGGCCCCGACCGTCGCGCGGGTTTCCACCGGTACCACAGCGAGGAATTGGTGACCGACTTGCGTTGCGCCCAGCTGCCCGCGGGCATGCTCGACGGGATCGCCGACACCAGGTGGCCGCCGGGAGCCCAGCTGCACGTTGCCGTCGACGACGACGGCGTGCGCCACGTGGTGCGCACCATCAGGCAGGGCAGGCAGACCGCGACCAAAGTGGTCGAGGGTCGCTACGAGGCGGTGCAACGCGTGGCCGGGCGAAGCTGGCAGGTGCCGGTGACCGCCTTTTGGCAGGCGCACCGCGCCGCGGCGGACGTCTACAGCCGGCTGGTCGCCGACTGGGCGCAGCTGAGCAGCGGGATGCGCGCGTGGGATCTGTACGGCGGCGCAGGCGTTTTCGCCGCGGTGCTCGGCGACGCCGTCGGGCACTCCGGACGCGTGCTCAGCGTCGACACCTCGCGCGCGTCGACACGGGCCGCCCGCGTCACCCTGGCCGGTCTGACCCAGGTGCACATCGTCACCGACTCGGTGCGCCGCGCGCTGCTGGCGCAGCGGGGGCGCGCCCACGTGGCGGTGCTGGATCCGCCACGGGCGGGCGCCGGGCGCGAGGTCATCGATCTGCTGGCCGCCGCGGACGTCCCTCGGGTGGTGCACATCGGTTGTGAGGCAGCATCTTTCGCGCGCGACATCGGAATCTACCGCGGCCACGGCTACTCCGTCGAGAAGATCAGAGTGTTCGACGCGTTCCCGCTGACCCATCACACCGAATGCGTCGCGCTGCTGACGCGCTAGGGATGTTCGACGGCCGCTCGGGCCGTCACCGCAATACGGCGCGGGCGGATCTGATCACCGGCTAGACTGCGTCGCGGTGTGCCGGGAAGTCTGGTCGGCGGTGTCTTAAACATTGTCGACCGACCGAAAGGTGCGCGTGTGAACGAGACCGTTCGTTACGCGCTGTTGGTTTTGTTCTCCAGCGCAGTCGGTTTGGCCGCGGTGCTGGCGAATCGACTGACCGAGCGGGTCAAGATCCCCGTCGCGCTGCTCGTGCTCGTCGGAGCTGCCGTCGCGGTGCACGCTGTGCCCGCGGTGCAGCCCCCCTCCGAGCGAATCGTGGAACGGGTGATCACCATCGCGTTGGTGTTGGTGTTGTTCGACGGCGGCATGCACATCGGGCCTTCGCGCTTCCGCGCAGCGGCCGTCCCCATCCTGTCGGTCGGCGTCGTGGGCACCGCCCTCACCGCGGCGGGCGCGGCACTGGTGCTGCACTACGTATGTGGAATCGGCTGGTTTCCCGCGGTTCTCGTGGCCACAGCCGTGGCTCCGACCGATCCGGCCGTGGTCTTCTCTGTGCTGGGCAAACGCGAGATCAGGGGCCGCAGCGGCACCATCCTGGAGGGCGAGTCGGGCGCCAACGATCCGGTCGGCATCTCCCTGATGTCCAGCCTGATCGCCGCCGGCGGTCTCAGCGCTGCCGGATTCGCCGGCGTGGGAACGCAATTCGTTCTGCAAATGGCGGTCGGCCTGGCCGTCGGGGTGCTCGGCGGTCGTGTCCTACTCGTCTTCATGCGCCGCGTCGCGTTGCCGAGTGAAGGTCTCTACTCGCTGCGAACGCTGGCATCGTGTCTGATGTTGTACGGCATTGCCACGCTCGCGCACGGCTCCGGATTTCTGGCCGTGTTCGTCGCCGGCATCGTGATCGGCGACGCCCGCGCCCCCTACAAGCCGGAGATCCAGCGATTCCACGCCGCCCTGGCCGGTCTGGCGGAAATCGTCGCGTTCGCCGTCCTGGGGTTGACCGTCGACCTCGATGTCCTCGGCCATCCCGAGGTATGGGTGCCGGGGCTCGTCCTCGCTGTGGCCCTGACCGTGCTGATTCGGCCGTTGGCGGTGGGCGCCTGCCTGGTTGGAGTCCGATTGCGCCGAAACGAGCGCAGCTTCGTTCTTTTCGCCGGGCTCAAGGGGGCGGTGCCCATCCTGCTGGGCGAGTTCCTGCGGGCCGCTCACCTCGCCGACGCCGAACGCCTGTACGGCATCGTGATCATCGTCGTCGTCTTCTCGGTGCTGGTGCAGGGCAGCTCCGTGCCTGGCGTCGCCAGACTGTTGCACCTGCCCATGCGCACCGTGGAGACCCGGCCCTGGCAGATAGGTGTGCGACTCGCCGACGAACCGCGGGGTGTCCATCGCTTCAGCGTCGCGACCGGTTCTGTCGCCGAGCGTTCCACCGTCGAGGGTCTCGGTGACCAGGTCGGTGACATCTGGGTGAGCATCGTGGTGCGCACCACCGGCCTCGTGCCGGTGCGGGGCGACACCGAACTCGAGGCCGGGGACGAGGTCGTCATCCTGGCCGATCCCGAACTTCATGACGCCCTGGCCGAACTGTTCGGACCCGCGCAGAAGTGGTGAGCGCCCGCCACGTCGCCTGTTGTTGTCGCGGGCGCTGCGTAGACTGACTGGATGCTGGAACAGATCCGCGGGCCCGCTGATCTGCAGCACCTTTCCCAACACGAACTTCGCGAACTGGCCGCCGAGATTCGCGAGTTCCTGATTCACAAGGTTGCTGCGACAGGGGGGCATCTGGGCCCCAATCTGGGCGTGGTCGAGCTGACGCTCGCCCTGCACCGGGTGTTCGATTCGCCCCACGATCCGATCATCTTCGACACCGGCCACCAGGCCTATGTCCACAAGATGCTGACGGGCCGCTCGCTCGAGTTCGAGAGCCTGCGCAAGAAGGGCGGGCTGTCGGGATATCCGTCGCGCGCCGAAAGCGAGCACGACTGGGTCGAGTCCAGCCACGCCAGCGCGTCGTTGTCCTACGCCGACGGCCTGGCCAAGGCGTTCGAACTGAGCGGGCACCGCAATCGCCATGTGGTCGCGGTGGTCGGCGACGGCGCGCTCACCGGCGGCATGTGCTGGGAGGCGCTGAACAACATCGCCGCCTCCGGTCGCCCGGTCATCATCGTGGTCAACGACAACGGCCGCAGCTATGCCCCGACGATCGGCGGCGTCGCCGACCATCTCGCCTCGCTGCGGCTGCAGCCGGCCTACGAGCAGGCCATGGAGAAGGGCCGCGACGCCCTGCGCGCGCTGCCGCTGGTCGGCAAGATCGCCTACCGCGTCATGCACAGCGTCAAGGCCGGCATCAAGGACTCGTTGTCACCGCAGCTGATGTTCACCGATCTCGGTCTGAAGTACGTGGGCCCGGTCGACGGGCACGACGAACGCGCGGTCGAGGCCGCGCTGCGGCACGCCCGCGGCTTCGGCCGCCCGGTGATCGTGCACGTGGTGACCCGCAAGGGGATGGGCTTCGCCCCGGCCGAGGACGACGAAGCCGAACAGATGCATTCCTGCGGCGTCATCGACCCGGTCACCGGGCGGGCGACCAAGGTCGCCGGGCCCGGCTGGACGGCGGCGTTCTCCGACGCCCTCATCGGCTACGCCAGGAGGCGCCGCGACATCGTGGCCATCACCGCCGCCATGCCCGGCCCGACCGGGCTGACCCCGTTCGGGCAGCAGTTCCCGGACCGCTTGTTCGACGTCGGCATCGCCGAACAACACGCGATGACGTCGGCCGCCGGCCTGGCCATGGGGGGCATGCACCCGGTGGTGGCCATCTATTCGACGTTCCTCAACCGGGCCTTCGACCAGATCATGATGGACGTGGCGCTGCACAAGCTGCCGGTCACCATGGTGCTCGACCGGGCCGGCATCACCGGTGCGGACGGCGCCAGCCACAACGGCATGTGGGACATGTCGATGCTGGGCATCGTGCCCGGTATGCGGGTGGCCGCACCCCGGGACGCCACCCGGCTGCGCGAGGAACTCGGCGAGGCACTCGAGGTCGACGACGGCCCCACCGCGCTGCGCTTCCCCAAAGGCGATGTGGGCGAGGACATCCCGGCGGTCGAGCGCCGCGGATCGGGCATTTCGGGTGTCGACGTGCTCGCGGTCCCGGCCGGCGGGTGCAACCACGACGTGCTGCTGATCGGTGTCGGCGCCTTCGCGCCGATGGCGCTGGCGGTGGCCGGGCGACTGCAGGACCAGGGGATCGGCGTCACGGTCATCGACCCGCGTTGGGTGCTGCCGGTCTCGGACAGCGTGCTGGAGCTGGCGGCCCAACACAAGCTCGTCGTCACCTGCGAGGACAACGGAGTCAACGGCGGGGTGGGTTCGGCGGTGTCGGCCGCCCTGCGCCGCGCCGAGATCGACGTTCCGTGCCGCGACGTCGGACTGCCGCAGCGGTTCTACGAGCACGCCTCCCGCGGGGAGTTGCTCTCGGAGCTGGCGCTCACCGATCAGGACGTGGCCCGTCGCATCACCGGCTGGGTAGCGGCGCTGGGCAGCGGCGTCACCGAGGCCGAGATCCGCGAGCACCTCGACTAGTTGTCGGTGCCTTCCGGCGCCTGCAGTGCCCGGGCCAGCACCGGGTCCACCAATTCCCGTTGCCAGGGCCGGGCCTGGCCGGCGCGCAGGAACGTCTCGACGGCGTCGAACGGGTCGGGCGCGGGCGTCCAGTCCCAGCACAGCCGTCGCACCAGGTCCGGCGACACCAGGTTCTCGGTGGGGACGTGGACCCGCTCGGAGACCTCCGACAGCGCCTTGCGGGCGGCCTCCAACCGGGCCGCGGCCTCCGGCTTGCGCCTGCTCCACCGCGCCGGCGGCGGCGGCCCATTGGGCGGTTCGCTTTCGGCCGGGGGGTTCTTGGTTCGCCGGGCCTCGTCCAGCGCCGCCAACCACGTCGCGGCGCTGCGCCGCTGGTTGCGCCCACCGAACACGGGCAAGGCGACGAGCTCCTCGACGGTCGTCGGGTTGGCCAGGGCGGCATCGATGATGGCCGAGTCGGGCAGGATGCGGCGCGGCGCGATGTCGCGGCGCTGCGCGATCCGGTCGCGGGTCAACCACAATTCTCGGACGGCGGCCAGACCACGCTGATCGCGCACCCGATGGATGCCCGACGTTCGCCGCCACCGGTCCGGTCGCACCGCGGCACCCGGATCCTTCAGACCCGCGTCGCGCAGGTAGTCGAATTCCTGTGCGGCCCAATCGGTTTTGCCCTGCTCGGCCAGGACGCCGGCCATCGCCGCGCGCAGTTCGATGAGCAGTTCCACATCCAGGGCGGCGTAGTTGAGCCATTCGGCGGGCAGGGGACGCTTGGACCAGTCGGCCGCGCCGTGGCCCTTGGCCAGCCCGACGCCCAGCAGCCGCTCGACCATGGTCGCCAGGTTCACCCGTTCGAACCCGGCCAGCCGGCCGGCCAGTTCGGTGTCATACAGCGCCGGCGGCCGCATGCCCACCTCCGCCAGACACGGCAGGTCCTGATCGGCGGAGTGCAGGATCCACTCGTCGGTGCCCAGCACCTCGGCCACCGGCCGCAGGGCCTGCAGCGGGTCGGCGCCGTGGCTCACCGGATCGATCAGCACCGTGCCGGAACCGGCCCGCCGGATCTGGATCAGGTAGGCGCGGTTGGAGTAGCGAAAGCCCGAGGCCCGCTCGGCGTCCACCGCGAAGGGGCCGTGCCCGCGGTCCAGTCGCTGCGCGGCGGCCTCGATCTCGCGGACGCTCACCGAGACGGGCGGGACGCCTTCGGCCGGATGTGGCAGCGGGGCGGGGTCGGCGCTCACGTCGCCGGGCGCGCTGCTGCCCGGCCCGTCGGCCGACGGTTCGGCCATGCTAGGCGCGTGACCGCGAGCTCAGGTCGGTGACTCCCGCGGGTGGCAGGCCCGCCGCGTGTTCCAATACCTCGCAGAACGCCTCGACATGCCCTCCGACCGCGGGCGACGTCGCGGTCCAGGACGCGCGCAGCTCGAGCTGGTGGGCGCGTGGCGGCCCGGAGATGTCTCCGTAGCGCACCGATGTGGTGGCGGTGACGGTGCCGCCCAGGGCGACGACTTGTTCCATACGTGACTCCAGTGCCTCGACTAGCCAGCTCCACGCTACTTCGGGCAGCAGCGGGTCGACCGCCTCACTGGGGTCAAGGTCGGCCTGGATGTAGGCGACCATGCGAATGGTGCCGTCCCACGCGTCGGCCCCTTCGGGGTCGTACAGCAGGATCAGCCGTCCGAAGGCATCGCCGTCGGACCGCTCCGGAATGATGTCGCGATCGGGATGTTTGACCTCGGCGCCCAGGGCGTAGCTGTGGGGAGCCAAGCGTTGCGGCGGCCGGATGGGACCCAACTCGATCTCCGGCCGCACGACGACGGCGTTCATCGCCGCTACCGCTTCGCGGAATGGGGCCGGTTCGGATGAGGTCACTTGGCGCCGCTCCTGTTCATCCCGACCGTTCTGCGTCGTCACGGCACGGGTCACAGGGATCGACGGTAGACCTACTGCCCGACACGCCGCGACAGGCGCGCCGGGTTTCAAACCCGCCGCGACCAAGCCGTTACCAGGTCTCCACCAAAGCTATATGTGCAGCTCAGGCGCGGTCAGCGGGTGAAACGCGCCTGGCGTTTCTCGCGGTGGGCGGCCAGGCCTTCCTGCACGTCCGGGCCGCTGAAACTGAGGAATTCCAGGCCCACCGAGGTCTCGAAGGTGGGGCCCATCATGCGGTACCAGTGGTTGAGGCTGCGCTTGGTCCACCGGATCGCGTGCTGCGCGCCCTGCGCCAGGTTTTCGGCGATGCGGGTGGCGGTGGTCAGCACGTCGTCATCGTCGACGCAGACCGACACCAGCCCGATCCGCTCGGCTTCCTCGCCCAGCAGCGTCTCGCAGGTCAGCAGGTAGTACTTGGCCTTGGCCATGCCGACCAGCAGCGGCCAGCAGATGGCGGCGTGGTCACCGGCCGCCACGCCGAGCTTGGTGTGCCCGTCGATCAGCTTCGCGGTGCGGCCCGCCACCGAGATGTCGGCGAGCAGGGCCACCACCAGACCCGCGCCCACCGCCGGCCCCCGGATCGCCGACACGACGGGGGTGTCGCAGTTGATCATGTTGTGCACCAGGTCGCGGGCCTCGCGCATGATGCGGAGCCGACCCTCGTAGTCGTTGATGGTCTCGTCGATCAGGTCGAAGCTGCCGCCGGAGGAGAAGGCCTTGCCTTCACCGCGCACCAGGACCGCGCGCACGGCGGGATCGCGGTCGATCACCGGCCAGATGTCGGCGAGGTCGCGGTGCATCTGCGGCCCCACCGAATTCAGCCCTGGGGAGTCGAGAACCAGCGTCAGCACGCCGTTCTCGCCGAGCTCGCAGCGCAGGCTGGGAAACTCGTCGTAACTCGCTGGGGGCTGACTCACTGGCATCCGATGCTCCTGACGTTCAAACGGTTGCGGTCGTTGATAGTACGCAGCGGCGTCCGGTGTCCTTCGGCCATGGCAGCATTGAGGCTGATGAGTACTCGCCGCGACCTTCCCGAGTCGCCGTATCTCGCGGCCGTGACCGGCCGCAAACCCAACCGGGTGCCGGTGTGGTTCATGCGCCAGGCCGGCCGTTCGCTGCCCGAATACCGGGCGCTGCGGGCCCAGACCGACATGCTGTCGGCCTGCTTCGACGCCGAGTTGGTCTGCGAGATCACCCTGCAGCCGGTGCGCCGCCACGACGTCGATGCGGCGATCTTGTTCTCCGACATCGTGGTGCCGCTGCTCGGTGCGGGCATCGACCTGGACATCGTCGCCGGGGTCGGGCCGGTGATCGACTCGCCGGTGCGCACCGCAGCCGACGTAGCTGCCATCAAACCCCTTGAGCGGCAACGTGTTCAGCCGATCTCCGACGCGGTGTCGCTGCTGGTGTCCGCGCTCGGCGACGTGCCGCTGATCGGCTTCGCGGGTGCGCCGTTCACCTTGGCGTCCTATCTGATCGAGGGCGGCCCCAGTCGCCACCACGCACGCACCAAGGCGATGATGCTTTCCGAGCCCGACACCTGGCATGCGCTGATGGAGAAGCTGACCGCCATCACCGTGGGCTTCCTGCGGGTGCAGCTGGAGGCCGGGGTGGACGCCATCCAGGTGTTCGACTCGTGGGCCGGGACGCTGTCCCTGGCGAATTACCGCACCTACGTTCAGCCGCACAGCGCCCGGGTGTTCGCCGCGCTCGCCGACTACGGCGTGCCGATGACCCACTTCGGGGTCGGCACGGCCGAACTGCTGGGCGCCATGTCGTCGGTCGGTGCGAACGTGGTGGGCGTGGATTGGCGAACGTCGCTGGCCGACGCGGCCGCTCGCGTACAACCCGGTACGGCGTTGCAGGGCAACCTCGATCCGGTGGTGGTGTTGGCGGGCTGGCCGGTGGTGGAACGTGCGGCACGCGCCGTCGTGGACGACGGCCGCCGCGCGATCGACGCGGGCGCCGCCGGTCATGTCTTCAACCTCGGCCACGGCGTGTTGCCCGAAACGGATCCCGGCGTGCTGACCGATCTGGTGTCGCTGGTCCACTCCCTATGAGTCCCCTCTCGTATTGTGTTGTGGGGGGCGGAGTTTCGGGCCTGACGGCGGCCTATCGGCTCCGCATGGCCGTCGGCGACGGCGCGACGATCACGCTGGTCGATCCGGGAGACAGGCTCGGCGGGGTCCTGCGCACCGAGCTGGTCGGCGGGGTGCCGATAGATCTGGGCGCGGAGGCTTTTGTGCTGCGTCGCCCCGAGCTGCCGGCCCTGCTGGCCGAGCTGAATCTGTCCGAGCGCCAGCGGGTTTCGACCGGCGCGCGGCCGCTGGTCTACAGCGGGCAAGGGTTGCGCCCGCTGCCGGCCGGCACCGTGGTCGGGATCCCGTCGTCGGCGACGTCGGTGGCGGGACTGGTCGACGCGGCCACGGTGGCCCGCATCGAGGCCGAACCCGCCCGTCCGATGGTGTGGGAACCGGGCAGCGACCCCGCCGTCGCCGACCTGGTGGGTGAGCGATTCGGCGACCAGGTGGTGTCCCGGTCGGTGGATCCCCTGCTGAGCGGGGTGTATGCGGGCTCGGCGGCCACCATCGGCCTGCGTGCGGCCGCCCCGACGGTGGCGGCCGCACTGGACCGCGGCGCCACCAGCCTGACCGACGCCGTCGGGCAGGCGCTGCCGCCGGCCTCCGGCGCGCCCGTGTTCGGGTCCCTGGAGGGCGGCTACCGAGTGCTGATCGATGAGCTGGTCGCGCGCGCCCGGCCGCGCTGGGTGCGTGCCGCGGTGTCGCGGCTCGAGCGCGCCGGCGCCGGCTGGTTGGTGGTCGACGACACCGGCGCTCGCTGGGCCGCCGGCGCGGTGATCCTGGCCGCGCCGGCGGGGGAGTGTGCCCGCCTGCTGGCCGGGATCGCCCCGCGCAGCGCCGCCGCGGCCAGGCGCATCACCAGCGCCTCGTCGGTGGTGATGGCGCTGGCCGTGCCGGGCGATACCGCGTTCCCGGAGTGTTCGGGCGTGCTGGTGGCCACCGGTGAGCGGTTGCGGGCCAAGGCCATCACGCTGTCGTCGCGCAAGTGGGGCGTCCGAGGCGATGCGCAGCTGCTGCGGCTGTCGTTCGGCCGGTTCGGCGACCGCGTGGCGGCCGACACGTCCGACGACGAGCTGCTGACGTGGGCGTTGGGCGACCTGACCACGGTGTTCGGGCTGACCATCGACCCCGTCGACGTCCGCATCCAGCGCTGGATCGACGCGATGCCGCAATATGGGCCCGGCCACGGCGACCTGGTCGCCGAGGTGCGCGCCGGCCTGCCGCCGACGCTCGAGGTGGCCGGCAGTTACCTCGACGGCATCGGCGTCCCGGCCTGCGTCGGCGCGGCCGGTCGAGCGGTCGAGCGTGTGATCAGGGCCATCGGAGACTTGGACGCGCAGGTGGCACGATAGGTTCCATGGCCAAGCTCGACTACGACTCGCTCAACTCCACGATCCGCTACCTGATGTTCTCGGTGTTCTCCGTTGAGCCGGGTGAGCTCGGTGACCAGCGCGAGGACGTCATCGATGAGGCGTCGACGTTCTTCAAGCAGCAGGAGGAGCGCGGCGTCGTGGTGCGCGGCCTCTACGACGTCGCGGGCCTGCGCGCCGACGCCGACTTCATGATCTGGACCCACGCCGAACGCGTCGAGGCGCTGCAGGCCACCTACGCCGACTTCCGGCGCACCACCGCGCTGGGGCGGGCCAGTTCGCCGGTGTGGAGCAGCGTGGCGTTGCATCGGCCGGCCGAGTTCAACAAGAGCCACATCCCGGCGTTCCTGGCCGGCGAGGAACCCGGCGCCTACATCTGCGTGTATCCCTTTGTGCGGTCCTACGAGTGGTATCTGCTGCCCGACGAGGAACGCCGCCGCATGCTCGCCGAACACGGCATGGCCGCGCGTGAGTACAAGGACGTCCGCGCCAACACTGTCCCGGCGTTCGCGCTCGGCGACTACGAATGGCTGCTGGCCTTCGAGGCTCCCGAACTGCACCGCATCGTCGACCTGATGCGCGAACTGCGTGCCACCGACGCCCGCCGGCACACCCGCGAGGAGACGCCGTTCTTCACCGGCCCCCGGGTTGCGGTCGAGCAGCTGGTGAATGCCCTGCCATGACAACGCCTTTCGATCCGACCGATCCCACCCGCTTCGAGGAGATGTACCGCGACCAGCGGACGCGGCACGGCCTGCCGGCCGCCACACCGTGGGACATCGGCGGCCCGCAGCCGGTGGTTCAGCAGCTCGTCGCGCTGGGCGCGATCAAGGGCGAGGTGCTCGACCCGGGCACCGGTCCGGGCCACCACGCCATCTACTACGCGTCCAAGGGATATTCGGCGACCGGCATCGACGGCTCGGCGGGAGCCATCGAGCGGGCCCGGCAGAACGCCGAAAAAGCCGGTGTGTCGGTCAATTTCGAGCTGGCCGACGCGACGAAGCTGGACGGTTTCGACGGCCGGTTCGATACGGTGGTCGATTGCGCGTTTTACCACACCTTCAGCACCGAGGCCGAGCTGCGCAGGTCCTATGTGCAGGCACTGCACCGCGCCACCAAGCCGGGCGCCCGGCTGTACATGTTCGAGTTCGGCGAACACAACGTCAACGGCTTCAAGATGCTGAGGTCGTTGTCGGAGAACGACTTTCGCGACGTGCTTCCGGACGGCGGCTGGGAGATCACCTACCTGGGCACGACCACCTACCGGGTCAACGTCAGCGTCGAGTCCATCGAGGCGATGGCCCAGCGCAACCCGGACCTGGCCGATCAGGCGGAGAAATTGCTGGAGCGCTTCCGGGTGATCGAGCCGTGGCTCGAGGGCGACCGGGCACACGCCCCGTTCTGGGAAGTGCACGCCACCCGGGTGGACTGACGGGCGCCCGGCGCCCCACTGCTTGTCACGACACTTACACCGCTGCGACGACACGCCGACGCGTGTCGCGCTGGCTTAAGTCTGGTGGATCCCCGCAGCGGGCAAGCGCGTCTTCATTGCGTGGAAGACGTGTTCAGAGGCAGCGAGGCTGTGCGCCGGGGAAGCCTGAGCCCGTATCAGCTGCGAACCCAGCACCGTGCGATCTACCCCGACGTCTATCTGTCGGGCGACGCCACACCGCCATTGCGAACGCGATGTGTTGCGGCATGGCTGTGGTCGGGCCGGCGCGCCGTGATCGCCGGACTGGCCGCGGCGAAGTTGCACGGCTCGAATTGGATCGACGACGACGAACCCATCGAGTTGATCTGGCGTAACCCGCATGCTCCGGCCGGCGTGATCACCCGCAATCAGCGAGTTGAGCCGGACGAGATCACCCGCATCGCGGGATTGCCGGTGACCACTTTGGCGAGAACGGCCTACGACCTGGCCAGGCGGCTGCCCAGGGGCGAGGCGGTGGCACGGATCGACGCGCTGATGCGCGCGACGCCGTTTGACGTCGAGCAGGTGTCGCTGCTGGCCAAGCGGCACCCGCGCGCGCGGGGCCTGCGACGCCTACGCGCGGCGCTCCCGCTCATCGATCCCGGCGCCGCGTCACCCAAGGAGACCTGGCTGCGCCTGTTGCTGGTCGATGCCGGACTGCCCGCACCCGAGACGCAGATACCCGTGAACGAGAACTGGCGAACGGTTGGTGTGCTCGATATGGCTTGGGAGAGATACAAAGTGGCCGCCGAGTATGACGGTGATCATCACCGCGCCGACCGTCGCCAGTACGCCCGAGACCAGTGGCGGGTACGCAAGCTTGAAGAGCTCGGCTGGATCGTCGTCCGGGTGATCGCCGAGGACAAACCCGAAGACGTCGTGCGGCGCGTGCGCGACGCACTCATCCGTCGAGGTTGCCGCGAGATGTAAAGCGTTGCGATCGACTTCGGCGTGTCGTCGCAACTGGTTAAGTGTCGCGGACGAAAAACCAGCCGCCCTCAGCCGCCCGCCGGCACCAGCCGCAGCGAAACCGAGTTGATGCAGTAGCGCTGATCCGTCGGCGTCGGATAGCCCTCACCGGCGAATACGTGCCCCAGGTGGCTGTGGCAGTTTGCGCACAGCACCTCGGTGCGCGTCGTGCCCATCGAATGGTCGGGCCGCAGAATCACGGCGTCGGATCTGGCCGGGTCGAAAAACGACGGCCAACCGCAATGCGATTCGAATTTCTCGGTGCTGCGGAACAATTCGGCGCCGCAGGCCCGGCACTGGTACACGCCTTCGGTTTTGGTGTCGGTGTATTCACCGACGAAGGGCCGCTCGGTGCCGGCTCGGCGCAGCACGTGAAATTCTTCGGGGCTGAGCTTCTTGCGCCACTCGTCGTCGCTCAGTTGCACCTTGGGCTGCGACACGTCGGGGGAGGTCATGCCTCCACGCTAGCTCGCTCGCGCTCGGGCGTCAGCCACGCGGGATCGAGGCCGTCGTCCAGCCGGTTCTCGGCCCTGGCGTCCAGGTAGCGGAAGAGCAGCACGGTGAACGCGACGATCAGCAGCAGCGACCAGCCGTAGGTGATCTTCAGGTAATGCAAGGCGCGGCCGTATCTCATGTACTTGTAGATCAGCCAGTCGTCCAGCGCCATGAAGCCATAGATCCCTAGCCACGCCGGCCAGTTGCGGATCAGCGAATTCCGCAGCACCACCGTCATCAAGAACGGGAACAGCATCATCGAGTAGTAGCCCTGGGCCAGCGACGACACCAGGAACGACCACAGCAGCAACACACCCGAGGAGCTGGTGAACCAGAACAACGGGTCTCGGGTGCGGTAGTAGCGGTACAACAGCCACATCGCACCGATCATCAGCAGCGTGGACAGGATTCGCATGAACACGATCAGCCAGGTGGGCAGGCCGAAGTACACGCCGTTGCCCTCGACGGAGCTGTTGAAATAGTCCCGGGTGCCCAGGAAGTAGGGCACCGTTTTCGTGACGAAGTCCATGGGATCGCTCACCAACGGCCATGCGGCCACATTGACGACGACGGGGACCGCGATGGCCGGCACCAGCGTCCGCCACTGCCGATTCAGCAGCGGCAGCAACAGCAGCGGGCCCAGCACGGGTTTGAGCGTGAGCGTCAGCCCGATCACCAAGCCGGCCCACCACTGGCGCCCGACCCTGCCGTCCAGCAGCCAGCGAAAGAACAGGACCTCCGCCAGGAGCACACAGCCGTTGATGTTCGTGAACACCAGGGTGCTGGTCACGCTTTCGGTGCAGAACATGGCCAGCAGCAGGGCGGGAGCGGCCACCGAAGCCAGCGTGAATTTGAACATCCGCAGCAGCAGGTACCAGGCGATCAAAATGGCCACGGTGTTGATCAGGATGAACAGGTAGCGCGACGGGGTGAAGGGCAGGTATCCGAACGGCGCCATCAACAGCGTGCCGCCGGGTGGATACAGGTAGTGCGGGTCGACGTAGTCGAAGTGCTCGTTGTAGATGTCCCAGCCGTGCCGGAAGTTGAGGACCGCGCGGTACACCGGTTTGAAGTCGTCGGTGATGTTGCCGTTGAGGGTGAGGATGATGCTGCGGTGCAACACCGACATGATGGCCACCGGCCACAGCGCCATCCGCAGGACGGTCGGTGTGCTCAGCGGGCCGGTGCGGGGACCAAAGGCGGCCAGGGTCCGCTCACGCAAGCCGGTTCGGGTCGATTCAGCTGCCGTCACCAGCGCACCGTACACCGGCGCCCACGGACGCCGGAAAGCAGCGTCAGGCCGGGCAGTACGTGTCGGTGTTGGGCAATTTGCCGCTGTTGAGGTAGCCGATCAGCGGCGGAACGGCGCAGCCGGAGAAGATGCTGGCGCCGTGGCCGATGCCCTGCCACATGACCCGCTTGCTGGCGGCGCTGGCGTTGATGATGCTGGCCGCGGTCGCCGCGACGCCGTCGGTCCCGACGATCGGATCGCTCTGCACACCGAGCAGCAGCACGTCGACCTTGAGTGTCTTGGGTGTGGGCGGCGGCGAGCCGGTGGGCCAGTGCACGCACTTGACCATGCTGAGCGCGGCGACGGTGCCGAAGTCGGGGTAGAGCTTGCCCCAGGCGACGACGAGTTCGCGCACCCGGTCCGGCGTCGGGCGATTGACCGCGTCGCTACACACGTTGACGAACTGGCCGTCGGAGTCCTGGATGGCGTTGGCGTGGTTGATCAAATTGTTCAGCGCGTTGGCGTCGCCGGAGCGGGCGGCCGCGAGCGCGTTGGCCAGGTTGGTGGTGGCGTTGACGCGGCCGCCGGCGGGATAGCCGAGCGCGACGGTGATGGCGTTGGCCACCTGGGCAACCGACGCGCCACCGGGCCCCTTGCCCGCGCGGGCGTCGGCCAGCAGTGCGCTGACGGCGCCCTTCGGGTCCGCACCGAGCGCGCAGTTCACCGCGATGCACTGCGCGGCGAAGGCGTCGAGGGCGGCCTGCTGGCCCTTGACGCGTTGCTCGGCGGCGGCCTCGGCGTTGGTGCCCAACGCAACCGGCGAGTCGAGGATCAAGCGGGCCACCTTGTCCGGCCGCGAGCCCGCGTAGGCCAGCGCCACCTGCGCGCCGTTGCCGATGCCGATCAGCGCAAGGGCCGGCACGTCCCACACGGTGCGCAACCGCTCGATGTCGGACGCGGCGTGCGCGTCGTCGTAGGAGGACGCGTTCGGCCCGATCCCGACGGCGTCGCCACAGTTGGTGGTGGCGGTGTTGGAGACCTCGGACAGGTTGGCCACCGGGTCGTCGCCGCTCTGGAACTGCGACTGGTCGCGCATCTGCTGCCGGTCGAATTTGTCGCGGCAGTCGATGGGGCTCGACATCCCGATGCCCCGGCGGTCGACGGACACGATGGGGTGGGTGGCGAGCACGCCGCCGCCCGCCCGTGACAGCCAGACCGGCAATTGCGTCGAGGACGGCAGATCGGAGCCGGTGGTGAACACCAGCGGCCCGGCGTCCTGGGGTGTCTGGTTGGAGCGGGCGCGCACAACGCCGATGCTGAGGCTGCCGCCCCCTCCGTTGACCGGATCCAGGTCGGCGTCGTAGGTCGCGCAATCCAGCTGGACGCCCGCGGCGGCGGGGACCGCCGCGTCGGCGAACACCCGTGAGGTGCAGTCGTGCCACGCCAGGTCGTTCTTTGGTGCGGCGATCGCGGGCGGGCCGCTGGGCGCCGGCTTCGAGGTCGCCGCCCCCTGCGGCCGCGCACCGGAATTGGTGGCGAACCGCGGATCGGCGGCCAGGCCCGGGACGCAGCCTGCCAGCAACGCGGTCAGCGCAACCAGGATCGTGGCGCACGTGGACGGCCGACTCATGCCGACCACAGTAGCTAGGCCCTGACGTAGCGGGTGTAAAGGTAGCCGGCGTCGTCGGTCAGGACGTGGGCGCACCGCATCCGGGTGAGCAGCTGGCCCGGGCCGGTCGCGATGCGCGGCGCCTGGCCGCCGACCAGGCAGGGCGCGATCGTCAGGCACAGCTCGTCGAGCATGTCGCGCTGCATCAGCGAGTCCAGCAGCGTCGGTCCGCCCTCGGTGAGGATGCGCCGCATGCCCCGCGCGCGGAGGGCCGCCAGCAGGGCGGCCTGGTCGATTTTCTCGGGATCGCGGCCGGAGCAGTCGAGCACCTCGCACAGGCCGCTGAGCGCGCGGCGCGTCTGCTCCGCGGCGGCCGCGCAGGTGAGCACCAGCGGCTGCACCTCGGTGCGGGTGAACACCGCCATGTCGCGGTTGAGGTGGCCCGATCCGGTCACGATCGCCAGCTGCGGGACCTCGCTTTGACCGCGGGCCTGCCGCCGCTGGCGCCGGGCGACGCCGACCTGCGCGCCGGAGTAACCCTCGATCCGCACGGTGCCCGCCCCCACCACGATGACGTCGGCAAGCTCACGCAGGAGGTTGAAGACGAACCGGTCGCCCGCGCCGCCCATCGCGCCGCTGCTGCCGCCCGAGGTGGCCCCACCGTCGACGCTGGTGATGAAGTTCGCCCGCACCCACGTCCCGTCGTGCTCGGGGTAGCCGTAGAGCGCGGCGAGGTCGTCGTCGCCGAGTCCGCGTACCGAAGCGAGCAGCGACAGTGCGGCGCCGGAGTCGGGCATGGGTCTGATTGCAGCACGCCGTTACAGTTCCTGCATGCACGGGTCCACCTCTGCGGGCGCTTCGGCCACGCCTGCTCACCTGGTGGATCGGCATCCGACGGTGTCGCCGGAACGGCTGATCGCCCAATTGCGGCCGCCGCCGACCTTCGCCGAAGTGAGCTTCGCGACCTATCGGCCCGATCCGGCGGAGCCGACGCAGGCCGCCGCGGTGCTGGCGTGTGAGGACTTCTGCCGGCAAGCCGTCGAGCGGCGCGCCGGACGGCGAAAGCTGTTGGGCCGGCGGGAGATTCTGCCCGGGGTCGGGTTGTACCTCGACGGAGGGTTCGGCGTGGGCAAGACGCACCTGCTGGCGTCGGCCTACTACCAGCTGCCGGGCCAGGGGCCGGGTGGGCCACCGGATGGCCCGGCTCCCAAGGCGTTTGCGACCTTCGGCGAGCTGACTCAGCTGGCCGGCGTGTTCGGCTTCGTCGAGTGCGTCGACCTGCTGGCCAACTACACGGCGGTCTGCATCGACGAATTCGAACTCGACGACCCGGGCAACACGACGCTGATCTCGCGGCTGCTCTCGTCGCTGGTCGAGCGCGGCGTGTCGGTGGCCGCCACTTCCAACACGCTGCCCGAGCAGCTCGGCGAGGGACGCTTCGCCGCGCAGGATTTTCTGCGCGAAATCAGCACGCTGGCAAGCATTTTCACGACGGTGCGGATCGAGGGGCCCGACTATCGGCACCGCGGCCTGCCACCGGCGCCGCGGCCGCTGTCCGACGACGAGGTGGTTGCGCGCGCCGCGCGTGTCGACGGCGCGACGCTCGACGATTTCGACGCACTGTGTGCGCACCTGGCCACGATGCACCCGTCGCGGTATCTGACGCTGATCGAGGGGGTCAGCGCGGTGTTTTTGACCGGAGTGCACGGCATCGACGATCAGAACGTCGCCCTGCGGCTGGTGTCGCTGACCGATCGGCTTTATGACGCGGGGATTCCGGTGGTGGCCTCGGGCGCCAAGCTGGACACCATCTTCAGCGAGGAGATGCTGGCCGGGGGATACCGAAAGAAGTATCTGCGGGCCACTTCTCGGCTCCTGGCGCTCACCGCCGCGGCGGACCCAGTTCGCGGATCATGACGTAGTCGCTCTCGACGTCGGTGCCCAGCTGAAACGTCCTGTTGCCCGCGATGGTGAACCCGCTCTTGAGGTAAAATCGTTGTGCGCGTTGGTTTTCCTGGTTGACGCCCAACCACACGCGCCGCGCGCCCCAGTCGCCGGCGGTGGCCAGCGCGAGGCCCATCAGCGCGGTCGACGCCCCGACGCCGTGGTACTCGGGCAGCACGTAGATCTTGGACAGCTCGGCGGCATCGGCGCCCGCGCCACGAACCAGCATGGCGTAACCGATGATTCGGCCGTCGTGGCGGGCGGTGAGCAGGGCGCGATCCGGATCCTTGAGATACTCGTCGAATCGGTCGGCCGACAGGTTGGCCTCGATGAACGACGTGATGTTGTCCGGGCTCGCGGCGGGCGGACATGCCAGCGGAAAGGTCTGTGCCGCAACGGCGGCCAGCTCTACGGCGTCACCGGAATCGGCCGACGCAACCTCAAACGCTCCTGTCAGAGGTTCCACTGCGCGAGGTGGTAACCCGTCTTCTTGTCCAGCAGGACGACGGCGGAGACGGGATCGCGGTAGGCGTCCCAGTACACGCCGCCGCGCACGATCGCCCCGTTCGGGGCGTTGACGAGCACGTTGTCCAGCGCGTCGGGTGCGTCGGAGGCTCGCGGCTTATAGGCGTCGGCGGTCGGGGTCACTCCGTTGAAACTCAGGACGGTCGCCATGATGTACGGATTGGGCACGCGGATCGCACGGACCGTCACGTCCGCGCGGTCGACGGTGCTCCCCGGGAAGCCTCTGAAGGTGCCTTCGCGGGTGTAGCCGAATCCCGGCGGCGGGTCGCAGGGCGCCACACCACTCACGGTGACGTCGGCGATGAACGTGCCGTTGTCCACCCGAAGCGTGTCACCGATGTGGCCGATCGGCGCGTCACCGGCCCATGCGCGCGGCATCGGAATCGCGGCGATGCCGGCAGCGGTGACGCCGGCGACGGCAACTAGAAAGGCGCACACCACCAGCAGCCAGCGGTGCATCTTCGCCATGTCGTGCCTCCTTGACGCCGTTGTGGGGGACCTTCGCATGATCGCACACGCGCTGATGCGGAAGGGAGCGGTCGGCCGCACTGATCAGCCCTCGCGGGCGGCGCTTTCGCCGCCGGCGAGGGATTGCAGCGCCGTGAGCAGATCCGCCTCGACCCGGTCTTTGTCGACTCCGCCAAGGTGCAGCGGGCCGTCCCCGCCCTCGAGCTCCAGCAGCGCCAGCAGTTGGTGCTCGGTGCCGACGTAGTTGTGGCCCAGCCGAAGTGCCTCGCGCACGGCCAGCTCTAGCGCCTTGCGCGCCGGCCCGCTGAATGGAATGAGCTGTGGCGGTTCGGCATTCACGCGTAGCGCGGCGATCGACTCGGTCGCGGCGGCGCGCAGCGCCTCGGTGTCGACGTTCTGCAGACGCAGTAGCACCGTCGCAAGGGCGGCCGCGTCGCTGAGCACGCCGAGCAGCAGATGGTCGGGGGTGATCTCGCTGTTGCCCGCTTCGTGCGCGGCGTTCTGGGCGGCCACGACCGCGCCGCGAGCCCGCGGGGTGAAGCGCGCGAAGCCCTGTTCGAGATCAAGGGCGGCGGGCTCGGCGCGGGGCACGAATCGCTTCTGGGCGGCCTGCTTGGTGACGCCCATGCTCTTGCCGATGTCGGTCCAGGACGCTCCGGAGCGGCGGGCCTGGTCGACGAAGTGGCCGATCAAATGGTCGGCGATCTCGCCGAGATGCTCGCCGGCCAAGACGGCGTCGGCGAGTTGATCCAGTACATCCGGGCGGGTCGCCTTGATGGCGTTGATCAACTCGTCGAGGCGGATCGGATAGGCGATGCGGACAGGCTCGGACATATCGTCAACCCTAAGTTGACGCACCCGTTGGAGTCAACCATGGGTTGACGTCGTTGCCCATATCCGCCGCTCAAAACGGTGCGGGCAAGTGGACCGCTCTGGGAGAATTCGTCAGTCATGAAGCCACTGCTCACGCTGTGTGGTCTGGCCGTCGCGATAGGCATGGCCGCACCGGCGCATGCCGACAGCACCGACGACTCGTTCATCGCTTCGCTGAAGGCGGCAGGCATCACGTTCGCCGACCCGGGCAAGGCCGTGGGTGCGGGCAGATGGGTGTGCGACACCGTCGGTCAGGGCACGCCGATGCCCGACGTGGTCAAGACGCTGTTGTCCAAGAACACCGCACTGAGCCAGGACAAGGCCAACCAGTTCGCGGCGATCGCCGCCACCACGTACTGCCCGAGCGTCATCACGCCGAGCGCGCCGAACGGCTCGTAGCGCCCGAGATGCCGATTCCGGGCGGCTTTGCGACAATCACTGCGTTATGCGATTTCTCTTCGGGCTGACCGGCCTCGCAACCATGATCGTCTTGGCCGTGCCCGCGCACGCGGACGTCGACAACGATCAGGACTTCCTCAAAGACCTCCGCGACGCCGGTATCACTTATCAGGACGGCGGCAACGCGATCACCATCGGCAAGTCGGTGTGCGAACTGCTC
This sequence comes from Mycobacterium sp. NGS27, assembly GCF_059813005.1. Taxonomy (NCBI): domain Bacteria; kingdom Bacillati; phylum Actinomycetota; class Actinomycetes; order Mycobacteriales; family Mycobacteriaceae; genus Mycobacterium; species Mycobacterium sp. NGS27. The sequence continues at coordinate 229,072 of NZ_JCALDT010000005.1, forward strand.
GACGACGGCCAGTCCGACGCGAAGATCGTGACGGACCTGCGCAACCAGAATCCGGCCTTCCAGGGCGCCGCCGCGGCCAAGTTCACCTACCTCTCGGCCGCCCATTACTGCCCGAAGTACATCACCGGCGAGGACCGCGGTCCGAAGCCGGACGGGCCCGCAGGCAACTGAATCAATCCGGGCCGCAATAGGCTGGTGGCCGTGCGCGTCGATCCCGGACCGCTGACATGGGACGCGGCCGTTCAGACCTGGCACTTCGACCTCGTCTCCGCGGCTTTTGTCGCGGTGCTCACCGCGGGATACGCCTGGTGCTACCGGCGCGGTCGCGACACCGAAAGTGCGGTGCGTGCCGCGAACCCCGCGTGCTTCGGTGTCGGCATGCTGGTCTGGCTGCTGGCCACGATCAGCGCCATCGGTGCCTATGCCTACGTCCTGTTCTGGGTGCGCGCGCTGCAGGTGTTGTTACTGCTCTACGTCGTGCCGTTCTTCATCGCACAGGCCAAGCCGGTCACCGTTTTTCGCGACGCCCTTGGGCCGGCGGGCCGCGACCGCATCGATCGGCTGTTGGCCACCCGGTTCGCGCGCGCGCTCGCGCATCCCGCCACCACGTCGATGGCGATGCTCGCCACGCCCTGGTTGCTGTACCTGACGCCGTGGTACACCGCGGCCCTGCGGGACGAATGGGTCGGTGCGCCCACGCGAAACCTGTTGGTGGCTATAGGCTTTGGCTACTTCTATGCCCGGCTGCAGGAAGACCCCGTGCCGCGCAGGTATCCCCAGTCGATCTCGCTGCTGATCACCGTGGCCGAGGCGCTCGGTGACGGCGTTCTGGGACTGGTCGTCTGGCAGGGCTCGTTGATCGGTGCGGCGTATTATGCAGGGCTACAACGGTCTTGGGGTCCCGACCCGCGACTCGACCAGACGATCGGCGCCGGCGTCCTGTGGATCCTCGGGGATCTGGTGGGGTGGCCGTTTGTGCTGCTACTGATGCGCGCGATGTCCCGCGACGAGAGGGCACACGCGGTCGCCGTCGACGCCGAGTTGGACGAGGCCGAGGCGAAGGCGCACAGCGCCCAAAACGCCGAGAGCGAAGGCGCTGCGCCCTCGGCGCTCTGGTGGGAGAACGACCCGCAGCTGCGGGAGCGGTTCCGTCGCGGCTGACGTTCGGCCACCTAGGCGGCCCGCGCCGTCCAGGTGAAGCTCTGCATCTCCGGAATCCGAGGCGCCAGCGCCGCGGCGACGCTGCGGCCGATCTGGTCGGCGGCCGCCAGCGGAGTGTCGGCGTTCAAAAAGCCTTCCACCTCGACGCGCAGGGTCCGCCCGGTCCACCTGGCCCGCGCGTGCGCGTGCGTGACACCGGGGACTGAGGCGGCGACGGCCTCGGCGGTGGTGATGACGTCGGCGTCCACGCCGTCGAGCAGGCGATGCGCGATATCGGCGGTCACCTCCCAGCCGACATGGCAGATGAACCCGGTGACGACGATCCCGGCGACCGCGTCGGCCCAGCCCCAGCCCAGCGCCACGCCCACCAGTCCGAGCACCGCGCCTGCCGACGACAACGCGTCCAGCCAGGAATGCTTGGCGTCGGCCACCATGGTCGCCGAGCGAATTCGCCTGCCCACCACCAGTTTGTAGCGGGCCACCAGCTGGTTGCCGACCACGCCCACGACCGCCGCGCCGATGCCCCAGCCCACGTAACCGGTGCCACCGTGTCGAAGCAGCTTGGTGACGCTCTCGAAGCCGGCGACGACGGCGCTGCCCCAGATCACCAGGGCCACACCGATTCCGGCGAGGTCTTCGGCGCGTTCGTAGCCGTAGGGGTACCGCTCGGTGGGCAGCTTGCGCGAGGTGCGGAAGCCGATGAACACCAGGGCGCTGGTGGAGACGTCCGACAGATTGTGCAGCGCATCGCCCAGCAGCGCCACCGAGCCGGACAGCAGCGCGATGACCAACTCGACCAGTCCGGTCAGCGCCAGCCCGACGGCGCTGACGGCGACGGCGCGGTTGGCCTGCCGGCGCTCGCCGGCGTCGTCGGCTGCGGTGTCCAGGGGAAAGCTTGCAGCCGGGTCACGGACTCCATTGATGACATGCATACCGCCAGCATGCCGCACTCGCGGTTCAGGCGCCCTTGATCAGCTCGGCCGTTACCCGTTGTTTCTGTTCGGCGATCACCTGGTTGAGGTAGTCGGCCTTGGCGCAGCCGTAGTACGCGGCGAACTGCAGCGCGAGTTCGTCCACCTCCTCGAACGAGACGTCGCCACTCTTGAGTGCCGCGTAAACATGGGACACGATCGGGATTTCGGCATCCTGGAAGGCGACGCAGGCCACGGTGATGAGACGGCGTTCCTTCATTCCCAAGCCGGGTCGCAGCCACATCTCGCCGAAGACGAAGTTCAAAATGCCCGCTCCCGAATACGGGTTGTCGCGCGTCGGCGCGAACGGTAGGCAGTTGATCTCCTTGAATGACTCCTCGCCGCCTTTGAGCCGTTGCTCGGGATCGCTGGCGGTGAGCAGCGGTAGCAACGGCTCCGGGGGAGGGGGCGGCTCGCCGCGCGCCTCGGCGATCTTGGCCCATTCCAGATCCACCGCGATATTGAACCTCGACGCCTTCGGCCAGCCCGCGTAGACGGCGAAATGCAATACGGTTTCTCGCATTTCGGTGATCGTGAGGTCACCGCTGTTGAGTGCGGCGTAGACGTGCTGCTCGAGGGGCGCCTGCGCGTCGGCGGCCGCGACGCAGGCCAGGGTCACGAACCGTCGGTCGCGGCGGCTGAGCCCCGGGCGCGGCCACACCTCGCCGAAGACAAAATCGATCAGCCCGCCCGCGCACGGAGTGTCGCCATCCGGCGGGTCGATCGTCATCACCTCGGCGAAGGTGCGCAGCCCGCGTTCACGTCGCGCGCTGTCGCGCGTTGGGGCCTCATCTGATGGTGACACCGGCGTCGACCTTCAGTTCGAGTCCCGTGACGTAACGAGATTCATCGGAGATCAGGTACAGCACCGCGTTGCTGACGTCGGACGCTTCGATCAACGGTGCGGGCAGGGCGTTGAGGAAGATGGGCACCAGGTCGGGTCGCTGCTCGGCGATCAGCGTGTGCATGTTCGGCGGAGCCATTCCGGTGGCCACCCCGGTGGGGTGCACGGTGTTGACGCGAATGTTCTGCGCGGCAAGCTCATTGGCCAGGGCCAGCGTCATCCCGACGATACCGTGCTTGGACGCCGTATAGGGCACATGCAGCGGTGTGCCCTTGATGCCGGCCGAGGAGCTGATGTTGACCAGGCTCCCGCCGCCCTGCGCGACCAGGTGGGGCAGCGCGGCCGCGCAGGTGTTCCAGGCGCCGATGAGGTTGACGTCGAGGACCAGCCGCCACTGCTCGGCGGTGGTGGTGTCCCACGTGCCGACGGTGAGCACGCCGGCGTTGGCGACCGCTCCGTCGAGTCCGCCGAGTTCGGCGGCGGCCGCGTCGACCGCCGCCTTCATGGCGGCCTCGTCACGCACGTCGACGATGCGGGTGAACGCGCGGCGGCCGTGTTTCTCGACCAGTTGCGCGGTCTCGTGCAGGTCGCCTTCGGTGGCCAGTGGATACTCCAAACCCTCTGGCGTGGAGCAGATATCGATCAGGACGCAGTCGGCGCCTTCCTCAGCGAGGCGCACCGCGTGCGAACGTCCCATGCCGCGTGCGGCCCCGGTGATCAAGACCCGCTTGCCCGCGACGCGGCCCGCTGCGTTGTTGGTCGTCATCGCTGTGTCAGACCTTGTTGCAGAAGCCGGCGTCGACGGGGAAGGTCACGCCGGTGACGTACTTCGCCTCGTCGGAGACCAGGTAGGCGATGGCGGCGCTGACGTCTTCGGGTTCCAGCATGCCGACGGGCATCGGGTTTTGCAGGTGGGGACCCGCACCGGGGTTGTGTTCCAGGAATTCGGTCATGTCGTCGTTGGTCGCCATCATCGTGTTGACGGCGGTCGGATGCACCGTATTCACCCGAATGCTCAGCGGTGCAAGGGCATTGGCCAGGGTGCGCATCAACCCGACGATCCCGTGTTTCGATGCCGCGTAGCCCAGGCCGCCGCCCTGCAGGCCTCCGAAGCCCTTGATGCCGGCGGTCGAGCTGGTGAAGATGATGACCCCGCCGCGGTTACCGGACAGCAGATGCGGGACCACCGCCCACGCCGTGTGATACGCCCCGTCGAGATTGACGCCGGTGACCGCCCGCCACTGGGCGAGTTCCTCCTCGATGCTCAACTGCCGAAACGCCAGCGGTGCGATTCCCGCGTTGGCCAGCACGATGTCGAGGCGCCCGAAGTGCTCCACGCCGGCATCCACTGCGGCTTTGACTTGCTCGAAGTCGCGGACGTCGGCCACCGTGCCCAGCATCTTGCCGCCCGCCTCTTCGACCAGCGCAACGGTCTCGTCCAACTCCTGATGCGAGGCCATCGGATAGCCGTTGGCGGGGATGTCCGCGCAGATGTCGATGCCGATGATGTTGGCGCCTTCCCGCGCGAGTCGCACCGCATGGCTGCGGCCCTGGCCGCGCGCCACTCCGGTGATGAAGGCGACTTTGCCGTCTAGTGAACCCACGGAGCGGTCCTCGTTCCTTTGTTTCGTCCGCGCAGATCGCGCCCGAGTAACGCCGTTACTCGCCACCGCACAGTAACATGGTTACCGTGACGGCAACAGGGGCACGCGTGGTTGCGCTGGGCGGCGCTTCCGGGCGGCGAGCCGACCCGATCCTGGAGATCGTGGTCGAGATGCTCGACAGCGAGGGCTATGAGGCGGTGCAGCTGCGCGAGGTTGCCCGACGGGCCCGGGTCTCTCTGGCGACCATCTACAAGCGATACCCCACTCGTGACGAGCTCATAGTCGCCGCCCTGGACGGGTGGATGGATGCCAAACGCTATGCGCGCCTGCCGGCGCTGATTGACGATTTGCCCGGCGAGTCGATCTACGTGGACCTGATGCACGTGATGCGGACCATCTTCGAGCCGTGGGAGCAACATCCGTTGATGCTGCGCTCCTATTTCCAGGCACGATCCGGCCCTGGCGGAAGGCGCCTCATTCAGCGTGGCGTCGACGCGGTCGTTCCGGTCGTCAAAGCCGTACTGGCGCAAGCGGAGCCGGGCTTCGCCAAGGATCTCGAGCTCATCCTCACCGGCGTGGTCTACGGGTTCCTTACCCGATTCACGCAGGGGGAGATCGACGTCACCGAAATCGTGCCGGGTATCGAACGCGCGGTGTTCTGGTTGACCAGCGCGTATGAGGACGGTCCCGCACGGGCGGTGCAGCGCTGAGCACCGCGAAACCCATTGTGCTGCAACGGCCCTCGATCACATGAGCGGCGGCAACGGCAGCAGCCAGGTCACGGAGGGGTCGATATCGTCCTTGTATTCCGGGCAATAGGTCGCTATCGACAGGCCGACGAAGTAGGCGGACTGCTTGACGGAAAGGTCCGTTTGCCTGGCCAGCTGAATCGCCGGCACCGATGCGTTCGGGTTGTTGGCGATGCTGGTGCACACCGTGTGGGCTATCGCAATAGCATCATCGTTGTCGGGCATGGTGATTCCGCCCCTCGACAGGCCCGCGATGAACGCGTCGTCGGTATCATCCGCTGCCGCCGGCGCCGCAGAGGCCAGCGCGGCGGTGGACAGGACGATCGCGCAGACGGTCGGCCACTTCCCGGAACCAACCTTCATCGGACTCGGGGCCTCCGTTCTCTGCGCGGCCGATCGGCGTTCGGTCAAGGACGACGTGAATCGACAATAGTCGAATCGCCTGTCCTCTTGTCGGACGCTGAGTGCCGGCCTGAGGGGTCAGCCCGACGACAACGCCAATGGTTGACCGCACCGCTGCTCCTGCGGGCTACCCTTCCGGGTCTTCGGCCAGGTAGGTGACTTCATACCAGCGCCGGCGCGCGTCGAAAGCTTCGGTCGCGGTGGCCCGCTCGAGCCGAACATCCGTCAGATGCGGATTGCCCACGCGGATGCCGTCTTCGAGCTCGGCATGCAGCGCGTCGCCGTCCAGGGTGTCATCGGCGAGCGCTCTGCCCGTATACCTCGTCCAACTCACGTCTCACATCTTGCTCCGGCCGCCGCGCCACGCGACACGGCCGGTCCACGTGCCTGGGCGCGGCGGCCCAGCGCGCCCGTCGGGGCCGATTGGTAACCTTCCCCGGGCGCGCCACATCTGACGGCGCCTCGGCGTTTTTACCCCGAGGGGGTCGCGGTGAAAGATAATGACCTGGCGATTGAAGAGAGTCATCTGCGATCATTCCGGCACTGGCGGCCACCTCAGCCCGATGCCGCTGACTACTCGACCGTGAGATCCCAGACTTTGCTCGGCGAACCGCCGAAAACCACCAACGACACCGCGCAAGGCGCCGTGAGAGGCACTGCCCTCCAACGTTTTTGCGGGGGACCGCGCCGCCGCAACGCACTGATGGATTGAGCGTGGCCCTCAAACGTGTTGACGAGTTGAAGCCGGGAGACCGGATCCGCATGAAGGTCGGGCACGCTACCGTCATCGCGACCGAAGCCCTTGACGACGACCGCACCCTGCTCACCTTCACCTACGGGACGAAGGGCCCCGCCGACAACGCTTTGACCGTGGATGTCCTCGAAGACGACGAGTGGGGCTGGTAAGGCGGCCTTTCGATCTCTCGGCCGCAATCGGCAAAGACCTTGTCGGCGACGGTCCCGCATACGACAATCGGATCGGCCCCGGAGGAGGAATCATGACCCCACACCGCCTGAAGGGCTTCGCAGGTTCATCCGCCGCGGCGCTCGCGATTGCCCTGTCGCCTCCCCCGGCTGCCTTCGCCGACAATCCGTCCTGGAACGGGCAGTACGCAATCACGTTCATGGTCGGCCCCAAGGCCGGGACCAGCATGGCGGTCGGCGACCCGGAAACCCAGCACACCGAGACCTACGGTTTCCGCTCGACCTGCAGCGACGGGAAGTGCGTCGCCACCATCGTCAGTGGCCCTCCGCCCACCAACCCGACGGTTCCGCAGCCCGTTCAGTTCACCTGGGACGGAAAGTCTTGGTCGCAGGTCAACGATTTTCAATGGGACTGCATGATGCCCGATACCACGATCCAATGGAATCCCGCCCGGGCCGCGGTGCGCTACACGCCCCAACCCGACGGGTCGCTCGCCGGCATCATGCACACCGACATCCTCAGCGGCGCGTGCCAAGGGACGATTGACATGGAGATGAGGGCCGAGCGCGTGTGAGTCGGCCCCTTCGGGAACGCGGCCCACGGGGTTGGCAACCAGTCTCGACGTGTTCCCTTGCAGCGCAACGTGTCTGATGTCAGGGAATCGCGCTCGCGATCGTGGCTGCGCTCAGGTGTGGACTTTCCAGCCCGCTAATGGGGTGGGTGCCGCCGGTGCATCGGGATCGTTGAACTCGATGTAAACGTCGCCCTGGTTGATGCTGCCTGCGTAGGCGATGAACCCGTGGGCGGTTTGGCCGTTGGTGACGCTGCCGGCGCGCAGCGGCGGCATCTTGTTGATCTGCTGGTAATCGATCAGGGACGAGCCGCCCTCGGTATCCCGGTTCGGGTCCTGCCGCCACGGAGAGGAGGCAGCGGTCACGGTGGTCTGGGCGTAGCGGAACGGAGTGTCGGACTTGCCGGCGATGGTGAGTTCGATGACGTTGCAACCCCCGCCGTAACAGCCGGACGAGACCCACGTCGCGTTGTTGAGCGTGACGTCGGCGGTCGCGGTGCTGTACTCCGTGACGTGGATGGTGGTACCGGCTTTTCCGGTGGGGAAAGGCGACTGTTGAGGCGTCGGGTCGGCGGTTCCGTGGGGCGCGGTCAAACACGCTGTCACCGCCAGCGTTGCTGCGAGGGCGCCCATGTGCGCAGGCCTGGTCACTGCGCGAAGATAGCGCATCTGGGAAGGCGGGCGGATCGGGCGCGGGCTGTTTCGGTTCATGCGACGGCCGCGAACAATTCGGTTTTGCCTCTCAGGTGCGGTTGTCGGCTTTACACTGGGCGGGAAATGAGCGCCTATCAGACCGTGGTGGTCGGCACCGATGGCTCGGACTCGTCGCTGCGCGCGGTGGACCGCGCAGGCGCTATCGCGGCGGATCACGGCGCGAAATTGATCGTTGTCACCGCGCATCTCCCCGTCCCCGAGGAGAAGGGCCGCTACGCCATCCCGCCGGGAAGCGACCACGGCCAGGACTACCGGACGGTGGGCGAGGCGCCCTTCTACGCGATCCTGCAGAACGCCAGGGAGCGGGCACACCAAGCCGGGGCCAAGGACGTCGAGGAGAAGTCGGTCGTCGGTGCCCCCGTCCACGCGCTGGTGCAGCTGGTCAAAGAGGTCGATGCCGACCTGCTGGTCATCGGCAATGTCGGACTCAGTAGCGTCGCCGGGCGACTGCTTGGCTCGGTTCCTTCCGAAGTCTCCCGCAAGGTCAAGACCGACGTGTTGATCGTCCACACCACCGACTGAAACCTTGGCCCGGATTTCTCAGTGAATCCGCGTTTCGCGGCTAGGGACAAACACGGCTGAAGTAGTCCGTCCGCCGGGTTAAAGCGATAATATCTGGGCCATAGCTATAAGTGCCGACACCTGCAAGTGAAGGGCATGGCCGATGAACGCGACTGGCGCCAAGCGGCGCGCATTAGGCGCGGGGGACTACATAAAAGCCGACGTGAACTTGTCCTGGCATTTAGTTTGGCTATTCGCAATTCTCGAAGGCATCACGGTTCCGCTGTTATCTGTGTTCTCGCAGGGCGGGCCCAGGGTGGGCCGAGCTTCTCGGACTGCGACGGTTGCCGAGCAGTTCGTGGCCTTCGCCAACAAAATGCTTATTATCGGCATCTACGGGTTGGTCATAGGGTTCGTCGGAGCCTCGGTAGTTTGTTTGTTATTGAACTGGATCGTCTTTCCCCGAGTGAGGATCCGGCTCGATGACGCGGTTGTAGTGCGCGTGCTCCACCCGTTCATTGTTGGGATCTGGGGTGGCGTTCTACTAGCGATCATCTTCTGGATACAGCTGTGCATCGCTGGGTTTCTGACCTTCCCGATGGTCGTGAATCTGATACTTTTTGGGTTCGTTTCGGCGGCGGGCAGCATCCTGCTGACGGGTGCTGCTTATTCATCGTCGATGAAAGCTTTGCCGAAGCTAGGCATCCAACTGATGACCGCGCAGCAACGGTTGCTGTTGTTCAAAATGCCGGTCGTATCGTTCGCAATATTAGTCGGGATTTACGAAGGATTGGCAGCGCCGATTCTCCAACGATGGGAATTCGCCCCCCATCATAAAGTGTTGATGGCACTGTTCATGGGGGTTTTGGGCGGTGCATCGAGTAGTTTGGTCGTCGTTGCATTAGCTCACATACGCGCGGTGAAGAAGCACCTGTGGTTGAAATTTGCCGTCATAGACCAATCAGGCTGATTGGCTTAGACGCCTTTCTGCGATCAAGCCAGTGCATGCAGCGCGCGCGCTTTTTGTGCGACGGCAGCGGCCAGCTCGACGCTGGGCTTCCGGTCTCGTCCACAGTTGCCTGGCGGAGTGGACCAGGACGAAAAGGGGTAGCCGCTTTCTTGGCGCAAAATTCGGAACCGGAAGAGAAGGTAACGCTGGTGAGCGGTGCGAATAAGGCCCGGAACAAGGTAAACCAGGTCGCGGGAAAGCTGAAGGCGGCGTTCGGCCGGGCGATCAACGACCCGAGGCTGGAGGCCGAGGGGAGAGCCGATCAGCGGGCCGCTCACCTCAGAGACGCGGGTGAAAAGGTCAAGGACGCGTTCCGCCCGCGACCGCGACGACAAATGCCTCGACGGCGTCGTCGGATATAGCTCGTTAACTCGCGAGCCGCAGCCGCGTTGGTCGGCCGGGCTATTTCTCCATGGCCGAGGTTGGTGCTCCGAGGTCGATCGTTATGCAGCCTGACGCCCCCAGCATCACACCCGTTAGCACCGCGACGGCTGCGGCAGCTTTCAGCATCTTCTTCTTGCTTGCGCTCATCGGTTCGCCTTTCTGCGGGTAGGAACAACCGTGGCAATAAATACCGCCGGCCAGCTGATGCTATCGCGGTCTTTGGACACGTGTGCAATATTGACCAAACCGCCGAAAAGGGCTTTTGCCGGCGGCTCGAAAGCCTGAATTCGGCCGCCGTTTATGACGTGGGGTTGCATCGCCTATCGCCAGTGACACAAAGGCTTTGACTCGCCTCCGTGAGGCCAGGTGTCATCGAAACTGTCACCGTCCCCGAGGAGTCTCGCTGTGGGGGTGCAGATCTACCGGCCCGGTGGCACCATGAGCGCGTGAACGGGCAAATCTGCACGGGTTGCGGCCTGAAGACCCATCGCTCGTACGGTAGGTGGTCGGACCAGCATCCATGGGCCGCTGCGACCTTCGCGGCCCTCGTGCGGATCGCGCGGAGCGTCGATCGGCGCGATCAGGGTCCGACGACCGTGATGTTGTCGGTGGTGCCGGCCACGCTCGTCGGCTTAGCCGTGGTCTCCGCGTACCCACTGGTGTTCGTGCCCCTGCTGGTGCTCTTCGGGGTGGCCTTAGTGGTGTTGGTCCGCAACGAGGAAATCAGACGCAACCAAGCCTGTTGGCGCGGCGACTGCCCCGCCGTTCGCACCCGGCGATAAGGGTGCCCGCCGTCGAAGGGCTCACGACGGAAGATCGTCGGCCGGCCTGTGTCGAACAAAGCCGTTTCTGGACTCGGCTCGTCGAACCGCTGCCAGCATGCGCGCGGCAAAGCGCCGCCACCAGCGGTAACTGCGGAGTAGCGTCTTGCGCGGCACGGCGGATGAAGGAGCGCACATGGAGCTGCATCTGTCGGGCAAGATCGCCGTCGTCACCGGGGCCAGCAAGGGGATCGGATTCGCGGTCACCAAAGCCCTCGTCGACGCTGGCGCGCATGTGGTAGCCGGGTCACGCACCCCAGGCAAGCAGCTGCCCCTGCTCGAGGAGAGCGGGCAGGTGTCGTACGTGTCGGTGGACCTTACCCGGCCCGGTGCCGCCGAAGAATTGATCGCCGCCGCGGCCTGCCGCGGCGGGATCGACGTGTTGATCAACAACGTCGGCGGCGCCACGGTTCGCGCCGGCGGACTCGTCGGCATTTCCGACGACGAATGGCGGAAGTCCTGGGAGCTGAACCTGATGGGCGTGGTGCGCCCGACGCGCGCGGCGCTGCCTGAGATCGAGCGGCGCGGCGGAGGTTCCATCGTCATCGTCAGCTCGATCAGCGCCTATGCCCCCGGCCCCAACACCTACGACTACTGTGCCGCCAAGGCGGCCGTCGCCAATTTCGCTAAGGCATTGTCAAAAGATCTGGCGCCAAAGAACATTCGCGTCAATTCGGTCAGTCCGGGTGCAGTGTCGACCGGCAAGTGGACGCAGCGGGGCGGGATGGCCGATGAGTTCGGTGCGATGAAAGGTCAGACGGCCGACGAGGTCAGGGCGGAACTCGCCAGCAGCGCACCGACGGGACGGTTCACCACTCCCGAAGAAGTCGCAGACCTCGTGTTGTTCCTGGCGAGCGGCCGCGCCGGAAATATCACCGGATCCGACTACCGGATCGACGGCGGCTACGTCGCCACCATTTGATTACGGAGGCACATGACGGAGCCGTCATGCGCTGGCCGATCATTTCGACAAAACGCGACATACCTCGTGGCCTGCCGAATAGCCTCGATCTAGGTTTGGGCCCACCCCACTGCCACACGGAATTCCGGCTCCGCCCTGTGCGATGCGCGGAAAGCGTTGCCGGAGAACTGTCCGATCGGCGAGACGGTCCTACCTGCCGGGCGGCCCACCGGGGGCTGCCTCCACAAAAAGGAACATCATGAGCCCGACCGAGCACCTCGACCGCAACACCGAGTCCAAACTGATGAAATTGGCCGCCAGAACCGTTCTCGCATCTGGGTTGGGAATGGCTGTCATGGTGCTGGCCGCGGTCACCGCCAACGCAGACCCCGCCCCGCCAAATCCCACGGGACCAAACCCCACCGCGGCCCAACATCCACACTCGGAGTCAGGGCTGTGTAATCAGGACAGCGCACCGCGTGGCGCCCCGGCGCCGCCCCCTGGGTACTGCGGGTAAGGGTCGACAAATGAACTGGACGACGTTAGTGGCCAATGCGCTCGTACCTCTCGCCTCGGTGATTTCGAGCGCCGCCGTCGCGATCTGGACCAAGCGCATCGACGCCAGGAACAAGGCGGAGGACCGCCGCCACGAACGTGTCCTCGACTTCGAGAAGCGGGCGGCCGATGACAAGAAGGCCGTGTTGAAGTCGCTGATCTCGGCGACCATTTACGTCAAGCGAGCAGCCCAGTACGAGGGTGCCGGCACCGCCGAGGAGATCGCCAGCCAGCGGCGCGCCGAGGCCATCCGGGAGCTCTATGACTTCCGCATGCGGCTGGGCCTCGACGACGGCGTAGCCGAGCTGATGGTCTATGCCGCTCCGCCGGTGCGCGACATGGTGAGTCTCCTGCTCGACGAGTGGGACCGTCAGTTCCGCGAACACGGCTATTCGCTGACCCAATTGGATTCGTGCAAGCGACAATTGGCGCAGACCACCGCGTGCCCCGCCCCACAGGAAGACGTCACCGTGTACTACGAGGGCGAACTGAAGTGGTCCGAGCTGAGAAAAGTGGAGACGGTGTGGCTGGACCGGTTGGGCAGGGAATCGGATCTGGACCTCGACGCACTCGTGGGCCTATGCGACCGCACCCTAGAGGCCGCGCATAAGGACTTGCGCGGCGGCTTCGGCCTCGAGTACTGATGCACGGAAAGCATCTCGTTGCCCGCAGGACTGCCGCCTGACCGGCGCTGAAGGTGGAGCGCCCTCGGCGGCCGCTTTATTGACCACCGAGAGCTAGCATCGCCACAGTGCTAGCCCCGCCGCGTTGCTTGAACACTGCCTACCCATCGCGCAGCTTTGCGGAAACATCCCCGCAGAGATTTCTCGTCTCCGGACGCTCGCGCCGCGAGATTGATTCACCCTCAGCGGATTTGAGCGTGAATGATCATCGCGCCACGGTCACGACGGGTACTGCGGGCAGTAGTACTCGATTGCCAGGTCCACGAACGCGGCGGCATTGGTAAAGAGCGCGACGCGGTCTGTCCGGGCAATCGCGTCGGTTGGCTGCCCATTCTTCCGGTCCGTGCAGACGGTCTGGGCAGTCTGAATCGGGTCTACGGACAGCGGCACCACGACGTTGTTGTCACGCAGGGCGACGAGGAAGCTGTCATCGTTCGGTGACGCGCTTGCGTGGCCAGGTATGCCGACGGCGACCACACAGCAGGCGATGGGGGCGGTTACGTACTTCCTCATGGGCGGTTCCCTTCGTCTCTGCACCAATGGTCACCAGCGGTGGTCTTTCCGCGCAACCGAATCTGCTTTCCCGCGTGCGTGTCTACGCCCCGCACGCGCCCGAGGGAGATGCGCTGAAGCGTAGCCTCGATGTTTCCGCGGTTGCAGTGCCTCGCAATTGCGCACCAGGTAAATCGTGCCGGAGCAATGTGATTCGGCCGCTGACACCGGTGGCCACGGGCAGTTGTGTTCCGGCGACATGACGGTCAGCCCTGTTCGGGACAGATATGGCGACCGATGTCGAGTAGCCCGCATTTAGGGCATCGTTGGGGGCTGGTCTGTTGCTCGTGATAGAGGGTGTGGAGGCCTTCGTTCTTGACGATGGCGCCGCATGTCAGGCATTCACGGAAGTACATGCCCCCGATGGAACAGGGCTTGTAGTAGATCAGCGGGCCGGTCATAAGCCGCACAGTACGCACCTGAGCGCCCGCGCCGGAGCGTTCTCGGCAGTTCTTTAAGTCGGGATGTTTCAAGGACCGGACCATGGTCTATCCGCGCCGCCGCCACATGACCGCACGTCCAACTGAGACTTGGTCGCCACGCTCAGGCTGGAACCAGTCGGCATTCTCTCGGCCAATGCTGACTCTGTCCGGCCCTAGGCCGACCTGTCGTACAGGTCGATGAAATGGTTCATGCCGATAAGCTTGCGTCGTTTTGGGCCGGTGATATAGCCGGTATACCTGCCTGCCCGTGGCGAATTCCCGGAACAACGCCAAATCCCGCGCAGGCGCCGCATCGCAGCTACAACGGGGTTTGCTGAATCTCCGGTTGCATACCTGACCATCTGTTAGCGTCCACGTGAACTACGGGTCGGGACCGTAGCTCAGGGGGTAACTGTCGGTGCTTCCGCAGCGACAGCCCACGCCTGGATGCCCAACGACGGCACCTGCGGCTACATCAACCCCAAGCCCCCACGGTGGCGGCTGGGTCTACGGCAACGGATACCCGCCGGGTTGGCACAACGGCTGCCACTGGAACGGCAGCTACCGCCGAGGCAACTGGTGCTAGCCCCAACCCATTGAGGAAAGAGAAACCGCATTGAAAACCACCCTCACCGCCCTCGCCGCCGGCGCACTTATCGCCTTCGCAATCGGTATCGCAGCCCCCGCCAACGCCGCCCAAGGCGGCTGGGACCACAACAGCCACCCAGCGCACGCATGGATCAAGATCGGCAACGCCGAGATGAAGCAGGCCGCGGGCTACCCACAGCGGCAATGCTTGTCGGCAGTCGGAGCCAACGCCGGCGCCGGCGAGAACCAGTTCATCGCGTGCGACAACCTGGTCGGTGGCGTACAGGCGGAATACCACGCCCACCCGAACGCAAGCGGGTACTGGGCCGACTGGTACACCAACGGTCAGTCACACCACGGTATGTGGTGACCGACATGACCAGCCGCAGCAGCCTTTTCGCGATCCTCGCCGCCAACGCAGTGACCGGCCTCGCCGTCGCCGCCGCAATCGCCATCGCCCCGGCCCATGCCTCGCCGTGCACTGAAGACTGCGGAGAAGGCCAAGCGCAGTACATGATGAACGACCTACGGGCCGGCGGTGTCGATCCCGGCAATGTCCAATACGCGGTGACCAGAGCTAAGGCCATCTGCTCCCGACTGAACGCGGGAGCCACCCGCGACCAGGTCCGGTCCACCGCCGGTGACGGGTCCGACCGGCAGACCGACATCGTGATCAACGCCGCGATCAAGTACTACTGCCCAGGAGTCAAAGCATGATGCGACACCCAATAGCGGCGGTCGCCGTCGCTACCGCCGGACTGGGTCTGGCACCACTGGCTCACGCCGACCAAACCCCCACGCTGGGCATCGCCAAGCCAGCGGGCTTGCCGTACGCGGAGGGGCTCGGCAGCCCACGGCCAGCAGGGTTCGACCTGGGAGGCACCGCCATGAGCACCATCCAGCACATCACGTGGGACTCGTGGGGCGGACCGCAGGCCACCGGCCACGGCAGTCGTCAAGCCGCGGCGATGCCGGCACCCGAACGGATCGATCTGGTGGCCAAGGATCTCGGCACGTGCGTCGGGCAACTGGTGTACCGGCAGATCGAGGAACGCGCCCCCGGCAGTAGTTCAGGGACAACCTTCGACATCTGCTGAGGGTTGTCCGAGATAATCAGCGACTCACTCGGCGAAATTGCCATCTCGCCCCGTTCCGGCCCGGCGTCACGGTTCTCATCGGTCGCCACCCCGAGTAGTTCCCACTACTGATAGCCAGGCAACTGGCTGCGCCCCCGCGACAACTGGGAAGTTAGCGAAAGGTTCGGACCGCCCTTGGACAGTAGGGGCGGCCCGAACAACTAGTTAGACGCGAATTCGCGGCCGGGTTCCGTGTAACGGGAGAGATCATGTTAGACCGTGTCGACGATGCCCGGCATGTCCAAGCCCGGCCCCCACGTTATCCGCGCCGCCTGCGCACGTGTCATGCCGCCGCAGATCTGTGTGCATATGAAGTGACCCATCCCGGCTGGGTCGGTACCGGTCCAGTCCCGATGTGATTTTAATTGTGGTCGTTTAGGAGCGATTGGTCGCCTGCGCGGGCGGGCGTCGCGACCCCAATCCCTGCGACCATAGACAGAAGAGCCAAAGTGGCTGTGCCGAAGCTACTTTTACGAGACGCCATGCTTTCAAGCTTCCATTAAAGTTGCGGCCGAATGGGAACGGTCTAGCTGGGTCGAGCGAGTCACCGGCAAGACCTGACGCAGTCTGGGTGTCGGCAGTGAGGACGCGTGTCGCGGCAATCACGGCTCCCTAGCCCGACTTGGTCTGCTAGGAATGCGGGTATGGGGTTATACGAGGACATGCAACGTCAGCAAGCAGCACTAAATGCGAAGGCTAAGCAACGTGTTGCTGCTGAGCAGGCGCGAAGTCGTCAACTGCAAGATGAGGCGTCCGAGAAGAAACGGTTTTTGAGTGACTTCGTGAGAGAAGCGCAGGCGCGCGGCATACGGCCAACTCGGATTCCGCTCTACTACGCCACTCCGGGCTTCAGATTTCACGAGAAGAAATCATCACAACTCGGATGGGTTGTCTACGTAACACGTAGCGGCAAAGCAAAATACGCTATCGGCGTCGACGGCGTTCTGTACGAAGGGCGCCCAGCGGAGAAGTCGGGTTGGGGTCATTCGAAGAAGCCCCATCCCGTCGAACAGGCCTACTTTCATCGCGTGCCGTGGGCAGATCTAACCCAAGTGCTGCTCGGACACCCGCCAGCCATGGAACCACCTAACGACTACGACTAGGACCCTCTTGCGCTGTAATTTCTGGCGTCGTTCACTTCATAGCTGGGGGCCGGGGGACGCAAAATCTCAGCAACGACCATCCGGACGAGCCAGAGGCTGCGGCGCGTTTTCGCCCACGAAATCCGCGCACACATTTGAACCAAAAATCGCTCGGCGAAAATGGCCGGGAGTCCTCGACTCTCCGTAGCACCCTCCCTCCCGAGATGTAACCACCCCCAACAAAATAGAGAGCACACTTGACGGTGGAGCATGGCCGAACTAGGTACACCTGCGGTGCCGCTGTGCGGATTGCAAGGCTGCCGAGCGCGACTATCAGCGTGAACGCTACCGGCGCCAGCGCAAGCTTCAAGTCGACCCGTCGCGACTCCCATTCATTTAATCCGCCGAATCGATTGGCGTTCAGTGGAACTGATGGGCGCTTCTAGTGGACGGTGCCGCGCGACGCTCGCCATAAAGTCAGGGGCCGAATTGGCGCCTCTAGATTGAATGGCAGGTCAGGCGGGGTTTCTAGCCCATAAACGGGCGTTGACCTGCCAACCCCTGCAAAATTCGCGCTGGCACACGATAACCGCACGTCATGGCCGTAGTGTGGCGTTTCACGCATTAGCCGAGACTCATCTGAGCCGGGTTCCACCCTGCGGAATGTCCCCGCCCCACCTAGACAATCTTGACCATGCAAACACCGCAAAGTCCGGCGATGCCGGAACTGTCACTACATCCATCCATCAACGAGGTAGCCCTGTGGCACGGGGTCGATCCCAGAACCGTTAGGCGTTGGCTTCGAGACGGACTCATCGAAGGTTACCGCCTCGGGCCGCGACTGATCCGCCTCGATCGGGACTCGGTGCTCAGCATGGGTCGCCCGGTTGGTAGCGCGCGTTGAGCGCGCAAGTGTCAACACATGCCGATGTGTTTGCTGGAATCGTAGGCGTATGTGTTGACACATACGCAAAACCTGTATGTGTCAACACATAAGCCGATAGAGGCGATGCCGGAGTGGGAGAAATGGTTGTTGCTGTGAGCTCGGTCGCCGGGTAGTGTCACCAGGCAGCGCGGGGCGACCGCCCCGTCAACGACCCTCACGGAGGACCCGATGCACACCGTTGAAGACATCATCGAAGCGGCAGCCCCCGCCGGCCAGACCGCAAGCTATGGATCAGTGCGGCGATCACGCCGTACGGCAACGATTACGGCCTGACGCGTCAGACAAACTATGTGGCCAACCGGCGCTACGTCGAAGCCCTGCTCAACAACCTCGACGCAATGCGAGAGGTCACCGACGGCAGTCGTTGTTGACTGGGATGCCGCGCGGACCCAGGACCGATGAGCGCCAACGTGATTCGCTGCGACCAGTGCCGCCGACGCGACGAGCTGTGGGCGATGGCGCGGTGAAGTTCTTTGACCGACTGTTTCGGCGACCCCCGCCAGCACCACGTAACCCCATCCTTGTCGACGGCTTCACTGACGGGCACCGCACTTGCGCTGTCTACCTACTCGACGGTGGCGGTGCCGAGGTCCGCGTAGATGACGGTGAGCTACGAAATCCACCGGCCGTCTCCTGGACGCTGGCCCGAGAGCAGGTCCGCTCCGGTGACGCATGGACGCCGCCAGAGGTTGGCCAGTGGATGCGCGACAGCCTGGTAGAGGCAATCAATCGCGCGCGAGAGCTGGCCGACAGCCTGGAAGGTGGCGCGCGATGACCGAACCGGATCCTCTAGCCGAGCCTCGGGCCACAGCCGCCGCGGAGTGCCGGGGCCATTGACCCGGGCGCGCCTCGCCGAGAGTGCCAGCGGTTGAGCAGCTTCCCTGTGGGAAGTGCTCCCGTTGTCGGCGGGGCCGCGGCGGCCTCCAACATCGACAGGAAAACCCAATTGAAGCTCGGTTTGCGACTGTGGGTGGTCGGACGAAGCGCGGGCGGTCCAAAGCTCTGCAGCCCTTTGTCACGGCGCCGCAATGGCAGTATGGCAACCCTAGATTGCCTGCCCGCCTGCGACTTCCAGCGCCGACGGCATCCTGCACGCCTCATGCCCGTAGCGCCATGAGACCCCGCCGCAACCGGGCTGTGCCTGCGGGGTGTACTCATCGCCGGGCGCGGGACGCGCACGCGATGCCGTCGTGGTCCTTATCGAGTGCAGGCCGGTAGGCTGGGTCATCCGCTGGTATGTTCCAGCGGCCATCCTTATGGGCTTCGGCGCAGTTTTTGTAGTAGACCGCTGGCCGGCTCGGAATGGTGGTCGGGTGGGTGGATCGGGATCGGGGAAGGGACACGCCTCGCCTAGCCAGGGCCACGATGACGATTACCACACACGCCAAGATGATGGCGATCAGTATCCAGGCGATCACACGCGCCAGCCGATCACGCGCCTTCTCACTCAGGGCCAGCCGCCGCTTTAGCTGACACAGGCTGGGCATCAGTGCAAAGTGTCCGGACAGAGGTCCCGCTGAGCTGTGGCGACGATGCCCGGCAGGTCCAGTCCCGGTCCCCATGACATGCGTCCAGCTTCTTCCGGTGACATCCCGCCCCGGATTTGCGTGCACACGAAGTGACCCATGCCGAGTGGGTCTGTAACCGGCCCAGTCCCGATGTGGTTCGTGTTGAGATCGTTTAGGAACGCTTGGTCATCTGCGCGGGCAGGCGCCGCGAGCCCGATAGTGATTGTCGCCGCAACCGCCAACGTAGTTGTGGCGATAAAAGATGGACGAGTCAACATGCGCTCCAAATCCCCATTGGACGTTCGTGTTTCGCGACGTGCCCGATTCGTCGATGTGAGCCTATGCGCTTGGCCGCGTATTCACACCCCAAATTGTGGAAAACCCCCGCGGCGAGATGCAGGTCGGGATAGTGTGCCTCCGAATCGCTACGGGGTGTGGGGGCAGATTATGGACATGATGAAGACCGCTCTACTGGCGGCAGCCTGCCTTGCCCTGCTGGTCGGTTGCGACAGCGGCCACCGGCAGGCTAGCAAGGGCGACAATGACAATCATGCGGCCCCGCAAGCGCCGGGCCAAGTATCACTTTACGGTCTGCCCAACTCGCCGCCGAGTTGCCCATCGGGAACCCGAACGGTCGATTCGGTTAAGTACACCGGCGCGTACGTCCCGCAAACGTATCTTCACTCTATCGGTGTTCGCACTCCGGTTTTCTGCAATGACATGACTGACGACGCGCTGGTGGCGATCGGTCAACAACTTGCCCAGCAGAACCAGAATGTATGCACCTACCTAACAAGCGACCACGGACTGAGCAACATTCCGCGCGATGTGGAGCTGGACTTTCGCAACAAAGTGGCCGACCGGATAAAGGATAAGTTGGTCGCTGCTGCGTTTTTTCAGCCCCAACGGAGCGACATGATCAGCCGTGCCGAGGTAGTCGAGGATATGAGTAACGCGGTGCTTGTGAACTTCTGTCCTAACTCCTAAATATTTTACTGAATTCCGTTGCACAGCAACATAATTGCGATAGATTCAAGGGTGATCACCCCGCCCCTAGGCCCGCTCGAAAGTCTGCGTGGCGGCTCGCTTGGTGACCTTGGTCGCGGATTTCCCCCTCCGTGCGGGCTGCGACTTTTTTTGGACGTACTGCGCCAACGCGCAAACGCACAGGTCAGATAGGATTTCATGGATACAACGCTATTGCGGCCAGCGCCGCCGAGAGGACTCCGAAAACGCTCAAAAGCACTGTGGCGCAGTATAATCGAAATATGCGAACCGAATCCAGCCGAGTTGGCGATTTTCCACGAATTATGACGAAATCGACGTTTTAAGGGCCGTTTTAGCGCGATCTGAGCCTGTCGTCACCGGCTCGACAGGACAGCCGCGGCCCAATCGCTGTATGGCGAACTTCGCCGACACCGCGAGCTGGCGGACCGCCTGGCTCGCACGCTGGCGGTGCCAAGCGGTGACACCGACGCCGAATTGAGGAGATACCCGTGAGGCGGCGACGCCAGCCGCCCGACGATTGCGATTGCGGCGAATGCCGCCTTTGGCGGATTCGATTGCAGCGATGGGAGCGGCGGCTTCGCGACTGTTCCGACGCGCCACCAGAGCCGGACCCGGGCCGGCGGCACAACTAGCGCAGCCTCGACTCCTTCTGGCCTAAACAGCGTCAAAGCCGAGACAGCCGTACGGTTTTCGGGCAAACTGCTGTTGTATGGGTGAGCTGCCGACGATCGTAGTGTTGTTGATTGCGGCCACTTTCATCGCCGCCTGTGGTAGCTCCACGCCTGCGGCGACATCTACGGAGACGATCACCGTGTCGCCGCCATCACGACGGCGGCACAGCCGCCTGTTACGCCAGCCCCGGCCTTAACTACAGCAGCAGCCCCAACGGACGGCGTTCACTCCGAGCTGATCAATGTCACACTGCCGCCCGGAACAGTGCCGGCGTGCTGCGGGAAGTATGCGGGCCAAGAAATGTGGCTTGTTACGACGCCCTACCAGTACACAGTCCAAAGCCTTCGTCAGCAGCTGCCGATCTTCCACGACTACCAGGGTGTGCGGTGGTGCAACCAGGAGGTCAACGGCAAGATCGGCTTCACCGAATGGAATTGGATGGACGACAAGAACATCACCCAAGTCCATATCAACGAGACAGGCCAAGTCACCATCTTGCGGCAACCAGACGACGAAGGACGGTACGGCTGCGACACGTCATAAGGAACCAAGCGCAGCGGGCTTCAAATGGCGCGAATGTCAGTCCATTCCAGTGACAAGCAGTGCCCCGGCGAGACGGCGTGTGTCTCCGATAACTCGTTGCAACTCTGCCATCACCATGAAAATGGGAGTTTCGTTAGGCTGTTGGCCCGCCATGACCGTGGTGTTCCGGAAGTCGCTCTCAGCTTTTGGGCCGTTCAGCGCGGCCGCGGTAACTCGGTCCAGGGCGTTGTGTAGCTGGTTGTTATTGGTCAGCAAGTGTGCACCTGAGATCTCCGCGGTGAGATCACTTGCGAGCACGGCGAGCTGCTTGCTGATCGGTTTGAGCGCATCGTCGCGGTCCTGTCGACTGGTTCCACTTAGGATGCGCGGCGTCTCCGCGACCAGGGTTGCAAGTTCGTGCGCGTAGGCGTTGGCGGCTCGCGAGACCCTGATCAGGGCAAGCTTGAACTCCTGCTCACGCAGACTGAGGCGCTGGACTCGGGCGATTTCGCGCTGGGCGTCTAGCTCGGCCTTGTGTCGATCGTCGGCGGCTTTCATCTCTGCGGCGTGCAAATCGCGTGCCGACTTCAGCTCTCCCTCGAATTGCTCGGCCGCATCGATCCTTGCCTGCTCGGCTTGGCGGCGGATGACCAGCGACTGCCATAAGGCAACGACGACCGCGAGCAGCGTGCCCGCTGCGCCAAACGCTTCGGCTACGTTGCCCCAGTTGGTTTCTGTGTAATGCCCGTGGAGTTCGACGGTCTGCTTCACCACGATGAGGACCAAGATCAGGGCCAGGACCGCGCATGTGGGGACTAACCAAGTCGCGTTCGTCGCGCACCACGACACTGCCGTCTGATACCGGTTGAGCGATGGCTTGGGCTGCGTGGCCGATGCGTTCTCGGGCGCTTCGCTCACACGACGCACACTAAAAGCCATAGCGGGCAGTTGTGTGGCGCCGCGCCGCGCGCGCTGGCCGAATTACTATTGCATGGCTATTGCATGACCCGCAGTAAGGGCAGCTAACAATGCGGCCTGAACTGCAATAATGCCGGTGCGCGATACTGGGATTGAACCAGTGACCTCTTCCGTGTCAGGGAAGCGCTCTCCCGCTGAGCTAATCGCGCCGGGAAATCAACTGGAGGTGGAGACGGGAATCGAACCCGTGTGCACGGCTTTGCAGGCCGTTGCCTCACCACTCGGCCACTCCACCGTTGGGGTCCACGCCACTTGCACCTTCGAGCGGATGACGGGATTCGAACCCGCGACCCTCACCTTGGCAAGGTGATGCGCTACCAACTGCGCTACATCCGCGCGCCTCGGACGAGATCGTCGCCCGGTGCGAAGCACGACGATAGTCCACGTGAGCGGGCACATACAAATTTCTTGGTACAAGCCGTGTCCAGGCTATCGCGCCGACCTGCCACACGATGCGGCCGGTATTGTCGGGGGCTGGCGCGTGCTAGTCTTCGACGTCGTTCGCCGTCTCGGCGCCGGTCCCGTGGCTCAGTGGGAGAGCGTCCGCTTCACACGCGGAAGGTCGCTGGTTCGATCCCAGCCGGGACCACAAAGGTTGGCCAGCCCACATAGGCCACTTCACCGTCCTGGCCGGCCCAGGCCGCCCGCGCCAACGGCCGAGAACCGCCCCACTGACCACGCTGCCCTTGCCTAATCGCGTCCCTTCAGCGACCATGAGCTGCGTGAGTAAGGTAACCCTAACTACGGAGCTGCCGATCCCGGTCGAGACCGCCTCCGCTTTGGCGCGCAAGCCCGAGCTGATGCGGCATGTCCTCAGCCCGGTGTTGCGGGCTTACCGCCTCGACGTCCCCGAGCGCATCGAGGTCGGCACCCAGGGATCGGCGCGGCTCTGGTGGTTCGGCGTGATCCCGGGCTGGACCCACCACCTCACCATCAAGCGGCTCGAGCCGACCGAGATCTACACCAACGAGCACGGTGGCCCGGTCCGCACCTGGAACCACCGGTTGACGTTCGAACCCATTGACGACCGCAGCTGCCGCTACACCGACGAGATTGAGACGGACGACGGCGTGCACGGGCTCCTGACCCGCGCCTTCGTCCGGGTCATGTTTCGCCACCGGCACCGACGATGGCGCAAGCTCGCGCAGATCCTGCACTGACGGCGCACGGACGCCCCGCATCAGACGGTGCGGTTCGAGTCGCTCAGCCCCGCCGATACCGTACGAGCTACAGTAGCCGCGTCGCGGCGCGGCGCATTTGCGGCGACGCCGACCTGAAAGGAGCCCCGTGGCGCAGACACCGCAGAGCAGCCCCCGTCCACCCGAAGGCGATTGGCTGGGTACGCCGTACTTGCGCTTCGAACGCCAGGGCCCGATTGCGGTCTGCACCATCGACCGACCAGACGCACGCAACGCGTTGAGCCCGGCGATGTATTTCGGAATCCGTTATGCGGTAGGACGTCTCAACGAAGACCCGGACTTGGCCGGGCTGGTGCTCACCGGAACCGGCGACGTCTTCGCGCCCGGCGGTGACATGGGCGGCGGGGGAGGCGAGGACAACTGGATCACCTTCGGTTCCGCGCTGGGCATGGACGTGACCCCGTTCGACGCGGTCCGCACCTCGGGCAAGCCCATCGTCTCGGCGGTCAACGGGCTATGCCAGGGCGGCGGATTCCAGATCGCGCTGTGCAGCGACCTGTCGGTGGTGAGCGATCGGGCGACCTTCCGGGTGCCCGAGCTATTCCGCGGCTACGCCGACACCTACTACAGCCAGATGCTCGCCCGGGTGATCGGACCGGTGCGCACCCGCGACCTCATGTTCACCGGACGGGTGCTCACCGCGGTCGAAGCCCTCGACTGGGGCCTGGTCACCCGGGTGGTTCCACATGAGGGTCTGCTGGATGCGGCGAAAGACCTACTCGCACAATGCTGTCGGACCGCCCCCCGCGCCCGCGGCGTCATCAAGTCCAGCATCGACAGCTATCTGGGCCTCTATGACCGGATCGGCATGGCGGCCAGCCTGTCCGACGCCGAGGCCATCGAGGGGTTCCGCTCGTTCAAGGAACGTCGCTCACCCGACTGGGTGCACCCCGAATTGCGCGTCGAGGGGCGCCTATAAGTCGATCCACTCGCCGTGGGACGCAACCTTCAGCACGTTGCTGATGCCGGCCTGATCGAACGCCGCGACGAATTCGTCGACGCCCTCGGTGAAATGGGCCCAGCCGTCGACGTGGGCGGGAATCACCGTGTCGGCGTCCAGCAGTTCGGCCGCGGCGGCCGCACGCGCCGCGGTCAGCGTCAGCGGCCGTCCGCGTTCCTTGGTGGGCACGCTCGCGGCGCCGGCGAACAGCACGGCGACGTCGACCCGGCCGACGCGATCGGCGACGTCTTGGACCGCGGCCATCGAGGCGTTGTCCCCACTGAGGTACACCGTCGGCAGCCCGGGCCCGGACAGCACGAAACCCGTCACCTCGCAGTTGACGTGGCCGCCGGCGTCGCGCTGCCCGTCGGCCGGACCGTGCACTGCCGGAACCGCTTGCACGGCAAGCGATCCGCCGTCGAATTCGTAGGACTGCCACGGCGCCAATCCGATTGCCGGCGTTCCGAGACGCCCCGCGGCACCGGGATGGGTGAGCAGCAGCGGCGCGGCCAGCGCCATCCGGCGGCCGTCGTCATCGAAATTGTCGGGATGCTGGTCGTGGCTGACCAGCACCGCGTCCACCGGCCCCAGCGCCGCGGCGCTCACCGCGGGACCGGTGAGCTTGGTCAGGTAGTCGTGCACCCCAGGCGGATCGAACGTCGGGTCCATGACGATCCTGCGGCCCGCGATGTCGATCACCGTGGTCGGTCCGCCCAGCACGCTGATCGCACAGTCGCGGCGTGCCGCACCCACGCGAGTGCTCATATGCCGCGTGCCCGGTCGCGCCAGAACGGCTCCCGCAGCTGAGTTTTCAAGATCTTTCCGCTCGCGTTGCGGGGCAGCTCCGGCACGAAGTCCACGGTGCGCGGACATTTGAAGCCGGCCAGATGCTGTCGGCAGAATTCGATGATGTGCTTCGCGTCCGTTGCGCCGTCGCTTACCACGATCGCTTTGACGGATTCGCCCCAGAAGTCGTCGGGCACCCCGATCACCGCGGCGTCCAAGACGGCGGGATGTTCGATGAGCACGCTTTCCACCTCGGGGCCGTACACGTTCTCGCCGCCGGTGATGATCATGTCCTTGATGCGGTCTTCGATGTAGACGTAGCCGTCGCTGTCCAGGCGCCCGATGTCGCCCGTGCGAACCCAGTGGTCGGCGGTGATGGTTTCGGCCGTCGCCTCCGGCCGGTTGAGGTAACCGGTCATGTTCTGGTTGCTGCGCACCCACACCTCGCCGGATTCTCCGGTCGGCAACGGCTCTCCGGATTCGGGATCGACGACGCGAATCTCGCAGCCCAACACCGCCTTTCCGGCCGCCAGCTGCAGCTCCGGTCTCGCGGCGTCGCGGTGATCGTCGTCGGACAGCGCGGTGACCGCGCCGCACAGTTCCGTCTGCCCGTACACCTGCACGAACTTCGTCTCGGGCCAGGTGGACAACGCTCGATGCAGCAACGGCAGCGGCATCGGCGCGGCGCCGTACACGATGTAACGCAGGCCGGCGATGGCCGCGGTTGCCGCCTCACCGGCGTCCAGGAACCGGGCGATCACCGGCGGGACGAAGAACGCGTGGGTTGCTCCGGCCCGCACCGCGCCGATCAGCGTGGCGGCATCGGGTTCGCGAGTCATGAATGTCGGTGCACCGGAACGGATTCCAAACAGCGCATAGCCGATTCCGCCGACGTGGAACAGCGGCATGGCCACCAGGTTCGCGTCGCCCTCGGCGAACGGAAACGCCGGGGCCAGGTTCGACGCGTGATTGACCAGCGCACGCTGACTGAGCAGCACGCCCTTGGGGCGGCCGGTGGTGCCGGAGCTGTATATCACCAACGCCGTCTCGTTCTCGTCGACGGTCGGGTCGGGGCGCGTCGGTGCCGCCGCGGCGAGCAGCGATTCGTACTCGTCGCCGATCTCGATGATGCGGTTGACGCCCGGTACCCGCCCGGCGGCCGCCTCGGCCGCGCCGCGCAACTCGGCGCCGACCAGCAGCACGCGGGCGCCGCTGTCGGCCAGCACGTGGACGAGTTCGTCGCCGATCACCCGCCAGTTGACGACGGTGGTGACGACGCCGATGGAGGCGTCGGCAATGAGCACTTCGAGGCAGGCGGGGTGGTTCTTGTCCAGGAAGGCCACGCAGTGGCCCCGCTCGAGACCCGCGGCGCGCAGCGCCCCGGCCGTGCGGCGAATCCGCGAACTCCACTCGGCCCAGGACCACTGGCGTTCGCCGAAGCGAATGGCGATCGCGTCGGGACTGTGCTGTGCGTGGCTTTCGACGATGCCGGCGAGCGTCTCCGCCGCGCCGGTCCTCGTGTCGCCTGGTGGCATGAACCCCTCCGCGTTCGATGTGTTTCCGTCTGTAATACGTGGTCGGTCCCGCGGCCGCGACGCCGACCCTCGCCCGCGCGGATGGTCAGCGCCTCAATCCATGGAGCCGATCATCATTCCACCGTCGCCGGCGGCCTGGGTGGTGGCGCTGCTGTCCTGCCGGAAGTCGATGAACGCCGATCGGCCGTTCGAGGTGTTCAACAGCTCGGTGAACGTGCCGATCACCGGAATCGTGCCCTGCGGGTTCACCACCGTCGCGGTGTAGTTGACGGAGGCTTCCTGCTGAAAGTTGGGGCCGGGCAGCGCCTTGACGTCGGGCGGCGCCAGTCGGTTCACATCGGTCAGGATGGCCGAGGCGTTGCCGGTGAATTGGTCGATGTCGGCCTGCAGGAGCCCTGCGGCATCGGTTCCGCCGGCGGGCTTGACGGTGATCCGCAGTTGCGCGCTGGTGTCGGCGTTGTTCAGCGCCACCCAGTTCGGGCCGCGATGCCCCAGCGTCCAGCCGGGCGCGGGGGTGACGGAGACGCCCTGGGCGATGGCGATCGCGTCGTCGGACGTCAGCGTTATCGCGACGGTGCGTTCGGCCCGGTCGGGGGTGAAGTTAAGGGCCGCGATCACCGCGACCGCGCTCGCCGTTCTCAGTCGCCATCGGGACCGACGGGCGAGCGCCCGAGGCTGAGTGATTGACATCGTTGTTCCTAACGCCGTCGTCGCTGCGAAATTCGCCGGTGGAAACATCGTCCTCCAGCGGCCCCGGCAATGTCCAAGGCGGGCATGCCGATCGAGCCAATTTGTAAAGCCAACGGCGCGAACGTGTGTCACCATGACGGGGCCGACCGGCCCGACGACCCAGACAAGGATTCGACATGGTGAACCCCGAGCGCGCCCGTTCCCGCACCTTCGTCGTGACCGGCGCCGCGTCGGGAATCGGGCTGGCCACCGCGCGGCGACTCTTGGCCGAGGGCGGCACCGTGGTCGGGGCCGACCTGGCCGCCCCACCCGACGACCTGGGCCCGCGGTTCACCTTCGTGTCCGCCGACGTGACCGACGAAGCCGCCATCGCCGCGGTGCTGGCCGCGGTGCCGGGCCGCCTCGACGGCCTCTTCCACGCCGCCGGTGTCGCCGGGGGAGGTCCGGTGCACCTGCTGGACCGCGCCGAATGGGACCGCGTGATCGGCATCAACCTCACCGGCACCTTCCTGGTGGCCAAGGCCGCCCTGGCCAGGATGATCGACCAACCCCGGGCCGACGGCGAACGCGGCTCGATCGTGACCGTCGCCAGCGTCGAAGGTCTGGAGGGCACCGCCGGTGGCAGTTCGTACAACGCGGCCAAGGGCGGCGTCGTGCTGCTCACCAAGAACATCGCGCTCGACTACGGGCCCAGCGGCATCCGGGCCAACACCATCTGTCCCGGTTTCATCGAAACGCCCATGGCGCACAGCGTTTTCAGCATCCCCGGGATGGAGGGCCCGCTGGCCTCCATCACCAAGGAGCACGCCCTGCAGCGGCTGGGGCGGCCGGAGGAGATCGCCGCCATGGCCGCCTTCCTGCTTTCTCCCGATGCCTCGTTCGTCAGCGGCCAGGCCCTTGCCGTCGACGGCGGCTACACCGCCGGTCGCGATCACGGTGTCGTCGAACTCTTCGGCTTTCCCGACTGATCCAACTAAGATTCGTCCATGAGCGGTGGACTTACTCCTGACAAGGCGATCGAGGCGATCCGGGGCGCCGGGGGAGCCCAGCCCGGCTGTCGCGCATTGCACGCCAAAGGGACCCTGTATCGCGGCACGTTCACCGCCACCCCCGACGCGCTGATGCTCTCGCGCGCACAACATCTCGATGGTTCGACCGTCCCGGCGCTGATTCGCTTCTCCAATGGGTCGGGCAATCCCGAGCAGCGCGACGGCGCGTCCGGCGTGCGCGGGATGGCGGTGAAGTTCACCCTGCCCGACGGCTCCACCACCGATGTCTCGACCCAGACCGCCCGGCTGTTCGTCTCCAGCACTCCCGACGGCTTCATCGATCTGCTCAAAGCGATGCGGCCCGGCCTCACGACGCCGCTGCGCATGGCCAAACACCTGCTTTACCATCCGAAACTGCTCGGCGCGCTGCCCATCCTGCGCGAGGCGAGCCGGGTCCCGGCCAGCTACGCCACCACCGAATACCACGGGTTGCACGCCTTCCGCTGGATCGCCGCCGACGGAAGCGCCAGATTCGTTCGCTACCACCTGGTTCCGAGTGCATCCGAGGAATACCTGTCCGGGTCCGATGCCCATGACAAGGATCGAGACTTCCTGACCGACGAGCTGAAGGAGCGGCTGGACGGCGGGCCCGTGCGGTTCGACTTCCGGGTGCAGATCGCCGGGCCCACCGACTCGACGGTGGACCCGTCGGCGGCCTGGCAGAGCACGCAGATCGTCACCGTCGGCACGCTGACGATCACCGGGCTGGACACCGAGCGTGAGCACGGCGGCGACATCGTGGTGTTCGACCCGATGCGCGTGACCGATGGCATCGAACCCTCCGACGATCCGGTGCTGCACTTTCGGACTCTGGCGTATTCGGCCTCGGTCAAGCTGCGCACCGGTGTCGAACGCGGTGCAGAAGCTCCGCCGGCCTGACCGGAGTGCGCTCGGGGCGATGGTCGCCTCGCGCCGAAATCGGCGGCGCGTTAAGGTTTTTCTTCGGTGTCGCCATTTCAGATGTTCCTCATATGCCTGGCCGGGCTGGGTGCTGGCGCGATCAACGCCCTGGTCGGGTCCGGCACCCTGATCACCTTCCCCACTCTGGTCGCGCTCGGCTTTCCGCCGGTGACGGCCACGATGTCGAACGCGACGGGTCTAGTCGCCGGCAGCGCGTCGGGCACCTGGGGATATCGCGCCGAGCTGCGTGGCCAGTGGGATCGGCTGCGATGGCAGCTTCCGGCGTCGCTGGCGGGCGCGATAGTGGGCGCCTACCTGTTGCTGCATCTGCCCGAGAAGGTGTTCGCCGAGATTGTGCCGGTGTTGCTGGTACTGGCGCTGGTGCTGGTGGTGATCGGGCCGCGGATCCAGGCGTGGACGGCCCGCCGCGCCGTGGGGGCACCCGCCGCTTGCGGGGGAGAGTCGGAACGCTCGCCCGAGCACGTCAGCGCCCGCCGGATGGCGACACTGGTGTTCGGCACCTTCGCCGTCGGCGTTTACGGCGGCTACTTCACCGCCGCGCAAGGGATCCTGCTGGTCGGCCTGATGGGCGCCCTGCTGCCGGAGTCGGTGCAGCGCCTGAACGCGGCCAAGAACCTGTTGGCCCTGGTGGTGAATGTGGTTGCCGCCGTTGCGTATACGTTGGCGGCATTCGACCGGATCAGCTGGCCGGCCGCCGGCCTGATCGCGGCGGGCTCACTGGTCGGCGGCCTGCTCGGGGCGCGTTATGGACGCCGGCTGTCGGGCAACGCGCTGCGTGCCGTCATCGTGGTCGTGGGCCTGATCGGCCTGTATCGCCTGCTCGCCGTGGCCTGACGAGAGGCCCGGTGCGGCAACGGGATTGACCCGCTGAAGGTGCGCCTCAACTGAGCGTGGCCGTGGCGGCCTCGGCGACGACGTCGCGCACCTCGCCGCGTTTGCGCCACGCCCGCAGCTGACGCATCGCCCCGTTACCGCCGGAGATCACGCGATCGAGTTCCTTGATGACGCGGTCATATTCGCCCAGCGCCTCCAGCGCGGGCCGCACTCGCCGCACCAGCACACGCAATTGCTCACTCGCCGGCACCGCACCGCGGCCGTCAATCAAATCCAAGGTGCGGCCGGACAATCCGTCGTGTGCTGCCTTCCAGTACGCCGCGCGTAGCGCACCGGGCGGGAGTCGCCGGGCGTCATCGGGTGAGTCGAGCGCGGTCATCACCGCCGCCCTGATCAGGGTGGCAAGCAGCACGGTCTCGGCGGCGGTGGCCGGCACGTCGGCCACCCGGACCTCCACCGTCGGGAAATCCGCCGAAGGGCGTACGTCCCAATAGATCATGTCCTTGTCCAAGATCACCCCGGTGTCGACCAACATGCGCACCGCTTCGTCGTACTCGTCGGGCGAGGCGAAGAACGGCGGCGCTCCAGCCGCGGGCCAGCGCCGCCACAACACGCTGCGCCAGCTGGCGTAGCCGCTGTCCGCGTTGCGGTACACCCGCGAATTCGCCGACAGCGCAAGCAAAGACGGCAGCCACGGCCGCAGCCAATTGCTGACGTGAATTGCTGCGGCACGGTCGGGCACCTGCACGTGCACGTGGCATCCGCAGATGCCCTGCTCGTGCGCGACCATTCCGAACTCTTCACCCATCTTGCGGTAGCGCGGGGTGTCGGTGACGGGGAACTCGTGCGGCGTGGTCGGCGGGAGCCCGCACGCCAGCAGTCGGACGCCGGCGTCTGCGGCGGCCTGCGCCGCGGTGCGCCGCAGCCGGGTCAGCTCCGCACCGAGTTCGGCGCTGGTCGACGCCACCTGCGAGGTGGTCTCCACCTGGCAACCGCTCAGTTCGAGCTGAAGCTTGATGCCCCGCCGCTCGGCTTCCGCGGCGACCGCGGCGTTGCGCGCGGCGGGCTCGCCGGTTTGTGGGTCGACGAGGAGGAATTCTTCCTCGGCACCAAAAGTGGGATGCTCGCCCATGAGCCGATTACGGCTCGGGGCGCTACCAGCGGGCGGCCGCCGACAGGGCGGAGTCGACGGTCGGGTAGATCGGCAGCACGCCGCTGAGACCGCAGGCGTCGACGATGCGCGCGACGGTCGGCGCGCAGCTCACCACGCGCAGGTCGATGCCGCGTTTCTGGCAGCTCTTCGCCGCTTCGGCCAGCACCTCGAACGCGCAGCAGCCCATGAAGTCGAGTCCGGTGACGTCGACGACGAAGGGACCGGGCGCGGTGACGCCGCTGGCCGCCTCGGACACCAGGTGGCGCCAGGTGTCCTCGTTGCAGGCATCGATCTCGCCGCCGGCATAGATCACGACCGACGGGCCCCTGCGATCCGCGGTCGCCCGCAGCGTGGAGTTAGGGTCGCCCAGCTCGTAGACGAGTTTTGTGCTCAGCGTCAAATGACTGGTGGGCATCGCTTCAATGACAGAATTCATGGTGGTGGACCCCCTGATCGACAGGCGCAGAGACGCCTCGATGGATGCCCGTCCTAATGTCTGAAGACAGACTGTTGCCTACGTGAATCTCTTTTCTATAAC
Source organism: Mycobacterium sp. NGS27 (assembly GCF_059813005.1). NCBI lineage: Bacteria > Bacillati > Actinomycetota > Actinomycetes > Mycobacteriales > Mycobacteriaceae > Mycobacterium > Mycobacterium sp. NGS27. The sequence continues at coordinate 260,926 of NZ_JCALDT010000005.1, forward strand.
GAGACAGGACGGTCTGTCTACCGGCGGGGGCCTAAGAGTACGTTAAGTCCGGTATGACAACACCCGATGTCGAAACTCCCACCGCGTCGCCTCGCGAACGCGTTCTGACTGCCGCATATGAGCTGTTCAGCCGGCGTGGCATCCGCGCGGTGGGCACCGATGAGGTGATCGCACGGGCCGGTGTCGCCAGGGCGACGCTGTATCGCCATTTCGCGACCAAGAATGCCCTGGTGCTGGCCGTGCTGGAGCGCCGAGAGGAGGTCTGGACCCGCGGTTTGATCGAGGAACAGTCGCGACGGCGCGGCGACACCCCCGAGCAGCAGTTGCTGGCGATCTTCGACGTCATGCACGACTGGTTTCAGCTCCGCGACGGCTACGAGGGCTGCTCGTTCATCAACGTGCTGCTCGAACTCGGACCCGATCACCCGGCCGGTCAGGCCTGCATCGTCCACATCGACCACGTCCGCGACATCGTGCGGCGCCGCGCCGTGGCGGCCGGTTTGACCCACGTCGAGGACTTCGCCTCGTCCTGGCACATCCTGATGAAGGGCGCGATCATTCTGGCCGCCGTCGGAGATTTGGACGCCGCGCTGCGCGCCCGCAAGATGGCTCTCGCTTTGATCGACGAACACCGGCCGCCCTCGGGGGCGGCCGTCTAGTCAGACGGGGTCGGACGCGGTTGTGCCGGCCTTGCGGTGATGTTCGGCCTCCAATTCCGCGATCATCCGGGATGTGCGTTCCCGCAACAGGATCGCGGCAGTCAGCCCCGCCACGACGGCGATCACCAGGCCGATCCAGGAGAATCGTTCCAGCCAGCGTTCGGCCGCGATTCCGGCGTAGTACACCAGCGCGGTCGTGCCGCCCGCCCAGCAGATCGCGCCCGACACGTTGGCCGCCAGGAACCGGGGATAGTGCATCTTCAGCGCCCCCGCCAGCGGGCCGGCCAAAATCCGTAGCAGCGCGATGAACCGGCCGAGGAAGACGGCGCGAACACCCCAGCGGTTGAACAGCTTTTCGGCAAGCGCGACGTGCCCGGGACCGAAATGTTTCGGAAACCGTCGGCCGAGCCGGTCGAAAAGCGGCATGCCGAATCGGCGTCCGATCGCGTAGCCGATCGAATCGCCGATCACCGCGCCGATCACCGCGGCGACGCCGACCCCGAGTGGGTTGACGGCCAGGTCATGGTGCGACGACATCAGCGCGGCGGTGACCAGCACGATCTCGCCCGGCAGGGGGATGCCCAGGCTCTCGATCCCGACCACACCGCCGACCACCAGGTAGACCGTGATCGGCGGAATCGAGTGCAGCAGGGGCTCCAGATTCATGCGTCAAGGATGCCTGACCGGTCGCGGATCCGTGGCTTAAGGTGTGCGCTTGAGTTCGCTCGGGGTGCGCAACCCCTCCAGCCGCGGGCGTTTGGGTTCGAGCCCGTCGTACGACGACATGCCGCGCAGGCGCCGCCAGATCCACGGGACGAAGCTTTCCCGCGTCCAGCGCAACTGCTCGTACGTGCCGGCCGCGAAGGAACGCTGAGTGGGATTGAGGCCGCCGAGTGCCCAATCATGGTTGGTGTCAGGCAAATCCAGCGCCTCGGCGGCCGCGGCGGCAAAAAGTATGTGCCCCTTGGTCGATGCGTGCACCCGGTCGATGGCCCAGGTGTCCAGCTCGCGCATCGAGGGCGCGTTGTACAGGTCGACGAGCCGGAAGCCGTAGCGCTGGGCGGCGGCGGTGATGGCCCCGTTGATGCGGGTCAGCCGCCCCGCCACCAGCCGTCCGAGCGGGAGGAACTGGGCGACGTTCGGAAAGGTCGTCGTCACCACCGTCGCGCCCGATTCGGCCAGTGCGGCGTAGATTTGCTCCAGGTCGGCCAGCGCGGGAGCGAAGGAGCGTCCGGGCTGGATGACGTCGTTCATCCCTGCGCAGACGGTGATCAGATCGGGCTGCATCGCCAGAGCCTGCGGAACCTGCTCGGTGAGCACGTGGCTGATCCGCTTTCCGCGGATCGCGAGGTTGGCGTATTGCAGGCCGGGATAGAGCGAATCGATCATCATCGCGAGCCGGTCGGCGAAGCCCAGCAGGCCGACGGTGTCGTCGCCGTCCCACAGGCCTTCGGTCTGGCTGTCACCGATGGCGACGAAACGGTGGTATCCAGCGTGAGTAGCCCCGCTCACGATGCCGAGAATAACCGAAGCCGCGCCCATTACTGGTTACCGTGGACCCATGCCGCACAAGCGTGAGCCGGACGACGAGGGCGCCGCCGCGGCGCCCGGCGCCGATTCGCTTGCGCCGCAGTATCCGATCGAGTCGGTCGACAACGCGCTCAAGCTGTTGCTGCTGCTGGGTGAGCGGCCACAGATCCGGTTGAGCGAGGCGACCCGCTTTCTGGGTGTGGCGTCGTCGACCGCGCATCGGCTGCTGGCGATGCTGGCCTATCGCGGGTTCGTCCGGCAGGACCCGGTGTCCAAGGCGTACCTACCCGGCCCCTCGCTGACCGGGGTGGCGTTCGCGATCTTCGGCCGCATCGACATCGCGCGGGCCGCCGCGCCCGTCATGCGCGGCCTCAGCGAGCAACTGCGCGAAACGGTGCACGTCGGCATGCTGGACGGGGCCAGCGTCCGCTTCGTCGCCGCCGTCGAGGGGCCGGCCGCCGTGCGGGTGGCGTCGCGGCTGGGCCGCGCCATGCCTGCCCATTGCACCTCGACGGGCAAGGTCATGCTGGCCCAGTTGCCGCAATTGGAACTGCGTGCGCTGCTGCCGCGCGAGCAGCTCAAGCGCATCACCTCGCATTCGATCGGCACTCGCACCGAGTTGGAAGCCGAGCTCGCCGGCATCCGCGAGCGCGGCTACGCCACCAACGCCGAAGAGAGTGAGGAAGGCGTCGCCTCGGTCGCCGTGCCGATCCCGACGCGCGCGCCCGGGCTGCGGCTCGCGCTCAACGCCGCCGCGCCGCAAAGCCGGCTGGAACCATCCCGGTATCCCGCGGTGGCCGCCGCACTTGTCGCGGCCGCCAAGGAGATTGGCGATCAGCTCGGCTAGCCGCCACCAAGCCGTGCCACCTCGTGGCGCCAGGCCGCCTCGGCGGTGAACGCAGATCCCAAGTCCGGCAGGTCATCCCAGTCGGTGTCGTCGATGTCACGCAGCGTGCCACCGGCCGCGGCCACCCGCAACGACATTCGCGCCAGCGCGTCGAGGCTGATCGCCTGCAGCACCGCCTGCGGCACGGTGGTGGCGGCGCTGGTGATGCCGTGGCCGCGGCAGATCACCACCGGCCGCCCGCGCATCGCCGCCACCATTTGCTTGCCCAGGCGCGAATTCCGGATCAGCACAGCACGTTCGTAGACGGGCACACCGCCGCGCGCCAGCCAGGCGCCGGGAATGTCGTGGGCGCCGTAGATCGGCCGGATCGTGATGCCGGCCAGGTCGGCGGCGACCACGTCCGGGGGATGCAGGTGCGCGACGGCGACATGGCCGGGATCGGCCCGCATCGTCTCGACATGGATCGGCAGCTCGTTGGGCACCCGATACCCGTCGAGTTCCCCTGGGGCACCGGCGGATCCGTCGAAGGCGATCAGCCGGATGTCGCTGGGCCGGGTGAACGCCACCCCGGTGTCGTCGTCGCTTCGGCAGCGGACCAGCAGGCGCTCGTCGTCGACGCGCAGGCTCAGGTGGCCGAGGACGCCGTCGACCAGGCCGCGGGCCGCCGCGACGCGGCAACCCTGCGCCACCAGAGCGCGCTGCTGATCCAGGTCCGTCATCGCGGTGCGCCCAACCCGAATCCGCCGTCGGGCCGGACGGTTTCGCCGGTGATCCCGTGGGACCGCTGGGAGGCCAGGAACACGTAACTCCAGGCGTGGTCCTCGCCGGTGAGCGCGACGTGCAGGGGAGTGCGCGCGGCAACGTCGCGCGCCCGGTCGGGGCTGTCGTCCAGGCGGGTCCCGTCGAGCCCCAGGCTGGACAAGCCGCGCAGGTCGGTGTTGAGCGTGCCGCCGGGCGCCACGGCGTTGACCCGGATGTCCGGCGCCAGTTCGTGCGCCAGCGCCGACACCAGCCCGCGCACCGCGAATTTCGACGACACGTAGAGCACGCCACCGCGTCCGGGATAGAACGACGACGCGGACCCGGTCAGCACGATCGAGGAACCGTTCGCGCTCCGCAACGCCGGCAGCGCGGCCTTCACCGACTGCAGGTGGCTGAGCACGTTGGTGCGAAACATCTCGTCGAACGCGCGCGGCAGGGCGTCGGCGTCGATGTCGCCCACACCCCGGTAGAAGTCGAAGACCCCGACGCAGTTGACCAGGGTGTCCAATCCGCCGAAGGCATCCACCGCCGCGGCGACGGCGCGGTCGTTGGCCTCGCGGGTGGTGGCGTCGCCCTCGACCACCGGCACGTCAGGAAGCTGTTGTCGCAGCGCATCGCATTTGGATGGATCACGTTCCAGCACAGCAACGTTCGCACCTTCTGCGCCGAAGGCCGCCACCACGGCCCGGCCGATCCCGGAACCGGCGCCGACCACCAGCGCGCGCTTGCCCTCCAGCCAGCCGGTCATGGTGGAGGGTCGTTCTCGTCGGGCAGCAGAGGCGCGTGGGAGTTGCCGACCATGGCGGCCAGCGTACGGGGGTTCTGCCAGGTCAACGCCTCGACCTCGAGCGCGTCCAGGGTGATCCACTGCCCGGATCTGGGCGCGCTGATCAGCAGGCGCGATCCGTTGCGGGTGTCGACCCGGCGCACCACGACCTCGGTGAATTCGTTTGCGACGCTGATCGGTTCGCCGACCGCGCCGTCGAGCAGCAGCCGCAGTTCGTCGTTCACAGGAACACCGCCAGGTTCTGCATCCGTAGCACCGATTCGTCGGCAATGATGGTGCGGCGGGCCAGCTTCCACCGATCGTCGCACCAGCGCAACACGTCTTCGCGTCCGCACGACATCAGGGCGCTGTCGTTGACGTCGCCGCGGCTGCGGAACAGCAGTTCGGCCGATTCGACCCGCAGGTGGGCCGGGTCCTCGGGGTCGTCGCCGGGAAACGTGCGCACATTGGTGATGAAATGGCGCAGCCGCGACGGCGGGTCTTCGGCCCACGCGTGCTCGGTGCCCATTCGCGCGACCCGCTGGGACAGCGAGTATTTGTCTTCGTCGAAATGGTCCATGCCCGGCGAGGTGTCGAATCCGGCGCCACGCGCGGTCGTGACGCGCACCGGCATGGCGTAGCGGACGTCGTCGGTCAGCGTGTCCAGCCACGCCTCGTACTGCTGGGCGTCCAGCAGGTACGCCTCGTCCACCAGGAACTGGTGTGCCTCGAGGTGTCGAGTGTCGCTGAACGGCAAAGGCTTGCTCATGCGGGCACCCGCTGCAGGTAGTCGGCCCACATGGTCAGCAGCGCTCGCTGGTTGTGCTCGTTGTAGCCGACCTGGGCGCGCCCCGGCCCGTGGAAAGCGCTGGGCGGCAACGCATCGATGACGGGGCGGTCGTCGGAAAGCAGGCCCATCCGGCTGTTCAGCAGCAGCCGTCGCGCCATCGAACCGCCCGCGGTGGTGGTCAGCGACACCCAATTCTCCACGTCGTCTTGTTCGAACATGCCGGTCGAACCGAAGCACATCAGATACGCCTTGTACGAATCTTGTTTGTACTGCGCGGGAGCGGCGGAGTCCACCGCGAACCACGAGCACACCTCGGTTTCGTTCTCGCTGATCGGCTGCCACAGCCGAATGGAGATGAACGGCAGCACTTCGTCGTCGCGACCGTCGCGCACCTTGGGCCAGTTGTGCACGAAACTCAGGTTCGGAAAACACGTCGCGGCCGAGATCATGAATCCGTCCTCGCCGACCACCCGCTGCTGTTGCGGCGTCCAGGAGTCTTTGATCCGGCCGATCATCTCGTCGGGGTAGCCGACGTAGCGCATCCGCTCCTCGAAGTCGCCGGGCGGGAGTTTGTAGGTCGTTCCACCGCCGCGGTGCGCCCAATAGGTGGCGCCGTCCTTGCGCTTCTGGGCCTTCGGCTCGCGGAACAGCCCGATGTCGACGATCGACGCATGGGTGTGCGGCGTGTGATACATGTCCCCGGCGAAATTCTCCGCGCCGATCTTCCAGTTCGCCTTGATCCGCCAGCGCTGCGGCCCCCGCACCTCGACACCGCCGGCGCTCTGCTTGGTGTAGTAGTCCAGGTAGAACGTGAAGTCACCGAGGAAGTCTTCCAGCGGTTCGGCATCTCGATCCAAACTGATGAACAGCATGCCGTTGTAGCTCGCGAAATTCGGCGCCGGCAAAAGGGTTTGGTCCTTGGCGAACCCGTCGTCGCCGCCGTAGGCCTCGCGGTGAAACGGCAACCCGGTGAGCCGGCCGTCGTTGCGGTAGGTCCAGCCGTGGTAGGGGCAGCGGAAATTCGAGGCGTTTCCCATCTCCGCGCGACACACCTGCATGCCGCGATGCAGGCACATATTGAATAGGGCCCGCACGGCGCCCTGCGAGTCGCGGGTGATGATGAACGAGTCGTCGAGCACGCGACGCACCACATAGTCGCCGTCCTGCGGAATCTCGGACTCGTGCCCCACGAAGGTCCAGGCCCGGCTGAACAGGCGCTGCTTCTCCAATGCGAACAGCTCTCGGTCGTTGTAGATGTGCGCGGGGATCATCCCCCGTCGCACGTTCTCGAAGACCTCGACCAATTCGCCGCGATGGTCTGCCATGGCCTATGCGATCTCTCTGTTCTACAGAAAAACTCTCCGCTCAGTAGAATCCCGCACTCTGGGGCGCCGGTCAATCACCTGGCAGGCGCGTCCGCAGGTGTCTCAAAGGATGCTTGGTGCTGATTCACAGGTTCCACGCAATCGAATGGCGCAGGCCCGCGGTTACGGTGGGTCGGGGCGGCCGCCCTGGTACCGTGAGAGCGGAGTAAACGAGGGGTAAACATCCGGTTTTACGGTAATTAATCGTAGTTTTCCGCTGATCTGAGGAAGGGACTGGTGCCATGGTGGGTCGGCCACGAGGGGGTCGATTGCAGCAGGTCGGATCGAAGGTTCTGGCCGTCATCGGGCGCCAGGAATGGCTTGATCGGCCGAGCTATCGGTTCGAACACCTGCTCAGCTTCGCCTACAACGGGCTCGGCGGCGCGCGGAACACCGTCGCGAACGCGCTCAACGGTGTCTGGCTGGGTCACCCGGTGCACCCGCCCCTGGCGTCCCTGACCAGCGGCGCGCTGGGGACGACGGTGGCGCTCGACGCGCTCAGCCTGCTGCCCGGTCAGCCCGCATCCGAGGTCGTCGACGCCTCACGATTCGCTTCCCGCTCCCTCGGGGTGGGCATCCTGGCGAGCCTCGGCTCGGCCGTCACCGGTGTCACCGACTGGCAGCACACCCACGAGGAGGACCGCCGAATCGGCGCGGTGCACGGCCTGGTGAACGTGGCCGCCACCGGGCTGTACCTGCAGTCCTGGTGGGACCGGCGCAAGGGTCGCCACGGGCGGGGCATCCTGCTGACCGCTCTCGGCTACGGGATCACGGTCGCCGGCAGCTACCTCGGTGGTGCGCTGGTGTTCGAGTCGGGCATCGGCATCGACCAATCGGGGCCGCGCCTGCGCACCTCCAGCTGGACGCCGGTGCTGCCCGCGAGTTCGTTGAACGGCAAGCCGGTACGCGTGGAGGTCGACGGAGTGGGCCTGGTGGTCTGTCAGACCAACCCCGGTGAGGTCGCGGCGTACGGGGAATTCTGCCCGCACCTGGCCGCGCCGATGGCCGACGGCTGGCTGGACCGGGGCCGGCTGGTGTGCCCATGGCACGGTTCCTGGTTCGCCGCCGACTCCGGCGAAGTCGTGCGCGGCCCGGCAGCGGCGCCGCTGCCGTGCTACGAGGCCCGGTTGGTCGACGGAGTGGTCGAAGTTCGTGGCGAGCGGCAGCACGCTCCCGGCGGCGCGGCAGGAATCGCAAAAGGAGGAGCCAAGTGAACGCCTACGACGTGCTCAAGGAACACCACATCGTGATCAAGGGCCTGGGCCGCAAGATCAGCGATGCACCGGTGAATTCCGAAGAGCGCCACGAGCTTTTCGACGAGCTGCTGATCGAGCTCGACATCCACTTTCGCATCGAGGACGACCTGTACTACCCGGCGCTCAAAGATGCCAGCAAGCTGATCGCGATCGCCCATGCCGAGCATCGCCAGGTGGTCGACCAGCTTTCGGTGCTGTTGCGGACCCCGCAGAGCTCGCCCGGCTATGAGGACGAGTGGAACTCCTTCAAGACGGTGCTGGAAGCCCACGCCGACGAAGAGGAACGCGACATGATTCCGGCCCCGCCGGAGGTGCAGATCACCGACGAGGAGCTCGAAGCGCTGGGCAACAAGATGGCCGCGAGGATGGAGCAATACCGCGGCTCGGCAACCTACAAGATGCGCACCAAGGGGCGCGCGGCGCTGGTGCGCTCCCTCTAGCCCGAAAACATGGTCCGCTTACGGGATTCGGTGGGCCACCGGGAGTAGCCTCACGGCACATGAACCCCGAGCGTGTCGCCACTCAGGGTGACATCACGGCGGAGATCGCCCGCATCGCAGCGCAATACCAGGCTGGGGGAGTCGCGCAACGCGAGCGGCCGCGGCTCGACTATCCGCCGTACCGCAGCTCGGTCCTGCGCCATCCACAGCGGCCGCTGGTCGTCGTCGACCCCGAGGGCGTCGAACGCTGGGCGCCGTGCTTCGGCCACCGGGACGTCGACCCACTCGATGCCGACCTGACGGCCGGTCATCCCGGCGAGCCGATCGGGGAGCGCGTCGTCGTGGCAGGGCGGGTGGTCGACGAATCCGGCCGCCCGGTCGCGGGCCAGCTGGTGGAGATCTGGCAAGCCAACGCCGCCGGGCGCTACCGTCACCAGCGTGACCAGCATCGCGCGCCGCTCGACCCGAACTTCACCGGCGCGGGCCGCTGCCTGACCGGGCCGGACGGCGGCTACCGCTTCCTGACCGTCAAGCCCGGCCCCTACCCGTGGCGCAACCACCACAATGCGTGGCGGCCGGCGCACATCCACTTCTCCGTCTTCGGAACCGCTTTCCCGCAGCGCCTGGTCACCCAGATGTACTTTCCGGGTGATCCGATGTTCGAGCTGGACCCGATCGTTCAGTCGATCCTCGATCCCGCCGCGCGCAGCCGGCTGATCGCTCGCTACGACCACGACCTGACCGAGCCGGACTACGCGACCGGGTACCGGTGGGACATCGTGCTGGCCGGCGGCGCGCGAACTCCGACCGAGTGTGAACATGACTGAATCGGCTTGCACGCCAGGGCAAACCGTCGGGCCATTCCTCGACCTGGGGCTGCCGTTTGCCGGTGACAGCGTGATTGTCGACCCGCGGCATCCGCAGGCGATCCGGCTGCACGGCACGGTGTTCGACGGCGCCGGGGTCGCGGTCGAGGACGCGCTGGTGGAACTCTGGCAACCCGACAGCGCGGGTGACGTTGCGCGCCAAGCCGGTTCGCTGCGCCGCGACCCCACTGTGTTCACCGGCTGGGGGCGCTGCGCGACCGACGCCGCCGGACGCTACTCGTTCACCACCCTGGCGCCCGGATCGGCGACCGCGGGGCGGCCACCGTTTTTCGCGTTGACGGTGTTCGCCCGGGGACTGCTGGACCGGCTGTTCACCCGGGCGTACCTGCCCGGCGCCGAGCCGCACTCCGATCCGCTGCTGGCGGCGGTCGCCTCCGAGCGCCGAGCCGCCTTGCTGTGCTCCGCCGAAAACGACGGCGCCGCTTACCGTTTCGACATCCGTCTGCAGGGCCCGGACGAAACCGTGTTCCTGGCGTACTCAGAAGGCCCGCGATGAGCAACATGTTGTGGCCCGGAGACCATCGGGCCGGCGAGCACATGACCGACGAGGCGCTGCTGGGATCGATGATCGCGGTGGAGTGCGCGTGGCTGGACGCGCTGGCGGCCGCCGGTCTGGCACCCGCCGACTGCGCCGAAGCGGGGCTGTGGAATCTGGTCACGCACAACGACTGCGAGTTGATCGCGGTCGCCGCCGAGGGCGGCGGTAGCCCGGTGATTCCCCTGGTGCAGCTGCTGCGGCAGCGGGCCGAGTCGCGCCTCGCGCCCTGGATCCACCGGGGGCTCACCAGCCAGGACGTCCTGGACACGAGCCTGATGCTGGCGGTGCGCGCGGTCGCCGACGACCTGACAACCGAGCTGAGGCAACAGATCTCCATCCTGTCCGCACTCGCGACCGAACACCGGGCCACGCCGATGGTGGCCCGCACCCTCACCCAGCACGCCGCGCCCAGCACCTTCGGCGTCAAGGCCGCCGGCTGGCTCACCGGCGTCGTCGACGCGTTCGAGCGGGTGGCGGCGCTGAGCATACCGGTCCAAATCGGCGGCGCCGCCGGCACATTGGCCGCTACCGCGGAGCTGGCGACGTTGCTCACCGACACGACCGACGCGGCCGGCGTCGCGCTGCGGCTTGTGCACAACGCCGCAACCGCATTGGGCCTGCATGACCGGCCCGCGTGGCATACCGCCCGCGCGACCATCACCGCGGCCGCCGACGCCTTCGTCGGCTGCACCGACGCATGGGGCCGCATCGCCTCCGACGTCGTCACCCTGGCGCGCCCGGAGATCGCCGAGCTCGGCGAGCCGGTAACCGCCGACCGCGGCGGCTCGTCGTCGATGCCGCACAAGCGAAACCCGGTGTTGTCCATCTTGATCCGCCGGGCCGCCATCGCGGCGCCGCCATTGGCCGCGACGCTGCACACGGCGGCGGCGCTGGCCAACGACGAGCGGCCCGACGGGGCCTGGCACGCCGAATGGGACACGCTGCGCACGCTGGCCCGCCGCACCGTCGTCGCGGGATCGGAAAGTGGCGAGCTGCTGGCCGGGTTGAGAGTGCACGCGCAGCGGATGGCCGAAAACCTGTCCGCCGCAGAGGTTTCCGGAGAGCAGCGCGCGATCGCCGAGCTGGTCGGCAAACAGCCGTCATCCGCCTACCTCGGTGCAGCCGACAAGCTGATCGACGCGAGCCTGAGCCGCGGGGCGCGGGCGCTCGCTCAGCGCTGATAAATGCTCGCCAGCCAGATGTGCAGCAGGGTGTCGATCGCCCGGTCTTCCGGCATCGCATGATCGTCGGCGGTGAACGTCGCGGTCATCATCCGCTCGCTCAGCATGTTCAGCGCCACCGATAACTCCGCGGCCGGGATCGTGTCGGGGGCGGCGCCACGACCGCGCTCGGCCTTGATCGCGATGGTGGTGTAGGAGATCCACTTGCTCATCAGCGCGGACCACAGCTGCCGCACCTCCGGGTTGGTCGCTTTGGCCGCCGCACCCGCGACGGCGACCGCCGGGTGCGACCCGGACACCGCGAAGAACGACTCGATACGCGCCCGCCAGATCGCCTCGGGGTCACCGGCGGACAGGACGTCGAGCGCCCCCAGCGCCGCCTGCGCCGTGCTGTTCATCTGGTCGAGCAGCGACAGCACGACCGCGTTCTTCGACCGGAAATAGAAGTAGAAGGTGGGCCGCGAGATCCCGGCGCCTTTTGCTAGGTCGTCGACGGAAAAGTCGCCCAGCGGCCTTTCCTGCAACAGCCGCTCGGCCGTGGCGAGGATGGCCTTCTCCCGGTCGTCACCGGAGTAGTGCGACGCGCGCCGGCCGCGCGAGGCCTGCAGGTATTTGGTTTGTGTCGGGAGGTCGGACACGCCCGTTACTGTTGGGCACGTCGATATACGTCAACAAAACTGTTGATGAAAACCAGCAAGAATGCCGATGAAGAACGACGCTTTGCTGGACGGCGACTTCGTCAGTCGGCCACCGCGATCTCGATGGACAAGCACTCGCCCAGCGCGTGCGCGGCGGCCCAGTCGCCGCCACAGACGGCGCGCTCGAGTTCGTCGACCAGCGGGCTGTCGGCGGCGCCCAGGTCGGCCAGCCAGGACGCTACCGTCGCCGTGATCTGGTGCGCGGGAACGCGGGCCATGTGCCCTTTGTGGAGCCTGTCGGTCAACTGATAGATCGTGGCCGTCGGTCTGCGCTGCGGCCAATGAACCGTCCATTTCGGTGAATTCATCGTCCCCTCCCCGCTAGCCTCAACGACTCATCCGGCCCCGGCGGCGCGTACAACTTCAAGGCACAATCGTACGTCCGTACCAATGCCATGGCCGGTATTTCCGCTGTGTGAAATGCCGGTTTTTCGAGATCTTTGGTCATCCGATCGCTCACCTGGTGCTATGGAACAAACGGCCCGATCAGCGCCGCGCCGGCGCGGCCGCGGGACATGATGCGTTCCAGGACGTTGTGGGACAGGTCGCCGTCGTTGGCCACCCGGACGAGACCGCGCCGCCGCAGGAACGTGTCGAGCCGTCGATCCGGTGACCAGTCGGCGTAGCGGGAACCGAGGTAGTGCGACTGCAGGAAATCCGACGCCAACGCATCGAGGTCGGACTCCGTCAACGACGGTGGCATTGCACCCATAACCGGCAAGCTCCTTTGTTCTCCCGCGACTGCCGCAGCCAAGTGTTGCCAGGGGGCATCACTAAACCGTCACACCCAGATTGCGGAACGGGCCCAAAGTCGGCGACGGGGCGAAGGCAAAGGTCAAAGCGCTGTCAGGCGGTGCCGGATGCCGCCGGTTTGTGGGCGACGATGGCGACGGCGGCCAGCCGCTTGCGATGCCTGCGGAACGTGCGGCGCATGGTCAGCACCCGCTTGCGGGCGTCGCGGTGCACGAGCACGTTGCCGGCGAAGCGCAGCGCACCGGCGAACCCTTCGTCGGACACGAGCCGGCGCGGCTGCAGCAGGGCCATGGGCGCTGTCGCGACGTGATCGACCAGCAGTCCGTGCTCGGCGAGCAGTTTCGACCACTCCGCAACCGTTAATGGACGCGCGTTCACCTTGATCGCCCGGGCGAGCGCCTGCCGGATGTCGGTGCTGATCTCTTCCGGCACGTCGTCCGGCGTGAGGGCCAGTTCGTGGATCGCGTAGCGTCCGCCCGGCCGCAGCACCCGCGCCGCCTCGGCGACGATGGCCCCCTTGCCCGCGTCGCCCTGCATGCTCAGCATCGCCTCTCCGATGACGACGTCGCTGCTGGCGTCGGGCAATCCGGTGGCGGCCGCGTCGGCGACCCGGACGGCCGCGTTTTGCGCACCGAGATCGGTGAGCACGCCGCGCACCACGTTGGCCGCGTCGGGGTCGCCCTCGGCGCCGACGTACGACCGCGGCCCCTGGGCCACGATCTCGGCGGCGGTGCGGCCCAGGCCCGGGGCCAGCTCGACGACGTCGGCTCCGCTCAGCTTCGCGTGGGACAGCAGGGTGCGGGTCATCTCGACACCGCCGGGGCGCAGCACGCGCTTGCCCAGCCGGGCCAGCAGCCAATGGCCGGCGACCGCGTCGTCGGCGCGGCTGGAGGACGGTAGCGGAAGTTCGGATCCTGCTCGATGTCCCTGCATCAGATCTCCTGCCGCACAGCGGTTTTCGGGTGCTTGTCCGGCTTGCGCCGTTGGCTGACGTCAAGTTCGTTGGCGGGCATGGGTTCTCCGGCCTCCGCTCTGGTTTTCACAAGTGGTGTTGTGTAAACTCTAGCGCATGACCTATGTGATCGGGAAGCCGTGCGTCGATGTGATGGACCGCGCTTGTGTCGATGAATGCCCGGTGGATTGCATCTACGAAGGCGGCCGGGCGCTCTACATTCATCCCGACGAATGCGTCGATTGCGGCGCGTGTGAACCGGTTTGTCCGGTGGAAGCGATTTACTACGAAGATGACCTGCCCGAGGAGTTCAAACCCCACCTGGCCGACAATGAGGCATTCTTCGCTGAAACGCTCCCGGGTCGCGATGCCCCGCTGGGTTCCCCGGGCGGCGCGGGAAAGGTCGGTCCGCTCGGTGTCGACACACCTTTGGTGGCGGGCCAGCCAAGTGCCGCCCAGGCAGACGGGGCGTGAAGGACAAGGACCGGGAGGGCCCCTGTGAAATCCGAGAATTCGCAGAAGTCTCGCGACTCGTCGACCGGGGAATCGGCCGGCCGGCGGCGCGCTGTGATGCGGCTGCTGCGGGCCGCGCCGGATCCGATGAGCATCGCCGGGATCGCCGACGCACTGGGTGTGCACCCCAACACCGTCCGCTTCCACCTCGACAGCCTGGTTGCCGACGGCCAGGTGGAACATGTCGAGCTGGATAGGAAGGGTCCTGGGCGTCCACCGCTGATGTTCCGCGCGGTCCGGCAGATGGATCGCGGCGGAACGCGGCACTATCGGCTGCTGGCCGAGATCCTGGCCATGGGTTTCGCCGCGGAGCGCGATCCCGGCCCCAAAGCCCTGGCCGCGGGCCGCGCCTGGGGGCAGAAGATGGATGCCGATTTGCACCCGGTGTCTGAGAACCCCGACGGCGCCGAAGAGGCGATCGCCCGCCTGCTCGATGTGCTCGATGAGCTCGGCTTCGCCCCCGAGCGTCGGATCAGCAACGGAGAGCACCAGGTCGGCTTGCGGCACTGCCCCTTCCTGGAGTTGGCCGAAAACTCCTCGAGTGTCGTCTGTCCGGTGCATCTGGGCCTCATGCAGGGAGCGATGGAAACCTGGGGTGCGCCGGTCTCGGTGGACCGGCTCGACCCGTTCGTCGAGCCGGACCTGTGCCTGGCTCACCTGACGCTGGCGGTCAAATGAGCACCGGCACAGCTATTGCCATTGCGCTGACCTTCGTCTGGCTCGGCATGGTGCTGGCCATCTCCTTCCTGGAAACCCCACTGAAATTCCGGGCTCCCGACGTGACGTTGCAGATCGGGCTCGGCATCGGCCGGCTGGTCTTTCGCGCGCTCAACACCGTCGAAGTGGCGTTCGCCCTCGTCATCGGCGCTATCGTGGTCGCCGGTCCGACCCGGGCCGGCATCGCGGTGGCGATCGCCGTCGCCGTGGCCGCACTGGCGATCCAGCTGGTCGCGGTGCGCCCGGCGCTGACCCGTCGCGCCGACCGGGTGCTCGCGGGGTCGGAGGGCCCGCGCTCCCGCGCCCACTACGCCTACGTCGCGCTGGAGGCGGTCAAGGTCATCGGACTCATCGCGGCGGGGATACTGCTACTGAGCGGTTAAATCCTCAAGGCCGTGCGGCCTTGCAACTTCGAAGGACCACTATGGATTCCATCTCGCTGACCGACCTCTCGTCCGAAAAGATCGCCGAGGCCAAGCAATCGCACAGCGGACGTGCCGCCCACACCATCCACGGCGGCCACACCCACGAGCTTCGCCAGACCGTGCTGGCTCTGCTGGCCGGTCACGACCTGTCCGAACACGACAGCCCCGGTGAGGCGACGCTGCAGGTGCTGCAGGGTCGCGTCCGCCTGACCACCAGCGGCGACGCCTGGGACGGCAAGGCCGGGGAGTACGTCGCGATCCCCGCCGAACGGCACGCCCTGCACGCGGTCGAGGATTCCGTGGTTTTGCTGACCGTGCTGAAGACCATCCCCTCGGCGCACTAGCCGCCGATGTTGTCGACGCCCTGGTCCAAGAGTTTCGGTCTGCGGGTCCCCGTCGTCAACGCGCCGATGGGCGGGGTCGCCGGCGGCCGGCTGGCCGCGGCCGTGACGGCGGCCGGCGGGCTCGGCATGGTCGGCATGGGCAGCGTCGCGACCAGGCAGCTGCTCGCCGAGCAGCTGCAGCACGTCGACGGGCGGTTCGGCATCGGCATGGTCGACTGGGTGATGCGCAACGAGTCCGGACTGCTCGAGGATGCGCTGGCCGCGAGGCCCGCCCTGTTGTCGGTCAGTTTCGGCACCGAGTTTTCGTGGGTCGCCAAGGCGCATGACGCCGGAATCCCCACGGTCACACAGGTTTACGACAGCGCCGGGGCCCGGCGGGCCGTCGACGCCGGCGTCGACATCCTGGTCGCGCGCGGGTCCGAGGGCGGCGGCCACGGCGAGGACAAGCTCGGGCTGCTGCCGCTGCTGGACGCCGTTTTGGATGCCGTCTCGGTGCCGGTGCTGGCCGGCGGCGGGGTCGCCTCGGCGCGCAGCCTGGCCGCGGTGCTGGCCGCCGGGGCCAGCGGGGCGTGGGTGGGCACCCGCTTGTCGGCGTGTCCGGAAGCGCTGACCGGCGACACCGGCCGTCGGGCCCTGGTCACCGCCACCGAAACCGACACCGCCGTCACCCGGGTCTTCGACGTCGCCAAGGGGCTGCCCTGGCCGGCGCGGTTCCCGTCGCGGGTGTTGGCCAACGACTTCGTCGAGCACTGGACGGGTCACGAGGAGGCACTGGATGCGGGCGCCTGCGACGAGCTGGCCGCCGCGATCGCCGCCGGGGACTGCCGAATCGCGCCCGTGGATGCCGGCCAGGGCGTCGGGATGATCCACAACGACGCATCGGTGGCCGACGTCATCGACGAGATGTGCACGGGCGCCGAGGAATTGCTGTCCCGCTGGGGAACTACCGGCGACCGGCCGTGAGCACGACGCAACACCGGTCCCGGCCGGGGCACAGGCGTGCGTCGGGACCGTACGGTGCGAGCGCATCGGCCACACCGGTGATCAGCGCGTGGTTCATGTTGCAGGCCAGCTCCGTCTGCTCTTGTGCCAGTGCGTGGAACGGGCAGTTGGCGAGCTCGACCTCGCGCTCGGAGACCCGCGGCTCGTAGCCGTATCGGCGCAGCACCCGGACCGCGCGCTGCAGCGCGGCGTCGGCGTCTTTCGGGGGGGAGGACCCCACAGTGGTACCGATCTCGTGGCCGTACTCGCGGGCGACACGATTCAGGATCTCGGCGACCGGCTCGCCCGTCCCGGCCGAGCGCGCGATGGCCGTCGCCATCAAACGCCCGGCCAACTCGTACTCCCGCTGGGGCAGGCTGACCGCGATGTCGCGGCGGGCCCGGCGATACAGCTTGGAGGTGCGTCCGGCGCCGGGGCCGGAGCGGCCGGTCACGCGAGCGTAATCGGACTCGAGCAGGCCCTCGGCGGTGAGCCGGTCCAGGTGAAACTTGGCCTGGTGGTGCGGAATTCCGACGGCCTCGCCCGCCTGGTCCCGGCTGACGGGCACCGGTTGCGCGCACACGAACTGATAGAGCTGTCGACGCACGGGATCGGCGAGTGCGCCGATGCCCGCGGCGTCCCGCAGCAAAGCCTCCTGGTCGTCCACGTCGTCCACCGCCATTTTCTAACGGACAAAATGCTTGACGCTACAGTCTACTGGATCTAACGTTCAAATTATTATCCGTTAGAAATGGAGGCAGCTATGAGCATCAAGCAAGTGAACGCGGCACCGGCCCTCGCCGACCAATTGAGGGATCCCGCGTACTCGGCGTACCTCGCGCTTCGCACGGTCTTCACGATCGCGCCGATCGTGATGGGGCTCGACAAGTTCTTCAACCTGCTCACCCATCCACACCACTGGAGCATGTACCTGGCCGGCTGGATCGATGGCCTGGTACCCGGGACGGCCGATCAGTGCATGTACCTGGTGGGCATCATCGAGATCGTCGCGGGGGTGCTGGTGGCGGTGGTCCCGCGGTTGGGCGCCTGGGTGGTCGCGGCATGGCTGATCGGCATCATCATCGACCTGGTCACCGGTCCCGGCTTCTACGACGTCGCCCTGCGCGACTTCGGATTGTTCGTCGGCGCCGTGGCGCTGGCCCGGCTGGCGCAGGGTGTGCACAGCGGCACCGTGGGAGTGGCGGCGCGCTAGCGCTCAGACCGCGCGCAGGTAGCGCCTGGCGATGAGGCGCTGACCCACCTTCACCACCGGCCCGCCGGCCTTGCTCCACCAGGTCGCGGGCCGGGAGAAGGCGGATACCTCCGCGTAGACCGCGTCGGACACCGGGTCGCGACGAACCACGAAGCGTTCCTCGCCGGACTCCGGATGGCCCGGCAGGGTGCCGTAGCCGAAGCCACGGATGTCGGGCTCGTCGACGACGTAGACGACGCGACACGGCGCCGGCAGAAAACCCATCTTCACCACGACGACCGCGTCGACGACGGCGACCTCGGAGCTGGCCTGCACCCGCAGCCCGGATCCGCGCTGCATGCCCCAGCGCATGACGGCCGCCGCGGCTTGCTCGAAACGCTGCCGGCCCGTGCCGATTTGGCGCTCTGCGTGCTGATGGTCGTATCCGGCGGGCAGATCGCCGGAAGCCGTCGCACCCACTTCCGCGTAGGTCAGGGGGAGTTCCTCGAGCGTTCGCAGGTCCACGTCCTCAGCTTGCCACGCCGAGATGCGCCGCCGCATTCGGCGCGTACGGTCGGTAGATGTGACCGCAGAAAACTCGAAAACTGTTGCAGGGGCATCCGGGACATTCACCATCGGCGGCGACCTGACCGTCAACCGACTCGGCTTCGGCGCCATGCGCCTGACGGCGAAGGGCGTATGGGGCCCGCCCGACGACCGCGACGAATGCGTCCGGGTGCTGCGCCGGGCCGTCGAACTCGGGGTGAACTTCATCGACACCGCCGACTCCTACGGCCCCTACGTCTCCGAGGAGATCATTCGCGAGGCGCTGCACCCCTACGACGGTCTGGTGATCGCGACCAAGGCGGGCCTGCTGCGCACCGGCCCGGACGTCTGGATTCCGTTGGGCAACCCGAGCTACCTGCGCCAGGAATGCGAGATGAGCCTGCGCCGGCTGGGCGTGGACACCATCGACCTGTTCCAGCTGCACCGCATCGACAAGAACTTCCCGCTGGAAGATCAGGTGGGCGAGCTGCTCACCCTGAAAAGCGAGGGCAAGATCCGCCACATCGGCCTGTCCGAGATCGACGTCGAGCAGCTGAACGCGGCCCGGCGTATCACCGACATCGTGTCGGTGCAGAACATGTACAACCTGACGGCCCGTGGCGCCGAGCCGCTCCTGGACGCCGCGACCAAGCAGGGCATCGGGTTCATCCCGTGGTTCCCGCTGGCCGCCGGGCCGCTGGCCGCTCCCGACGGCCCGCTGCAGCGCATCGCCGCCGACCACGACGCGTCGCCCTCACAGTTGGCGCTGGCGTGGTTGCTGAAACGCTCGCCGTTGATGATGCCGATCCCGGGTACGTCCAAGGTTGCGCACCTGGAGGAGAACGTCGCTGCCGCTGCGATCGAGCTGTCCGACGACGAGTTCGAAACGTTGTCGGCCGCCGGGGCGCAGCAGCCGGCCTGACCACCGCGCGAAAGCGCGGCCGCCGGGCAATACGGTGTGGTGGTGGCCGAACACCAGCGACACCCCGGCGGCGGATTCAACCCGCCGGACCCGACGACCAAGGGCGGGCCCGACTACGGCAGGTTCATCGACGCCGTGCGCTCGTTGCAGGACCACGCCCGGGCCGCCGACGCGCCCGACGAAGTCATCAGCGAGGCCGCCGACTTGGTGGAGAAGGTGTCGGCGCTGCTGGCTCCGTTCGACGCCGACGAATGGGCGTCGCCGTCGGGCCGGCGGATGGACCTGCCGATGCGCGGCAACATCCTGACGATCCCGATGTCGGCGCGCAAGGGTGAGGACGGCCGAATCCACGGCCAGGCCCGCTTCGCCCGGTTCCACCTGGGCCGCAACGGCGCCGTGCACGGCGGCGCGCTGGGCATGCTGTTCGACTCCATCCTCGGGTTGTCCGCCTCGGTTCTCACCGGCAACCCGCGGCAGCGCACCGCATACCTCAAGATCGACTACCGCCACATCGTTCCGGTGGAAAAGGAACTGCAGTTCGACGCGGGCATCGACCGGGTGGACGGACGCAAGATCTTCGTGTCGGGCCGGTTGACCGACGGCGATCAGTTGCTGACCGAGGCCGACGCACTGTTCGTACGGCTCAAACCCGGGCAGCCGTAAGCGCGGTCTTTCAGGACGCGCCCAGACATAAACCATGCACACCGGCAGCGGCGTGTCGTGTTCGTGGTTTATGTGTCGCGATAGCGGCGGCGCCCTGCGGCCCTAATGCCTTGGGTTCTTTCGAGGTCCGCCCCGATAGCATGGCAACGATCATCGAGAACTCGACCCTTGGAGACCCAGCCAGATGAGCGTCGCCGCACAGCCCGCCCCGGCAGCCCCGATCAGGGTGCCTGCCGGGACCACCGCGGCCGCCGCGGTGGGCGAGGCCGGTCTGCCGCGCCGGGGCACGCCGGACGCGATCGTGGTGGTGCGCGACGCTGACGGCAAGCTGCGCGACCTGAGTTGGACGCCCGACGCCGACGCCGACGTCGTCCCCGTGGCCGCCAACACCGACGAGGGCCGCAGCGTGATCCGGCATTCGGCCGCACACGTGTTGGCCCAGGCCGTCCAGGAGCTGTTCCCACAAGCCAAACTGGGCATCGGCCCGCCGATCGCCGACGGCTTCTACTACGACTTCGACGTGAAGGAGCCGTTCACGCCCGAAGACCTGACGGCGCTGGAAAAGCGGATGCGCCAGATCGTCAAAGAGGGCCAGCTGTTCGAGCGGCGCGTGTACGAGTCCATAGAGCAGGCGCGCACCGAACTGGCTGGCGAGCCCTACAAGCTCGAACTCGTCGACGACAAGTCCGGCGACCCGGACATCATGGAGGTCGGCGGCGACGAGCTCACCGCTTACGACAACCTCAATCCCCGTACGCGGCAACGGGTTTGGGGTGATCTGTGCCGCGGGCCGCACATCCCGACCACCAAGCACATCCCGGCGTTCAAGCTCACCCGTAGCTCGGCGGCCTACTGGCGCGGCGACCAGAGCAACGCCAGCCTGCAACGCATCTACGGCACCGCCTGGGAGTCGCAGGAGGCGCTGGATGCCTACCTCGAGCTGATCGAGGAGGCGCAGCGCCGCGACCATCGCAGGCTGGGCAGCGAGCTCGACCTGTTCAGCTTCCCGGACGAGATCGGTTCCGGCCTGGCGGTTTTCCATCCCAAGGGCGGCATCATCCGTCGCGAGCTCGAGGAGTACTCGCGACTTCAGCACGAGCTGGCGGGCTACGAGTTCGTCAACACCCCGCACATCACCAAGGAGCAGCTCTACATCACG
This sequence comes from Mycobacterium sp. NGS27, assembly GCF_059813005.1. Classification (NCBI taxonomy): domain Bacteria; kingdom Bacillati; phylum Actinomycetota; class Actinomycetes; order Mycobacteriales; family Mycobacteriaceae; genus Mycobacterium; species Mycobacterium sp. NGS27. Next base: position 281,811 of record NZ_JCALDT010000005.1, read on the forward strand.
TCGGGGCACCTCGAGTGGTACGCCGACGGCATGTACCCGCCGATGCACCTCGACGCGGAGTTCAACGCGGACGGGACGGTGCGCAAGCCCGGGCAGGACTACTACCTCAAGCCGATGAACTGCCCGATGCACCACCTGATCTACCGGTCGCGAGGGCGCTCGTATCGCGAACTTCCGTTGCGGCTCTTCGAGTTCGGCAGCGTCTACCGCTACGAGAAGTCGGGCGTGGTGCACGGGCTGACCCGCGTGCGCGGCATGACTCAGGACGACGCCCACATCTACTGCACGCGAGAGCAGATGCGCGACGAGCTGAGTCGCGTGTTGCACTTCGTGCTCAAGTTGCTGGCCGACTACGGACTCAACGACTTCTACCTGGAGCTGTCGACCAAGGACCCGGAGAAGTACTCCGGCTCCGACGAGATGTGGGACGAGGCCACCGAGGTCCTGCGGGAGGTCGGCGAAGCGTCCGGCCTGGAATTGATGCCTGACCCGGGTGGCGCGGCGTTCTATGGCCCGAAGATCTCGGTACAGGTCAAGGACGCGCTGGGCCGCAGCTGGCAGATGTCGACTATCCAGCTCGACTTCAACATGCCGGACCGCTTCGAGCTGGAATACACCGCGTCCGACGGCTCGCGGCAGCGGCCGGTGCTGATCCACCGGGCGCTGTTCGGGTCCATCGAGCGGTTCTTCGGCATCCTCACCGAGCACTACGCCGGGGCCTTTCCGGCGTGGCTGGCGCCGGTGCAGGCGGTGGGCATTCCGGTCGCCGACGAACACGTCGGATACCTGGAAAACATTGCGGCACAGCTGAAGCCACACGGAGTTCGGGTCGAGGTCGACGCCAGCGATGACCGGATGGCCAAGAAGATCGTTCATCACACCGCCCAGCGGGTGCCGTTCATGCTGCTGGCCGGTGACCGCGATGTGCAGGCCGGCGCGGTCAGCTTCCGCTTCGGTGACCGCAGCCAGATCAACGGCGTTCCGGTCGACCGCGCGGTCGATGCGATCGTGAACTGGGTCGCCGACCGCGAAAACTCGGTTCCCACAGCCGAACTCGTGAAAGCGTCAGTGGTGAGTGACCGTGACTGACCGCGAACCGGCCGAGCAGGCTGCCGACGACACCATCCTGGACAGGGGGGTCGGCGAGCAAGACCACCTGCAGCGGTTGTGGACGCCGTACCGGATGACCTACCTGGCCGAAGCGCCGACGAAGCGCGACAACGGCAAAACCGAGCAGCCGTTCACCGACATTCCGCACCTCACCGACGAAGACGGCTTGGTGGTCGCCCGTGGCGAGCTCGTCTACGCCGTGCTCAACCTCTACCCCTACAACCCCGGACACCTGATGGTGGTCCCGTACCGGCGGGTCTCCGAGCTCGAGGACCTGACCGACCCGGAAAGCGCCGAGCTGATGTCCTTCGTCCAGAAGGCAATTCGTGTCATCAAGAACGTCTCGCGGCCGCACGGTTTCAACGTCGGCCTGAACCTGGGGACATCGGCCGGCGGGTCGCTGGCCGAACATCTGCACGTGCACGTGGTGCCGCGCTGGGGCGGCGATGCGAACTTCATCACCATCATCGGCGGGTCGAAGGTGATCCCGCAGTTGCTGCGCGAGACGCGCCAGCTGCTCGCCACGGAGTGGACGAAACAACCATGAGCAGAGTGCCGTTCCTGTCGCGGGCGGCGTTCGCGCGGCTGACCACTCCGACCGCGAGGGCGTGCCTGCGGCTGGGATTGACCCCCGACGTCGTCACGATCCTGGGCACCATCGTCGCGGTCGCCGGAGCGCTGACCCTGTTCCCGATGGGCAAGTTGTTCGCCGGCACGCTGGTGGTCTGGTTTTTCGTCCTCTTCGACATGCTCGATGGGGCGATGGCCCGGGAACGCGGCGGCGGCACCCGGTTCGGCGCCGTGCTGGACGCCACCTGTGACCGGGTCAGCGACGGCGCGGTGTTCTGCGGGCTGCTGTGGTGGATCGTCTTCGGCCTGCACGACAAGCTGCTGGCGGTCGCCACGCTGATCTGCCTGGTCACCTCGCAGGTGATCTCCTACATCAAGGCCCGCGCCGAGGCCAGCGGACTGCGCGGCGACGGCGGGCTGATCGAACGGCCGGAACGGCTGATCATCGTGCTCGTCGGCGCCGGCCTGTCAGACCTTCCGGTGTATCCGCTGCCGTGGGCGCTGCCCGTGGCGATGTGGCTGCTGGCGGTGGCCAGCCTCGTCACCTGCGCGCAGCGGTTGCGCGCGGTGCGCACCTCCCCGGGCGCGACCGATCGAATGGTGAGCGAGCCGTGATTCCCACTCCGCCGGGCATGAAAATGATTGGGGCGCAACGGCGGCTGGCCCGCCGGACACTGGGCCGCCTGACCGGCGGTGTGGGCACCGACTGGGCGTACGCGTCGGGCTGGATGGCGGTGCGGGCGATGCCGGAGTTCGCCGCGCGCAACGCCTTTGAGGCCGGGGCCCGGTACGCGGCCCGCGGCGGCGGCCCCGACCAGCTGCGCAAGAACCTGGCCCGCGTCCTGCGCGTGCCACCCGAGGACGTGCCCGACTCGCTGATGCGGGCCTCGCTGGCCTCCTATGCCCGCTACTGGCGCGAGGCGTTCCGCCTGCCGGGCATGGACCTGGGCGCGCTGGGCCGCGAGCTGCACGACTCGGTCCTGGGGCAAGATCACATCGAGGCGGCGCTGTCCAGCGGCCGCGGCGCGGTGATCGCCTTGCCGCACAGCGGCAACTGGGACATGGCCGGGGTATGGCTGGCGCAGACGCACGGCACGTTCACCACCGTCGCCGAGCGCCTCAAACCCGAATCGCTGTACCGGCGCTTCATCGCCTACCGCGAGCGCCTCGGCTTCGAGGTGCTGCCCCTGTCCGGGGGAGAACGGTCGCCGTTCGACGTGTTGTGCGATCGGCTGCGGGCCAACCGGGTGGTGTGCCTGATGGCCGAACGCGACCTCACCCGCACCGGCGTGCAGGTCGACTTCTTCGCCGAGCCCACCCGGCTGCCCGCCGGCCCGGCGAAGCTCGCCATCGCGACCGGGGCGGCCCTGCTGCCCGCGCACTGCTGGTTCGAGGGCCGGGGCTGGGGCGTGGACATCGGCCCGCCACTCGATTGCACCAGCGGCGACGTCGGCGCCATCACCCAGGCGATGGCCGATCAATTCGAGAAGAACATCGCCGCCCACCCCGAGGACTGGCACATGATGCAGCCGCAGTGGCTGTCCGACCTTCCCGATGCCAAGCAGGCCCGGCTGAAGGAAACCTGATGCGGATCGGGATGATCTGTCCCTACTCGTTCGACGTTCCGGGCGGGGTGCAGTCGCACGTCCTGCAGCTGGCCGAGGTGATGCGCGCCCGGGGTCATGACGTCAGCGTCCTCGCGCCGGCCTCGCCGCACGCCGAGCTGCCCGATTACGTCGTCTCGGCGGGCAAGGCCGTCCCGATTCCCTACAACGGTTCGGTGGCCCGGCTGCGGTTCGGGCCGGCCACCCACCGCAAGGTGAAAAAGTGGCTCGCCGAAGGCGATTTCGACGTGCTGCACCTGCACGAGCCCAACGCGCCGAGTCTGTCCATGTTGGCCCTCAACATCGCCGAGGGCCCGATCGTCGCCACGTTTCACACCTCCACCACCAAATCGCTGACGCTGACGGTGTTTCAGGGCATCCTGCGCCCGATGCACGAGAAGATCGTCGGCCGGATCGCGGTCTCCGATCTGGCCCGGCGCTGGCAGATGGAGGCGCTGGGCACCGACGCGGTGGAGATCCCCAACGGCGTCGACGTCGCATCGTTCGCCTCGGCCCCGCACCTGGACGGCTACCCGCGCCCCGGCAAGACGGTGCTGTTCCTGGGCCGCTACGACGAGCCGCGCAAGGGCATCTCGGTGCTGCTCGACGCGCTGCCGGCGCTGGTCGCGCGTTTTCCCGACGTGCAACTCCTGGTCGTCGGGCGCGGCGATGAAGACCAATTGCGCTCCCAGGCAGGGGAATTGGTGGATCACCTCCGTTTTCTCGGGCAGGTCGACGACGCCGGCAAGGCGTCGGCCATGCGCAGCGCCGACGTGTACTGCGCGCCCAACCTCGGCGGGGAGAGTTTCGGCATCGTCCTGGTCGAGGCGCTGGCCGCCGGCACCCCGGTGGTGGCGAGCGATCTGGACGCCTTCCGCCGCGTGCTGGGCAACGGTGACGTCGGATGCCTGGTACCCGTCGGCGACGGTGACGCGCTTGCCGATGCGCTGATCGCGGTGCTGGAGGATGATGTGCTGCGGGAACGTTATGTGACGGCGGGTTCGGCAGCCGTCCAGCGCTACGACTGGTCGGTGGTGGCCAGCCAGATCATGCGGGTGTACGAGACGGTCGCCGCGTCAGGCGCCAAGGTTGAGGTGGCCAGTTGATGACGTGGCTGATTGTCGCCATCGCGGTGTTCGTCGCGGTGCTGGCGGTCTTCGGGGTCTGGGCGTACCGGACGGCGAACAGGCTGGACCGCCTGCACGTCCGCTACGACCTGTCGTGGCAGGCGCTCGACGGGGCGCTGGCACGGCGCGCGGTGGTGTCGCGCGCCGTCGCCATCGACGCCTACGGCGGTGCGTCCGAAGGGCGGCGGCTGGCGGCGCTGGCCGACGCCGCGGAAGGGGCGCCCCGGCCCGCGCGGGAAAACGCCGAGAACGCGTTGTCGGCCGCGCTGGCCGTCGTCGATCCTGCGTCGCTGCCGGCCGGTCTGATCGCCGAGCTGGCCGACGCCGAGGCCCGGGTGGTGCTGGCCCGTCGTTTCCACAACGACGCGGTCCGCGACACCCTGGCCCTGGCCGAGCGGCCCCTGGTGCGGCTGTTCCACCTCGGCGGAAAGGCCGCTGTGCCCAGCTATTTCGAGATCGTCGAACGTCCGCACGCGCTGGCCCACGGCGATCACGGCGTCCTCAACCACCGCACCTCGGCGCGCATCGTGCTGCTCGACGACACCGGCGCGGTGCTGCTGCTGTGCGGGTCGGACCCCGCGCTCGCCGACCGGCATGCCCCGAAGTGGTGGTTCACCGTGGGTGGCGAGGTGCAGCAAGGGGAGCGGCTGGCCGAAGCCGCCGCGCGGGAACTGGCCGAGGAAACCGGTCTGCGGGTCGCGCCGGCGGAGATGGTCGGGCCGGTCTGGCGGCGTGACGAGGTCTTCGAGTTCAACGGCTCGCTGATCGACAGCGAGGAGTTCTACTTCGTCTACCGCACCCGGCGGTTCGAGCCGTCGCGCGCGGGCCGCACCGAGCTGGAACGCAGCTACATCCACGGCCACCGGTGGTGTGACGCTGCCGACATCGCCGCGCTGGTCGCAGCGGGGGAGACCGTGTACCCCATGCAACTGTCCGGACTGCTCACCGACGCGGCGGCGCTCGCCGGCGGCCGCACCCCCGGGCCGCTGTTGTCCATCCGCTGACTCCGCCGGTGTCAACGCGGGCCAAAACGCCTCATTAGACTGGGTCGACAACGTTTGAAGGAGATCATGCAGTGAGTACGGCCCACCCACCGAACGGGCGAACCGGAACGGCGCGCGTCAAACGCGGCATGGCCGAGATGCTCAAGGGCGGCGTCATCATGGACGTCGTCACCCCCGAGCAGGCCAAGATCGCCGAGGCCGCCGGCGCCGTCGCCGTCATGGCGCTGGAACGGGTGCCCGCCGACATCCGCGCGCAAGGTGGTGTGTCGCGGATGAGCGACCCCGACATGATCGAGGGCATCATCGCCGCCGTGACCATCCCGGTGATGGCCAAGGCCCGCATCGGCCACTTCGTCGAGGCTCAGATCCTGCAGAGCCTCGGCGTGGACTACGTCGACGAGTCTGAGGTGCTCACCCCGGCGGACTACACCCACCACATCGACAAGTGGAAGTTCACCGTGCCGTTCGTGTGCGGGGCGACCAACCTCGGTGAGGCGCTGCGCCGCATCAGCGAGGGCGCGGCGATGATCCGCTCCAAGGGCGAAGCCGGCACCGGTGACGTCTCCAACGCGACCACGCACATGCGGGCGATCGGCGGCGAGATCCGCCGCCTGACGTCGTTGTCGGAGGACGAATTGTACGTCGCCGCAAAGGAATTGCGGGCGCCCTACGACCTGGTTGTCGAGGTGGCCAGGGCGGGCAAGCTGCCGGTGACGCTGTTCACCGCGGGCGGCATCGCCACCCCGGCGGATGCGGCGATGATGATGCAGCTCGGCGCCGAGGGCGTATTCGTCGGTTCGGGGATCTTCAAGTCCGGCGATCCCGCCGCGCGCGCGGCCGCGATCGTCAAGGCGACCACCTTCTACGACGATCCCGACGTGCTCGCCAAGGTGTCGCGCGGGCTGGGCGACGCGATGGTCGGCATCAACGTCGAGCAGATCGCGGAGCCCCACCGGCTGGCCGAACGCGGCTGGTAAGAACTTCTCCGTGGCGATCGAAGAGATCCTCGATCTCGAGCAACTCGAGGTCAACATCTACCGTGGTCGGGTTTTCAGCCCGGAGTCGGGATATTTCCAGCGCACGTTCGGCGGTCACGTGGCGGGGCAGTCGCTCGTCTCGGCGGTTCGCACCGTGGACCCGCACTACCAGGTCCACTCGCTGCACGGTTACTTCCTGCGGCCCGGCGACGCCAACGAGCCCACGGTGTTCATCGTCGAGCGCACCCGCGACGGCGGGTCATTCGCTACCCGGCGCGTCAATGCCATCCAGCACGGCGAAATCATCTTTTCCATGGGGGCGTCGTTCCAGACCGACCAGGAGGGCATCCACCACCAGGACGTCATGCCCGCCGCCGCGCCGCCGGACGGCCTGCCCGGTCTGGACTCGATCAAGGTGTTCGACGACGCCGGGTTCAAACAGTTCGAGGAGTGGGACGTCTGCATCGTGCCCCGAGAGAAGCTGCACCTCTCGCCGGTCAAGGCCTCCCAACAGCAGGTGTGGTTCCGCCACCGTGATCCGCTGCCCGACGACCCGGTGCTGCACATCTGCGCGCTGGCCTACATGAGCGACCTGACGCTGCTGGGATCGGCGCAGGTCAACCACCTCGATGTGCGCGAGCACCTGCAGGTGGCGTCGCTGGACCACGCCATGTGGTTCATGCGGGCGTTCCGGGCCGACGAGTGGCTGCTCTACGACCAGAGCTCGCCGTCGGCCAGCGGCGGCCGCTCGCTGTGCCAGGGCAAGATCTTCACCCAGTCCGGTGAGATGGTTGCGGCGGTCATGCAGGAGGGGCTGACCCGCTTCAAGCGTGGGTACCAGCCGACCAACCAGTGAGCGCCCCGCGGATCGGGGTCCTGGCACTGCAGGGCGACACCCGCGAGCACCTGGCGGCCCTGCGGGAGGCGGGAGCCGAGTCGATGCCGGTGCGCCGGCGCAGCGAGCTGGAGGCGGTGGACGGGCTGGTCATCCCCGGCGGGGAATCGACCACCATGAGCCACCTGCTGCTCGATCTCGGGCTGCTCGAGCCGTTGCGGGGCTTGCTGGCCGACGGGCTGCCCGCCTACGGCGCGTGCGCCGGGATGATCCTGCTGGCCAGCGAGATCCTGGACGCCGGCGCGGGCGGGCGCGAGGCGCTGCCGCTGCGTGCAATCGATATGACGGTGCGGCGCAACGCCTTTGGACGACAGGTCGATTCTTTCGAGGGGGACATCCCGTTCGCGGGGCTGAGCGATCCGGTGCGCGCGGTATTCATCCGGGCCCCCTGGGTCGAGCGAGCCGGCGACGACGTCGAGGTGCTGGCCAGCGCGGCCGGCCACGTCGTCGCAGTGAAGCAGGGCTTGGTGCTGGCGACGGCGTTTCACCCCGAGATGACCGGCGACCGCCGCATCCACCACCTGTTCGTCGACCTGGTGACCGGTGCCGGCACGCCGAACGTCACGCAGGAGTGACGCTCGGCGGCGACTGCCGCGCTGGCGTGACGTTCGGTGCATCGACCGTCCACGTAGACTCGTCTGGCGAACTTTCCAGAGATAGAAGAGGTACGAGACACCGATGAGCGGCCATTCCAAGTGGGCGACCACCAAGCACCAGAAGGCCGTCAAAGACGCGCGCCGCGGCAAGGAATTCGCCCGGCTGATCAAGAACATTGAGGTCGCCGCCCGTACCGGCGGTGGTGACCCGGCCGGCAACCCGACGCTGTACGACGCCATTCAGAAGGCGAAGAAGACCTCGGTGCCCAACGACAACATCGAACGCGCCCGCAAGCGCGGCGCGGGCGAGGAAGCCGGCGGCGCCGACTACCAGACCATCATGTACGAGGGTTACGGCCCCAACGGCGTGGCGGTGCTGATCGAGTGCCTCACCGACAACCGCAACCGCGCGGCCGGCGAGGTTCGGGTGGCGGTGACCCGCAACGGCGGCAACATGGCCGACCCCGGATCGGTGTCCTACCTGTTCACCCGCAAGGGCGTCGTCACGCTCGAGAAGAACGGGCTCACCGAAGACGATGTGCTGACCGCCGTGCTGGACGCCGGTGCCGAGGACGTCAACGACCTCGGCGAGAGCTTCGAGGTCATCTCCGAGCCGACCGATCTCGTCGCGGTGCGCACCGCGCTGCAGGACGCCGGCATCGACTACGAATCGGCCGAGGCCAGCTTCCAGCCGTCGGTCAGCGTGCCGGTCGACGTCGAGGGCGCGCGCAAGGTGTTCAAGCTGGTAGACGCGCTGGAGGACAGCGACGACGTGCAGAACGTCTGGACCAACGTCGACCTGTCCGACGAGGTGCTCGCCGCCCTCGACGAGGACTAGTTCGGCGTTCGCCGAGCGTGCCTTAAGGGCGAGATTCAGCCCGATTTGTCGCCATCAGTGCACGCTCGGCGGGACCAAGGCCGCCAGCAATGGCTAGTCGTATCCGTGCCGCATGTCCTCGACGATGCGCGGGTTGTCCAGGGTCGACGGCTCCACCGGCCGCGGCCCGATGTCGCCGGAGAAGACGCCCGCGGCGTCGAGCACCTGCTGGTTGAGGTAGCGCAGCGGCGGCGCATTGGTGGGCACCTTCGGCACGGGTGCGGCGTCGGCGCGCTGCGCCAGGGCGAATCCCCAGTCACCGAACGTGGGCACGTGCACGTGATACGGCGTGACCGCGTAGCCGGCCGCCCGGATCGTCGATACCGTGCGCCAATACGCCGTCGGAGTGGAGAACGGGCTGCCCGCCTGCACCACCATCAGCCCACCGGGCGCGAGCGCGCGGGCGGCCAGCGCGTAGAACTCCGTGGAGTACAGCCGGCCCAGCACGGGTGTGTCGGGGTCGGGAAGGTCGACGATCACCGCGTCGAAGCGGTCCACGTGCGGCCCGCGCAACCAGTTCATCGCGTCCTCGATCAGCACGGACACCCGGGGGTTGTCCAGCGAGCCGCCATTGGCCCCGCGCAGTGTGGTGCGGGCGACGTCGATCACCGCGGGGTCGAGCTCGACCTGCACGATCTTGGAAACGCCTGGCTGGCGCAGCAATTCGCGCGCCGCCAGGCCGTCTCCGCCGCCCAGCACCAGCACCGAATGGGCGCCTTGGGAAACCCCGCCGAGGGCGGGGTAGACGAGGCTCTCGGTGTAGCGGTACTCGTCGCGGGTGGAGAACTGCAGCCCCCCATTGAGATACAGCCGGGTGTCGTTGCCGCGGCGCGTCACCACGATCTCCTGATAAGCCGTGTGCCGGTAGGCGATGATCGGGTCGGCGTAAAGCCTTTGCCTGCTTGTTGTTTCGATGTCGGCCGAACGCAGCAGCAGGGTGGCGAGCAGCCCAGCGGCGGCGGCCAGCGCGCACATCGCCAGCGCCAGCTTCCGCGTCGAAACCACTTGCCGCAACAGGAAAATCGCTACCACGGCGGCGGCGGCCAGGTTGATCATTCCGGTGGCGGCCGCACCGCGGATCATCCCCAACGGCGGCAGCAACAGGAACGGCCAGACCAGCCCGCCCAGCAGCGCGCCCAGGTAGTCGGCGGCGTTGAGGTTGGCCAGCGTCCGCCCGGCATCGGCGGCACCGGCTGTCCGGCCACCTTGCAGCAGCGTCATCAGCAGCGGCACCTCGGCGCCCACCAAGCCACCGATGAGCGCCGTGCTCAACGCGAGCACCCACGTCGACCCGTCCACGAACGCGAACACCACGTACAGCGCCGCCGCCGACAGGCCACCGATGATGCCCAGCAGCGCCTCGACGGCGATGAAGGTGATCGCGGCGTGCGCCAGCAGGGGTTTGACCAGCAGGGCGCCCACGCCCAGCGCGGCGATGTAGCCCGCGACGATCAGGGAGGTGGCGACGATCCCGCCGCCGTCGAGGCTGGCCGACAGCGTCAGCAGCGCGAGTTCGTACACGATGCCACAGGCCGCGCACGCCGCCACCGCGGCCAGCAGCAGCGCCCGCCATCGACCCGACGGCCCCGCGGACGGCGCCGCCCCGGGCGGCCGCACATCGACAGCGCTCATGACACCGCCGCGGCGGTCACCCCTCCCACGGCTAGCAGTATCAGCGCCACGGCGAACGATCCCGGATGCAGCTCCGGCTCGTCGATGTGCTCGTGGAAGCTGCCCGGTATCAGCAGGTGCATCGCCAGCAGCGCTATCCCCAGGAGGATCACGCCCATCAGCCCGTACACCGCCACGCCAAGGAGTCCCTGGCCCAGCTGGCTGTAGCTGTTGGCGATGGCGGTGATGATGACGACGGTCAGGGCGATGTACATCGCGCCCGCGACCACCACGGCGTTGGGGCGGCGGTCGATGAACACCAGCTGGCGCAACTTCCCCGGGGTCAGCAGGTCGACCGCGTAGAACCCGATGAGAAGCACGGCCATGCCGACGACGAAGTACAGGATCGTCGCGACCGCGCCCTTCAGCACGGGATTGATGTCGACGGTGCCGATCTCGACGGCGAGGTACATGGTGCTCTCCTTTGCGTTCACTTGATTCCGCCGGGGCCGCCGGGGGTGCCTCCGGCGCCGCCCGAGGGGGATCCAGGGGAAAATCCGGGGCCCAGGAAGATGAAGGCGCCGTGGCTGTATCCGGCGCTCAGCGGTTCGACGCGGATGCTGCACTGATAACCGCCGTCGGGGCCGACGATCACGATGTTGTTGCTGTAACGCAGGTACTCGGTCTTGCCGTTGTCCGCCCGCGCGTCGGGTTGGGCGTAGTCGGCCAGGGCGTCGGCGACCTGTTCGGGCGAACCGGTGCACTGGTAGCGGGTCCCGTTCGCGTCGCGGGCGTATTCGTGATAATGACTGGCCACGTACGAGCCAATGTTCTTCTGCAGCAAGATGATTCCGAAGATCAGGCACGCCACGGCGGCCGCGCCCAGCACTCCGGCGATCACGAAAAGGCGGTTGCGGCTCACGGGCGCCACCGGCTGGCCGTGTGAACCACCGTTCCGCCGCCGCCCGCGATGCGAGCCGGGTAGAGGTGCCAGGTCTGCCAGCGCCAGCCGGTGCCGTCGGGCTCGGCGGCCAGCACGGTCAGCGCGGCGTCATCGCCGGGGAAGGTGCCGCCGAGCCAGCCGTCCAGCCGCGCGCAACGGTCGCGCAGGTCCTGCGCGAGCCGGCGAAAGCTCGCCTCGTCGTGGGTGTCCGTACGCGAGTGAAGGCGGTAACCGGGCGCGTCGGTGCGCTCGGGCAGGTCGGCCCCGAGATTGCGTGCCGTGCAGGAGATTTCCTCGGAGAACGCGTGCCCGACCGCGACGACATGTGACGCGCCGAGCACACCCAGCAAGAGTGTGGCGCCGCCGGCCGGGTGGTCCAGGCGGCAGCTGGCCAGGGGAGCGGGCACGGGCGCGTTGAGCGCGAGTCCCAGCCTTTCCCCGGATACGTCCGCCGGAGTCACGGCGAGCTGATGAAGGGGCACCGGCGTGACCTCTAGCCCTACGCCGAGCTGGGTGGGGGTGCCGAATACACGGTGATTTCGCCGGGCGAGACGGACTTGCCCGTCGACACCTCCCAGGGCATGTCCGGGGCCCAGCGCTCGAACGAGAGCAGCGCCGACTCGTCGGCGTTGGCGCAGTCGACGAACTCCATGTCTCCGCCGGCCGGCAGGCCGGTGGCGCCTTCGGTCGTGTAGGAGGCGCGGCCGCGTTCGGACTCATGGAACGTGACCCCGTCGACGACGTATTGGTCGCCGGGCCTCAGGGACACATCCTTGCGTTTGACCCACATCGCCAGTTCCAGGCGTCCCTCGTCCTCCTCGACGCTGAACCAGAGTGGTTGGTCGCCGCCCTCCAGCAGGTGCTCCCACCACACGAAGGGCCCTTCGCGGTAGGTGACCGATCCGCGCACGATGTAGTCGATGCCGCCGTAGCTGACGATGGCGCCGGGCCCGAGTTGGCGCGGCCCGAACTGCGGCATCGCGTCGGCGGAGAGCGGGTCCTGGCGGCCGCCCCGCTGGGCCGGCTGCTTGGGCCGTCGCAAAGCCACCACCAGCACCACGATGGACGCGATGAAGAGCGCCACGGCGATCATGACCAGCAGAGATCCCACGCCAATCCCTCCGTTGCCACATTGCTCGAGCGAACGTGGGCTAAAGCTAACAGCTTTTTCATGCGTCGGCGTCCCAACGTTGCCCCGGGAAGCGCCGCGTGTCCTACCCGGACCTGTCGCCGGTGGCCGTAAGGTATCGAACAGCTGTTCTACTAGATGGGAGCGGGAATGCGGGTGATGGGCGTCGATCCCGGCCTGACCCGATGCGGTCTGTCGGTCGTCGAAACCGGGCGGGGGCGCGCGGTGGTCGCGCTCGATGTCGACGTGGTGCGCACGCCCTCGGACGCGCCGCTCGCCGAGCGGCTCCTGACGATCAGCGATGCCGTCGAGCATTGGCTGGCGACCCACCAGCCGGACGTCGTGGCGGTCGAGCGGGTGTTCTCCCAACTCAACGTGTCGACCGTGATGGGGACCGCCCAGGCCGGCGGCGTCGTCGCGCTGGCCGCGGCCAAACGCGGCGTCGACGTGCACTTCCACACCCCCAGCGAGGTCAAGGCCGCGGTCACCGGAAACGGCGCCGCCGATAAGGCCCAAGTCACCGCCATGGTCACCAGAATCCTTGCGCTGCAAGCCAAACCGACACCGGCGGACGCCGCGGACGCGCTGGCGCTGGCGATTTGCCATTGCTGGCGGGCGCCGATGATCGCCCGGATGGCCGCGGCGGAGGCGATGGCCGCCGAGCAGCGGCGAAAATACAAGGCCACGCTGGACGCCAAGCTGAAGGCGGCGCGATGATCGCCTCGGTGCGCGGCGAGGTCCTCGAGGTGGCGCTCGATCACGTGGTGATCGAGGCCGCCGGCGTCGGCTATCGGGTGAACGCGACGCCGTCGACGCTGTCTACGCTGCGGGCCGGGACCGAGGCGCGGCTGATCACCGCGATGATCGTCCGCGAGGACTCGATGACGCTCTACGGCTTCGCCGACGCCGACGCCCGCGACCTGTTCCTGACGCTGCTGTCGGTGTCGGGGGTCGGGCCGCGGCTGGCGATGGCGACCCTGGCCGTACACGACGCCGGGGCGCTGCGACAGGCGCTGCACGACGGCGACGTCAACGCGCTGACCCGGGTGCCCGGGATAGGCAAGCGCAGCGCCGAACGGATGGTTCTGGAATTGCGCGACAAGGTCGGCGCCGGCTTCGCGGCCGGCGGGGCGTCCCCGGCGGCGGGCCTCAACGGCCACGCGATCCGCGGGCCGGTGGTGGAGGCCCTGGTCGGGCTCGGTTTCGCCGTCAAGCAGGCCGAGGAAGCCACCGACAAGGTGCTGGCCGCCGACCACGGCGCCACCACGACGGCCGCGCTGCGCGCCGCCCTGTCGATGCTGGGCAAGTCCCGATGACCGACGACTACGAGGAACGAGAGGTCTCCCCGGCGCTGACCGTGGGCGAGGGCGACATCGACGTCAGCCTGCGTCCGCGCTCGCTGCGCGAGTTCATCGGCCAGCCGCGGGTGCGCGAGCAGCTGCAGCTCGTCCTTGAGGGCGCCAAAAACCGCGGCGGCACACCCGACCACATCCTGTTGTCCGGTCCGCCGGGGCTGGGCAAGACGTCACTGGCGATGATCATCGCGGCCGAGCTCGGGTCCTCGCTGCGGATGACGTCGGGGCCCGCGCTGGAACGCGCCGGTGACCTGGCGGCGATGCTGTCCAACCTGGTCGAGCACGACGTGCTGTTCATCGACGAGATCCACCGCATCGCCCGGCCCGCGGAGGAGATGCTCTACCTGGCCATGGAGGACTTCCGGGTCGATGTGGTGGTCGGCAAGGGTCCCGGGGCGACGTCGATTCCGCTGGAGCTGGCGCCGTTCACCCTGGTCGGCGCGACCACCCGGTCGGGCGCGCTGACCGGCCCGCTGCGGGATCGGTTCGGTTTCACCGCGCATATGGACTTCTACGAGCCCTCCGAGCTGGAGCGGGTGCTGGCCCGCTCCGCCGGGATCCTGGGCATCGAACTCGGGGGCGACGCGGCCGAGGAGATCGCCCGGCGCTCGCGGGGGACACCGCGGATCGCCAACCGGTTGTTGCGCCGGGTCCGCGACTTCGCCGAGGTGCGCGCCGACGGCGTGATCACCCGCGACGTCGCCAAGGCCGCGCTGGCGGTCTACGACGTCGACGAGCTGGGCCTGGACCGGCTGGACCGGGCCGTGCTTTCGGCGCTGACCCGCAGCTTCGGCGGCGGACCGGTCGGGGTGTCGACCCTGGCGGTGGCGGTGGGAGAGGAGGCCGCCACCGTGGAGGAGGTGTGCGAGCCGTTCCTGGTGCGTGCCGGCATGGTCGCGCGGACGCCGCGAGGCCGGGTGGCGACCGCCCAGGCCTGGACGCACCTCGGCATGACCCCTCCGGCCGGCGTCACCGGCTTCGGACAGGCCGGTCTGTTCGATTAGCGGGCCGCCCAATCGCGGCCAAATCGTGACCTTTGCGCCCAGCCTGTCCCGGGTGACCGTCCGATGGTGCCTCCGGCCTGCTCAGACCCGCCCGCATCGTCCATCGCGCGGCCTCGGCCACGCCGGGGGAGCCTCGCCCCAAGCGGCCTCAGCAAACACATGGGCACCGCGTGAGCGGTTACACCCCAGGACCCTCGGGTAACCAGCCTCACAGCAGTCATACCTGTCTGAAGGAGGTTCCGATGAGGACCAGAAGCCACGACTACGACCGCCCTCGCGCGTTGTACATGCCACGGACCCGCGGCGCGCTAACCGGGTTACTTCTCATTCTTCTGGGTGCGTGGGGCGCATTGGTGCCCTTCTTCGGGCCCAACATCGACTGGGCGTACATGGCGGATCCGGCATGGACGTGGACCACGGCCAAAGGCTGGCTGGAGGTGCTCCCCGGGGCAGCGGCCGCGCTCGGCGGTTTGCTGGTGCTCATGTCCGGGAACCGGGCCAGCGCCGTGTTCGGCGGCTGGCTCGCGGTCGCGGGCGGCGCCTGGTTCGTCGTCGGCCGCGCGTTCGCGTCGACGCTCGGAATCGGTGACCTCGGTCAACCGATGGCCTCGACGGACCTCAAACGGGCCCTGCTCGAGGTCACCTACTTCTCCGGCCTGGGCGCCCTGATCGTGTTCCTGGGCGGGGCCGCGGTTGCGCGGCTGGCCGTGCGCCACGCACGAGACGTCGTCGTTGCAGAGCCGGCCCCGGTGGCAGGCCAAACCGTGCCGGCCGCTGAACCGGCGATGTACGACGAGGGTCGCGTGCCGGCGGGAGCACCTTCGGACGCCATGGCCGGTGAGCCGGCGCCCCGCGGGCGCACCGGTGGTGGCCTGTTACGTCGGCGGTCCGGCGAGGGCGGCCTGTTCCGCCGGCGCACCGAAGGTGGCGGCTTATTCCACCGGCACCACCACGCGGGCGCCTAGTCGGAGGTAGGGCGGAAGGCACCGGTAGCGCCGGCTACCGGTGCCTGTTCGCGCGTCAGCCTGGTCCCGGTGAGCGCCGGTCGGTAAAGTTCACCGGCGCCCCGCCGTGCGGAACCGGACCGCGTAGCGGGCCCGAATCGGCGAGGAGGAGCAATGATCGCCACCGCCCTGGTGTTCGCCGCACTGGCGGCGTTGCTGCACGTCTACATCTTTGTAATGGAATCGTTGACGTGGACCTCGCCGCGCACCCGCGCGACCTTCGGAACCACCGAAGCCGAAGCCGAAACCACCAAGCTGCTCGCCTTCAACCAAGGGTTCTACAACCTTTTCCTGGCCGTCGTCACCGGTGTGGGCATCATCGCAGTTGCCCTGGGCCACACAGGTATTGGAGCGTCGCTCGTCTTCGCCGGGGTCGGATCGATGGCCGCCGCCGCGCTGGTTCTGATCGCGTCCGACCGCGACAAGGCGCGCGCCGCCGCGACGCAGGGCACACTCCCGGCGATCGCAATCGTGCTCCTGCTGCTCGGCCTGCAGTAGTAACACCAGTCTCATCAGCCTCAATGGTCACGGCGAGCGGTCGCTTTCGGTCGCCCCATGGGTTAGTAGTGGAAGGCGCTGGGTAACCACCCCAGGCCGGAAAACGACCCGGTATTCAACGAGGGGATGTCATGAAATACGCAGAAGACGGCCACACCCGCGGGCTGGGTATCCCGCGCTCGCGCGGCGCGGTCAGCGGATTGCTCCTGGTCATCTTGGGAGCGTGGGGGGCGTTAATACCGTTTGTCGGTCCGCACTTCAACTTCGCCTACACACCGGACCGGGACTGGGCATGGAGCACGGCCCGGGGCTGGCTCGAGGTCGCCCCAGGCGCGGCGGCCGTACTGGGCGGCCTGCTGCTGATCGTCGCCGGGAACCGTGTCGCCGCCATGCTGGGCGGTTGGCTGGCCGTGCTGGCCGGCGCCTGGTTTGTCGTGGGCGGCCAGGTCGCCCCTCTGTTGGGAATCGGCTCCGCCGGTGACCCGATTGCCGCTACCGATCGCAAGCGCGCGGTGCTCGAGGTCACGTACTTCTCGGGCCTGGGCGTGCTGATCGTGTTCCTGGGCGGGGTCGCGCTCGCCCGCACCGCCGCGCGCCTGGCGCGCGACGTCCATCCGGTGGCCGCCGAACGCGCCGCGACGCCGGCCGTCGAGCCCTACCGGGATTCGACTTACGACGAGCCCGCCGAGGTCTCCTCGGGCGCGCTGACCAAGCCGCGATCCGCGGCCGACGCCGAACCCAAGCGGGGATGGCGCCGTAACCGCTCCGGTACGGGGTCCGGTACCAACGCCGCGTATCTGCGCTGGCCGCACCCGCAGCAGTAGCCTTGCACAACAAGTAAGCCGCCCAGCCCCGAAAAGGCTGGGCGGCTTACTGTTTGGCCTACCTCAGAGCAGTCCGAGCAACTGCAGGTTGGTGATGTACTTGACGATCACCGGCGCCGACACGTGCGGAATGTCTTTGTCGGGACCGATTTTCGCTTCCTGCACGGCCGCACGGAACACATCGGTGGGCGCCATCGAGCCGTTGATCGGCTTTTCCGGCTCCTGGTAGTTGTGCAACAGCGGCAGCAGCGAGTACTGGCGCTGCCGATCCGGCAGGGCCCGCAGCGAGGTCTCGAACCGCCGCAGCCATTCGGAGTAATCGGCGATGCGCTCGATCGAATAGCCGGCCTCGACCAGCCAGTCGATGTACTCGTCGAGCCCGATGCCGTCGTCGTACGGGTTCATCACGTGGTACGTCTGGAAGCCGGTGTCGCTCTCGGTGATCTGCGTTCCCAGCGTCGAGATCGCCGCGGCGATGAACTCGACCGGCAGACCGTCGTAGTGTGCCCGCTGCCGGTTGCCCTCGGCGTCGAGCTCGTAGAACGAACCGGGCGCGATACCCGTGGCGACCAGGCTCAGCATCAGCCGGGTGAACATGTCCGGCAGGTTGAGCTGTCCGGCATAGGTGGTGTCGGCCAGGATCATGTCGCAGCGGAACACCGCGACCGGCAGGCCGCACAGGTCGTGTGCCTCACGCAGTAGCACCTCGCCCGCCCACTTGCTGTTGCCGTAGCCGTTGGCGTAGTTGTCGTTGATCTCGCGGGTGGCGCTGATCTGCCGGATATCGGCGTTCTCGACGAACGTGCCGGGCCGGATCTGGTCGCCGACGCCGATCGTCGACACGTACGTGTACGGCTTTTGCTTGGACGTCAACGCAATCCGGATCAGCTCCGCGGTACCCAAGGCGTTGGGCCCGAACAGCTCGCTGTACGGCAACACGTGGTTGACCAGTGCCGCCGGGTCGACGATCACGTCGACCTCCTCGGCCAGGCGCTGCCAGGTCTGCTGGTCCAGGCCGAGGTTGGCCTCGCCCTTGTCTCCCGCGATCACCTCGAGGTGGTCGGCGGCCAACTGCTGGTAGTGCGCCAACAGTTTCGGCTCGCCGCTGTCGAAGGTCTTGTCCAGCCGGGCCCGCGCCTCCTCGTCAGACTTGGCCCGCACCAAGGCGATCACCTTGCCGTCGACCATGTCCATCCGCTCGAGCCAGTCCAGTGCCAGGTAGCGGCCCAGGAATCCGGTCGCACCGGTCAGCAGCACGGTGCGCACCTCGGTCGCCGGCTTCGGCAGGCTCGGCGCACCGGCCAGGGTCGCCTCGTCGATGAACTTGTCCAGCGTGAGGTCGCTGGCGTGCACCGTGGTGGCGCCGCGCCCGTGCACGGCGGCGAACGTCGGTCGCTTGGAGCCCTGGCGCTCGCCCTCGATGTAGGCGGCGACGGCTGCCAGGTCGTTGGCCGGGCTGACGATCACACCCACCGGCACGTCGACGTCGAAGATCTCGCGCAACAGGTTGCCGAATGTCAACGCGGACAACGAGTCTCCACCCAGATCGGTGAAGTGAGCGTCGGGGGCGATGTCGCCGGCCGCGGCACCCAGCATGGCGGCCGCGGCCCGGCTCACCGTCTGCAGCACGGGCGCGTCGGCGCCGCTGCGGCGCAGTTCGGCCAACTCGTTGGCCTGTCCCGCGGCCAGGTCGGCATAGATCTGCTCAAGCCGTTCGCCGTAGTGCTGTTTCAGCTTCGGCCACGCCAGCTTCCGGATCCCGGTCAGCAGACCGTTTTCCAGCGTGAACGGAGTGGTCTCGACGATGAAGTCGCGCGGCACCTCGTAGGACTGCAGGTCGGCCTCTTTGGCGACCTTCTGCAGCGAGTCGGCGATCTTCGGCTTGAGCGACTCGATGTCGCCCGACGCCAACGCCTCTTCGGTCGGCACCACGACGGCCAGCAGGTAGGGCTGAGAGCTGTTGCCGTAGACGTAGATCTGACGGATCAGCGGGCTGTTGCCGAACACCGCCTCCAGTTTGGCCAGCGTCACGAACTCGCCCTGCGCGAGCTTCAGCACGTTGTTGCGGCGGTCGACGTACACCAGCCGGTCCGGGGCGACCTCGGCGAACACGTCACCGGTCCGGTAGTAGCCGTCCTCGCTGAACACGTTGGCGGTGGTCTCGGCCCGCTTGTAGTAACCGGGGAACATGTTCTCGGTGCTCAGCAACAGCTCACCGCGCGGATGCGGCCGGTCGGTGCTGAAGTAACCGAGATCCGGAACGTCGACCAGCTTGTAGTCGATCACCGGCGGGCGCTGAATCTCCCCGTCGAACAACACCATTCCGGCCTCGGTCGAGCCGTAGCCGTCCATCAGGTGCATCTGCAGCAGCGACTCGGCCCACTTCTTCAGTTCCGGTGAGATGGGTGCGGAGCCCGTCATCGCGAAGATGAACCGCCCGCCCAGCAGGTACTGGCGCTGTTCGTCCAGGACCGCGGCCTCGACCGCCTCGCGGTCCCCGCCGTCGGCCAGGCGACGCTCGACCTGGCGCTGGAATTCGCCGAACAGCGTCTCCCAGATGCGCGGAACGAAGTTCAGCTCGGTGGGGCGCGCCAACTCGAGGTCCTCGAGCAGGGTGGACAGGTCGCTGCGGGCCGCGAAGTAGGCGGTGCCGCCATTGCCCAGGGTGCCGTAGAGGATTCCGCGTCCCATGACGTGACTCATCGGCATGAAGTTGAGGGTGATCGACGCGGCGCTTTCGCCGAACCAGTTCTTGCTGCCGCGCCGCCACATCTTGCCGACGTTGATCTGCGGGTACATCGCGCCCTTGGGGGCGCCGGTGCTTCCGGAGGTGTAGATCAGCAGGGCCAGCGAGTCCTCGTCGGTCTCCGGCTCGGCAACAGCCGGCAGGTCCTCGCCGCGCCGCAACGCGTCGGCGAGCTGCTCGACGGCGACGCCGGCGCCGGCCAGCCGCGCCACGGCGTTTTTCACGGCCTCGCGCTGGTCGTCGACCTCGGGCTGGTAGTCGAACACGACGAGCTTGCCGGGCACGTGGTCGCCGGACAGGATCAGCTCCACGGCGTCGGTCAGCTGGTTGACGCTCGACGCGATCAGGCTGGGCTCGGTCTCGGTCACGATCGGCTGCAGCGACGTGATCGCCGCGCTGGTCTGCAGCGGCACCGACACGGCGCCGATGGTGCCCAGCGCGATGTCGATGGTGGCGTAGTCAACGCTGTTGAAGCCCAGCACGCAGACGCGGTCACCGGGGTTGACCGAGTCACTGAGCCAGGCGCGGCCGAGGGCCGAAACCCGTTGGCCGAGTTCGCCATACGTGACGGTCTCGAAGCGGGGGAGCAGCTCGGCCGACGTGCGTCCGGTCGTGGCGTCCTTGACGAACTCGACGGCACGCTGCGCCAGCGCCGGCCGGTCGGCGTAGCCGTCCAGCACGGTCCGAATGATCTGGGGCAGCCGCAGCCCGGGCTTTTCGAGGGCGGCGGTGATCGCCGGATCCGGTCGGGCGGCAGCGAACTGCGGGTCGTTGGCAATGAGTTCTTCGACGCGACGGTCGAGTTGTTCGTCATGAATTGCAGTCGACATAGACAGATCCCTTGCAAATGAAAGTTAGCGAGTCAATATGCGCTGTCCGCGCTGACGTATAGAACGTTAGCTAAAGTAAAGGTATTCCACCATGATCCGACGTTCGTGGTGTTTGTGAGATTGCCCACGCGGGGCCTCCCAGGTGTTACAGGTCGCCGAGCAGTTCGCCGAGGATGTCGATGCCCTCGGCCAGCAGCTCGTCGCTGATGGTCAGTGGGGGCAGCAGCCGGATGATGTTGCCGTACATGCCGCAGGTCAGGACGATCACTCCGGCGGCGGCCGCCGCGACGGACAGCTTCTGGGCCAGTTCCTTGTCGGGCTCGGCGGTTCCCGACTTCACCAGCTCGATGGCGATCATGGCGCCCCGGCCACGCACGTCGCCGATGCGGTCGTCGCCGGCCTGCAGGCGCAGCAGTGGCTCGGTGATCAGCCGTTCCAATTGCCGGGCCCGATCGATCAATCCGTCGTTCTCGATCGTCTCGATGGTGGCCAACGCGGCCGCGCAGGCCAGCGGGTTTCCGCCGAACGTGCCACCCAGACCGCCGACATGCGGCGCGTCCATGATCTGTGCCCGGCCGGTGACCGCCGACAGCGGCAGACCGTCGGCGATCGCCTTCGCGGTGCAGATCAGGTCGGGCTCGATGCCCTCGTGTTCGCACGCGAACATCGCGCCGGAGCGCGCGAAACCCGTCTGCACCTCGTCGGCGATGAACACCACGTCGTTGTCGCGGCACCAGTCCAGCAGGGCGGGCAGAAAGCCCTCGGCCGGAACTATGAACCCGCCCTCGCCCTGGATGGGCTCGATGATGAGGGCGGCCAGGTTGTCGGCGCCGATCTGGCTGTCGATGACCTTGATGGCGCGCGCGGCGGCCTTCTCCCCGTCGGTGGCCAGTTCCTTGTCGACCAGGCCGTCGCGGTAGGGGTAGGACAGCGGCGCGCGGTATACCTCGGGCGCGAACGGGCCGAAGCCGCCCTTGTAGGGCATCGACTTCGCGGTCAGCGCCATGGTCAGGTTGGTGCGGCCATGGTAGGCGTGGTTGAACGCCACGACGGCGGGCTTGCGGGTGTAGGCGCGTGCGACCTTGACGGCGTTCTCGACCGCCTCGGCGCCGGAGTTGAACAGCACCGAGCGCTTCTCACCGGAGCCCGGGGTGATGCGGTTCAGCGTCTCCGCGACGGCGATGTAGGACTCGTACGGCGTCACCATGAAGCAGGTGTGGGTGAACTCGGCCACCTGCGCGCGGACCGCTTCGACGACGCGGGGCGACGAGTTGCCGATCGTGGTCACCGCGATGCCGGATCCCAAGTCGATCAGCCGATTGCCGTCGACGTCCTCGATGATGCCGCCGCCCGCGCGTGCCACGAATACCGGCACCGACACGTTGACAGCGTGCGACACCGCCGCCGCCCGGCGCTTGGTCAGTTCCAGCGATGCCGGACCGGGGATCTCGGTGACCAGCTGGCGAGTCTGCTCGAGGCTGGCCACCACACAACTCCCCTCCGCGGCGCGCGCGTCACGTCGCATCAAAAGCCTATCGAGCTTGACGCCGGCGGGCACTCGGTGCACCGTGGCGGACGGTCGCCGCAGGTGGCCTGCCAGACTGAACGGGCACACTGGACCCTTCGAGGTGCGCGATGCTCGCGGCACCGTCGGTCCCGATATTCACGACGAAAGACAGGCGCGTCCATGCAGAGCTTGATCCTGTTCCTGCCGTTCCTGCTCATCATGGGCGGGTTCATGTACTTGGCATCGCGCCGCCAGAAGCGTGCGATGCAGGCCACCATCGACCTGCACGAGTCGTTGCGTCCCGGCGACCGGGTGCACACCACGTCGGGCCTTCAGGCCACCGTCGTCGAGATCACCGATGACACCGTCGACCTCGAGATCGCACCCGGCGTGGTGACCACCTGGATGAAGCTGGCGATCCGCGACCGGATCCTGCCCGACGACGACGAAGACCTGGCCGACGGCGAGGGCTCCGCCGACGAGGGCTCGATCACCAAGGATTCCTGACGGGGATTCGCCACCCGATCGCCGCCCACCGGCGGACCGCTTGCACGACGGGCAAGTGGGGGCCACGTAGGCTCTGTCCGGGGTAAGTAACCGATTTTCAAGGAGATAGAAGGAACGTGGCATCGTCTTCGGCGCCGGTGCACCCTGCCCGCTACCTGTCGGTCTTCTTGTTATTGCTCGTCGGCGTCTACCTGCTGGTGCTTCTCACCGGGGACAAGCGGGCCGCTCCCAAGCTCGGCATCGACCTCCAGGGCGGCACCCGCGTCACATTGACCGCGCGCACCCCGGACGGCTCTAAGCCCAGCCGTGAGGCGCTGGCGCAGGCCCAGCAGATCATCGGCGCCCGGGTCAACGGGCTCGGCGTCTCCGGCTCAGAGGTCGTCGTCGACGGCGACAACCTGATCATCACGGTTCCCGGGAACGACGGCAACGAAGCCCGCAACCTGGGTCAGACCGCCCGCCTCTACATCCGGCCCGTGCTCAACTCGATGCCGGCCCAGAGCGCCGAGCCCAAGCCGCCGGCGCGCCAGCCAGCGGGCGGTCAGCCGGCGCCTGGTCAGCCCGCTCCGGGCCAGCCCGCGCCCGCCCAGCCCGCTCCGGGCCAGCCCGCTCCCGTCCAGCCGGCTCCGGGGCAGCCGGCGCCCGCTCACCCGGGTGCCCAGCCCCGGCCGTATCCCCAAGACCCGCCGCCGCCCAGCCCAGCGCCTCCGGCGTCCCCGGCTCCCGCTCCGGGAGGGCCCGCGGCGGAGGCGCCGCCCGGCGAAGCGCCCGCGCCGCCCGATCCGCGCAAGGAACTCGCCGACCGGATCGCCGACGAGAAGAAGTGGCGCCAGAGCGCACGCCAGGGCATTCAGTTCCTCGCCCTGCAGTTCCAGGCCACCCGCTGCGACAAAGACGACATCCTGGCCGGCAACGACGATCCGGCCCAGCCGCTGGTCACCTGCTCGACCGACCACAAAGTCGCCTACCTGCTGGGCCCGTCGATCATCAGCGGTGATCAGATTCAGGACGCCACCTCCAGCCAGAACCAGCGCGGGATCGGCTACGTCGTCGACCTCCAGTTCAAGTCGGCCGCGGCCAACACCTGGGCCGACTTCACCGCCGCGCATATCGGCACCCAGACCGCGTTCACCCTGGACTCGCAGGTGGTCAGCGCGCCCATGATCCAGGAAGCCATTCCCGGCGGCCGGACTCAGATCAGCGGTGGCGATCCGCCGTTCACCGCCGCGACGGCCAAGCAGCTGGCCAACGTCCTCAAATACGGCTCGCTGCCGCTGTCCTTCGAGGCTTCGGAGGCCCAAACCGTCTCGGCGACACTGGGATTGACCTCGCTGCGAGCGGGGCTCGTCGCCGGCACCATCGGCTTGATCCTGGTGTTGCTGTATTCGCTGCTCTACTACCGGGTGCTGGGATTGCTCACCGCGCTGTCGCTAGCCGCTTCCGGGGCAATGATTTTCGCGATCCTGGTGATCCTGGGCCGGCAGATCAACTACACCCTGGATCTGGCGGGCATCGCGGGTCTGATCATCGGTATCGGCACCACCGCCGACTCGTTCGTCGTCTTCTTCGAGCGCATCAAAGACGAGATCCGCGAGGGCCGTTCGTTCCGATCGGCGGTGCCACGAGGCTGGGTGCGTGCCCGCAAGACGATCGTGTCGGGTAACGCCGTCACCTTCCTGGCCGCCGCGGTGCTCTACGCCCTGGCCATCGGCCAGGTGCGGGGATTCGCCTTCACGTTGGGCCTCACCACGGTCCTCGACATCGTGGTGGTGTTCCTGGTGACCTGGCCGCTGGTGTACCTGGCGTCCAAGTCCCCGACGCTGGCAAAGCCGGCCTACAACGGCCTGGGCGCCGTTCAGCGGGTCGCCCGCGAACGGCGGGCTTCGGCGCAGGTGAAGACGGGACGGGGATAGCGCATGACTTCCTCCAAAGCCTCCAAAGACGCTACCGAGATCACCGAAGCCTCCGAGGGCGCGACCGAGTTGACCGGCAGCAGCGCCGCGGGCGTGCCGCATCACGGCTTCCTGTCGCGGCTCTACACCGGCACCGGCGCGTTCGAGGTGGTCGGGCGGCGCAGGTTGTGGTTCGGCATCAGCGGTGCCATCGTCGCCGTCGCCGTCCTGAGCATCCTGTTGCGGGGCTTCACCTTCGGCATCGACTTCAACGGCGGCACGACGGTGTCGATGCCCGCCGCCGGGGCCGCGGGCACTGTGCAGACCTCGCAGGTCTCCGAGGTGTTCCACAAGGCCATCGGCAACGATCCGGAGTCGGTGGTCGTCGTCGGCAACGGCGCGGGCGCGACCGTGCAGATCCGTTCGGAAACGCTGACCAACGACCAGACGACCAAGCTGCGCAACGCCCTGTTCGACGCCTTTCACCCCAAAGGCGCCGACGGCAAGCCCAGCAAGCAGGCCATCAGCGACGCCGCGGTCTCCGAGACCTGGGGTGACCAGATCACCGATAAGGCGCTGATCGCGCTCGCCGTCTTCCTGGTGCTGGTCGGCGTCTACATCATGGTCCGCTACGAGCGCTACATGGCCGTCTCCGCGCTGACCACCATGGTCTTCGACCTGAGCGTCACCGCCGGGGTGTACTCGCTGGTCGGTTTCGAGGTCACGCCGGCCACCGTCATCGGCCTGCTGACGATTCTGGGTTTCTCCCTGTACGACACCGTCATCGTGTTCGACAAGGTCGAGGAGAACACCCACGGCTTCCAGCACACCACCCGGCGCACGTTCGCCGAGCAGGCCAACCTGGCGATCAACCAGACGTTCATGCGCTCCATCAACACCAGCCTGATCAGCGTGCTGCCGGTGCTGGCGCTGATGGTCGTGGCGGTGTGGCTGCTGGGCGTCGGCACCCTGAAGGACCTGGCGCTGGTGCAGCTGGTCGGCATCCTGGTCGGCACCTACTCGTCGATCTTCTTCGCCACGCCGCTGCTGGTCACCCTGCGCGAGCGCACCGAGCTGGTGCGCACCCACACCCGACGCGTGATGCGGCGCCGCGGCCCCGGCTCGGGCGCGACGGCCGACACCGACGGCGGCGACACCGAAACCGCCGACGAAGCGGAAGGAACGGCGGCCGCGGCCGAGCCGCCCAAGCCCGCACCCAGCAAGCCGGCGCCGGGCGCCCGCCCGGTGCGGCCGACCGGGACGCGGCGTCCCACCGGCAAGCGGAACGTCGGCCGGCGGTAGGCCTATGGCCACCAGGTACCACGGGACTGGGGCCGATCGTGGCGGGTTCGTCGGCCGCCGCGGGGTAGCCGGGTGGATCGCCGCCGGATTGGCGCTGGTGCTGGCGGCGGGCTTCACGCTGACCGGCTGCGCGGGTAGCGCCGCGTCCCAGGTCGACTATGTGGTCGACGGCCCGCTGTCCACCTACAACACGAACACCGTCGCCGGCGCCGCGTCGGCCGGAGCGCAGGCGTTCGCCCGCACGCTCACCGGCTTCAGCTATCACGGCCCCGACGGGCAGATCGTCGCCGACCGCGACTTCGGCACCGTGTCGGTGGTCGGCGGCACGCCGCTGGTGCTCGACTACCAGATCGCCGACAACGCCGTCTACTCCGACGGCAAGCCGGTGACCTGCGACGACATCGTGCTCGCCTGGGCGGCTCAGTCCGGCAGGTTCCCCGACTTCCACGCCGCCAGCCAGGCCGGGTACCTGGACATCGCCAACGTCGAATGCATGCCGGGGCAGAAGAAGGCGCGGGTGTCCTTCATCCCGGACCGTGGCGTCGTCGACTACAACCAGCTGTTCACCGCGACCTCGCTGATGCCGTCGCACGTCATCGCCGACCAGCTCAACGTCGACGTCACCGCGGCCCTGCTCAGCAACAACGGCCCCCTGGTGGCCCAGATCGCCAAGTTGTGGAACACCATCTGGGACCTCAAGCCCGGGGTCGACCTCAAGCGCTTCCCGTCGTCGGGTCCGTACAAGATCGAATCCGTCCTGGACCGCGGCGCGGTGGTGCTCGTCGCCAACGACCGGTGGTGGGGGCCCAAGGCCATCACCAAGCGGGTGACCGTGTGGTCGCAGGGACCCGACATTCAGGACCGGGTCAACAACCGCAGCGTCGACGTGGTCGACGTCGCCTCGGGCTCCTCGGGGGCGCTGACCACGCCGGACAACTACGAGCGCTCCGACGGGCCGTCGAACGGCATCGAGCAGCTGATCTTCGCCCCGCGGGGGCCGCTGGCGGCGCCCAATGCCCGCCGCGCGGTCGCGCTGTGCACGCCGCGCGATTCGCTGGCCAAAGACGCGGGGACACCGATCGCCAACTCGCGCCTGGACCCGGCCACCGATGATGCGGTGTCGGCCGGCGACGGGGCTGCCGAGGCCGGCCCGTTCAGCAAGTCCGATCCGGCCGGCGCGCGCAAGGCGCTGGGCGGTGCGCCGCTGACGGTCCGGATCGGATACCAGGGACCCAACGCGCGGCTGGCGGTCAACGTCGGCGTCATCGCCAAGGCGTGCGGCGCGGCCGGCATCACCGTCTCCGCCGTCATTCTGGACGGCCCGGGTCCACAGGCGCTGCGGGACGGCAAGATCGACGCGTTGCTGGCCAGCACCGGTGGGGCCACCGGCAGCGGGTCGTCGGGGTCGTCGGCGCTCGACGCCTACGCCCTGCACACGGGCAACGGCAACAACCTGTCCGGGTACTCGAATCCCCAGGTCGACAACGCGATCGGCGCGCTGGCCGTTTCGGCCGACGCCGCCGAACGAGCCCGGCTGCTGACCGAAACCGCCCCGGTACTGTGGGGCGACATGCCCACCCTGCCGCTGTACCGGCAGCAGCGCACGTTGCTGAGCTCCAAGAAGATGTACGCGGTGAGCAAGAACCCGACGCGGTGGGGCGCGGGCTGGAACATGGACCGATGGGCCCTCATCCAGTGAGGCCCCGATGAGCGGCCCCGCGCCGGTGGTCGAGCTGATCGCGTCGCTGACGCGCAAGGTGGCCGACTTTCCCAAGCCGGGGGTCCAGTTCAAGGACCTCACCCCGGTGTTCGCGGACGCGACGGCGATGACGGCGATCACCGGCGCGTTGGCCGAGATCGCGTCCGGCGCGGATCTGGTGGCCGGCATCGAGGCCCGGGGTTTCCTGCTGGCCGCGGCCGTCGCCGAGCGGTTGCAGACCGGCGTGCTGGCCATTCGCAAGGCCGGGAAATTGCCCCCGCCCGTCCGCGCCGAGCGCTACGACCTGGAATATGGCAGCGCGACGCTGGAAATCCCCGCGGACGGCCTGGACCTGCGCGGACGCAACATCGCGATCATCGATGACGTGCTGGCCAGCGGCGGGACCCTGGCCGCGGCGGCCAGGCTGCTCGAGCGCGCCGGCGC
Source organism: Mycobacterium sp. NGS27 (assembly GCF_059813005.1). Lineage (NCBI taxonomy): Bacteria > Bacillati > Actinomycetota > Actinomycetes > Mycobacteriales > Mycobacteriaceae > Mycobacterium > Mycobacterium sp. NGS27. The sequence goes on from NZ_JCALDT010000005.1 coordinate 309,866, forward strand.
GAATGTGACGGCGGCCGCGGTGGTGTTCGAACTCGGCGCGCTGGGCGGCCGGGAAGCGGTCGCGCCGTTGGCGGTGCACAGCCTGACTTGCGAGTAGCGCTTTTGCATTGGAGATATCCTCGATTTCGGAGGTAACCAACGTGGCGGAGGAAAACAGCGCGGCGCAAGCGCTTGACGTGCCCACCAACGCCCCGGAGTCGCCGGCCATCACCCAGCCGATGGAGATTCCGGAGCCGCCGGCCGAATCCCTGAAAACGTCCAGCAGCGCGTCGCGGCGGGTCCGGGCCAGGCTGGCGCGCCGGATGACCGCCCAGCGCAGCACGCTCAACCCGGTGCTGGAACCGCTGGTGGCCGTGCACCGGGAGATCTACCCGAAGGCGAACGTGTCGCTGCTGCAGCGCGCCTTCGAGGTCGCCGACCAGCGGCACGCCAGCCAGTTGCGCCATTCCGGCGACCCCTACATCACGCACCCGCTGGCCGTGGCGACCATCCTGGCCGAATTGGGCATGGACACCACCACTTTGGTGGCCGCGCTGTTGCACGACACCGTCGAGGACACCGGGTACACCCTGGACGCCTTGAGCGAGGAATTCGGCGAAGAGGTGGGCCATCTGGTCGATGGCGTCACCAAACTCGACCGGGTGGTGCTGGGCAGCGCCGCTGAGGGCGAGACCATCCGCAAGATGATCACCGCTATGGCGCGCGATCCGCGCGTGCTGGTGATCAAGGTCGCCGACCGGCTGCACAACATGCGTACCATGCGGTTCCTGCCGCCGGAGAAGCAGGCGCGCAAGGCCCGCGAGACGCTGGAAGTCATTGCGCCCCTTGCTCATCGGCTGGGCATGGCCAGCGTCAAATGGGAGTTGGAAGACCTGTCGTTCGCGATCCTGCATCCCAAGAAGTACGAGGAGATCGTCCGGCTGGTCGCTGGACGCGCGCCGTCGCGGGACACCTACCTGGCCAAGGTCCGCGCGGAGATCGTGAATACCCTTGGCGCGTCGAAGATCAAGGCGACGGTGGAGGGCCGGCCCAAGCACTATTGGTCGATCTACCAGAAGATGATCGTCAAGGGCCGCGACTTCGACGACATCCACGACCTGGTCGGCATCCGCATCCTGTGCGACGAGATCCGGGACTGCTATGCCGCTGTCGGCGTAGTGCATTCGCTGTGGCAGCCGATGGCGGGGCGGTTCAAGGATTACATCGCCCAGCCGCGCTACGGCGTGTACCAGTCGCTGCACACCACCGTCGTGGGCCCGGAAGGCAAGCCGCTGGAGGTGCAGATCCGCACCCGCGACATGCACCGCACCGCCGAATACGGCATCGCAGCGCACTGGCGCTACAAGGAAGCCAAGGGGCGCAACGGCGTTCCGCATCCGCACGCCGCGGCCGAGATCGACGACATGGCCTGGATGCGCCAGCTGCTCGACTGGCAGCGTGAGGCCGCGGACCCGGGCGAGTTCCTCGAGTCCCTGCGCTATGACCTTGCGGTGCAGGAGATCTTCGTGTTCACCCCAAAGGGTGATGTGATCACCCTGCCCAACGGTTCCACGCCGGTGGACTTCGCCTACGCGGTGCACACCGAGGTCGGCCACCGCTGCATCGGCGCACGGGTCAACGGGCGGCTGGTCGCGCTGGAGCGCAAGCTGGAAAACGGGGAAGTCGTCGAGGTTTTCACCTCCAAAGCGGCCAACGCCGGGCCGTCGCGAGACTGGCAGCAATTCGTGGTCTCGCCGCGCGCCAAGGCCAAGATCCGCCAGTGGTTCGCCAAGGAGCGTCGCGAGGAGGCGCTCGAATCCGGCAAGGACGCCATGGCCCGCGAGGTGCGTCGCGGTGGACTTCCGTTGCAGCGCTTGGTCAATGGCGAAACGCTTGCGGCGGTGGCCCGCGAGCTGCACTACACCGACGTCTCCGCGCTCTACACCGCGATCGGTGAGGGCCACGTGTCGGCCCGGCACGTCGTGCAGCGGCTGCTGGCCGAACTCGGCGGCATCGACCAGGCCGAGGAAGACCTCGCCGAACGGTCCACGCCGACAACGATGTTGCGCCGACCGCGCAGCAGCGACGACGTCGGCGTCTCGGTTCCCGGCGCCCCCGGCGTGCTTACCAAGCTGGCGAAATGCTGCACCCCGGTCCCCGGCGACCAGATCATGGGATTCGTCACCCGCGGCGGCGGAGTGAGCGTGCACCGCACCGACTGCACCAATGCGGCCTCGCTGCAGCAGCAGGCCGAGCGCATCATCGAGGTGCATTGGGCGCCGTCGCCGTCGTCGGTGTTTCTGGTGGCCATCCAGGTCGAGGCGCTCGACCGGCACCGGCTGCTCTCGGACGTCACCCGCGTGCTGGCCGACGAGAAGGTCAACATCCTGTCCGCGTCGGTCACCACCTCCGGTGACCGGGTTGCGATCAGCCGCTTCACCTTTGAGATGGGTGACCCCAAGCATCTGGGCCACCTGCTCAACGTCGTGCGCAACGTCGAAGGCGTCTACGACGTCTACCGCGTGACCTCCGCGGCGTGATCCGAGTCCGGCCCTAACTCAGTCGCACCGAGGTGATCTTCACCGGGTTGGTGGGCGCACCGCTCTGACGATTGCCGGCGATGCCGGCCCGCGCGATCTTGTCCAGGGTCTCGAGGCCGGCCCGGTCGATGGTCCCGAGCACGGTGCTCTGCGGTTCCATCTCGGAATCCTTGAAGATCAATGCGAATTGGCTGCCGTTGGTGTTGGGTCCCTCGGTGGCCATGACGATGGTGCCGCGCGGGTATACCACCGTCGCGCGCAACGCGGGGTCGTCGGACTTGTATTGGTCGGTGGGGTACTCGTCGGCGAATTCGTAACCGGGGCCACCGGATCCGTCCACCTCGGGGCCGCCGCACAACAGTGATCCGCCGTCTTGGGAGCTGATCAATCGGGCGCATTGGGTGCCGTCGAAGAACTGCTGCTTGACCAGGCTGACGAAGCAACACCGCGCACGGGGACTCCGAATTCGCCAACCGGATGGCGATGTCTCCGACGTTGGTGGAGATGACGGCGCCGATCTGCGGGGGAGTGGTGGACACCCGGCCCGGCGGCGGCGGGTTCACCGGCCGGGTGACCGGGTCCGGCACCGATCGATATTGGCAGTTGGCGCCCAGATCGGGCGGCGGCGCGAACGCGGGCAGCGGCGGCACCGCCGCCGGGTTGGTCGTGCCGGGGCCGGATGCGGTCCGGCCGGGAACCCCGGCCGGGGTCTGATTGGCGCCCGCGCTGTCGGCGGAACCGTGGCTCTGGCTCACCAGCGCGATGACCAACGCCGCCACCGCGGTCAGCGCCAGCGCCGATGCGCCGACGATGCCGACCAGCAAACGCCGCGAATGCGTTGGGCGGCCGTGCCGTAACCGCGCATCGGGTTTGCTGTCCGGCGGGCGAGGCGCGGGCCCCGGTGGCGACGAACCGGGCGGTGGCGGCGTCGACGACGCGGACCCGAAAGGCCCGGCTGCAGGACTGCCCAACGCGGCGCGGGCGGCCTCGACGAGCTCCATCGCCGACTGGTAGCGGTGTTCGAGGTCCTTGGCCATGCCGCGCGCGACCACCGCGTCCAGCCCCGGAGGCAGCCCGGGAACGCTGGCCGACGGTCGGGGCGGCGCAATGGTCAAGTGCGCGTTGAGCTGTTCTTCGAGGCTCTCACCCGGGAAGGGGCGCTTGCCGGTCAGGCATTCCTGCAGGACGCAGGCCAGCGAGTAGATATCGGCGCGGTGATCCGTTGTGCCCCTGAAACGTTCGGGTGCCATGTACGCGACGGTCCCCATCGTGTGTCCGGTTTGCGTCAGGGCCGTGTCGGCGGTGCTGCGGGCGATGCCGAAGTCGATCAGGTAGACGAAATCCCGTGCAATGGTGACCAAGATGTTCTTCGGCTTGATGTCGCGGTGGATCAATCCCGCCGCGTGCGCGCTATCCAGCGCCGCGGCAACCTGTTCGACCACCGCGACCGCGCGCTCGGGGTTCAGCCGGCCGCCGTTCTCGGTGATGTAGTCGACCAGATCGCGGCCCTCGATCAGCCGCATGTCGACGTAGAGCCGGCCGTCGATTTCGCCGTAACTGTGGATGGGCACCACGTGCGGGTCGTTCAGCCTGGCGGCAATGCGTGCCTCGCGCCGGAACCGCTGCTGAAACTCGTGGTCCTCGGCCAGGTTTGCGGGCAGGACCTTCAGCGCGACGACCCGATCGGTGGTGGCGTCAAAAGCGCGGTAGACCTGTCCCATGCCACCGCGCCCCAAGACTTCGAGCAATTGATATTGCCCGAATGACTCTCCCGCCACGCAACGACAATAAGCCGTCGGTCGCGGCCGTCGCGTGATTCTCGCGAATCCCGGTCTGCGTTGCGCCGCTGTGGATTCAGTCGAGCAGGACCGAGGTGATGGTGACCTCGGTGGCGGGCGCCCCGTCCTCACCGCCACCTGCGACGCCGGCCTTGGCGATCTTGTCCAGGGTGGCCAGTCCGTCGGGCTGGATGGTGCCGAACACGGTGTATTGCGGCGGCAGCTGGGAGTCCTTGTACACCATGAAGAATTGGCTGCCGTTGGTGCCGGGGCCGGCATTGGCCATGGCCAGGGTGCCGCGCGGATAGAGCACTGGCTCCTGCGCTTTGGGGTCGTTCGGCGGATACTGATCGGTCGGGTACTCGTTGGCGAATTGGTAGCCGGGCCCGCCGGTACCGTCGCCCTTCGGGTCGCCGCACTGCAAGACACCCAGGCTCGGCGAGGTGGTCAGCCGGTGGCACTTGGTGTTGTCGAAGTATTTTTGGCTGGCGAGACTTGCGAAACTATTGACGGTGCAAGGTGATTCGTTGTTCGCCAGCATCAGGCCGATGTGACCCTGGTTGGTCACCATGCTGGCGCTCACCTGGGCGGGGTCGGTGGGCACCTTGCCGGTTCGCGGCGGCTTGACCTGCTTGGCCGCCGGCTCCGGCGAGGCCGGGTACTGACAGTTGGCGCCCACGTCGGCCGAGGGCTTGAACGGCGGCAGCGGCGCGGCGGACGGCGGCGGTCCGGCGGGAGTGCTGGACTCTACAGATGAGCTGCTGCTGGTGGTCGTCGACGCCGCGGTGTTGCCCTTGTGGTCGTGCTTGGTGTTGACGATCGCGATCACCACCGCCACGACCACGGCCACGGCCACGATCGAGCCGGCCGCGATCAGCACGATCCGGCGCGTCTTGGCCTGCTTCGCGCGCCGCTCCAGCTGCCGTTCGAGCTTGCGCTTGGCGCTGGCACGTCGCTGTTCGTTGGTCGGCACGGCCGCTATGCCTCCATGGCTGGTGAGTCGGAATCTCGCTGAACCGGTGAGCTGCCAGCTCAGGCTAATGTGGGCGCCGCGACTCGTGTCAAGTGGGGCCGTGGGAAACTGGGCATCGTGTTGATCACCGGATTTCCCGCCGGCTTGTTGCAGTGCAACTGCTACGTGCTGGCGCAGCGGCCGGGAACGGACGCCGTCATCGTGGATCCGGGGCAGCGGGCGATGGGTCCGTTGCGAAACCTCCTGGACAAGCACAGGCTGACGCCGGCTGCGGTGCTGCTGACCCACGGGCACATCGACCACATGTGGTCGGCGCAGAAGGTCTCCGACGCCTACGGCTGCCCGACCTACATCCACCCCGAGGACAGGTTCATGCTCACGGACCCGATCTACGGCTTGGGCCCGCGCCTGGCGCAAATGGTCGCGGGCGCATTCTGGCGGGAGCCCAAGCAGGTCGTCGAGCTGGACCGCGACGGCGACAAGCTGGACCTGGGCAGCGTGACCGTGAACGTCGATCACAGCCCCGGGCACACTCGGGGGTCGGTGCTGTTCCGGGTCCTCGCGGCAAGCAAGGAGGGAACGGACGTGGTGTTCACCGGCGACACGCTGTTCGAACGCTCCATCGGCCGCACGGACCTGTTCGGTGGCAGCGGCCGCGACCTGCTGACCTCGATCGTGGACAAACTCTTGGTCCTCGACGACGCGACCGTGGTGCTGCCCGGGCACGGCAATGCCACCACCATCGGCGCCGAGCGGCGCCTCAACCCGTTCCTCGAAGGCCTGTAAGCCCGTGCCGGAATTTTCTGCTTTTTCGGCGCCCAAAGGCGTGCCGGACTACGTCCCGCCGGACTCGGCACAGTTCGTCGCGGTGCGCGACGGCCTGCTCGGGGCCGCCCGCCGGGCCGGCTACGGCGATATCGAGCTGCCGATCTTCGAAGACACCGCCCTGTTCGCCCGCGGCGTCGGCGAATCCACCGACGTGGTCTCCAAGGAGATGTACACGTTCGCCGACCGGGGCGATCGCTCGGTGACGCTGCGGCCCGAGGGGACCGCCGGCGTGGTGCGCGCGGTGATCGAACACGGCCTGGATCGCGGCGCCTTGCCGGTCAAACTCTGCTACGCGGGGCCGTTTTTCCGCTACGAGCGTCCGCAGGCCGGCCGTTATCGCCAGCTGCAGCAGGTCGGCGTGGAGGCGATCGGCGTCGACGACCCCGCGCTGGACGCCGAGGTGATCGCGATCGCCGACGCCGGCTTTCGCTCGCTCGGGCTCGACGGCTTTCGCCTGGAGATCACCTCGCTCGGTGACGACAGCTGCCGGCCGCAGTACCGGGAACTGTTGCAAGACTTCCTTTTTGCGCTCGACCTCGACGAGGAAACGCGACGGCGGGCGCAGATCAATCCGCTGCGGGTGCTCGACGACAAGCGGCCGGAGGTGCGTGCGATGACGGCCGACGCTCCGGTGCTGCTCGATCATCTGTCCGATGCGGCCAAGCAGCACTTCGATACCGTGCTGGCCCACCTGGATGCGATGGCAGTGCCCTACGTGCTGAACCCCCGCATGGTGCGCGGGCTGGATTACTACACCAAGACCACGTTCGAATTCGTGCACGACGGCCTGGGCGCGCAGTCCGGCATCGGCGGCGGCGGCCGCTACGACGGCCTGATGCGCCAGCTCGGCGGACAAGACTTGTCCGGCATCGGTTTTGGGCTCGGCGTGGACCGCACGCTGCTGGCGCTGCGCGCCGAGGGCAAGAGCGTGGGGGAGACGGCGCGCTGCGAGGTGTTCGGCGTGCCGCTGAGCGAGCAGGCCAAATTGCGGCTGGCGGTGCTGTCCGCACAGCTGCGGGCCGGCGGTGTTCGCGTCGACATGGCCTACGGCGACCGTGGTCTCAAGGGTGCGATGCGCGCGGCCGACCGTTCCGGAGCCCGGCTTGCGCTGGTCCTCGGCGACCGCGACATCGAGTCCGGCACGGTCGGTGTGAAGGATCTGATGACGGGGGAGCAGGTCCCCGTCGCGCTGGACTCGGTTGTCGCCGAAGTGCTTTCGCGCGTAGCTCGCTAGCCTGTCGCCCTAATGCGGCAGGTTGGCCAGGTAGCACCGCACTCGGGTGGCGGCGTCGCTCGGGCTGACTCCCATGGTCACTAATCTCTGAACCACCTGGTCCGCGGGTACACCAGAACCGATGTCGGTATCGATCACATGCAGGCTGGGAAACCAATTTTCCGCGCTCACCCCCGGCGGCGGTGGCTTCGCGTCGCCTCCTAGGCATTGAACGTAACCAGGGACGCCCGTTTCGGCATGAGCTGACGAGATCCCGATCAGCATGGCGACGGGCATGGCCGCCGCCGCAGCGACACAGATGAAACGCATGCGGGCATTATCCCGCGTCCACATTGTTTGACCAAGCTCGAAATTCGGCGATGCCCGGTGCGCGCGCCTACGTCATCGCCCGGGAAGCGCCTTTCAGCTTTTCTTGCTGGGGATAATGATGACGACGATCAATGTCAGGATTGAGAAAAACAGCCCTAGAATTCCCCATCCCAGCGGGTTGCGGCCCTTCATCATTGCGATCACTCCGCAGATTATTGCCGCGATAATGCTGCCGATGGCGACGAAAATTCCCTTGATGCCGCGCAGGATAAAGCCTGCGGCGACGGGGTCCGAACTCGCCAAAATCACCGAGTGCAACATGACCAGTCCTTTCGTGAGGGGCCTGGTCGTTATACCCGGACAAATGCGGCGTGAAACCGCATCCCCTATAGACCCGGTCGCCCGAAACTCAATGAACGACACCGCGTGTGGGGATGGTGGCGTTGAACTTATCCGGCGGGATAACCGCGGCGCACCGTACGGTCCAGAATTCCCAGAGTCGCCCGCAGGGCGCCCTCGGACAAAATGGGGAAAATTCCGGCTTCCCGCCACTGCGGGTCGATGTTCGACCAGTCGTAGAACGACGTGACCACGGTGGCCGAACCGTCTTCGGACGGCGCCAGCGCATAGCCGTAGACGTGGCCGAGCGGCGGCTTGATCTGGCCCAGAACCGTCCACGCGATCAGGCGATCCTGCTCGAACTCCCTGATGTCGACGGTGACGTCGTATTTGCCCAATTCTGGGAAATCGTTCAAAGATTCGCGGTCCATGTGAACGACGAACTGATCACCCACGCCCCGCACCGGATCACCGTCGGCCGCCTGCAGCATCCCCGACGAGTCGATTGCGACGTGGCCCTGGGGGTCACACAGCACGGCGAAGATGGCCGGCGCAGCGGCGGCGATGGTGCGGGAAGTCTCGATGCGGTCGGTCATATGTCCTCGTAGCCGGGTGGGGGCGATACGTTCCGCAGCTTAGCCCTCTGGCGCCGGTTCGCGGCGACCGAAACGTTGTCGCCGAAGGGCCTCACATCAAGATGCGCGTGAACGATGGTTCGTCGGCTCAGCGCCTACGGGCGCGGCTGCGATGTCAGTTTGCGCACAACTCGTTGAGAACCGGCTCTTTCCGCGCTGACGGGCCTGCTGGTAGCGGATCGCCGCTGCTTCCAGCCTTGGCGGCATTTATCCACAAGCCGCGACCCTGCCAAATAGTTTGAGTCAGTAGACGGTAGTAGTATCGAACACATGTTCGAAGATGTGATCGCCCGGTTCGATGAGTTGGTCGAGCGGCACCATCGGTCGTCGACGCCGGCGTCCGCGGCGCTGCTGGAGCGGATCGGCGCGTTTTCGCGGGTCGAGAACCGCGCGGCGGCCGAGCAGTTGACGGCGATCGGAGAGTTGTTCGCGTACCGGCTCTCGCGCTGTTCGGAGTGCGAGGACTGGGCGGTCGACACCGAGGCGGCGGTGAGCGCTGCAGTGGCCGCGGCGTTGCGGATCAGTCAGGGCCTGGCCGCCAGCCGCGTGCGGTACGCCCGCGCGATGCGCGAACGGTTACCGAAAGTGGGCGCGGTGTTCGCGGCCGGGGATATCGGCTACCTGACATTCCAAACGATCGTGTTCCGCACCGATTTGATCACCGAGCCCGACGTGTTGGCGGCGGTGGACGCCGAGTTGGCGGTCAACGTGGCGCGGTGGCCATCGATGACCCGGGGCTGGCTGGCCGCGCAGGTGGATAAAGTGGTCGCTCGCGCCGATGCGGATGCGGTGCGGCGCCGCAAGGAACGTGCGGCCGGGCGCGAGGTGTGGGTCGCCGACATGGGGGAGGGGTTGGCGCATCTGGAGGGCACCTTGCTCGGCCCGGACGCGCACGCGCTGGACAAGCGGTTGGATGCGTTGGCAAGCACGGTGTGTGAGCATGATCCGCGTACCCGCGAGCAGCGCCGCGCCGATGCGGTGGGCGCGTTGGCTGCCGGGGCGGATCGGTTGGGCTGTCGCTGCGGGTCCCCGGGTTGCACCGCGGCAACACGGCGCGCCACCGGGCCGGTGGTAATCCATGTCATCGCAGAGCATTCCACGTTGAATGGCGGCCAGGCGCCGGGCGTCGAGATGGGTGCCGAAGGGTTGATCGCGCCGGAGCTGATAGCCGAACTGGCCGCCTCGGCCAAGCTGGTGCCGCTAATTCATCCGGTCGACTCGATGCCCGAGTCGCGCTATGCGCCGTCGAAGGCGTTGGCCGATTTCGTGCGGTGCCGGGATTTGACCTGCCGCTGGCCCGGGTGCGACTGTCCGGCCACCGAATGCGATGTGGACCATACGATTCCCTACAGCGAGGGCGGGCCCACGCATGCGTCAAACCTCAAGTGCTACTGCCGCATTCATCATTTGGTCAAAACTTTTTGGGGCTGGCGCGAGAAGCAACTTCCTGACGGGTCGCTGATCCTCACCTCGCCGGCAGGGCAGATCTATATCACCACCCCCGGCAGCGCGTTGCTGTTTCCCAATTTGTGCGCCCCCACCGGCGAGCTACCGACGACGGTAGCGCCACCACCCGATTACTGCGCCGACCGCACCGCGATGATGCCCAAACGTCGCACCACCCGCGCGCAAAACCGCGCCGCACGCATCGCCACCGAACGCAGGCAGAACCACCAAGCGCGGCAAGCGAAACGCCGAGAACGCGAGGCCGCCTACGTTGGTCCCGCGCCACCGGCCGACGGCGACGACGATCCACCGCCATTCTGATCGGCGGCCAATGGTTTGACCGGCCGCGGTGCTTGACTCAGACTCGAACTAATGTTCGAATAGCGGGCATGCGGTGGGCAAACCAGGCCGTCGCGGTCAACGGGAAGCCCGTCGAGGACGGGTCGTTGCCGGGGCTGCAACGCATCGGTTTCCTGCGCAGCGTGCGCTCGCCGCAGTTCGACGGAATCACCTTCCACGAGGTGGTGTGCAAGTCCGCGCTGAACAAGGTGCCGAACGCGTCGGCGCTGCCGTTCCGCTACACCGTCAACGGCTACCGCGGCTGCTCGCACGCGTGCCGATACTGCTTCGCGCGGCCCACCCACGAATACCTGGAGTTGAACTGCGGCAACGACTTTGACACTCAGGTTGTCGTCAAGACCAACGTCGCCGAGGTGCTGCGCCGCGAGCTGCGGCGGCCCTCCTGGCAGCGCGAGACCGTCGCGCTGGGCACCAACACCGACCCGTACCAGCGGGCGGAGGGACGCTACGCGCTGATGCCCGGCATCATCGGCGCCCTGGCCGAATCGGGCACGCCACTGTCGATCCTGACCAAGGGCACGTTGCTGCGTCGCGATTTGCCGCTGCTCACGAGTGCCGCGGCGCAGGTTGCGGTCTCGGTCGCGGTGTCACTCGCCGTCGGCGATCCAGAGCTGCACCAGGACGTCGAGCCGGGCACGCCCACACCGCAGGCCCGGTTGAATCTGATCAGCGCCATCCGGGCCGCGGGGCTGGACTGTCACGTGATGGTCGCGCCGGTGCTGCCGCATCTCACCGATTCCGTGGAGCACCTCGACGGGCTGCTCGGCCAGATCGCGGCGGCCGGCGCCAGCGGCGTCACGGTTTTCGGCCTGCATCTGCGCGGTTCGACCCGCGGCTGGTTCATGGGATGGCTGGCGCGCTCGCATCCCGAGCTGGTCGGCCGCTATCGCGAGCTGTACCGCCGCGGGGCCTACTTGCCGCCGGATTATCGGGCCGCGTTGCGGGAGCGGGCCGCACCGCTGATCGCCAAGCATCGACTGGCGGGCGACCACCGCCCGTTCTCGCAGGCGGCCTCGGTCGCGCCGGCGCCGGAACCCGTTCAGCCGACGTTGTTTTGACCTGAACCGCGCTAGCCGGCCCCGTCCGCGCGCGGCTTGGTGAGCGTGAACTCGTCGATGACGGCGACTTCACCGAACGGACCACGCAGCGTGTAGTGCGTCGCCTTGATCGTGGTGCTACCGCCGGACTGGCCCGGGTCGACGTCGAAAGCCGCGAAGCCGTACGGGTTTTCGCGGTCGCGGAATGCCGACCATGGTGCGTCCTCGAGGACGTATCGCGGGGCCTTGCGTCTGAGCCCTGGATCGAAAGCACCCACACCGGTCACCACCCGGCACCGTGGCTCGGGGAAGAACATCGCGTTGCTCGGCGCCGACGTGCCACCACCGCCGATGACGAGGTGCACCGTTCCCCGCGTGGCGTCGATGAGATCGCTGCGCGTGTCGACCGGTATCGGCGTGCGGGTGTCGGTCCCCAGCGTGCCGCGCAGCGGATGCGATCGTTCGTAGTGGTGTTCGTGGCCGCACACCACCAGATCGACCTGGTATTGGTCGAACAGCGGCAGCCATTCCTCGCGGATGCCCAGGTCGGCCCCGTTGGTCTTGTCGGCGGTGGAGATCGCCGTCTGGTGCATGCACACCACGACCCAGTCGATGTCAGGGTCTCGCCGGGCCGCAGCGAGTTCCTTTGCAAGCCAGCGCTTTTGCTCACCGCCGGAGTAGCCGTGCACATAGAAGTTGCCGCCATCCTGGAAGGCGACGTCGTCGTTGCTCAGGCTGATCACCCGCACCGAGCCGGCCGTGAACGAGTACCACATGCCGCGGGTCTCCGGGCTCGACCCGGAATCGGGAACCGCGAAGAAGGCCTGGTAAGCGCCGAAACCGATTGGCCCGTTACCCAACTCGTTCTCGTGATTGCCCGCGGCCGGCATCCAGGGCCGGTGTCGCGCCGAGCGGGTGTTGTTCTCGAACCAGTTCGACCAGGTGCGCACCCGGTCTTGGGCCAGGTTGGCGTAGCACAGGTCGCCATTGATCAGGTTGAACAGCGGCCCCATCCGTTCGATCGCCATCGTGGTGTCGGCGGCGGCCGGCGAGCCGATGTTGTCGGTGGCGTACCTGCCGTCGGGCATCCTGGCCAGCGCCGGTGTGGACTGGTCGCCGAAGCTGGTGAACAGCAGTCGCTTTCGGCCGACCGGGGCGGTGCGCACCGTGCCCGGCTCGGGTTGTGCGCCGTCGTGCACCGCCGCATACACGTAGTCGGTGTCCGGGGTCAGGTTGGTCAGCCGTGCATGGTTGACGCGAACCTCGGTGCCCGACTTCGCGTCCCGGTAGGTGCGGGTTTCCGCGGCAACGGTGCGGCCGAAGCCGGATGTCGGCGTCCCGACCATGACCCGCGGATTGCGGACCGCGTCGGTGGTGTGCCAGGAGACCACCACCTCGGTGCCGGCGTTCCTCCCGAACTGTAGGTGCAGCCCGCCGACCGGTGGCGCGCCGTGGCGATCGGGCTGCAGCCAGGCCATCGGGCTCCTCGGGCGGGACCCCAGCAGCACGACGCCGCCCCCGAGGCTCACCCCGAGGGCTGCCGACACCGCCCCGGTCGTCAGCAACCGGCGGCGGGTCACCGGCGCTGCGGCGATAGCGGCCGGTGTCGGTGCCGCCTGCGGCTCATCGCTCATGCTTGCTTCATACCGCAGCCGCGCGACCACGGGCACGGCTGCCGGTAAACAGCGAACCGCCGCTAACGAATCCGGTAGCGTTTTCGATATGACGAACGTGCATAAGACAGCGAGCGCGATCTCAGCGGTGATGCTGGCAGCGGCCACGGGGGCGGTGCTGACGGCGGGGACGGCCCATGCGGAAGGCCACCAGGTGACCTACACGGTGACGAGCCCCAACAATGTGACCGCCACCGTCAACTACGTGAATGCCGATCCCCCCAGCCAGGCGGCCTACAACGCGGACCCGTCGAAGTTCATGACCAGCGTCCAGGCCCCGCTCAGCGCGGGAACCCCGGTCACCTACACCGCCACCTTGGCCAACCCGAACCAGTCGGCGAGGATCAGCGCCAGCGGCATGCTGCACTGGCCGGATTCGGGCAACGGTCCGGCCTCGTTCCACTGCGAGATCGCCGTGGACGGCCAGGTGATCGCGCAGCAGGACGCCACCACCACCGTCACCTGCGCGGCCTAGGGAAGAACACCTAGTCCGGGTAATCGACGCGCGTTCGCTGATGGCGAACACCGTCGTCGTCCACATGGACGATGCTCACGCCGGTCTGCTCCCGGGTTCGGCATGCGCGACGACGACGACTTCGGCGTGTGCGACGCCGACGGCCCGTATCTTATGGCTGACCGAGGCGTCGAAATACGCGCTGTCGCCGGCCTCGAGTGTGAATGTCTGGTCGCCATAGTCGAATTCGATGGTTCCGGCGTGCACGAACATGAATTCCTGCCCGGCATGCGTGGGATGAGGATCGTCGGCCAGCTGCTCCGTCGGGCGAACCACGAACGGCGACATCGTCTTTCCCAGCAGTGACGAGGCGAGCACCCGATAGCGCTCACCGTCGGCGCTGCCGGTGGCACGTTCGACGGTGATCTTCTCCTGCGCCGCGTCCTCGGCGAACAGCCGCCCGACGTCGACCTCGAGGGCCTTGGCCACCTTGAGGGCCACCGCGATCGACGGTGTACTGCGTCGGCGTTCGATCTTGGACAGATAGCTCTTGGTCAGTCCGGTCTGCTGGGCCAGCGCCTCGAGCGTGAGGCCGCGTTGCCTGCGGACCGCGCGCAACAGTGCGGTCATGGGCGACCCCTCTCATGACACAAGGTTTCCTACAGTGATACTATCGTGTCATACCGCCGAGGGAGCCGATATGGCCAGCACGTTCACCGATTCGAAGTCCGATTTGATGCGCCGGGCAGCGGAGCAGTTGACCGCGAACGTCGCCGACGCGCAATTCACCACGCGCCAGAAGCTGGCCTTGACCTGCCGGGCGTTGTTCGACGCCGGGCATGACTCGGGGCTGGCCGGCCAGATCACCGCTCGCGCCGAGGCCGACGGCACCTACTACACCCAGCGGCTGGGCCTGGGGTTCGACGAGATCACCGACGACAACCTGCTTTTGGTCGACGAGGACCTCAACGTCCTCGACGGGGACGGAATTGCCAACCCCGCCAACCGGTTTCACAGCTGGATCTATCGCGCCCGGCCCGACGTCCAGTGCATCGTGCACACCCACGCGTTTCACGTGGCGGCGCTATCGATGCTGGAAGTCCCGTTGATCGTCTCCCACATGGACACCACGCCGCTCTACGGCGACTGCGCATTCTTGCCGAAATGGCCGGGCGTGCCCGTCGGCAACGAAGAGGGCGAGATCATCACCGCCGCGCTCGGCGACAAGAAGGCTGTGCTGCTGGCGCATCACGGCCACGTCATCGCCGGCGCCAGCGTCGAGGAGGCGTGCTCGTTGGGAATCCTCATCGAGCGCGCCGCCAAGCTGCAGCTGGCCGCCATGGCCGCCGGCACCGTCAAGGAACTGCCCGAAGAACTTGCCCGCGAAGCCCATGACTGGACGTTGTCACCGCAACGCAGCCGCGCCAACTTCGCCTACTACGCCCGCCGGGCGCTGGCCCGGCATCCCGACGTGTTGACCAGCTGAGGAGCCGAGCAGTGACCGAGCCCAAGATCCACGGCATCATCGCTTACCCGGTGACCCCGTTCTCCGATAACGGGATTGACACCGAACGGCTGGCCGCGCTGGTGGAGCGGTTGGTGTCCGCCGACGTTCACGCGATCGCGCCGCTGGGCAGCACGGGTGAACTGGCGTACCTCGAGGAACCCGAATTCGACACCGTCGTCGACACCACCATCGCCACGGTCGCCGGCCGCGTCCCGGTGATCGTCGGGGTGTCGGATGTGACCACCGCCAAGACCATTCGGCGCGCCCAGTACGCGCAGCAGGCCGGGGCCGACGCGGTGATGATCCTGCCGGTGTCCTACTGGAAACTCACCGAGCGCGAGATCTTCCAGCATTACCGCAGCATCGGTGACGCCATCTCGATCCCGATCATGGCCTACAACAACCCGGCCACCAGTGGTGTCGACATGCCTCCGGAATTGCTGGTGCGCATGTTCGAAAACATCGACAACGTCACCATGGTCAAGGAATCCACCGGCGACCTGGCCCGCATGCAGCGCATCGCCGAACTATCCGGCAACCGGCTGCCCTTCTACAACGGCAGTAACCCGCTGGTACTCGACGCGCTGAAGGCCGGGGCGTCCGGATGGTGCACGGCCGCACCCAATTTGCGGCCACAGCCCTGCATCGACCTGTACGAGGCGGTGCGCGCGCAAGACCTCGACACCGCGCAGAAGCTCTACGACGACCTCAAGCCGTTGCTCACCTTCATCGTCGCCGGCGGGCTGGCGACCACGGTCAAGGCCGGCCTGGAGCTGCTCGATTTCCCGGTCGGCGACCCGCGCGCGCCGCTGTTGCCACTGGACGAGCGGGGCCGCGGCGAGTTGCGGGGCTTGCTGACTAACGCCTAACCCAAGTCGGGCGCGGAGAAGGTGTCACACTTCTTCGGGTCACCGGTCTGGTAGCCGGTGGTGAACCACTTCTGCCGCTGTTCGGACGAACCGTGCGTCCAGGACTCGGGATTGACCCGCCCGGTGGATTCCTTCTGGATGCGGTCATCGCCCACCGACGCCGCGGCGGAGAGGGCATCGGAAATGTCCTTGTCGCTCAACGGTTCCAGGTAGGGCACGCCCGTGCTCTCCTGCTTGACCGTGGAGGCGTAGTGCGCCCAGATCCCGGCGTAGCAGTCGGCCTGGAGTTCGGTGCGCACGCCGTTGCCGCCGGCGCCCTGGGCACCCTGCTGCGAGCGGCCCAGCAGACCCTGCAAGTTCTGCACGTGGTGACCGTATTCGTGGGCGACCACATATTCTTGCGCGAACGGCCCACCGCTGGAACCGAATCGATCGACCAGCTCCTGGAAGAAGTCGGTGTCGAAGTACGCCGTCTGATCGACCGGGCAGTAGAACGGCCCGACCGCTGTGGTGGCCGCCCCGCAGCCGGTGTTCACCCGACCGGTGAAGAGCCGGACGTGGGGCCGGGTGTAACCCGGCAACAGCTGATGCCACACCGCATCCACCGAGTTGCCGGTGGCGACCACGCGGCATTGCACGTACTTGTTGGCGTCTGCGCCGGTCTTGCACTGGCTCAGGTCGAAGCCGGGCGCCGAGTACCCGCCGGTGTTGGTCTGCTGCGAGTTCATGACGCGACCGGGGTCGACGCCGAAGAACAGCGCGCCGATGAGGATCAGCAGGCCGAGGCCACCACCCCCGACGGCCATTCCCATCCCGCCCCCACCGGACGAGGACGCAGTGCTGGTGTCGATCTGCATGCCCTCGTTGAAGGTCATGACACGCTCCTAACGTTGCCGGGTCGCAAGGGAGTCGGTATAGCTGCGCAGGTTGCGCAGATAGCGGCGCAGGGCCAGGTTCAGCAGTGGGCCCACCACGGCCATCGCCAGCTTCGCCGGGCCGGCCGGTTTCTGGGCCATCGTCCACGTCAGCCGGCAGCCACCCGGGATGGCCTCGACCCGGTAATCCTCGGCGAACGCCGCCACGGATCGGGTCGAGCATTCGTTGAACCGAAATGCCATGTGTGTGAACGGCTCCCAGGCGAGGAATTCTTCGTTGCCGACGAGGCCGCCGCGCATCTCGACGACGCGGGTGGTCCCGATGCCGCGCGGCTCGGGGCTGGTCCAGGTCACCTTGGTGATCACCTTCGCCCACCGCGGCCACGACTCGGCATCGGAAAGCACCTCGAACAGCTGCTCGGGCGTGATGGCCAGGTCGACGCTGTTGCGGAACCGGAAACGGGCCTCAACGGAATCAGCGTCGGTGAAGCTCGTATCGACGCGTTCGCAGGGGAACATGACAACAACTTAGCCGGGGCCGTCGCTGGCCGCGGCCAGTAAGGGCACTACGACGTCGCTGATCGGCGTGGCCAGCCCGTGGGCCCGGCCTTTGCGAATGATCACGCCGTTGCGGACATCCCATTCCATCCGCCGTTGATGTTCGGCGTCGGTGAGGATCGACGTGCTCAGGTCTTCGGCCACGTTGCGGAACATGTCGACCAACTCGTCGACCACCCCGTCGGCCAGCCGGGCGCCCTCGGCCCGCGCGACGGCCAGGCACTCGGTCACATACCGCCGCGACAGCGCGGCGACGTCGTCGCGGCGGAACATGCCCGACCGCCTCCGCGCCAGCGCCATGAACCCGGCCAGTGCGTTGGTCAGCAGCTTGTGCCAGGCCGCGGTGATGATGTCGGGGTCGCAGTCCGCCCGGCAACCGGCGCCGCGCAGCAGTTCGGCGACGGTCTCCCCGGACGGGCCGCTGGGCAGGACCAGGGCCGCCTCGGTGCGCAATCGCACCCAGCCGTCGGGCTGGGTCTCGGCCGAGTACCACACGATCCCGGGAATGACGGGCGAGGACGGGCAGTGCGGCTGCACCTGCTCGACCTGCTCCACGCCGTTTTGCAGCACCACGACGATGGTGTGGACATCGCACAGCCTGGCCAGCCAGTCGGCCGCGGCGTCGTTCTGGGTGGCCTTGACGGCCAGCAGCACGACGTCCACCGGCTCGGTCACCTCGGCGGGGTCGGTGCGCACCGGCCCGGGAACGACGATCGGATCCGATCCGTCGGGCCGCAGCTCGATGGCGTCGCGCGGGGTGCGACCGCACACCATGACCGAATGGCCCGCCCGGTACAGCAGGGCGGCGGCCGTCGTGCCGACGGCGCCGGGACCGACCAGGGCGATGTTGGTAGCAGCGTCTGTGGCGATGGCATCGAAATTACCTCCTTTAGACTGGGCACTCGTTCTGGCCAGGTGAAGAGGAGTGTTTTGTGCTGCGCAGTCATGCCGCGGGTTCGCTGGACAGTGGCGACGCCGGGCAGCAGGTGACGCTGACGGGCTGGGTGGCCCGCCGCCGCGACCACGGCGGCGTCATCTTCATCGACCTGCGCGACGTCTCGGGCATCGCCCAGGTGGTGTTCCGCGCCGAGGACGTGCTGGCGCAGGCGCACCGGCTGCGCGCCGAATTCTGTGTCGCCGTCACCGGTGTCGTCGAGATCCGCCCCGAGGGCAACGCCAACCCGGAGATCGCCACCGGCGACATCGAGGTCAACGCCACGTCGCTGACGGTGCTAGGGGAGAGCGCCCCGCTGCCGTTCCAGCTCGACGAGCCCGCCGGCGAGGAGCTGCGGCTGAAGTACCGTTACCTGGACCTGCGCCGCGACGGGCCGGCCGAGGCAATCCGGTTGCGCTCCAAGGTGAATGCCGCGGCGCGGTCGGTGCTTTCCCAGCATGACTTCGTCGAGATCGAAACCCCGACCATCACCCGCTCGACCCCGGAAGGGGCCCGCGACTTCCTGGTGCCGGCCCGGCTGCACCCCGGCTCGTTCTACGCCCTGCCGCAGAGCCCGCAGCTGTTCAAGCAGCTGCTCATGGTGGCCGGCATGGAGCGCTACTACCAGATCGCCCGCTGCTATCGCGACGAGGATTTCCGCGCCGACCGTCAGCCGGAGTTCACCCAGCTGGACATGGAGATGAGCTTCGTCGACGCCGAGGACATCATCGCCATCTCCGAAGAGATCCTGGTCGCGTTGTGGGCGTTGATCGGCTACCAGATTCCGACGCCGATCCCGCGGATCAGCTACGCCGACGCGATGCGGCGATTCGGTTCCGACAAGCCGGACATGCGCTTCGGGCTCGAGCTGGTCGACTGCACAGAGTTCTTCAAGGACACCACATTTCGCGTCTTCCAGGCGCCTTACGTCGGTGCCGTGGTGATGCCGGGCGGGGCGTCACAGCCGCGGCGCACGCTGGACGGCTGGCAGGAGTGGGCCAAACAGCGGGGCCACCGCGGGCTGGCCTACGTCCTGATCGCCGACGACGGCACGCTGGGGGGGCCGGTCGCCAAGAACCTGTCCGACGCCGAACGTGACGGCCTGGCCGCGCACGTCGGGGCGAAGCCGGGCGACTGCGTCTTCTTCTCCGCGGGCCCGGCCAAGCCCTCGCGTGCGCTGCTGGGCGCCGCCCGCGGCGAGATCGCCCACCGGCTGGACCTGATCGATCCGGACGCCTGGGCGTTCGTCTGGGTGGTGGACCCGCCGCTGTTCGAGCCCGCCGATGACGCGACCGCCGCCGGCGACGTCGCCGTCGGGTCGGGGGCGTGGACCGCCGTGCACCACGCGTTCACCTCACCCAAGCCCGGGCATGAGGACGCCATCGAGACCGATACCGGCGCGGTGCTCGCCGACGCCTACGACATCGTCTGCAACGGCAACGAGATCGGCGGCGGATCGATCCGTATCCACCGCCGCGACATCCAGGAGCGGGTGTTCGCGGTGATGGGGCTGGATGCGGCCGAGGCCCAGGAGAAGTTCGGATTCCTGCTGGAGGCCTTCACCTTTGGCGCACCGCCGCACGGCGGCATCGCGTTCGGTTGGGACCGGATCAACGCGCTGCTGTCCCGGGTCGACTCCATCCGCGAGGTCATCGCCTTCCCGAAGACCGGCGGCGGCGTGGACCCGCTCACCGAAGCACCGGCGCCGATCACCGCCCAGCAGCGCAAGGAGTCCGGAATAGACGCCAAGCCGCAGCTTAAGACGTCTTGACCTAGCTAGTGGCCAGGCCCACTAGCAGCCGGCGCGAAGTGCGGCGCAGACCGTACCGCCTTCGATCATGATGCAGCTCGACGATCCCAGCATCACACCGATCAGCATCACGGCCAGGGCAGCGGCGCGCAGCGTTCTCTTGGTGATCTTCGTCTTCATGAGTCACACCTTTCTGCTGGTGAGGTGGCCGCGTAGGTCAACTACCGCGGGCTAGCTGATGCTACCGCGTGTCTTTAGACACATGTGCAATATTTCGGGAACTGCCGGGCGTCGCGGACTACGCGAATCGTCGAGCGGCTAGCGTTGACGGCGCTGCTGAGAGACGAAGTCCGGAATAGACGCCAAGCCCGACAAGGTTCACAGGAAATGACCGAAACCCCTGACGCCGAGACCGTCAACGCGTTCAACAAGAGCATCATCGACGAATTCCGCGCCAACGACGGCGTGGTCGGTGGCCAGTTCGAGGGCGCCAACCTGCTGTTGCTCCACACGACCGGCGCCAAGTCCGGTCAGCCGCGGGTGTCGCCGCTGGCCTACTTCCGCGTCGACGGCAAGCTCATCATCATCGGCTCCTTCGCCGGCGCCCCGGTCAGCCCCGCCTGGGTGCACAACCTGCGGGCCAATCCGCAGGCGCGCGTGGAGATCGGCACGGACGCGTTCGACGTCGCCGCCCGCGAGCTTCCCGCCGACGAGCGGGCAGCGCTCTTCGACAAGATCACCGCCGTCGCGCCGGGCTTCGCGGAATACCAGGCCAAGACCACCCGGGTGATTCCGCTGTTCGAGTTAAACCGGACCTAGCCGGTGGGCGGTACGCGGCGAGCGATGCCATCTCTGGTTCTCGCCGCCGCGCGCGCGGGCGGCAAGCGGCTGCGGGTGGTGTGGTTCAACCTGCTCCAGACCGCGCTGGCCGCGGGCCTGTCCTGGTACCTGGCCCACGACGTCCTGGAGCACCCGCAGCCGTTCTTCGCGCCGATCGCCGCCGCGGTGTCGTTGTCGACCAGCAACGTGCTGCGCGCGCAACGCGCCGTCCAGATGATGATCGGGGTGACGCTGGGAATCGGAGTGGGCTCGCTGGTGCAGGGCCTGCTCGGGCCGGGCGAACTACCCATCGCGGTCGCCGCGCTGGTGGCGCTGGCCGCCGCGGTGTTCATCGGGGGCGGCTTCATCGGACACGGGATGATGTTCGCCAATCAGACCGTGGTGTCGGCGATCCTGGTGCTGGCCCTGTACCACGGCGGCGTCGGACTTGAGCGCATCTTCGACGCGCTGGTCGGCGGTGCGGTGGCCATCGTGTTCGCCGTCTTGCTGTTTCCCGCCGACCCGCTGACGGTGCTGCGCAATGCCCGGGTGGGCGTGCTCGGGACGCTGCACGACGTATTGGCGCGCGCCGCGGACGTCGCGGCCGGACGCAAAGACCCGCCGCCGGACTGGCCGCTGACGGCGGTGGATCGAGTGCACGAACAGCTCAGCGGGCTGCTCGAGGCGCGCACCACGGCCCGCCACGTCGTCGCCATCGCGCCGCGACGCTGGGTACTGCGCACCACGATCGAAGCCGCCGATCACCAGGCGGTGCACGTGGCCCTGCTGGCCGGCTCGGTGCTGCAACTGGCCCGCGCCGTCTCGCCCGGCCCCGATCCCATCCCGGCCGGCGAACGCCTTCCGCAGCCGGTGCCCACCGTGCTGGTCGTGCTGGCGGCCGCGACCGCGCTGGCCGACTCCGATCCCGCCGGCGCCTGCGCCTACACGGCGTCGGCGCGTCATCACGCCGCGGAATTACAGGCCGGGGCGCATCAGAAGACGCACCTGCTGCTCGCCGACGTCGTCAGCGCCTGCATCGACGATTTGCAGCGCGTCATCGACCTTCGGCACGTCTGAGCGTTTCAGCGCGAGTCGGCCAGGAACTCCTGAACCAGTTTCCGCGGCGCCTGGGTCAGCCACGCCTCGGTGATCAGGTCCTCGAGGTCGCGCACCGAGATCTCGGCGAGGTTGACCAACACCGCGGGATAGCCATCGAAATGCGGGGTGGTGAAGTAGACCCTCGGCTCGTCGTCGATCAACGCGAACTTGACGCCCTCGTCCGACACCCGGACCCCGAGGATGTCGCCCCGCGGCGGCTGGGGCCCGGTGCGTTCCAGCGCCTCGCGCTCGGAGGGCCGCAGCGGCCGCTCCCAGGCCAGCAGTTTCTTGCCGACCCGCCAGTCGTGCGGCGACGGCTCGGAGGTGAGTGCCAGCTCACCGACGATGCGGGCGACCTCGCCCCAGGTGGCCACATCACGATTGTGCTCCCGTTTTGGCGCCAGTGCCGTCGGATTGGCAAACGGTGGGCGACTGGGCATTCCGCGGGCCCTACGCAGGGGGCGGGCATGTGATGAGATCAGCGGTGAGGAGGGAGAAGGGCTTGCCAGCAGATCCAGGCGAACCAGGGGCCGGGGTCGCCCGCCGACACCGGGTGACCCACCGCACCGAGTATCGCTACTCCGACATCGTGACCGGCTCGTATGGGCGCGGGTTCCTCACGCCGCGCGACTCGCTGCGGCAGCGCTGTGTCGCGCATCAGCTGATCATCGAGCCGGCCCCCGCCGACAGCTCCACCAGTGTGGACAGCTACGGCAACACCAGCTCCTACTTCCACGTGACCGAGCCGCACCGCACCCTGAAGGTGACCAGCGATTCCATCGTCGACGTCTATCCGCACCGCCCGGATCCTGACACCGCGGCCCAGCCGTGGGAGGCGGCCCGGCCGACCGGCCCTGGCGCAGCCCTGGCGACCGAGTTCACCCTGGACCTCAATCCGCCGGAGATCACCGACGACATTCGCGACTACGCGGCCGCCAGCTTCCTCCCCGGGCGTCCTCTCATCGAAGTGCTGCGAGATCTGACGTCGCGCATCTTCACCGACTTCACCTACCGATCGGGGTCGACGACGATTTCCACCGGAGTCAACGAGGTTCTGGCCGCCCGCGAAGGGGTATGTCAAGACTTTGCCAGGCTGGCGATCGCCTGCCTGCGAGCCAACGGGTTGGCGGCCAGTTACGTCTCCGGATACCTGGCCACCGACCCGCCACCCGGAAAGGATCGGATGATCGGCATCGACGCCACCCACGCGTGGGCAGCGGTCTGGACTCGGCAGCGGCCCGGGCAATTCGAGTGGCTGGGGCTTGATCCCACCAACGACCAGATGGTCGACGAGCGCTACATCGTCGTGGGACGGGGCCGTGACTACGCGGACGTCCCGCCGCTGCGGGGCATCATCTACACCGACTCGGCACACAGCGCGATCGACGTCGCCGTCGACGTGGTGCCCTTCGAAGGCGATGTGCTGCATGCGTGACTTCACCTGCCCGAATTGTGGCCAGCGCCTTACCTTCGAGAACTCCACCTGTCTCAATTGCGGCAGCGCGCTGGGGTTTTCGCTCGACCAGATGGCATTGCTGGTGATCGCGGAGGACGATGCAGGCGAGCACGCCGGCTTCGTGCGCGCGAGCGAGTATCAGCTGTGCGCCAATCTGCTACTCGCCGAATGCAATTGGCTGGTTCCCGTCAACAACCCCCGGCTGCTGTGCCCCTCGTGCGCGCTGACGATCGAACGGCCCAACGACGCCGACACCACCGGGATGGCCGAGTTCGCCAGGGCCGAGGCGGCCAAACGCAGGCTGATCGCCGAGCTGCACGAGCTGAAGCTGCCGATCGTCGGGCGGGACCGCGATCCCGACTACGGGCTGGCCTTCCGGCTGCTGTCCAGCGCGCACGAGCAGGTGATGACCGGGCACGAGAACGGCGTCATCACCATCGACCTAGCCGAGGGCGACGACGCGCACCGCGAGCAGTTGCGGGTGGAGATGGACGAACCGTACCGGACCCTGCTGGGTCACTTCCGCCACGAGATCGGCCATTACTACTACTACCGGCTGATCGCACCGTTCACCGATTATGTCGAGCGGTTCAACGAGCTGTTCGGCGACCACGAAGCCGACTATCAGGCGGCGCTCGATCGCCACTACAGCGAGGGCGCTCCCGAGGGCTGGCAGGAGCACTTCGTATCGTCCTATGCCACAATGCATCCCGCCGAAGACTGGGCCGAGACGTTCGCCCACTACCTGCACATCCGCGACACGCTGGACACCTCGGCGTGGTGCGGGCTGGCCCCGGCGTCGGCCACGTTCGACCGGCCCGCCTTGGGCCCCAGCGCTTTTCAGACGATCATCGACATGTGGTTGCCGTTGTCGTGGTCGCTGAACATGGTGAACCGGTCGATGGGCCACGACGACCTGTACCCGTTCGTGCTCCCGGCCGCGGTGCTGGAGAAGATGAGGTTCATCCACACCGTGGTCGACGACGTGACATCGGAGTCGCGCGGCCCCGCCTCGGTGGCCGGTTAACGATGTGCTTTTCGATCACAGCGGATCTGGTGGTGGGTGCCGCCCTCGTCCCGGTCGCCGTCGCGACCCTGCGCGAGGTGAGGCACTGGCGCGAAGTGCCATTCGCGTTGTTGCCGACGGTGTTCGCGGTCCACCAGTTCATCGAGGCGGCGGTGTGGCCGGACGGCTTGTTCTCGGCGGGGCTGATCCACCTGGCGACGCGCGCGTACGTCTTCATCGCGCTGCCGCTGCTTCCGGCGTTGGTGCCGTGGGCGATTCTGCTGCTGGAACCGCGTGGCGCCCGCCTTCGGGTGGCGCCGTTCGCGGTGCTCGGCACCGTCGTGTCCGCCTATCTGGCTGTCGTCGTGCTCACCGAACCGGTCGAAGTGACGAAGGGTCCCCATGCGCTGCAATACCAGACCGGCGTTCACGGTGGCTACGTGTGGGCGGTGCTCTACGTCATCGCCGTCATCGGCCCGGCACTGTTGTCGGGCTATCGCTCCATCGTGGTGTTCGGGTTGGCCAACCTGGTGGGGCTCGTCGTGGTCGCCGTCCTCTACGTGAACGCGTTCGCGTCGCTGTGGTGCATCTACGCCGCCACGCTGTCGGTCCTGGCGCTGGTGCACATGGTGCGGCGACGGCGACTGCCCGATCCGCACCGCTACCACGGCCTCACCGCGGAGCATGCGGCATAGAAGGCATGAAACGTGTTGGGCGAGAACGGGACTAGGCAGGATTGCCGGACTCCTCCTCACCCCGCTGCGCGGGTGCATCGTCGTCCGGCTAGGCGGGCATCACGCGTCGCTGGTCGGGACCCCAAATCGGTTGCATGCCGCCGGGCAACGCCAGCTGCGTAGCGGTGATGACCTCGGCCAGGTTGCGCAGCTCGGCGTGCACCGACGCGAGCAGCTCCGCCAACTCGGCACGCCGGCCATCGTCGCTGACCCGTTCGAGCTCGGCGGGGTGCGAGCGCCGCAACCTGGTGCCGATCTCGTCCACCAACCGTTCCGGGCGTGACGATCCCGATGAGCTGGGCAGGTCCCTGAGATTGGTGCGCAGCCGCTCCAGCTGGTACAGCAGCGACCGCGGATTCTGCGCGTCGAACAGCATCAGCTCGGCCACGGCGGCCACGCTGACCTTGCCCACCGTGCGGCGCCGGTAGATGACCGAGGACTCGCACGCCACCAGCGTGGATTCGATGACGGTTTGTTCGGCCGCGGCGCCGCGGGCGACGGTCAGGGTGGCCTGCAGCAGCGCCGTCAGCCACAGCCCGCGTTCGATCCGCTTGCCGATGTCCATCATCGTCCAGCCCACGTCGCGCACCATCGACTCGCCGGCCACCCCCGACAGGGTCAGCATGCCGGCCAGCGTCTGGGTCTGCGCTCCGGTGAGCACCGCGTCGGCCTCCGAAAGTGATTCCGGCGGATCGCTTTTGAGCGCCAGCGCGCGCTCCACCCCGGCCAGCACCATCCAGGTGTCGTTGGACATCTGGTCGCGCACCGCCCGCGCGGCCAGTGCCAAACCCTCCACCGACTGCACCAGCGAGCCGGGCCGGTTCGGATCAACGGTGAGCGACCACAGCGTGGAGGGGGCGATGGCGATCATCTCGGCGTGGTCGCCATCGCTGTCAGGCGTTCCGGTGATGCGGCCCAGCGCGGTCATCAGCACCGGCACGCATTCGCTTTCCGCACTGTGCTGGTGGTGGCGGTAGACGTGGAACCGGTCGCGGGCGACGATCAGCAGTCGCGCCATGCTTTCCGCGCGCTCACCGTAGCGGCCGATCCAGAACAGGTCGGACAGCACGCGCGGGGAGCTGACGGCCCAGGTGCCCGCGGCCGTCTTGGCCGACGGCCCGGGCGTCGGAAGGCTGATCGCCTCGGCGTGCGCCCGCTCGGTGGGGCGCACCCAGACGTCTTTGGCCGCAACGGTTTTCAGCGTGTACGCGGCGGGCCCGGGGGCCAGCACGTAACCGATGCCGCCAATCATCGGCGCGTAGCCGCCGCGCTGGGCGACGGTGAACAAGCGGATGCCGACGCCCGCCGAGGACAACACACCGGCGTGGTCGGTCGGCACGGACGAGAACTGCGGCAGCTCCTGGCCGATCCACTGCCACGGCATCTGCTCGATGCGGGCGGCCAACCGGGTCAGCTGCCCAGACGATAGTGCCGGCCCGACCAGGGTCGTGTCACCGATGGTGGACTTCACCAACAACGACGGCAGGTTCGCCAGCAGGTGTGAGCGTTCACTGGCGATGCCGCCCCAGTAGACCTCGGTGCTCGGCAACTGCAGCGTTTCCGACAGCAGATGCTCGGCCATCGCGGGCAAAAAACGCAGCAGCCCAGGGTTTTCCAAAATTCCACTGCCCAGCGTGTTGACCACGGTCACCGTCCCGCGGTGCTGGGCCTCCACCAAACCGGCCACCCCGAGCCGGGAATCGGCGCGCAGATCCAGCGGGTCCGTGTAGTCCGCGTCGACCCGGCGCAGGACGACGTCGACGCGTTTCAAGGTGCCCAGCGAGCGCATCCACAACATGCCGTCGCGCACCACCAGGTCGGCGCTTTCCACCATCGGGAAACCCAGCAGGGTGGCCAGGTAGGCCTGGTCGAATGCGGTCTCCGAGTAGATACCCGGGGACAGGACCACCACGACGGGATCCTGGGCGTCATCGGGTGCGGCGTCGATCAGCGCCAGCCGCAGCGCCTGCGCGAACGGAGTCGTCGGCCGGGGCGCGATTCGCTCGTAGAGGTCGGGAACCGAATGCGCGATGACGCGCCGGTCGGCCAGCGCGTAGCCGGCCCCTGAGGGCGCCTGGGTGCGGTCGCCATTGACGACGAAAGTGCCGTCCGGACGCCGGCTGACATCGCAGCCGTGCATGAAAAGCTGGTGGCGCCCGGGGATTTCGATTCCATTGGCGGCGCGCACATACCCGGGATGGCCGAACAGCAGTTCGGGGGGAAGGACGCCCTCGGTGAGCAGGCTGCGCGGCCCGTACAGGTCGGCCAGTACGGCGTCGAGCACCCGCGACCGTTGCAGCAGGCCCGTCTCGAGCACCTCCCAGTCGGCCGCGGACAGCACGATCGGCAGCGTGTCCAGCTGCCAGGGCCTGGGCTCCTGGCCGCGACCGTCGGGCGCGACGTCGGTGTAGGTGATGCCGTCGTTGTCGATGAGGTCGTGCACCACCGAGCGCAGCCGGTCCAGGCCGGCGCGGCCGCGCTCCGCGATGGCGTCGGCCAGCTCGGCCCACGCCGGTCGCACGTTGCCGTCGCGGTCGAGGAATTCGTCATACCCGCGTGCCGGACCGTGCCGCAGATCGAAGAGCGCCTCCTGGGCGCGCGCGGCGCGGTATCCGGCCAGCAGGCGATCCGTGTCGTAGCGCGCGGTGCCGGGCCCTGACGGCGCGCCGGTGGCGAATGTCATTGGTGGGCCGGCCTTATGACCGAGGCAGCGAAGCCGCCTCAGCCGACGGTGACGGTCAGCGGACTCACGGCGCGACCTGCCCGCCGGACAGCCGGCGGTAGGTGTAGACCTGGATCAACAGCGCCACCGGGGCGGCGACGACGAGCCCCACCAAGCACAGGAAGGCACCGACCAGCACGATCGCGAACTGCACCAGCCACGACAGCAAGGCGCTGCCGATGTCGGAGCGGACCGTGGTGAAGCTTGCCTTCAGCGCCTCGATCGGCGGCAGGTCGCGATCCGTCGCGAAGGCGATGGTGAACAGCGCGAAGAAGCTGAAGACCGCGACCGCCAACAGCGCCACCAGGTTGAACAGAATCGTCGGCGGGATCAGCGAGACCGCATCCAGGGCGACGCTGATCACGCTGAGCAGTGCCGCGGCCAGAAGCGCGTTGCCGAAGTGGCGCGGCTTGAAGAACGAACTGACGGTCACCGGCCGGGCGTCCGCTATGTCAAGGGCGCCCGACAGGAATGCCGCCTGGACGAAGATGGTGTAGACGAAGATCACGATCTGCAGGACGATCGCGCCGACGCCGCCCATGCTTCCCGAAAACGATGCGCCGTAATTTCCGTCGGCATTGCTCGTCGACGCGTCGGCGCCGCCCAACAGCACGAATACCAGGCCGTACAGGATCAGCCCGGCCACGGCGTACACCAGCAACGCAACGATCAGCGGCACCGCGTTCTTACCGAACTTGTTGAACGCCCACGAGAAGGCTTCGCCGATGCTGAATCGCTGAGGGCCGCCGTAACCCGGGTAGCCGGGCTGTTGGGGTGCACCGTAGCCCGGTGGTGGCCCATATCCGGGGGGCGGGCCATAACCGGGGGGCGGGCCGTAGCCGGGCGGTGGCCCGTATCCGGGCGGCGGGCCATAACCGGGCGGTGGCGCCGAGCCGGGGGGTGGCCCGTAGCCGGGGGGCGGCCCGTAACCGGGGGGCGGGTAACCGGAGGGCTCCGGGTTGCCTTGCGGCCGGATCGGGTTGCCGGGGTACTCCGGGGGTTGGCTCATGGCCGCTCCTACGTCGTCGACGTTCTGGGCATGCGTCGCAGAACTTAACAAGTATCCGACGGCCGTGCAGACCGTGCCAGATGAGTCGCCGCCGTGTCGCGGCTTCGTGGTATGCCTGAAGCCGTGTCCGACGGTCTGTTTGACCTGCCCGGCCCGCCGCAGTCAAGCGATCATGGGCTGGGCGTGTCGGGCGGCGCACCCCTGGCGGTCCGGATGCGTCCGGCATCGCTGGACGAGGTGGTCGGCCAGGACCATCTGTTGGCGCCCGGATCCCCGCTGCGCCGCCTGGTCGAGGGTTCGGGGGTGGCGTCGGCCATCCTGTACGGCCCGCCCGGCAGCGGCAAGACGACGCTGGCCGCGCTGATCTCGCAGGCGACCGGCCGCCGGTTCGAGGCGCTGTCGGCCCTGTCGGCCGGCGTCAAAGACGTTCGGGCGGTGATCGACACCGCGCGCCGGGCGCTGCTGTCCGGGGAGCAGACGGTGCTGTTCATCGACGAGGTGCACCGGTTCTCCAAGACCCAGCAGGACGCGCTGTTGTCCGCGGTGGAGAACCGGGTGGTGCTGCTGGTGGCGGCGACCACGGAGAACCCCAGCTTCTCGGTGGTGTCGCCGCTGCTGTCGCGCTCGCTGATCCTGCAGTTGCGGCCGCTGAGCGCCGACGACATCCGCATCGTGGTGCAGCGCGCGATCGAGGACCCGCGCGGGCTGGGCGGGCAGACCACGGTCGCGCGCGAGGCCGTCGATCTGCTGGTGCGACTGGCCGCCGGTGACGCCCGCCGCGCGTTGACCGCGCTGGAGGTCGCCGCCGAGGCGGTCGAGCCCGGCGGCGAGCTGACCGTCGCGGCCGTCGAGCAGTCCCTGGACGAGGCCGCGGTGCGCTACGACCGCGACGGCGACCAGCACTACGACGTCATCAGCGCCTTCATCAAGTCCGTCCGCGGCTCGGACGTCGACGCCGCGCTGCACTACCTGGCCCGCATGCTGGTCGCCGGCGAGGACCCGCGGTTCGTCGCGCGCCGGCTGATGATCCTGGCCAGCGAGGACATCGGCATGGCCGACCCGGCCGCGCTGCAGGTCGCGGTCGCGGCCGCGCAGACGGTGGCGCTGATCGGCATGCCCGAGGCGCAGCTCACCCTGGCGCACTGCACGATTTATCTGGCCAGCGCGCCGAAGTCGAACGCGGTCACCACGGCGCTGGCCGCGGCGATGGCCGACATCAGGGCCGGCAAAGCCGGTCTGGTCCCGCCGCATCTGCGCGACGGGCACTATTCGGGTGCGGCGGGACTGGGCAACGCGCAGGGCTACAAGTACTCGCACGACCACCCGGATGGTGTTGTCGCACAACAATATCCACCGGATGAGCTGGTAGGGGTCGACTACTACCGGCCCACCGGCCGTGGCGGCGAGCGCGAGATGGCCGGCCGCCTCGACCGGCTGCGCGCGATCATCCGCAACAAAAGGAAACCGTCATGAAAACCTTCACCGACGAGGAGATGGGCGCGCTGCTGCCCACCGCCCGGCCCTACACCGTGATGATCCTCAAGCGCGGCCCGAAGTTCGCCGACGAGTCGTCAGCGGGCGTCATCTGGGAGCACGGCCGGCGCAATTTCGGGCTGCGCGACGACGGCGTGCTCGCGGTGGTCCTACCGGTCAGCGACGAATCCGACGTCTGCGGCGTCGGGGTGTTCGCGGCGACGGTCGAGGACACCACGGCGATCATGGCCGACGACCCCGGGGTCGCCGCGAGCGTCTTCACCTACGAGGTGCACGCCTGCCGCGGATTCCCCGGCGACGCCTTGCCTTGAACCGGCCCTGACGCGCTAGACGAGCTCGGGCACCCGCAGGTGCGCGATCGCCAGCTCGAACTCGGCGACGTCGATCACTTCGGCGCCCAGGTCGCGCACCCGCCTGCTGCGCAGTTCGCTGGCGCGGTCGCGGTTGCGGGCCATCGCCTCCATGGAGTCGAACGTGGAGCAGGTCACGGCGCGGCGGCAGGCGGGGTGGTCGACCATCAGGCTGGCGCTGCAGAACCCGTCGAGATGCTGCATCTCGGGCAGCACCGCCATCCGGTAGAACTCCAGCGACCGGTTCAGCTGGTCGGGCACCACTTTGAGCCAGGTGGCCCGCACGCACGCCCCCGCGCTGGAGGGGTGGTCGCGGTGCAGGAGCGGGATGTCCCATTCCTCGACCCGCGCGCTGCCGTCGAACATCAGCGCGGCGCGGTCCCGGATGGGTGCGACCTGCTCGGCGCTGGCACGCATCGCGTCGATCGATTCCCACGCGCTGGTGGCGATGCAGGTGCCGGATTGCCGGTCGACCAACAGCGACAGCCCCACACACCCATCGATCTCGGTGAGGGCGGGCATGACGACATCGCGAACGTGCGCAATGCCGATGTCGACGGACAGGGGTTGCGCCTGGATGGTGGTGGAGCGTGCGTACACGGTCGGCCCCTCCTGTGTCGGGGCGGCGCCCCGGTGGCGCCACCGGTCCCACCCGCTACCTTCCTCCTGCCGATTAGTCGCCGCAACGCTTTCGACAAGCTTCTCCGCTGCGTTCGGATGTCGTGACAGCGCTCACAACGCATTGGCCGGCCTCGAGGCTCGCGCCGTAGGCTTGGCCGGGTGCATACGGATGTGTTGGACGTGGACACCTCGCGGCGCCGAATCGTCGATCTGACCGAGGCGGTGCGCGGGTTCTGCTGGTCGCGGGGTGACGGCCTGTGCAACGTGTTCGTGCCGCACGCCACGGCCGGGGTGGCCATCATCGAGACGGGCGCCGGTTCCGACGACGACCTGGTCGACACGCTGGAGCGGCTGCTGCCGCGCGACGATCGTTACCGGCATTCGCACGGCTCCGCGGGTCACGGCGCCGACCACGTGATGCCGGCGCTCGTCGCGCCGTCGGTGACGGTTCCGGTATCGGCCGGTGAGCCGATGCTGGGCACGTGGCAAAGCATCGTCCTGGTCGACCTGAACCGCGACAACCCGCAACGCTCGGTCCGGCTGAGCTTCCTGGAGGGTTAGCGCCTCGGCGCCCGCCGCGCCGGGGCAGGTACTGTGAGCGGTCGAAATGCGTCGTTAGACGGGCTTCCCATACGCCGGCGAATAGGCTGGGATGCAGACGTCGAAGTAACTCAGAAGAAGCGGACTCCGAAAGTGCAGACACACGAGATCAGGAAACGGTTTCTTGATCATTTCGTGAAGGCGGGGCACACCGAGGTGCCGAGCGCATCGGTGATTCTCGACGACCCCAACCTGTTGTTCGTCAACGCCGGCATGGTCCAGTTCGTGCCCTACTTCTTGGGCGCCCGAACCCCCGAATACTCAACCGCCACCAGCATCCAGAAGTGCATCCGCACCCCCGATATCGACGAGGTCGGTATCACCACCCGGCACAACACGTTCTTTCAGATGGCCGGCAACTTCTCGTTCGGTGACTACTTCAAGCGTCGCGCCATCGAACTGGCGTGGACCCTGCTGACCGACAGCGTCGAGCAGGGCGGTTATGGCCTCGATCCCGAACGCATCTGGACGACAGTCTTTTTCGACGACGACGAGGCCGTGCGGCTGTGGCAGGAGATCGCCGGGCTGCCCGAGGACCGGATCCAGCGCCGCGGCATGGAAGACAATTACTGGTCGATGGGGATTCCCGGCCCGTGCGGCCCGTCCTCGGAGATCTACTACGACCGCGGGCCGGAGTTCGGCGTCGAGGGCGGCCCGATCGCCAACGAGGACCGCTACATCGAGATCTGGAACCTCGTGTTCATGCAGAACGAACGCGGCGAGGGCACCGGTAAAGCCGACTTCGAGATCCTGGGGCCGTTGCCGCGCAAGAACATTGACACCGGAATGGGTGTGGAGCGGGTCGCTTTCATCCTGCAGGGCGTGCACAACGTCTACGAGACGGACCTGTTGCGGCCCCTCATCGACGCCGCGGCCGCGCGGGCACCGCGCGGGTACGACGTAGGCAACCACGACGACGACGTGCGCTACCGGGTCATCGCCGACCACAGCCGCACCGCGGCCATCCTGATCGGTGACGGCGTCACACCCGGCAATGACGGCCGGGGCTACGTGCTGCGCCGGCTGCTGCGCCGGGTGATCCGCTCGGCCAGGCTGCTCGACATCGAGGGACCCATCGTCGGCGACCTGATGGCCACCGTGCGCGACGCCATGGGCCCCTCGTATCCCGAGCTGGTCGCCGACTTCGACCGCATCCGGCGCATCGCGGTCGCCGAGGAGACCGCGTTCAACCGCACGCTGACGGCGGGCTCGAAGCTGTTCGACGAGGTGGCCGGAACCACCAAAGCCGCTGGCGTGAAATCGATTTCGGGTTCGGACGCTTTCACCCTGCACGACACTTACGGCTTCCCGATCGAGCTGACGCTGGAGATGGCGTCCGAGGCCGGCCTGCGGGTGGACGAAGTCGGCTTCCGGGAATTGATGGCCGAGCAGCGCCGGCGCGCCAAGGCCGATGCCGCCGCGCGCAAGCACGCGCACGCCGACCTGACCGCCTACCGGGACCTGGTCGACGCCGGGCCCACCGAGTTCACCGGTTTCGACGAACTGACCTCCGAGGCAAAGATTCTGGGCATCTTCGTCGACGGCAAGCGGGTTCCGGTGGTCACCCACGGCGCCGAAGGGGCCGACCGGGTCGAACTCGTGCTCGACCGTACCCCGTTGTACGCCGAGGCCGGCGGCCAGATCGCCGACGAGGGCTCCATCAGTGGGACGGGCGCCGGACAGAGCGCCCGCGCCGCGGTCACCGATGTGCAGAAGATCGCCAAAACCCTGTGGGTGCATCGGGTTCACGTCGAGTCGGGTGAATTCGTGGAGGGCGACACCGTCGTCGCCGCGGTCGACCCGCAGTGGCGCCGCGGCGCCACCCAGGGGCACTCGGGCACCCACATGGTGCACGCGGCGCTGCGTCAGGTGTTGGGCCCCAACGCCGTTCAGGCCGGGTCACTGAACCGGCCGGGCTACCTGCGGTTCGACTTCAACTGGCAGGGGCCGCTGTCCGAGAGCCAGCGCACCGAGGTCGAAGAGGTGACGAACCAGGCTGTGCAGGCAGACTTCGAGGTGCACACGTTCACCGAGCAGCTGGAGAAGGCCAAGGCGATGGGTGCGATGGCGATGTTCGGCGAGGCCTACCCCGACGAGGTCCGGGTGGTCGAGATCGGCGGCCCGTTCTCGCTGGAGCTCTGCGGTGGAACGCACGTGCACAACTCGGCGCAGATCGGGCCGGTGACGATCCTGGGCGAATCGTCGGTCGGTTCCGGCGTGCGCCGGGTGGAGGCCTACGTCGGGCTGGAGTCGTTCCGGCACCTGGCCAAGGAACGCGCGCTGATGGCGGGACTGGCGTCGTCGCTGAAGGTGCCCTCAGACGAGGTCCCCGCCCGGGTGGCCAACCTGGTCGAGCGGCTCAAGGCGGCGGAGAAGGAACTCGAACGCGCGAGGCTGGCCGGTGCGCGCGCGGCTGCGACCAACGCCGCGGCCGGCGCGGAACGTATCGGTAACGTCCGGGTGGTGGCGCAACGGATGTCGGGCGGGATGACGGCGGCCGATCTGCGCTCCCTGGTCGGCGACATTCGCGGCAAGCTGGGCAGCGATCCCGCCGTGGTCGCCCTGATCGCCGAGGGCGAAGGCGGGTCGGTGCCGTATGCGGTCGCCGCCAACCCGGCCGCCCAAGATCTCGGCCTTCGCGCCAACGACCTGGTCAAGCAGCTCGCCGCAACCGTCGACGGACGTGGCGGTGGCAAGGCCGACCTGGCGCAGGGTTCGGGTAAGGATCCGGCAGCCATCGACGTGGCGCTCGACGCGGTGCGTGCCGAGATCGCCGCGATAGCGCGGGTCGATTGAGTGGTCTTGACACAGCACCGCTTGCCCGACCGACCCGGCGATCCGCAGCAGGATCCCGGGCGGGGGCGACGGCTCGGCATCGACGTGGGCAGCGTCCGGATCGGCGTGGCCTGCAGCGATCCCGACGCGATCCTGGCCACCCCGGTCGAAACCGTCCGCCGCGACCGCAACGGCAAGCATCTGCGGCGGCTGGCCGCGCTGGCCGCCGAATACGAGGCCGTCGAAGTGGTCGTCGGGCTGCCGCGCACGCTGGCCGATCGCACCGGGCCGTCGGCCCTCGACGCGATCGAGGTGGCCGAGGCGTTGGCTGAAGTTTTGGCGCGGCGAGCCGCGCCGGTGCCGGTGCGGCTGGCCGACGAGCGGTTGACCACCGTGGCCGCGCAGCGATCGCTGCGCGCGGCGGGGGTGCGGGCCAAGGAACAGCGTGCGGTGATCGATCAGGCGGCGGCGGTGGCGATCCTGCAGAGCTGGCTGGATCAGCGCCGCGCCGCGGTGGCGGGGGAGCTCAGCGATGGTTGACAGCGCACGGCGGGAACGAGCCGAGCCCGAGGCAGTGGGCGCGCCGTCGGCGCGCAGGTCGAGCCGCGTCGCCCGCAACCAGGCCAAGCGGGGCCGTCGGCGGCGCTTCGTCGTCAAGATCGCGCTCGCGGTGTTCGTCGTGGTGGTGGTCGCCGGCGTGTTCGCGGGCGGCAAGCTGTGGCACGCGCTGTTCGGGCTCGGCGACGACTACAGCGGTAGCGGCAAGCGGGACCTGGTGATTCAGATTCAGGCCGGTGACTCCACCACCAACATCGGCGAGACCCTGCAAAAAGAGCAGGTCATCAAGACGGTGCGGGCGTTCGTCAACGCCGCGCACGGCAACAGCGCCATCAACTCGATTCAGCCCGGCTTCTACCGGATGCGCACCGAGATCCCGGCGGCCAACGCCGTCGCGCGGTTGACCGACCCGAATAGCCGGGTGGGCCGGCTGGTCATCCCGGAAGGCCGTCAGCTCGACGACACCACCGATATGAAGACCAACGTGGTGACGCCCGGAATCCTGACGCTGATCTCGCGAGCCACCTGCGTGGACCTCGACGGTGACACCCGCTGTGTCCAGGCGCAGGACCTGCGCGCGGCCGCGACCAACAGCTCTCCCTTGGCGTTGGCGGTGCCGCCGTGGGCCACCGAACCCGTCGGCGAGCTCGGCAGGGACCACCGCCGGATCGAGGGCCTGATCGCGCCCGGCACCTTCAACATCGACCCATCCGCTTCGCCTGAGGCGATCCTGGCCACCCTGATCGGGGCGGGGGCCGAGGAGTACGTGAAGTCCGGGCTGGTGGACACCGCCCAGGCGATGGGGCTGTCGCCCTACGACATCCTGGTGGTGGCGTCGCTGGTGCAGCAGGAATCCAACTCCCAGGACTTCGCCAAGGTCGCGCAGGTCATCTACAACCGCTTGCACGCCCACCACACGCTCGAGTTCGATTCGACGGTCAACTACCCGCTGGACCGCCGCGAGGTGGCCACCAGCGACGCCGACCGGGCCCAGAAGACGCCGTGGAACACCTACGTGTCGCAGGGCCTGCCGGCCACCGCGATCTGTTCGCCCGGCACCGACGCGCTGCGCGCCGCCGAGCACCCAGAGCCCGGCGACTGGCTGTATTTCGTCACCATCGACGGCCAGGGCACGACGCTGTTCACCCGCGACTACCAACAACACCTGGCCAACATCGAGCTGGCTAAGCGCAACGGTGTCCTCGACAGCACGCCCCGCTAGCGCGGGCCCCCGCCGGGCGGCCGTGCTCGGCAAGCCGATCGCCCACTCGAAGTCCCCGCAATTGCACCTGGCCGCCTATCGTGCGCTGGGCCTGACCGACTGGACCTACGAGCGCATCGAGTGCGACGCCGAGCAGCTGCCCGGCGTGGTCGGCGGCCTCGGCCCCGAATGGGCCGGGGTGTCGGTGACCATGCCGGGCAAGTTCGCCGCCCTGCGCTTCGCCGACGAGCGCACCGACCGGGCGCGGCGGGTGGGCTCGGCCAACACCCTGGTGCGCACGCCGACCGGCTGGCGGGCCGACAACACCGACATCGACGGGGTGGCCGGGGCCCTCGGCAGCGCCTCGGGATGGGCGCTCGTCTGTGGATCGGGGGGCACCGCGCCGGCCGCCGTGGCCGGCCTGGCCCAGCTGGGCGTCGCCGGCATCACCGTGGTGGCCCGCAACGCCGAGAAGGCGGCCCGGCTGGTGGACCTGGGCAACGAGCTGGGCGTGCCGACGCGGTTCTGCGACCTGGACGGCGACGGGCTGGCCGATGCGGTGGCGGGCGCCGAGGTGCTGGTCAGCACCATCCCCGCGGAGGTGGCCGAACGCTACGCCGGCACCTTCGCACGCATCGGTGTGCTGCTGGACGCCGTCTACGATCCGTGGCCCACGCCGCTGGCCGCCGCAGTCGGCGCCGCCGGCGGGCGGGTGGTCAGCGGTCTGCAGATGCTGCTGCATCAGGCCTTCGCGCAGGTGGAACAGTTCACCGGGCTGCCCGCGCCGCGCGAGGCCATGACTTGCGCGGTGGCCGCACCGGATTAGTTTGCCGCGCATGCGGATTGCGGCGGCGTTCGTGGTGCTGGCCTGGCTGGCGGCGTTGAGTCGCTACGACATTCGCCAACGCCGCCTGCCCAACGCGCTGACGCTGACCGGGGCCGTGGTGGTGCCGGCCGTCGCGACGGTGGCCGGGCGCGGCTTAGCGGCACTGGCCGGAGCCGTGGCGCTGACCGCGGTCTACCTGGTGGTGCACTGCGTGGGAGGAATGGGCGCCGGCGACGTCAAGCTGGCCATCGGTCTGGGCGCACTGACCGGTTGCTTCGGGATCGGCGTGTGGTTTCTGGCCGCGGTGGGGGCGCCGCTGCTGACCGCCGCGCTGGCGGTGGTCGCCATGGCGCGGGGCGCCGGTAGGTCGGTGCCGCACGGGCCGTCGATGTGTCTGGCCAGCGCGGCGGGCATCGGGCTGGCGCTGTGTTGACGCCCTCACTTCGGCACGGCGGTGGAGCGCAGCAGCGGCAACAACTCGTCGCCCAGCCTGACCGTCTCCGACATGTAGGGGGTGTCCGACAGCACGAAATGGCTGACCCCGAGGTCGGCGTAGTTGCGCAGCGCGTCCGCGACTTCGATGGCCGAGCCGACCAGCCAGGTCGTCCCGGCGCCCTCCCCGCCGTACTTGCTCGGCGTCGTGTACAGGCAGGAATCGAGCACCTCGCCGCGCCCGGCGAGATCGTTGAGCCGCCGCTGCCCCTCGGACCCGGCCGGGTCGTGCAGCAGCAGCATGGTCGGCGTGCCGGCCAGCTTGGCGACCTTCGCCTCGGCGTCGCGCCAGGCCTGCTCGGACGTGTCGCGCACGAGCGTGGTCACCCGAAGGCCGAATTCCAGCGGCGCGTGCTCGCGACCGAGCTTGTCGGACAACGACTTCAGCCTGTCGATGCGCTCGGCGATCCCGTCCAGTGACTCGCCCCAGAACAGTTGAACATCGGCGTCGGTCGCGGCGACCTGCTCGGCGGTCGCCGATGCCCCGCCGAAGTAGAGCTTCGGTAACCGGCCGTCGGCCGCTCCGAGCGGGCGCGGCTGCAGCGTCGAGTGTTCGACGGTGAAGAACTCGCCGCGAAAGGTGACGTCGTCCTCGCTCCACAAGCGGCGAACCAGCCGCATGAATTCGCGGGTGCGGTCGTAGCGGCGCGCTTTGTCGACTTCGGCGTCGCCATACGCGGCCAGGTCGTCGGCGCCGCTCACGATGTTGATCAACAGCCGGCCGTCGTTGAGCCGATCCAGGGTCGCCGCCGCGCTGGCGAAATGCGCGGGATGCCAGTACCCGGGGCGGACCGCCACCAGCGGGGCGAAGTTGTTGGTGCGCGCGGCGATTGCTGTCGCGACGGTGAACGTGTCCGGTCGCCCCCAGCCGGTGCCGATCAGCGCGCCTTCCCAACCGTGTTGCTCGGCGCGCAGCGCCAGGTCGACCGAATAGTCCAGACTTCCCCAGCCGTCGACCGTGTCATCGCCTCGATGGCCCGGCTCGACGGTATTCGGTATGTACCAAAGAAATTGCCCCACCAGCCATCATGGTGGCACACGACCGCGATCGCGTGGCGCGGCTTCGCGGCTTACCCCATGGTCATCGCCGGAATCACCGCGGATGAAAGTCGACGGGTGAGCGAAAAATTCAGCACGCAGCAAACCGTTGGCGGTAACGTCCGCTCCTGACAGCCTTCCGGGCTGGCCGTCCCGCGTACGACATCGATTCGCCCAGAGAGGCTTTGACACCCATGCCCGTCGAATCCCACGACCACACGCCGGCGGATCCGGCGGGGATCGACGGGGTGCTCGCCGAAATCGCCGCCGATTACCGCCGGCGGTTGGCCTGCGGCGGGACCCAGCCGCCTCTGCGCGGCCTCGAACTCGTCCGCGACCATCGGTGGGGCGCGGTGCGGTTGGCCCGCGAGCACGGTGGCGCCGGCTACTCGGTGGCCCAATTCTTCGACCACCTCATCGCGCTCGCCGCGGCCGATCCCGACCTGGCACACATCCTGCGGATTCACTACGCGCTGGTGGAGGAGTTACAGGTCACGCCGCGGCCGCCGGGCAGCGACCGGTGGATCGCGGTGGTCGCCGAGGGTGGGCTGATCGGCGGCGCCAACGCCGAAAAAAGCCAGAAGTCGATCGGAGGCAACGAGCGTGACACCCGGTTGGTGTCGACCTCGGACGGGCTGCGGCTGCGCGGCCGGAAGTTCTACAGCACCGGCGCGCAGTTCTCCGATTACCTGCGCATCACCGCGCAGGACGACGACAACGCCCCAACCGCCGTGGTGATCCCGGTGGACCGGGCCGGTGTCGAGCACCTCGACGACTGGGACGGCATCGGTCAGCGCCAAACAGGCAGCGGCACAACGGTATTCAACGACGTCGCGGTTGCGCCCGACGAAGTGTTCCCGATGGCCGACATGATCGGGGTGAACCGCGCCCGGGGCGCGCTGATGCAGCTCTACCTGCACGCGATCGCCGCCGGCATCCTGCGGGCGCTGACCGAAGACGCCGCGGCGCTGGTGCGTGGCCGGCGACGCACCTACACGTTCGCCAGTGTCGAGGAGCCCAGCTCGGATCCGCAGCTGCTGCAGATCGTCGGCGAGATCGACGCGGTGGCCTACGCCGCGCAGGCCTTGGTGCGCAGCGCGGCGGCCGAACTCGCGCCCGCGCTGGAGGCGGCGCGCAGCACGGGGATCGATCCCGATCTCGAAACCAGGTCGTCGATCGCGGCCGCGCGCGTCAAGGTCGCGATCCAGGAGCCCGCGCTGCGGGCCGCCTCGCGCATCTTCGACGCCGGCGGCGCGTCGGCCGTCCAGGCGTCGGCGTTGCTGGATCGGCACTGGCGCAACCTGCGGACGTTGTTCTCGCACAACCCGACCGTCTACAAGGCGCGGGTGCTCGGCGATATCGCCGTCAACGGCGCGGACCTGCCCCAGAGCAGTTTCTTCTGACGCAGCGCGCGGATTTAAGTCAGCGCAGGTGCCCATGGGACAATGGGACCCGTGTTGCGTTGGATCACTGCTGGGGAGTCGCACGGCCGCGCGCTGGTTGCCGTGCTCGAAGGCATGGTCGCCGGTGTGGAGATCACCTCCCTCGACATTGCCGAACAGCTGGCCCGGCGCCGCCTCGGTTACGGCCGCGGCGCCCGGATGGCTTTCGAGCGGGACGCGGTGAGCGTGCTGGCCGGGGTGCGTCACGGCGTCACACTGGGCGGGCCCATCGCCGTCGAGATCGGCAATACCGAATGGCCGAAGTGGGAGACCGTGATGGCCGCCGACCCGGTCGACCCGGGGGAGCTGGCGGACAGCGCGCGCAATGCGCCGCTCACCCGGCCGCGGCCCGGCCACGCCGACTACGCGGGCATGCTCAAGTACGGCTTCGAGGACGCCCGGCCGGTGCTGGAGCGGGCGAGCGCGCGCGAGACCGCGGCCCGCGTCGCGGCGGCCACCATCGCGCGTTCGTTCCTGCGTCAGGCGCTCGGCGTCGAGGTGCTCTCGCACGTGATCGCGATCGGCCCGTCGGCGCCCTACCAGGGCCCGCCGCCGGGCCCGGGCGACCTGTCCGCGATCGACGCCAGCCCGGTGCGCGCCTTCGACAAGGCGGCCGAGGAGGCGATGATCGCCGAGATCGAAGCCGCCAAGAAGGACGGCGACACGCTCGGCGGGGTGGTCGAGGTGGTGGTGCTGGGCCTGCCCGTCGGGCTCGGCTCGTTCACCAGCGGCGACAACCGCCTCGACAGCCAGCTCGCCGCCGCCGTCATGGGCATCCAGGCGATCAAGGGCGTCGAGATCGGCGACGGTTTCGAGACGGCGCGCCGCCGCGGCAGCCGGGCCCACGACGAGATGTACCCCGGCCCCGACGGGGTGGCCCGCTCGACCAACCGCGCGGGCGGCCTGGAAGGCGGCATGACCAACGGCCAGCCGCTGCGGGTGCGCGCCGCGATGAAGCCCATCTCCACGGTGCCGCGGGCGCTGGCCACCGTCGACATGGCGACCGGCGACGAGGCCGTCGCCATCCACCAGCGCTCGGACGTGTGCGCGGTGCCCGCCGCCGGCGTCGTGGTCGAGGCCATGGTGGCGCTGGTGCTGGCCCGGGCGACCCTGCAGAAGTTCGGCGGCGATTCGCTGGCCGAAACCCGGCGCAACGTCGAGGCCTACCGACGCGCGGTCGCCGAGCGGGAATCACCGGCGGCCCGGGGTACCGCGTAGTGGCGCCGAAAGCGGTCTTGGTGGGTCTGCCCGGATCGGGCAAGTCCACCATCGGCCGGCGGCTGGCCAAGGCGCTCGGCGTCGATTTCCTGGACACCGATGTGGCCATCGAGCAGCAGACCGGGCGTCCCATCGCCGACATCTTCGCCACCGACGGCGAGCCGGAATTCCGCCGGATCGAGGAGGGCGTGGTGCGTGCGGCGCTGGCCGACCACGACGGCGTGGTGTCGCTCGGGGGCGGCGCGGTCACCAGCCCGGGGGTGCGTGCCGCGCTCGCCGGCCACACCGTCATCTATCTGGAGATCAGCGCCACCGAGGGCGTGCGGCGCACCGGCGGCAACACCGTGCGCCCGCTGCTGGCCGGACCGGATCGCGCCGACAAGTACCGCGCGTTGCTGGCCGAGCGCAGCCCGCTGTACCGGCGCGCGGCGACCATCCGCGTCGACACCAACCGGCGTAACCCCGGCGCGGTGGTCCGCTACATCGTCTCGCGGTTGCAGGCCCCCGCCGGGGCCGCCACATGACAGCGCCGGCGACGATGCAGAGCGCAGCGATGAGGAGGAGCGGCGCACGTGACTGAGCCCGGGGATCCGGTCACCATCGAGGTGGCCGTCGACCCGCCCTACCCGGTGATCGTCGGCACCGGCTTGCTGGGCGAGTTGGACGAACTGCTCGTCGGCCGGCACAAGGTGGCCATCGTGCATCAACCGGTGCTGACCGAGACCGCCGAGGTGATCCGAAGCCGGTTGGCGGACAAGGGTGTCGACGCGCACCGCATCGAAATCCCGGACGCCGAGGAGGGCAAGGACCTGCCGGTGGTGGGCTTCTTGTGGGAAGTCTTGGGCCGCATCGGTATTGGACGCAAAGACGCTTTGGTCAGCCTCGGGGGCGGAGCGGCCACCGACGTCGCCGGCTTCGCGGCGGCCACCTGGCTGCGCGGCGTCGACATCGTGCACGTGCCGACCACGCTGCTCGGCATGGTCGACGCGGCCATCGGTGGCAAGACCGGGATCAACACCGACGCGGGTAAGAACCTGGTCGGGTCGTTCCATCAGCCACACGCCGTTCTGGTCGACCTGGCGACGCTGCAGACGTTGCCGGCCAACGAACTCGTCGCGGGGATGGCCGAAATCGTCAAGGCGGGATTCATCGCCGATCCGGTGATCCTCGACCTCATCGAGGCCGATCCGCAGGCCGCGGTCGACCCGGCGGGTGACGTGCTGGCGGAGCTGATCCGCCGCGCGATCGCCGTCAAGGCGGAGGTGGTGGCCGCCGACGAGAAAGAGTCGGAGCTGCGCGAAATCCTCAACTACGGACACACATTGGGGCACGCGATCGAGCGTCGCGAGCGCTACCAGTGGCGGCACGGCGCGGCGGTGTCGGTGGGATTGGTCTTCGCCGCCGAGCTGGCCCGGCTGGCCGGCCGCCTCGACGACGCCACCGCGCAGCGGCACCGCACCATCCTGTCCGCGCTCGGCCTGCCGGTCAGCTACGACGCCGACGCGTTGCCGCAGTTGCTGGAATACATGGCGGGAGACAAGAAGTCGCGGGCCGGGGTGCTGCGGTTCGTGGTCCTTGACGGCCTGGGCAAGCCGGGCCGGATGGCCGGCCCCGACCCGTCGCTGTTGGCGGCGGCCTATGCCGGACTCGCGGAGGAGGCTTCGTGACCACGACGGTGAACGTCATCAACGGCCCGAACCTGGGCCGGCTGGGCGTGCGCGAGCCGGACGTGTACGGCGACACGACGCACGATCAGCTGGCCGCGCTGATCGAACGGGAGGCCGACGCGCTCGGCCTCAAAGCCGTTGTGCGACAGAGTGATAACGAAGCGGAACTGCTGGACTGGATCCATGCGGCGGCCGACGCGGCCGAACCGGTGATCCTCAACGCCGGCGGGCTCACCCACACCTCGGTGGCGCTGCGCGACGCGTGCGCGGAGTTGAGCGCCCCCCTGATCGAGGTGCACATCTCCAATGTCCATGCGCGCGAGGAATTTCGGCGACACTCCTACCTCAGCCCCGTCGCGACCGGCGTGATCGTCGGGCTGGGGGTGCAGGGCTATCTGCTCGCCCTGCGCTATCTGGCCGGGAAGCCCGGCGCCGACAGCTAGCCCTTGTCGTGTTCGGTGCCGGGCCTGGTGTGCTCGTCGCCGCCGCGGGTGCGGATCACCTCGGTCTTCGGGTCGTCTTCGGCCTTGGGGATCGTTTCGGTCGGCGATTCGGTGGTGGACACCTTGTCGGTGGGCGCGTCGCGCTCGGCCGTGGCGACCGATGCGGTGCGCGCTTCGGTGTGGGCATCGGAGCCCTGCGCGGGAATCTCGCCGGTGGGCGCGTCGTCGGCGCGCACCGCGGAGAACACGTCGGTGTCGGCTCGGTCCTCGTCAGCGCCGGGCCGGCGCGCCGGGGGATTGCGGTCGACCCGCCAGCGCCCGATGGTCACGCCGATGATCCCGGGCACGAAGACAATCAGCGCGGTGAAGGCCGCGAACGTCGTCAACTCGTTGAGCAGCCCCCCGGTGTACAGGCCGCTGTAGAAGGTGGCGATCAGCCAGGTGACGGCTCCGCTGAGCACGCCGGCCACCAGGCCGGCCAGCAGCCAGGTC
This sequence comes from Mycobacterium sp. NGS27, assembly GCF_059813005.1. NCBI lineage: Bacteria > Bacillati > Actinomycetota > Actinomycetes > Mycobacteriales > Mycobacteriaceae > Mycobacterium > Mycobacterium sp. NGS27. Next base: position 354,005 of record NZ_JCALDT010000005.1, read on the forward strand.
ATCGCCAGGTCGCCGCGGCGATCGGGGTCGGGGTTGGCGATGGCGTCGGCCCGGCCGTCGCGAATCCCCCAGATGACGACGCCGATGATGAACACCAGCAGCAGCGCCACGCTGAACAGCGTCGCCTGCGTCTGCCACGCGTTGATCAGCGCACCCTGGAACAATCGGACCACGACCATCGCCGCGGCGTAGACCAATCCGCGCAGCATCCAGTTACTCATGGCCCAAAAGCGTAGCGAGTACCGTCAAGACCCGTGACACATTCACAGCGTCGGGAAAGACTCAGAGCGCGACTCGAGGCCAGCGGATTGGATGCGCTGCTGGTCACGGACCTGGTGAACGTCCGTTATCTCTCCGGTTTTACCGGATCCAACGGCGCGTTGCTGGTGTTCGCCGACGATCGCGGCCCCGTGCTGGCCACCGATGGGCGGTACCGGACCCAGGCCGCCGAGCAGGCACCGGACCTCGAGGTCGCGATCGAACGGGTGCTGGGACGCTACCTGGCCGCACAGGCCGCGCGGGCGGGTGCGCGGAAGCTGGGCTTCGAAAGCAATGTGGTGACCGTCGACGGATTCGACGCCCTGACCCGCGAGCTGGACGAGCGGAAGTCGGCCACCGAGTTGGTCAAGGCGGCCGGGACCGTCGAAGCGCTGCGCGAGGTCAAAGACGCCGGCGAGGTCGCGCTGCTGCGGCTGGCCTGCGAGGCGGCCGACGCGGCACTGACGGATCTGGTGGCGCGTGGCGGCCTGCGGCCCGGGCGGACGGAACGCGAGGTCAGCCGCGAGCTGGAGGCCCTGATGCTGGACCACGGCGCGGACGCGATCTCGTTCGAGACCATCGTGGCCGCCGGGCCGAATTCGGCGATCCCGCATCACCGCCCCACCGACGCGGTGCTGGCCGGCGGCGACTTCGTCAAGATCGACTTCGGTGCGCTGGTGGGCGGCTACCACTCCGACATGACCCGCACCTTCGTGCTCGGCAAGGCCGCGGACTGGCAGCTGGAGATCTACCAGCTGGTCGCGGATTCGCAGCGGGCCGGCCGGGAGGCGCTGCGCGCCGGCGCCGGCCTGCGCGAGGTGGACGGCGCGGCCCGCCAGGTGATCGCCGACGCCGGCTATGGCGAGCAGTTCAGCCACAGCCTCGGCCACGGCGTGGGCCTGGAGATTCACGAAGCGCCCGGCATCGGCGCCACGTCGACCGGCACGTTGCTGGCCGAATCGGTGGTGACCGTGGAACCCGGCGTCTACCTGCCCGGCCGCGGCGGCGTGCGCATCGAGGACACCCTCGTGGTGCCCGACGAGGCTCACGGCAAGTCGCCCGAATTGCTGACCAAGTTCCCCAAAGAGCTGACCGTCTTGGCGTAGCCCGTACGGGGTTTCGCGCGTCACCGCCCGACCCCGGCCCGGCAGGCGCCGCCGCCACGCGCTCTAAACTGATCGACAAGTCACAGACAGTTCCGCAGACGGCTGTCCAAAGTCCGAGGAGATATACCGAACCGTGGCAAGCACTGCCGATTTCAAGAACGGACTCGTGCTGGTGATCGACGGCCAGCTGTGGCAGATCGTCGAGTTCCAGCACGTCAAACCCGGCAAGGGCCCCGCCTTCGTGCGGACCAAGCTGAAGAACGTGCTCTCCGGGAAGGTCGTCGACAAGACGTACAACGCCGGCGTGAAGGTGGAGACCGCCACCGTCGACCGGCGCGACACCACTTACCTCTACCGCGACGGGTCGGACTTCGTGTTCATGGACAGCCAGGACTACGAGCAGCACCCGCTGCCCGAGTCGTTGGTCGGCGACGCGGCCCGTTTCCTGCTCGAGGGCCTGCCGGTGCAGGTGGCGTTCCACAACGGGGCGCCGTTGTACATCGAGCTGCCCGTGTCGGTCGAGATGGAGGTCACGCACACGGAGCCGGGCCTGCAGGGCGACCGGTCCAGCGCCGGGACCAAGCCCGCCACCGTGGAGACCGGGGCCGAGATCCAGGTGCCGCTGTTCATCAACACCGGAGACAAGCTGAAGGTCGACACGCGCGACGGCAGCTACCTGGGGCGCGTCAACGCGTGAGCAGACCCGTCCGGGGACGCCATCAGGCCCGTAAACGTGCCGTCGACCTGTTGTTCGAAGCCGAGGCCCGTGGGCTGAGCCCGGCGGAGGTCGTCGACGTCCGCACCGGGCTGGCCGAAACGAACCCCGAAATCGCGCCCCTGCAGCCGTACACCGCAGTGGCGGCCCGGGGCGTCGGCGAACACGCCGCGCACATCGACGACCTGATCAGCTCGCATCTGCAGGGCTGGACGCTGGACCGGCTGCCCGCCGTGGACCGCGCCATCCTGCGAGTCGCGGTCTGGGAGTTGCTGTATGCCGACGACGTGCCGGAGCCGGTCGCCGTCGACGAGGCCGTCCAGCTGGCCAAGGAGCTGTCCACCGACGACTCGCCGGGCTTCGTCAACGGCGTCCTGGGCCAGGTCATGCTGGTGACGCCGCAGATCAGGGCCGCCGCCCGGGCGGTTCGGGGCGCGGTGGGTTCCGACATGACAGCGGAGGAGCACGGGCCGCAGCCATGACCCGGTTGGAGCTGCGCCTGCTCGTGGCGGCCGTCCTGGCCGCGACGGTGGTCATGGGTGCGGTGATCTGCGCCGCTTACGGCCTGACCATCGTCGCCTCGGTGCTCTCGATCTACGCGCTCGGCGTGGGCGCCTGGCTGTACCACTGCGTCGAACGGGTGGTCGTCGCCCGCCGCATCAGCACGGTGCGCTCGGCGGCCAAGCCGCTGCAGCCGCTGCTGCCGGTGATGGCCGCGATCATGGGACTGACGCAGGCCGTGGTCAGGTCCCTCACCGATGTCACCGAGCTGCCGGCCCGGCGCTGGGAGCTGCCGATGCTGCGGTGGACGGACGGCGCCCGGGGGCGGCGGCGCTTAATAGAGGGTGACGTGGAAAGCGACGACGGGGCGGATTGATCGAGCTGCGGTGAAATGACCACGGGCGTGACGCGGCGGGTTGACAATACGAGCGGCACGTCAGCGGCGGCGAACGAAGAACAGGTGAGGTCATGATTCGATACAGCACCCAGCCGCGACGACTTCGAGTGTCCGCACTGGCGGCCGTGGCCAACCCGTCGTACGCCCGGGTGGACACCTGGAACCTGCTCGACGACGCCTGCCGTCACCTCGCCGAGGTGGACCTCGCCGGGCTGGACAAGGCCCACGACGTGGCGCGGGTCAAACGTCTGATGGACCGCATCGCCGCCTACGAGCGGTACTGGCTGTACCCCGGTGCGGCCAACCTGGCGGTCTTCCGCGCTCACCTGGAGAGCCTGTCCACCGTGCGGCTCACCGAAGAGGTTTCCCTGGCCGTGCGATTGCTCAGTGAATACGGCGACCGCGCAGGGCTTTTCGACACTTCGGCGCCGCTGGACGATCAGGAGCTGGTCGCTCAGGCCATGCAGCAGCACTTCTACACCGTGCTGCTCGCCGACGACGCCCCGAGCACGGCGCCGGACAGCCTGGCCGAGTGCTTGCGCGCGCTGCGCAGCCCGTCCGACGACGTGCAGTTCGAAATCCTGGTGGTGCCGAGCGTCGAGGACGCCATCACCGCGGTCGCGCTGAACGGCGAGATTCAGGCCGCGATCATCCGCGACGACCTGCCGCTTCGGTCCCGCGACCGGTTGCCCTTGATGAACACATTGCTCGGGCCCAACGAGGATGCGGAAGGCGTCATTCCGGACCGCGCCAACGATTGGGTGGAGTGCGGCGAGTGGATCAGGGAGCTGCGGCCCCACATCGACCTGTATCTGCTGACCGACGAGTCGATCGCGGCCGGCGACGACGCCGAGCCCGACGTCTACGACCGGACGTTCTACCGGCTCAACGACGTCACCGACCTGCACAGCACGGTGCTCGCGGGACTGCGAAACCGTTACGCCACACCGTTTTTCGATGCACTGCGGGCGTATGCCGCGGCGCCGGTCGGCCAATTCCACGCCCTGCCCGTCGCGCGCGGCGCCAGCATCTTCAACTCCAGGTCGCTGCAGGACATGGGGGAGTTCTACGGCCGCAACATCTTCATGGCCGAAACCTCCACCACCTCCGGTGGACTCGACTCGCTGCTGGACCCGCACGGCAACATCAAAAAGGCGATGGACAAGGCCGCGAAGACGTGGAACGCCGACCACACCTATTTCGTCACCAACGGCACATCGACCGCCAACAAGATCGTGGTGCAGTCGCTGACGCGACCCGGCGACATCGTGCTGATCGACCGCAACTGCCACAAGTCCCACCACTACGGGCTGGTGCTGGCCGGCGCCTATCCGCTGTATCTGGACGCGTATCCGCTGCCGCAGTTCGCGATCTACGGCGCGGTGTCGCTGCGCACCGTCAAGCAGACGCTGCTGGACCTGGAGGCGGCCGGTCAGCTGCACCGGGTCCGGATGCTGCTGCTGACCAACTGCACCTTCGACGGTGTCGTCTACAACCCCATGCAGGTCATGCTGGAAGTGCTGGCGATCAAGCCCGACATCTGTTTCCTCTGGGACGAGGCGTGGTACGCGTTCGCCACGGCCGTGCCGTGGGCCCGGCAGCGAACCGCGATGATAGCCGCCGAGCGTCTCGAGCAGATGCTGGCATCGCCGGAATACGTTGCGGAATATAGGGATTGGCGTACGTCGATGGAAGGGGTGGACCGGTCGGAGTGGGTTGAGCGGCGGCTGCTTCCCGACCCCGGTCGCGCGCGGGTCCGCGTGTACGCGACGCACTCCACCCACAAGTCCCTGTCTGCGTTTCGGCAGGCTTCGATGGTTCATGTCCGCGACCAGGACTTCAACTCCCGGGCCCGCGACGCCTTCGGTGAGGCCTTCCTGACCCACACCTCGACCTCACCGAACCAGCAACTGCTCGCCTCGCTGGACCTGGCGCGCCGGCAGGTCGACATGGAGGGCTTCCAGCTGGTCCGCCAGGTCTACGACATGGCGTTGGTCTTCCGCCACCGGGTGCGCAAAGACCGGTTGATCAGCAAGTGGTTCAGCATCCTCGACGAGTCCGACCTGGTGCCCGAGGAGTTTCGTGCCTCCACGGTCAGCTCGACCGCGTCGATCAGGCAGGGCGCCCTGGCCGAGTGGAACGAGGCCTGGCGCTCCGATCAGTTCGTGCTCGACCCGACGCGCGTCACGCTGTTCATCGGCAACACCGGAATGACCGGATTCGACTTCCGCGAAAAGGTGCTGATGGAACGATTCGGCATCCAGATCAACAAGACCTCGATCAACAGCGTGCTGCTCATCTTCACGATCGGTGTCACCTGGTCGAGCGTGCACTACCTGCTCGACGTATTACGTAGGGTGGCAATCGATTTGGATCGCATCGTGAAGGCGGCCAGCGTCGCCGACCGGGCGTTGCAGGAGCGTCATGTCGAGGAGATCACCGAGGATCTGCCGCATCTGCCCGACTTCAGCGAGTTCGACGTGGCGTTCCGGCCGGTCGATGAGTGCAAATTCGGCGACATGCGGTCGGCGTTCTACGCCGGGTACGAAGAGTCGGACCGCGAGTACGTGCAGATCGGCAGCGCGGGCAGACGGCTCGCCGAGGGCAAGACCCTGGTGTCGACCACGTTCGTGGTGCCCTACCCGCCGGGCTTCCCGGTGCTGGTCCCCGGGCAGGTGGTGTCCAAGGAGATCGTCTACTTCCTGGCCCAGCTCGACGTCAAGGAAATCCACGGATACAACCCGGATCTCGGGTTGTCGGTCTTCACCGAGACGGCGCTGGCGCGCATGGAGGCACAACGCAACGCGGCGATGGCGGCGGTGGGTTCGGTGACCGCTGCGTTCGAGCTGCCCGCCGACGCGTCGGCAACCAACGGGGCACGCGCCAACGGTGTCCCCGCCATGCCGTCGGTCGCGGACAGCTGAGCGATCAACCGGTCGTCGGTGCCGGGCTCGCGCCGCACGTGGTGCGGGCAGAGGTGTGCGTTGCGCCCATCGACCAGTCGGCGATACCTCGCCGAATCCCCTGCAGGAGCGCGTCCCTGCTCCCAGCAGCGGTCTGGTTGCAGCTCGAACTGAGGGTGTTGAAGGGGCTGGGGTCGGCACCGGCCGGGGCGGCGCCCAGGGCGCCGCAGCCGACCACTACCGCCGCGCCGACCAGTAGTCGGGCGATCACACGATCGTTACGACGCACAGGGCGTGCAATACCAGGCATGACCACGTCAGCGTAGGACGCGGCCGCTGAGAGGCCGCTGAGAACGCGCTGAACTCGACGTTTTCGCCCCGGGCGGCGGGACTGCAGAATTGACGACGTGCGGATATCCGGTGCCTGGCCGTCCCGGCGAAGCGGGCGAGCGCGTTCGTGGCACCTGGCGCACCTGGGCATTTCGGCCCGGTCGGCGGCCGTGTCGGCGATCGTCGTACTGTGTGCGCTCAGCGTGGCAGGCGCCGGCTTGGACGCGGTCTTGTACCGCAAGCTGTTGGCGGGCGTCGACTACGCCGCCGCCGAGCGGGTCCGCGACATCACCAAGGCGCTGCAGTCCGGTTCGGTCGACGACCTCGACAACGCGTTGCTGCACACCGACCAGCGGGTGGTCGCAACCCAATTGGTCGGTCCGGATGGCAACGTGGTGAAGCGGTCCGGCTCGGCGCCGAAAACACCGCTGGTCCCGGCGAATCAGTTCGACTTCAACCTGCGTCGCGGCCTGCCCGACGACGCGGTCGCCGGTGACGACATGCGGGTCAGCGGCCAAAAGGTCGCAACCCGATCCGGTGTGTACACCGTGCTGGTGGGGGGAGGCAGCGAGGCGGTCGAGGCGACCGCGCGGACGCTGGCGATCCTGTTGGCCTGCAGCGCACCGGTGATCGTCGGGGTGGCGGCGGCGGCAACCTACTGGCTGGTGCGACGGTCGCTGCAGTCGGTGGACGCCATCCGGACCAGGGTGGCCGACATCTCGACGTCCGATCTGGCCGAGCGGGTACCGGTGCCGGACAGCCACGACGAAGTCGCGGCCCTGGCAGTCACGATGAACGAGATGCTCTCGCGCCTGGAGGCGGGTCACCGTGCGCAGCAGCGCTTTGTCGGCGACGCCTCACACGAACTGCGCAGCCCGCTGACCACCATCATCTCCGGGCTGGAAGTGGCCGAGGCACACCCCGATCTACTCGACGCCGAATTGACGGTCAACACCTTGCTGCCCGAGGCGCGGCGCATGCATACCCTGATCGAAGATCTGCTGCTGCTGGCCCGCGCCGACGAGCAGACGCTGCTCCGGCGCAAAGAGCAGGTGGCGCTCGACGACCTGGCGCAGGCCGAAGTCGACCGCGCGCGGCGTGACACGCAATGCGTGATCCACACCGATATCCATCCGGTGCGCCTGGAAGCCGACCCGGTCGCCATGTCGCGGATGATCCGCAACCTCATCGAAAACGCTGTCCGTCATGCGGATTCGTGTGCCGCCATCGAAGTCGGCGGCCAAGGCGCAACGGTGACCCTCACCGTCAGCGATGACGGGCCCGGAATCGCCCCAGCCGATCGGCGCCGGGTGTTCGAACGTTTCGTGCGCCTGGATTCCGATCGAGCGCGTAGCGGGGGAGGGGCCGGGCTGGGCCTGGCGATCGTCGCCGAGATCGTCGCCGCCCACAACGGCGTGGTCACCATCGACGACCCGCCCTGCGGCGGAACAACAATGATTGTGACGCTGCCCGTGTCTCAGCACACCAGTCGGTAACCGACGCCCCGGATCGTCTCGATGGTGTTGGTACCGAAAGGAACATCGATCTTGCGACGCAGATATCCCACGTAGACCTCGACCACGTTGTCGGGGCCGTGGTGATGCGCGTCCCAGACGTTCTGCAATATCTCGGCTTTGGTCACCACCACGTCCTTGTTGCGCATCAGGAACTCGAGCACCCCGTATTCGCGCGGAGTCAGCGCGATGGGGGTCGAGCCCCGCTCGACCGTGTGCCGGGCGGGATCCAGGGTCAGCGTCCCCGCTTTCATGACCACCGGCCGCGCCGGTGCACCGCGACGAACCAGCGCCCGCAGCCGCGCCACCAGCACGCGGAATGAGAACGGCTTCGTCAGATAGTCATCCGCCCCGAGGTCGAAGGCGTCGGTTTCGTCGTACTCACCGTCCTTGGCGGTCAGCATGAGCACCGGTGTCCACACGTTGTGCGACCGCATCCGGCGCAGGACCTCATAACCGCTGAGCCCGGGCAGCATGATGTCGAGAACGACTACGTCAAACCCGTTTTCGGTGGCCTCCCGCAGGCCGTCGACGCCGTTGCCGACGGCAACGACGACGAACCCCTCCGCCTTGAGCCCCCTGGCCACGGTGGCGGACAGCCGCGGTTCATCCTCAACGAGCAGGACTCGCATGTGTCAAAGCTACGTCGAGTGTCGGGCGCACCCTCATTCGGGCGGCCGGTCAATGCGCATTTGGTCTGGCTGCTCGACGTCGGTGCCCGGATGGGCTTCTGCCTCATCGTCTTTGAGCTCACCGGGATGGCGACCGGGACGCTGCGGGATGACGACGAGCAACACCGCGATGAGCGCCGCGAGCGCCGCCGAGGCCCACGGGCGGCTCCACGCCAGGCCGCCGTCGGCGACGGGCTTGTCGATGAAGTCGCCCACCGTCGCCCCCAGCGGCCTGGTGAGGATGAACGCCACCCAGAACAAGGTGACGCGCGAGATGGACGTCCAGAAGTACAGGGCCGCGACCACGGCCAGGCCGGCCGCGAAGACCAGCGCGCCGCGTTCGTACCCGAAATCGCGGGTGTCCGCCAGCCAATCGCCGAGCGCGGTGCCCAGCGTCTGCGAGAACGTGATGGTCGCCCAGTAGAAAGCCTCGACTTTGGGCGTCGAGACGGTGCTGACCGATACGGTGCCCTGCGACCATCGCCAGAGGCACAGCGTCGCCACCAGGCACGCGAGCAGCAGCAGCGACCCGCCCGTGTAGCCGATGCCCAGCGACCGGTCCGCGAAATCGGCCAGCACGGTGCCGAACGTCGTCGAGGCCACGATCGTCGCCCAGTAGAGGACGGCGTGAAATCGCTTGGCGAGTATCTGCGCCGCGACCAGCGCCACCAGCGCCACGCCGAAAATCGCGACCCCGGCGGCGTAGCCCCAATTCAGCGTCATCGTGACGGTGTCGCCGCCGGTCTCCCCCAGCGTCGTCGCCAAGACCTTGATGACCCAAAAGCCCAGCGTGACCGCCGGCACCTTGGTCAGCGCGTGTTTCGAAACGTCAGTCATGCAAGCCATCTTCCTTCAGGTTCTGCTCATCAGGATCGCAAAGACGGCGGGTTCTCGCAGGTGGCGCAATAGCGCGGCGGTTGACGGTTTTGGCTGGTCGCGCCCGAAGGCGCCCCGGCGCAATGCGCCCCGCCACCGGGGCGGGCCCTCATCGGCGACCCGAAAAGCGGCCCTGAGCTGCATTAGCGTGGCCCCCGTGGCGCAACCATTACCTCTTGGCGGACCCAGGGCCGACCGCGCCCGCCGGGTCGCCGATGTGCTGCGCCAGCAGATCCACTCCGACGCCTACCCGCAGGGCCTGCCCGCGGAACTAGACCTGGCCGCCGAGTTCTCGGTGTCGCGCAACACCATTCGCGAGGCGCTGGCCGTCCTCAAGCACGAGGGGCTGATCGATCGCGGACCGAAGGTCGGCACGCACGTCGCGCAGCGCAAGTACGATCACGGGCTCGACGCGCTGCTGGGCCTGAAGGAGACGTTCAAGGATCTCGGCGAGGTCCGCAACGAGGTGCGCGCCGCGATGCCGGTCACCGCGCCGCCGTCGGTGGCCCGCCGGCTGGGACTTCGGCCGGGCGAGCAGGCGGTGTTCGTCGAGCGGCTGCGTTACCTGGGTGACCTGCCGCTCAGCCTGGACCTCACCTACCTCGCCCCAGAACTGGGCCGCGAGGTGCTGAACCACCCGCTGGAGACGAACGATCTGTTCGCGCTCATCGAGGAGGTGAGCGGGCAACGGCTGGGCTCGGCGGCGCTGGCGCTCGAGGCCATTCCCGCCGACGCGCATTCGGCGGCCACGCTGCAGGTGCCCGACGGTGCGGCGCTGCTGATGCTGGAGCGGCTCACCAGCCTCGCCGACGGCACCCCCGTGGACCTGGAGTACATCCGGATGCGGGGCGATCGAATCACCATGCGGGGCAATCTTTTCAGAGCCGAGCCGATGAGGAGCAACCCATGACGCTGATCAACAACAACCGCGCCGACGTGCCGGTCACCATCGACGAGTCGCTGTGTATCGACGGCTGCACGCTGTGCGTGGAGGTCTGCCCGCTCGATGCGCTGGCCATCAACCCCGACACCGGCAAGGCCTTCATGCACGTCGACGAGTGCTGGTACTGCGGTCCCTGCGCGGCCCGCTGTCCCACCGGCGCCGTCACCGTCAACATGCCCTATCTCCTTCGCTGAAAAGCCTCCGACCCCAGGATCTTTCATGAAACGACGCGCCATCCGGCTGGCGTCGGCGGTGTTCGCGATCGCCGCGCTCACCTCCGGTTGCTCACTGGAATCCCTGTCGCAGTCCTCCGGTGTGGTCAACGTGGTGGTGGGCTATCAGTCCAAGACCATCAACACCGTCACCGCGGGCACGCTGCTTCGCGCGCAGGGCTACCTGGAGCGCCGGCTCGCCGACATCACCACCCGCACCGGCACCAAATACGCGGTGCGATGGCAGGATTACGACACCGGCGCCCCGATCACCGCGCAGATGCTCGCCGAGAAGATCGACATCGGCTCGATGGGCGACTATCCCATGCTGATCAACGGCTCCAAGACGCAGGCCAACCCGCTGGCGAAAACCGAGATCGTCTCCATCACCGGCTACAACCCCAAGGGCGCGCTGAACATGGTGGTGGTAGAGCCCGGTTCGTCGGCGGCCACGCTGAGCGACCTGGCCGGCGCCAAGGTCTCGGCGAGTGTGGGGTCGGCCGGTCACGGCACCTTGATGCGGGCGCTGGACAGGGCCGGGATCAAAGGCGTGGAAGTGCTCAACCAGCAACCACAGGTGGGCGCCTCCGCGCTGGAATCCGGCCAGGTGCAGGGCCTTTCGCAGTTCGTCGCCTGGCCGGGCCTGCTCGTCTTTCAGGGCAAGGCCAAACTGCTGTACGACGGCGCCGAGCTGAACCTGCCCACCCTGCACGGGGTGGTGGTGCGGCGCTCGTACGCGGCGTCTCACCCGGAGGTGCTGGGCGCCTTCCTGCAGGCGCAACTGGACGCCACCGACTTCCTCAACGACAAGCCGCTGGAAGCCGCCCGCATCGTCGCCCAGGGCAGCGGCCTGCCGCAGGAAGTGGTGTACCTCTACAACGGTCCCGGCGGTACGTCATTCGACACCACGCTCAAACCGTCACTGGTCGAGGCGCTGAAAAACGATGTGCCGTACCTGAAGTCGATCGGCGACTTCGCCGACCTCGACGTGTCCGGCTTCGTCCAGGACGCGCCGTTGCGCACCGTGTTCCGCGCGCGCGGCCTGAACTACGACGCGGCCCGGGCCGTCACCGCCAACCCGTCCGCGCTGCGCGGGGATCCCGCCCTGGCCAGCGAACTGTGGCTGGACGGTTCGAATGCCACCCAGACGGTCGCCAACCCGACGAGTCTGCTTCGCGCGGTGCGCGAGGCGACCGCCCACGGCACCAAAGTCCGTGCCGCCTACGTTCCCGACGCCGAGCTGGGCACCCGATGGTTCGCCGACAAGGCGGTCTGGGTGCAAGACGGCCAGAACTACCTGCCGTTCGGGACGCCGGCCGGCGCGCATCGCTATCTCGCCGCACACCCGGGCGGCGCCATCGTGAATTACCAGCAGGCCCTTGGAGGTTCGGTATGACCGCCTATCTCACCGGCGACCCGGCAGCCCCGGTATCGGCGCAAGTCGTCGACACGGTCCCGGCGACGGCCACCCCGCGACGTGCCGGCTCACCGTGGCAGTGGCGGCTGCTGCGGCTCGCCTCGGTCGCCGCCGCGATCGGGCTGTGGCAGGCGCTCACCGCCGGCAAGCTGCGGTTGCTGCTGCGCTTCGACACGCTGCCCACCGTCACCGAGATCGTGCACGCGCTGGGACGCCGGCTCGAAACGTCCGAGTACTGGCTTGACCTGGCGCAGTCGCTGATCCGGATTCTCACCGGCTTCGGACTGGCCGCCGTGGTCGGGGTAGCGACCGGGGTGCTGCTGGGCCGTTCGCGCTTGTTCGCCAACACCTTCGGCCCGCTGACGGAGTTGGTCAGGCCCGTGCCGGCCATCGCGATGGTGCCGGTGGCGATCCTGCTGTTCCCCACCGACGAGGCCGGCATCGTGTTCATCACCTTCCTGGCGGCCTACTTCCCGATCCTGGTCAGTACCCGGCACGCGGTGCGGGCGTTGCCCACGCTGTGGGAGGACTCGGTGCGCACCCTCGGCGGCGGCCGGTGGGATGTGCTGAAGCAGGTGGTGTTGCCGGGCATCCTGCCCGGAGTGTTCGGCGGCCTTTCGGTCGGCATGGGCGTGGCGTGGATCTGCGTGATCTCCGCGGAGATGATCTCGGGCCGGCTCGGGATCGGTTACCGCACCTGGCAGGACTACACCGTGCTGGCGTATCCGCAGGTGTTCGTCGGGATCATCACCATCGGCGTGCTGGGTTTCGCGACCGCGGCGGCCGTGGAGGTCGTGGGCCGCCGGGTGACCGGCTGGCTGCCGCGAGCGGAGGACCAGCAGCGATGACCGTTGGAGTGAGTCTCGAACTGGATCGAGTTCGCTTGTCCTACACCGGCGAACCGGTGATCGACGGGCTGAGCCTGACGGTGCGCCCCGGAGAGATCCTGGTGCTCACCGGCCCCTCGGGCTGCGGCAAGTCGACGGTGCTCCGCGCCCTGGCGGGGCTGCTGCGGCCCGACGAGGGCCGGATCGTCGCCGACGGCGACGAGGTGACCACCACGTCGGGGGATCGGGGCATGGTGTTCCAGGACAACGCGTTACTGCCCTGGCGCACCGTGCGCTCCAACATCGAGCTGGCCCTGCGGCTGCGCGGCGTCTCCCGCGCCGGGCGGCGCGCCGAGGCGGACCGCTGGATCGCCGAGCTCGGCCTCACCGGCTTCGGCGACTACCTGCCGAAGAGCCTGTCGGGCGGCATGCGCCAGCGCGTCCAGCTGGCCCGCGGGCTGGCCGGCGCGCCGCGCGCGGTGATGATGGACGAGCCGTTCGGCGCCCTGGACACCCAAACCCGTACCGCCATGCAGCGGCTGCTGATCGACACCTGGCGTGCCCATCCGACGACGATCGTCTTCGTCACCCACGACGTCGACGAGGCGCTGCTGCTCGGCGATCGCATCGCCGTGCTGGGCAGGGCCGGTCAGCCGCTGCGCGCCCTGATCGACGTTCCGGAGCCGCGCGTCGAGCGGCAGCGCGCGGCGTTGCGCGCCGAAGTCATTGCGGCACTGAATCACTCGGCGGAGGCGGCATGATGCAGATTCCCGACCCGGCGACCCCGGTCCGGCTCGACTGTGACGTCCTGGTCATCGGCGGTGGCACCGCGGGCACCATGGCGGCGCTGTCGGCCGCCGAGAACGGCGCGCAGGTGCTGCTGCTGGAAAAGGCCCACGTGCGCCACTCCGGTGCGCTGGCGATGGGCATGGACGGCGTGAACAACGCGGTGATCCCCGGCAAGGCCGAACCCGAGGACTACGTCGCCGAGATCACCCGCGCCAACGACGGAATCGTCAACCAGCGCACCGTGTATCAGACCGCCACCCGCGGGTTTGCGATGGTGCAGCGGCTGGAACGCTACGGCGTGAAGTTCGAGAAGAACGAGCACGGCGAATACGCCGTGCGCCGGGTGCACCGCTCGGGCTCCTACGTGCTGCCGATGCCCGAGGGCAAGGACGTCAAAAAGGCGCTGTATCGGGTGCTGCGGCAACGGTCGATGCGCGAGAAGATCCAGATCGAGAACCGGCTGATGCCCGTCCGGGTGCTGACCGACGGCGGGCGGGTGGTCGGCGCGGCGGCCCTGAACACGCGCACGGGTGAATTCGTCACGGTCGGCGCCAAGGCGGTGATCCTGGCCACCGGCGCCTGCGGCCGGCTCGGCCTGCCCGCGTCGGGCTACCTGTACGGCACCTACGAGAACCCCACCAACGCCGGCGACGGCTACTCGATGGCCTACCACGCGGGTGCGGAACTGTCGGGCATCGAGTGTTTCCAGGTCAACCCGCTGATCAAGGACTACAACGGCCCGGCGTGTGCGTACGTCGCCAATCCCTTTGGCGGCTATCAGGTCAACGCGCTCGGCGAGCGGTTCGTCGACTCCGACTACTGGTCGGGGCAGATGATGGCCGAGGTCAAGACCGAGATCGATTCGGCGCGCGGGCCCATCTACCTCAAGGTGTCGCACCTGCCCGACGAGACGCTGACCGCGCTGGAGAACATCCTGCACACCACCGAGCGGCCGACCCGGGGCACCTTCCACGCCAACCGCGGTCACGACTACCGCACCCACGACATCGAGATGCACATCTCCGAAATCGGGTTGTGCAGCGGGCATTCCGCGTCGGGTGTGTGGGTCGACGAGCACGCCCGCACCACGGTGCCCGGGCTGTACGCGGCCGGTGACATGGCGTGCGTGCCGCACAACTACATGATCGGCGCGTTCGTGTTCGGCGACCTGGCCGGCACGCACGCCGCCTCGACGCTGGCCGATACCGCTGCACCGCAACAACTTCCGGCAGAACAGGTGCGCGAGGCGCACGAGCTGATCTACCGGCCGTTGCGGCATCCGGACGGCCCGCCGCAGCCCCAGGTCGAATACAAGCTGCGCCGCTTCGTCAACGACTACGTCGCGCCGCCCAAGACCGGGGCCAAGCTGTCGCTGGCCATCCGCACGTTCGAGCGGATGCGCGTGGAGATCGCCGAGATGGGCGCCCGCAATCCGCACGAGCTGATGCGCGCGGTGGAGGTGTCGTTCATCCGCGACTGTGCCGAGATGGCCGCCCGTTCGTCGCACACCCGCACCGAATCACGGTGGGGCCTCTATCACGATCGCGCCGACCTGCCCGGCCGCGACGACCACCAATGGGGCTATCACCTCAATCTGCGCAAGGACGCCGACGGCGAGATGGTGTTCCTCAAGCGGCCGGTGGCACCGTATTTCGTGCCGGTCCCGGAGCTCGACGGCCTGCCGCCCACCGACCAGACCGTGTATCCCGTGGAGCAGCCGCCATTGGTCGGCGGCCAAGCGCCGGCCACCACGATGTCCCGAATCGACGCGGCCGCAACGGTGTTCGAGCCGCCGTCACCGCGCATCGCCGAGGTCCTGGCGCTCGAGGAGCCCACGATGGCCACCCTGCGGCCCTACCTCGCCGACGCGGATCCGGGGGTGCGCCGCACCGCCGTGTCGACGCTGACCGAGCACATTCCCGACGGTTACGCGCCGGCGCTGGTGGCCGCGCTGAACGACGACGACGCCGCCGTCCGCCTCACGAGCGCCGAGGGCATCCGCGAGCTGGTCGAGGTGCTGCCGGACCCGGAAAGTGTTCGGGAGTACCTGGACTCGGTCGATCGGCTGGTGCGCGCGGCGTCGTTGTACGTGCTGGCCGCGCGCCGGGCCGGTGACGCGGCGCAATACCGTCGCGCCCTGGGCGACGTCGATCATCGGGTCCGCATCGAGGCGGTGCGGGCGCTGGTGTCCGTCGACGACGTGGACGGTGTCGTCACCGCCGCGGGCGACGAGAACCGGGAAGTGCGCATCGCGGCGGCCGCCGGGCTCGCGACCCTGCGCAATGGTGTCGATGCGGTGCGCCGGCTCGTTGCCGACTCCGACCCACTGGTTCGCGCCGCCGCGCTGGCCGCGCTGGGCCAATTGGGTTGCAGCCCAGAAGATTACGTCGCGATCAAGCAGGCATTGCGGTCGCCGGCCTGGCAGGTGCGCGAGGGCGCGGCGCGCGCGCTGGCCGGCGCGCCTGCCGACTTCGCAATTGCGCAGCTGTCCGAGGCGCTCGGTGACGCCCATCTGGACGTGCGCAAGGCCGGGGTGCTGTCCCTGACCCGGTGGGCCGGTGAGCCCGCCGCTCGGGACGCCTTGGGGCTTGCGCTCAAGGACGGTGACGCCGACGTGCGCGCCTACGCCCGCCGGGCACTCGACAAGGGCTCGGCGGAGAAAGCCTGATCAACGCAGAATTTTGGCGTAGAGCAGGCTGTCCTGGGGCTCTGGCCCCATCGTGGGGTAGACCGCGTGCCGGGCGAGTCGTCCCTCCAGGAAGAAGCCGGCGTGCTCGAGCAGTCGCGCCGAGCGTTCGTTGTCCACGCTGCAGGTGGCCCAGACGCGATACATCTCGCGATCGGCGTCGAGCGCGGTGAGCAGCATGCCGAGCGCCTCGGACATCAATCCCTTGCCCCACCAGCGTCGGCCCAGGCAGTAGCCGACTTCGACCGAGTGCGGCGCGGTGCGCCGACAGCTGGCCAGCCCGATCACCTCGCCACGGTGCCGCGACTCGATGACCCAGGTCTTCTCGTCCGCGCTGGCGTTGAGTTTTTCGGTGATCACGCGCCGCGTCGCGGCGACGTCGGGATGCGGCGCCCACAGCAGGTACTTGGTGACCTGCGGATCGCGGGCGACTCGCTGGAACAGCGCCCCGGCGTCGTCGAGCGCGGGCGGGCGGAGCAGCAGTCGCGGACCGCTGATGCGGTCGGGTGGGTATCCGGGCATCGGAATGTGACTTTAGAGGCCGAGGGCACGATAGGTGTTGCGGACGAATCTGGGTTGTGCCGTGCGGAGTTTGGCCAGCGACGTGTTGCCGGCGACGGCGGTGGCGGCATCGACGGTGAGGTCCGGCAGATTCTGGATCAGGTAGAGCAGGATGAGATCCGCGCTGGGGTCGGCCTGCCACCAGGTTCCGTAGGCGCCGGGCCAGCTGAACGTGCCGAGACCGCCCGGCCCGAAAAGCGGTGTGCTCTTGGCCGGATCGGTCACCAGCGACAGGTTGAGCCCGAAGCCGCGGCCCACCCAGTACGGCGCGCCCAGGAAGTTGTGTCGCTTCTGTTCGTCGGTGAGCCGATCGGTCCGCATCAGCCGGACGGACTCTTCCGAAAGCACCCGCACGCCGTCGACCGTTCCGCCGCCGAGCAGCATCCGCACGAACCGCAGGTAATCGTCGGCGCTCGACCACAATCCGCCGCCGGCGTTGCAGAACGAGGGCGGCGTGATGTGCGGTGGGCCCATCACCCCGTGCTGCAGCCGGCTTTGTTCGTCGAGCCGGTACATCGTGGCCGCGCGGCGGCGCGCCTCGGGCGAAACGAAGAACCCGGTGTCGGTCATGCCCGCCGGGCCCAGTACCCGCTCCTCGAGCACCTGGTGGAAGGGCTTGTTCTCGATGCGGGAGGCGATGACCCCCAGCAGGTCGATGGAGTGGCTGTAGGTGACCCGGTCGCCGGGCTGATGCACCAGCGGCAGCTTGGCCAGCTCGGCCAGCCAGGCGTCCGGGCCCTGATTGAAGGGCAGCCGCATGTAGGCCTTGGAGATCGGCCCGGACACCGAGAACCCATAGGCCAGCCCGCTGGTGTGGGTGAGCAGATCCTCGATCAGGATGGTGCGGTTCACCGGGTGGGTCCGGTCGAGCGGGCCGTGCGGATCGTCGAGCACCCGCACGCCGGCCAGCTCCGGCGCCCAGCGGGTGACCGGATCCGTGAGCGTCAGCCTGCCCTCGTCGACCAGGCTCATCACCGTCGCGACCGTCACCGGCTTGGTCATCGACGCGATGCGAAACAGCGTGTCGCGCTGCATCGGCAGACCCGCATCCACGTCGCGGTAGCCGATCTCGTTGACCTGTAGCAGTTCTCCGCGCTGCCACACGACAGTCACCGCACCGGCGAGCAGGCCGGCGTCGCACACTTCCCTCACGGAGGCGGCATTGCCATTGAGCGTCGAGCGATTCACCTGGTCAGGTTAGCGGGCCGGGGGCGGCGCCCGGTTGCCCGTGTCGGGGCCAAAATTTCATGACGGTTTCGGTTGAGCAAAGGTACTGCAGCGTACCCGCGATGCGAGGGGCGATATCGCTTGTGTGGTTTTACTGTTGGCTGCTATGTCCGGACTGAACAATGGTGTGAAGCGCTGGCGCACAGCGCTTCACGTAACCGTGTCCGCATTGGTGGTTGCCATCGTCGGACTTGCCATCACTCCCGTCGCTCATGCGGCTGCCGCCACGGCGACGCTGACGGTTGAACACACATGGCAGACCGGTTTCATCGCCCGCTTCACCATCGTCAATGCGAGCCTGGCGCCGCTAACCGATTGGAGGCTCGATTTCGACTTGCCGGCGGGAGAATCCGTCGTGCACACGTGGAACAGCACGATTACCCAGTCCGGCACGCACTATGTTCTCACTCCCGCGAATTGGAATCGCACCATTGCGCCCAGTGGTTCCGCGACCGGTGGCATGAGAGGCATGCTGACCGGTTCCTACTCGCCGCCGGCGAACTGCGTGCTCAACGGGCAATATCCCTGCACCTGATCGAGCACCCCTAGCGGCCGGCTGGGCGTCGCGACGCGTCGGTGGGAGACAAACACCCTGTGTCCCTTCTCAGAGACTGATGGGGCGGGTGTGACGGGCGCGGGCGACGGCCGACCGGCGCGACATGTCCCTCGCAGCGCCTCGCTCGAAATAAGTGCTACGCTGCCACGCAGTCGACATCCTTTAACGATCCGTCCGGCGAGGCGGAGAAGGAGGTCAAGTTTCGTATGGGTGCTGCGGGCGACACCGGCTTAGGCAGCGATTCCCGGGAGTTGATGTCGGCGGCCGACGTGGGCCGCACCATTTCCCGCATTGCACATCAGATCATCGAAAAGACCGCGCTGGACGCCCCCGACGCGCCACGGGTGGTGTTGCTGGGCATCCCGACCCGCGGTGTCATCCTCGCCAAGCGGCTCGCGGCCAACATCGGCGAATACAGCGGCGTCGAGGTCGGCCACGGCGCCCTGGACATCACGCTCTACCGCGACGATCTGATGCAAAAACCGCCGCGGCCGCTGGAGGCCACCTCGATTCCGGCCGGCGGCATCGACGACGCGCTGGTGATCCTGGTCGACGACGTCCTGTACTCCGGCCGCTCGGTGCGTTCCGCGCTGGACGCGCTGCGCGACGTGGGCCGGCCGCGGGTCGTCCAGCTGGCGGTGCTGGTCGACCGCGGCCATCGCGAACTGCCGCTGCGCGCCGACTATGTGGGCAAGAACGTCCCCACCTCACGCAGCGAGAGCGTGCACGTGCTGCTGAGCGAGAACGACGGCGACGACGGGGTGGTGATCTCGCGATGACGCGCCACCTGCTGGCCGCCGGCGACCTGAGCCGCGACGACGCCACCGCCATCCTCGACGACGCCGACCGGTTCGCGCAGGCGCTGGTGGGCCGCGAGATCAAGAAGCTGCCGACGCTGCGCGGCCGCACCATCGTCACGATGTTCTACGAGAACTCGACCCGCACCCGGGTGTCCTTCGAGGTGGCGGGCAAGTGGATGAGCGCCGACGTGATCAACGTCAGCGCGTCGGGATCGTCGGTGGGCAAGGGAGAGTCGCTGCGCGACACCGCGTTCACGCTGCGCGCCGCCGGCGCCGACGCGCTGATCATCCGGCACCCGGCTTCCGGCGCCGCGCATCTGCTCGCGGACTGGACCGGCGCGAAGGACGACGGCGGGCCGTCGGTGATCAATGCCGGCGACGGCACCCACGAGCACCCGACCCAGGCGCTGCTGGACGCGCTCACCATTCGCCAGCGCCTCGGCGGCATCGAAGGCCGGCGCATCGTGATCGTCGGCGACATCCTGCACAGCCGCGTCGCCCGCTCGAACGTGATGCTGCTGGACACCCTTGGCGCCGAGGTGGTGCTGGTCGCGCCGCCGACGCTGCTGCCGGTCGGCGTCGAGGGCTGGCCGGTCACCGTATCGAACGACTTCGACGCCGAGTTGCCCGCCGCCGACGCGGTGCTGATGCTGCGCGTGCAGGCCGAGCGGATGAACGGCGGCTTCTTTCCGTCGGTGCGCGAATACTCCTCCCTGTACGGGCTTTCCGATCGCCGCCAGGCGCTGCTGCCCGGCCACGCCGTGGTGCTGCACCCCGGTCCGATGCTGCGCGGCATGGAGATCGCGTCGTCGGTAGCCGACTCATCGCAATCTGCTGTGCTGCAACAGGTTTCCAATGGTGTCCACGTGCGGATGGCGGTGCTGTTCCACGTGCTGGTCGGCACCGAACTAGCCGGAGAAGAGGGTGCGGCGTGAGCGTGCTGCTGCGCGGGGTTCGGTTGTACGGTGAGGGCGATCGCGTCGACGTGCTGATCGACAGCCCCGGTTTTGACGGCCAGATCGCCGACATCGGGGCCACGTTGGACATTCCCGAGACGGCCGACGTGATCGACGCCACCGGCCACGTGCTGCTGCCCGGCCTGGTCGATTTGCACACCCACCTGCGCGAACCCGGGCGTGAATACGCCGAGGACATCGAAACCGGCTCGGCCGCAGCGGCTTTGGGTGGATACACTGCGGTGTTCGCGATGGCCAACACCAACCCGGTCGCCGACAGCCCGGTGGTCACCGACCACGTGTGGCATCGCGGCCAGCAGGTCGGCCTGGTCGACGTGCACCCGGTGGGCGCCGTCACCGTCGGGCTGGCCGGCAAGGAGCTCACCGAGATGGGCATGATGGCGGCCGGTGCCGCGCAGGTTCGCATGTTCTCCGACGACGGCATCTGCGTGCACGACCCGCTGGTGATGCGCCGCGCCCTGGAATACGCCACCGGCCTGGGCGTGCTCATCGCCCAGCACGCCGAGGAACCGCGGCTGACGGTCGGCGCCGTCGCCCACGAGGGCCCCACCGCGGCCCGGTTGGGCCTGGCGGGCTGGCCCCGGGCGGCCGAGGAATCGATCGTGGCCCGCGACGCGCTGCTGGCCCGCGACGCCGGCGCCCGGGTCCACATCTGCCACGCCTCCACGGCGGGCACGGTCGAGATCGTGAAATGGGCCAAGGAGCAAGGGATTTCGATCACCGCCGAGGTCACCCCGCACCACCTGATGCTCGACGACAGCAGGCTGGCCAGTTACGACGGGCGCAACCGGGTCAACCCGCCGCTGCGCGAAGCCGCCGACGCGACGGCGCTACGCCAAGCGCTGGCCGACGGCGTCATCGACTGCGTGGCCACCGACCACGCCCCGCACGCCGAGCATGAGAAGTGTGTGGAGTTCTCCGCGGCGCGTCCCGGCATGCTGGGGCTGCAGACGGCGCTGTCGATCGTGGTGCAGACCATGGTCACCCCGGGGTTGCTGACCTGGCGGGACGTCGCCCGGGTGATGAGTGAAAACCCCGCACGCATTGCGCGGCTGCCCGATCACGGGCGGCCGCTGGAGGTGGGGGAGCCCGCCAACCTCACGGTCGTGGATCCCACGGCCTCATGGACGATCGCCGGCGCCGACCTGGCCAGCCGGTCGGCCAACACCCCCTACGAGGCGATGACCCTGCCCGCCACCGTGACCGCCACGCTGCTGCGCGGCAAGGTCACCGCCCGAGACGGGAAGTGCCCGGCATGAACTCGGGCACGCTGGTGGGATCGCTGATCTTCGCGGCCGTACTGGTGGTCGTGCTCACGGTGGTGATCCAGCTGATGATGCGGACCTGGCACCGTCGTTCCCAGCAGCAGGCGGAGCTGATCGGGGCGTTGCCCGAGATCCCGGACCAGGTGGGGGCGGCGACCATCACCACCCGCGGGCACTACTGCGGTTCCATGATGGCGCCGGGCTGGAGCGAGCGGATCGCGGCCGGTGATCTGGGTTTCCGTAGCAAGGCGGTACTGACTCGCTACGAGGGCGGCATCATGGTGGAACGCGTACGGGCCCAGCCTATTTGGATCCCTGGGGATTCGATCACGCACATCCGGATGGAGCGCAGGATGACGGGCCGGGTCGGGATTCTGGCGATCCGCTGGCGGCTGCCCTCAGGCGTCGAGATCGACACCGGCTTCCGGGCGAATCACCGCAACGAATACGACGGCTGGCTCAAATCGCAACATGAGGGGGAGCGGCGCTCGTGACTAAAGCGCAGTTGGTACTCGAGGACGGCCGCGTCTTCACCGGCACGCCGTTCGGCAAGGTCGGCCAAACGTTGGGCGAGGCCGTCTTTTCCACCGGCATGTCCGGCTACCAGGAGACGCTGACCGATCCCAGTTACCACCGGCAGATCGTGGTGGCCACCGCGCCGCAGATCGGCAACACCGGCTGGAACGGCGAGGACGCCGAGAGCCGGGGCGACAAGATCTGGGTCGCCGGCTACGCGGTGCGCGATCCGTCGCCGCGGCCGTCCAACTGGCGGGCCACCGGAACGCTGGAGGACGAGCTGGTCCGCCAGCACATCGTGGGAATCGCCGGCATCGACACGCGCGCGGTGGTGCGGCATCTGCGCACCCGCGGCTCGATGAAGGCGGGCGTGTTCTCCGGTGATGCGCTGGCCGATCCGGACGAACTGCTGCGGCGGGTGCGCGGCCAGCAGTCGATGCTGGGCGCCGACCTGGCCGGCGAGGTCAGCACGCCGGACAGCTACATCGTGGAACCCGATGGCGCACCGCGGTTTACGGTGGCCGCGCTGGACCTGGGGATCAAAACCAACACCCCGCGCAACTTCGCCCGTCGCGGCGTCCGCACCCACGTGCTGGCATCGTCGGCGACCTACGAGCAGATCGCCGACATCAAACCCGACGGCATCTTCTTGTCCAATGGCCCCGGCGACCCCGCCACCGCCGATCATGTCGTCGCGGTCACCCGCGAGGCGCTGGGCGCCGGGATCCCGCTGTTCGGCATCTGTTTCGGCAATCAGATCCTGGGCCGGGCGCTGGGACTGTCCACCTACAAGCTGGTGTTCGGTCACCGCGGCATCAACATCCCGGTGATCGACCACGCCACCGGCCGCGTGGCGGTCACGGCACAAAACCACGGCTTCGCGCTCGAAGGGGAGGCCGGCCAGTCCTTCGACACGCCGTTCGGCCGAGCGATCGTGAGCCACACCTGCGCCAACGACGGAGTGGTCGAGGGCGTCAAACTCGCCGACGGGCAGGCCTTTTCGGTCCAGTACCATCCGGAGGCCGCGGCCGGCCCGCACGATGCGGAATACCTGTTCGACCAATTCATCGAGCTCATGGCAGGGGAGGGCCGCTAGTGCCACGTCGCTCCGACCTCAACCACGTGCTGGTGATCGGCTCAGGGCCGATCGTCATCGGGCAAGCCTGCGAATTCGACTACTCCGGCACCCAGGCGTGCCGGGTGCTGCGCGCGGAGGGGCTGCAGGTCAGCCTGGTCAACTCCAACCCGGCCACCATCATGACCGACCCGGAGTACGCCGACCACACCTACGTCGAGCCGATCACCGCCGCCTTCGTCGAGAAGGTGATCGCCCAGCAGGCGGAGCGCGGCAACAAGATCGACGCGCTGCTGGCCACCCTGGGCGGGCAGACCGCACTCAACACCGCGGTCGCGCTGTACGAGAACGGCGCGTTGGAGCGCCACGGCGTGGAGCTCATCGGTGCCGACTTCGACGCCATTCAGCGCGGCGAGGACCGGCAGATGTTCAAGGACATCGTCGCCAAGGTGGGCGGCGAATCCGCCCGCAGCCGAGTGTGTTTCACGATGGAAGAAGTCCGCGAGACGGTTGCCGAGCTCGGCCTGCCGGTCGTGGTGCGGCCCAGCTTCACCATGGGTGGCCTGGGTTCGGGGATGGCGCGATCCGTCGAGGAGGTCGACCGGATGGCCGGCGCCGGGCTTGCCGAAAGCCCGAGCGCCAACGTGCTGATCGAGGAATCGATCTACGGCTGGAAGGAATTCGAGCTCGAGCTGATGCGCGACGGCAACGACAACGTGGTCGTGGTGTGCTCGATCGAGAACTTCGACCCGATGGGCGTGCACACCGGTGACTCCGTCACCGTCGCGCCGGCGATGACGCTGACCGACCGCGAATACCAGCGGATGCGCGACCTGGGCATCGCGATCCTGCGCGAGGTCGGCGTGGACAC
Organism: Mycobacterium sp. NGS27; assembly: GCF_059813005.1. NCBI lineage: Bacteria > Bacillati > Actinomycetota > Actinomycetes > Mycobacteriales > Mycobacteriaceae > Mycobacterium > Mycobacterium sp. NGS27. The sequence goes on from NZ_JCALDT010000005.1 coordinate 377,998, forward strand.
CGGGGGCTGCAACATCCAGTTCGCGGTCAACCCCGTCGATGGCCGGCTGATCGTCATCGAGATGAATCCCCGGGTGTCGCGGTCGAGTGCCCTGGCGTCCAAGGCCACCGGCTTCCCGATCGCCAAGATCGCGGCCAAGCTGGCCATCGGCTACACCCTGGACGAGATCGTCAACGACATCACCAAGGAAACGCCGGCCTGCTTCGAACCCACCCTGGACTACGTCGTGGTCAAGGCTCCGCGCTTCGCCTTCGAGAAGTTCCCGGGCGCCGATCCCACCCTGACCACCACCATGAAATCGGTCGGCGAGGCAATGTCGTTGGGCCGCAACTTCGTTGAGGCTCTCGGCAAGGTCATGCGGTCGCTGGAGACCACCCGCGCCGGCTTCTGGACCAAACCGGACGATCCGGCGCTGGACGGCAAGGGACCGGACGAGGTGCTGACCCGGCTGCGCACTCCGACCGAAGGCCGGCTCTACGACATCGAACTGGCGCTGCGCCTGGGCGCTTCGGTGGAACGCGTCGCCGAGGCCAGCGGAGTGGACCCGTGGTTCGTCGCGCAGATCGGCGAGCTCATCGACTTGCGCGCCGAGTTGATCGCCGCCCCGGTGCTCGACGCCGACCTGTTGCGCCGCGGTAAGCACAGCGGGCTGTCGGACCGCCAGATCGCCGCGCTACGGCCGGAATTGGCCGGCGAGAACGGCGTGCGGTCGCTGCGCGAGCGGCTGGGTGTGCACCCGGTGTACAAGACCGTCGACACATGCGCGGCGGAGTTCGAGGCCAAGACGCCGTATCACTACAGCAGCTACGAACTGGACCCCGCCGCCGAGACGGAGGTGGCGCCGCAAACCGAGAAGCCCAAGGTGTTGATCCTGGGTTCGGGGCCCAACCGTATCGGCCAGGGCATCGAATTCGACTACAGCTGTGTGCACGCGGCAACGACGTTGTCGCAGGCCGGCTTCGAGACCGTGATGATCAACTGCAACCCGGAGACGGTGTCCACCGATTACGACACCGCGGACCGGCTGTACTTCGAACCGCTGACCTTCGAGGACGTCCTCGAGGTGTTCCGCGCCGAGCAGCAATCGGCGGGCGGCGGCCCGGGTGTGGTCGGGGTGATCGTGCAACTGGGCGGCCAGACTCCGCTCGGGCTGGCGCAGCGCCTCGCCGACGCCGGGGTGCCGATCGTCGGCACACCACCGGAGGCCATCGATCTTGCCGAGGACCGCGGCGCGTTCGGCGACGTGCTCACCGCGGCCGGCCTGCCGGCGCCGAAGTACGGCACCGCAACCACTTTCGCGCAGGCCCAGCGGATCGCCGAAGACATCGGGTACCCGGTGCTGGTGCGGCCGTCGTACGTGCTGGGCGGTCGGGGCATGGAGATCGTGTACGACGAGGAGACGTTGCGGGGTTACATCACCCGTGCCACCGAGCTCTCACCCGAGCACCCGGTGCTCGTCGACCGCTTCCTCGAGGACGCGGTGGAGATCGACGTGGACGCGCTGTGCGACGGCACCGAGGTGTACATCGGCGGCATCATGGAGCACATCGAGGAGGCCGGCATCCACTCCGGCGACTCGGCGTGCGCCCTGCCGCCGGTGACGCTGGGCCGCAGCGACATCGAGAAGGTGCGCCGCGCGACCGAGGCCATCGCGCACGGCATCGGCGTGGTGGGACTGCTCAACGTGCAGTATGCGCTCAAGGACGACGTGCTCTATGTCCTGGAGGCCAACCCGCGCGCCAGCCGCACGGTGCCGTTCGTGTCGAAGGCCACCGCGATCCCGCTCGCCAAGGCCTGTGCCCGGGTCATGTTGGGCGCCAAGATCTCTCAGCTGCGCGAGGAGGGGTTGCTGGCGGCGTCCGGCGACGGGGCCCACGCGGCCCAGAACGCGCCGATCGCGGTCAAGGAGGCGGTGCTGCCCTTCCACCGGTTCCGCCGGGCCGACGGCTCGGGCATCGACTCGCTGCTGGGCCCGGAGATGAAATCCACCGGCGAGGTGATGGGCATCGACCGCGACTTCGGCAGCGCGTTCGCCAAGAGCCAGACCGCCGCCTACGGGTCGCTGCCCGCGCAGGGCACCATCTTCGTGTCGGTGGCCAACCGGGACAAGCGATCGCTAGTCTTTCCGGTCAAGCGGCTGGCCGACTTGGGATTTCGCGTGCTGGCCACCGAAGGAACCGCGGAGATGTTGCGCCGCAACGGAATCCCCTGCGACGAGGTGCGCAAGCACTTCGAGGACCCGCAGCCGGGCCGCCCCGAGATGTCGGCGGTCGACGCGATCAAGGCCGGCGAGGTCGACATGGTGATCAACACGCCCTACGGCAACTCCGGGCCGCGCATCGACGGTTATGAAATCCGTTCGGCCGCCGTGTCGGTCAACATCCCCTGTGTGACGACGGTGCAGGGCGCCTCGGCCGCCGTCCAGGGCATCGAGGCGGGCATCCGCGGCGACATCGGCGTGCGCAGCCTGCAAGAACTGCACAGCCAGATCGGTCAGGGCGGCGTGCCCGGTAACGGGGCCCGGTGACCGGATTCGGCGTCCGCCTCGCGGAGGCGAAAGCGGAACGCGGGCCGCTGTGTGTGGGCATCGATCCGCATCCCGAGCTGCTGCGCGCCTGGGACCTGCCCACGACCGCCGAGGGGCTGGCCGCGTTCTGCGACATCTGCATCGAGGCGTTTTCCGGATACGCCGTCGTCAAGCCTCAGGTCGCGTTCTTCGAGGCCTATGGCGCCGCGGGATTCGCGGTGCTGGAACGCACCATCGCGGCCCTGCGATCGGTCGGGGTGCTGGTGCTGGCCGACGCGAAGCGAGGCGACATCGGCACGACGATGGCGTCCTACGCCGCTGCCTGGGCGGGTGATTCACCGCTGGCCGCCGACGCCGTGACGGCAACCCCGTACCTGGGGTTCGGCTCGCTGCGGCCGCTGCTGGAGACCGCCGCGGCCCACGACCGCGGGGTGTTCGTGCTGGCGGCCACTTCCAACCCCGAGGGCGCCACGGTGCAGCGGGCCGCCTTCGACGGCCGCACGGTGGCCCAGCTGGTCGTCGACCAGGCCGCGGTGGTGAACCGGTCCGCGACCCCGTCCGGGCCGGGATATGTCGGCGTGGTCGTCGGCGCGACCGTGTTGCAGGCGCCCGATCTGAGCGCGCTCGGCGGTCCGGTCCTGGTGCCCGGGCTCGGTGTGCAGGGCGGGCGACCCGAGGCGCTCGCCGGGCTGGGCGGCGCGGAACCCGGGCAGCTGCTGCCCGCGGTGGCCCGCGAGGTGCTGCGGGCCGGCCCCGGCGTGACGCAGCTGCGGGACGCGGCCGATCGCATGCTGGACGCGGTGGCCTACCTGGCCGTATGAGTGGGGTTGACGTCTAGTCCGACGCCAGTGCGGTGTTGGGCCGCGCGGTTTCGACGATGACGGTGGTGGCCTTGACGACGGCCACCGCGACGCTGCCGGGCCGCAGCTGCAATTCCTCGGCGGCTTCGGTGCTCATCAGTGAGACGACGGTGAATGGACCGCACTGCATCTCCACCTGGGTCATCACCTTGTCGCTGACCACCGACGTGACCAGCCCGACGAAGCGGTTGCGGGCCGAGCTGCCGATGCTGAGCGGGTCCGCCGGCGGGGCGGGTGCGTTGGTGCGGGAGAAGTGGGCCAGGTCCTCGCTGGCGATCACCTTGCGGCCGGCGGCATCGTGACTGACCGTCAATGTGCCCTGGTTGATCCAGCGCCGCACGGTGTCGTCGCTGACGCCCAGCAGCTCAGCCGCCTGGCGAATTCGCAGGTTGGACACCGGTCGATCGTATCGGATTGCGCACTGCCGATTAGCTGAAATACGGGGGCGAGGGCCTAGTTATCCGCAAGGACGGAATAAGCGCCTGCCCAATTCCGCGCATGCGGCGATTCATTGGAAATCCGTCCGGATTCACGGAGGTGGGCAACCGTCGTCGCCGCGCGCGACCGGCCGCGGCCGCGGATCACCACCGCCAAAGGTGTTGCCGCCGTAAATGATTGGTGAAAGTCCGCGGTGTTCTGGAGCGGGCGTCGTGCCGGCGTCGAACCGGTCGGCCGACCAGCGGTGCGGACGCGCCGGGCACCCGATATCCGTTCGCCGGATGCGGCGGCCAGCCCGTCCCGCGCCCTCGACGACGAATCTCGGTGATAGCCGCGTTGGTTGCTGAGCGATCCGTGCGCGACCCGTTTGACCGGCGACGCGACACGCGCGACACGCCGCAACAAATCCGTGATCCCCCGCACCGGGCGTCGGGGCTCCCGGCCGGCGCCTTTTCCGGGCCGCCCGGCCGGAAAGCCCTGCCCCGCCGGCGGACGACAAAACCCCTGGTAGACGGCATAACGAGGGGCTGAAGCGCGGCCGGTATCGCCCCGCGGGCGGCGCCACACGCGACCGTCGGCGACGCGCGTGGGAGCGCCGTTTTGGCCGGTCACACGCCGGTCCTTGCTGGGACTTTGCCCCCTCAAGCAGGGGGCCGGGTTAGATTTCGTCAGGAGGCCTGAGTACGGTCGTCTCCGCTGGCAGAAGTGCCGGCGAGACAAAATGAGATCGATTGAAATTGATTGATCAGATACGGAGGAATCGTGGCCCTTCCCCAGTTGACCGACGAGCAGCGCGCGGCCGCGTTGGAGAAGGCGGCTGCCGCACGTCGAGCGCGAGCAGAGCTGAAGGACCGCCTGAAGCGTGGCGGCACCAACCTCACCCAGGTGCTCAAGGACGCCGAGACCGACGAAGTCCTGGGCAAGATGAAGGTTTCCGCGCTTCTCGAGGCGTTGCCGAAGGTTGGCAAGGTCAAGGCGCAGGAGATCATGACCGAGTTGGAGATCGCCCCGACCCGCCGTCTGCGCGGCCTCGGCGATCGTCAGCGCAAGGCCCTGCTGGAAAAGTTCGGCTCCTAACCGAGCCGTGGGCGCACCGGCCCAGGAGCGCCTGTGAGCGCCGGCGGGGGACCGGACGTCCAGCACGGCACACGTCCTGAACCATCGGGTAACGGACGTGTGGTCGTGCTGTCCGGTCCCTCAGCGGTCGGCAAGTCGACTGTGGTCCGATGCCTGCGGGAGCGGGTCCCGGACCTGCATTTCAGCGTCTCGGCCACCACACGGGCGCCGCGGCCCGGCGAGGTCGACGGCGTCGATTACCACTTCGTCAGCCCCGACCGATTCCAGCAGCTCATCGACGAGGGTGCGCTGCTGGAGTGGGCCGAAATCCACGGGGGCCTGCATCGATCTGGCACCCTGGCCGAGCCGGTGCGGGCCGCCACCGCCCGCGGATTTCCCGTGCTGATCGAAGTCGACCTGGCCGGGGCCAGGGCCGTGAAGAAGGCGATGCCCGAGGCGCTGGCGGTCTTCCTGGCGCCGCCCAGCTGGGAGGATCTGCAGGCCAGGCTCGTCGGCCGCGGCACCGAGACACCCGAGGTCATGCAGCGGCGGCTGGAGACCGCCCGCACCGAAATGGCGGCCCGAAACGACTTCGATCGGGTGGTCGTGAACAGCGAATTGGAGTCGGCCTGCTCCGAATTGGTATCCTTGCTGGTGGAAACTGCGCCGGGCCGCCATGACCCGTCCAGCGAGACCAGCAGCCGGACCATATCCCAGCACGACTGACCACGAATTTTCCAGTATCTTTCAGCGGCGACGAGCCGCTCCAATGCGCCAGGAGATTGACCTAAGTGAGCATTCCCCAGTCCGACGCGGCACTGGCCGCCGTCCCCGACCGGTTCGATCCGTCCGCAGGGGGACCAGGCGCATACGACACCCCGCTGGGCATCACCAACCCGCCCATCGACGAGCTGCTGGACCGCGTTTCGAGCAAGTACGCCCTGGTGATCTACGCCGCCAAGCGGGCCCGTCAGATCAACGACTACTACAACCAGCTCGGTGAGGGCATCCTCGAATACGTCGGTCCGCTGGTCGAGCCGGGGCTGCAGGAAAAGCCGCTGTCGATCGCGATGCGCGAGATCCACGGCGACCTGCTCGAGCACACCGAGGGCGAGTAACCGGGCCGGGCCGGGCGACGCGCTGTGGACAGCCGCAAGCGGATCATCGTCGGCGTCTCGGGCGGCATCGCCGCCTATAAGGCGTGCACCGTCGTCCGCCAGCTCGCCGAGGCCGGTCATTCCGTTCGCGTCATCCCGACCGAGTCCGCGCTGCGCTTTGTCGGGGCCGCCACGTTCGAGGCGCTGTCCGGCCAGCCGGTGCACACCGGCGTCTTCAACGACGTGCCCGAGGTTCCGCACGTCCAGCTCGGCAAGCAGGCCGATCTGGTCGTGGTGGCGCCTGCCACCGCGGACCTGCTGGCCCGGGCGGTGCACGGCCGGGCCGACGATCTGCTGACCGCCACCCTGCTCACGGCGCGATGTCCGGTGCTGTTCGCGCCGGCGATGCACACCGAGATGTGGCTGCACCCCGCCACCGTGGACAACGTGGCCACGTTGCGCCGCAGGGGAGCGGTGGTGCTCGAACCCGCCGCCGGGCGGCTCACGGGGACGGACAGCGGGTCGGGCCGGCTGCCCGAGGCCGAGGAGATCACCACCCTGGCTCACCTGTTGCTGGAGCGCCAGGACGCGCTGCCCTACGACCTCGCCGGCTGCAAGATGCTGGTGACGGCCGGCGGCACCCGCGAACCGGTCGATCCGGTGCGCTTCATCGGCAACCGCAGCTCCGGCAAGCAGGGCTATGCCGTGGCGCGGGTGGCGGCCCAGCGGGGCGCTGAGGTCACTCTGATCGCCGGGCATACCGCCGGGCTGATCGATCCCGCGGGTGTCGAGGTGGTCCACGTCAGCTCAGCCGAGCAACTGGGCGACGCCGTGGCCAAGCACGCGGCCGAGGTGGACGTGCTCGTGATGGCCGCCGCGGTCGCCGACTTCCGGCCGGCCCGGGTTGCGGCCGCCAAGATCAAAAAGGGCCCGCAGGATCAGGATCAGCCGCCCACGATCGAGTTGGTCCGCAACGACGACGTGCTGGCCGGCGCCGTGCGGGCACGCGCCAACGGTGAGCTGCCCAACATGCGCGCCATCGTGGGGTTCGCCGCCGAGACCGGCGACGCCAACGGGGACGTGCTGTTTCACGCCCGGACGAAGCTGCGCAACAAGGGTTGTGATCTGTTGGTCGTCAACGCGGTCGGCGACGGTAGGGCCTTCGAGGTGGACAGCAACGACGGCTGGTTGCTGGCGGCCGACGGTACCGAGTCGGCGCTGCAACACGGCTCCAAGACGTTGATGGCCAGTCGTATCGTTGATGCGATCGCCGCGTTTCTGCACGGGGACAGCGGGTAGAGCGGTCGAGTTCTTCTCGGCACCGGACCAGGTGCTGGCGGGCCGACGCCAGTCGATATAATTCGGCTAACTAACTATTTGGAAGGATCGGCATTGTGAGCGAAAAGGGTCGCCTGTTTACCAGTGAGTCGGTGACTGAGGGACACCCCGACAAGATCTGTGACGCGATCAGCGACTCCGTCCTCGACGCCCTGCTGGCGGCGGACCCGAGCTCACGTGTCGCGGTCGAGACGCTGGTCACCACCGGACAGGTGCACGTGGTGGGCGAGGTGACGACGACGGCCAAGGAGGCGTTCGCCGACATCACCAACACGGTTCGCGCGCGCATCCTCGACATCGGCTATGACTCGTCGGACAAGGGCTTCGACGGGGCCACCTGCGGCGTGAACATCGGTATCGGCGCGCAGTCGCCCGACATCGCCCAGGGCGTCGACACCGCCCACGAGGCCCGGGTCGAGGGCGCCGCTGACCCGCTGGACGCCCAGGGCGCCGGCGACCAGGGCCTGATGTTCGGCTACGCCATCAACGACACCCCCGAGCGGATGCCGCTGCCGATCGCGCTGGCCCACCGGTTGTCGCGCAAACTCACCGAGGTCCGCAAGAACGGCACGCTGCCTTACCTGCGGCCCGACGGCAAAACACAGGTCACGATCGAGTACGAGGACGATGTCCCGGTCCGGCTGGACACCGTGGTCGTGTCCACCCAACACGCCGACGGCATCGACCTGGAGAAGACGCTGGACCCCGACATCCGCCAGCATGTGCTCAAGACCGTGCTGGACGAGCTGGCGCACGACACCCTGGACTCGTCGGCGACACGGGTGCTGGTCAACCCGACCGGCAAGTTCGTCCTCGGCGGGCCGATGGGCGACGCGGGCCTGACCGGCCGCAAGATCATCGTCGACACTTACGGCGGCTGGGCCCGCCACGGCGGCGGCGCCTTCTCCGGTAAGGATCCGTCCAAGGTGGACCGGTCGGCGGCCTACGCGATGCGCTGGGTGGCCAAGAACATCGTCGCCGCCGGCCTGGCGGAGCGAGTCGAGGTGCAGGTGGCCTACGCCATCGGCAAGGCCGCCCCGGTCGGGCTGTTCATCGAGACGTTCGGCACCGCGACCGTCGACCCGGTCAAGATCGAGAAGATCGTTCCCGAGGTGTTCGACCTGCGGCCGGGCGCGATCATCCGCGACCTGGACCTGCTGCGCCCCATCTACGCGCAGACCGCCGCGTACGGGCACTTCGGCCGCACCGACGTCGAACTGCCCTGGGAGCAGCTGAACAAGGTCGACGACCTCAAGCGCGCGATCTAGGGCCGGTCAGCCGGTGAATCGGTAGTCGTCCAGGTCGAACCGCCGGCTGCGCCAGTAGACCTCCGGGGTGGTGCCCGGGCGCAGTGGCACGTCACCGTTCTTGTCGAAGTAGTAGCTGTTGGCCAGCTTGCAGCTGTCCTGCCAGAAGATCTGCTTGGGCCGTCGGCGCATCATCTCGGCGAAGTAGCGGTCGTTGGCTTCCTGGCTGACCTCGACGCGGGTCGCGCCGACACGCTTGGCCCGCTTGAGGCAGCGCACGATGTGATGCGTCTGCGCCTCGATGAGCGCGAAATACGACGAGCCGACGTAACCGTACGGGCCGAACACGGTGAACAGGTTGGGGAAGCCGGGCACGGTGACGCCCTCGTAGGCCTGCAGCCGGTGCTCGTCCCAGAAGCGGCTCAACGACTTTCCGCCGCTTCCGGTCACCGCGAACGTGGGCACGTTGTCGGGGTCCATCACCTTGAAGCCGGTCGCCAGGATCAGGACGTCGATCTCGTGGTTCTCGCCGTCGGTCGTGGCGACCGCGTCGGGCGTGATCTTGTCGATCGGTTCGGTGACCAGTCGCACGTTGTCGCGGTTGAACGTGGCCAGGTAGCCGTTGTGGAAGCCGGGGCGTTTGCAGCCGACGGCATACTTCGGCGTGAGCTGCTCGCGCACGGCCGGATCCCGAACCTGTTGCCGCAGATAGGATTTGCCCAGTGCCGCCATCCTCTTGGCCAGCGGGATGACGGTGAAGTAGTGCGCCGAGATGGGGAAGGTGAGCTCCACGTAGGCCTGGCTGAGCAGGCGCTGCACGAACTTGCCGCCCGGGATTCGCATCGCCCACCGCGCAGGCGTGGGCAGCGGGACATCGAACTTCGGGAAACACCAGATCGGCGTGCGCTGAAATACAGTGAGCGACGAGACGATTGGCGCGATCTCGGGGATCACCTGCACGGCCGAGGCGCCGGTGCCTATCACGGCGACGCGTTTGCCGGTCAAATCCTGATTGTGGTCCCACCGCGCGGTGTGCATGGTGGTGCCGGCGAACGAGTCCACGCCGTCGATGTCGGGCAGGTTGGGCACCGTCAGCACGCCGCACGCGCTGATCACGAACCGCGCCGTGATTTCGCCCGAAGGGTCGGTCTGTACCCGCCACAGCCGGCGCTCGTCGTCGAACTCGGCGGCCTGCACCTTGGTGTTGAAGCGGATCCGCGATCGGATGCGGTATTTGTCGGCGCAGTGTTCGGCGTAGGCCTTGAGCTCTCGGCCCGGCGCGTAGGTGCGCGACCAGTGTCGGCTCTGCTCGAAGGAGAACTGGTAGGAAAACGACGGAATGTCCACGGCGATACCGGGATACGTGTTCCAGTGCCAGGTACCGCCGACCCCGTCGCCGGCTTCGATCACCAGATAGTCGGACAGCCCGGCCCTGTCGAGGCTGATGGCCGCGCCGATGCCGGAGAATCCGGCGCCGATGATCAGCGTGTCGTAGTCGGGGATTTCGTCGTCGGTGGGGACCATCGTTGCCTGCCTAGGTGTGCAGCGCCTTGTGGAGCGCCGCCAGGCCACGCTCGGCGGCCTCGGCGGCGGCGGGTATCGCCAGCGCGAAACTGACGAACCCGTGCACCAGGGTGGGCTCGTTGCTCAGCTCGACCGGCACGCCCGCGGCCTCGAGGAGCTCGGCGTAACGCGTCCCCTCATCGCGCAGCGGATCGTGTTCGGCGGTGGCGATGTAGGCGGGCGCCAGCCCGGACAGGTCCGCGGCGTTCGCCGGAGCCATGGTGGTGGGCAGCGCCTTCGGGTCGGTGATATCGAGGCCGGGCACATACCAGGCCAGGAACGCGTCGATGACTTCACGGTTCAGGATCGGCGCATCCGCGTTGTCGGTATACGACGGCAGCGACAGGTCCGCGATGACCGTCGGGTACCACAGCAGTTGGAAGCGCAGCTCGGGTCCGGCGTTGTCGGCGTTGTCGCGGGCCAACAGCGCCGTCACCGCGGCGAGGTTGCCGCCCGCCGAGTCGCCGGCCACGGCGATGTTGGCCGGGTCGCCGCCGAGCTCGGCCGCGTTCTCGGCGACCCACTGCAGGGCCGCCCAGCAGTCGTCCAGGCCCGCCGGGAACGGATGCTCGGGGGCCAGCCGGTAGCCGACGGACACCACGATTGCCTCGGCGCCCACGGCGTGCGCGCGGGCGACCGGGTCGTGGGTGTCCAGGTCGCCGAGGCAGAACCCGCCGCCGTGATAGAAGACGACCACGGGCAACGGCGTCACCTCGCTGTCGGGCCAGTAGATGCGCACCGGGATGTCGCTGCGGTCGCCGTGCGAGACCGTGCGGTCCTCGATCCGCAGGTCCGGCAGCATTTCCGCGGGCACCTTGAGCAGCCGCAGCCGCTTGCGGGCAACCTCGACGCCGTCGGCCTCGCGGAAGGTCATCGGATAGGCGTCGAGCAGCGCCTTGAAGGTGGGATCGATACCGGGGCGGGCGGGGGTCGGCTCGCTCATGCGTTCACCGTACGCCGCGGGGTCACCCGTGCAGCCCGGCGCGCAGCGCGGTCAGCCCGCCCTCGAGCGCCGCGGTGGCGGCGGGCACCACGCCGGCATAGCCCAGGTAGCCGTGCACCAGCGTCTCGGCGTTGTGCACCTCGGCGGCGACGCCGGCGGCGGTCAGCAACCCGGCGTACCGGATGCCGTCGTCGCGCAGGGGGTCGTACCCGGCGACGGCGATGTAGGCCGGCGCCAGATCGCTGAGGTCACGCGCGCGCCCCGGCGCCATGTCCGACGGCGGATCGGACATGGCGACTTCGCCCGCGTACCAACGGGAGAACGCCGCGACGGCGTCGGTGTCGAGGATCGGCGCGGTGGCGTTTTCGGTGAACGACGGCAGCGACGCGTCCCACATGGTCGACGGATACCACAGCAGCTGAAACACGATCGAAGGAGCGTCGTCGTCGCGCGCCCGCTGCGCCACCGCGGCGGCGATCGTGCCGCCGGCCGAATCCCCGGCCACCGCGATCCGGCTCGGATCGGCGTGCAGTTCGGCCGCATTCTCGGCGACCCAAAGCGTTGCGGCCCAAGCGTCTTCGACGGCGGCGGGGTAGGGGTGCTCGGGGGCGAGCCGGTAATCGACAGCTACCACGATCGCGTCGGCGCCCACCGCGTGCTGGCGCGCCGTGCCGTCATGGGTTTCGAGGTCGCCGATGACGAAACCGCCGCCGTGAAAAAACAGCACGACCGGGGCGGCGGCGCCCTGTCGATCATCGTCGGGATAGCTTGGCGGCCAATAGATCCGGAGCCCGATAGAGCCGACGGGGCCGCGAATCGTGCGGTTCTGGACCCGCAACTCGGGATGCAGCGGCCGGCGCGGCAGGTCGCGGAACCGCTGACGTGCCGCGCGGATTCCGTCCTCAGTGGATAGCCGGAAGGGAACCGCATCCAGTACCTTCTGCAGGATGGGGTCGATAGCGGGTTTCTCCTCGGCTGTGTTATCCAAGCTGGGCATGGACGTACCGTACGCACCCCGCCTGGTGGCCGGCGCCTGGGTGGTGGCCGGCTGGGTGGCCCTCGGCTACGGCATCTACCTGACCGTGCTGGCGCTGCGCTCGCCGCCGGGTATCGAGCTGACCGGTCACTGGGTGTTTCAGCCGGCGTTCAAGGCCTCGATGGCGCTGCTGCTCACGCTGGCCGCGGCGGGCCACGCCAAGGTCCGCGAGCGGCGGTGGTTGATGCTGGCGCTGCTGGGGTCGGCCGTCGGCGACTGGGTGCTGGCGATCCCGTGGTGGCCGCTGTCGTTCGAGGTGGGGCTTGGGGCATTCCTGTTGGCGCACTTGTGTTTCATCGCCGCCCTGCTGCCGCTGGTTCCGGAGTTCTCCGGGGCTTCGGAGGATGACCGCCCGTCGACGATGCGCATCGTCGCGGCGGTCCTGATGTGCGCGGCGTCGATCGCGATGCTGGGCTGGTTCTGGCCCCACCTGGGCGCGGAAAAGCTGACGCTGCCGGTGACGCTCTACATCGTGGTGCTGACCGCGATGGTGTGCGCGGCCCTGCTGGCGAAGCTGCCGACGATCTGGACGGCGGTGGGGGCGCTGTGTTTTGCGGCCTCGGACTCGATGATCGCCATCGGCCGCTTCATCCTCGGCAACGAGGCCCTCGCGGTGCCGATCTGGTGGTCCTACGCGGCGGCCCAGATCCTGATCACGGCCGGCTTCTTCTTCGGCCGCGAGGTTCCCGCGCAGGCCGCCGGGGACGCCCCGGCGCCCGTCGAGAGCTGATTGTCGCCGGTGTCCGGTACGCTGCGGACTCCGACGGTAAACCATTGGATGACAACATGATTCGCGGTCCGGAGACGCGGTGAGTCCGAGCGCGCGCACGCCCGTCGAGGTGGAGCCCATCGCCCGGGTGCTGCCGATGCTGTCGGTGCCCCACCTCGACCGCGACTTCGACTATCTGGTGTCGGCCGAACAGTCCGACGACGCCCAGCCCGGGGTGCGGGTGCGGGTGCGTTTCCACGGACGGCTGGTCGACGGGTTCGTGCTGGAGCGCCGCAACGACACCGATCACCCCGGGAAATTGGGCTGGCTGGATCGCGTCGTGTCGGCCGAACCGGTGCTCACCCCGGAAATCCGCCGGCTGGTCGACGCGGTGGCCGCGCACTACGCCGGCACCCGCCCGGACGTGTTGCGTCTGGCGGTGCCGGCCCGGCACGCCAGGGTGGAGCGGGAACCCTCGGTCGGTCCCGAGGCCGCGGCCCCGGGGCCCGTCGATCCGTCGGGCTGGGAAGGTTACGGCCGGGGCGCTCAGTTCCTGGCCGCCCTGGCCGAATCGCGGGCCGCCCGAGCCGTGTGGCAGGCGCTTCCCGGCGAGTCGTGGGCGGACCGGTTCACCGAGGCCGCCGCGCAAACGGTGCGGACCGGCCGCTCGGCGCTGGCGATCGTTCCCGACCAGCGCGACCTGGACGCGCTGTGGCAAGCCGCGACGACGCGGATCGACGAGGGCAGCGTGGTGGCCCTGTCGGCCGGCCTGGGGCCGGCCGCCCGGTACCGGCGGTGGCTGGCGGCGCTGCGCGGCTCCGCGCGGTTGGTGATCGGCACCCGCAGCGCCGTGTTCGCACCGCTGAGCGACCTGGGGCTGGTCATGGTGTGGGCCGACGCCGACGACAGCCTGGCCGAGCCGCGCGCGCCGTATCCGCATGCCCGCGAGGTGGCCATGCTGCGCGCGCATCAGGCCCGGTGTGCGGCGCTGATCGGCGGCTACGCGCGCACGGCCGAAGCCCACGCGCTGGTGCGCAGCGGCTGGGCGCACGACATCGTGGCCGCGCGGCCCGTCGTGCGCGCCCGCACGCCGCGAGTGATCGCCCTGGACGACACCGGCTACGCCGACGAGCGCGACCCGGCGGCGCGCACGGCCCGCGTCCCGTCCATCGCGCTGCGCGCCGCCCGCTCGGCGCTGCAGGCCGGGGCCCCGGTGCTGGTGCAGGTGCCCCGGCGCGGGTACATCCCCGCGCTGGCCTGCGCGCGGTGCCGCACGATCGCCCGGTGCCGGCACTGCACGGGCCCGCTGTCGTTGCAGGAGGGCGGGGCCGCCTTACTGTGCCGCTGGTGCGGCCGCGTCGACCCGGCCCGACGGTGCGCGCGCTGCGGGTCGGACGCCGTGCGCGCGGTCGTCGTCGGCGCGCGCCGCACCGCCGAGGAACTCGGCCGCGCGTTCCCGGACACGGCAGTGATCACGTCGTCGGGCGACGGCGTGGTGCCCGAGGTCGCGGCCGGTCCGGCCCTGGTGGTGGCCACCCCTGGTGCCGAACCGCAGGCGCGCGGCGGTTACGGGGCGGCGCTGCTGTTGGACACCTGGGCGCTGCTGGGCCGCCAAGACCTGCGCGCGGCCGAGGATGCGTTGTGGCGCTGGATGAGCGCCGCCGCGTTGGTGCGGGCCCGTGGCGACGGCGGCGTGGTGGCGATCGTCGCCGAATCGTCTCTGCCCACAGTGCAATCGCTGATCCGTTGGGATCCCGTGGGTCATGCGGAGGCCGAGGTGACCGCGCGGGCCGAGGTCGGTCTGCCGCCCAGCGTGCACATGGCGGCCGTCGACGGGACCGCCGGCGCCGTGGCGGCGCTGCTCGACGAGGTCCGGTTGTCCGATCAGGATTCCCTCGACGCGGATTTGCTTGGACCGGTGGACCTTCCGGCCGGCGTGCGCCGCCCGGCCGGAACGCCGGCCGGCGCTCCGGTGACGCGAATGCTGGTGCGCGTGCCCCGTCAGCAGGGCCTGGCGCTCGCGGCGGCGCTGCGGCGCGGCATCAGCGTGCTCAGCACACGGCAAACGCATGAGCCGGCCCGGGTGCAGATCGACCCGCTGCACATCGGCTAAACCTTCACCAATCATTACCCTAGGCGACAATATACGCATGCAATAATCTCTTTTTACGACATTAGAGTGTTGCTACACTTTCTAATCCTTAGCCGCCGAAAGGCCGGAAACCATCCGGGGAGGGCGTTATGGCAGCGGATCACACCGCGGTTGACGAATCGTTGGACGTCATCACCGATGCGCTACTGACGGCCTCCCGTTTGCTGATGGCCATCTCGGCCCGCTCCGTCGGGCAGGTCGACGAGACCATCACCATCGCGCAGTTCCGGACGCTGGTGATCCTGTCCAATCGCGGCCCCGTCAACCTGGCCACCCTGGCCGGTCTGCTGGGTGTGCAGCCGTCGGCCACCGGCCGGATGGTGGACCGGTTGGTCGCCGCCGGGCTGATCGACCGCCTGCCGCACCCGACCTCCCGGCGCGAGCTGCTCGCCGCGCTCACCACGCGCGGCCGCGACGTCGTCCACCAGGTCACCGCGCACCGGCGCGCCGAGATCGCGGCTATCGTCGCGAAGATGCCGCCCCCCGAGCGGCACGGGCTGGTGCGGGCCCTGACGGCCTTCACCGCCGCCGGCGGCGAGCCTGACGTCCACCTGGACGCCGAGGTCGACCTGTAGCGGCTACTCGGTCCGCTTTCGGCCGGTCACCAGCAGGTACTCCCAGCCCATGACGCCGTCGGTGAGGTGGTCCTGCGCGAGTTCGACGAGTTGGGCGTCCAGCTCGGCCGTCAGCACCCGGTTGTGACCGATGTTCGCGTACGCCTCGATCGTCGGGCCGTAGTGCTGCTTGAAGTAGGCATGCACGGCCTCGGCGCTGTCGAACCGGTTGACGGCCAACATGCCTCGCGCCGTGGTGATCTCGCCGATCTCGTCGCCGAGCAGCGCGGTGACGTAGCCCGGGCGGCCCCAGAGCGCCGCAGGCGGCACGGGGTGCGACAGGCTCGGCCGGTAGGGCCGAATGGTGGCCAGCATCCGGCCGAAGAACCCTTCGGGAGTCCAGCTGATCACGCCGATCGTGCCGCCCGGCCGGCAAACCCGGACCAGTTCGGCGGCAGCGCGGGGCTGGTCGGGGGCGAACTGCACGCCGATCGCGGACACGACGACGTCGAACTCGCCGTCACCGAACGGCAGCGCGTGTGCGTTGCCCTCCCGGTAGTCGATCGTCAAGCCCCGCGACTTCGCCCTGGCCTGCGACCGGCGCAGCAGCTCCGGGGTGAGGTCCGTGGAAACCACGGCGGCGCCGGTCGCCGCCGCCGGCAGCGAGATGTTGCCGGAGCCGGCGGCGACATCGAGGACCCGCAGGCCCGGACGGATGCCGGTGGCTTCGACCAGGGCGGGACCGAGGGGAGCCATCACCTCCTCGGCCATCAGCGCGTAGTCGCCCAGGGCCCATACCGTGCGATGCGTGGCGGCTACTGATGCTTCGTTGATCGGAGCGTCGAGGGTCATGCAGACCTCCTTAAGGGGGGTGGCGTCTGGACCTCGTTGTCGACGTGAGTTCGCGGTAGGTTCTGACCCGCGCAGTTAATGGCTACCAGAAATAATAGCCATAAGAAACAGTGTACTCACGCATATTCGGGGGTTTGGGCGGGTCCGGCTTGCGCATGCCGCTTCCTAGACTGGGTCGGTGCGTCTCGTCTTCGCCGGAACTCCCGAACCCGCGCTACCCGCGCTGCGGCGTCTCATCGACTCACCGCGGCACGAGGTGATCGCGGTGCTGACCCGGCCCGACGCCGCGGCCGGACGGCGCGGTAAGCCGGAGCCGTCACCGGTGGCCCGCGAGGCACTCGACCGCGGCATTCCGGTGCTGCGGCCATCGCGGCCCAACTCGGACGAATTCGTCGGGGAGCTGTCGCGGCTGGCGCCCGACTGCTGCGCCGTCGTGGCCTACGGCGCGCTGCTGCGCGACGGCCTGCTGGCGGTGCCGCCGCGGGGCTGGATCAACCTGCACTTCTCGCTGCTGCCCGCCTGGCGCGGCGCCGCCCCGGTGCAAGCGGCCATCGCCGCGGGCGACAGCATCACCGGCGCCTCGACGTTTCAGATCGAGCCGAGCCTGGACTCGGGCCCGATCTACGGCGTCGTGACCGAGACGATCCGGCCGACCGACACCGCCGGGGGACTGCTTGACCGACTGGCTATTTCGGGCGCGGCGCTGTTGTCCACCACGCTGGACGGCATCGCCGACGCGACGCTGACGCCGGTGCCGCAACCCGCCGACGGGGTCAGCCTCGCGCCCAAGGTCACCGTCGAGCAGGCTCGGGTGCGCTGGGACCAGCCTGCGCTGGCCGTCGATCGCCGCATCCGCGCCGTCACGCCCAATCCCGGCGCCTGGACGCTGATCGGCGATCTGCGCATCAAACTGGGGCCGGTGCACGTTTCCCGCGACCCCGCACTGCCCGGGCCCTCAGAACCCTTGCCGCCCGGCGCCATTCATGTCGATCGCAAGAGTGTCTGGATCGGCACGGGTTCCGATCCGGTGCGGCTGGGCCAAATTCAGCCGCCTGGAAAGCGATTCATGAACGCCGTCGACTGGGCGCGCGGGGCTCGGCTCGACCCCGCGATGCGGGCGACGTGAGCACCGGGCGCGACAGAGCGCAGCGCGGCCGGGCGGAACGCACGTCGCCGCAGCGCGACCGCCGGCCTCGGCAACGGGACCGCCGACCATCGCGCCGGCCGCTGGACCCGGCCCGCGCCGCCGCGTTCGACGTGCTCCGGGCGGTCAGCGAACGCGATGCCTACGCGAACCTCGCGCTGCCCGCGCTGCTGCGCGAACGCGACATCACCGGGCGCGACGCGGCGTTCGCCACCGAGCTCACCTACGGCACCTGCCGCACCCGGGGTCTGCTCGACGCCGTCATCGGCGCGGCCGCCGGGCGCCCGCCGCAAGCCATCGACCCGGTGCTGCTCGACCTGCTGCGGCTCGGCGCGTATCAGCTGCTGCGTACCCGGGTCGACGCGCACGCCGCGGTGTCCACCACCGTCGAGCAGGCCGGAATCGAATTCGACTCGGCGCGAGCGGGTTTCGTCAACGGAGTGCTTCGCGCCATTTCCTTGCGCGACGAGCGGTCCTGGGTCGCCGAGCTGGCCCCGAACCCGGCGCAGGATCCGATCGGGCATGCGGCGTTCGTGCATGCCCACCCCCGGTGGATTGCCCAGGCCTTCGCCGATGCGCTGGGCGCCGCCGCCACGGAACTCGACGCGATACTGGCCAGCGACGACGAACGGCCTCAGGTGCATCTGGCCGCCCGCGCAGGCGCACTGACCGCCGCCGAGCTGGCCGACGCGGTTGGCGGGACGGTCGGCCGCTATTCGCCGTACGCGGTGTACCTGACTGGCGGTGATCCCGGGCGGCTGGCGCCGGTGCGCGACGGCATGGCGCTGGTCCAGGACGAGGGCAGCCAGCTGGTGGCCCGGGCGCTTACCCTGGCGCCGGTCGACGGTGACGAGGGCCGGTGGCTGGACCTGTGCGCCGGGCCGGGTGGCAAGACGGCGCTGCTGGCCTCGCTGGGCGTGCAGCACCACCCGGGGTCCGGGTTCCGGCTCACGGCGGTGGAGCCGGCGCCGCGCCGCGCCGATTTGGTGGCCGAGAACACTCGTGGGTTGCCGGTCGACGTGCTGCGCACCGACGGGCGACACACCGGTCTGGAACCGACGTTCGACCGGGTGCTCGTCGACGCGCCCTGCACCGGGCTGGGGGCGCTGCGCCGCCGGCCGGAGGCCCGGTGGCGGCGCCAACCCGCCGATGTGCCCACGCTGACCAAGCTGCAACGCGAGTTGCTGGGCGCCGCGATCGCGCTGACCCGTCCCGGCGGCGTGGTGCTCTACGCGACCTGCTCGCCGCACCTGGCCGAAACCGTCGGCGTGGTCGCCGACGCGCTGCGCCGCCACCCGGTGAGCGCGCTGGACACCCGGCCGATGTTCGAGCCCGTCTCCGACCTGGGCGACGGGCCGCACGTGCAGCTCTGGCCACATCGGCACGGCACCGACGCGATGTTCGCGGCCGCGCTGCGCCGTGAGGCGGGGTAGTGGGGGCGCGCCGGATGTGAAGCGGGCCGCGCGGCTCAGTAGTCTGGCGCTCATGCCTCGCACTACGGAACCGTTGAAGGGGCCTCTGATCGCGCCGTCGATCCTTTCCGCTGACTTTTCCCGGCTCGCCGACGAAGCCACCGCCGTGACCGGCGCGGACTGGTTGCACGTCGATGTGATGGACAACCACTTCGTGCCGAACCTGACCCTCGGGCTGCCGGTGGTGGAGAGCCTGCTGGCCGCCACCACCATTCCGATGGACTGCCATCTGATGATCGAGGACCCCGACCGCTGGGCGCCCCCGTACGCCGAGGCGGGGGCGTACAACGTCACCTTCCACGCCGAGGCCACCCAGAATCCGATCGCGGTGGCCCGCGACATCCGCGCCGCCGGCGCCAAAGCGGGCATCAGCGTCAAGCCGGGGACCCCGCTGGAGCCCTACCTGGAAATCCTGCCGCAATTCGACACCCTGCTGATCATGTCGGTGGAGCCCGGGTTCGGCGGCCAGAGCTTCATCCCCGAGGTGCTGAGCAAGGTGCGCACCGCGCGCAAGCTCATCGAGGCCGGCGAGTTGACGATCCTGGTCGAAATCGACGGCGGCATCAACGCCGACACCATCGAGCAGGCCGCCGAGGCCGGCGTCGACTGCTTCGTCGCCGGGTCGGCCGTCTACGGCGCCGACGACCCGGGGGCCGCGATCGACGCGTTGCGCCGACAGGCCGCCGACGCGTCCCCGCACCTGCGTCGATGACGGTTCCGCCGGGCGACAGCCTTGACGCCGCGATGCGCCTGGCGATCGACCAGTCCAATCACGTCAAGGGGACCACGTATCCGAACCCACCGGTGGGGGCGGTCGTCTTGGACGCCGGTGGCGAGGTGGTCGGTGTCGGCGCCACCGAACCGGCCGGCGGCGATCACGCCGAGATCCTGGCGCTGCGGCGGGCCGGTGAGCTGGCGGCCGGCGGCACCGTCGTGGTCACCCTCGAGCCGTGCAACCACTACGGCAGAACCCCGCCGTGCGTCAACGCCCTGCTGAACGCGAAGGTGGGCACCGTGGTGTACGCCGTCGCCGACCCGAACCCGGAGGCCGCCGGTGGAGCGGCCCGTCTGGAGGAAGCCGGCGTGGCCGTGCACTCCGGCGTGCTGGCCGACGAGGTGACCGGCGGCCCGCTGCGCGAGTGGCTGCACAAGCAACGGACCGGGCTTCCGCACCTGACCTGGAAGTACGCCAGCAGCGTCGATGGCCGCAGCGCGGCCGCGGACGGCTCCAGCCAGTGGATTTCTAGCGAGGCTTCGCGGCTCGACCTGCATCGTCGCCGCGCGGCCGCCGACGCGATCGTGGTGGGGACCGGCACCGTGCTCGCCGACGACCCAGCGTTGACCGCCCGGCTGCCGGACGGCTCACTGGCCGACCGGCAACCGCTGCGAGTCGTCGTCGGGAAGCGTGAAATACCCTCGGAAGCAAAGGTTCTCAACGACGATTCGCGGACCATGCTGATCCGCACGCACGACCCGCTAGAGGTGCTCAAGGCCGTGTCGGACCGCACCGATGTGCTGCTGGAGGGCGGCCCCACCCTGGCCGGCGCCTTCCTGCGGGCCGGGGTGGTCAACCGGATACTGGCTTACGTCGCGCCGACCCTGCTGGGCGGCCCGGTCACCGCGGTCGACGACGTCGGGGTCACCACGATCGCGCGGGCGCTGCGCTGGCAGTTCGACGGCATCGACCGGGTGGGACCCGACGTGGTGCTCAGCCTGGTGCCGCGCAGCGGCTAGCGCTCGCTCAGCGAGACCGCTTGCGGCTCGGCGATTTCCGGCTCTTCGGCGTGCTCTTTGCGTCCACCGAGCAACAGGCCCAACAGCGCGCCCGCGATGCAGATCACGACGGTGGCCAAGAAGATGTCGCCGTACATCTGGGCGAAGGCTTTGAGGTACAGCGTGCCCTGCGCGGCGATGCGCTCCAACAGGGTGGCGTTGGGCGGGATCTCGGCCGTCAGGTTCGCCACGATCTGGTTGAACCGGTAAAGGCCCCACGCGCTGAGCGCGGCAACGCCGATCAGCATCCCGGTCATCCGGGCTACCACCACCGCCGCCGAGGCGATGCCGTGTTGGGCGGATGGCACCACGCGCAGCGCGGCGGAGGTGAGCGGCCCGATCACCAGGCCGAGGCCGATGCCGGCCACCAGCAGGTCGGCGTGCAGCACGGGCACGCTGAACACCCCGAAGATGTTGTGCTTCTGGTTCATCACGTCCTGGCGCCAGAAGTGAATCAGCCAGTACCCGTAGGCGGCGATCAGCAGTCCGACGAAGGTCATGATCCGGTCACCGATCCGGGTGGCGATCCAGCCGCCCAGCACCGCCCCGATCGGCAGGGCGATCAGGAACCACAGCAACAGCCCGGCGGCCTGGGCCTGGTCCTGGCCCAGCACGCCCTGGCCGAACAGCTCCACGTCGACCAGCGTCACCATCAGCGCGGCACCGGCGAACAGTGAGGCGCCCAGCGCGGCCAGGAACGGGCGGAAGTGCACGCCCGCCGGTTCGATCAGCCGGGTGCGCGCGAAGCGTTCCCAGAGCAAAAACAGCACCGCCACCACGACCGCCCCGATGACCAGCGGTAACCCGTAGCTCGGCAGAATCTGCTTGCCGTCCGGCTGCGGGTTGTACAGACCGATCACGGCGAGGCCCAGGGCGGCCGCCAGCAGCACACCACCGACCAGGTCGACCTTTTCGGGCTGCTCGACCCGTTGGTGCGACGGCAGGCTGAACTGGATCATCACCATCGCGATGAGGGTCAGCGGGACGTTGATCCAGAAGACGTAGCGCCAGTCGTGTGTCAGGAAGACGATGAAAATCCCGTACAGGGGGCCCAGCACGCTGCCGAGCTCCTGCGCGGCGCCGATGCCGCCCAGCACACCGGCGCGGTTGCGCTGCGCCCAGAGATCGGCGCCCAGCGCGAGGGTGACCGGCAACAGCGCGCCGCTGGCCACGCCCTGGATGGTGCGGCCACCGACCAGCAGGTGGAAATCGCCCCAGTGACCGGCCAACGCGGTGACTACCGAGCCCACGATGAACAGCGCCAGGCTGACCTGCAACACCAGCTTGCGGCCGAATCGGTCCGAAGCGCGGCCCAACAGCGGCATGGCGGCGATGTAGCCCAGCAGGTACATCGTGATGATCCAGGTGATGCGCTGCAGCTGGTTGATCGGGATGTGAACGTCGGTCATGATGTCGCGCATGATCGTCACGACGACGTAGGCGTCCAGGGCGCCCAGCAGGACCGCGAGGCTGCCCGCGCTGATCGCTACGCGGCGTCCGGTCTGGTGGCCGGGTTGGGCCTCGGTGTCCGCGGTCACTGGCTCACCGGGGGCTTGCTGACCTGAACCGGCTCGCCCCAGTTGGACAGGGTGATCTGGGCGGTGTTGCCCGAGCTCTTCTGCAGATTGGCCTGAACCAGCTGGTGGTCACCGCTCTCTTGGATCCACACCGTGCTGGGTACCGGCTGCGTCGCGTTGAACTGCGGCACGATCTTGTTCACCGCGTCCGCGGAGACGTTTCCGCTGATCCGGACCGTGTTCTGGCCGTTGATGTTGTCGCGGCCCTCGGCCTTGGCGTTGCTGAAGTTCGCCAGCACGTTGCCCAGCCCGGTGTCGGGGTTCAGCAGCACCGAGACGTCGTAGATGTCGGACGCTTTGCCGAAGTCGCTCCACTTGTTCGGGGTGAGGGCGGCATACAGAGTTCCGTCGACCACCACGAAGTTGGCGTCGATGTCGGAACCACCCAAAGTGATCGTCGCGTTGCCCGAGGCGGCGGTGGCAGGCGCGGTGGTGAGGTCACCGGTCAGCGTCTTGAGCGGTAGCCCCTGAATCTTGCCCTGAACGCTGAGCACGAGGTGCGCGCTCTTCACGTTTTTGGTGGCGGCCGCCGACTGCTTGACCAAGGTCGTGGCGTCGGGAAGCGGCGCGCCGCTCTGCTTGGAGCCCGACGAACAGCCGGCGATCAAGGCGGTGGCGAGGGTAAGGGATGCGATGACGGCCGATAGACGGCGGCGGGTCTGCATACTGTGCATCGTAGAGGGTGCCGGTGACTGCTCTGGTGAACGCGGGGGGCCGGTGTCGCCCGGGTCGCGGTCTTTGCCCTGCTCATCAGTCTGCCTGAGGCCCAATTAGCCTAAGAGGATGTTTACCGGCATTGTCGAGGAACTCGGCGAGGTGACTGCTCGTGAGGTCCTTTCCGAGGCGGCGCGGCTGACCATTCGCGGCGCCGTCGTGACGGCCGACGCGGGCCACGGCGATTCGATTGCCGTCAACGGCGTGTGTCTGACCGTCGCCGAGCTGTTGCCCGGTGGTCAGTTCACCGCCGACGTGATGGCCGAATCGCTCAACCGGTCCAACTTGGGCGACTTGCAGGTCGGCAGCCGGGTCAACCTGGAGCGCGCCGCGGCCGTGAACAGCCGGCTGGGCGGCCACATCGTGCAGGGGCACGTCGACGGGACGGGGCGCATCGTGGCCCGGACCCCGTCCGAGCACTGGGAAGTGGTGCGAATCGAGATGCCCGCCGAGGTGGCCCGCTACGTCGTGGAGAAGGGATCGATCACCGTCGACGGGATTTCGTTGACGGTGTCCGGGCTGGGCGGCCAGCCGGGGGACTGGTTCGAAGTCTCGTTGATACCCACCACCCGCGAATTGACCACCTTGGGCCGCGCTGCAGTCGGGACGCCGGTGAACCTCGAAGTCGATGTCATCGCCAAGTACGTCGAGCGGCTGATGCAATCGGACCGCTAGTCGCGACGTCCGGCGCTGCCAACCCACTCGGCTGCGCAACGCCTTCCGTGGACGTCCCGCTGTTCGAGCCGCGGCAATAACGGGGGCGTCCCCGTGGTTCATACTGAATGCAACACGTGGGCTTCTCGTGTGAGCCGTTTCGACAGTGTTCCCGCCGGACAGCGGGAACGGCGAGGTAGCAAAAGATGACGAGGTTGGACTCCGTCGAGAGGGCGGTTGCCGACATTGCGGCCGGCAAGGCCGTCATCGTCATCGACGACGAGGATCGCGAGAACGAGGGCGATCTGATCTTCGCCGCCGAAAAGGCGACGCCGGAGATGGTGGCCTTCATGGTGCGCTACACCTCGGGATACCTGTGTGTGCCGCTGGACGGTGCGATCTGCGACCGGCTGGGTCTGTTGCCGATGTACGCGGTCAACCAGGACAAGCACGGCACCGCCTACACCGTCACGGTCGACGCACGACGCGGCGTGGGCACCGGGATTTCCGCCTCGGACCGGGCAACCACGATGCGCCTCCTGGCCGATCCCGCCAGCGTCGCCGACGACTTCACCCGGCCCGGTCACGTGGTTCCGTTGCGCGCCAAGGACGGTGGCGTCTTGCGCCGCCCCGGTCACACCGAGGCGGCCGTCGACCTCGCCCGGCTGGCCGGACTGCAGCCCGCTGGCGCCATCTGCGAGATCGTCAGCCAAAAGGACGAGGGCGCGATGGCGCAGACCGACGAACTGCGGGTGTTCGCCGACGAACACGACCTCGCGATGATCACCATCGCCGACCTGATCGAGTGGCGACGCAAGCACGAGAAGCACATCGCGCGGATCGCCGAGGCCCGGATTCCGACGCGGCACGGGGAATTTCGCGCCATCGGCTACGCCAGCATCTACGAAGAGGTAGAGCACGTCGCGCTGGTGCGCGGCGACATCGCCGGGCCCAACTCCGAGGGTGACGACGTGCTGGTGCGCGTGCACTCCGAATGCCTGACCGGTGACGTGTTCGGTTCACGCCGCTGCGATTGCGGGCCCCAGCTGGACGCGGCGATGGCGATGGTCGCTCGCGAGGGACGCGGCATCGTGCTGTACATGCGCGGCCACGAGGGCCGCGGCATCGGGCTGATGCACAAGCTGCAGGCCTACCAATTGCAGGATGCCGGTGAAGACACCGTCGACGCCAACCTCAAGCTCGGATTGCCTGCTGATGCAAGGGATTACGGTATCGGTGCGCAGATACTGGTCGACCTCGGGGTGCGCTCGATGCGGCTGCTGACCAACAACCCGGCCAAGCGGGTCGGGCTGGACGGGTACGGCCTGCACATCATCGAGCGCGTGCCGCTACCGGTGCGCGCCAACGCGGAGAACATCCGTTACCTGATGACGAAGCGGGACAAGATGGGCCACGATCTGGCCGGACTGGACGACTTTCACGAATCCGTTCATCTGCCAGGTGAATTCGGCGGTGCTTTGTGAGTGGTGGCGCGGGCGTGCCGGAGATGCCGGCGCTTGACGCCGCTGGTGTGCGGCTCGGCATCGTGGCAAGCACCTGGCACAGCGAGATCTGCGATGCGCTGCTCGACGGCGCACGCAAAGTCGCCGCCGACTCGGGTGTCGACGACCCCACGGTGGTCCGCGTGCTCGGCGCGATCGAAATTCCGGTGGTGGCACAGGAACTCGCCCGCAACCACGATGCCGTCGTCGCGCTGGGCGTCGTGATCCGCGGGCAGACACCACATTTCGAATATGTCTGCGATGCGGTAACCCAGGGACTGACCCGGGTCTCGCTGGACGCCTCGACCCCGGTCGCCAACGGCGTGCTGACCACCGACAACGAGCAGCAGGCGCTGGATCGGGCCGGGCTTCCGGCGTCGGCCGAGGACAAGGGAGCCCAGGCGGCCGGGGCGGCCCTGTCCGCCGCCCTCACCCTGCGTGAGTTGCGCGCTCGGTCGTGACGTCGCCGCCGGACCGCGAGACCTGGGACGCGGTGTTGCGTCCCCACCGCACCCCGTTATTCGCTTACGGGGCGGCGTTCCTCATCGCCGCTGCGCACATCGTGGTGGGCCTGCTGCTCAAGGTGGGCTCCACCGGGGTGGTCTTTCAGACCTCCGATCAGGTGGCGATCGCGGCGCTGGGCCTGGTCATCGCCGGCGTCGTGCTGTTGTTCGCGCGGCCGCGGCTGCGAGTGGGACCGGCCGGTGTTTCTGTGCGAAACCTGTTGGGGGACAAGCTGATCGAATGGCCGGATGTCGCCGGCGTGTCGTTCCCGGTGGGCCACCGGTGGGCGCGGATCGACTTACCCGACGACGAGTACATACCGGTGATGGCCATCCAGGCCGTCGACAAGGGCCGCGCCGTCGCCGCCATGGATACGGTGCGTTCGCTGGTGGTGCGCTATCGACCGGACCTGAAGACGCACTGAGCGCTGTACCATCGGCCGATGGCACTTCAGGCACCGGCGGCCGCGCTCGCCGTCGTCGCCATGCTGGCGCTCAGTGGGTGCAACGTAGTGGTGGGGGGACGGGCGGTCGGGGCGTCCGGTCCGTCGAAGGAAGCGCCGTCTGCGCCCGTGAAACACCCGATGGCCCGGGCGCAAGACCTGCTGCTCCAGACCGGGGACGACACGCCTTTCGGGCCGGCGACCGCGATTCCGTTGGGCGACAACTACTTCACCATGGCCCAGCCCGCGGATTGCGAGGCGGCGGTGCTGTTCGAGAACTCGCCCCTACGGCCGCCCGGCGCGTCCGAGCACGCCGAGTCCGCCTACCAGTTCGCCGGTCCGGCAACCTACGGCGAGTCGGTCGACCTCTACGGCGACCCGCTGGACGTTCAACACGTGGTGGTCGACGGTTTCATCGCCATCGCCCAGTGCCGCCACGAAGCGGTCGGGGTGAGCCGAGACGGACAGTCGGCGTCGATGCACCTCAGCGACGTCGACACCTCCTCGCACGCCGCCGTGGTGTGGACCATGACCCAGCCGGGCTGGATCTGTCACTACGGGCTGGCGGCCCTGCCGCGAGTGGTCCTGTTGCTGTCGGCCTGTGACGACAAGCCCGGGTTCCCCATGGCGGACTGGACGTCGAAACGCCTCGCGCAGATCAGCGGGCGTACCGCCTAGAAACCGGGGCGGGCTACGGCGGGGGAAGCCGCTCAGTACCGAACGCAATCGGTCAACATTTGCCGCAGCACCGGCATGGCCTGCGCGGCCCCTCGACTGTGCTCGATCGCATGCAGCAGGTCCAGCCGCTGGTCGGGCGACGAGGCCAGGTACTGCTGCAAGAACTGCTGATTCGGCGGCGACTGCTCGAGGTACTCAGCGGCGCTGGGATTTTCCGCGTGCACGGCCCGCATCGCCTGGTCGTAACTACAGGTGGCGTTGATCATCGGAGCGTAATCAGGGTCGGCCGATGCGATCCCGGCCCCCGCCGTCGACGCCAGCGCCAGACCACCGATGGTGGCGGCCACGTCGATTAGCCAGCGCTCCACCATCTATCGGACTCCTCGCTCGGGGCCTCATTTTAACGTCGAGCCACAAGCTCGGTGGGCGGAATTCAAAGCCGTCCACGCCGGCGGGGCTTCTAACTACCTGCCGTTCCTTCGTCGGTGTCGGGGCTCCAGCTGCTCGGCAACAGCGGCAGCCTCGGGTTGTCATCCAATGACGCGCCGGCAAGCGTGGTCAAACCCACCGGAGTGGCGCCGGCCTCGCTTACGGTGCCGGCGAACCCCATGCGCCCCGCGCCCCGATCCGAAGCCGTCGCCGAACGGTCGGCGAATTGTGCCCCGGACCCGTCGTCGAGATATTCGTAGCGGTGACCGGGGTCGATCAGGCCCGGCCTGGTGCGCCGGCGGCGCCGGGCCTCCCGGGCGGCCGCGACGGCCGGCGCCGCGACGGCGTCGGGCTCGGGCGACTTCTGCCCGGCGCGCGTCCCGACACTCATGTTCGTGCCGGCCCCGAGGCCCGGAGGGCCGACCACGTAGGGGTAGCTGACGGCCGGGACCCCGGGGGCGGGCGGCGCCGGCGCCGCGGCGGACGCCGAAGCCGTCGCCGGGGTGGGCGCATGCATCGGGGCGGTCGGCGGGGTCGAAGCCGGCGCGCCGAGGCCGGGGGCCATCGCGGCGGGCGCTCCGGTGTGGGAGGGAGCCGGCGCGGGCGCGGCCACCGCACCCGGCAGGGTGGGGGCCGGTTGTGGCACGCCCGCCAGCCCGGCCAACCCCGTCAAACCCGCGGCACCCGCGACGGGGATGGAGGGGGCGATCAGACCGAAAGAGAGTTGCATCAAATTCGGCACCTGGGGAAGGAACGTGTAGAGCGCCTCGCCCGCCCAGTGCGGGACCTTGGCTGCGAGCAGCGGGTCGCCCATCAGAGTGTTGAGCACGGTGGACGGGTTGGATCCAGATTGGCTCAGGTCCCCGTCGAGTTCTTGGGCGACTTCTTGCACCCGGGTGACCCACCAGCTCAGCTGATCTGCGCCCCCGCCCGCATCTTGGTTGGGCGGGTTCGCCAGCTGGATCGGCGGGGGCGGGGCGGTCGGCGGGACCCACGTTTGCGCGGTTTCGGACACCGCTTCATAGATCGCCATGGTGGTGGCCGCCTGCAGCCACATCCGCAGATAGTCCATTTCGTTGAGCGCGATCGGAATCGTGTTCACGCCAAGAAAATTCGTCGCAACCAACTGCGCGAAAGCGGCGTGGTTGGCCTCCAGCTCCTCCAGTGTCGGCATGGCCGACAACGCGGCGGTATAGGCCGCGGCAACGGTGTCGGCTTCCAAGGCGGCCGCCGAGCTGTCGGCGCTGTTCTGCAAGAGCCATGCCAGGTACGGCACGTGCGCGGCCACGAATTTCTCCGCAGTCGGACCCTGCCACGTCCCCGCCTGCACCTCGGCCAGCAAGTCGCTGAGTTCGGCGGCCGCCGTGTCGTATTCGGCGCTCAAGGCCTGCCACGCCTGTTCTGCCGCGAGCAGCGATCCAGGCCCCGGGCCGCTGGACAGCGCCGCCGAATGCACTTCGGGTGGGAAGGCGGCCCAGATCGGCATGGTCACGTGGCATCACCGACGTGCGCCCGTGTTGCCATGTTGAGCTCCTCCCGACGAACCGTCAGCGAGCCGCTTCATCCGGGCCTCCCAGTGCTTTTCAGCGTTATCGGCGATGCGGCGTGGCGGTCTGTGCGGCGGCTCGCCATCGCCAGTACCCCGCGGATCAACCGGCGCGTCCACCTGATGCGACGAGCCGGCTGAACACTGTGACCGCGCGGATAGCGATCCGCAATTACCAAATCTTACGCTGAAATTATCCGCAAATACGGATATAAATGGTGGATTTCACCGGAGATGCTAAGCAAATTGTCAGTCATCGGTCAGCCGGACCAGGAAGCCGTTCAGGATCAGCGTCCGCGCCAGCCCCGCCTGCTGCGCCGCGGTCAGCCCGGGTAGGTCCCCGACCCGGAACGGCCCGCTACTGCCGGCCAAGAACAGCATCGCCGCTTCATGGTCGGCGCCGGCGCCCACTGACAGCTGAGCGAACTGCAGCACGACGCGGTCATCGACGCGCGCCACCCGCGCATAGAGCGGTTCATACTTTGCGACCAGCGTTTGCCCGTCGATACCGACTGTGTCGCTGACCCGCCCGACCGGTGGGCATCGGCCGCGCCGGACCAAGACGTCGGCCAGCGCGTCGAGGCTTTCGTTGAGGATCTCGGCATTGTCGACGGCTCGCAGGCTGTCCCGCACGATGCCGCCCAGGCCGGCACGGGCGGTTGCGTCATTCAGGTGTCGCGGCGACAGGCGCGCGTGCACGCGTGGGTCACGCAAACTCAGCGCGTACAACGCGTGGGTGATGAGCGTGAGGACGGTGGGCGCATGAAGACCGATCGTCAGATGGACCGACGGCTCGGAGTGCGTCTCGGCCGAATGCACCTGGCCGCGCGGCAAATACAGCACGTCGCCCGGTTGCATGCGCATGTCGGTCGACGACGCGAGCCCGCCCGCCCCCACCCCCTTGCGCCGCTGGATCTCGTGCGGCGGCACGGCGGCGGTGTCGGACACATGCCACGTCTTGGATCCCTCGATCTGCAGGACCAGCACGTCGTGTGGGTCGTAGTGCGGGACAAAGCCGGTCGATTCCGGTGGCGTGACATAGGCGTTGACTCGCGTCGGGAAGTTCAGCTCGACCTCGATGGAGTGCGACAACGACGCGATCGTGCGCGAGTACCGCTCGAGCCCGTTGAAGACGATGGTGTAGCCGTCGGCCAGGCCGTCGCGTACCAGAACCGGGTCCAAGCCGCCGTCGGCGCGGCGGTAGGTCGCCGGATCCCTGTCCTCGCCGCCCTTGACGAGCCGCACGGCAGACGGTTCCGGCTGCACCCGTTCGAGGAGCTCGCCGACCGCCGAAGGGCCGGGCAGCAACGGGTCGAAGTAGCCCGGAAGGCATCGCTTGATGTGGTGGTGCCTTATTGCCCAGATCTCGTCGAGGAAGGTGTCGACGTCGACGGGCTGCAGCAACCAGGCTAGCGAGGAATCGACGGTAATCCCCCCAGACATCGTGGCGACCGGTACGCACCACAGTAGACCGGCGCCGCACGCTCCCCGCCTTTCTGGGCACCGCACCGGCGGCTATTAGCCTGGATCTGTGCCCGATCCCGCCACCTACCGCCCCGCGCCCGGGTCCATCCCGGTCGAGCCCGGCGTCTACCGATTCCGGGATCCGCACGGGCGAGTCATCTACGTCGGCAAAGCCAAGAGCCTGCGCAGCCGGCTGACGTCATACTTCGCCGACATCTCCAGCCTGCACCCGCGAACCCGGCAGATGGTGACCACCGCGGCCAAGGTCGAGTGGACGGTGGTCAACACCGAAGTCGAGGCGCTGCAGCTCGAATACAACTGGATCAAAGAGTTCGACCCACGTTTCAACGTCCGCTATCGCGACGACAAGACCTATCCGGTGCTGGCGGTGACCCTCAACGAGGAATTCCCGCGGCTGATGGTCTATCGCGGCCCCCGCCGCAAAGGGGTGCGATATTTCGGACCGTACTCGCACGCGTGGGCCATCCGGGAAACGCTGGATCTGCTCACCCGGGTGTTTCCGGCTCGCACCTGCTCCGCGGGAGTGTTCAAGCGGCACAAGCAGATCGACCGACCTTGCCTGCTCGGCTACATCGACAAGTGCTCGGCGCCGTGCATCGGCAGGGTCAGCGCGGAGCAGCACCGCCAGATCGTGGACGATTTCTGCGACTTCCTGTCCGGCAAGACCGACCGGTTCGCGCGGGAGCTGGAACAACAGATGAACGCCGCGGCCGAGCAGCTGGATTTCGAGCGGGCCGCCCGGCTGCGCGACGACCTGGGCGCGGTGAAGAGGGCGATGGAAAAGCAGGCCGTCGTGCTGGGCGACGGCACCGACGCCGACGTGGTGGCGTTCGCCGACGACGAGCTCGAGGCCGCGGTGCAGGTGTTCCACGTCCGCGGCGGCCGGGTCCGCGGTCAGCGCGGCTGGATCGTCGAAAAGTCCGCCGACCCCGGCGATTCCGGTGAGGAGCAGCTGGTCGAGCAGTTCCTCACCCAGTTCTACGGCGAGCAGGCCGAATTGGGCGGTGCCGCAGACGAATCGGCGAACCCGGTGCCGCGCGAGGTGCTGGTGCCCTGCCTGCCGTCCAACGCCGACGAGCTGACCAGCTGGCTGTCCGGTTTGCGCGGATCCCGGGTGGCGCTGCGGGTGCCGCAGCGCGGCGACAAACGAGCGCTGGCCGAAACGGTGCAGCGCAACGCCAAAGATGCGCTGCAACAACACAAGCTGAGGCGGGCGGGCGATTTCACCGCCAGATCCGCTGCGCTGCAGAACATCCAGGAGGCCCTCGGCTTGTCCGACGCGCCGCTGCGCATCGAATGTGTGGACATCAGCCATGTGCAGGGCACCGACGTGGTGGGCTCGCTGGTGGTGTTCGAGGACGGTCTGCCGCGCAAATCGGACTACCGGCACTTCGGCATCCGGGAAGCCGCCGGGCAGGGGCGCTCCGACGACGTCGCCTCGATCGCCGAGGTGACCCGCCGGCGCTTCGCGCGGCACCTGAGTGAACAAAACGACCCGAATATGCTTTCGCCGGAAGGAAAGTCTCGCCGCTTCGCCTACCCGCCGAATCTGTATGTCGTCGACGGCGGTGCGCCACAGGTCAACGCGGCCAGCGCGGTGCTCGAGGAACTCGGCATCACCGACGTCGCGGTGATCGGCCTGGCCAAGCGGCTGGAAGAGGTGTGGGTGCCCTCGGAGCCCGACCCGGTCATCATGCCGCGCAACAGCGAGGGGCTGTATCTGCTGCAGCGCGTCCGGGACGAGGCGCACCGGTTCGCGATCACCTACCATCGCAGCAAGCGATCCAAGCGAATGACGGCGTCGGTGCTCGATTCGGTGCCAGGATTGGGAGAACATCGCCGTAAGGCGTTGGTAAGCCATTTCGGATCGATAGCCCGCCTCAAGGAGGCCACCGTCGACCAGATCACCGCCGTTCCCGGCATCGGTGTGGCAACCGCCACGGCCGTCCTGGAGGCGCTGCGACCCGATCAGTCCGAGGCGGCGCAATGACGGGCCCGGGCGAGTTCGCGGGCGGCCACTCGGTGGACGCCCCGCCCGGTATCGATGTCGTTCTGGTGACCGGATTGTCCGGGGCGGGTCGAGGTACGGCAGCCAAGGTGCTCGAAGACCTCGGCTGGTATGTGGCCGATAACCTGCCCCCGCAGCTGATCACCCGGATGGTCGATTTCGGTCTGGCCGCCGGCTCGCGGATCACGCAGCTGGCGGTGGTGATGGACGTGCGATCGCGTGGCTTCACCGGCGATCTGGACTCGGTGCGCACCGAGCTCGCCACCCGAAACATCGCCCCGCGCGTCGTGTTCATGGAAGCATCCGACGACATGTTGGTGCGCCGCTACGAACAGAATCGTCGCAGCCACCCGCTGCAGGGCGATCAGACCCTGGCCGAGGGGATCGCCGCCGAGCGCCGGATGCTGGCATCGGTTCGCGCCACCGCCGACCTGATCATCGACACCTCGACGCTCTCGGTACGCGGCTTGCGCGAGACCATCGAGCGGGCATTCGGCGGTGCCGCCAGCGCGAGCACCAGCGTCACGGTGGAGTCCTTCGGCTTCAAGTACGGCCTGCCGATGGACGCCGACATGGTGATGGACGTGCGGTTCCTGCCCAACCCGCACTGGGTCGACGAATTGCGGCCACGCACCGGCCAGGACCCGGCGGTGCGCGATTACGTGTTGAGCCAGCCCGGCGCGGCCGAGTTCCTCGACGCCTACCATCGATTGCTATCTCTGGTCGTCGACGGCTACCGCCGGGAGGGCAAGCGCTATATGACGGTCGCCATCGGCTGTACCGGCGGCAAGCATCGCAGCGTCGCGATCGCCGAGGCTTTGATGCAGTTGCTGAACGCCCAGAAGGGGGAAGCCCAACTGTCGGTGCGGGTGCTGCACCGGGATCTGGGCCGCGAATGACCGAGCCGATGAACCGGGGCATCGTCGCGATGGGCGGCGGACACGGCCTGTACGCCACGCTGTCGGCGGCCCGCCGGCTGACTCCCCATGTCACCGCGGTCGTCACCGTCGCCGACGATGGTGGTTCCTCCGGCCGGCTGCGCAGCGAACTGGACGTCGTGCCCCCGGGCGATCTGCGAATGGCGTTGGCCGCCTTGGCATCTGACAGCCCCCACGGACGGCTGTGGGCGACGATTCTGCAGCACCGGTTCGGCGGCACCGGCGCCCTGGCTGGGCATCCGATCGGCAACCTGTTGCTGGCCGGCCTGTCCGAGGTGCTGGCCGATCCGGTGGCCGCGCTCGACGAGCTGGGGCGCATCCTCGGCGTCAAGGGGCGGGTGTTGCCGATGTGCCCGATCGCGCTGCAGATCGAGGCCGACGTTTCGGGCCTGGAAAGCGACCCGCGGATGTTCCGGCTGATCCGCGGCCAGGTGGCGATCGCGACCACCCCGGGCAAAGTGCGCCGCGTGCGGCTGCTGCCCGACAACCCGCCGGCGACACGGCAGGCCGTCGACGCCATCATGGCCGCCGATCTGGTGGTGCTGGGCCCGGGCTCGTGGTTCACCAGCGTGATCCCGCACGTGCTGGTGCCCGGGCTGGCGGCGGCGTTACGGGCGACCACCGCGCGGCGGGCCCTGGTGCTCAATTTGGTGGCCGAGCCCGGGGAGACGGCCGGCTTCTCCGTCGAGCGTCATCTGCACGTGCTCGCCCAGCACGCACCGGAATTCAGCGTGCACGACATCATCATCGACGCCGAACGGGTGCCCAGTGAGCGCGAACGCGAGCAACTGCGCCGCACCGCCACACTGCTTTCGGCCGAGGTCCACTTCGCCGACGTGGCCAGACCTGGTACACCTTTACATGATCCAGGCAAGCTCGCGGCGGCCCTGGACGGGGTCCGGGCGGCCCGTAAAGCGCCGGGAGCGTCTCCGGTCACGGCCACCGCGGATATTCGGGTGGACGGTGCAAGCCCACAAGCCGGGGGCGGGCCGGCCGGCAGTGGACCAAGGGGTGACGACGCGTGGCGATGACGACCGAAGTCAAGGACGAACTGAGCCGCCTCATCGTGAAATCGGTCAGCGCCCGCCGGGCGGAAGTCACCTCTCTGCTGAGGTTCGCCGGCGGGCTGCACATCGTCGGCGGTCGCGTCGTGGTCGAGGCCGAGGTAGACCTGGGCAACGTCGCGCGACGGTTGCGCAAAGACATCTTCGAACTCTACGGATACAACGCCGTCGTGCATGTGTTGTCGGCCAGCGGGATTCGCAAGAGCACCCGATACGTCTTGCGGGTGGCCAATGACGGTGAGGCACTCGCCCGCCAGACCGGCCTGCTCGACAATCGCGGCCGCCCGGTTCGCGGCCTGCCGGCGCAGGTGGTGGGCGGCAGCGTCGGCGATGCCGAAGCCGCATGGCGGGGAGCCTTCCTGGCGCATGGTTCCCTGACCGAGCCGGGACGTTCGTCGGCGCTGGAAGTCAGCTGCCCCGGCCCGGAGGCGGCGCTGGCACTGGTGGGCGCCGCGCGGCGGCTCGGCGTCAGCGCGAAGGCCCGCGAGGTGCGTGGCGCCGACCGGGTGGTGGTGCGCGACGGTGAGGCGATCGGGGCGCTGCTGACCCGGATGGGCGCCCAGGACACCCGGCTGGTGTGGGAGGAGCGCCGGATGCGGCGCGAGGTTCGGGCCACCGCCAACCGGCTAGCCAACTTCGACGACGCCAACCTGCGCCGATCGGCGCGGGCGGCCGTGGCGGCGGCGGCGCGGGTGGAGCGGGCGCTGGAGATCCTGGGCGACACCGTTCCAGACCATCTGGCCTCGGCCGGGAAGCTGCGCGTCGAGCACCGGCAGGCATCGCTGGAAGAGCTCGGCCGGCTCGCCGACCCGCCGATGACGAAAGATGCTGTGGCGGGCCGTATTCGGCGGCTGTTGTCGATGGCCGATCGTAAGGCGAAGGTCGAGGGTATTCCCGACACCGAGTCGGCCGTCACGCCGGATTTGCTTGAGGACGCCTGATCGCGTCATTGTTGGGCATTTGCTGGTGAGGACGGGCTTCGGGGGGCTACGGTCGGGTGATGAAACGGCTTTCGAGTGTCGATGCGGCTTTTTGGTCGGCAGAAACCGCGGGCTGGCACATGCACGTGGGGGCGTTGGCGATTTGCGACCCGAGGGAGTGCTCTGAGTACAGCTTTCAGCGCCTGCGTCAATTGCTGATCGAGCGCCTGCCCGAGGTGCCTCAATTGCGGTGGCGGGTCACCGGCGCGCCGCTGGGCCTGGACCGGCCCTGGTTCGTCGAAGACGAAGACCTGGACGTGGACTTCCACGTCCGCCGCATCGGCGTTCCCGCGCCGGGCGGTCGTCGCGAGGTCGAGGAGCTCGTGGGTCGGTTGATGTCCTACAAGCTGGACCGCTCCCGGCCGCTGTGGGAGATGTGGGTGATCGAGGGCGTCGAGGGCGGCCGGATCGCCACGCTGACCAAGATGCACCACGCGATCGTCGACGGGGTCTCGGGCGCCGGTCTGGGTGAGATTCTGTTGGATGTCACGCCGGAACCGCGTGCGCCGCAACAGGAAACGGTCGGATCGCTGGTGGGTTTCAAACTGCCGGGATTGGAGCGGCGCGCCGTCGGAGCGCTCATCAACGTCGGCGTGAAGACGCCGTTCCGCATCGCGCGGCTGATGGAGCAGACCGTGCGCCAGCAGGTCGCGACCCTGGGTGTGCGCAGCAGGCCGCCGCGATATTTCGAGGCGCCCAAAACCCGCTTCAATGCACCGGTCTCGCCGCACCGGCGCATCACCGGCTGCCGCGTCGAGCTGGCCCGCGCCAAAGTCATCAAGGACGCCTACGGCGTCAAGCTCAACGACGTCGTGCTGGCACTGGTGGCAGGCGCCGTGCGCGACTACCTACAGAAGCGCGGTGAGCTGCCGGCCAAACCGCTCATCGCCCAGATCCCGGTCTCGACACGCACCGACGACGACAAGGACGACGTCGGCAACAAGGTCAGCTCGATGACCGTCTCGTTGGCCACCGATGTCGACGACCCGGGGGAGCGGCTGCGGGCCATCCACGAAAGCACCCAGAGCGCCAAGCTGATGGCCAAGGCGTTGTCGGCGCACCAGATCATGGGACTGACCGAGACCACCCCGCCCGGATTGTTGGGGCTGGCCGCCCGGGCCTACACGGCCAGCGGGCTGTCGCGAAACCTGGCTCCCATCAACCTGGTCGTCTCAAACGTCCCCGGCCCGCCGTTCCCGCTGTATATGGCCGGCGCCAAACTCGATTCGCTGGTGCCGCTCGGGCCGCCGGTGATGGACGTTGCGCTGAACATCACCTGCTTCTCCTACACCGACTACCTGGACTTCGGTTTCGTGACGACGCCCGAGGTGGCCAACGACATCGACGATATGGCCGATCGCATCGAGCCGGCGCTGACCGACCTCGAGAAGGCCGCCGCGCGGGAGAATGGCTAGGCGTCAATCGGGTTCGTCGTCGTCCTCGCCGCGGAGCAATCTTTCCGGGTGGTGGAAGATATTGGTGCGGGGGCGGCCTGTGTCCAGGCGCGGTGGCGGGATCCATTCGTTATGACCCCGGGCGTTCTTGCGGGTGGTCCAGCCGCCGGCGCGTAGCAGACGGTGGTGGGGTCCGCAGGCGAAGGTGAGGTTGTTGACGTCGGTGGTGTGGCACTTGGCGTAGTCGGTGATGTGGTGAACTTCGCAGTAATAGCCGCGCACGGTGCAGCCCGGGGCGCTACAACCACGGTCCTTGGCGTACAAGACAATTCGCTGGCCGGGTGAGGCCAGGCGCTTGGTGTGATAGAGCGCCAGCGCCTTGCCTTTGTCGAAGATCGCCAGATAGTGATGGGCGTGGCGGGCCAGACGGATGACGTCGCTCATCGGCAGGATGGTGCCCGCGCCGGTCAGGCCGCGCCCGGCGGCGGATTCCAGCTCGGCCAGCGTCGTGGTGACCACGATGGATGCCGGTAACCCGTTGTGCCGACCCAGTTCTCCGGAGGCGAGCAGAGCCCGCAGGGCGGTGTTGAGTGCGTCGTGGTTTCGCTGGCCCGCTGACCGCGGATCGTGCTCGATGGCGTCCTGGGTGGGTGCGTCATCCACACAGGGCCTGTCGTCGAGGGGGTTGCACATGCCGGGGGCGGCGAGTTTGGCCAAGACGGCTTCCAGCGTGACGCGCGCTTCGGGCGTGAGCCAGCCGCGCAGCGCCGACATGCCGTCGGCCTGTTGGTTACCCAGCGTCAGGCCGCGCTGACGCGCCCGGTCCTCGTCGGTGAAGGTGCCATCGGGATTGAGGCAGTCGGCGAGCGCGTTGGCCAGCCCGGCCAGTTGTTCGGGGCGAAACCGGCTGCCCTCCTTGGCCAACCGCGCCTCAGCCTGCTCGCGGGTTGTGAGGTCCACCCAGCCGGGGAGCTGGTGGTAGAACTTGCGGATCACCGCGACCTGACCGGCGCCCAGCGTGCCGTCGCGTTGGGCGGCCGCGGTGGCGGCCAGGGCGGGTGGGATCGGTTCGCCGGTCAGGCCGTGGCGCGGGCCTAGGTCGCGTGCCTCTTTGATGCGCCGGGAGGCTTCGGTGCGGCTGATCAGTGTGGCCTCGGCGATGGCTTGGACCACTGTGCCGCCGAGTTCGAGGGAGGGGGCTTGGCGGGCAAGGGAATTGATCAGTGGATGCTCGACGGCCGGGATGCGCCGGCGCTGCTTTTCGCAGCGCTGTAATACCGCCAGCTGTTGCTGCGGGTCGAGCGCGTCGAGGTTCAGCGCGCAGGCTCGATCCCAGGCGGCATCGAGCGCGTCGAATACCGCCTCGACATCCTGCTGGCCACTTGAACTCACACCGTCAAACTAACCGCACCCACCGACAAAATCGGCCGCTCTGTGGCCACCGAAACCAAAGTGACACAAGGGGTTACAGAAGCTAAGTAGGATCGGGTCGCCGCTAGTCGCGCTCGGGCGGATTCGTCGCGTACACCCACGACAGGAATCGAGCCACGGCCTCCGCGGACCGATGCGCCCGCGGGGAACTGAAGATGTCGAAAGCGTGTTGGGCGTGCGGTAATTCGGCGTATGCGACCGGGTTCTTGGACACCCCGCGCAGTTCCTTGACGAAATCTTCGGCCTCGCCGACCGGGATGAGCGAATCGTCGTGGCCGTGCAGGACGAAGAAGGGCGGCGCGTCGGCGCGCAGCCGCCGGATCGGCGAGGCGTCGACGTAGACGTCGCGGTGCGTGGCGAATTTCTTTTTGACAACGAACTTTTGGAGTAGGTCCACGAATTCGCGACGGCCTTCGCCCTCGGTGGAGAACCAGTCGTAGCGCCCGTACACCGGCACCGCGGCGACCACCGAGGTGTCGGCGTCCTCGAAACCGGGCTGGAATTTCGGGTCGTTGGGCGTCAGCGCCGCGAGCGAACACAAGTGGCCGCCTGCGGATCCGCCGGTGATCGCTACGAAATTCGGATCCCCGCCATAGCGGGAGATGTTCTCCTTGACCCAGGCCAGCGCTCGTTTGACGTCGACGATGTGGTCGGGCCAGGTGTGCCGCGGCGACACCCGGTAGCCGATCGACACGCACACCCAGCCGCGGGCGGCCAGGTGGCTCATCAGCGGATAGGCCTGGGGGCGGCGCATCCCGATCACCCAGGCGCCGCCTGGCACCTGCAGCAGCACCGGCGCCTTACCGTCGCGCGGCAGATCGTGGCGGCGCCAGATGTCGGCGAGATTCGCACGCCCGTGCGGACCGTAGGACACCACGTTGGTCTTCTCGACGTAGCGGCGGCGCGCGATGGTGTTTCCCAGCGGCAGGGTGCGCCGTCCGCTGCGCCTCGGTTCCGTCTGGGGCAGCTTGCTCAGCGCGTCTTCGTAGTCGTCGCCCAGTTGGTCGCGCAGCCCCGCCTCCAGCACCGGGCCGGGCGTGGTGATGCCGCGATACTTGATCACGGCCAGGATGGCCCAGGACGCCACCGTCACGGCCGCGGCGGCCTTGCCGCGCCGCCCCGCGAAGTCGCCGCGCCGCGCCCGCCGCAGCGCGTCGAGCAGCGAGGCGGAGAAGTACACGCCGGGCACCTCGGAGGCCGGCCAGCCGAACCAGAAGACCAGCACGGTGCTGTAGCCCTTGCGGGCCAGCGGGCGTAATCCGTTGGCGGCGTTGGCCAACTCGACCAAGGCCCGCGCGAGTGGCCGGGGTTTGCGAAGGGCCCGAGTCAGCCGCATCAGCCGTTGACCCGCGCTTGCAAGTCGGCGCGCAGGATCTTGCCGGTGCTGCTGCGGGGCAGCTCGTCCAGCACGGTGATGTCGCGAGGGATTTTGTAGTTGGCGAGGTTCTCCCGCACGTGCGCTTTGAGCGCCTCGGGAGCGGCGGCCGCTTGGAGCGTGGCGCCGGGCTCCAGCACCACGAACGCCGCCAGCCGCTGCCCGTACTGTTCGTCGTCCACGCCGATCACCGATGCCTCCGCCACGTCGGGGTGTGCCGCCAGGGTCTTCTCCACCTCGATGGGGTACACGTTCTCGCCGCCGGACACGATCATCTCGTCGTCGCGGCCGACGACGAACAGGCGACC
Organism: Mycobacterium sp. NGS27; assembly: GCF_059813005.1. Classification (NCBI taxonomy): domain Bacteria; kingdom Bacillati; phylum Actinomycetota; class Actinomycetes; order Mycobacteriales; family Mycobacteriaceae; genus Mycobacterium; species Mycobacterium sp. NGS27. The sequence continues at coordinate 417,788 of NZ_JCALDT010000005.1, forward strand.
CGCCTCGTCCAGATAACCCACGTCGCCCGATGACATGAAGCCGGCGTGAAAGTCCTTGGTACTACCCGAGGTATAACCGTCGAACTGGGTGTTGTTGCGCACGTAGATGCTGCCGACCTCCCCGATGGGCAGCTCGTTGAAATCCGGGTCCAGGATCCGGATTTCGGTTCCCCCCGCGGGCCGGCCCGCGGTATCGGGTGCGGCCCGCAGGTCGGCCGGGGTGGCGGTGGCGATCATGCCCGCCTCGGTGGCGTTGTAGTTGTTGTAGATCACGTCGCCGAACGCGTCCATGAACGCGATGACCACGTCGGGTCGCATCCGCGATCCCGATGCCGCGGCGAATCTCAGGGACCGGCCGCTATAGCGGCGTCGCACCTCGGCGGGCAATTCCATGATGCGGTCGAACATCACCGGGACCACGGCAAGCCCGGTGGCCTGGTGGCGGTCGATGAGATCCAGCGTGGCCTCGGGGTCGAACTTGCGCCGGGTGATCACGGTGCAGGCCATGGACGCGGCGAAGATCAGCTGGGAGAAACCCCAGGCGTGGAACATGGGCGCGACGATCACGATGTTCTCCTCGGCCCGCCACGGCGTGCGATCCAGAATCGCCTTGAGCGTGCCGATTCCGGCGTTGCCGCCGGTTTGGTTGGCGCCCTTGGGTGTTCCGGTGGTACCGGAGGTGAGCAGGATCATCCTGCCCTTGCGGCCGGAGCGCCGCGGCTGTTGCCCGGCGTGATCGGCGATCATCTTCTCGACGGTGAGATCGTGGTGCCCGTCCGTCCACGCCACGATGCGGCTGGCGTCTGGCTTGTCGGCCAGCGCGCGGTCCACCGTCGGGGCGAACTCCTCGTCGTACACCACGGCGTCCACGCCCTCGCGGTTGACCACCTCGGCCAGCGCGGGCCCGGCGAACGAGGTGTTGAGCAGCACGACGTCGGAGCCGATCCGGTTGACGGCCACCACCGCCTCGACGAAGCCGCGGTGGTTGCGGCACATGATGCCCACGACCTTCGGCTGCCCGCCGGGCAGGTGCTGCAGCGCGGCGCCGAAGGCGTTGATCCGTTCGTCGAGCTCCCGCCAGGTCAGCGTGCCGAGTTCGTCGATCAGCCCGGCACGGTCGGGGCAGCGCTGCGCCGCACCGGCGAATCCAACCGTCATGCCCATGCCCTCGCGGCGCATGGCCGCGGCCATCTTGAGGTAGCGGTCGGGTCGCATCGGCGCGATCATGCGGGCGCGGCGCAGCGTGGTGATCAGCCCGAGGGTCTCACTCAACGGATTCGGCATCGCTCAGCCCAGGATCGGGAAGCGACGCTTGGCGGCCAACTCGCTCAGGGCCTCCTGCATCACCGACCGCACGTACTCGTCGACTTCGTCGACGTCGGGGTCGTCGCCGAACTGCTTGGCGATGTCGATGGGCTTCAGCACCTGAGTCACGATCTTGGTGGGCAGCGGCAGGTTCGGCGGGATCACCGCGCTCAGGCCGAAGGGGAAGCCGAACGACAACGGCAGAATCGCGCTGCGCAGCAAGCGTTTGATGCCCAGCCGCTCGGCCAACCAGGTGCCCCGGGTCAGATAGAGCTGGGTCTCCTGCCCGCCGATCGACACCGCTGGCACGATCGGGACGCCGGCCTCGATCGCCGTGCGGATGTATCCCTTGCGGCCGTTGAAGTCGATGACGTTCTCCGACAGGGTCGGCCGGTAGGCGTCGTAGTCACCGCCGGGAAACACGATCACCACGCCCCCGGATCGCAATGCCTGCGCCGCGTTCTCCCGGTTGGCGCGGATGTATCCGGTGCGCCGGAAAAGGTCTCCGGTGGGCCCGGTCATGAGGATGTCGTGGCTCAGCGTGTAGACCGGGCGGTCGTAGCCGAGTTTGTCGTAGAAGTGGACGCTGAAGATCGGGACGTCCATGGGGAACATGCCGCCGGAATGGTTGCCGACCACCAGCGCCCCGCCGGGCGGGAACGTGTCCAGGCCGTGCACCTCGGACCGGAAGTAGGTCTTCAGGACCGGGCGCATGACCGCCATCAGTCGCTGGGTCAAGCCGGGGTCGAATTTGCCGATGTCCCCGCCGTCGGGTTTGCCGTTGTCGGTCACGTTCCTCCCTTGACGCTCGCGCGGGGCCGCTTCGCCGAGCCGAATCGATGGTAGCGACCTCCACGCGGCCGCCGTCATGGTGTTTGCGACTTCGCAGATCCGGAGCCGTGGCGTCGGCCGGGGTCGGCCGGTGTCGTGACGGCGTCCCGTGCGCATCGCCGACCAGGATCGGGACACCCTGGACGTCCTGATCGACAAGCTTCGCCGGCGATTCGTCCGCCCGACACCGGCCGAGGCGCGACCGGTGGTCCGCCGGGGCACCCCGGGCATGCGCGGCCCGCCCGCACGGTGGTGCCGATACATTCGATGGGCCAGCTGGTTTCTAGACAGGAACGAGGCCGCCCATGGGATTCATGTCACCGGAACTTCCGGACGTCGACCACACGACCTGGCCGACCTTGCCCCGGGCCACCCGACTGCAAGTGGTGACGCGGCATTGGGCGGAGCACGGCTTCGGGACACCGTACGCGGTGTATCTGCTGTACCTGCTCAAGATAGCCCTGTACATCGTCGTGCCGGCCGCGGTCATCTCGGTTACGCCCGGGCTCGGCGGCCTGGGCCACATCGGCGACTGGTGGACGCAACCCATCGTCTACCAGAAGGTCGTCGTCTTCACGCTGCTGTTCGAGGTCGTGGGCCTCGGCTGCGGATCCGGGCCGCTGACCGGGCGGTTCATGCCACCGATCGGAGGCATCCTTTACTGGTTGCGGCCCAACACGATTCGCCTACCGGCCTGGCCCGGCAAGGTTCCGTTCACCCGTGGCGACAACCGCACCGTCGTCGACGTCGCGCTGTATGCGATCGTTCTGATCGGCGGGGTGTGGGCGCTGCTGGCGCCCGGTCACGGCGGGCCGGTGACCGCCGCCGGCGACGTCGGCCTGATCGACCCCGTCCGGGTCATCCCGACGATCGTCGCCCTGGCGCTGTTGGGACTGCGCGACAAAACGATCTTCTTGGCCGCCCGCGGCGAACATTATTGGCTGAAGCTGTTGGTCTTCTTTTTCCCGTACACCGATCAGATCGCGGCCTTCAAGATCATCATGCTCTGCTTGTGGTGGGGCGCAGCGACTTCCAAGCTCAACCACCATTTCCCGTACGTGGTTGCGGTGATGACGAGCAACAACGCGCTGCTGCGGCCCAAGCTGTTCACCTCGATCAAGCACCTGCTCTACCGCGACCACGTCAACGACCTACGGCCCACCTGGTTGCCGAAGCTGATGGCTCATGTCGGCGGCACGACAGCGGAATTCATCGTTCCCACGGTTCTGGTGTTCGTCGCCGGCGATCAACCGTGGCGCTGGTTCCTGATCGGATTCATGGTGGTCTTCCACCTCAACATCATCTCCAACCTCCCGATGGGAGTGCCGTTGGAGTGGAACGTGTTCTTTATCTTCTCGCTGTTCTACCTGTTCGGGCACTACGGCGGGATTCGTGCCACCAATCTTTCCTCGCCGCTGCTGCTGGCGCTCGTGCTGGTCCTGGTGGCCATCGTGATCGCGGGAAACATGTTCCCCGAAAAGATTTCGTTCCTGCCGGCCATGCGCTACTACGCGGGCAACTGGGCCACCAGCCTGTGGTGCTTCCGGGCGGGTGCCGAGGAGAAGGTCGACGCCGACGTCGTCAAAAGCTCCGCGCTCGTGGTCAATCAGCTGGCCCGGCTCTACGGCCCGGAGACCGCCGAGGTCATGGCGGACAAGGTGGCGGCGTTCCGCGCGATGCATATTCACGGCCGGGCACTCAATGGCCTGTTGCCGCGGGCGATCGGCAACGAGGCCGACTACAAGGTGCGCGAGGGCGAGGTGGTGGCCGGGCCCCTGGTCGGGTGGAACTTCGGTGAAGGCCATTTGCACAACGAGCAGCTGCTCGAGGCGGTACAGCGGCGCTGCAACTTCGCCGACGGCGACCTTCGCGTGATCGTCCTCGAGGGTCAGCCGATCCATATCCAAAAGCAGTGGTACCGCATCCTCGACGCTGAGACCGGATTGATCGAGGCGGGCTACGTGACCATCGAGGACATGGCGTCGCGTCAGCCGTGGCCCGAGCCGGGTGACGAATTTCCGGTTCACCTCACCACGCAACCGATCCTTCACGGAGAGTCGTGACGACCGCGGTGGTCGTCGGTGCCGGACCCAACGGTCTGGCCGCGGCGATCCGGCTGGCCCGCGACGGCGTCGACGTGCACGTGCTGGAGGCGCGCGAGACCGTCGGCGGCGGAGCGCGATCCGGTGAGCTGACGGTGCCCGGCGTCATCCACGACCACTGCTCGGCGTTTCATCCGCTGGGCATCGGTTCACCGTTCTGGAAACAGCTGGACCTGCAGCGCTATGGGCTCGCGTGGAAGTGGCCGGAGATCGATTGCGCCCACCCACTCGACGACGGGACCGCCGGGGTGCTGTACCAGTCGCTCGACGCGACGACGGCAGGCATGGGACCCGACGCCGCCCGGTGGCGCCGTGCGGTCGGGGACCTTGCGGCCGGATTCGACGCCCTGGCCGAAGACCTGCTGCGCCCCGTGCTCAACCTTCCGCGTCACCCGGTTCGCCTCGCCGCCTTCGGGCCGCGCGCGGTGCTGCCGGCCACCGCGATGGCCCGGTGGTTTCGTACCGAACAGGTGCGCGCGCTGTTCGGCGGATCGGCCGCGCACGTCTATACGCGCCTGGACCGCCCCCTCACCGCGTCGCTCGGGCTGATGATTCTGGCCAGCGGCCACCGATACGGGTGGCCGGTCGCCGAGGGGGGATCGGGTTCGATCACCAAGGCGCTCACCGTCGCCCTCCAGGAGCACGGCGGCGCCGTGACCACCGGAGTGACGGTGACCCGCCGCAATGACATCCCCGACGCCGACATCGTCATGCTCGACCTGACTCCGGCCGCGGCGCTGAAAATCTATGGGGACGCCATGCCGGGGCGCGTAAAACGCTCTTATGAGCGCTACCGCCAGGGCTCCTCGGCGTTCAAGGTCGACTTCGCCGTCGAGGGCCACATCCCGTGGAAAAATCCCGACTGTGGTCGCGCCGGCACCGTCCATCTGGGCGGTACGTTCGCCGAGGTCGCAGACACCGAACGCCAACGCGCGCAAGGCAAGATGGTGCGGCGGCCCTTTGTGCTCGTCGGGCAGCAATACCTGGCCGACCCCTCCCGGTCGGCCGGCGGCATCAACCCGATCTGGGCCTATGCGCACGTGCCGTTCGGCTACACCGGCGACGCCACCGCCGCCGTCGTCGACCAGATCGAGCGCTTCGCCCCGGGATTCCGCGACCGCGTCGTGGCAACCGTCAGCAAGGGCACCGCGGATCTAGAGGCCTACAACCCCAACTTCATCGGCGGCGACATCATCGGCGGCGCCAACGACGGGCTGCAGGTCATCCTGCGGCCGCGCATCTCCGTGAACCCGTATGCGACCGGTGTGCCGGGCGTCTACCTGTGTTCGCAATCCACGCCGCCGGGGGCGGGCATTCACGGCTTGTGCGGGTACTACGCCGCCGAGGCGGCGCTGCAGGCCCTGAGGCGGCCGCGTCTCACCCGGTGATGGGCTACAAGTCGCCGTTCGGCTTCAGAAGGGCGAAATCATCTGCCAGGTCCCGCAATTCCGCGTCAAGAAGGCGGTGTCACTCGCCCGAATCGTGACTTCCTGCGGATTTCTGGTCTTGTTGCTATCGATAACGTCGCTCGTATCAGGGCTGCGCAGCCGCGCCCAATAACACTCGGTCCCACCAGCGTTGTGATACTTGCCCACCGGGATATCGACCCAGACAAGGTATGTGCCGTCATTGTCGATGACTGCCCAATTTGTGCCATTAGCGCCGATAACGGTCTTGGTGGCCGGCGATGTCGGCGGTGTGCGAATCACCGATTGAGTGATGGCGGGCTTCGCCGGGCTGCTGGTGATCGCGGTCGAGGCCGTGGTGTGCGTGGCATTTCCGCACCCCGCAAGCAGTATCGCGGAAGCGGTGAATGCGAGGCGCTTCATGCGTGGGAATTGTAAATGGCCCGAGCAGCTGTCGGCGGCTTTTGCCGCAAAGCGGAAGGCCGCTCAGCCAATGCGCAGGACTAAGCTTTCGCGGCCATTTTCCGCACCGAACTGCTTGGGCGCAATCGCCGCTTAGGGTTGGACGCGCATCTCGTAAAAACGCAGTCGCGCAACAACGTCAGCCTGACCCAGCGCTGGAGCACGGCCGATACCGAGGGTATGTGCGTGGATCTGCAAATTCGTGTTGTCCACCGACGCAGGGACATTGACGAGAAAAGGTTCGGCGGCGTTGGCGGCGATGAGGCGGTAGGCGGCCCCATCGAGCACGACGGTGGGAACGGTCAGGGGAGCAACGGTTCCTTGGAAGAGCCGGTCGATGACTGTCGGCGCCAGATCGATCCCCACCAGCACAGCCATGTCCGGTCCGCTCGGCGCAGGAATAGTGACCGCCTCCTTCCCGCGGATGGACACCTGGGACAAGGGAGCGGGTGGCGCACAGCGCGAGCCCGTGTGGGCGAAGAGTGCCCAGCGGTTCTCGATGTCTTTCACCGTGTAGTCGCACAGCAACGCGCGTGAATATCGGGGAGATTGCTGCACCCCGAGACGGCCGTCAATGGTGCCGGTTGCGGGGGACGTCGGCGATCGCCAGGACAAGACGAACCGGGGTCCGGCGGCCATTGTTTGGCTGTTCAGGTCGTCGAGGCTGGGCATGTAGGCCTGGTGGGCCTGGAATATGGGTGCTGGGCGCCATGCCATGCCATAAGCCCACGCGGCCGAGGCCTCGTCTGGGTCAATGTGGACCGTTTCCGACCCGATGGTTTTGACGAACCGTTCCGGCACGGCATAGAGGGCCCGCTGGCGTGCTTTGGCCTGGTCGATGCGCTTGCCGAACTTGCCCGGAGTGGCGAGCGTGAGCAGCCGGTCGACCGCTTGCCCGGGCGCTTGGACTGCGGCGACGATCCGGTCATGAGTGTGATCCCCTGTCGCGGACAGGACGGCGCGTTCTGCGCCGAGCGCTACGACGACTACCGCTACCGCGAGGACTACGAAGACGCGGCGAGCAATTTTGGAGAGAGGGGTGATCGCTATCCCGACGACGATCAGGCCAAGCAGGAGGAAAAGATGCGCTGGGCGCCCGACGGCGCTGCGGTCGGTGATCAACGTCACCAGCGTCACGAGCACCACGAAACTGCGGGAAATCTCGGCTCGCGCGCGGGCGTACATCACCCACAGCGCCGCTATCCACGCGAGGCTCATCACAACAGCGATGATGGTGAATGCGCTGAGAGGCAGCGCCATCCCGTCGCTGTAGCCCGACACTATGGCCGCCCCATACCTCAGCCAGGTCGGCAGGTCCTGCGGCCGTTGGCCGGCGAGCACCCACCAGACGAGGGTGGACATCGCGAACGCGGCCAGCGTTGCGCAGTGGCGGCCGATCTCCTTCCACCCGAGTAACAGCGAAGCGGCCAGCGCGATGGCCACGATGGCGATGCCGGTGTTGACCTTCACGAGCAGCTGAAGCCCTGCCACAGCGCCGAGCGCGCAGCAGGTGGTGAACACCGTCGAACGCGTAGGGCCATGCTGCAGCATTGGCACGGCCGCCCATACGAATGCCGCGAGAACGAGCAATTCTGGATACTTCAGTCCCGGATTCAGCCAGAACTCGATGTAGAGGACGGCGGTCACGCCGGTCGTGAAGAACGCGCCCAAGAGCGACGTCATCGGCGCGTGGCGCTGGCGGAGCGCTGCTGTGATGCCGAGGAACAGGGCGGCGAGCACGAGTGGCTGGTAGATGGAGGCGAGCAGCGACTGATCGAACGAGTAGTAGGCCGTGCTCTGCAGAAACCCAAGGGGTCCGTACGTGTACACGATTTGGGGGCCCCAAGCGAGATGGTGCATCCGGGCCAAGGCCAGGCCGGCTTCCCACGACTGATCTAGCCCGATGCCGGCGTCTACCGACGATTGGGGCCAGAGAATGAACGAGGCGATGGCCGCCGAAAGGACTCGCTGCCAGCGGGCAGCACCCCACGCCGGCGCCCTCATCAGGTCCTGACCGAACGTTCTCATCGGTACAAAAGCCGATGCCATTGCGGCAAATTATCAAAACCTCAGCCGCAAGTGTGGCATTGCTGCGGGGAAGTCGCCGATGGCCGGGGCCGGCAACTGGGGTTTTGCCGCTCGTCGACAGCGCGTCGCGGGTCGGGCGGCGCAGGGCGACGACCCAGGACTGTTACCGGCCCAAGGAGCGTTGTTGCTACTGATCTAGGCTGACCAGAGGCATTGCGCAGCGGACATGCTGAAGGCACAGCGAAGACGACTCAGGAAAGACAGGGAGAAATCAAGTGACGGTCCGAGTAGGTATCAACGGCTTCGGTCGAATCGGGCGGAACTTCTACCGGGCCTTATTGGCTCAACAGGAGCAAGGCACCGCTGACATCGAGGTGGTCGCGGTCAACGACCTCACCGACAACGCCAGCCTGGCGCACCTGCTGAAATTCGACTCCATCCTGGGCCGCCTGCCCCACGACGTCGGCCTCGAGGGTGACGACACCATCGTCGTCGGCAGCAAGAAGATCAAGGCGCTCGAGGTCAAGGAAGGCCCGGCGGCGCTGCCCTGGGGCGACCTGGGCGTCGACGTCGTCGTCGAGTCCACCGGCATCTTCACCAACGCCGCCAAGGCCAAGGGCCACCTGGACGCGGGCGCCAAGAAGGTGATCATCTCCGCGCCGGCCACCGATGAGGACATCACCATCGTGCTGGGCGTCAACGACGACAAGTACGACGGCAGCCAGAACATCATCTCCAACGCTTCGTGCACCACGAACTGCCTCGGCCCGATCGCCAAGGTCCTCAACGACGAGTTCGGCATCGTCAAGGGGCTGATGACCACCATCCACGCCTACACCCAGGACCAGAACCTGCAGGACGGCCCGCACAAGGACCTGCGCCGGGCGCGTGCCGCCGCGCTGAACATCGTGCCGACCTCCACCGGCGCCGCCAAGGCCATCGGCCTGGTGCTACCGGAGCTGAAGGGCAAGCTGGACGGGTACGCGCTGCGGGTGCCGATCCCCACCGGCTCGGTCACCGACCTCACCGCCGAGCTGCGCAAGTCGGCCACCGCCGACGAGATCAACGCCGCGATGAAGGCCGCCGCCGAGGGGCCCATGAAGGGCATCCTGAAGTACTACGACGCGCCGATCGTGTCCAGCGACATCGTCACCGACCCGCACAGCTCGATCTTCGACTCCGGCCTGACCAAGGTGATCGACGACCAGGCCAAGGTGGTGTCCTGGTACGACAACGAATGGGGCTACTCCAACCGCCTCGTCGACCTGGTCGCCCTGGTCGGCAAGTCGCTGTAAACCGTGGCCGTCCACGATCTGAAAGACCTGCTCGCCGAAGGGGTTTCGGGGCGCGGCGTGCTGGTGCGCTCCGATCTGAACGTGCCACTCGATGACGGCAAGATCACCGATGCCGGCCGCATCACCGCCTCGGTGCCGACACTGAGGGCGTTGGTCGACGCCGGCGCCAAGGTGGTGGTCACCGCGCATCTGGGGCGGCCCAAGGGTGGAGCCGACCCGAAGCTGTCACTGGCACCCGTTGCCGCGGCGCTCGGTGAGCAGCTCGGCCGGCACGTGCAGCTGGCCGGCGATGTCGTGGGCACCGACGCGCTGGCGCGCGCCGAGGGGCTGACCGACGGCGACATCCTGCTGCTGGAGAACATCCGCTTCGACGCCCGGGAAACCAGCAAGGACGACGGCGAACGGCTGGCACTGGCCCGACAGCTGGCCGAATTGGTCGGGCCGACAGGCGCTTTCGTCTCCGACGGCTTCGGCGTGGTGCACCGCAAGCAGGCCTCCGTGTACGACATAGCCACCCTGCTGCCGCACTACGCCGGCACGCTGGTGGCCCAGGAGATCCAAGTGCTGGAGCAGTTGACGAGCTCGACGGAGCGGCCCTACGCCGTGGTGCTCGGCGGGTCCAAGGTCTCCGACAAGCTCGGCGTCATCGAGTCGCTGGCGACCAAGGCCGACAGCATCGTCATCGGCGGCGGTATGTGCTTCACCTTCCTTGCCGCGCAAGGGTTTTCGGTGGGCAAGTCGCTGCTGGAAGAAGACATGGTGGAGACCTGCCGGAACCTCCTCGACACCTACGTCGACGTGCTGCGCCTGCCCAGGGACATCGTGGTGGCGGAGAAGTTCGCGGCCGACTCACCGCCGCAAACCGTGTCGGCCGACGCGATCCCGGACGACATGATCGGCCTGGACATCGGGCCGGATTCGGTCAAACGGTTTACGGCGCTGTTGTGCAACGCCAGGACCCTGTTCTGGAACGGCCCGATGGGCGTGTTCGAGTTTCCCGCCTTCGCCGCCGGCACGAAGGGTGTCGCCGAGGCCATCGCGGAGGCGACCGGCAAGGGCGCGTTCAGCGTGGTCGGCGGTGGCGACTCCGCGGCCGCGGTGCGCGCCCTGCGCATCCCGGAGGGCGATTTCTCCCACATCTCCACCGGGGGTGGCGCGTCGCTGGAATACCTTGAGGGCAAGACGCTGCCGGGCATCGAGGTGCTGAGCCGGCCCCAGCCAAGCGAAGGAGACGCGTGAGCCGCAAGCCACTGATCGCCGGCAACTGGAAGATGAACCTCAACCACTTCGAGGCGATCGCGCTGGTGCAGAAGATCGCCTTCGCGCTGCCGGACAAGTATTACGACAAGGTCGACGTCACGGTCCTGCCGCCGTTCACGGATCTGCGCAGCGTGCAGACCCTGGTCGACGGCGACAAGCTGCGGTTGACCTACGGCGGGCAGGACCTGTCCCAGCACGACTCGGGCGCCTACACCGGCGACGTCAGCGGCGCATTCCTGGCCAAGCTGGGTTGCACGTTCGTCGTCGTCGGGCACTCGGAGCGGCGGACCTACCACCACGAGGACGACGCGGTGGTGGCCGCCAAGGCCGCCGCGGCGCTCAAGCACGAATTGACCCCGATCGTGTGCATCGGCGAACACCTCGAGGTTCGCGAGGCGGGAGATCACGTCGGCCACTGCGAGGAGCAGCTGCGCGGCTCGCTGGCCGGGCTGTCCGCTGAGCAGATCGGCAAGGTCGTCATCGCCTACGAACCGGTGTGGGCCATCGGCACCGGGCGGGTGGCCAGCGCCGCCGACGCCCAGGAGGTGTGCGCGGCGATCCGCAAGCAGTTGGCGTCCCTCGCGTCGCCAGAGATCGCCGACGGCGTGCGGGTGCTTTACGGCGGATCCGTGAACGCCAAGAACATCGGCGAACTGATCGGCCGCGACGACATCGACGGCGGTCTGGTCGGGGGCGCGTCCCTGGACGGCGAGCAGTTCGCGACGCTGGCGGCGATCGCCGCCGGTGGGCCTCTTCCATAGGGGGGTGCCCTGAGAACGACTCCGCCCCGGTAGGCTGGCCGTCATGCAGTTGGCTTTGCAGATCACCCTGGTCGTCACCAGCATCCTGGTGGTGCTGTTGGTGCTGCTGCACCGCGCCAAGGGTGGCGGCCTGTCCACGCTGTTCGGTGGCGGCGTGCAGTCCAGCCTGTCCGGCTCCACGGTGGTGGAAAAGAACCTGGACCGGCTGACGTATTTCATCACCGCCATCTGGCTGGTGTGCATCGTCGGCATGGAGCTGATGATCAAGTACCGCTGACTGCGCCGATCCCGCACGGTCACAGCGCGGCGGCGAGCCTCCACAGGGCTTCGCGGTCTGCCGAGGCGGACCGGTCCAGCGGGCTGAGCACGATATCGGTGGCTCCGGCGTCACGGTAGCGGCGCAACTGGCGCGCCACAGACTCCTCGGGCCCGACCGCGGCGAGGTCGACGACGCTGGTGAGACCTTCGCGGGCGATCACATTGCGGTATGACGGGATGGCCTCATAAAAGTTCAGTTGCTGTGCGGCGGCGCTGCGAGCGCCCTCGATGTCGTCGGACAGCAGCACGGGCACCGCGGCGATGACGCGCGGCGCCGGCCGGCCCGCCTCGGCCGCCGCCCTGGTGATTTCCGGGACAATGAATTCTTCGAGCGTGCGGGGCCCGGCCAGGTAGGGCAGCGTCCCGTCGGCCAACTCGCCGGTGACCCGCAACGCCTTGGGGCCCATCGCCGCCACGTACACCGGAATCGGGGTGCCGCCGGGCACCTGCACCGGCCAGCTCGGGCTGGCGTGCAGCTCGCTGCCGTGAAAGTCGACACCGCCGGCGCTGAACACCGAGGCCAGGATCGTCAGGTGCTCGCGCAGTCGGGTGATGGTGTTGGGGAAGTCGGTGCCGAAGGCCGGGCGCTCCACCTGGCGGGCGCCCAGTCCCAGCCCCAGGCTGAAGGTGCCGTGCGCGGCGGCCTGCGCCGTTTGCGCCAACGACGCGACGATCAGCGGGTGACGAGGGTTGATCGGCACCACCGAGGTGCCCACGCCCAGCCCCGGCACGGCGGCCCCGACGAGCGCGGCGAGCGCGATGGCGTCGTAATTCTGCTGCTGCGGCAGCCACACTTGCCCGACCCCGAGCTCGTGGGCTCGTTGGGCTTGGGCGATGACGTCGTCGACCAGGTTGGGGGCATCGGGACGGGCCATGAGAATGATTCCGGTGGACATGTCCGCAACCAACACGGCCGATCGGCCGGTCATTCCTGCCGAATCACCGTGATCTGAGCTGCTGGGCGCCATGGTGATTCGCGGCTGCGGGTGATCCCCGACGGGCGGACGCCGACGTCCGCATCGATACTTGGTCACATGGTTGACGCATCCGAGGGCACGCTGGAACCGATCGGCGCAGTGCAGCGCACCCCGGTGGGCCGTGAGGCGACGGAGCCCATGCGGGCCGACATCAGGTTGCTGGGCGCCATCCTGGGCGACACGGTCCGCGAGCAGAACGGGGACGAGGTGTTCGAGCTCGTCGAGCGGGCCCGGGTGGAATCGTTCCGGGTGCGCCGCTCCGAGATCGACCGCGCCGAGCTGGCGCGGATGTTCTTTCGCATCGACATCCACCAGGCGATCCCGGTCGTCCGGGCGTTCAGCCACTTTGCGTTGCTCGCCAACGTCGCCGAGGACATCCACCGCGAGCGCCGCCGGGCGATCCACGTCGCCGCCGGCGAAGCGCCGCAGGACAGCAGCCTGGCCGCCACCTACGCCAAACTCGATCGGGCGCAACTGGATTCGGCCACGGTCGCCGGTGCACTGAAGGGCGCGGTGGTGGCCCCGGTCATCACCGCGCACCCCACCGAGACCCGCCGGCGCACCGTCTTCGTCACCCAGCACCGGATCACCGAACTGATGCGGCTGCGGGCCGAGGGCCACACGGAGACCGACGAGGGCCGCAACATCGAACTCGAGCTGCGCCGCCAAGTCCTGACGCTGTGGCAGACCGCGCTGATCCGGTTGTCGCGGCTGCAGATCACCGACGAGATCGAGGTGGGGCTGCGCTATTACGCCGCCGCGTTCTTCCGCGTGGTCCCGCAGGTCAACGCGCAGGTGCGCGACGCGCTGCGGGCCCGCTGGCCCGGCCCCGACCTACTGAACCAGCCGATCGTGCAGCCCGGGTCCTGGATCGGCGGTGACCGCGACGGCAATCCGAACGTGACGGCCGACGTGGTGCGCCAGGCCACCGGCAACGCCGCGTTCACCGCGCTGGCGCACTACCTGGCCGAGCTGACCGCCCTGGAACAGGAGCTGTCGATGTCGGCGCGCCTGGTGGCGGTCACCCCCGCATTGAGCGAGCTGGCGCAGGGCTGCGAGGAGAAAGCCCGCGCCGATGAGCCCTACCGGCGCGCGGTGCGGGTGATCCGCGCCCGGCTCACCGCGACGGGCGCCGAGATCCTGGACCGGCGACCGCAGCACGGGCTGGACCTGGGGTTGCCGCCTTACGCCGCCCCGGGGGAGTTGCAGGCCGATCTGGACACCATCGATGCGTCGCTGCGCGCGCACGGGAGCGCCCTGCTGGCCGACGATCGCCTGGCGTTGCTGCGAGAAGGCGTGCGGGTCTTCGGTTTTCATCTGTGCGGCCTGGACATGCGGCAAAACTCCGACGTGCACGAGGAGGTGGTCGCGGAGCTGCTGGCCTGGGCTGGGGTGCATCCCGACTACGGTTCGCTGTCCGAAGGCGACCGGGTCGAGCTGTTGGCCGCGGAGCTGGCCACCCGCCGTCCGCTGGTCGGCGACCGCGGGGTGGGGGTACCGCCCGCTTGCGGGGGACTGTCCGAGCTGGCCGGCAAAGAGCTGGGCGTGGTCCGCGCGGCCGCCCACGCGATCGCGCGCTACGGGCCGTCCGCCGTGCCGAACTACGTGATCTCCATGTGCCGGTCGGTCTCCGACGTCCTGGAGGCCGCGATCCTGCTCAAGGAGGCCGGCCTGATCGACACCTCCGGGGACGCGCCGTACTGCCCGGTGGGCATCTCGCCGCTCTTCGAGACGATCGACGATCTGCGCAACGGCGCCACGATCCTGCACGAGATGCTCGAGCTCCCGATCTATCGCGCGCTGGTGGCCGCGCGCGACGACAGCCAGGAAGTGATGCTGGGCTATTCCGACTCCAACAAGGACGGCGGGTATCTGGCCTCCAGCTGGGCGGTGTACCGAGCCGAGCTGGCCCTGGTGGAGGTGGCGCGCAAGACCGGAATCCGGTTGCGCCTCTTTCACGGTCGCGGCGGCACCGTCGGCCGCGGTGGCGGGCCGAGTTACGAAGCCATCCTGGCCCAGCCCCCCGGGGCGGTGAACGGTTCGCTGCGGCTCACCGAACAGGGCGAGGTGATCGCCGCGAAATATGCCGAACCGCAAGCGGCGCAACGCAATCTGGAGACTCTGCTGGCGGCCACTCTGGAGTCCACGCTGCTGGACGTGGAGGGATTGGGTGATGCCGCGGAACCGGCGTATGCGGTGCTCGACGAGGTGGCCGGGCTCGCGCAGCGCGCCTATGCCGAATTGGTGCACGAGACACCGGGTTTCGTCGACTACTTCATGGCGTCCACGCCGGTCAGCGAGATTGGGTCGCTGAACATCGGCAGCCGGCCCACCTCGCGCAAACCCACCGAGTCCATCTCGGACCTGCGCGCGATCCCGTGGGTGCTCGCCTGGAGCCAGTCGCGCGTGATGTTGCCCGGCTGGTACGGCACCGGGTCGGCGTTCGAGCAGTGGATCGCGGCGGGCCCGGAAGGCGAGAGCGAGCGGGTGGACATCCTGCACGACTTGTACCAGCGCTGGCCGTTTTTCCGCAGTGTGCTGTCGAACCTGGCCCAGGTGCTGGCCAAGAGCGACCTCGGGCTGGCGGCGCGCTACGCCGAACTGGTGGACGACGAGGAATTGCGGCACCGCGTCTTTGACAAGATCGCCGACGAGCACCGGCGAACCATCGCCATGCACAAGCTCATCACCCGCCAGGACAACCTGCTCGCCGACAACCCGGCGCTGGCACGCTCGGTGTTCAACCGCTTCCCGTACCTCGAGCCGCTCAATCACCTGCAGGTGGAGCTGCTTCGCCGCTACCGGTCCGGCGATGACGACGAGTTGGTGCAGCGCGGCATCTTGCTGACGATGAACGGGCTGGCCAGCGCGCTGCGAAACAGCGGCTGATTACCCGCGATTCGGTCACCGGGCCGGGCCGCTCACGAATACCCTGGATCGACGCGACGCCGACCAAGGAGACCAGTGAGCGGATCCGGACTACCCCTGTGGCTACTTCTGGTTTCGGTTGTCGCGGTCGCGATTGCCATCGCGGTTGGCACCGTCTGGCTGGGAAATCGCATCCTGCCGACGCGGCGGTACGGGCAGCAGCCGAATCCGCCGATCGCCTCGTTCCTCACCGTCGTCGGATTCATCTACGGTGCCCTGCTGGGCTTCACCGTGGTGGCCACCTGGGAACACTTCTCGTCGACGCAGGTCGTCGTTTCCGGCGAGGCGTCGGCGCTGACGACGATGTATCGGCAAACCGTCGCGATGCCCGAACCCGAGCGCACCGAAGTTCAGCAGCTGTTGCGCAAGTACGCCGGCGCGGTGGCCGGCCCGGAGTGGAACAAACAGCGCAACGACGGCGCGCGCGCCGCGATCACCCGGATGTATCGCACCGTCGGCCGCCAGCAGCCCAACGTCGCGGCCAAGCCGATCAATCAGCAATTTCTCAACCAGCTCAGCGAGCTGGCGTCCGACCGTAACGAGCGGATCGTGGGCACCAAGCCCCGGATACCCGCCCTGATGTGGGCGGGCCTCATCTTCGGAGCGGTTGTGCTGGTTGCGTTTACGGGTCTGCTGCGGATCGGCAGCACGGTCGGTCACGTGATCGTGTCGGGGACCGTTGCGGTTCTGCTGGGTCTGCTGCTGTGCGTCGTGTTCCAGCTCGACCACTCGTATGCGACCGATCAACGGATTACGTCCGGGCCGTTTCAGCACGCCTTGGACATCTTCGATTCGGTCGACAACGACAGCCGCTACTTCCCGCGCTGAGCGTCGACGTTGCGGGCCTTCGCGAGCTACCTCAGCCCTTCAGCAGCTCGCCGACGTGCGCGGTGACCGAATCGGTGAGGCCTTGCAGGTCATAGCCGCCTTCGAGCACCGCCACCAACCGGCCGTCGCACAGAGTTTCGGCTGATGCCATCAATTCCCTTGTGACCCAGGCGAAGTCGGCGGCCGTCATGGTCAGTGAGCCGAGCGGGTCACGTGCGTGGGCGTCAAAGCCGGCCGACACGATGATCAGCTCGGGCGAAAACGCCTGCAGCGCAGGCAGGATTCGATCCTGAAACGCCGCGCGCAGTTCGGCTCCGCCATCACCCGGCGCCAGCGGCGAATTGAAGATGTTGCCGACGCCGGTTTCCCGCACCGCACCCGTCCCGGGGAACAGCGGCATCTGATGCGTGGACGCATAGAGCACACTCGGGTCGGAGTAGAAGATCTGCTGCGTGCCGTTGCCGTGATGAACGTCGAAATCGACGATCGCGACCCGCGCCAGCCCATGCTTGAGCTGTGCATGACGCGCGCCGATGCTGATGTTGTTGAACAGGCAGAAGCCCATGGCGCGCTCGGTCTCGGCATGGTGGCCCGGCGGGCGGCTGGCGACGAACGCGTTCTGCGCGTCGCCGGCCAGCACCCTGTCCACGGCCTGCAGCGTGGCGCCCACGCCGCGCAGCGCCGTCTCCCACGACGAGGGCTCCATCATGGTGTCGCCGCCGTCGAGGTAGACGTACCCGTCGTCGGGTCGCGCGGCTTCCAGTGCGTCGACGTAGCGATTGGAGTGCACGTAGCGCGTCGTCGCGAGGTCGGCGGGCTCGGCCTCCTCGCGCACCAGGGCGTCGAACTGCGGCCGGCTCAGCGCAGCCTCCACCGCACGGTAGCGGTCCGGCCGTTCCGGGTGGCCGGGGGCGGTCCGATGGGCGGCGAAGGCGGAGTGGTGCAGCAGCAACGTGGCCATCGAAAATCCTTATTTGTTCGGCTACTGCACGCTCCGGTTGCGCAGCCTGTCCACGAAGCCGCGTACCGCGTGCTCGGTGATCGCCAGCGGAGAAATCATGGTCTCGCCCACCCGCACCATGTCGTCGACCCGCGCGACGATGGCCTCCACCGGTTCGACCAGCGCGATCAACCGCTTGGCCAGGTCGTCGAGGCTGGCCATGGTGCCGTCCAGGTGATCCAGGCCGGTTTCCAGCCGTTCCACGGTGGCGTTCAGGCTGGACAGGGAACTGCTGAGCTCCTTCATCGTGGTGCTCAAACCGTCGAGGACGTCCTCGACCTGCTCCACGGTCTTGTCGGCGTTCAGCGCGGCCTGGGTGAGCGTTTTGATCCGGCTTCGCTCTTGCCCCCCGCGCACGGTTCTGTCTGCCATGTGGGTCATTATGCGCCACGAGCGTCACGCCAGCGTGACCTCCAACGCCGAACGTCACGCCAGCGTGACGCGCGGCGCCGGCGTCTAGCGGGGCAGCTTGGCCGCGGCGGCCTCGTCGAGCAGCCACAGCGTGGTGTCCTGACCGACCGCGCCGGCCGCCGGCACCGACACTGGTGCGGCCCCGCCGATCGCGGCGGCCACCGCGTCGGCCTTGCCGCCGCCGGAGACCATCAGCCAGACTTCGCGGGAATGGGCAACGGCGGGCAGCGTCAAGGTGATTCGCTGCGGCGGCGGTTTGGGGGAGTCATCGACCGAGACCACCATGCGGGTGGTTTCGAGCACGGCCGGGGTGTCGGGGAACAGCGAGTTGATGTGCCCCTCGGGGCCCATCCCCAGCAGGTGCACGTCGAAGTTCGGAACCGGCTCGCCGGGCGCGGCGTTGGCCGCCAGCAGCTGCTCGTAGGCCAGCGCCGCCGCGGCGAGGTCATTGCCGAATTCCCCATCGCTGGCCGGCATCGGATGCACCTGGCTGGACGGGATGTCGACGTGGGAGAGCAGCGCGGCCCGGGCCTGCTTGTCGTTGCGCTCGTCGTCGTCCTCGGGGACGTAGCGTTCGTCGCCCCAGAACAGGTGCACGGACGCCCAGTCGATCTCTCGTCCCATCAACGACTGCAGCAGTCCGATGCCGTTGCCGCCGCCGGTGAGCACGATGAGCGCTCGCCCCCGCGCCGCCACGGCGTTCGCGATGGTATCGGTCAGGCGCGCGGCGGCGGCGTCGACCATGGTCTGGCTGTCCGGGAAAATTTCGATGCTGGTGCTCACGCGTACTGCACTTTCTCAATGCCTTCGAGTGCTGATTGGTATATCTCGTCGGGATCCAGGCGACGCAGGTCTTCGGCGAGGCACTCACCGGTTTCCCTGCGCGCCAGGGGGAGTAGGGCGTCGGGCCGGGCCGTCCGGCTCAACGTGGCCGTCCTTCCTTCCTGCGGCCGGCTCAAGACGATGGTCTCGCTCTTGCGCACCAGCTCGATCTTGAGCTCGCCGACTGCCCGGCGCACCGGGCCGTCGATCCGGCTGGCCAGCCACCCCGCCAGGACGTCCAGGGCGGGCTCGGTTGCCAGGCCCGACACCAGCGCCGACTCGATCGGCTCGTGCGGCGTCAGGTCCACGGCCGAGGTGAGCAGCGCGCGCCAATAGGTGATGCGGGCCCAGGCGAGGTCGGTGTCGCCCGCGGTGTATCCGGGCAGCCGGCTCTTGATGGCCGCCAGCGGGTCAACCCCGTTGGTCGCGTCGGTGATGCGTCGAATGGCCAACCGCCCCAACGGATCTTGCGCGGGGACCGCCGGCGCGACGTCGGGCCACCAGACCACCACCGGGATGTCAGGCAGCAGGAAGGGGGTGACCACGCTGGCGGCGTGGCCGGACAGTGGCCCGGACAGCGAAAGCACCACGACTTCGCTGGCGCCGGTGTCGCCACCGGCGCGCAGCTGCGCGTCCAGGCGCGGTTTGTCCGCATACGGATTGCCCCTCATCGTCACGATGATCCGGCTGGGGTGCTCATGGCTGGCGTCGTTGGCGGCTGCCAGCGACGCCTCCAAGATCTCGTCGCTGTCCGGCGCGATGATCAAGGTCAGCACCCGGCCCATCGCGACGGCGCCGACCTTTTCACGCAATTCGTCGAGCTTCTTGTTGACCGCCGTGGTGGTGGTGTCTTCCATATCGATGATCAAATTGCGCCACTCTCCCCCGCACGCGGGAGGTGCCCCCACCTCATCGCTGCGTCCCCCTCGCCGCTGCGCGGCTGGGGGTGCCCCCACTGCATCGTCGTGACGCGGATCATCAGGGCCGCCGCCATTCGCGGCCGGTGCGGCGCAGCATCTCGAAGGCGGAGTCCGGGCCCCAGGTGCCCGATTCATACGGTTCGGGTTTACCACTGGCCGCCCAATTGTTGAGGACGGGATCGAGTATTTCCCAAGCCAATTCGACCTCTTCGTTGACCGGAAACAGGGACGGCTCGCCCAGCAGCACGTCAAGGATCAGCTGTTCGTAGGCTTCCGGCGATTCCTCGGCGAACGCCGAGCCGTAGGAGAAGTCCATGTTGACGTCGCGGACTTCCATCGCGGTGCCCGGGACCTTGGACCCGAAGCGCAGCGTGACACCTTCGTCGGGCTGCACGCGGATCACCATGGCGTTGGTGCCCAGCTCGTCGGTCATGGTCGCATCGAATGGCAGATGCGGCGCACGCTTGAAGATCAGCGCGATTTCGGTGACCCTGCGGCCCAGACGTTTTCCGGTGCGCAGGTAGAAGGGGACGCCGGCCCAGCGGCGGGTGTCCACCTCGAGCGTGATGGCGGCGAACGTCTCGGTGGTCGAGTCTTTGGCGAATCCCTCCTCGTCGAGCAGCCCGACGACCTTCTCGCCGCCCTGCCAGCCCGCGGCGTACTGGCCGCGGCTGGTGGTCTCGTCGAGGGGCTCGGCGAGGTGGGTGGCCGAGAGCACCTTGATCTTCTCGGCCTGCAGCGCCGACGGGCTGAAGCTGACCGGCTCCTCCATCGCGGTGAGCGCCAGCAGCTGCATCAGATGGTTCTGGATCACGTCGCGCGCCGCGCCGATGCCGTCGTAGTAGCCGGCCCGGCCGCCCAGACCGATGTCCTCGGCCATGGTGATCTGCACGTGGTCGACGTAGTGCGCGTTCCAGATCGGGTCGAACAACTGATTGGCGAACCGCAGCGCCAAGATGTTGCGGACGGTCTCCTTACCCAGGTAGTGGTCGATCCGGAAAACCGACTCCTCGGGAAAGACCGCGTTGACAGACTTGTTCAGCGCCTGTGCGCTTTCCAGGTCGTGGCCGAACGGTTTCTCGATGACCACCCGGCTCCACCGCTCGCCCTGCGGGCGCGCCAAACCCGACTTGTGCAACTGCTCGCACACCACCGGGAAGGACTTGGGTGGGATGGCCAGATAGAAGGCATGGTTGCCGCCGGTGCCGCGCTCGGCGTCCAGCTTGTCCAAGGTCTCGGCCAGCCGGCCGAACGCCTCGTCGTCGTCGAAAGCGCCTGGCACGAAACGGAATCCCTCGGCCAGCCGATCCCAGTTCTCCTGCCGGAAGGGCGTGCGGCAGTGTTCCTTGACGGCCTCGTGCACCACCTTGCCGAAATCCTGGGTGCTCCAATCCCGGCGGGCGAAGCCCACCAGGGAGAAGCTGGGCGGCAGCAGGCCACGGTTGGCCAAGTCGTAAATCGCCGGCATGACCTTCTTGCGGGCCAGGTCGCCGGTCACGCCGAAGATCACCATCCCGCAGGGCCCCGCGATGCGCGGCAGCCGCTTATCTCGCCTGTCCCGTAACGGGTTATGCCATTGTCGCGCGGTGCGGGCTGGGCTCATTTGGAGGTGGAATCCAGCTGCTTCTGCGTCTCGTCCAGCAGCTCGGTCCAGGAATCCACGAACTTCTCCACGCCCTCGTTCTCCAGCACCTTGAACACGTCGGTGAGGTCGATGCCGACCTCCGAAAGCTTGTCGAACACCTCCTGGGCGGCGTCGGCGGTGCCGGTGACCGTGTCACCCTTGATTTCGCCGTGCTCGGCGACCGCGTCAATCGTCTTCTCCGGCATGGTGTTCACCGTGTTCGGCGCCACCAGCTCGGTGACGTAGAGGGTGTCGGAGTAGTCGGGATTCTTGACGCCCGTCGACGCCCACAGCGGACGCTGAACCCGGGCCCCGTCGCCCTTGAGCGCCTCGAAGCGATCGCCGCCCTCGAACACCTCCTGGTAGGCCGCGTACGCCAGTCGGGCGTTGGCCACACCGGCCTGGCCCGCCAGCGCCTTCGCGTCCTCCGAGCCGATCTTCTCCAGTCGCTTGTCGACCTCGGTGTCCACCCTCGACACGAAGAACGAAGCGACGGAGTGGATCTTGGACAGGTCGTGGCCGGCCTCGCGGGCCTTCTCCAGGCCGGCCAGGTAGGCGTCCATCACCTGGCGGTGCCGCTCGACGGAGAAGATGAGGGTCACGTTAACCGAAATCCCCTCGGCCAGAACGGCGGTGATGGCCGGGATGCCGGCCTTGGTGGCCGGGATCTTGATGAACAGGTTCGGGCGGTCGACGATCTTCCACAGCTCGACGGCCTGAGCCACGGTCTTCTCCGTCTCGGCCGCCAGGCGCGGGTCGACCTCGATGGACACCCGGCCGTCCACGCCGTCGGACGCCTCCCACTCACGCTTCAAGACATCGCAGGCGTTGCGGACGTCGTCGGTGGTGACCGTGCGGATGGTGGCGTCGACGTCGGCGCCGCGCTCGGCGAGCTCGGCGATCTGGCCGTCGTAGGAATCGCCCTCCGCCAACGCTTTCTGGAAGATCGACGGGTTGGTGGTCACGCCGACAACGCTTTTGGTGTCGATCAGCTCTTGCAGGTTGCCCGACTGCAGCCGCTGCCGCGACAGGTCGTCAAGCCAGACGGATACGCCCGCGGCGGACAGCGCCGCCAGATTCGGGTTCTGAGCGGTCATGTGAATTACCCTTTCCTCAGTTGTCCACTACTTCTTCCGCGGCAGCCGCGACCGCTTCGGCCGTGAAGCCGAACTCACGGAATAAGGTTTCGTAGTCGGCGGATTCGCCGTAGTGCTCGATCGAGACGATCTTGCCGGTGTCGCCGACCAGCTTGTGCCAGCTCTGCGCGACGCCGGCCTCGACGGCCACCCTGGCCGACACGGTCGGCGGCAGCACGCTGTCGCGGTAGTCGGCGGGCTGAGACTCGAACCATTCGACGCACGGCATGGAGACCACCCGCGCCACGATGTCCTTGTCCGCCAACAACTTCTGCGCCTCGACCGCGAGCTGGACCTCCGAGCCGGTCGCGATCAGCACCACGTCTGGGTCTTGGCCGGGGTCCTCGCCGTCCGAACCCAGGATGTAGCCGCCCCGGGCGACGCCGTCGGCGCTGGTGCCCTGCAGGATCGGCACGTTCTGGCGGGTCAGCATCAGGCCGACGGGGCCGCTGCCGTTGCCGCGGGCCAGGACAGTCCGCCAGGCGTAGGCCGTCTCATTCGCGTCCGCCGGGCGCACCACCGACAGGTTCGGGATGGCCCGCAGCGCCGCGAAGTGCTCGATCGGCTGATGGGTCGGGCCGTCCTCACCGAGCCCGATGGAGTCGTGGGTCCACACGTAGATGGTGTCGATGTCCATCAGCGAGGCCAGCCGCACCGCGGGCCGCATGTAGTCGGAGAACTGCAGGAACGTGCCACCGTACGCCCGGGTCGGGCCGTGCAGCACGATGCCGGACAGGATGGCACCCATCGCGTGTTCGCGAACCCCGAAGTGCAGCGTGCGACCGTACCAGTGCGCCGTGTAGTCCTTGGTCGAAATGGACGGCGGGCCAAAGGAATCGGCGCCCTTGATGGTGGTGTTGTTGCTGCCCGCCAGGTCGGCCGAACCGCCCCACAGCTCCGGCAGTTTCGGTCCCACCGCGTTGAGCACCTCGTTGGAGGCCTTGCGGGTGGCGATCGGGTCGGAGCCGGGCTCCCAGTTCGGCAGGTCGGCGTCCCAGCCGTCCGGCAGTTCCTCGGCCGTCAGCCGGTCCAGCAGTGCCTTACGTTCGGGTTGGCCCTCCGCCCAGGCGTCGAAATCCGCCTGCCACTTCTCGTGCGCTTCCTTGCCCCGATCCACCAGCTTGCGGGTGTGGGCGATCACCTCGTCGCGCACCTCGAACTTCTTGTCCGGGTCGAAGCCGAGGATCTTTTTGACGGCGGCCACTTCCTCGTCGCCCAGGGCGGCGCCGTGCGCCTTGCCGGTGTTCATCAACTTGGGCGCGGGATAGCCGATGATGGTGCGCAGCGAGATGAACGACGGCCGGTCGGTGGCCGCCTTGGCGTTGGCGATGGCCTCCTCGATCGCGACGACGTTCTCGCCGCCCTCGATCTCCTGCACGTGCCAGCCGTAGGCCCGGTACCGGGCGGCGGTGTCCTCACACAGCGCAATGTTGGTGTCGTCCTCGATCGAAATCTCGTTGTGGTCGTAGAAGACGATGAGGTTGCCCAGTTGCTGCACGGCCGCCAGCGACGAGGCTTCCGAGGTGACGCCCTCCTCGATGTCGCCGTCGGAGGCGATCACGTAGATGAAATGGTCGAACGGGCTGGTGCCCGGGGCGGCGTCGGGATCGAACAGGCCGCGCTCGTAGCGGGCGGCCATCGCCATGCCGACCGCCGAGGCGAGACCCTGCCCGAGCGGGCCGGTGGTGATCTCAACTCCCTTGGTGTGCCGGAACTCCGGGTGCCCGGGCGTCTTGGATCCCCAGGTGCGCAGCGACTCGATGTCGGACAGCTCCAGCCCGAAACCACCCAGGTACAGCTGCAGATACAGCGTCAGGCTGCTATGCCCGCAGGACAGGACGAACCGGTCGCGGCCCAGCCAGTAGGTGTCGCTGGGGTCGTGGCGCATCGCCCGCTGGAACAAGGTGTAGGCCAGGGGCGCCAGGCTCATCGCGGTCCCGGGATGGCCGTTGCCGACCTTTTGGACCGCATCGGCGGCCAGCACCCGAATGGTGTCGACGGCGGCCGAGTCAAGCTCGGACCAGTCGTCGGGCAGGTGCGGTTGGGTCAGCGTGGAGATCTCTTCGAGTGTCGTCACAGACTCTGTCCTTGGGTCATCGAGCTGATCAAATTCCACCCTAGTGCGGGAGGGCCGGCTCTTGCAGCGCAGGAATCGGGTACCCACGGCCGGCAGATGTGAAAATTACGCGGCCGTGGAAAGCGTTTAACATTCAGTTCGGAAATCTGGGAAAAATCTGCGGAATGGACCCGCGGGCGGGCCATCGTCACAACGCGGTCTACCATCGTGTGTAGTAGATGCTGCGCGCCGCTGCGACCCCGAGGAGTTATTGCGTGAGCGTTCGCGGGCGCGTCGCGCCGAGCCGATTGCCAAGCCGGATACAAGGCACGGTGCTCGCCTATCTGGCGCTGACCAAGCCGCGGGTCATCGAATTGCTGCTCGTCACCGCGATCCCGGCGATGCTGCTGGCCCAGCGCGGCACCGTGAACCCGCTGCTGATCGTCAACACCCTGATCGGTGGCATGCTGGCCGCCGGGGGCGCGAACACCCTCAACTGCGTGGCCGACGCGGACATCGACAAGGTGATGAAGCGCACGGCCCGCCGGCCGCTGGCCCGTGCCGCGGTGCCCACCCGCAACGCCCTGGTGCTCGGCCTGGTGCTGACGGTGGCCTCGTTCTTTTGGCTGTGGTGGACGACGAACCTGCTGTCCGGGCTGCTGGCCCTGGCGACGATCGCGTTCTATGTGTTCGTCTACACGCTGCTGCTCAAGCGCCGCACGTCGCAGAACGTGGTGTGGGGCGGCGCGGCCGGCTGCATGCCGGTGATGATCGGCTGGTCGGCCGTCACCGGCACCATTGGATGGCCCGCGCTGGTGATGTTCGCGATCATCTTCTTCTGGACGCCGCCACACACCTGGGCGCTGGCAATGCGCTACAAAGACGATTACAAAGCGGCGGGTGTGCCGATGCTGCCGGCCGTGGCGACCGAGCGCCAGGTGACCAAGCAGATCCTCATCTATACCTGGCTCACGGTGCTGGCCACGCTGGCGCTGGCGCTGGCGACGGGCTGGCTGTATGCGGCGGTCGCCGTGGTGGCCGGGGTGTGGTTCCTGGCGATGGCCCACCAGCTGTACGCCGGGGTCCGCGCCGGCGAGCCGGTCAAGCCGTTGCGGTTGTTCCTGCAATCGAACAACTACCTGGCCGTGGTGTTCTGCGCGCTGGCCGTCGACTCGGCCATCGGGCTGCCGCACCTGTTCTGAGCCGGTCGCCGACTCGCCTCAACCGCGGCGGCGCCGAAAGTGTCGCCCTGCGACTTCGAGAAGTGTTTCGGATATGGGATCGGTAGCCGGCCCACGGGATCACACTTCAGGCATGGCAAATCACCGCATCGTCAGGACGTTTATCGCCGGGGCGCTGCTCTCGGCCGGACTGTCCTGCTGCGACGTGGGCATCACCACGGGTATCGCCGAGGCTCACCCCGGGCCGATGCCGCTGGACGCCTGGCCCGGCTGTCCCAACGATCACCCGCAGGGGCCGTGCCGTTGGTGCCCCGGTCAACCGTTGCCGCCGACCGGCAACCACGTCACCAACCCCGTCGTCTGGGACAACAACATCTGCCACACCTACTACTATGTCTGGTTCGGGCAGGGCAATGTCGCGCAGAACATCTGGGACGGCGACAACCCGCCGGCGCCGCCGCCACCACCGCCGCCGGGTCTCATCAACAGGGACAATTGCCAGCAGATTCTCGGAATATTCTGCCCGCACGCATAGCAAGCTCGAATTACCTAGGGCAGCAGCACGATCGAGCCCGCGGTCTTGCGGCCCTGCAGATCCTGGTGGGCGCGCGCCGCCTCGGCCAGCGGGTAGCGCCCCCCGACCTCGACGGTGATGTCGCCGCCGGCGATCGCGGCGAACAGTTCCTCTGCCCGCCAACTGAACTCCTGGCCGGTGCGCACGAAATGCGCCAGCGACGGCCGGGTCAAGAACACCGAGCCCGCCGCGTTGAGGCGTTGCGGGTCGAACGGGGGAACGGGTCCGCTGGCCGCTCCGAACAGCGCCAGGGTGCCCCGGATGGCGAGGCTGGCCAGGCTGGCGTCGAAGGTGCTGGCCCCCACGCCGTCGTACACCGCGGCCACCCCGGCGCCGTCGGTCAGCGAGCGGATCCGGTCGCCGAACGCCGCGGGATCGTCGGGGTAGGGGAGCACCTCGTCGGCACCGGCCCGGCGGGACAGCCGCTCCTTCTCCGGGGTCGAGACCGTGGTGATCACCCGCACACCGAGCAGGTGCGCCCACTGCGTCAGGATCAGGCCGACGCCGCCCGCTCCGGCGTGCACCAGCACCGTGTCGCCCGCCTGCACCGGATACACCGACCTCAGTAGATAATGCGCGGTCAGCCCCTTCAGCAGGGCCGAGGCCGCCACCTCGGCGGTCACGCCGTCCGGCAGCGCGGCGGTCAAATGCGCTGGGGCCGTTGCGTATTCGGCGTACCCTCCGGACGCCGCCGCACTGACCACGCGGTCGCCGACGTCGAACCCGTCGACGCCGTCGCCCAGGGCTTCGACGGTGCCCGCCAATTCCGAGCCGAGGATGAACGGTAGCTCCCGCGGGTACTGCCCGGAGCGGAAATAGGTGTCGATGTAGTTGACGCCGATGGCCTCCGCCTTGATCAGCACCTCACCCGGTGCCGGCGTGGGCGTGGGCGCATCGACGTAGCGCAGCACCTCGGGGCCGCCGGTCTCGCTGACTTCGATTGCGTACATCTGCTTATCATGCCCGGGCATGAAACTCGCTCGCCCGGACGTCTTCCATCCCCGCATCGTGCTGGCGGGGCCGGGCGACGACGCGGACAGGACGGCCGACGACGCCGGTCTGGTAACCGCGCTACGGCGGCGTGGGCTGTACGCGCGCCGGCTGCCCTGGGACGATCCGGAAACCGCCAGCGCAGATCTGGTGGTACTGCGAGCGGCCCCGGGCAGCCCGGATCGCCGCGACGAATTCCTGTCCTGGGCGCGGCGCGTGCGCCACCTGCTCAACCCGGCCCGCGCGGTGGCTTGGAACCTCGATGAGCGGTATTTACGCGACCTCGAGGACGACGGGGTGCCGACGACCGGGCCGGACGCGGCCCCCGAGGCGGCGCTGATCTTTCTGGGGGGCGAGCAGTCGCACGCCTGGCCGGTCGAGCCGGACTTCGAGTCGTGGGACGTCGGCTACGCCGCGCTGGCCGCGGCCGTCGGGCGCGCCGGCATCACGGCGCGCGAGCTGCTCTACGCGCGTGCCGACGTGGCCGGTGAACGGCTCGTCGGGCTCGACCTCGTCGCGCCTTCGTTGGGCTGGCGCCGGCTGGACACCGCGGCCCGCGAACTCGCCCAGCGCCGATTCGCGCTGGCGTTGGAGTCAGCTTGCGAGCGGCTCGGGCTGGGCCCGCTCTCGCATCGAAGCCCATAGCGCCGCGGTGGCCGCCGTGCAGGCCGCAGCGCCGGCCACGTGCAGGGCGACCAGCACGGCCGGAACTCCGGTGTAGTACTGCGCGGTGCCGACCGCGGCTTGGGCGAACACCAATGCCACCAGCACCCCGAGGCGCAGCAGCACGGGACGGGCGGCACGCACCGCCAGCAGCCCGAAGCCGAGTCCGACCAGTAGCGACAGGTAGGCGATCAGCAGCGACGAGTGCAAGTGCACCAGGGTGTCGACCTCGACTTTCAGCCGCGGGACCGTGCGGGTGGGGCTGCGATCGCCCGCGTGCGGGCCCGCGGCCGTCACCAGCGTGCCGGTGACCAGCACCGCGGCCAGGTTCAGGCCGGACAGCGCGGTCAGCCCGCGCAGCGGCCTGACCACTCGCTCGCGCAGCTCTCCGTCGTCCGGTTCGCCGACTTTCACGTACAGCAGCACTGCCAGCCACACCATAGTCATCGACGTCAGCAGGTGGATCGCTACCGTCCACCACAGCAGCCCGGTGCGCACGGTGATACCGCCGATGACCGCCTGCACGACCGTGGACACCGGCATCAGCCAGGCATAGACCAGCACCTCGCGCCGCCGCCGCGCGCGGGTCACGGCCAGCACGGCCAGCGCCGCCGTGATCACCACGGCGAAGGTGACCATCCGATTGCCGAATTCGACGGCCTGATGGATGCGCGGCACCTCGGCGTGTGCCACCGGCACGAAGCTGCCCGGAAAGCACTGCGGCCACGTGGGGCAGCCCAGGCCGGAGGCGGTGACGCGGACGATCGCGCCGGTGATCGCGATGCCGCCCTGGGTGAGGATGACCAGCGCGGCGATCAGGCGCTGCACGCCCGGGCTGGGGTTGGGGAGCAGGTCCACCAAGCGCAACAGCATCCGTCCAAGCATTGCCCGATGGTATGCGAACAAAAACTACAGTCCGTAGTAAGCCCGGCCGCTCGCGAGACTTAAACCACGCACCCCGGTCTCGGCGTGTCGTGTGCGTGGTTTAAGTGTCGTGTCACCGCGGCGGCCCTCCACGGCAACCCCGGACGTCAGGTGAAGCGGAACCAGCGCAGCGCGCTCAGCGCGCCCACCGCTCCCCACGCCACCAGAACGATCACTCCGAACCAGTCCACCGACGTGGTCATCGCCTGGGAGAGCGCCTCGGTCAGCGCGCCGGACGGAGTCAGCCGGGCGGCCAGCTTGACTGCCGTGGGCGTTATCCCGGTCTCCAGGGTCAGCGCGCCGAGGCCCGCGAAGACGAACCACATCAGGTTGGCGACCGCGAGCACGATCTCGGCGCGCAGCGTCCCCCCGAGCAGCAAACCCAGCGCCGCGAAGACCGCGGTGCCCAGCGCGATGACCGCCGCGCCCAACGCCAGGGCCGCCGGCGCGGGTCGCCAGCCCAGCGCGAAACCGATGGCCCCCAACAGGATTGCCTGCAGGAACACCACCGTGACCACCGCAAGAGACTTGCCCGCGATGATGCCCCACACCGGAAGTGGCGTGGCGCCAAGCCGTTTCAATGCGCCGTAACGCCGATCGAAGGCGACCGCGATCGCCTGACCGGTGAACGCCGTCGAGATCACCGCCAGCGCCATGATGACCGGGGTGAAGGTCGCCGCGCGGTGCTGGCCGAACGAGCCCAGCGGCAGCAGCGTGAGCCCGACCAGCAGCGTGATCGGGATGAACATGGTCAGCAGCAGCTGTTCGCCGTTGCGCAGCAGCAGCTTCAGTTCCAGATTGAATTGCGCCGCAAGCATTTTCGGCACGGCGCTGGGCCGCGGGTCGGGGGCGAAGGTGCCCACGGGGAACACACTCGATCCAGTCTCGTTGTCCGTCAAGGCCGTAACTTCCTGCCGGTGAGGTCAAGGAACACATCCTCGAGGCTGCGTTGCTCGACGCGCATGTCGGTGGCCAGAACGTCGATCCGCGCGCACCACGCGGTGACGGTCGCCAGCACTTGGGGGTCGACGTGCCCCTCGACCAGGTACTCGCCCGGCGTCACCTCGGTTGCTTTGTAGTCCTCCGGCAGCGCGGACGACAGCAACGACAGATCGAGGCGCGGCGGCGCGCTGAATCGCAACTGGTCCTTGGCCCCGCTGCGCATCAGCTCCGCGGGCGTACCGGAGGCCACCGTGGCGCCGTGATCGATGATCACCAGCCGGTCGGCGAGCTCCTCGGCCTCCTTGAGCTGGTGTGTGGTCAGCACCACCGTCACGCCGTCGCGGCGCAGGGCGTCGATCAGCTCCCAGACCAGCAACCGCGCGTGCGCGTCCATGCCCGCGGTGGGCTCGTCGAGAAACACCAGTTCGGGGCGGCCGACCAGGGCGCACGCCAGCGCCAGCCGCTGCTGCTGGCCGCCGGAGAGCCGCCGGTAGGTGGTGCGGGCGGCGTCGGTGAGCCCCAGCGTGTCCAGTAGCCACGCCGGGTCCAGCGGGTCGGCGGCGTAGGCCGCCACCAGGTTCAGCATCTCGCCCGCGCGGGCCGCGGGGTAGCCGCCGCCGCCCTGCAGCATGACCCCGATGCGGGCCCGCAGCCGCGCGTTGTCGGCGATCGGGTCCAGGCCGAGCACCTCGATGGTGCCGGCGTCCGGGCGCACAAAGCCCTCGCACATCTCGACCGTCGTGGTCTTCCCGGCGCCGTTGGGGCCGAGCAGGGCCAGCACCTCGGCGGCGTGCACCTCGAGATCGAGGTTGCAGACGGCCTCGACAGCCGTCGCGCCGGATCCGTATGTCTTGGTGACCCCGCGCAGCCGCACCACGACGTCAGGGGATTCGCGCGATTCTGGAAGGGCCGAGCTCACGAGCGCCGCTCCTCCTCATCGCTTCGCTCTGCATCGTCGTCGGCGCGGCTCACGTGGAATCAGCGTAGGCGTCGTGCGCCGGCGCCGGCTGAGGGGGCGACGGTGTGGGCGGCGTCGCCGCCGTGTCGATGCCGGGTTGGCCGCCGGCCCCGGCGTCCTGGGCCGGTGGGCGCCGCCACGGCAGGCGGGTGTAGGTCAACCCGATGAGCGCGACGACGATCACCGTGCTGGCCAGGGTGGCGTCGATGATCTGGAACAGCGCGAACCGGTCGCCGTTGGCGGTCGGGCCGAAGATCCCGACGACGAGGCTGATGACGATGGCCGCCACCCGGAAGCCGGTGCGCGTCGCCCAGGCGGCCAGCGGGATGATCGCCCACAGCAGGTACCAGGGCTGCACGACGGGGAACAACAGCACCGTGATGCCCAGCGCGACGCCCAGCCCGCCGATCGGGTGCAGCCGGCCGCGGAAGACGGCCAGCAGCAACCACGCGACCATCACCGTGATGATCAGCACGCCGATCGCACGGGTCAGGCCGAGCACCGCGGTCGTGTGATCACCCAGGCCCAGCAGGATGCCCACCTGGCCGGTGCCGAGCGCCAGCAGCGTCGGCGGTGACATCCAGCTGCGCACCACGTTGGCCGTGCCCAGCGTGTAGATCCAGCCGAATCCGAGGCCGCTGGCCCAGCCCACCAGTGCCATCACCGCCAGCGACAGCGCCGCCATGCCGCCGCCTGTCAGCAGCAGCGCGCGCACGGTTCCGCCGCAGCGGTAGGCCAGCGCCATCGTGACGAAGCCCAGCGCCAGCAGCGACGGCAGCTTCACCTGCGACGACAACACGATCAGCACGGCGCCGGCGACGAGCATCCCCAGCGGCTCCCAGTCCGGGCCCGGCCGCGACCACGACACGGGCAGCAACCGCGGTGCGTCGACGCCGCGCAACGCGAATTCGGCCCCGGCCAGCATCAGGCCCAGCATCAGCGCCTCGTTGTGCACGCCGGCCACCAGATGCATGATCAGCAGCGGATTGGCCGCCCCCAGCCACAGTGCGCTGACCTCCGCGACGCCGCAGCGCCGGGCCAGCCGTGGCGTCGCCCAGACGATCAGCCCCACGCCCAGCAGCTCGACCAGCCGGTGACACAGCACGGCGGCGACGATGTTCTCCCCGGTGATCGCCGAGATGCCGCGCCCGATCCACAAGAACAGCGGGCCGTACGGTGCGGGCGTCTCGCGCCACAGCGTCGGCACCGAGAGCGTGAAGATGTGGGACAGGCCGAGCCCCGAGGCCGGGCCCACCCGGTACGGGTCCAGGCCTTCCAAGGAGATCTGGCTCTGCGCCAGATAGGAGTAGACGTCCTTGCTGTACATCGGTGGGGCGATCAACAGCGGCAGCACCCACAGCAGCAGGGTGCGGTCCAGGTCGCCGCGTGACATCCGCCGGTTCCCCAGCGCGAACCGGCCGAGCATCAACCAGGCCAGGGCCATCATCACCGCGCCGGTGGTCGTCATGGTCAACGACACGGTCTGGATCCGCGACGGCAGGTTGAGCAGCCGGACGCCGAACGTGGGGTCCTGGACGACGGGCCGTGCGCCGGCGCCGAGCGCGCCGATCGCCATCACCACCGTGCCGGTCGCCCCGAAGAGCCGGGTGCGGCGCAGCGCGGTGAGCTCGGTATTGTTCAGCGGCGAGCCCACTGCTTGCTCGTCGCCGTGCAGACTCGCGATCGATGAGCTCAGCGTGTGGTGGCGGGCTGCCATCAGAGCAGCGTAACCGCCGGATGCAACGGGTCATTGCGTCGCCGTTAGTGTGACCATCGCAACGCCAGGACAGGGGACCCTTGCTAGACCGATCCCCGGAATTGCGTCACACTGGTGTTGTGAAAATCCGAACGAGCCTCGATGGGGCCACCGGGCGGGGCGACGTCGCTCCCGGCCTGGCGGACGTCGGCGCGCCGGTGCCGGATGGTCACACCCGCCGCGCGATCGTGCGCCTGCTGCTTGAGTCCGGATCGATCACCGCGGGCGAGATCGGTGACCGGCTGGGTCTGGCGGCCGCCGGCGTGCGACGCCACCTCGACGCCCTGATCGAGGCCGGCGATGCCGAGTCCACGGCGGCCGCGGCGTGGCAGCAGGTGGGACGGGGGCGTCCCGCCAAGCGCTACCGGTTGACCCCGGCCGGGCGGGCCAAGCTCGACCACGCCTACGACGACCTGGCGGCGGCGGCCATGCGGCAGCTCCGCGAGATCGGCGGTGAAGAGGCGGTGCAGGCGTTCGCCCGGCAGCGCATCGACACCATCCTGGCCGACGTTGCCGCAGCCGACAGCGCGGCGGACACCGACGTCGAGGCGGCGGCCGACCGAATCGCCACGGCCCTGACCAAGGCCGGCTACGTCACCACCACCACGCAAGTCGGCGGGCCGATCCACGGCGTGCAGATCTGCCAGCATCACTGCCCGGTGTCGCACGTGGCCGAGGAATTCCCCGAGCTGTGCGAGGCCGAGCAGCAGGCCATGGCCGAGGTTCTTGGGACCCACGTCCAGCGGTTGGCGACCATCGTCAACGGCGACTGCGCCTGCACCACGCACGTACCCCTGACTCAGGCGCCCAGCCCGCGCCGCGCCGGCGACGATGCAGAGCGTAGCGATGAGGAGGAGCGGCGCCATATGACCGACACCACGAGCATCAAAGGAGCGTCTCGATGACACTCACACCCGAGGCCAGCAAGACGGCTACCGCGCCGCTGACCCAGGAGGAGGCGATCGCCTCCCTGGGGCGGTACGGCTACGGCTGGTCGGACTCCGACGTCGCCGGTGCCAGCGCCCAGCGCGGCCTGTCCGAGGCGGTCGTCCGCGACATCTCGGCGAAGAAGAACGAGCCCGAGTGGATGCTGCAGACGCGGCTGAAGGCGCTGCGCATCTTCGACCGCAAGCCGATGCCGAACTGGGGCTCGAACCTGGGCGGCATCGACTTCGACAACATCAAGTACTTCGTGCGCTCCACCGAAAAGCAGGCCGCCAGTTGGGAAGACCTGCCGGAGGACATCCGCAACACCTATGACCGGCTGGGCATCCCGGAGGCCGAGAAGCAGCGCCTGGTGGCCGGCGTCGCGGCCCAGTATGAGTCCGAGGTGGTCTACCACCAGATCCGCGAGGACCTCGAAGCGCAGGGCGTCATCTTCCTCGACACCGACACCGGTCTGCGCGAACACCCCGAGATCTTCCAGGAGTACTTCGGCACCGTGATCCCGGCCGGGGACAACAAGTTCTCGGCGCTGAACACCGCGGTGTGGAGCGGCGGCTCGTTCATCTACGTCCCCAAGGGCGTGCACGTCGACATCCCGCTGCAGGCCTACTTCCGGATCAACACCGAGAACATGGGCCAGTTCGAGCGGACGCTGATCATCGCCGACGAGGGCTCCTACGTGCACTACGTCGAAGGCTGCACCGCGCCGATCTACAAGTCGGATTCGCTGCACTCGGCGGTGGTCGAGATCATCGTGAAACCCAATGCGCGCGTTCGCTACACGACGATCCAGAACTGGTCGGGCAACGTCTACAACCTGGTCACCAAGCGGGCCCGCGCCGAGGCCGGCGCCACCATGGAGTGGATCGACGGCAACATCGGGTCGAAGGTCACCATGAAGTATCCCGCGGTCTGGATGACCGGCGAGCACGCCAAGGGCGAGGTGCTCTCGGTCGCCTTCGCCGGCGAAGACCAGCACCAGGACACCGGCGCGAAGATGCTGCACCTGGCGCCGAACACGTCGAGCAACATCGTGTCCAAGTCCGTGGCGCGCGGCGGCGGCCGCACCTCCTACCGCGGCCTGGTGCAGGTGAACAAGGGCGCGCACGGATCGCGCTCCAGCGTGAAATGCGATGCGCTGCTGGTGGATACGATCAGCCGCAGCGACACCTACCCCTACGTCGACATCCGCGAGGACGACGTCACCATGGGCCACGAGGCCACCGTGTCCAAGGTCAGCGAAAACCAGCTGTTCTACCTGATGAGCCGCGGCCTGACCGAGGACGAGGCGATGGCCATGGTGGTGCGCGGCTTCGTCGAGCCGATCGCCAAAGAGCTGCCGATGGAATACGCGCTCGAGCTCAACCGGCTGATCGAGTTGCAGATGGAAGGTGCGGTCGGCTAGTGACGAATCTGACCGAGGCGGTTGAGGGTTCGGCCCTCGCCGCTGCCAACAAGGGCGAGCTGTTCGCCTCCTTCGACGTCGACGCGTTCGAGGTCCCGCACGGCCGCGACGAAATCTGGCGGTTCACCCCGCTGCGCCGGCTGCGTGGCCTGCACGACGGCTCGGCGCGCGCCACCGGCAAGGCCGGGATCAGCGTCACCGAGCGGCCCGGCCTGCGGGTCGAGACCGTCTCCCGCGGCGACGAGCGACTCGGCCAGGGCGGGGTCCCCACCGACCGGGTTGCGGCGCAAGCGTTTTCGTCGTTCAACTCCGCGACCCTGGTCACCGTCGAGCGCGACACCCGCGTCGCCGAGCCGGTCGGCATCACGGTCACCGGCCCCGGCCAGGGCGCGGTGGCCTACGGGCACCTGCAGATCCGGGTTGCGGAGCTAGCCGAGGCGGTCGTCGTCATCGACCAGCGGGGCAGCGGAACCTACGCCGACAACGTCGAATTCGTCGTCGACGACGCCGCGCGGCTCACCGTGGTGTGGCTCGCGGACTGGGCCGACGACGCGGTGCACGTCAGCATGCACCACGCCAAGCTGGGCAAGGACGCGGTGCTGCGCCACGTCGCCGTCACGCTCGGCGGCGAGGTGGTGCGGCTGACGGCCAACGTGCGCTACACCGCTCCGGGCGGGGACGCCGAGCTGCTCGGCCTGTACTTCGCCGACGACGGCCAGCACCTGGAATCGCGGCTGCTGGTGGACCACGCCCAGCCCGACTGCAAGTCGAACGTGCTGTACAAGGGTGCGCTGCAAGGCGATCCGAGCTCCGCACTGCCCGACGCGCACACCGTCTGGATCGGCGACGTGCTGATCCGCGCCGAAGCCACCGGCACCGACACCTTCGAGGTGAACCGCAACCTGGTGCTCACCGACGGGGCACGCGCCGACTCGGTGCCCAACCTGGAGATCGAGACCGGCGAGATCGTCGGAGCCGGACACGCCAGTGCCACCGGCCGTTTCGACGACGAGCAACTGTTCTACCTACGCTCCCGTGGCATCCCCGAGGAGCAGGCGCGCCGCTTGGTGATCCGCGGCTTCTTCGCCGAAATCATCTCCAAGATCGCGGTGCCCGAGATCCGGGAACGCCTGACCGACGCCATCGAACACGAACTGGCCTTAACCGAAAAGACGGAAACAACAGCCTCATGACCACTCTGGAAATCAAGGACCTACACGTCAGCGTCGTCAACCCGAACGCCGCCGAATCCGAGCGCGAGATCGGAATCCTCAACGGCGTCGACCTGACGGTGAAATCCGGTGAGACACATGCCTTGATGGGTCCCAACGGTTCGGGCAAGTCGACGCTGTCCTACGCCATCGCCGGTCACCCCAAGTACACGGTGACCTCGGGCTCCATCACGCTGGACGGCGAGGACGTGCTGGCGATGAGCATCGACGAGCGCGCCCGGGCCGGAATATTTTTGGCCATGCAGTATCCCGTCGAGGTGCCCGGCGTGTCAGTGTCGAACTTCCTGCGCTCGGCGGCGACCGCCGTGCGCGGTGAGGCCCCGAAGCTGCGGCACTGGGTCAAAGAGGTCAAGGCGGCGATGGGTTCGCTCGAGATCGACCCTGCCTTCGCCGAGCGCAGCGTCAACGAGGGTTTCTCCGGCGGCGAGAAGAAGCGCCACGAGATCCTGCAGCTGGAGCTCCTCAAGCCCAAGATCGCCATCCTCGACGAGACCGACTCCGGGCTCGACGTCGACGCCCTGCGGGTGGTCAGCGAAGGAGTCAACCGCTATGCGGAGACAGAGCACGGCGGCGTCCTGCTGATCACGCACTACACCCGCATCCTGCGCTACATCCGCCCCGAATACGTGCACGTGTTCGTCGGCGGGCGCATCGCCGAATCGGGCGGTCCTGAGCTGGCCGATGAGCTCGAGCAGAACGGCTACGTGCGCTTCGCTCAAGCGGCGGCAACCGGGGCCTAGAAATGGCGGCCTCCGTGAATCCACTGGACGTCGCGGCCATCCGCGCCGATTTCCCGATCCTGAAGCGCGTCATGCGCAGCGGAAATCCGTTGGCGTACCTGGATTCCGGTGCGACGTCGCAGCGGCCGCTGCAGGTGCTCGACGCCGAGCGGGAGTTCCTGTTGACCTCCAACGGTGCGGTCCACCGCGGTGCACACCAGCTGATGGAGGAGGCCACCGACGCCTACGAGCAGGGGCGCGCGGACGTCGCGGCGTTCGTCGGCGCCGAGTGCGACGAGCTGGTGTTCACCAAGAATGCCACCGAGGCGCTGAACCTGGTGTCGTATGTGCTGGGGGACAAGCGTTTCGAGCGTGCCGTCCGGCCCGGCGATGTCATCGTCACCACCGAGCTCGAGCACCACGCCAACCTGGTTCCCTGGCAGGAACTCGCCCGGCGCACCGGGGCGAGTCTGCGCTGGTATGGCGTCACCGACGACGGGCGCATCGACCTCGACTCGCTGGAGCTCGACGAGCGCGTCAAAGTCGTCGCCTTCACCCACCACTCGAACGTGACCGGTGCGGTGGCGCCGGTGGCCGAGCTGGTCAGCCGGGCCCGGGCCGTGGGCGCCCTGACCGTGCTGGACGCCTGTCAGTCGGTGCCGCACCAGCCCGTCGACTTCCACGCGCTCGACGTGGACTTCGCCGCCTTCTCGGGACATAAGATGCTGGGCCCCAACGGCATTGGCGTCCTGTATGGACGGCGCGAAGTGCTGTCGGCTCTGCCGCCGTTCTTGACCGGCGGCTCGATGATCGAAGCCGTGACCATGGAATCGTCGACCTATGCGGCCGTGCCGCAGCGATTCGAGGCCGGCACCCCGATGACGTCGCAGGTGGTCGGATTGGGCGCGGCCACCCGCTATCTCAGCGCCCTCGGCATGGCGTCCGTTCAGGCCCACGAGCACCAGCTGGTCGCCGCGACCATCGACGGCCTGTCCGGCATCGACGCCGTGCGCATCGTCGGGCCGGTGACCATGGAGAACCGCGCCTCGCCGGTGTCTTTCGTCGTCGACGGCGTGCACGCGCACGACGTCGGGCAGGTGCTCGACGACGAGGGCGTGGCGGTGCGGGTGGGTCACCACTGCGCCATGCCGCTGCATCGCCGGTTCGGTGTGGCGGCCACCGCGCGGGCTTCGTTCGGTGTGTACAACACCGCCGAAGAGGTCGAGCGTTTGGTGGCCGGCGTGCGCCGCGCGCTGGATTTCTTTGGGAGAGGCTGACATTGCGTCTCGAGCAGATGTATCAGGACGTGATCCTGGACCACTACAAGCGCCCGCAGCACCGCGGGCTGCGCGAGCCGTTCGGCGCCGAGGTGTTCCACGTCAATCCGGTCTGCGGTGACGAGGTGACGCTGCGGGTCGCGCTGTCCGGGGACGGCGAAACCGTAGCCGACGTGTCCTATGACGGGCAGGGCTGCTCGATCAGCCAGGCGGCGACCTCGGTGCTCACCCAGCAGGTGATCGGCCAAAGTGTCGGCGAGGCGCTCAAGACCGTTGCCGCGTTCACCGAGATGGTGTCCTCGCGCGGCACCATCGAGGGCGACGAGGACGTGCTGGGCGACGGGATCGCGTTCGCCGGGGTGGCGAAATATCCCGCCCGGGTGAAATGCGCCCTCCTGGGCTGGATGGCGTTCAAAGATGCTTTGGCCAAAGCCTATTCGGGCCAAGTCGCAGACTTTCAGGAGGTTACAGATGAGCGACACCACCGCGCAGGGTGAGGAATTCCTTGCCGACCTCGAGGAGGCGATGCGTGACGTCGTCGACCCCGAACTCGGCATCAACGTCGTCGATTTGGGACTCGTCTACGGGCTGAACGTCGAAGACGGCGACGACGGAACCGTCGCCCTCATCGACATGACGCTGACGTCGGCGGCGTGCCCGCTGACCGATGTCATCGAAGACCAGTCGCGCAGTGCGCTGGTGGGGGCCGGATTGGTCGACGACCTGCGGATCAACTGGGTGTGGAACCCGCCGTGGGGTCCGGACAAGATCACCGAGGACGGCCGCGAGCAGCTGCGCGCCCTCGGCTTCACCGTCTGAGC
Source organism: Mycobacterium sp. NGS27 (assembly GCF_059813005.1). NCBI lineage: Bacteria > Bacillati > Actinomycetota > Actinomycetes > Mycobacteriales > Mycobacteriaceae > Mycobacterium > Mycobacterium sp. NGS27. The sequence goes on from NZ_JCALDT010000005.1 coordinate 456,645, forward strand.
CAGGCTTTCGCGCTAGTCGCGCGGCCGCCGCGCCCCTTGGCCTAGAGGTGGATGTGCGGAAGATGAGGCAGGTGCAGGTGCGGGTGTGGGCGCCCCATCGGCGGGCAGGCCTCCACACTGATCATCGCGGCGTGCAGGACGCCGCCATCCTGAGTCCCCTGAGCCCCAATGCATTTGCCGTTCGTGATCGCCTGGGTGTCCGACGGGGTCTGCCGCTGGTATGAGGTGGAGTCGGTGACGGTCACGCTAGTGGAGGCTCCCGGACCGCCGGCGCCCAGGCCGTTGACGGCGATCGTGTCGCCCGACACCGAGGACACGGTGCCGTAGAAGCCGGCCGGCGGCGGGCACTTGCCGTCCGCGGCGGCGGTGACGGTCACCGTCTGCGCGGTGATGGACCCGGGGGGCGGGGCGCTCTGCGGGGTGGCTTTGACATTCACGCAGCTGCCCGGCGTCACATCCGCCAGCTTCGCCGGGGCGACGTCCATGACGATCGTCTGCGGCGTGTAGTCCACCGTCGCGGAGCCGGTCCGCGTCCGAAGCGCGACCGTTTGACCCGAATTCGATTGCACCATGCCCTCGACATAGTCCTTGCCGACCGGAGGCGGTGGTGGTGGGGGCGCCGGCGGCGGTGCGGCGCTGGGAGCCGCGCTCGGTGGGACCGCGGTGACGACGGGCGGCGCGCCGGTGTTCGACGTGTCGTGCGAGGAGCCACACATGGCCACGCACACCGCGACGAAGGCAATGACGACGCCGAGCGCGATCTGCGTCCGCCGGGTCTTCAATAAGGCAGGCACAGCTCTCATCTCCGATCACGCGTTTCGCCGCCCTGCGCAATCACCCCCGCCGGGCGCGGTTTTCACGCCGCGTCCGGCGGGAGTGACGGCAATCTCAGTCAGCCGGATTCAGCCACCATGGCCGGGCTGCTTGGGCTTGCCGCACTTGCCGTCGACGGCCTGTCGCAGCTTGATGCTCGTCGCCTGCAGCGCGCCGCCGTTCTCTTGAGTTCCGCGCGCGGACAGGCATTTGCCCGGTGTGATCGCGTCGGTCTTGGCGGAGGACTGCTTGGTGTATTTGGTCTTATCATCGACCGTCACGGTCGTCTGCGTGGTGTTGCCGCTGGGATCGGTGTTGGTCAGATTGATGGTGTTACCGGCCACCGACGCCACCGAGCCGCGGACCCAGGCCGGTTTCGTCGGCGCATTCGACGGCGGGAGGGACGGCGGCGTGGTGGTCGAACCGCCGGGCGCGGACTGCGGGGGCTTCGGGCAGGCGCCGTTGACGGACTCGCTGATCTTCACCGACGCGGCGGTGACCGCCTGGCCGGGTGCCGACCCCTCGGTCGGCTTCACGCTGAGGCAGCTGCCCGGGGTGACGTCCGGCAGGCCGGCCGGAACGGCCTCGGTGATCTTGGTGGTCGAGGTGAAGTTGACCGACGCGGTTGAGTTGTCTTCCTTGGTGACCTGAATCGAGTTGCCCGCCACCGAGGCGATGAGCCCGCTGACGCGCGCTTCTGCGTTAGGGGTGGACGAGGTGGTGGTCGACGTGACAGTGGATGTCGACGTCGATGTGGAGGTGGAGGTGGACGTGGAATTGTTCGAAGAGCCGCAGGCGGACAGGGACAATGCGGTGGCTCCCGCGACGGCGACTACCGCGAAGCGAGTGAGCCGGGGCACTTGACAGCTGGCAGACATCAACGTTTCTCCATTCGTCGGTTGACCAACGCTATGGTTTACCCGTTTAACCTGTGCCTAAGCTGTGCGCTGTCAGAACGCTTCTTCGGCCACGGTCATGATTTCGTCGTCGATGGCCTCGATGACCCCGCGCAGCGAGGTCAGCCGCGGCAGCATGTTCTTGGCGAAGAACTTCGCGGTCGCGATCTTGCCCCGGTAGAACGCTTCGTCATGCTCGGCGCCGTCAGCCAGCGCGCGGGTGGCGACGTCGGCCTGCACCAGCAGTCGCCAGCCGATCAGCAGATCGCCGACCGCGAGCAGATACCGCACCGACCCCAGGCCCACCTTGTAAATCTCGCCCGGCTGCTGCGCCGCGGACATCAGGTAACCGGTCAACGCGCCCGTCATCGCCGTCACGTCATCGAACGCGGTCTGCACCAGCGCCGCGATCGGCTTGAGCGCCTCGTCACAGCTGTCGATCGTCGCGGTGATCTGAGTCGTCAGGAACTGCAGGGCCTCCCCCCGGTCGCGCACGATCTTTCGGAAGAAGAAGTCGAGCGCCTGGATGGCGGTGGTGCCCTCGTAGAGCGAATCGATCTTGGAGTCACGGATGTACTGCTCGAGCGGATAGTCGGCCAAAAAGCCCGAACCGCCCAGCGTCTGCAGGGACTCGGTCAGCACCTCGTAGGCCCGCTCCGAGCTCACCCCCTTGACGATCGGCAGCAGCAGGTCGTCGATCCGATGCGCCATTCCGGGATCGGCACCCGAAACCCGTTGTGCCACAACGTCGTCCTGATGGGCTGCGGCATACATGTAGAGCGCCCGCAAGCCCTCGGCGTAGGACTTCTGGGTCATCAGGCTGCGACGCACGTCGGGATGGTGAATGATGGTGACCCGCGGCGCGGTCTTGTCGGACATCTGCGTCAGGTCCGCGCCCTGCACGCGTTCCTTGGCGAAGGCCAGCGCGTTGAGGTAACCCGTGGACAGGGTGCCGGTGGCCTTGACGCCAATCGTCATGCGCGCGTGCTCGATTACGGTGAACATCTGCGCGATGCCCCGGTGCACATCACCGACCAGGTAACCGACAGCGGGCACATCCGTTGCGCCGAAGGTCAATTCGCACGTGGGGGAGGACTTGATGCCCATCTTGTGTTCCACCCCGGTGACGTAAACCCCGTTGCGGGGACCCAGTTCGAAGGTCTCGGGATCGAACAGGAAGTTGGGCACGTAGAACAGGCTCAGCCCCTTGGTGCCCGGCCCGGCGCCCTCGGGGCGGGCCAGCACCAGATGGAAGACGTTCTCGGCGGTGTCACCGACATCGCCCCCGGAGATGAAGCGCTTGACGCCCTCGATGTGCCATGTGCCGTCGGGTTGTTCGACGGCCTTGGCGCGGCCGGCACCGACGTCGGAGCCCGCGTCGGGTTCGGTGAGCACCATGGTGGCCGCCCAGCCGTGCTCCACGCCATGAGCGGCCCATTGCCGCTGCTGCTCGGTGCCCTCGACGTACAACGCCTGAGCCATGAACGGGCCGAGATTGAAGAAATTCGCCGACGGGTTGGCACAGATGAGCATCTCGTTGACCGCCCACGCCAGCGGCGGCGGGGCGGCCATGCCGCCGATGTCTTCGGCCAGACCCAGCCGCCACCAGCCGGCCTCCTTGAGCGCCGCCACCGTCTTGACCAGCTCGTCAGGCACGGTGATCTTGTGCTCGGCCGGATCGAACACCGGCGGATTGCGGTCGGCGAAGGCGAAGGTTTCGGCCACCGGACCTTCGGCGAGGCGCGCGGCTTCGGCCAAGATGGTGCGGACCGTGTCCGCATCGAGGTCGCTGTAGCCCCCGCTGCCCAGGACCGCGCCGACATCGAGAACCTCGAAAAGGTTGAACTCGATATCACGAACGTTAGCGATGTAGTGGCTCAAGGCGATTCCCTCACTGGTCCTCGAGACGGCGGATCGTCAGGCTCAGTCTGTCCGACGCGGGAAAACGTACGCAACCGTAACCAGCGACGACCGGGTAGTGCGCCATGCGGCGGTAGCTGCGCGCACGCCGACAGCCGCATTCCGAACTCTGAAGGGCAGCGGGGAACACCGCGTCGCCGCCGGGCGTTCGAGCAAATGTGACAACACTTGATCTCACCGCTGAGAAGTTCAACGAAACCATCGAGGGCAACGACATCGTGCTCGTCGACTTCTGGGCCTCCTGGTGCGGTCCGTGCCGCCAGTTCGGCCCAACCTTTGCGGCGTCGTCGGAGAAACACCCCGACATCGTGCACGCCAAAGTCGACACGGAGGCCGAGCAGCAGCTGGCCGCGGCCGCCCAGATCCGGTCGATCCCCACGTTGATGGCATTCAAGAAGGGCAAACTGCTGTTCAACCAGCCCGGTGCACTGCCGCCGGCCGCCCTGGAGGATCTGGTCCAGCAAGTCCGCGCGTTCGACGTCTCGGAAGTCTAGGGCCGCCGGAACCGGCGGGGCCCGGTGGGCCACACCGCGCTGGGGGCGAGACCACGATTAGCTACGCGCTAGGTTGCATGGGTGAGTTTGGTACTGGTAGATCACCCGCGACCCGGTGTCGCGCTGATAACCCTGAATCGGCCCGAGCGGATGAACTCGATGGCGTTCGACGTCATGGTTCCGCTCAAAGAGGCCCTGGAAAAGGTCACCTACGACAATTCGGTGCGGGTGGTCGTGCTGACCGGGGCGGGCCGCGGCTTTTCGTCCGGCGCCGATCACAAGTCCGCGGGCTCGGTGCCCCACGTCGAGGAGCTGACCCGCCCCACCTATGCGCTGCGCTCCATGGAGATCCTCGACGAGGTCATCCTGGCGCTGCGCCGGTTGCACCAACCGGTGATCGCCGCGGTCAACGGCCCCGCCATCGGCGGCGGCTTGTGCCTGGCCCTGGCCGCCGACATCCGGGTGGCCTCGACCAGCGCCTACTTTCGCGCCGCCGGCATCAACAACGGGCTGACCGCCAGCGAACTGGGTCTTTCCTACCTGTTGCCGCGGGCCATCGGCTCGTCACGCGCGTTCGAGATCATGCTGACCGGCCGCGACGTCACGGCGGAGGAGGCCGAGCGCATCGGGCTGGTGTCCTGCCAGGTGCCCGACGAGCAGCTGCTGGACACGTGCTACGCAATCGCCACGCGGATATCCGCGTTCTCGCGGCCGGGCGTCGAGTTGACCAAGCGCACGCTGTGGAGTGGGCTGGATGCCGGTAGCCTGGAAGGGCACATGCAAGCCGAAGGCTTGGGACAGCTTTTCGTCCGCCTGCTCACCGCCAACTTCGAAGAAGCGGTTGCCGCGCGCGCAGAACGACGACCACCGGTGTTCACCGACGACAAATAGGCGTCTTTTCACAAGGAGAGCGATCGTGATCACGGCCACGGACCTCGAGGTCCGCGCTGGTGCGCGCATCCTGCTCTCGCCCGAAGGTCCCGACCTGCGCGTGCAGCCCGGCGACCGCATCGGGCTGGTGGGCCGCAACGGCGCCGGTAAGACGACCACCCTGCGCATTCTGGCGGGGGAGACCGAACCCTATGCCGGGGCGATCAACCGCGTCGGCGAAATCGGTTATCTACCACAGGATCCCAAAGAGGGTGATCTCGATGTGCTGGCCCGCGACCGGGTTCTGTCGGCCCGCGGGCTTGACGTGTTGCTGACCGACCTGGAAAAGCAGCAGGCGTTGATGGCCGAGGTCGCCGACGACGACGCCCGCGACCGCGCGATCCGCCGGTACGGGCAGCTGGAGGAGCGTTTCGTCGCCCTGGGCGGCTACGGCGCGGAAAGCGAAGCGAGCCGCATCTGCGCGAGTCTCGGCCTGCCGGAACGGGTGCTGACCCAGCAGCTGCGCACCCTGTCCGGCGGGCAGCGGCGGCGGGTGGAACTGGCCCGCATCCTGTTCGCCGCGTCGGAAGGCGGGGCGGGAATGTCGGGTTCGTCGACCACGCTGCTGCTCGACGAGCCGACCAACCACCTGGACGCCGACTCCATCGGCTGGCTGCGGGATTTCCTGCGCGCGCACACCGGCGGCCTGGTGATCATCAGCCACAACGTGGAACTGCTCGCCGACGTCGTCAACCGGGTGTGGTTTCTGGACGCGGTGCGCGGCGAGGTCGACGTCTACAACATGACGTGGCAAAAGTATCTCGACGCGCGGGCCACCGACGAGCAGCGCCGGCGCCGGGAGCGTGCGAACGCCGAACGCAAGGCCACCGCGCTGCGCTCACAGGCCGCCAAGCTCGGCGCGAAAGCCACCAAAGCCGTTGCCGCGCAGAACATGTTGCGTCGCGCCGACCGGATGATGGCCGCGCTCGACGACGAGCGGGTGGCCGACAAGGTGGCCCGCATCAAGTTCCCCAACCCGGCCACCTGCGGGCGCACGCCGCTGGTGGCTACCGGGCTGAGCAAGTCCTACGGGTCGCTGGAGGTCTTCACCGGCGTCGACCTGGCGATCGACCGGGGCTCGCGGGTGGTGGTGCTCGGCCTCAACGGCGCAGGCAAGACCACGCTGCTGAGGATCCTGGCCGGCACCGAGGCCCCCGACACCGGGGGGCTCGAGCCCGGGCACGGGCTGCGGATCGGGTACTTCGCCCAGGAACACGACACGCTCGACAACGATGCGACCGTGTGGGAGAACATCCGCCACGCCGCACCGGATTCGGGTGAGCAGGATCTGCGTGGCCTGCTGGGCGCGTTCATGTTCAGCGGCGCCCAACTCGACCAGCCGGCGGGCACCCTGTCCGGCGGTGAGAAGACGCGCCTTGCGCTGGCCGGTTTGGTGGCCTCGACCGCCAACGTGCTGTTGCTCGACGAGCCGACGAACAACCTCGACCCGGCCTCGCGCGAGCAGGTGCTCGACGCGCTGCGCAGTTACCGGGGCGCGGTGGTCTTGGTGACGCACGACCCCGGTGCCGCCGAGGCCCTCGACCCGCAGCGCGTCGTGCTGTTGCCCGACGGCACCGAGGACTTCTGGTCCGACGAGTACCGGGACCTCATCGAGCTGGCCTGAGTTCGGCTGCGATCTGGGTGAATCGGCCCGCGGCTTTCACTCGGGTGCCTGCGACGCTACGGCCGTTTCTCAAGAATCGTTGCGCCGCACCGAATTTTCCACCAGGTCGAGGACCGCGGATAACCGCTGCGGGTCCTCGCCGGCCGCCGACCTGGCCACCAGGCCGTCGAGGACCAATTCCAGGTAGCACTGCAGTACGTCGCCGGGCACGTCGTCGCGGATTCGGTGTGCTTCGGTCTGCCGCCGCAGCCGATCGGTGGTCGCCGCCGCAAGCTCGGCGGAACGCTCGGCCCAGCCCTGGCTGAACGCGGGATCGTTGCGCAGCTTGCGGGCGATCTCCAATCTGGTTGCCAGCCAGTCGAATTGGTCCGGCGCGGCCAGCATGTCGCGCATCACCTGGATGAGTCCCGCGCGGGAAGCCACGTCGGCCATCCGCTCGGCGTCTTCGTGGGCGAGGGCGAAGAACAGCGCGTCCTTGTCCCGGAAGTGGTGGAAGATCGCGCCGCGCGACATCCCGATCGCCTTCTCCAGCCGGCGGACCGTGGCTTTGTCGTAACCGTATTCGGCGAAGCAACGGCGGGCGCCGTCGAGGATCTGGCGGCGGCGAGCCGCCAGATGGTCCTCGCTGACCTTAGGCACGGGTGGCCGAAACCGGGTCGGGGTTAACCGGACTTGAGCATGTTGCGCAGCACGTACTGCAGGATGCCGCCGTTGCGGTAGTAGTCGGCCTCACCGGGGGTGTCGATGCGCACCACCGCGTCGAACTCGACGGCGTCCCCGCCGGATCCCTTGCTGGCCTTGACATGCACCGTCTTCGGCGTCTTGCCGTTGTTCAGCTCTTCGATCCCGGTGATGTCGAAGACCTCGGTGCCGTCCAGACCCAGATCCTTGGCCGACTTCCCGTCGGGGAACTGCAACGGGATCACGCCCATGCCGATCAGGTTGGAGCGGTGAATGCGCTCGAACGACTCGGCGATCACCGCGCGAACGCCCAGCAGCCGCGTTCCCTTGGCGGCCCAGTCCCGGGACGAGCCCGACCCATACTCCTTACCACCCAGCACCACCAGCGGAATGTCTTGCGCCGCATAGTTTTGCGCCGCATCGTAGATGAACGCTTGGGGCCCGTCGTCCTGGGTGAAGTCGCGCGTGTAGCCGCCGGACACGTCGTCGAGCAGCAGGTTGCGCAACCTGATGTTGGCGAACGTGCCGCGAATCATCACCTCGTGGTTGCCGCGCCGCGAGCCAAAGGAGTTGTAATCCTTGCGCTCCACGCCGTGCTCGTCGAGGTACTGCGCGGCCGGGGTGCCCGGCTTGATGCTGCTGGCCGGCGAGATGTGGTCGGTGGTCACCGAATCGCCCAGCAGCGCCAGCACCCGGGCGCCGGTGATGTCGGCGACCGGCTCGGGCTCGGCCGGCATGCCCTCGAAGTACGGGGGCTTACGGACGTATGTCGAATCGGCGTTCCACTCAAAGGTGTTGCCGCTTGGGGTGGGCAGGTTGCGCCACCGCTCGTCACCCTTGAACACGTCGCCGTAGTTCTTGGTGAACATCTCGGAGTTGATCGCCGAGGCGATGGTGTCGGAGACGTCTTTCTGCGAGGGCCAGATGTCCTTCAGGAAGACGTCATTGCCCTCCTTGTCCTTGCCGAGCGGCTGTGACTCGAAGTCGAAGTCCATGGTTCCGGCCAGCGCGTAGGCCACCACCAGCGGCGGCGACGCCAGGTAGTTCATCTTGACGTCGGGGTTGATGCGGCCCTCGAAGTTGCGGTTACCCGACAGCACGGCGGTCACCGAAAGGTCGTTGTCGTTGATGGCCTTCGAGATTTCGTCGGGCAGCGGCCCGGAGTTGCCGATGCAGGTGGTGCAGCCGTAGCCGACCAGGTAGAAGCCGAGCTTCTCCAAATACGGCCACAGGCCGGCTTTGTCGTAGTAGTCGTTGACCACCTGTGAGCCCGGCGCCATGGTGGTCTTCACCCACGGCTTGGACGTCAGTCCCTTCTCGACGGCGTTGCGGGCCAGCAGCGCGGCGCCCAGCATCACCTCGGGGTTGGAGGTGTTGGTGCACGAGGTGACCGCGGCGATCACCACCGCGCCGTGGTCGAGCACGAATTCGCCTCGCTCGTCCGACTTCACGGTGACCGGGTTGCTCGGGCGGCCCTTGGCATGGGCGGCCGCCGAGTGCACCTCGGGAACGTCGTCGGCATGTCCGTTCGACACCGCGCCGGGATCGCTGGCCGGGAACGTCTCCTCGACCGACTCGTCGAGCTTCGAGTAGCCCTGTTGGCCGTCGCCGTCGACGTAGCTCAGGATTTGCTCGCGGAAGGTGGACTTGGCGGCCGACAAGGCGATGCGGTCCTGCGGGCGCTTGGGACCGGCGATCGAGGGCACCACTGTGGAGAGGTCGAGCTCGAGGTACTCCGAGAACGCGGGTTCGTGGTCCGGGTCATGCCACAGTCCCTGCTCTTTGGCGTAGGCCTCCACGAGCGCCAGTTGCGCCTCCGTGCGACCGGTGAACTTCAGGTAGGAGATGGTCTCCTCGTCGATCGGGAAAATCGCTGCGGTGGAACCGAATTCGGGGCTCATGTTGCCCAGCGTGGCGCGGTTGGCCAGCGGCACTTCCGACACGCCCTTGCCGTAGAACTCGACGAACTTGCCGACCACGCCGTGCTTGCGCAGCATCTCGGTGACGGTCAGCACGACGTCGGTGGCCGTGACGCCTGCCTGGATCTCACCGGTCAGCTTGAAGCCGACGACCCGCGGGATCAGCATCGACACCGGCTGGCCCAGCATTGCGGCCTCGGCCTCGATGCCGCCGACGCCCCAGCCCAGCACGCCAAGGCCGTTGACCATTGTGGTGTGGCTGTCGGTCCCCACGCAGGTGTCGGGATAGGCGAGGCCGTCGCGGGTCATCACCACGCTGGCCAGATATTCGATGTTGACCTGATGCACAATGCCGGTGCCCGGGGGCACCACCTTGAAGTCCTGGAAAGCTCCCTGCCCCCAGCGCAGGAACTGATAGCGCTCGCCGTTGCGCTGGTACTCGATCTCGACGTTGCGCTCGAACGCGTCCGCGGTGCCGAACAGGTCGGCGATCACCGAGTGGTCGATCACGAGGTCGGCGGGGGCGAGCGGGTTGACCTTGTCCGCCTTGCCGCCGAGGTCGCCGATGGCCTCGCGCATGGTGGCCAGGTCCACGATGCACGGCACACCGGTGAAGTCCTGCATCACCACGCGGGCCGGCGTGTACTGGATCTCAATGCTGGGCTCCGCCTTGGGATCCCAGTTCGCGATGGCCTCGATGTGATCCTTGGTGATGTTGCTGCCGTCTTCATTGCGCAACAGGTTCTCGGCCAGCACCTTGAGGCTGTAGGGCAGTTTCTCGGTATTGGGAACGGCGTCGAGACGATAGATCTGATAGCTCTGGTCGCCGACCTCGAGGGTGTCGCGGGCTTCGAACGAATTCACGGAATCAGTCACTTGAAACTCCCAGAGTCTTTAGTTCTCCCGCCGCGACGGGCTGGCGCCGGCGGGTCGTCCAAACTATCGTGCCGACTTTAACAGTACGCTTGTCCTGCATTGCGACGGCACTCGTGGTCCAGTCTTGTCGCCGTGGCCGCCGGTTGAAAACCCCCGCGAGCGCTCCAATCCCTGGTCGAGCGTCACGCTAAAGTGACCGCCGTGGCCGAGAGTCACGCCAGCGTGACGGGCACATGAGGAGGGACGCGATGACCGGCCAGGCTTTGCCGCTCTACATTCCGGTGGACGTCGACATGACCATGGTGAAGGCCCAGGTCGCCGCGACCGGAGTCAGCGCGACGCCGGCGGCAATGCCGGGGCTGCTCGATGTGGTCAACCACGCGCATGCCGAGGGCATCAACCTCAAAATCGTGCTGCTCGACCACAACCCCCCGAACGACACCCCGCTGCGCGACATCTCGACGGTGGTCGGCGCGGACTATCACGACGCGACGGTGCTGACGCTCAGCCCGAGCTACGTCGGCAGCTACAGCACGCAGTTCCCCCGCGTCACGCTCGAGGCCGGTGAGGACAACGCCAAGACGGGCAACCCCGTGGTCTCCGCGCAGCATTTCCTGCACGAGCTGGACACGCCCGAGTTTCCCTGGACCGGCCTGACGATTTTCCTGTTGATCGCCGTCTTCGCCGCGGCCGTCGGCACCCGCTTGCTGCAGTTGCGCAGTAGGCGCGCAGCAACATCCGACGAGACCGCGACAACCACCGCCACCGACGCCAATACTGCGGTCTAGCCACAGGTATTCGCTTTTTCAGGTTGTTTCGGCCAACCGTCGCGACGTGCTGCGGCAAACCGGTTAGGTCACCGTTCGGTCACATTAAACGCACGTAGAGAGTGCGATTTCGGTGGGGCGTTTGCACGCCCACCCGTGTGACGTACGGTGCAAATGATGCTGGTGTTGTCTTTGGCGCCTTTCGGGGATCCTGTGGCTGGCGCCACCCGTCGCGTTGAGCTGTAGGAGACCTGAGTCGAATGAGACGCACACGCTGGGGGTCTTCTGCGCGACCGGCCGCGAGGCTGGTGCGGCCCGTCGTCCCCTCCGTGTTGAGCCTGGCCCTACTGATAGCGACGCCCGGCCTCGCGGAGGCCGATCCCACCGCCGACAACCTGGCCGGACTCATCGCCGACGTCGCCAAAGCCAACCAGCGGCTGCAGAATCTGAGCGCCGAGATCCAGACCGAACAGGAAAGCGTCAACAAGGCCCTCGTCGACGTCGAGACCGCGCGGGACAACGCGGCCACCGCCCAGCACGACCTGGAGACCAGCCAGCAGTCGGTCAAAGACGCCAACATCGCCATCGCCGGGGCGCAGCACCGCTTCGACACCTTCGCCGCGGCCACCTATATGAACGGTCCGTCCAACAGCTACCTGACCGCGAGCAGCCCCGACGACATCATCGCCACCGAAGCCGCCGCCAAGAACCTGACCACGAGCTCGCAGGCCGTGATGGCCAAGCTGCAGCAGGCCCGCACCGAGCAGGTGAACAGGGAATCGGCGGCGCGGCTGGCCAAGCAGAACGCCGACAAGGCCGCCGCCGATGCCAAGTCCAGCCAGGACGCCGCGGTGCGGGCGCTGACCACCTCCAAGCAGAAGTTCGACCAGCAACGCGAAGACATCATTCGCCTTGCCGCGCAACGAGATCAGGCTCAGGTCAAGCTCGACGCGGCCAAGCGCGAGGCCGCCCGTCTTTGGTCCGCGGGCGCCGGCGGCCCCGGAGCGCCGGCGTCGGGTGACCGGTGGGAGACCGGGTCGCCGGGCGCGCCGGCGCCGTCGTCCGGTGGCCGTCAGTGGGATGGCGCCTGGGACCCCACCCTGCCGATGATCCCGAGCGCCAACGTGCCCGGCGATCCGATCGCGGTGATCAACCAGGTGCTCGGCATTTCGGCGACCTCGACCCAGGTCACCGCGGGCCTGGGCCGCAACTTCCTGCAGCAGCTGGGCATCCTCAAGCCCGACGACACCGGCATCACCAACGCGGCTCCCGGCGGGGTCGGGGGGCGCATTCCCCGGGTCTACGGCCGGCAGGCCACCGAATACGTGATCCGGCGCGGCATGTCGCAGATCGGCGTGCCCTACTCCTGGGGCGGCGGCAACGCGGCCGGCCCGAGCAAGGGCATCGACTCCGGTGCCAACATCACCGGCTTCGACTGTTCGGGCCTGGTGTTGTATTCGTTCGCCGGGGTGGGCATCAAGCTGCCGCACTACTCGGGGTCGCAGTACAACCTGGGCCGCAAGATCCCGTCCTCGCAGATGCGCCGCGGCGACGTCATCTTCTACGGCCCGGGCGGCAGCCAGCACGTGACGATCTACCTCGGCGACGGCCAGATGCTCGAGGCCCCCGACATCGGGCTGAAGGTCCGTGTCGCCCCGGTGCGCACCAGCGGCATGACGCCCTACGTGGTCCGGTACATCGAGTGGTGATCGAGTGAGTGCTGAACGGACGGGCATGCGCCGCAATCGGTTTCGTATCGTCAACCTCGCCTGGATCACCGCAGTGGTGGCCGGGCTGATGTTGTCCGTGACAGCCCCGGCTCCGCTCGCCGGGGCCGACCCGGGCGAATGGGACCCCACCCTGCCCGCCCAGATCAGTGCCGGTGCGCCCGGCGACCCGCTCGCCGTCGCCAACGCCTCGCTGCAGGCCACCGCCCAGGCCACCCAGACCACGATGGACCTGGGCAGGCAGTTTCTCGGCGGTCTCGGCATCAACATCCTGGGCGATCCCGCACCCGCTGCGGCCGCCACACCCTCCAACCCCGGCGGCAAGATCCCGCGGGTCTATGGCCGGCAGGCCATCGAGTACGTGATCAAGCGGATGGGTGCGCAGATGGGGGTGCCCTACTCGTGGGGCGGGGGCTCGCTGGACGGCCCCAGCAAGGGCGTCGGCGACGGCGCCAACATCACCGGCTTCGACTGCTCGGGCCTGATGCGCTACGGGTTCGCCGGCGTCGGCGTGCTGATCCCGCGGTTCTCCGGTGACCAGTACAACGCCGGGCGCCACATCCCGCAGGATCAGGCCAGGCGCGGCGACCTCATCTTCTACGGCCCGAACGGCAGCCAGCACGTCACCATGTACCTGGGCAACGGTCAGATGCTCGAGGCATCGGGCAGCGCCGCCAAGGTTACGGTCAGCCCGGTTCGTAAGCCCGGCATGACCCCGTTCCTGACCAGGATCATCGAGTACTGAACGCGGGGCCGGCGACGCATCAGCTGGGCGAGCGTCGACGGAATTCGGTGGGCCTGGAATAGTTGGACGCGGGCACGTCGCTGCCCGGCAGTCGTGTCCGTTTGAGCGTGGAGGGTTCTTGATGACAGCAGCAGGTGGGCCGCCGCCAGGCGCCAGCGGTTACTCGGGCCCGGGCGGGCAATCCGGCCCGGCTCACGAAGCGCCGGCGGGCGGTGGCAACGGACTGGCCGCCGAGGTGCAGACCCTGGAACGGGCCATCTTCGAGGTCAAACGCATCATCGTCGGCCAGGACCAGCTCGTGGAGCGCATGCTGGTCGGCCTGCTGTCCAAAGGGCACGTGCTGCTCGAAGGTGTCCCCGGCGTCGCCAAGACCCTCGCCGTCGAGACCTTCGCCAAGGTGGTCGGCGGGACGTTCGCGCGCATCCAGTTCACGCCCGACCTGGTGCCCACCGACATCATCGGTACCCGCATCTACCGGCAGGGCAAGGAGGAGTTCGACACCGAGCTCGGCCCGGTGGTCGCCAATTTCCTGCTCGCCGACGAGATCAACCGTGCGCCGGCCAAGGTGCAGTCGGCGCTGCTGGAGGTCATGCAGGAACGCCAGGTCTCGATCGGCGGCAAGAGGTTCCCGCTGCCCAACCCGTTCCTGGTGATGGCGACGCAGAACCCGATCGAGCACGAGGGTGTGTACCCGCTGCCCGAGGCCCAACGGGACCGCTTCCTGTTCAAGATCAACGTCGGCTACCCGTCGCCGGAGGAGGAGCGGGAGATCATCTACCGGATGGGCGTGCGCCCGCCGGAGCCCAAGCAGATCCTCAACACCGGTGACCTGCTGCGGCTGCAGGACATCGCTGCCAACGGCTTCGTCCACCACGCGCTGGTGGACTACGTCGTGCGCGTGGTGACCGCCACCCGCCACCCCGAGCAGCTCGGCATGAACGACGTCAAGACCTGGATTTCGTTCGGGGCGTCGCCGCGCGCCTCGCTGGGCATCATCGCCGGGGCCCGGTCGCTGGCGCTGGTCCGCGGCCGTGACTACGTGATCCCGCAGGACGTCGTGGACGTCATTCCCGACGTGCTGCGGCACCGGCTGGTGCTCACCTACGACGCGCTGGCCGACGAGATCTCGCCGGAGATCGTCATCAACCGGGTGTTGCAGACGGTGGCCCTGCCTCAGGTGAATGCCGTTCCGCAGCAAGGGCATTCGGTGCCCCCGGTGATGCAACCCGCCGGTGCGGCCAGCGGTCGGTGACCGATCCAAAGAGGCCGGCGGGGCCTGTGCATCCGCCATCGATGCAGCGGGGCCAGATCGACGACCCGAAGCTGTCGGCGGCGCTGCGCACCCTCGAACTCACCGTCAAACGCAAGCTCGACGGGGTGCTGCACGGCGATCACCTCGGCCTGATCCCGGGCCCCGGCTCGGAGCCGGGGGAGTCGCGGGAGTACCAGCCCGGCGACGACGTCCGCCGCATGGACTGGGCCGTCACCGCGCGCACGACGCACCCGCACGTGCGGCAGATGATCGCCGACCGGGAGCTCGAAACGTGGCTGGTGGTCGACATGTCGGCCAGCCTGGACTTCGGCACCACCGTGTGCGAGAAGCGGGACCTGGCCGTGGCGGCCGCGGCCGCGATCACCTTCCTCAACAGCGGGGGCGGCAATCGGCTCGGCGCGATCGTGTCCACCGGCGCCAACATCACCCGGGTGCCCGCCCGTTCCGGACGCCAGCATGAGCAGACGCTGCTGCGCACCATCGCCACCACGCCGCGCGCTCCGGTCGGGGTGCGCGGCGACCTGGCGACGGCGATCGACGCGTTGCGCCGTCCGGAACGCCGCCGCGGCATGGCGGTGATCATCAGCGACTTCCTGGGGCCGATCAACTGGATGCGGCCGCTGCGGGCCGTCGCGGCCCGGCACGAGGTGCTGGCCGTCGAGGTGCTCGACCCCCGCGACGTCGAGCTGCCCGACATCGGCGACGTGGTGTTGCAGGACGCCGAGTCCGGCGTCACGCGTGAATTCACCATCGACGCTCAGCTGCGCGACGATTTCGCCAAGGCCGCCGCGGCGCACCGCGCCGATGTCGCGCGCACGATCCGCAGCTGCGGGGCCCCGATCCTGACGCTGCGCACCGACCGCGACTGGATCGCCGACATCGTGCGCTTCGTCGAATCCCGCCGGCGCGGAGCCCTGGCAGGGCGGCAGTGACCCTGCCGCTCCTGGGCCCGATGTCGTTGTCGGGCTTCGAACATTCGTGGTTCTTCCTGTTCCTGCTCGTCGTCTTCGGGCTGGCCGCGCTCTACATCCTGATGCAGCTGGCCAGGCAGCGGCGCATGCTGCGGTTCGCGAACATGGAGCTGCTGGAAAGCGTCGCCCCCAAGAGGCCACCCAAGTGGCGGCACCTGCCGGCGATCCTGCTCATCGCGTCGCTGGTGCTGTTCACCATCGCGATGGCGGGCCCGACGAACGACGTCCGGATTCCCCGCAACCGTGCGGTGGTGATGCTGGTCATCGACGTCTCGCAGTCCATGCGCGCCACCGACGTGCAGCCCAACCGGATGGCGGCCGCCCAGGAAGCCGCAAAGCAGTTCGCCGACGAACTGACCCCGGGCATCAACCTCGGGCTGATCGCCTACGCCGGCACCGCGACGGTGCTGGTGTCGCCGACGACCAACCGGGAATCGACGAAGACCGCGCTGGACAAGCTCCAGTTCGCCGACCGCACCGCCACCGGGGAGGGCATCTTCACCGCCCTGCAGGCCATCGCGACGGTCGGCGCGGTGATCGGCGGTGGCGACAAACCGCCGCCGGCGCGCATCGTGTTGTTCTCCGACGGCAAGGAGACGATGCCGACCAACCCGGACAACCCCAAGGGCGCCTTCACGGCCGCGCGCACCGCCAAGGACCAGGGCGTGCCGATCTCGACCATCTCCTTCGGCACCCCGTACGGCTTCGTCGAGATCAACGACCAGCGCCAGCCGGTACCCGTCGACGACGAGACGCTGAAGAAGGTCGCCCAGCTTTCGGGCGGAAACGCTTACAGCGCAGCGTCATTGCAGGAACTCAAGTCCGTGTACGGGACGCTGCAGCAGCAGATCGGCTACGAGACCATCAAGGGCGATGCCAGCGTGGGCTGGGTGCGGCTGGGTGCGCTGGCCTTGGCGCTGGCGGCGCTGGCGGCGCTGCTGATCAACCGGCGCCTGCCGACCTGACGTCGCGTCGCTCAGGGCGACCGTCAGCCGGCGGCGATCACCGCCGAGGGCGGATACGACGCGGGGATCGGATTCAGATTCGGCACCACGGGGGTGCCGGGGGACACCGGGTCGATGCGGCTGAGCGTGAAGCGCGCCCCGCCGGCCAGCTCCTGCGGCGTGCAGATGAACTCCCGCGTGGCCTGGAGCCGCCAGCGGTCCTGCGCCAGGCAGGCGCGCCGCCCGGCGCGGGTGGCGGCGTCGAGCAGCGCGAGCGCGTCGGCCCAGGATTCGTCGGTGCGGGTCTCCAGCACGATCGGCTTACCGTGGGCGTGCGCGGCCAGGTAGTCCAGCGCGATGGGCACGCCCGTCAGCTCGTCGCGGTCTCTGCGTAAGGCGTCCGTCGTGAGTGCCAGCACCACCCCGACCGCCAGGCTCCCCGCCGCGGCGCCGGCCGCCAGCCGGGGGGCTATCGGCTTTTCCCGCGCCGCCGCCAGCACCATCAGCGCCGAGGAGCCCAAGATGAGCAAAGCCAGGGGCAACGCGTAAGAGAAGACGCCGATGTACGACTGCCAGAGATGGTCCACGCCGTACCAGCAGTAGAAGGCGAACAGCGCGGTGGCCAGGGCGGTGACTCTGAGCAGGCGGCGGGAGAACTCGTGCACCGCCTCGTCGACACCGGGACGCGTCAGCCTGCGGACCAGCGCCAGATCCGCGACGAACAGCACCACCAGGAACACCGTCCCGAGGGCGGGACCCGGACCCCAGAACTGCGCGAGAAACCGCGCGGCCGCCACCGGCGGGTTCGGCGCGCGGTGACCGTAGGCCAGGTACTGCGGAATCTCGCCCGGCCAGTGCAGGGTCACGTTGAGCACGATGGGGAGCAGAAACAATGCCAACACCGCCGAGGCGATCAGCACTTCACGGCGGTGCGTGAGCAACCGGCGCCGCTGAGGCAGGAGTGCCGCCAGCCCCAGCAGGGGCACCAGTAGCAGGAATTCCGCGTGCCCGTGCACCAGCAGGCCGCCGGCGAGCACCATGATCCACAGATGGCGCAGCCGTCCGGCAGCCACCGACGCGACCGCGAAGACGTAGAGCAAAAACGGGGCGAAGCAGGCGTGGGGCATCCAGGTGGAGCACACCAGCTGGGGGTGTTCGGCGAGGAAGATCAGGGTGATGCCGGCCGCGGTGAGTACCGCCGGCGCCGAGCGCACCCACGTGTACAGGATGGCCAGCGCCAGCGCGATCAGTGTCGCGTTGAGCGTCATGATCGCGATCGCCTGCCCGTTATAGGCCGCCGGAACGAGACGGGTCAGGTCGTGCAGCAGCCATTCGCCGCCGGCCTGCACGTAGAAGAAAGCCGGACCGGGATGGTGGAAGCCGACCCTGGAGTAATGCCCGGTCAGCAGGGCGAAGTGCTTGGCCTGCAGGGTGAGGATCGAGTTGGCCGCGGGGTCTCCGGCCTCGTAGACGGGGTAGGTGAACAGCCCGCGGTTGCGCACCAGCAGCAGGACGAGCAATCCGCCCCAGCAGGCCGCGAAAATCGCCGTGGCTTGGGCGTTGAGCCTTAAGTGTCGGGTCGGGGCTGCGGCCATGAGGGTCAAATCCTAAGCGAGCCAACGGCGGGTTCGCGCGGCGGCGGCCGCCCGGGGTGAATCGACGTTGCGCTCGCGCTGAGCCGATTGCAGCCCTGGCCGGCCGAGGCGATAAGTTGGCCGGGTGACTGAGACGTCCACCGAGCAAGCCACCGAACCCGCCGCGAGCGGCGGCAAACCCCCATTCGTATCCCGATCAGTCCTGGTCACCGGCGGAAACCGGGGGATCGGGCTGGCGATCGCGCAACGGCTGGCCGCCGACGGCCACAAGGTGGCCGTCACGCACCGCGGATCCGGGGCGCCCGAGGGACTGTTCGGAGTCGAGTGCGACGTGACCGACAACGACGCCATCGATCGCGCCTTCAAGGAGGTCGAGGAGCACCAGGGCCCGGTCGAGGTGCTGGTGTCCAACGCCGGCATCTCCAAGGATGCGTTCCTCATCCGGATGACCGAGGAGCGGTTCGAAGAGGTCATCAACGCCAACCTCACCGGGGCGTTCCGGGTAACCCAGCGCGCGGCGCGCAGCATGCAGAAGAAGCGGTTCGGCCGGATCATCTACATCGGCTCGGTCTCCGGGAGCTGGGGCATCGGCAACCAGTCCAACTACGCGGCCGCCAAGGCCGGCCTGATCGGCATGGCCCGCTCGATCTCCCGGGAGCTGTCCAAGGCCGGGGTGACCGCGAACGTCGTGGCCCCCGGCTACATCGACACGGAGATGACCCGCGCGCTGGACGAGCGGATTCAGGCCGGGGCGCTGGAGTTCATCCCGGCGAAGCGGGTCGGCACCGCCGCGGAGGTCGCCGGGGTGGTCAGCTTCCTGGCGTCCGAGGACGCCAGTTACATCGCCGGCGCCGTCATCCCGGTCGACGGCGGCATGGGCATGGGCCACTGAGTTAACGACATAACGACTTTAAGGACGGACATGGCAGGACTGCTCGACGGCAAACGGATTCTGATCTCCGGAATCATCACCGATTCGTCGATCGCGTTTCACATCGCCAAGGCGGCCCAGGAGGCGGGTGCGCAATTGGTGCTGACCGGATTCGACCGGTTGCGCCTGATTCAGCGCATCGCCGACCGGCTGCCCGAGAAGGCGCCGTTGATCGAACTCGACGTGCAAAACGAGGAGCACTTGAATTCGCTCGCCGACCGGGTGACGGCCGAGATCGGCGAGGGCAACAAGCTCGACGGTGTGGTGCATTCGATCGGTTTCATGCCGCAGACGGGGATGGGCATCAACCCGTTCTTCGACGCTCCCTACGAGGACGTCTCCAAAGGCATTCACATCTCGGCCTATTCGTACGCCTCGCTGGCCAAGGCCGCGCTGCCGATCATGAACCCGGGCGGCTCCATCGTGGGTATGGACTTCGATCCCAGCCGGGCGATGCCGGCCTACAACTGGATGACGGTGGCCAAGAGCGCGCTGGAATCGGTGAACCGATTCGTGGCGCGTGAGGCGGGCAAGTTCGGTGTGCGCTCCAATCTCGTTGCCGCGGGCCCGATCCGGACGCTAGCCATGAGCGCGATCGTCGGCGGTGCGCTCGGCGAAGAGGCCGGCGCGCAGATGCAGCTGCTCGAAGAGGGCTGGGACCAGCGCGCCCCCATCGGCTGGAACATGAAAGACCCGACGCCGGTGGCCAAGACGGTGTGCGCGTTGCTCTCGGACTGGCTGCCGGCGACCACGGGGACCATCATCTACGCCGACGGCGGCGCAAGTACCCAATTGCTTTAAAGCGGATTGCTCTAGAGCCCAATGGAATTCGATGCCGTCCTGCTGCTGTCCTTCGGTGGGCCGGAAGGTCCCGAGCAGGTTCGGCCGTTCCTGGAGAACGTCACCCGCGGCCGCAACGTGCCCCCGGAACGTCTCGACCATGTCGCCGAGCACTACCTGCACTTCGGTGGGGTGTCGCCGATCAACCGGATCAACCTGGCGCTGATCCAGCAGCTCGAAGCCGAACTGCATGACCGCGGCCTGGATCTGCCGGTCTACTTCGGCAACCGCAACTGGGCGCCCTACGTCGAAGACACCGTGACGACGATGCGCGACAACGGAATTCGTCGGGCCGCGGTGTTCACCACATCGGCGTGGAGCGGCTATTCCAGCTGCACACAGTACATCGAGGACATCGCCCGGGCGCGCGATGCGGCCGGGCCTGATGCGCCCGAATTGGTCAAGCTGCGGCCCTATTTCGACCATCCGCGGTTCGTCCAGATCTTCGCCGACACCATCGGCGCGGCCTCGGGCGCCCTGACCGCCGAACAACATACCGCCGCGCGTCTGGTGTTCACCGCGCATTCCATCCCGGTGGCCGCCGACGACCGCGTGGGCCCGCGGCTCTACAGCCGCCAAGTCGCCTACGCCGCAAGCCTTGTGGCGGCCGCAGCCGGATACACCGAGTACGACCTGGCGTGGCAGTCCCGGTCGGGGCCGCCGCAGGTTCCGTGGCTGGAGCCCGACGTCGCCGACCACCTGACCGCCTTGGTGCGGGCCGGCACCGACGCGGTCATCGTCTGCCCGATCGGGTTCGTGGCCGACCACATCGAGGTGGTGTGGGACCTCGACACCGAGTTGGCGGCCCAGGCGGAGGTGGCGGGAGTCGCGATGGTGCGGGCCTCGACGCCGAACGCCCACCCGCGTTTCGCGCAACTGGCCGCCGACCTGATCGACGAACTGCGCTACGGCCGCACGCCCGAGCGGGTGAGGGGGCCGGACCCGGCACCGGGTTGTCTGGCCAGCGCAAACGGTGCGCCGTGCCGCCCGCCGCACTGCGCGGCCGGGACCGGCGCCTAGTCGCCCCAGGCCGAATGCAGGATCGCGGTCACGGCCGCCATCCGCGCCGACCGCACCACGGCGGTCAGCGGTCGCAGCGCATCGCTGGCGATGCGGGCCTCGGACGATGATTGCGTTCCCACCGGTTCCAGCCCGGCGGCGACGGGCGCGGTGAAACGGTCCGCCGAGTCCGATCGACTCAGGCCCGCGCTGACCGCGATGATGGCGTCGACGTGCGCGGCGTTCTCCAGCACCCGCAGCGCGCGCGTCGGCGCATGGTCCGGAATGCGGTGTTGCCGTGCGGATTCCAGCAGCTGCTCGACAAGTCCACGCGGGTCGTCGACGTCGGAGGCCGCGGCTCCCAGCCCGATGGCGCCCAGAGCGTCGGCGGCCGAGCGCACGGCGGACCGCAGCGTGTACTCGGCGTCGCCGAGCTCGTAGTGGTCCAGGACCGGGGCACCGGGCAGCGAGTACACGGTCCACGTCAGCCCGCACACTTCCGCCAGGCGCCTCTCGTAGTCCTCGGGCGCGTCCTCGTCGTCCTCATAGGAGAGTTCGGGCACCAGGCCCACGGCGGTGCCGGGGTTGCGGGGGTTGGCGATGATGACCGCCTCTCCGGCGGCCAGGGCGTCCCGCTCGAACTGCGTCCCCGGGGCCAGCCCGCGCACATCGCCGGGTACCGGCAAAACCACGTTGATCGTCCCGCGCATCAATCCCGCGCCGCCGCACGACGGCGTCGGACGCCCGATCGCGCCGCGCAATGTCTGCAGCAGCGTCACCGTCCCGGCGTCGTTCACGTCGGGCCAGGGCAGCCCGGTGTGGCCCGCGGCGACGGCATCATACGCGGTCACCGATTGCTTTGGCGCCCAAACGGATAACGCGTCCAGGACGTCGTCGGGCGCGGCCTTTCCAGCGAGCCAGGCATTGGCCCACAGGGACAGCGAAACACTGGGACACCACACGATCACGCAGTGTAGTTGTTTTGCCCGGCAAAGGCGGATCACGCGTATTCTTGCCGCATGCCCGCGGCGTTGCTTTGGCTAATATTCGCGCTGGTGCTGGCCGGCGCGGAGGCGCTCACCGGTCATTTGTTTCTGGTGATGCTCGGCGGCGGCGCACTGGCCGCGGCGCTCACCAGTTGGCTCACCGACTTCCCGGTGTGGGCGAACGGGGCGGTGTTCCTGGTCGTGTCGGTGCTGCTGCTGGTGCTGGTTCGCCCGCCGCTGAAGCGGCGGCTGACGCCGGCCGCGGCGCCCACTCTGGGAATCGAGGCGCTGCGCGGCAAAACCGCGCTGGTGCTGCAACGGGTCGGGCGCGACGCGGGCCAGGTCAAACTCGACGGCCAGGTGTGGTCCGCGCGCCCGCTCAACGAGGCCGACGTCTACGAACCCGGCGAGCCGGTCACCGTCATGCAGATCGACGGCGCCACCGCGGTCGTCTTCAAGAGCGGTCTGTAGCGACCGCAAAGAGCTTCAGCGAGAAAGGAATTCCTATGGTTGCTGGTTTGGTGCTGCTGGCCGTTCTGGTGATCTTCGCGATCGTCGTGGTGGCCAAGTCCGTGGCGCTGATACCTCAGGCGGAGGCGGCGGTGATCGAACGGCTGGGACGGTACAGCCGCACCGTCAGCGGGCAACTGACCTTGTTGGTGCCGTTCATCGATCGGGTTCGCGCGCGGGTGGATCTGCGTGAGCGGGTGGTGTCGTTCCCGCCGCAGCCGGTGATCACCGAGGACAACTTGACCCTCAACATCGACACCGTGGTGTACTTCCAGGTCACCGTTCCCCAGGCGGCCGTCTACGAGATCAGCAACTACATCGTCGGCGTCGAGCAGCTCACCACCACCACGCTGCGCAACGTCGTCGGCGGCATGACGCTCGAGCAGACGCTGACCTCGCGCGATCAGATCAACGGGCAGCTGCGCGGCGTGCTCGACGAGGCGACCGGCCGCTGGGGGTTGCGGGTCGCCCGCGTGGAACTGCGCAGCATCGATCCGCCCCCGTCGATCCAGGCGTCGATGGAAAAGCAGATGAAGGCCGACCGCGAGAAGCGGGCGATGATCCTGACCGCCGAAGGTATGCGCGAGGCGGCGATCAAGGAGGCCGAGGGCAACAAGCAGGCGCAGATCCTGGCCGCCGAGGGTGCCAAGCAGGCCGCCATCCTGGCCGCCGAGGCCGACCGGCAGTCCCGGATGCTGCGCGCCCAGGGTGAACGCGCCGCGGCGTACCTGCAGGCGCAGGGCCAGGCGAAGGCGATCGAGAAGACGTTCGCGGCGATCAAGGCCGGCCGGCCCACCCCCGAGATGCTGGCCTACCAGTACCTGCAGACGTTGCCGGAGATGGCGCGCGGTGACGCCAACAAGGTGTGGGTGGTGCCCAGTGACTTCAACGCGGCGTTGCAGGGCTTCACCAAGCTGCTGGGAACCCCGGGCCAGGACGGCGTGTTCCGCTTCCAGCCATCGCCCGTCGATGACGCGCCCAAGCACAGCGCCGACGACGACGCCGACGTCGCCGACTGGTTCTCCACCGAAACCGACCCCGCGATCGCCCAGGCGGTGGCCAAGGCGGAGGCGATCGCCCGCCAGCCGGCAGATGGCCCGGCCGGGGAGCTCACTCCCTAGGATTGCGGAATGAGCGTGTTGACTTCCCCGAAGACCTACACGGCGCTCGGCGTGTTCCACGCCGCCGACGCAGTAGCGTGCGGCGTCCAGGTGGCACCCATCAAGAAGGTCCTCGACACCGTGGGCGTTCCGGAGAACATCCGGCCCGTGCTGCCGGTGGTCAAAGCGGCCGCCGCGGTGGGATTGCTGTCGGTCAACCGGTTTCCCGCTCTGGCGCGCCTGACGACTGCGATGCTGACGTTGTACTTCGTACTGGCGGTCGGCGCGCATGTCCGGGTGCGCGACAAAGTCGTCAACGGCCTTCCGGCCGCGCTGTTCCTGGCGCTGGTCGCCGCGATGACGATCAAGGGACCCGACGAGAACTAGTCCAGGCGCAGCTCGACCAGCGGCAGCGGAGTGTCCGTGTCGGTGATCGGGACGCCGAGCGTGTCTTCGAGCACCGGGCGCATCCGCTCCCACGCTTTGGGGTGGCGGGTTCGGTAGGCGGCCAGGGTGCGATCGGCTTCCGGGGTGGTCAGCACGCGCGCCGCGGCGGTCCTGGGCGCGTGGCTGCCGACGTACACGCGCACCCGGGGATTGGCTTCGATGTTGCGGAACCACTGGGCTTTTCGGCCGAAGCCCGAAGCCACCACGTAGCTGTCTGCCGCCGGGTGGTCGACGACTTCCAGCGCGGCATAGCGCGGCATGCCCGACTTGCGGCCGGTGTGCTCGAGCAACAGGATGCGCGAGCCGAACAGCGCGCCCGCGCGGGCTTTGTAGATCCAGATCGGCGCGCGCATGAGGCGACGCGAGCGCAGCAGCCGTGCGGCGAGGCTGGCGGGAAACGACGATCGATCTCGTGGCACCTTCCCATCCTGCACTGCGGCGGGCTCGGCCATGCGGGTTAGGGGTGCGGGGTGGGTGGCGTCGTCGGTGAGGGCGGTGCCACCGAACCCTCGCCCGGGGGCCAGAAGCCACGCGGGGGCCCCGGCGGCCCGGGCGGCGGAGCGAATCCGAAGCCGCCCGGCATGGGTCCGCCCATCGGCGGAAGCGGGGGGCCGTGGAACGGTGGCGCCGCGAGCATCGGCGGTGGGCCGGGGGGCGGCGGCGGGGGCGGGGGCGGTCCGACGCTGACGATCCACGCGAACGCGATCGCCGCGACGGTGCCGACCGCGCCGAGCAGCGCGCCTCCTACCCCGGCGCCGATCACCACGCCGGTGGGGTAGCGACGGCGCTCGGGTGCGACAGGCGCGACCGGCGGGGGCGCGGGTGGATCGGTGATGATGTCGTCATTCGTGGTCATGTGACGGACATTAAGGGCCGGGGCTGAAGTGGATCTGAAGAAAATCGGCTCCGGCCCACCCCGGCCTTCAGGTTCGTTTCAGCACCGGCGTCGACAATGGGCGTATGACGGATTGCCCCCGTGCGGTCGCCGGCCAGTTCAGTGTTGGCGCGCCGCGGGTGTTGGTCGTCGAAGACTCCGAGACCATCAGGGAGATGGTCGGCGAAGCCCTCACCGATGTCGGCTATCACACCGAGGCACGGTGCGACGGTGACGAATTGGAGGAGGTTCTCGACGGGATGCGGCCCGACCTGGTGGTGCTCGACGTAATGCTGCCGGGGCGTGACGGCTTCGAGCTGATCGACGTGATTCGTGAATGGGGCGACGTCGGGATCGTGTTGATCACGGCGCGCGACGGGCTGCCGGACCGGCTGCGCGGACTCGACGGCGGCGCCGACGACTACGTCATCAAGCCATTCGAGCTTGCCGAACTGGTGTCGCGGGTCGGCGCGGTGCTACGCCGGCGCGGACGGCTGTCCCAGGTGATTCAGGTTGGCGACGTCACGCTGGACCTCGGCGCCGGTGTGGCGGCGCGCGACGGTCACCCGCTGAATCTGACCGCAACCGAGCTGCGGGTGCTGACGTTTCTGGTGGAGCAGCGCGGCCGAATCGTCAGCGCAAGCCAGATCCTGAACGGAGTATGGGGCTACGACGCCTACGACCCCAACCTGGTGCAGGTCCACGTCAGTGGACTGCGGCGCAAGTTAGAGGCGTACGGGCCGAGAATTTTGCACACCGTGCGCGGCATCGGCTACCGCCTGCGGGCCGAGCGGTCATGACGGCCGCGACGACGACGCCGACCCCGTCCCTGCAACGCCGCGTGACCCTGGTGGTGCTCGCGCTGCTGGCCGTTTTGCTGATGGTGCTCGGGGTCACCATCGACATCACCATGGGCGTTCTCGCTCACCGCAATCTGCACGACCGGCTGCTGGCCGCGACATCGCGCGCCGACGCGTTGAGCGCCGCACACACCTCACCCGATCTGCTCGCCGCCGAACTCAACGGCGGCGGTATTCGCGCGCTCGTGGTCACCGCCGGCGGCGTCGCCTACGGCGACCGCGGGATCAGCCCCGAGCTCAGTGACGGCGAGGTGGAACCGCCACCGCTGTATCCGCCACCGCCGCCCTACCCGCCGCCGCCTTACCCGCCGTATCCGCCGTATCCGCCACCGCCACCGCCGCCCGGTCCTCCGCCGGATGCCACCGCGACGGCCGTCGTGCATCCGCTGCCCGACGGCAGCCGGGTGGTCTTGGTCGCCGACACCACGCAGACCACGCAGGTGGCGCATCAGCTGCGCGGCCTGATGATCGGGGCGGGCCTGGCCACCCTGCTGCTCGCGGCGCTGCTACTGGTTGCGGTCAGCCGAGCAGCGCTGCGCCCGCTGGACCGGCTCACCGCGCTGGCCAACGCCATCACCACCGGGGACCGCGGCCGGCGACTGCACCCGGATCGCACCGGCACCGAACTCGGCCGCGCCGCAAGCGCTTTCGACGGCATGCTGGACGCACTGGAAATGTCCGAGCGCCGCTCCCAGCGCGCCGCCGATACCGCGCAGCGCGCGGAGTCGGCGACCCGGCGATTTCTCGTCGACGCCGCCCACGAATTGCGCACCCCGATCGCCGGCATTCAGGTCGCCGCCGAACAACTCGCTCACGGCGCCTCCGAACATCGAGGGCAATACCGTCGGGCGAGCCTGCTGCTCTCCGACGCCCGCCGCGCCGGACGACTCGTCTCCGACATGCTCGACCTGAGCCGCATCGACGCCGGGCTTGCGCTCGAGCTGCACGACGTCGACGTCGCCGCCGTTCTCGACGGCGAAGCCGACCGCGCCGCCATGCTGGCGCCGCAGATCAGCGTCACCCGCACCGGCCTGACCACGTTGAATCTCAACGTCGACGCGATCCGCCTGTCGCAGATCGTGTCGAACCTGCTCGACAATGCCCGCCGGTACACGCCGGCCGGCGGCGCCATCATCGTTGACCTTCGCGCAGCCGAGGTCTTGACGGAAATCACCGTCACCGATACCGGGCCGGGCATCCCGGATGACCAGCGAGACAACATCTTCGAGCGGCTGGTGCGCCTGGATTCGGGCCGCGCCCGCGACCACGGCGGCGCCGGCCTGGGCCTGGCGATCGCGCGGGCGTTGGCGCGCGCTCACGGTGGCGAACTGGTGTGCCTGCCGCACCACGGCGGTGCTCAATTCCGGCTCACCCTGCCGACCACATCGAAAACCGACCGCGCAGTGAGCGATGGCCGTCTCAATCCGTCGGATTGAGACGGCCACCTCGGCGCTGCTATCGCGCCGCCGTCATTAGAAGCCCGGCGGCGGCGGCCGGAATGGTCCCCCCGGGGGCGGTGGGCCCAGTGGACCACCCGGAGGAGGCGGCGGCCCGCCCGGACCGCCCGGTCCCGGGCCCCACGGTTGCCCCGGGCCCGGTGGCGGCGGCGGGGGTGGATCCGCACTCGCCATCGCGGCGCCGAAGCCCGCCGCCGCGACCCCGAGCGCACCCGCGAGCAGTGAACCAGCGATTACTTGTCTCACCTTCACCCGATTCATCCATCCTGTCTGTCGATGCTGTTCAACCGATCAACTCGCCCCTCGTCACCGAGTTGGAGGCGATAACGCGACGGTAGAAACTCAGCCTGAAGCGGACCTGAAGATCAGACGTTGCCTATCGCCGCCGGGCGAAATCGGCGATCAGCCGATGGTGGCGGGCTCGGGGGAGCGCTCGTCACCGACGGGACCGTGCGCCCGGCGGTGGTGGCTACGGAAGTGGCGGATCTCTACGACGAGCCCTGCCAGACCCAGAGCGCTGGTGATCGCCGACACCAGATACAGCAGCGCGCTGATGTGACCGGCGAGCGCATCGCCAAGGACCACCACGGCGGTGGTGCCGGGCAGTAACCCGACCAGCGTCGCGACCGCGTAGGGCAGCACCCGCACGCTCGACGCGCCTGCGGCGTAGTTAAGGGCCGAGAACGGCACGGCGGGAATCAGCCTCAGCGACAAGATGGCCAGCCAGCCGCGTTGTCGCAGGCGCTGTTCCACCGAGTCAATCGATCGGTGGCGCACCAAGCGATTCAGCCGCCACCCGACTGCGCGCACCAGCAGCATCGCGATCATCGCACTTGCGGTGCTGGCGATCACCGCGATTGCGACGCCCAGCAGTGGGCCGAACAGCAGTCCGGCCGCCAGAGTGAACGCCGTGCGCGGAACGGGCACCACCGTCACGACGATGTGGGCGAGAAGGAACGCCAGCGGAAACCACGGTCCGACGGAGTGCGCCCAGTCGCGCATCTGCACGGGCGACGGGAGCGGCAACCACGACGCCAACACCACCAGCGCTGTGATGCCCACCACTGTCCAGGCGATCCGCGACCGGGACACGCCTCGCGCGGCGACGCCGATGGCGCAGCCGATATCGCGAAGCGTTTCGGTGATTTTGCTGGTGGCGGAACCCGGCACGGCTTCCTAGGGTACGGGCCGTAGATGAATAAGCCGTTTCCCGAGGGTGGCGTTTCCTCCGAAATCGGCAACGCCCGCCGCAAGTGGCGGTTTTTTGCGACGAGCGGTCATCAATTAGCCTCAGTAGCTAAGTGGTACCCCCAGAGCAGTAGCCCAAATGCTGGGAAAAGGGAGCAATCGGTGTCCATTGATGTACCCGAGCTCGCCGACCTAGAACAGGTTCGCGGGCGTTGGCGCAGTGCGGTCGCCGGTGTGCTGGCCAAAAGCACCCGGAAGGACCCCGATCAGTTGGGAGACGCGCCCGAGCGGCTGCTGGAAACCCCCACCTACGACGGAATCGCGGTCCGCGCGCTCTACACCGCGCTCGACGAACTGCCAGAGCCGCCGCTGCCGGGCGAGTGGCCGTATGTGCGCGGCGGTGACGCAGCGCGGGACGTCAAATCCGGCTGGAAGGTCGCCGAGGCCTTCCCGGCTACCCCGGTACCCGGCGTCGCGGCCAAGGACGTGAACTCCGCGGTGCTGGACGCGCTGGGCAATGGGGCCGGCGCCGTGGTGCTGCGGATCGGTGAATCGGGTGTGGCACCCGATCAGCTGGGGGAGACGCTCGAGGGTGTCTACCTGAGCATGGCGCCGCTGATCCTGCAAGCCGGCGCCGACTACCTGGCGGCCAGCGACGTGGCGCTTGCGCTGGCGGACGGGGTGGAACCTGATCAGCGCGCCACCCTGTCGATCGACCTGGGCGGCGACCCGCTGAGCGCGACACACAGTGACCGACCGGCGCCGACGATCGAAGACGTGATCGCCGTGGCCAAGCGGGCCGCCGGTCGGACCGGGGTGCGCGCGATCACCATCGACGGGCCGGCGTTTCACAACCTCGGCGCCAACGCGACGTGGGAGCTCGCCGCCGGTGTCGCGGCCGCCGTGAGTTACTTGCGGGTGCTCACCGAATCGGGGTTGTCGATCCGCGAGGCGTTGGGGCAGATCAGCTTCCGATTCGCCGCCGACGACGACCAGTTCATGACGATCGCCAAGTTCCGCGCCGCGCGCAATCTTTGGGCGCGGGTCGCCGAGGTTGTCGGCGAGCCGGACGCCGGCGCGGCCGTGGTCCACGCCGAGACGTCGCTGCCGATGATGACCCAGCGCGACCCGTGGGTGAACATGCTGCGCTGCACCCTGGCCGCCTTCGGCGCCGGTGTCGGCGGCGCTGACTCGCTGCTGGTATTTCCGTTCGACGTCGCGATCGACGGCGGATTCCCGGGCATAGCAACGAGTTTCGCCCGTCGCATCGCGCGCAACACGCAGCTGTTGCTTCTCGAAGAGTCACACGTGGGCCGGGTGTTGGACCCGGCCGGTGGTTCCTGGTTCGTCGAGGACCTGACCCTGCGCCTGGCCGAGCGGGCCTGGGAGCATTTCCAGGCCATCGAGGCCCACGGCGGATTCACGAAAGCCCGCGACCTCATCGTCGGCCAGATCGCCGAGGTCGCCGCCCGTCGCAGCGACGACATCGCGCACCGCCGGACCGCGATCACCGGCGTCAACGAATTTCCCGACCTCACCGAAGCTCCTCTGCCGCAAAGCGACTCGTCGTATTCGCCGCTGGCGGCCGGAAACCTGGTGCGTTACGCGGCGGAATTCGAGGCGCTGCGGGACCGATCGGATGCGTACCTGGACCGCACCGGATCGCGCCCGAAGGTGCTGTTGCTGCCGTTGGGCCCGTTGGCCGAGAACAACATTCGCGCAACGTTTGCCTCGAACCTGCTGGCTTCCGGTGGCATCGAGGCGATCAACCCGGGCACGGTCGACGCCGACAGCGTCGCGCCGGCGGTGGCGGACGCGGGATCGCTGGCGGCGGCGGTCATCTGCGGCACCGACAAGCGCTACCAGGACGAGGCCTCGGACGTCGTGCGGGCGGCGCGGGACGCCGGCACCGCGCGCGTCTATCTGGCCGGGCCGGACAAGGCCGTGGCCGGCGCCGAGCACCAACCGGACCAATTCCTGACCGCGAAAATCAATGCGGTCGAAGCTCTGTCGGATCTGCTCACAAGGCTGGGGGCGTAGTTAGATGACGACCACTGCACCTGCGGTCGGCAGCTTCGCCGACGTGCCGCTGCACGGCGAGCGGACTGTCACGCCGCCGAACCAGGCCGCCGTCGAGGAACACGTCGCCGCGGCCGCGGCCGCGCATCTGTACACGCCCGATCAACTGCAGTGGCAGACACCGGAGGACATCGACGTCAAACCGGTGTATATCGGCGCAGACCGGGCGGCGGTAGAGGCCGACGGGTACCCGCTGCACAGTTTCCCGGGCGAACCGCCGTTCGTGCGTGGACCCTACCCGACGATGTATGTGAACCAGCCGTGGACGATTCGGCAGTACGCCGGTTTCTCCACCGCCGCGGAGTCGAACGCCTTCTACCGGCGCAACCTGGCCGCGGGCCAGAAGGGCCTGTCGGTGGCCTTCGACCTGGCCACCCACCGCGGGTACGACTCCGATCACCCCCGCGTGCAGGGTGACGTCGGAATGGCCGGTGTGGCAATCGATTCCATTCTCGACATGCGCCAGCTGTTCGACGGTATCGACCTGTCGACGGTGTCGGTGTCGATGACCATGAACGGCGCGGTGCTGCCGATCCTGGCGCTGTACGTGGTGGCCGCCGAAGAGCAGGGCGTTGCGCCGGAGAAGCTGGCCGGCACCATTCAGAACGACATCCTCAAAGAGTTCATGGTGCGCAACACCTACATCTATCCGCCCAAGCCGTCGATGCGCATCATCTCCGACATCTTCGCCTATACCAGCGCGAAAATGCCGAAGTTCAACTCGATCTCGATCTCGGGCTACCACATCCAGGAAGCCGGTGCCACAGCCGATTTGGAGTTGGCCTACACGCTTGCCGACGGGGTCGACTACATCAAGGCCGGTTTGGACGCGGACCTGGACATCGACAAGTTCGCGCCCCGCCTGTCCTTCTTCTGGGGCATCGGGATGAACTTCTTCATGGAAGTCGCCAAGCTGCGGGCGGGCCGGCTGTTGTGGAGCGAGCTGGTCTCCCAGTTCGGCCCGAAGAACGCCAAATCGCTTTCGCTGCGCACACATTCGCAGACCTCCGGCTGGTCACTGACCGCGCAGGATGCCTTCAACAACGTCGCTCGCACCTGCATCGAGGCGATGGCCGCCACCCAGGGACACACGCAGTCGCTGCACACCAACGCGCTCGACGAGGCGCTCGCTCTGCCCACCGACTTCTCGGCTCGTATCGCCCGCAACACGCAGCTGGTGCTGCAGCAAGAGTCCGGCACCACGCGACCGATCGATCCGTGGGCGGGGTCGTATTACGTGGAATGGCTGACCCATCAGCTCGCCCAGCGGGCCCGCTCCCACATCGCCGAGGTCGCCGAGCACGGCGGCATGGCGCAGGCCATCAGCGACGGCATCCCCAAGCTGCGCATCGAGGAGGCGGCCGCGCGCACCCAGGCGCGCATCGACTCCGGTATCCAGCCGGTGATCGGGATCAACAAGTATCAGGTCGAAGAGGATCAAGAGGTCGAGGTCCTCAAGGTCGAGAACAGCCGGGTGCGCGCCGAGCAGCTGGCCAAGCTGAAGGAGCTGCGGGAAAGCCGTGACCAGTCGGCGGTGGACGCCGCGCTGGCGGAACTGTCGCGCGCGGCGGCCGCCCACGGTCGCGCCGGCGCGGACGGGTTGGGCAACAACCTGCTGGCCCTGGCCATCGACGCGGCGCGGCACAAGGCCACCGTCGGCGAGATCTCCGATGCGCTGGAGAAGGTGTATGGCCGGCACCAGGCGGAGATCCGTACTATCGCCGGGGTCTACCGCGACGAAGCTGGAAAGGCCACAAACATGGCAACCGCGACCGAACTCGTCGAGAAGTTCGCGGAAGCCGACGGCCGCCGCCCGCGAATCCTGGTCGCGAAGATGGGCCAGGACGGCCACGACCGCGGCCAGAAGGTGATCGCGACGGCCTTCGCGGACATCGGATTCGACGTCGACGTCGGTTCGCTGTTTTCCACGCCCGAGGAGGTGGCCCGCCAGGCCGCCGACAACGACGTGCACGTGGTCGGGGTGTCCTCGCTGGCGGCCGGCCATCTCACGCTGGTGCCCGCGCTGCGTGAGGCGATGGCCGACGTCGGACGGCCCGACATCATGATCGTGGTCGGGGGCGTCATCCCGCCGGGCGATTTCGACGAGCTCTACGAGGCCGGAGCCGCCGCCATCTTCCCGCCCGGGACGGTGATCGCCGACGCCGCAATCGGCTTGCTGCACAAGCTCGCCGAGCGGCTGGGTTACACCCTCGACTAAATGGCTTCCGAACGGAACGACTCTGTGGAGCGGTTGGCCGAGGCGGTTCGCGGCGGTGACCGCGCGGCGTTGCCGCGGGCCATCACGCTGCTGGAGTCGACCCGCGCGGACCATCGCGAACAAGCGCAGCGGCTGCTGCTGGAGCTGACCCCGGACGCCGGTGCCGCGTATCGGGTCGGCATCACCGGGATCCCCGGGGTGGGCAAGTCCACCAGCATCGAGGCCCTCGGGATGCACCTGATCGAACTGGGCCATCGGGTGGCGGTGCTAGCCGTCGACCCGTCGTCGACCCGCACCGGCGGCTCGATCCTGGGGGACAAGACCCGGATGGCGCGCCTGGCCATGCATCCGGATGCATACATCCGGCCGTCGCCCACGTCGGGCACCCTGGGCGGGGTTGCCAAGGCCACCCGCGAAGCGGCGGTCCTGCTGGCGGCCGCCGGTTTCGACGTGATCCTGATCGAGACCGTCGGGGTCGGTCAGTCCGAGGTGACCGTGGCGAACATGGTGGATACCTTCGTGTTGCTGACCCTGGCGCGCGGTGGCGATCAGCTCCAGGGCATCAAAAAGGGTGTGCTCGAATTGGCCGACATCGTCGTGGTGAACAAGGCCGACGGGGATCATCTCGCCGAAGCCCGCTCGGCGGCGCGCGAGCTGTCCGGGGCCATTCGGTTGATACATCCGCGCGAAACCCTTTGGCGGCCGCCCGTTCTCACGATGAGCGCGGCCGAGGGAACCGGCCTCGAGGAATTGTGGGACACCATCGAACGTCATCGGCAGGTCCTCACCGAGGCCGGGGAATTCGAGGCGCGCCGCCGGGCCCAGCTGGTCGACTGGACGTGGCAGATGGTGCGCGACACGGTGCTGGACCGACTGTTGTCCAGCCCGAAGGTTCGCACGATGCGCGCCGACATCGAACGGCAGGTCAAGGCGGGGGAGTTGACCCCCGCACTGGCGGCCCAGCAAATATTATCGGCAGCGTCAGAATAACGGATAGATAAACAATCTGATTACGCTCCTGCCGGGTGTGAAATCCAAGTAAATTCGAAAATGTGACGGTGGAAACCCGAGTCGATCGCCGCGCGGTCCCTGTCCACGACGACCTCGACGCGGGTCATCGTGTGTCCGGCGCGGCGGACTCACACTTCGGATGCGTCGTTCGCAGCTTTTCCAGCATGTTCCCCGCCCGCCGTTTCGGCGGCGGCGCGCTGGCCGTGTATCTCGACGGCCAACCCGTCGTGGACGTCTGGGCGGGGTGGGCCGACCGCGCCGGACGGCGGCCGTGGACGGCCGACACCGCCCCGATGGTTTTCTCGGCGACCAAGGGGATGGCCGCGACCGTCATCCACCGGCTCGCGGACCGCGGGCTGATCGATTACGAAGCTCCCGTCGCCGAGTATTGGCCGGCATTCGGGGCGAACGGCAAGGCCGACCTGACGGTGCGGCAGGTTATGCGTCACCAGGCCGGCCTGTCGGGCCTACGAGGCGCCACCGTGGACGAACTGCTCGATCACGTCGTGATGGAGGAAAAGCTGGCCGCGGCGGCTCCCGGCCGCCTACTGGGCAAATCGGCATACCATGCGCTGACGTTCGGCTGGCTGATGTCGGGCCTGGGCCGCGCCGTGACGGGCAAGGGCATGGGCACGCTGATCCGCGAGGAACTTGCCCAGCCGTTGGGCACAGACGGTCTGCACCTCGGCCGGCCGCCGGTTGAGGCGCCGACCCGGGTCGCCGAGATCATCGGCCCGCAGAGCGTGATCGGAAATCCTGTCCTGGGTTACGTGACTCGCAGGGTCGCCAACGAGTTGTCCGGGGCGTACCGGTCGATGTACTTCAAAGGTCTGACGGCCGCCGTCCGAGGCGACACTCCGCTGCTGGACGCGGAGATCCCGGCGGCCAACGGGGTAGCGACGGCGCGCGGGCTGGCCCGGATGTACGGCGCGATCGCCAACGGCGGCGAGGTTGACGGAACGCGTTTCCTGTCCCGTCAGCTGGTCGCGGGTCTGACCGGGGAGCGGAGCCTGCGCCCGGACCGAAACCTGTACGTGCCATTGGCTTTCCACCTGGGCTACCACAGCTTGCCGCTCGGTAATGTGATGCCCGGCTTCGGACATGTCGGTCTGGGTGGTTCCCTCGGCTGGACCGATCCGTCAAGCGGGGTGGCCTTCTCGCTGGTGCACAACCGGCTGCTGACACCGTTTGTGATGACCGATCACGCGGCGTTCGTCGGAATTTATGCGCTGATCCGCAAGGCCGCCGAGAGGGCGCGCAAGCGGGGCTTCGAACCGGTCACCGAATACGGTGCGCCCTACTTCGAGCCTGGAGCGGTCGCGGGCTGACCCTGATCACGGGCATCGGATCGCGGCCGGGGGGCAGGCGGCCCCTGACTAGTAGGACGGAAGCCTCGAGGGCCTCGGAATCGGGGCGGTGACCGCGTCGTCGCCGCCGAACCTCTCCCCGAGCAGTTCGCGCACGACCGGCCGCGGTGGCCGGGAGCGAAGCATCCGGCTGGGCGGACGGGTTCGAACGATCTGTGGCCACCAGAACCACCGTCCGAGCAGCGCCGCGATGGTCGGCGTCATGAACGAGCGAACCACCAACGTGTCGAACAGCAGCCCCAGACCGATGGTGGTGCCGACCTGACCGATGATGCGCAGATCGCTCGCCGCCATCGAGGCCATGGTGAAAGCGAAGACCAGGCCGGCATTCGTCACCACTTTGCCGGTGCCCGCCATCGCACGGATGATGCCGGTATTGATCCCGGTGCCTATTTCCTCTTTCATTCGGGACACCAGCAGCAGGTTGTAGTCAGATCCGACCGCCAACAGGACGATGACGGACATCGGAAGCACCATCCAGTGCAGTTTGAAGCCCAGAACGTACTGCCAGATCAGCACCGACAGGCCGAACGACGCGCCCAGGGACAGCGCCACCGTCCCGACGATCACCAGCGCGGCCACAAAGCTTCGGGTGAGGACCAGCATGATGATGAAAATGAGGCACAGCGCACCGATTCCCGCGATGTACAGGTCGTATTTCGCCCCATCGTGGAAATCTTTGAATGTCGACGCCGTCCCGGCGAGATAGACGTTGGCACTCTCGAGGGGCGTCGACTTGAGCGCCTCCTCTGCCGCCGTCTTGATCTTGTCGATCCTCGCGATGCCCTCGGGCGTGGCGGGGTCGCCCCGGTGCGAGATGATGAACCGCGCCGCTTTTCCATCCGGGGACAAGAACGACTCCATCGCCTTCTTGAAGTCCGCGTTGTCGAAAACCTCCGGCGGCAGATAGAACGAATCGTCGTTCTTAGCCTGGTCGAACGCCTGTCCCATGGCGGCGGCGTTTGAGGTCGATTCATCCATCCCGCCGAGCATCCCGGCCATGGTGCTGTGCATCTTCAGGATCATGTTCCTGGCGTCTTCAGCGAAGGCGATCAGCGGCGGAAATTGCTGCAGCAGCTGCGGCAACAGAGAGTCCAGATTCTCCAGATCCTTGATCAGGTCTTCCATCTTGTCGCTGAGCTCGTCGACACCGTCGAGCGTGTCGAAGATCGCTCTAAGCGAGTTGCATATCGGGATGTCGTAGCAATGCTTCTCCCAGTAGAAGTAGCTGCGAATCGGTCGGAAGAAGTCTTCAAAGTCCGAAACGTGGTCCCTCAACTCGTTCACCACACCGACCATCTCTTTCGTGACGCCGATCGAGTGATGAGTGATGTCGGTGAGTTGCGATTGCAATGCGTACAGGTGCTTCATCGTGGCGATCTGCGCCGTCATGATGTCTGCCTGCTTGAGCATGTCATCGGCACGCATCTGCATGTATTGCTGGTATTGCATCTGAGTCGCGTTTTTCAAACTGAGCAAAAACGGAATCGAGGTGTGTTCGATTGGCGTGCCCTCGGGCCGGGTTATGCCCTGCACCCGCGAAATGCCCGGAACGCGGAAAATCGCCTTGGCGACCTTGTGCAACACCAGAAAGTCCGCCGGGTTACGCAGGTCGTGATTCGATTCGAGAAGCAAAATCTCGGGCATCATCCGGGATTGCGAAAAGTGCCGATCCGCGGCCGCGTACCCGACGTTCGCCGGAATGTCTTTAGGGATATAGAGCTTGTCGTTGTAGCTCGTTCTATAGCCCGGGAGGGTCACCAGGCCGATCAGCGCGATCGCGATGGTTGCCACGAGAATCGGGCCGGGCCATCGAACGATCGCGGTGCCGATCCGGCGCCAGCGGCCGTAACCGATCGCACGCTTGGGGTCGAACAGACCGAACCCGCTCCCGAAGGTCAAAACCGCCGGCACCAGCGTGAGCGCCACCACGACCGCGACGACCATGCCCACTGCGCACGGCATGCCCATGGTCTGGAAGATCGGCATCCGGGTAAAACTCAGGCACATGATCGCCCCGGCGATCGTCAAACCAGATCCCAAGACGACGGGGGTGACCCCGCGGTACGTGGTGTGGTAAGCCGTTTCCGGGTGCTGGCCCGAATGACGGGCCTCCTGATATCGGCCGAGGAAAAAGATGGCGTAGTCGGTCCCGGCGGCCATTGCGAGGGCCGTGAGCAGGCTGGTCGCAAACGTCGAGAGCACCAGGATGTTGTGGTCACCGAGAAATGCGACGATTCCCCGGGCCGCCAGCACTTCGACTCCCACCGTGGCCAGCAACAGAACCACGGTGATGACCGACCGATAGACGAAAAGCAGTACCACGAAGATGATTACGGCGCCTATCGCGGTCATCTTCAGGATGGATCGGTCACCGCTTCGCTGCATATCCGAAACGAGCGCTGCGGGACCGGTGACATAAGCCTTGACGCCTGGTGGCGGCGGCGTTCGATTCACGATATCGCGGACCGCGGCCACCGATTCCTGCCCCAGGGTGGTGCCCTGGTTGCCCGCCAGATTGACCTGCACGTATGTGGCCATACGGTCGGGGCTTTGGGCACCCCCGGCCGTGAGTCGATCTCCCCACAGATCCTGCACATGCTGAACATGCTTCGGATCGGCCCTCAGATCGCGAATCAGTTTGTCGTAGTACGTGTGAGCATCGGGGCCGAGTGGCTGCTGCCCCTCGAGGACGACCATCGCGAAACTGTCGGAGTCGGATTCCTTGAAATCCCGGCCCATCCGCTTCATGGCCTGCACCGCCGGCGCGTCCTGGGGAGCCAGCGGCACGGAATGCTTTTGCCCGACATGCTCCAGCGAGGGAACCGCCAGGGTCACCACCGCGGCCAGCGCCACCCACGCCAAGATGATGGGCACGGACAGCCTGCGGATCATCCGCGCCAGGGCGGGCTCCCGAGAGTATTTGGTACTCATGCGGCGATCAGCTGGGAATTCCGCTACCGACGGGCGGCTGTTTCAGCAGGGCGCGCACCAACGGACGGGACCCCGTCGGCCGAAGCAAGGCGCTGGCGGGTCGGGGGCGTACCCGCTGCGGCCACCAGAACCAGCGTCCCAGCAGCGCGGCGATGGCCGGGGTCATGAACGCACGCACGATCAGCGTGTCGAACAGCAGACCCAGCCCGATCGTCGTGCCGATCTGGCCGATGATGACCAGGTCGCTGACGACCATTGATGCCATGGTGAACGCGAACACCAGGCCGGCGTTTGTCACGACCTTGCCGGTACCGCCCATGGCGCGGATGATGCCCGTCTTGATGCCGGCGCCCAATTCCTCTTGCATTCGCGCTACCAGCAACAGGTTGTAGTCTGAACCCACCGCCAGCAGTACCAGCACGGCCATGATGAGTACGAGCCAGTGTATCTGGATGCCGAGTAAGTACTGCCAGACCAGCACGGACAGCCCGAAGGATGCACCGAGCGACAGCAGAACCGTTCCCACGATGACCAACGCGGCGACGAAACTTCGCGTCACGATCAGCATGATGATGAAGATCAGGCAGACGGCCGCGACGCCCGCGATCAGCAGATCGTATTTGGATCCGTCGATGATGTCCTTCGTGAAGGCGGCGGTACCGGTGAGGTAAACCCTGGCGGATTCCAGCGGAGTCCCCTTGAGCGCCTCCTCGGCCGCACTCTTTATCGCGTCGACCCTCCCGATGCCCTCGGGCGACGCGGGATCGGCCTTCTGGGTGATGAGCATCCGAGCGGCCTTGCCGTCCGGCGACACGAAGATGTCCAGCACCCGTTTGAAGTCCGCATTCTTGAAGACCTCGGGCGCGATATAGAAAGAGTCGTCGTTCTTCGCGGCGTCGAAAGCCTTGCCCATGGCGGTCGAGTTACCGGCGGCCTCGTCCATCGATGAAAACATCCCGGACATGGTGCTGTGCATGGTCAGCATCATGGTTCGCATGCTCTGCATGGTCCCGATCATCGTCGGGAACTGCGCAACGATCTGCGGCATGATCAGGTCGATCTGATCGAGATCCGCGACCAGATCTCTCAACTTGTCGGTAATTTCGTCGACGCCGTCGAGTGTGTCGAAGATGGATCGCAGAGAAAAGCAGATCGGAATGTCGTAGCAGTGCTTCTCCCAGTAGAAGTAGCTGCGGATCGGCCGCCAGAAGTCCTCGAAATCCGAAATGTGATCACGCATCTCATTGGTGATCGCCTGCATGTCGTGCGTCTCGCCGACCATGTGATGAGTGGTCGTCATCAGCTGTTGCATCAGGCTGTACATGTGCTGCATGAGCGCGATCATTTTGGCCAGTTCGTCCGCCTGCACGAGCATGTCGTTCATGCGTTCCTTCTGGAACGGCATGATCTCGAGCTGTGCCGCGTTCTGCATGCCGATCATGAACGGTATCGAAGTGTGCGCGATCGGCGTGCCTTCCGGCCGCGTCAGACCCTGCACGGTGGAAATGCCTGGAACCGCGAGGACGCCCTTGGCGAGCTTGTCCAATACCAGTGCGTCCGCCGAGTTTCGCAGATCGTGATCGGACTCCACCATCAGAACCTCGGGCGACATCATCCGCGACGGCGGGAAATGCCGCTTCGCGGCGGCGAAGCCCTGCGCGGCGGGGATGTTCTTCGGGATGTAGTTCATGTCGTTGTAGCTCGGCCGGTAGCCCGGCAGCGTCAACAGCCCGATGAGCGCGACCGCCAAAGTCGCGAGGAGAATGGGCGCCGGCCACCGAACGATCGAGGTGCCGATCCGCCGCCATCGATGCGCCGTAATCCGTCGCTTCGGGTCGAAGAGGCCGAAACGGCTCCCCACATGGAGAACGGCGGGAACAAGCGTGAGGGCGACCGCGACGGCAACCACCACGCCGAGCGCGCAGGGAATCGCGAGAGCCTGGAAATGGGGGAGCCGGGTGAATTTGAGGCAGAAGAGTGCGCCGGCGATGGTCAAACCGGAGGCTAAAACAATCTTTGCGGTGCCGTGATATGTCGTGTAATAGGCCGCTTCCCGGTCCTCGCCGGCCTGACGCGCCTCATGATATCGGCCGAAGAAGAAGATGCCGTAGTCGGTTCCCGCCGCGATCCCGATTGACACCAGTAGATTAACGGCGAAAGTCGTAAGGCCGATGACTCCATGATCGCCGAGGAATGCCACAATTCCCCGGGCCACTTGCAGTTCTATCCCGACCATCAGCAACAACACGATGACGGTGACGATCGATCGGTAGACCAGCAGCAGCGTGATGAAGATGACCGCGAGGCTCACCGCGGTGATGAGGATGACCGTGCGGTCACCACTGTGGCCCATATCCGCAACGATCGCCGCGGGTCCGGTGACATACGCCTTGACACCCGGCGGCGCCTGTGTGCGGGCGACGATGTGCTCGAGGGCCAGGGTCGACTCGTTTGCCTCGCTCGTGCCCGGGTTGCCGCGCACGGCGACTTGCACATAAGCGGCCTTACCGTCGGCGCTCTGCGCAGCGCCCGCCGTAAGCGGATCGCCCCAGAAATTCTGGATGTGCTGCACGTGTTTCGGATCGGCCTGCAGCTGACGAATGATGTTGTTGTAGTAGCTGTGTGCAGCGTCGCCGAGAGGCTCCTGTCCCTCTAGGACGATGATCGCGCCGCTGCCGGAATTGCTTTCCTTGAATTTGTCGCCGATGCGCTTCGACGCCTTGAAGGAGGGCGCATCGCTGGGATCCAACGACATTGAATGGGTCTGCTCGACCTTCTCCAACGAAGGGATGGTGATGCCCATTAATACGACGAGCGCCACCCAGGCCAAAATGATCGGCACCGAGAATCGACGGATGGTCCGCGGAGCGAAGGGGGGCCTGGCCTGCTCGTCGCGCAACTGCTGCTCGTCGCGCAATTGTGGCCGGCTCATGCTGCCTTCAGCAGGCAGAAGGTGAAGGCGGCCGTTTCGTGAGTAGTCTTTTCGGCTTTGACCACGTTATCGACGAGAATGCGACAGCCGATGCTGTTCGTATCCCCTTGAGCCACAACGTTTCCGGCCGACGTTGCCGTGTTGATCGCGAACTCCAGAGACCACGGCAAGCTTACTTCCTTGAGGTGTTGGGGTTCGCCATTGACGTCGAAGTAGCTGATGGCGGCCACGGTCCCCGGCGGGCCGAAAACCTCGTATCGCAGATGCTTGGGGTTGAAGGGCTTGGAATCACCGGCCCTGGTGTCGGAATACGAGAGTTGCTTCTCGGAGCCGAAGATGCCGTGCAGTCGGGACACAGTGAAGCCTCCTGCAACGACCACGGCGAGAATGACCAGCGGCACCCACAGCCGCCCCAGAACTTTGAAAATCGAAAACCCCCGAGTTCGGCGGATCTCCCGAGACCCGCTCAGCGTTGGTGGCGCAGCGGGAGGCCGGCCCGCACGTCGCGGGAGGCCGCCTCGGCTGCCGGACTCCTGTCCAGTGTGCAAGGGAGCCGTGTCAGCGACATCGGAGTCGGCTCCAGCAACGTCTCGCACCCCCTGCTCGACCATCGCATCCAACCTTCCACCCGCGTCCACACTGGCGTATGTCAGTTGTTCGAACTTGCAACCTACACATCAATCGCGGTCCACCAAAGAGCAAGCACTTCGAGCATGGACGCCGCAGGTTAGCCGTGCGGCGATCACCTCAAATGTGCAGCGCATCAGGGACCGCGACCTGATTCTGACGAGTAAACCACGTGCGTGGTCTCCGTATCGGCACTTTCTCAACGCGATATTGGATCGTAATGCACAGTACGCCCGCGAAGGGTACCGCCGTCTGGGCCCGCGGGCGGGGCGCGCCGACATGGTTCACACGAATTCGGACTTGGGGGACGGGCTGCCGCGACGGCGAACCCCGACGGCCGGTCAGCGAACGTTTGGGCGCTGCCGCGGGGCCCCTTACAGGTCCGTAAATAAGAGTTGCAGTCAGCCGATCGCTGCACTTCAGGACCCCGTTGGCTGGCCGGGTGCGCTTGTTCCGCCACGGTTCTTAGAGCTACGCCAGAATGTTTGCCGAAACCCGCACAGGGCGTGTTGACCTCCACTATGGTTTGGAGCGGTTTCACATACCTTGCCCTTCGGGCGGCTAGGGGAACTATTGAGGATTGATCGGTTCGGCGGCCGTACGGGGAGCTTTCTGGTCTTGGGCAGCAAGGTGGAGCACCACAGTCTGTGGGGCGGAGTCCCGACCGGCTGTCGCCCGGCCTCCGGCACGGCGAAGCGCACTTCGTGTCTCGCTTCCATCGAACAAAACCGGAGCACTACGCGGCCGTTGAATCATCCCAGCGGGCCGGCCTTCTGATCAGCAGCTCTGTTACTTAAAGGAGTCGATGGTGCTTGGGGACCGGGCACTTCCGCTGACGCGGGGTCAACTCGAGATTTGGCTTGCGCAGGAGACGGGTCAGCTGGGCACGGCATGGCAGTTGGGCCTGTTCGTGAAGTTCGAGGGCCCGATTGAACGTGAAGCCCTGGAGTGGGCGATCCGCCGATCCGTAAGCGAGGCCGAGCCACTGCGGGCCGCCTTCTTCGAGGTTGACGGCCAAGTTGTGCAAAGCGTGATCGATTACCCGGACGTCAAGGTCGACTTCTATGACCTGACCTGCTCGAGCGATTCGCTAGACGAAGCCCAACGGATCGCGTCGTCCATACAGAGCACGCCGATGCCCTTTACCGGGCCGCTGTTCAAATTCGCACTTTTTCAGGTGCGCCGCGATGAGTTCTATCTGTTCTGGTGCGTCCACCACATCGTCCTGGATGGGTCCGGCATAGCCCTGATCGGCCAGCGGCTTGCGGCCGTCTACTCTGCGGTTGTCTCCGGGGCACCCATCCCAGGTGCCCTCCTGGGTTCCTTGCAGGACTTGGTCGACTGCGAGCACGAATACGAGGCGTCCAAGGAATATCTGGAGGACCAGGACTACTGGACGCAGAACCTTCCGGCGGAAAGCGGAGAGCAGCATCGCTTGCCCCAACCCGGCGGCGAGCGGGAGCCGGAGCCGCCTTCTGACCCGGTTCGGTTGAACCCGTTGACAATTCGGCGTATCGACGAGTTATGCCGCGCGTGGAATGTGCCTCGCTCATCGGTCGTCACCGCGGCATGCGCGCTTCTGGTCCGCGGGTACCACGCGGATGCGTCAGAGGTGGTACTCGACTTTCCCGTCAGCAGGCGCGTGCGTCCGGAGTCGAAAACGCTGCCGGGGATGGTGGCCGGAGTTGTGCCCCTGGTGCTGAGGCTGTCGCCCGCGTCCACGGTTGCCGAATTCTGCGGATACGTGGACACCCGAATACGGGAAGCGGTGCAGCACCAGAGGTTTCCGGTGGAAGCCCTCGAGCGCAAAGCTCGAGGGCATGGGCGGTCATTCGACAGGGTGACCGTCAACTTTCTCCCGTCTCGATTCACCCTGCCGTTCGGCGGTGTCGCGGCTTCGGCTTCGTTGACCAACAGCGGCGTCGTCGACGGCTTCGGCCTCATGTTTTCCAGCTCGGGTGACGACCTCTTCCTCAGCACAGCGTCCAATGGGCAGTCATCCTGGAACTTCGAGGTTCGTGATCTCGCGAGACGGTTGGAACGGGTCTTGGCCGCCATGGCCGCCGACCCGACACGGCGGCTCTCGACGATCGATCTGCTGGATGCCACCGAGCACGATCGGTTGGGTGGTTGGGGCAACCAGCGGGCGCTGACCCGGCCGCCGAGCACGCCGGTTTCGATTCCGGCGTTGTTTGCTGCGCAGGCCGCCCTCGCCCCGGAGGCGTTAGCGCTGACCTACGACGGCCGCTCGATGTCCTATCAAGAGCTGGATGAGGCGTCCAACAGGCTGGCTCATCTCTTGGCCGCCGACGGCGTGGGTCCCGGACAGCGGGTGGCGTTGCTGCTGGCGCGCTCGGCCAAGACGGTCCTCGCGATGCTGGCGGTTCTCAAAACCGGTGCGGCATATGTGCCTATCGACCCCGCGCACCCCGACGCGCGCATCAAATTCATGGTCGACGATGCCGCGCCGATCGTCGCGGTCGCCTCGGCGGACCTGCGCCCACGGTTGGACGGATGCGGCGTTCCCGTTGTCGATGTCGACGACCCCCGGATCGAGACCTGCCCGGACACGGCCTTGCCGGCTCCCGCACCCGATGACATCGCCTATCTGATCTACACGTCGGGCACCACCGGTGTGCCCAAGGGGGTGGCCGTGAGCCACCGCAACGTCACCCAGCTGCTCGAGGTGCTCGATGCCTACCTGCCCCGGCCCGGGGTGTGGACGCAATGTCATTCGTACGGGTTCGACTCCTCGGTGTGGGAGATCTTCGGTTCGCTGCTGGGTGGCGGACGGCTGGTGGTGGTGCCCGAAGAGGTGGCCAGCTCCCCGGACGACCTGCACGCGTTGCTGGTGAGCGAGCACGTCGACGCGCTCGCCCGCACCCCGTCCGCCCTGGGGGTGCTGTCGCCGCAGGGCTTGGGATCGATGGCGGT
The DNA here is from genome assembly GCF_059813005.1 of Mycobacterium sp. NGS27. Classification (NCBI taxonomy): domain Bacteria; kingdom Bacillati; phylum Actinomycetota; class Actinomycetes; order Mycobacteriales; family Mycobacteriaceae; genus Mycobacterium; species Mycobacterium sp. NGS27. The sequence goes on from NZ_JCALDT010000005.1 coordinate 501,114, forward strand.
GGCGGTCGCCGGCGAGCCGTGCCCCGCCGAGTTGGTGGAGCGGTGGGCGCCGGGGCGGACGATGCGCAATGCCTACGGTCCGACCGAGACGACGATGGTCGTGGCGATCAGCGCGCCGCTCGAGGCCGGGTCGGCGGGGGCAGGGTCGGTGCCGATCGGCGCACCGGTGCCCGGGGCGGCCCTGTTCGTGCTGGACGGGTGGTTGCATCCGGTGCCCGCCGGTGCGGTGGGTGAGTTGTACGTGGCCGGTGACGGGCTGGCCTACGGATATTTGGACCGCGCGGGCCTGAGCGCGTCGCGCTTTGTGGCGTGTCCGTCCGGGGGCGCGGGGCAGCGCATGTATCGCACCGGTGACCTGGTGTGTTGGGGCGTTGACGGGCAGTTGCGGTATGTCGGGCGCGCCGACGAGCAGGTCAAAATCCGCGGGTATCGCATCGAGTTGGGGGAAGTGCAGGCGGCTTTGGCCGGCCTGGACGGGGTCGAGCAGGCGGCGGTGATCGCCCGGGAGGACCGCCCCGGCGACAAACGTCTGGTCGGCTATGTCACCGGCATCGCCGACCCGGCCACCGTCCGCGCGAAGCTGGCGGAGCGGCTGCCTGCCTACATGGTGCCGACCGCGGTGGTGCCCCTCGACGCGCTGCCCCTGACGACCAACGGAAAGCTCGATGTCCGAGCGCTGCCGGCGCCGGAGTACCAGGACGGCAGACATTACCGGGCGCCCGCCGGCGCCACCGAGGAGATCCTGGCTGGGATCTACGCCCAGGTGCTGGGGCTCGAGCGGGTCGGGGTTGACGAGTCGTTCTTCGAGCTGGGCGGGGACAGCATTCTGTCGATGCAGGTGGTGGCCCGGGCGCGGGCAGCCGGCCTGGTGTTTCGGCCCCGGCATGTATTCGTCGAGCAGACGGTGGCCCGACTGGCCAGGGTCGCCGTGGTGGCCAGCGGCGAAGCCGGCCGCATCGACGAGGGTGTCGGGCCGGTCATCGCGACGCCGATCATGCGGTCGCTGCGGGACGTCGGTGGCCCGGTTGAGCAGTTCAACCAGACCGTGGTGGTGCATGCCCCGGCCGGGGTGAGCGAACCCGATGTGGTGGCCATGTTGCAGGCGCTGCTGGATCGTCACGCCATGTTGCGGCTGCGCGCTGACGACGACGGCGCCGGAAACTGGTTGCTGGAGGTTGCCGAACCCGGGTCGGTGGATGCCGGCGATTGCCTGCGAACGGTGGACGTGTTGTCCGAGGAGGCGATGGCCGAGGCCCGGTCGCGGCTGAACCCGGCCGCCGGGGTGATGCTCAGTGCGCTGTGGGCCGGCCCGACGGGCGAATTGGCGTTGATCATTCACCACCTCGCCGTTGACGGGGTGTCGTGGCGGATCCTGCTGGAAGACCTCAACCTCGCGTGGGTCCAGCGTCGCGGTGGGCAGCCGATAGCTCTGCCCGCGGCGGGCACCTCGTTTGCCCGGTGGTCGTCGCTGCTGGCGGAGCACGCCCTAAGCCCCGCGGTGGTGGAGCAGGCCGAGGCGTGGCGCCAGGTGGCGGCCACGCCCGCGGTGTTGCCCGCGGTGCAGCCCGGGGCGGATACCTTTGCCGCGGCCGGTCACTTGTCGCTGTCGTTGGACGCCGAGACCACCCGGGTCCTGCTCGGCGAGGTGCCGACGGCGTTTCATGCCGGAGTGCACGACATCTTGCTGATCGCGTTCGCGCTGGCGGTCGCGGAGTTTTGCGGGCGCCCTGCCGCGCCGATCGGCATCGACGTCGAGGGCCACGGGCGCCACGAGGAGCTGGCCGCCGATGTGGACCTGACCCGCACGGTGGGCTGGTTCACCACCAAATACCCTGCGGCGCTGAGCGTTTCAGGGCTGACGTGGGGCCAAGTGGTCGCCGGCGAGGCGGGGCTGGGGGCGCTGGTCAAGGACGCCAAGGAGCAGCTGCGCGCCCTACCGGATCCGTTGAGTTACGGCTTGCTGCGCTACTTGAATCCCGATGTCGAGCTGGTTGGCCCCAGCCCGGCGATCGGGTTCAACTATCTGGGCCGACTGGGTTCGGCGGCCGAGGTATTCGACGATGTGTGGCGGGTGCGCCGGGACGGGCTGTCGCTGAGCGGCGCGGTCGCGGGCATGCCGATGGCGATGCCGATGTCGCACACCGTGGAGCTCAACGCCGGCACGGTGGACACCGAATCCGGCCCGCGGCTGCACGCGAACTGGACGTGGGCCCCGTCGGCCGTGGATCGCGAACAGGTCGACCGGCTTGGCCGGTTGTGGTTTGAGGCCCTGGCCGGGATCTGTGCGCACGTTCGCGGTGGCGGGGGTGGTTGGACGCCATCAGATTTCGCCCCCGCTCGGTTGACCCAATCCCAGCTCGATGAGCTGCAGGAGCGGTACCGCATCGCTGACGTGTTGCCGTTGACCCCTTTGCAGCAGGGGCTGCTGTTCCACACCAGCAGCGCCCAGGGCGGCCGCGATGTGTACGCGGTCCAGCTGGACATCACTTTCAGCGGCCCCCTGGACCAGGGTCGGCTACGCGAGGCGCTGCACAACGTGATGACCCGGCATCCCAACCTGGCGGCCCGATTCTGCGCCGACTTCGACGAGCCGGTGCAGATCATCCCGGCCGATCCCGTGCTGCCGTGGCGGTACATCGACTTGGACGGCGTTGACTTGGACGTCGACGAATGGGTCGAAGAGATTGGGGCGGCCGAACGGGTCGCGGTGTGCGACCTGACCGACCCGCCGTCCTTCCGGGCGGTGTTGCTTCGCACCGCGGAAGACCGGCACCGATTGGTGCTGACCAATCATCACATCGTCCTGGATGGCTGGTCGTTGCCCATCCTGATGGCCGAAGTCTTCGCCGGCTATTACGGACGCCAGTTGCCCGCGGCACCGTCGTATCGCCACTTCGTCGGCTGGCTGGCCGAACGGGATCGCGAGGCGGCCCACGCCGCCTGGCGCGGGGTGCTGGCAGGTCTCGAGGCCGCGACCTTGGTGAGTCCGCCAGGGCGGTCAGAGCCGGGACCGCCAGGCGTTCAATCGTTTTGGATCTCTGCGGAGCTCACCCGTGCCATCGGCGAGTTGGCGCGCACGCAGCACACCACCGTCGCCGTCGTGCTGCAGGCCGCGTGGGCGCAGATGTTGGTGTGGCTGACCGGCCAGCACGATGTGGCCTTCGGTACCGCGGTGTCGGGGCGGCCGGCGGAATTGGCCGGTGCGGATTCGATGGTGGGGCTGCTGATCAACACCGTGCCGATGCGGGCACGTATCACCGCGGCAACCACGGGCGCCGACCTGCTGGATCAGCTGCAAGATTTCAACAACCACACGGTGGAGCACCAGCATCTGGCGCTGGCCGAGATCCACCGCGCCACCGGACACGACCAGTTGTTCGACACCTTGTTCGTCTTCGAAAACTACCCGGTGGACACCGCCGCGTTGGTTGGCGGCCATGAGCTGGCCATCACCCGGTTCGCCATGCACGAATCCACCCACTACCCGCTGGCGGTCGCTGCCATTCCAGGCCCCGAACTGGGCTTGCGCGTCGAGTACGACGCCGACATGTTCGACGCGGCCGGGGTCGAGTCGCTGTTCGCGCGGTTGCGGACGGTGCTGTCGGCCATGACCGCCGATACCGCTCGGCGACTGTTGTCGATTGATCTGCTCGATGAGGATGAGCGGGTCGGGCTGGACGAGTGGGGCAATCGTGCGGTGCTGGGCCGCCCGACGGCGTCGGTGTCGATTCCCGAGTTGTTCGCCGCGCAGGTCACGCGAACGCCGGAAGCGTTGGCGTTGACCTGTGACGGGCGCTCAATCTCGTACCGGGAGCTTGACGAGGCCTCGAATCGCTTGGCGCACTTGCTGATCGGATTGGGCGCGGGCCCGGCGGAGTGTGTGGCGCTGTTGGTGCCGCGCTCGGCCGAGGCGATCGTGGCGATCCTGGCGGTGCTCAAGTCCGGGGCGGCCTATCTGCCGATCGATCCCGCCCTGCCCGTGGCGCGGATCGAGTTCATGGTGGCCGACGCGAAGCCCGTCGCCGCGCTGACGACGGGGGCGCTTGCGGATCGGCTGGACGGATCCGCAGTGGCGGTCGTCGATGTCGATGATCCGGCTGTGGGACGCGAAGCCAGCACCGGGTTGCCGGCGATGCCGGCCCCGGATGATGTCGCTTACCTGATCTACACCTCGGGGACCACCGGTGTGCCCAAAGGGGTGGCAGTCGCACATCGCAGTGTCACCGGATTGTTGACCGCCGCGGCCGGTGGCCTGGCGGTGGGGCCCGGGCGGGTGTGGTCGCAATGGCATTCGCTCGTGTTCGACGTGTCGGTGTACGAGATCTTCGGGGCGTTGTTGCATGGCGGGCGGCTGGTCGTGGTGCCCGATGAGGTGGCCGCGTCAGCGGATGACTTGCACGCCTTGCTGATTCGCGAACAGGTGACCGTTCTGAACCAGACGCCCTCGGCGGTGGGGGTGATGTCGGCTGCGGGGTTGGAGTCGGCGGCGCTGGTGGTGGCCGGTGAGGCCTGCCCGGTAGAGCTGGTGGAGCGGTGGGCGCCGGGTCGGGTGATGATCAACGCCTATGGCCCCACCGAGGCGACGGTGTACGCAGCGGCCAGTGCGCCGTTGCAGCCGGGCTCTCCAGTGGTGCCCATCGGCTCGCCGGTGGCCGGGGCGGCGTTGTTCGTGCTCGATGCCGGGCTGCGCCGGGTGTCGGCCGGCGTGGCGGGTGAGCTGTATGTCGCCGGTGCCGGGCTGGCCTACGGGTACGCGCGTCGGGCGGGGTTGACGTCGTCGCGGTTCGTGGCATGTCCGTTCGGCGGACCGGGGCAACGGATGTATCGCACCGGGGATCTGGTGCGGTGGGGCGCTGATGGGCAGTTGCAGTATCTGGGTCGTGCCGATGATCAGGTGAAGATCCGCGGGTATCGCATCGAGCTGGGTGAGGTGCAGGCCGCGCTGGCCGGCGTCGATGGTGTCGACCAGGCGGCGGTGATCGCGCGGGAAGACCGTCCCGGCGACAAGCGGTTGGTCGGCTACATCACCGGTACCGCGGATGCGGCCCAGATCCGTGCCGAGCTGGCCGAGCGGCTGCCCGCATACATGGTGCCGGCGGCGATCGTGGCGGTGGAATCGTTGCCGCTGACGGTCAACGGCAAACTCGACCGGCGGGCGCTGCCGGCCCCGGAGTACGGCGATGTCGATCATTACCGGGCCCCGGCCACGGCCGTCGAGGAGATCCTGGCCGGAATCTTCGCCCACGTCTTGGGATTGGACCGGGTCGGCGTCGATGAGTCGTTCTTCGATATCGGTGGCGATTCGTTGTCGGCGATGCGCGCCATCGCCGCGACCAATAAGGCTCTGAAAACCCACCTTTCGGTGCGCACCTTGTTCGAGGCGCCCACCGTGGCCCAGTTGGCGCCGCAATTGGGCGGCGAAGGCGGTGGGCTGCAGCCGCTGGTGGCGATGGAGCGGCCCGAGGTGGTGCCGTTGTCGTTCGCGCAGAATCGGTTGTGGTTCATCGACCAGTTGCAGGGTCCTTCGGCGGTGTACAACATGGCGGTGGCGTTGCGGCTGAGCGGGCGCCTGAACGCCGAGGCGCTGGGGGCGGCGCTGGCCGATGTGGTGGGCCGTCACGAAAGTCTGCGGACATTGTTCCCGTCGGTGGACGGCGTTCCGCGGCAGCTGGTGATCCCGGCGGCGGAAGCTGACTTTGGTTGGCGGGTCGTGGATGCCACCGGTTGGTCGGCCGGCCGGGTGGAGCAGGCCGTCGCCGCGGTTGTGCGTGATCCGTTCGACCTCACTTCTGAGATCCCTTTGCGGGCAAGGCTTTTACGTGTCGCCGACGAGGAGCACGTGCTGGTGGCCGTGGTGCATCATATCGCCGCGGACGGCTTGTCGATCTCGCCGATGGTCAGTGATCTGGGGGTGGCCTATGCCGGTCGGTGTGCCGGACACACCCCGAGTTGGACGCCGCTGCCGGTGCAGTACGTCGATTACACGCTATGGCAGCGCGAACAATTCGGTGAATTGCAGGACCCGCACAGTCGGATCGCCGCGCAGCTGACCTACTGGGAAGACCAGTTGGCCGGGCTGCCCGAACGGCTCGAGTTGCCCACCGATCGGCCCTATCCGGCGGTGGCCGATTACCGCGGCGCCCGGTTGGTGGTGGATTGGCCGGCCGAGTTGCAGCAGCGGGTCGCTGGGCTGGCGGGCGAGCACAAGGCGACCGGTTTCATGGTGATGCAGGCCGCCCTGGCGGTGCTGCTCGCGAAGATGAGCGCCAGTTCCGATGTGGCCGTGGGCTTTCCGATCGCCGGGCGGCGCGACCCCGCACTGGACGAGCTGGTGGGGTCATTCGTCAACACGCTGGTGCTGCGCGTGGACGTGTCCGGTGATCCGACGGTTGCCGAACTGTTGGCTCGAGTGCGCCAGCGCAGCCTGGCCGCCTTCGAGCACCAGGACGTGCCGTTCGAGGTGCTGGTGGAGCGGCTCAACCCGGCCCGAAGCCGGTCCCATCATCCGCTGGTGCAGGTGATGTTGGCCTGGCAGAACTTCGCCGGCGACCCGGCCGCCGGCTTGGCGTTGAACGATCTGCAGGTCAGCCCGGTGCCGACGGACACCCGCACCGCCCGCATGGACCTGTCGTTCTCGTTGGCCGAACGCTGGAGCGAAGCCGGTGAGCCCGCGGGGATCGGCGGGGCGGTCGAGTTCCGCACGGACGTGTTCGATGCCGAAACCATCGGCGCGCTGATCGAGCGGTTGCGGCGGGTGTTGGCCGCTATGACCGCCGACCCGGCGCGGCGGCTGTCGTCGGTGGAGCTGATGGATGCCGACGAGCGCGCCCTCCTGGATCGGATCGGTAATCGGGCGGTGCTGGCTGTGCCCGATCCGACTGTGCGGGTGTCGATTCCGGGATTGTTCGCTGTGCAGGTGGCGCGGGCGCCGGGGGCGGTGGCGCTGTCGTTTGAGGGCTCGTCGATGACGTATCGGGAGCTCGACGAGGCGTCTAACCGGTTGGCGCATCTGTTGGTGGACCGGGGTGTTGGTCCGGGTGAGCGGGTGGGGTTGTTGTTGTCGCGGTCGGCGGAGGCGATCGTGGCGATTGTGGCGGTGCTCAAGACCGGTGCGGCGTATGTGCCGATCGATCCGGTGGTGCCCGCGGCGCGCATCGAGTTCTTGCTTGGTGATGCCGCGCCGGTTGCGGTGGTCACCACCGCAGAGCTGGCCGAGCGGGTGGACGGCCATGGCGTGGCCGTCATCGACGTGGCCGATCCGGGTATCGCGGCCCGGCCCAGCACCGCGTTGCCGGCACCGGCGCCCGAGGACATCGCGTATCTGATCTACACCTCGGGCACGACCGGTGTCCCCAAAGGCGTTGCCGTCACCCACCACAACGTGGTCCGCCTGTTCGACTCACTCGACATCGGCCTGCGGCTCGCGCCGGAGCAGGTGTGGACCCAATGTCATTCACTGGTCTTCGACTTTTCGGTGTGGGAGATCTGGGGTGCGCTTCTGCACGGCGGGCGGCTGGTCGTGGTCCCCGAGCCGGTGGTCCGGTCGCCGGAAGACCTGCACGCGTTGCTGATCGCCGAACAGGTCACCGTGCTGAGCCAAACCCCCTCCGCGGTCGCGATGCTGTCGCGGGAGGGCCTGGACTCCGTGGCGTTGATGGCGGCCGGTGAGGCCTGCCCCGCCGAGCTGGTCGAGCAGTGGGCGCCGGGGCGGCTGATGATGAACGGCTACGGCCCGACCGAAACCACGGTGTATGCGTCGATCAGCGCGCCGCTGCGCGCGGGATCCGGCGTGGTTCCGATCGGCACGCCGGTGCCCGGGGCCGCTTTGTTCGTCCTCGACACCTGGCTACGGCCGGTACCCGTCGGCGTCGTCGGCGAGTTGTATGTGGCCGGTTCCGGACTTTCGTGTGGCTATACGCGCCGGGCGGGGCTGACGGCCGCGCGGTTTGTGGCCTGTCCGTTCGCCGGTGACGGGGCACCGGGGCAGCGGATGTACCGCACCGGGGACTTGGTGTCCTGGGGTGGTGACGGGCAACTGATCTACCGGGGCCGCGCCGACGAGCAAGTCAAGATCCGCGGGTATCGCATCGAGTTGGGCGAGATCCAGGCGGCGTTGGCCAAACTGAACGAGGTCGAGCAGGCCGTGGTGATCGCGCGGGAGGACCGCGCCGGTGACAAGCGTCTGGTCGCGTACATCACCGGGTCCGCCGAACCCGCCCGGGTGCGCGCGGAGCTGGCCGAGCGCGTGCCGCCCTACATGGTCCCGGCCGCGGTGGTGGTGCTCGACGCCGTGCCGTTGACCGTCAACGGCAAACTCGACACGCGAGCCTTGCCGGCACCCGAATACGCCGCCGGCGACGATTACCACGCCCCGGCCAGTGGCATCGAGGAGATCCTGGCCGGCATCTACGCGGAAGTCCTCGGTGTCGACCGCGTCGGGGTTCAGGACTCGTTCTTCGATTTGGGTGGCGATTCGTTGTCGGCGATGCGAGTGGTCGCTGCGATCAACAAGTCCACGGGTGCCGACATTTCGGTCCGCACGTTGTTCGAGTCGCCCACCGTAGCCCAATTGGCTTTGCGGGTGGGCGACGCCGGGGGCGGGCTGGAGCCGCTGGTGGCCGCGGAGCGGCCCGCGGTGGTGCCGTTGTCGTTCGCGCAGAACCGGTTGTGGTTCATCGACCAGTTGCAGGGCCCTTCGGCCGTGTACAACATGGCGGTGGCGTTGCGGCTGAGTGGTCAGCTGGATGCCGCTGCCCTGGGGGCCGCCCTGACCGATGTGGTGGGCCGCCACGAAAGCCTGCGCACGCTGTTCCCGGCGGTCGAGGGGATTCCCCGGCAGGTGGTTATTCCTTTGCAGGAGAGTGACTTTGGCTGGCAGCGGGTGGATGCCACGGGTTGGCCGGCTGACCGGTTGCGGGACGCGATTGCGGAAACGACGCAGTGCGCGTTTGACCTGGAATCCGAAATCCCTTTGCGGGCAAGGCTTTTCCACATCGCGGACGAGGAGCACGTGCTCGTGACGGTGGTGCACCATATCGCCGCCGATGGCTTGTCGATCACCCCTCTGGTCCGTGATCTGGGTGTGGCCTATGCCAGCCGGTGTGCGGGGCGGGCCCCGGGCTGGGCGCCGTTGCCGGTGCAGTATGTCGACTACACGCTGTGGCAGCGCGAACAGTTGGGCGAGCTGCAGGACCCGGAGAGCCGCATCGGCGCCCAGCTGGCTTACTGGGAAGACACGCTGGCCGGGATGCCCGAACGGATTCAGCTGCCCACCGACCGGCCCTACCCGGCCGTGGCCGACTACCGCGGCGCCAGCGTGGAGGTGGATTGGCCGGCGCAGTTGCAGCAGCGGATCGCTCGGATCGCCCGCGAGCACGACGCGACCGGTTTCATGGTGATGCAGGCGGCCCTGGCGGTGCTACTGGCAAACCTCAGCGGCAGCGCCGACGTGGCGGTGGGGTTCCCGATCGCCGGACGGCGAGATGCCGCCCTCGATCCGTTGGTGGGTTTCTTCGTCAACACCTTGGTGTTGCGCGTCGACGTGGCCGGCGATCCCACCGTCGCCGAGGTATTGGCGCACGTGCGCCAACGCAGCCTTGCGGCCTACGAGCACCAAGACGTGCCGTTCGAGGTGCTGGTCGAGCGGCTCAACCCGACCCGGTCGCTGAACCATCACCCGCTGGTCCAGGTGATGCTCGCCTGGCAAAACTTCGCCGGCGACCCGGCCACCGGTTTGGCGCTGGGCGACATGTCGGTCAGCACCGTACCCACCGAGACCCGCACTGCCCGCGTGGACTTGACGTTCTCGTTGGCCGAACGTTGGACCAAAACCGGCGCCCCGGCCGGAATCGGTGGCGCGGTGGAGTTCCGCACCGATGTGTTCGACGCGGAGAGCATTCGGACGCTGATCGTGCGGTTGCAGCGGGTGTTGGAGGCCATCACCGTTGATCCCGACCGGCGGTTGTCGTCGATCGATCTGCTGATTCCCGGTGAACGCGCACGCCTGGACAAGATCGGCAACCGGGCGGTGCTGGACCGGCCGGCGACGTCGTCGGGCTCGATCCCGGAATTGTTCGCGGCGCAGGTGGCGCGCACGCCAGGGGCGGTGGCGCTGACATTCGAGGGCCGCTCGCTGAGCTACCGCGCGATCGATGAGGCGTCTAACCGGTTGGCGCACTTGCTCATTGCCCGCGGCGCGGGCCCGGGTGAGCGGGTGGCGCTGTTGTTGCCTCGGTCGGCTCAGGCGGTCGTGGCGATGTTGGCGGTCCTCAAGACCGGTGCGGCGTACGTGGCCATGGATCCGGCGCACCCGGCGGCGCGGACCGAGTTCATGGTGGCCGATGCCGGGCCGGTCGTCGCGATCACCACCGTGGGCTTGGCCGATCGCCTGAAGGCCCGCCGACTGGCGGTCGTCGACGTCAGCGATCCGGCAATCGCCTTCCAGCCCAGCGCCGCGTTGCCCGCACCGGCGGCCGAGGAAATCGCCTACCTGATCTACACATCGGGCACCACCGGAGTGCCCAAGGGGGTGGCGGTCGCTCACCGAAATGTCATTCGGCTGCTGGATTCGTTGAACGCCGACCAAGAGCTGGCGGGGCAGGTGTGGACGCAATGCCATTCGCTGGCCTTCGACTACTCGGTGTGGGAGATCTGGGGTGCGTTGCTGCACGGGGGGCGCTTGGTGGTGGTGCCCGATTCCGTCGTCCGGTCCCCGGATGACCTGCACGCGTTGGTGATTGGCGAACAAGTCAGCCTACTGAGTCAGACCCCGTCCGCGTTCTACGCGCTGCAGAGCGCGGATGCGCGCGCGGCCGAAGCGGGAAATCGACTCAACCTGCGGACAGTGGTGTTCGGTGGCGAGGCGCTGGAGCCCGGGCGCGTTGGCGCCTGGCTGGACCGCCATGGGGGCTCGCCGCGGCTCGTGAACATGTACGGCATCACCGAGACGACGGTGCATGCCTCGTTCCGGGAGATCGGCGCCGCCGACGTCGACCGCAGTGTCAGCCCGATCGGCTTGCCGTTGGCCCATCTCGGATTCTTTGTGCTCGACAAGTGCTTGCGCCCGGTGCCGGTGGGCGTCGTGGGCGAGTTGTATGTGGCCGGCGGCGGGCTGGCGTACGGATATGTGGGCCGGGCGGGGTTGAGTGCGGCACGGTTCGTGGCGTGTCCGTTCGCCGGCGACGGCGCGTCCGGATCGCGGATGTATCGCACCGGGGATTTGGTGCGCTGGGGGGCCGACGGCGAGCTGCAGTATCTGGGGCGTGCCGACGATCAGGTCAAGATCCGCGGCTATCGCATCGAGCTCGGTGAAGTGCAGGCCGCCCTGTCCGGGCTGGCCGGGGTCGAGCAAGCAGTGGTGGTCGCGCGCGAGGACCGTCCCGGCGACAAGCGGCTGGTCGGCTACGTGACGGGGGCCGCGGATCGGGCCCAGATCCGCACGGAGCTGGCCGAGCGCCTGCCCGCGTACATGGTGCCGGCGGCGGTGGTGGTGCTCGACCGCCTGCCGTTGACCGTCAACGGCAAGCTCGACATCCGGGCGCTGCCGGCACCGGAGTACAAGGAAGGCGGTCATTACCGGGGCCCCACCAGCGCCGTCGAAGATCTTTTGGCCGGGGTCTACGCCCAGGTGCTGGGGCTCGAGCGGGTCGGCGTCGATGAATCGTTCTTCGACTTGGGTGGGGACTCGTTGTCGGCGATGCGGGTGGTGGCGGCGGTCAACACCGCTCTGGATGCCGGCCTTGCGGTGCGCGCCTTGTTCGAGGCGCCCACGGTAGCCGACTTGGCGTTGCGCCTCGGCGACGCCGGCGGTGGGCTGGAACCGCTGGTGGCGGTGGAGCGGCCCGAGGTGGTGCCGTTGTCGTTCGCGCAGAACCGGCTGTGGTTCGTCGATCAGCTGCAGGGCGGCTCACCGGTGTACAACATGGCGCTCGGGTTGCAGCTGAGCGGGCGTCTGGATGCCGACGTACTGAGGGCGGCGCTGGTCGACGTGGTCGGTCGCCACGAAAGCCTGCGCACGCTTTTCCCGTCGGTCGAGGGGATCCCCCGGCAGGTCGTGGTGCCGGTCGAGCTCGCCGATTTCGGTTGGCACGTGGTGGACGCCGGCGGCTGGTCGGCTGACCGGCTGACTGACGCCGTCGGGGAGGTGGTGCGCGACCCGTTTGACCTGACCTCCCAAATCCCTTTGCGCGCAAAGCTTTATCGCGTCAGCGACACCGAGCATGTGCTGGTGGCCGTCCTGCACCATATCGCCGCGGACGGCTGGTCGATCGGGCCGCTGGTGGGCGATCTCGGTGTCGCGTACGCCAGCCGGTGTGCGGGCCAGGCCCCGAGTTGGGTGCCGTTGCCGGTGCAGTATGTCGACTACACGCTGTGGCAGCGCGAACAGCTGGGTGAGCTGCAGGACCCGCAAAGCCTGATCGGCGCCCAGCTGGCTTACTGGGAAGACGCGCTGGCCGGCATGCCCGAGCGCATTCAGCTGCCCACCGATCGGCCCTATCCACCGGCGGCCGATTACCGCGGGGCCCGCGTGGTGGTGGATTGGCCGGCGCAGTTGCAGGAGCAGGTGGCCCGGCTGGCTCGTGAGCACAATGCGACGAGCTTCATGGTGATGCAGGCCGCTTTGGCGGTGCTGCTGGCCAAGATCAGCGCCAATTCTGATGTGGCCGTAGGGTTTCCGATCGCGGGCCGCCGCGACCCCGCGCTCGATGGTCTGGTGGGGTGCTTCGTCAACACCTTGGTGTTGCGGGTTGATCTGGCCGAGGACCCCACCGTCGCCGAGTTGTTGGCCCAGGTGCGGCAGCGCAGCCTCGCCGCCTACGAGCACCAAGACGTGCCGTTTGAGCTGCTGGTGGAACGGCTCAACCCGACCCGATCGATGAACCATCACCCGCTGGTGCAGGTGTTGTTCGCTTGGCAGAACTTCGCCGGGCAGGAAAACGACCCCGCCGCGGGTCTGAGCTTGGGCGACCTGCAGGTCACCCAGGCGCCGGTGGACACTCGCACCGCCCGGATGGACCTGACGTTCTCGTTGGCCGAACGCTGGACCGAGTCCGGTGAGCCTGCCGGGATCGGCGGCGAGGTGGAATTCCGCACCGATGTGTTCGACGCGGCCAGCATCGAGGTGTTGATCGAGCGGTTGGGGCGGGTGCTGGCGGCCGTCACCGCCGACCCCGGTCGGCGGTTGTCGTCGCTGGATCTGCTCGACACAGCGGAGCACGCCCGGCTGGCGACGTGGGGTAACCGGGCGGTGCTCGCCCGGTCGCCGGCCCCGGCAGTGTCGGTTCCAGGGTTGTTCGCCGCGCAGGCGGCGCGCACGCCGGAAGCCGTGGCATTGACCTTCGAGGGCCGCTCGATGACTTACCTGGAGCTTGAGGAGGACGCCAACCGACTGGCCCACCACTTGGCCGGCCACGGCGTCGGCCCGGGTGCCTGTGTGGCGCTGCACATTCCGCGTTCTGACCGGGCGATCGTGGCGATCCTGGCGGTGCTCAAAACGGGAGCGGCATATGTGCCGATCGACCCGGCGCTGCCGGCGACCCGGATCGACTTCATGCTCGGCGACGCCGCGCCGATCGCCGCCATCGCCACCGATGGGCTGCGTGGGCGGCTCGACGGGCACGACGTTGCGGTGATCGATATCGACGACCCGGCTGTTCGCGGTCGTGACTGCACTCCCTTGCCGCCGCCTTCCGCGGATTCCGTCGCCTACATCATCTACACCTCCGGGACTACCGGTGTCCCCAAGGGCGTGGCCATAACTCACGACAACGTGATCCAGTACATCGGCTCACTGCCCGCCGATCTGCGCCGCCCCGGCGTCTGGACGCAGTGGTTCTCCCTGTCGTTCGACTTCTCGGTCCTCGAGATCTGGGGGGCGCTCTTCAACGGTGGGCGGCTGGTGGTGGTCCCCGAGTGGATGACGAACTCGACGACCGACCTGCACGACCTGCTGATATCCGAACGAGTCGACGTCTTTGGTCAAACCCCTTCAGCGGCAGGGGCTATGGCGCCCGAGGGGTTGGAGTCGGTTGCCTTACTCGTGGGTGGTGAAGCGTGCCCGGCCGACCTGGTGGACCGGTGGGCGACCCCCGGGCGGCTGATGATCAACAAGTACGGCCCGACCGAGGCCACGGTGGATGTGACCTACAGCGCGCCGTTGCTCGCGGGTTCGGGGGCGCCGCCAATCGGTTCGACACTGCCGGGCGCGGCACTGTTCGTGCTTGACATGTGGCTGCGGCCGGTCCCGCCCGGTGTGCTTGGTGAGTTGTACATATCCGGTACCACCGTGGGGTACGGATATTGGCGCCGGCCCGGTTTGACCGCATCGCGATTTGTCGCCTGCCCGTTCGGCGGCCCGGAAGCGCCGGCACAACGGATGTATCGCACCGGCGATCTGGTGTCCTGGGATGCTGACGGGCAGCTGCGGTATGCGGGGCGTGCGGATGAGCAGGTCAAGATCCGCGGCTATCGCATCGAGTTGGCCGAAGTCCAGATGGCGCTGGCTGACCTGGATGGCGTGGCACAGGCGGCGGTGGTCGCCCGGGAGGATCGCCCCGGCGACAAACGCCTGGTCGGCTACATCACCGGGGCCGCGGAGCCCGCGACGTTGAAAAGCGCTCTGGCCGAGCGATTGCCGGCCTACATGGTGCCGGCCGCGTTGGTGGTGCTCGACGCGTTGCCGTTGACCGTCAACGGCAAGCTCGACGTGCGCGCCCTACCGGCACCCGAATACACCGATGCCGGTCAATACCGTGCCCCGACCAACCCGACCGAAGAGATCCTGGCCGGCCTCTACGCCCAAGTCCTCGGACTGGACCGGGTCGGAGTCGACGAATCGTTCTTCGAACTGGGCGGCGATTCGCTGTCGGCGATGCGGGTCGTCGCCGCGGTCAACAGCACGTTGAACGCCGGCCTCGCGGTGCGCGCTCTTTTCGAGGCGCCCACGGTGGCACAGCTGGCGCCCCGCATCGGTGCGGACGAGAGCCGACTCGAGCCGTTGGTTCCGGTCGAGCGGCCCGAGATAGTCCCATTGTCGTTCGCCCAGAACCGGCTGTGGATCATCGATCAGTTGCATGGGCCCTCACCCGTGTACAACATGGCGGTGGCCCTGCGCCTGGACGGGCGCCTCGATGTGGATGCGCTCGCGACGGCGATGACCGACGTGGTGGGCCGTCACGAGAGCCTGCGCACGCAGTTCCCGTCGGTCGAGGGGATTCCCCAACAGCTGGTGGTGGCGGTCGAGCGGGCCCGCTTCGGCTGGGACGTCGTCGATGCGACGGGCTGGCCGGAGAGCCGGCTGGAGGAGGCCGTCGGCACGGTGGTGCGCCGCCCCTTCGATCTGGCTACCGATATTCCCTTGCGCGCAGCGCTTTTCCGGGTCGCCGCCGACGAACACGTCCTGGTGGCGGTGGTGCACCATATCGCCGGCGACGGTTGGTCGATGACGCCGTTGGTGCGTGATCTGGGAGTGGCCTATGCCGGCCGGTGTGCGGGACAGGCCCCGGATTGGGCGCCGCTGCCGGTGCAGTACGCCGACTACACGTTGTGGCAGCGAGCCCAATTCGGCGATCTGAGCGACAGCCAGAGCCGCATCGGTGCGCAGCTGGCGTATTGGGAAGACGCGCTGGCCGGGATGCCCGAGCGCATCCAGCTGCCCACCGATCGGCCCTACCCGCCGGTGGCCGACTACCGCGGCGCGCACGTCGCCGTCGAATGGCCGCCGGAGTTGCAGCAACGGGTGGCCCAAGTGGCACGCGAGCACAACGCGACCAGCTTCATGGTCATGCAGGCCGCTCTCGCCGTGCTGCTCTCGAAGATCAGCGCCAGCAGCGACGTCGCGGTCGGGTTCCCGATCGCGGGCCGCCGCGATCCGGTGCTGGACGATCTGGTGGGATTCTTCATCAACACCCTGGTGCTCCGGGTGGACCTGGCGGGAGACCCCTCAGTCGCCGAGTTGCTGGCGCAGGTCCGCAGTCGAAGCCTGGCGGCCTACGAACATCAAGACGTGCCGTTCGAGGTGCTCGTGGAGCGGCTCAACCCGACCCGAAGCCTGACCCATCACCCGCTGGTCCAGGTGTTGTTGGCGTGGCAGAACTTCAGCGGGCCGGACATCGGGTCCACCACCGGATTGCGGTTGGGTGATTTGGAGGTCACCACGCTGCCCGCCGACACTCAGGTCGCCCGCACAGACCTGACGTTCTCGTTCGCCGAACGCTGGACGGAGGCCGGTGAGCCCGCCGGGATCGACGGGATGGTCGAGTTCCGCACCGACGTGTTCGACGCCGACAGCATCGAGGCGCTGATCAAGCGGTTGGAGCGGGTATTGCTGGCGCTGACCGCGGACCCGTCCCGGCGGCTGTCGTCGGTCGATCTCCTCGACGACACCGAGCGCGCCCAGCTGCTCGGGTGGGGTAACCGGCCGGCGCTGAGCCGGCGTGTCACCGCCTCGCCGTCGATTCCGGAACTGTTCGCCGTCCAGGTGGCGCGCGCGCCGCAGGCCGTCGCGGTCACTTCTGCGGGCCTGTCGATGACCTATCGCGAGCTCGATGAGGCCGCCAACCGGCTGGCGCGATTCCTGGTCGCTCACGGTGCGCGCCCGGGTGAGCGGGTGGCGCTGCTGTTCTCCCGCTCGGCCGAGGCCATCACGGCGATCCTGGCGGTTTTGAAGACCGGTGCGGCGTACGTGCCGTTCGACCCGGAGCATCCACCGGCGCGAATGGAGTTCATGCTCGGCGATGCCGCGCCGATCGCGGTCGTCACCACGGCAGCCCTGCGCTCGCGCCTGGATGGGCGTGGCCTGCCGGTCATCGAGTTCGACGATCCCCGCATCCGTGCCTATCCGGCTAGCGCCCTGCCCGCGCCCGCGCCCGATGACATCGCCTACCTGATCTACACCTCAGGCACTACCGGTGTGCCCAAGGGCGTTGCCATCAGCCACCTCAACGTCACCGAGCTGTTCGAATCGCTCGAGGGCGAGATGCAGCTCGAGGAGCAGGTGTGGACGCAGGCGCACTCCCTGGCCTTCGACATTTCCGTCTGGGAGATCTGGGGTGCGCTGTTGTACGGCGGCCGGGTGGTCGTGGTCCCCGAGTCGGTGACGCGGTCACCGGAAGACTTCCACGCCACGCTGGTGACCGAACAGGTCAGTGTGTTGAGTCAGGTGCCTTCGGGGTTCTACGCGCTGCAAACCGCGGACACGCTGTCACCCAAGCTCGGACGTCAGCTGAAGCTGCGGGCGGTCGTGTTCGGCGGTGAGGCGTTGGAGCCGCAGCGTCTTCGAACGTGGTGGCAGAACCATCCCGGAATGCCACGTCTGCTGAACCTGTACGGCACGACGGAGACCACGGTGCACGCCTCCTTCCGGGAGATCGTCGACGGTGACCTGGACAGCGCTGCGAGCCCGATCGGGGTGCCGCTGGCGCATCTGGCGTTCTTCGTGCTGGACGGGTCGCTGCGGCCGGTGCCGGTCGGTGTGGTCGGGGATCTGTATGTGGCCGGTTCCGCGGCGGCGTACGGCTATGTGGGACGGGCCGGGCTGACGGCGTCGCGGTTTGTGGCGTGTCCGTTCGGCGGCGACGGGGCATCGGCCCAGCGCATGTATCGCACCGGGGACCTGGTGTGTTGGGGCGCCGATGGGGAGCTGCGGTATCTCGGCCGTGCCGACGAGCAGGTCAAGATCCGCGGATATCGCATCGAGTTGGGCGAAGTGCAGGCCGCGCTGCTGGGGCTGGACGGGGTGGAGCAGGCGGCGGTGATCGCCCGGGAGGATCGCCCCGGCGACAAGCGCCTGGTCGGCTACATGACCGGCAGCGCCGACCCGGCCCACGTGCGCAGCGCGTTGGCGGAGCGGTTGCCCGCGTACATGGTGCCGGCCGCGGTGGTGGTCCTGGACGCGCTGCCGCTGACGGTCAACAGCAAGCTCGATAAGCGTGCTCTGCCCGCACCGGAGTACCAGGACGCCGATCACTACCGGGCACCCGGCAGCGCGGTCGAGGAGATTCTGGCCGGGATTTACGCCCAGGTGCTGGGGCTCGAGCGGGTCGGGGCCGACGAGTCTTTCTTTGAGCTCGGCGGGGACAGCATTTTGTCCATGCAGGTGGTGGCCCGGGCCCGCGCCGCCGGCCTGGTGTGTCGGCCGCGCGACATTTTCGTCGAGCAGACCGTGGCGCGGCTGGCCCGGGTGGCGGGGGTGGCCGACGGTGCGGGCGGCCCGGTCGACGAGGGCGTCGGGCAGGTGCTCGCTACCCCGATCATGCGGTGGTTGCACAGCGTCGAGGGCCCGGTGGACCAGTTCAACCAGACGGTGATGGCGCAGGCCCCGGCGGGTGTGACCGAGGCCGACGTCGTTGCGATCTTGCAGGCGTTGGTGGATCGGCACGCCATGTTGCGGTTGCGCGTCGACGACGATGGCGCCGGCGGCTGGTCATTGACGGTGCCGGTGGCCGGGTCGGTGGATGCCAACGATCGCCTGCAAGCGGTGGACGTGTTGTCCGAGGAGGCGCTGGTCAAGGCGCGGTCGCGGTTGAACCCGGCCGCCGGGGTGATGCTCAGCGCGCTATGGGCCGACTCGACGGGTCAGCTGGCGCTGATCATTCACCACCTGGCCGTTGACGGGGTCTCGTGGCGGATCCTGCTGGAGGACCTCAACACCGCCTGGGTCCAGCGCCGCGGCGGGCAGCCGATCACACTGCCGGCGGCGGGGACGTCGTTCGCCCGGTGGTCGGCGCTGCTGGCGGAGCACGCCCTAAGCCCTGAGGTGGTGGAGCAGGCCGACACGTGGCGGCAGGTGGCGGCGCTTCCGGCGGTGCTGCCCGCGCTGCGGCCCGCGGTGGATACGTTCGCCGCGGCCGGTCACTTATCGGTGTCGCTGGACGCCGACACGACCCGGATGCTGCTGGGCGAGGTGCCGACGGCGTTCCATGCCGGGGTGCACGACATATTGCTGATCGCTTTCGGACTGGCGTTGGCGGAATTGCTGGGCCCCGGCGGCGCGCCGATCGGCATCGACGTGGAGGGTCATGGGCGCCACGAGGAGCTGGCCGCCGATGTGGACCTGTCGGGCACGGTGGGGTGGTTCACCACCAAATACCCAGTGGCGTTGAGCCTCGGTGGGCTGGCGTGGAGCCAGGTAGTGGCCGGCGAGGCGGCATTGGGGGCGGTGATCAAGGACGCCAAGGAGCAGCTGCGCGCCCTGCCCGACCCGCTGGGCTACGGTCTGCTTCGGTATCTGAATCCCGATGTCGAGTTGGGGGGATCCGACCCAACCGTCGGGTTCAACTATCTGGGGCGGCTGGGCGCTGGGGCTGACCTCTCCGACGACATGTGGCGCCTGTGCCAGGACAGCTTGGCGTTGACCGGGGCGGCCGCGGCGATACCCATGCCGCTGATGCACACCGTGGACTTGAACGCCGGCACCGTGGACACCGACACCGGCCCGCACCTGCACGCGAACTGGACGTGGGCGCCGTCGGCGGTGGATCGCGAGCAGGTCGACCGGCTGGGCCGGTTGTGGTTTGAGGCCCTTGCCGGTATCTGCGCCCATGTTCGCGGTGGCGGGGGCGGGTTGACACCGTCCGATGTCGCGCCGGCCCGGTTGAGCCAGCCGCAGCTCGACGAACTGCAGGCGCAGTACCGCATCGCTGACGTGTTGCCGTTGACACCGTTGCAGCAGGGCCTGCTGTTCCACACCGCCACCACGCAGCGCGGCGACGATGTGTATGCGGTGCAGTTGGACATCACCTTGAGCGGCGCCCTGGATGAGGACCGCCTGCACGAGGCGGTCAACGCGGTGGTAAGCCGGCATCCGAATCTGGCAGCCCGATTCTGCGCGCAGTTCGACGAGCCGGTGCAGCTGATTCCGGCCGATCCCGTGGTGCCTTGGCGGTATGTCGCAATCGACGCCCACGGCGCCGGGGTCGATCAACAGGTGCAGGACATATGTGCTGCCGAACGCGCCGCGGTGTGCGATCTGGCCGACCCCCCGGCGTTCCGGGCGGCATTGATCCGTACCGCGCCGGATCGGCACAGGTTCATCCTGACCAATCACCACATCGTCATGGATGGTTGGTCGCTGCCGATCCTGCTGGGCGAAGTGATTGCCAGCTACTACAAGCAGCGACTGCCCGCGGCCGCGCCGTATCGCCACTTTGTGAGTTGGCTGGCCGACCGCGACCTTGATGCCGCCCGCATCGCCTGGCGTGAGGTGCTCGCCGACTTCGACACGCCCACCTTGGTGGGTCCGCCCGGGCGACTGCGGCTCGGAAAGCGAGGCGTCGCCTCGTTCACGGTCCCTGCGGACACCACCGGGGCGATCGGCGAGCTGGCGCGGTCGCATCACACGACCGTGAACATCGTGATGCAGGCCGCGTGGGCGCAGATATTGATGTGGCTGACCGGCCGGCACGACGTCGCGTTCGGCACTGCGGTGTCGGGGCGGCCGACGGAGTTGTCCGGTGCGGATTCGATGGTCGGGCTGTTGATCAACACGGTCCCGATGCGCGCGCGCATCACCGCGGCAACCACGGTCGCCGGCTTATTGAATCAACTGCAGGACGTCTATAACGCGACTCTGGACCATCAGCACCTGGCGCTCGGGGAAATCCACCGCGCCACCGGACACGACCAGTTGTTCGACACCTTGTTCGTCTTCGAGAACTATCCCGTCGACGCCGCCGCGCTCGCGGGCGATCACGAGTTGGCCATCACCGACGTCGCGGCCCGGGAAAACAACCACTACCCGCTGGCGGTGCAAGTCCAGCCCGGTGCGCAGTTGAGTCTTCGCGTCGAGTACGACACCGACGTGTTCGACGCAACCAGGATCGAGTCGCTCTTCAGGAGGTTGCAAAAGGTGCTGGTGGTTATGACCGCCGATGCGGAGCAGCAATCGTGACCGCCGATACGACTCGGCGGTTGTTGTCGATTGATCTGCTCGATGACGACGAGCAGGTCGGGCTCGATGAGTGGGGCAATCGGGCGGCGCTGGGCCGCCCACCGTCGTCGGTGTCCATTCCCGAGTTGTTCGCCGCACAGGTAGGCCGCACGTCGCAGGCGGTGGCGTTGACCTGTGACGGTCGCTCGATCTCATATTGGGAGCTGGACGAGGCCTCGAACCGCTTGGCGCACTTGTTGATTGGGCGAGGCGCGGGTCCGGGGCAGTGCGTGGCGCTGTTGGTGCAGCGCTCGGCCGAGGCGATCGTGGCGATCCTGGCTGTCCTCAAAACCGGGGCGGCATACGTGCCGATCGACCCCGCCCTGCCCGTGGCGCGGATCGAGTTCATGGTGGCCGACGCGAAGCCCGTCGCCGCGCTGACGACGGGGGCGCTTGCGGATCGGCTGGACGGATCCGCAGTGGCGGTCGTCGATGTCGATGATCCGGCTGTGGGACGCGAAGCCGGCACCGGGTTGCCGGCGATGCCGGCCCCGGATGATGTCGCTTACCGGATCTACACCTCGGGGACCACCGGTGTCCCCAAAGGCGTCGCGGTCTCGCACCGCGGCGTCACCGAATTGGTGGCCGCGGTGGAGAGTCGATTGCCGGTGGGTCCACCGCGGGTGTGGTCGCAATGGCATTCGCTGGTCTTCGACGTGTCGGTGTCGGAGATCTTCGGGGCCCTGCTGTACGGCGGGCGGTTGGTCATGGTGCCCGAGGAGGTGGCCGCGTCACCGGATGACTTGCACGCCTTGCTGATTCGCGAACAGGTCACTGTGTTGAGTCAGACACCCTCGGGGGTGGGGGTGATGTCGCCGGAAGGGTTGGAGTCGACGGCGCTGGTGGTCGCCGGTGAGGCCTGCCCGGTGGAGCTGGTGGATCGATGGGCGCCGGGTCGGGTGATGATCAACGCCTATGGCCCCACCGAGGCGACGGTGTACGCCGCGGTCAGCGCGCCGCTGTCGGAGGGCTCGGGGGTGGTGCCCATCGGTTCGCCGGTGGCCGGGGCGGCGTTGTTCGTGCTCGACGCCGGGCTGCGCCGGGTGTCGGCCGGCGTGGTGGGCGAGCTGTACGTGGCCGGTGCCGGCGTGGCCTATGGGTACGTCGGTCGGGCGGGGTTGACGTCATCGCGATTTGTGGCGTGTCCGTTCGCCGGTGAGGGGGCGGCGGGGGAGCGGATGTATCGCACCGGGGATCTGGTGCGGTGGGGCACTGACGGGCAGTTGCAGTATCTGGGTCGTGCCGATGATCAGGTGAAGATCCGCGGGTATCGCATCGAGCTGGGTGAGGTGCAGGCGGTGCTGGCCCGGCTGGACGGGGTGGCGCAGGCGGCGGTGATCGCGCGGGAGGACCGTCCCGGCGACAAGCGGTTGGTCGGCTACATCACCGGTACCGCGGATCCGGCCGATCTTCGTGCCGAGTTGGCCGAGCGACTGCCCGCATACATGGTGCCCGCGGCGGTCGTGGCGCTTGACGCGTTGCCGCTGACGGTCAACGGCAAGCTCGACCGGCGGGCGCTGCCGGCCCCGGAGTATGGCGATGTCGATCATTACCGGGCGCCGGCCACGGCCGTCGAGGAGATCCTGGCCGGAATCTTCGCCCACGTCTTGGGATTGGACCGGGTCGGGGTCGATGAGTCGTTCTTCGATATCGGTGGCGATTCACTGTCGGCGATGCGCGCCATCGCCGCGATCAACACTGCACTGGACGCCGGCCTTGCCGTGCCCATGCTGTTCGAGGCCCCCACGGTGGCCCAGTTGGCGCCCCGCATCGGTGAGGTCGCGAGCCGACTTGCGCCCCTGATTCCGGTGCAGCGGCCCGAGGTGGTGCCGTTGTCGTTCGCGCAGAATCGGTTGTGGTTCATCGACCAGTTGCAGGGCCCTTCGGCGGTGTACAACATGGCGGTGGCGTTGCGGCTGAGCGGACGCCTGAACGCCGAGGCGCTGCGGGCGGCGCTGGCCGATGTGGTAGGCCGCCACGAAAGCCTGCGGACACTGTTCCCGTCGGTGGACGGCGTCCCGCGGCAGCTGGTGATCCCGGTGGCGGAAGCCGACTTTGGTTGGCAGGTCGTGGATGCCACCGGTTGGTCGGCCGGTCGGGTGGAGCAGGCCGTCGCCGCGGTTGTGCGTGATCCGTTCGACCTCACTTCTGAGATCCCTTTGCGGGCAAGGCTTTTGCGCGTCGCCGACGAGGAGCACGTGCTGGTGGCCGTGGTGCATCATATCGCGGCCGACGGCTGGTCGATCTCGCCGATGGTCAGTGATCTGGGGGTGGCCTATGCCGGCCGGTGTGCCGGACGACCCCCGAGTTGGACGCCGCTGCCGGTGCAGTACGTCGATTACACGCTATGGCAGCGCAAACAATTCGGCGATCTCGACGATGGTGACAGTCTGATCGCCGCCCAGCTGACCTACTGGGAAGACCATCTGGCCGGGCTGCCCGAACGGCTCGAGTTGCCCACCGATCGGCCCTATCCGGCGGTGGCCGATTACCGCGGCGCCCGCGCGATGGTGGATTGGCCGGCCGAGTTGCAGCAGCGGGTCGCTGGGCTGGCGGGCGAGCACAAGGCGACCAGTTTCATGGTGATGCAGGCCGCCCTGGCGGTGCTGCTCGCGAAGATGAGCGCCAGTTCCGATGTGGCCGTGGGCTTCCCGATCGCGGGGCGCCGCGACCCCGCACTGGACGAGCTGGTGGGCTGCTTCATCAACACCTTGGTGTTGCGGGTCGATCTGGCAGGCGATCCCACCGTCGCCGAGGTATTGGCTCAGGTGCGCCAGCGCAGCCTGGCCGCCTACGAACACCAGGACGTGCCGTTCGAGGTATTGGTCGAGCGGCTCAATCCCGCCCGAAGCCTGAACCATCATCCGCTGGTGCAAGTGATGTTGGCCTGGCAGAACTTCGCCGGCGACCCCCCGGCGGAATCGGCTTTGGGCGATCTGGACGTAACCTCGCTGCCCGCGGACACCCATACCGCTCGCATGGACCTGACGTTCTCAGTGGGGGAGCGCTGGACCGATGTAGGTGATCCGGCCGGCATCGGCGGAATGGTCGAGTTTCGCACCGACGTGTTCGATGCGGCCAGCATCCAGATATTGATCGAGCGGTTGGGACGGGTGCTGGGCGCCATGACCGCCGACCCGGCGCGGCGGCTTTCCTCGATCGACGTCGTCGACGAGGACGAGCACGTCCGGATCGAGGCTTGGGGTAATCGGGCGGTGCTGGCTGGGCCCGATCCGACTGTGCGGGTGTCGATTCCGGGATTGTTCGCTGCGCAGGTGGCGCGGGCGCCGGGGGCGGTGGCGCTGTCGTTTGAGGGCTCGTCGATGACGTATCGGGAGCTCGACGAGGCGTCTAACCGGTTGGCGCATCTGTTGGTGGACCGGGGTGTTGGTCCGGGTGAGCGGGTGGGGTTGTTGTTGTCGCGGTCGGCGGAGGCGATCGTGGCGATTATGGCGGTGCTCAAGACCGGTGCGGCGTATGTGCCGATCGATCCGGTGGTGCCCGCGGCGCGCATCGAGTTCTTGCTTGGTGATGCCGCGCCGGTTGCGGTGGTCACCACCGGGGAGCTGGCCGAGCGGGTGGACGGCCATGACGTGGCCGTCATCGACGTGGCCGATCCGGGTATCGCGGCCCGGCCCAGCACCGCGTTGCCGGCACCGGCGCCCGAGGACATCGCGTATCTGATCTACACCTCGGGCACGACCGGTGTCCCCAAAGGCGTTGCCGTCACCCACCACAACGTGGTCCAGTTGCTGGCGTCGCTGGAAGCCGGGATGGACATCGACGAGCAGGTGTGGTCGCAGTGGCACTCACTGGCCTTTGACGTCTCGGTGTGTGAGATCTGGGGTGCGCTGCTGCGTGGCGGGCGCCTGGTGGTGATACCTGAGTCCGTGGCGCGTTCCCCGCAAGACTTCCACGCGTTATTGGTGGCTGAACAGGTCAGTGTGTTGAGTCAGACCCCGTCGGCGTTTTACGCCTTACAAACCGCCGATGCGCTCGCGCCCGGCCTGGGGGCTCGCTTGAACTTGCGGGCTGTGCTGTTCGCCGGGGAAGCCCTCGAGCCGCGGCGACTGGGAACGTGGCTAGACCAGCATCCGGGCTCGCCGCGCCTGCTGAATTTGTACGGCACGACCGAGACAACGGTGCATGCCTCGTTTCGGGAGATCGCGCCCGGCGACGTCTACAGTGCGGCCAGCCCCATCGGGGTGCCGTTGGCGCGGCTCGGCTTCTTCGTGCTGGATCGCTGGTTGCGTCCGGTGCCGGTCGGGGTGGTCGGTGAGTTGTATGTGGCCGGCGCCGGGGTCGGTGTCGGCTATGTGGGGCGCGCCGGGCTGAGTGCGTCGCGGTTTGTGGCATGCCCGTTTGCGGGAGAGGGGGCGTCCGGATCGCGGATGTATCGCACCGGAGATCTGGTGTGTTGGGGTCCCGATGGGCAGCTGCGGTACGTGGGGCGTGCCGATGAGCAGGTCAAGGTCCGCGGCTACCGCATCGAGTTGGGTGAAGTGCAGGCGGCGTTGGCCGCCCTGGACGGAGTCGAGCAGGCTGCGGTGCTCGCGCGGGAGGACCGCCCGGGCGATAAGCGTCTGGTGGGATATGTGACCGGCACGGCCGACCCGGCCGAAGTCCGTGCCGCGCTGGCCGAGCGCTTGCCCGTGTACATGGTGCCGGCGGCGGTGGTGGTGGTTGAGGCGTTGCCGTTGACGGCGAACGGGAAATTGGACAAGCGGGCGTTACCCGCACCCGAGTACGCCGCGGGCGATCTGTATCGCGCCCCGTCGACGCCGACCGAGGAAATCTTGGCCGGCATTTACGCCCAAGTGCTAGGGCTGGAGCGGGTTGGCGTCGACGACTCATTTTTCGAACTCGGCGGAGACAGCATCTTGTCGATGCAGGTGGTGGCCAGGGCGCGGGCGACCGGCCTGGTGTTTCGGCCTCGTGATGTGTTCGTCGAGCAGAGTGTGGCGCGATTGGCTCGGGTGGCCGGGTCGGTCGAGGGTGTCGGCGGCCCGGTCGACGAGGGGCTGGGGCCAGTGGTCGCGACGCCGATCATGCGCTGGTTGGCCAACGTGGATGGCCCGGTGGGTCAGTTCAATCAGACGGTGGTGGTGCAGGCCCCGGTGGGGGTTGGCGAGGCGGACGTCGTGGTGCTGATGCAGGCCCTGCTCGACCGGCACGCCATGTTGCGGCTGCGCGCCGTCGACGATGGTGCCCGGAGTTGGACCTTGAGGGTGCCCGAGCCCGGCGAGGTGGATGCCCGGGAGCGCCTGCGGGTGGTCGAGGTGTTGTCGGAGGATGCGTTGGTCGCGGCGCGGTCACGGTTGGATCCCGCTGCCGGGCTGATGCTCAGTGCGGTGTGGGCTGGCTCGACCGGGCAGTTGGCCTTGGTCATTCACCATTTGGCGGTGGACGGGGTCTCGTGGCGGATCCTGTTGGAGGACCTCAATCTGGCGTGGGAACAGCGTCGGGGTGGCCAGCCCATAGCGTTGCCGGCGACGGGCACGTCGTTTGCCCGGTGGTCGGCGTTGCTGGCCGCGCACGCCAGTAGTCCCGCGGTGGTGGATCAAGTCGAGGCGTGGCGGCAGGTGGCGGCGGCCCCGGCGGTGCTTCCGGCGCTGCAGCCCGCGGTGGATACGTTCGCTGCGGCGGGTCATCTGTCGGCGGCCCTGGACGTCGGGACCACCCGGATGCTGTTGGGAGAGGTGCCGACTGCGTTCCACGCCGGGGTGCACGACATTCTGTTGATCGCATTCGGGTTGGCCGTGGCCGAGTTCGCGGCCAGCGCTGGGGGGCCGATCGGCATCGACGTGGAGGGCCATGGTCGCCACGAGGAGCTGGCCGCCGATGTGGATCTGACTCGCACGGTGGGGTGGTTCACCACCAAGTATCCGGTGACGTTGAACGTCGGGGGGTTGGCCTGGGATCGGGTGGTGGCCGGCGATGCGGCGCTGGGTGCGCTGGTCAAAGACGCCAAGGAGCAACTGCGTGCCCTGCCTGACCCGCTGGGCTATGGTCTGCTGCGATATGTGAACCCCGATGTCGAGTTGGGAGGCTCGGACCCGGTGATCGGGTTCAACTATCTGGGACGACTGGGTGCGACGGCCGAGGTGTCCCACGACCCGTGGCGAGTTTGCCAGGATGTCGCATCGGTCACCCGGGCGGCCGCGGCCATACCGATGCCGCTGATGCACACCCTCGAGCTCAACGCCGGCACCCTGGACACCGACTCCGGTCCGCAGCTGCACGCGAATTGGACCTGGGCGCCGTCGGCGGTGGATCGCGAGCACGTCGACCGGCTGGGCCGGTTGTGGTTCGACGCCCTGGCCGGGATCTGCGCGCACGTCCGCACCGGCGGCGGCGGGTTCACGCCGTCCGATTTCGCTCCCGCTCATTTGACCCAGCAGCAGCTCGATGAGTTGCAGCGGGAGCACCATATCGCCGACATCTTGCCGTTGACTCCGTTGCAGCAGGGGTTTTTGTTCCATGCCGGCGCCGGGCTGGGTCCCGATCACGACGTGTATGCGGTGCAACTGGACTTCACGGTGATCGGTGAGCTCGATCCCGATCGGTTGCGCGCCGCGCTGCAAACGGTGGTAACGCGCCATCCCAACCTGGCGGCCCGATTCTCGACCCAAATGGACGAGCCGGTGCAGATCATCCCGGCTGATCCGGTGGTGCCATGGCGGTATATCGAGCCGCATCCCAACGGCATGAGCATTGACGAGCAAGTCCAGGAGATCTGCACCGCTGAGCGCGTCGCGGTGTGCGACCTCGCCGAACAGGCTGCGTTTCGGGCGGTACTGATCCGCACCGCACTAGGCCGGCACCGGTTTGTGCTCACCAATCACCACATCGTGCTCGACGGCTGGTCGCTGCCGATCCTGCTGCAGGAGATCTTCGCCAGCTATTACGGACGCCCGCTGCCCGGGGCCGCACCGTATCGCAGCTTCGTCGCGTGGCTCATCGGGCGGGATCGCGCTGCGGCCCAAGCGGCTTGGCGTGAGGTGCTGGCGGGCCTGGATGCCCCCACCCTGGTGGGTCCGCCAGGTCAGCTGAGCCAGGCGCGGCGATCCGCGGCCTGGTTTGAGGTGCCGGAGGACACGACCCAGGATGTGGGTGAGTTGGCCCGTTCGCGTCACACCACCGTCAACGTCGTGTTGCAGGCGGCATGGGCCCAGATGCTGATGCGGTTGACCGGGCAGCATGACGTGGTCTTCGGTACGGCGGTCTCGGGGCGGCCGCCGGAATTGGCCGGCGCGGAGTCGATGGTGGGGCTGTTGATCAACACGGTGCCGGTGCGGGCGCGAATCACCACGGCAACCACCGCCGCCGACCTGCTGGATCAGCTGCAGGACGCCCACAATTGCACGCTGGAGCACCAGCATCTGGCTTTGTCCGAGATCCACCGCCTCACGGATCACGACCAGCTGTTCGACTCCATGTTCATCTACGAGAACTATCCGGTCGACACCGAGGCGTTGACCGGCGACTACGACCTGACCGTCACCGAAGTCAACACCAGCGAATCCACCCACTACCCGCTCGCGGTTGCCGCCATGCCGGGTCCTCGAATCGGGCTGCGCGTCGAGTACGACGCCGAGGTGTTCGACGGCTCCGGCATCGACGCGCTGTTCGCGCGATTCCACAAGGTGCTTGTCGCCATGACCGCCGAGCCCACCCGGCCGCTGTCGTCTATCGACCTCCTCGACGCCGATGAGCACGCCCGCCTGGACGCGTGGGGCAACCGCGCAGTGTTGGCGCACCTGGCGCCCGCGTCGGTGTCTATTCCGGAGGTGTTTGCCGCGCACGTAGAGCGGGCCCCGGACGCGGTGGCACTGACGTGCGAGGGGCGGCCGATGACGTACCGCCAGCTCGACGAGGCGGCAAACCGACTGGCGCACCTGTTGGCCGATCAGGGCGTGGGTGCCGGTGATGTGGTGGCGCTGCTCCTGCCCCGTTCGGCCGAGGCGATCGTGGCGATCCTGGCGGTGCTCAAGTCCGGTGCGGCTTATCTGCCGATCGACCCCGCAGTACCAACGGCCCGGATCGAGTTCATGGTGGCCGATGCCGCGCCGGTCGCGGCGATCAGCAACGCAGATCTGCGGGCCCGACTGGGCGGGTCCGATTTGCTGGTGATCGACGTCGACGACACCCGCATTCCCGGCTGTCCAGCAACGGGTCTGCCGGGGCCGGCCCCCGACGACATCGCGTACCTCATCTACACCTCGGGCACAACGGGT
The DNA here is from genome assembly GCF_059813005.1 of Mycobacterium sp. NGS27. Taxonomy (NCBI): domain Bacteria; kingdom Bacillati; phylum Actinomycetota; class Actinomycetes; order Mycobacteriales; family Mycobacteriaceae; genus Mycobacterium; species Mycobacterium sp. NGS27. Next base: position 530,277 of record NZ_JCALDT010000005.1, read on the forward strand.
GTCCCCAAGGGCGTGGCCGTCTCTCACCACAACGCGGTCCAGCTACTCGAGGTGGTGGATGGACACTTGCCGACGCCGGCCGCCTGGGCTCAATGCAAATCCCTGGCTTTCGACGTTTCGGTGTCCGAGATTTTCTTCGCGCTACTGCATGGGGGGCGCGTGGTCGTGGTGCCCGAATCCGTGGCGACCTCACCGGAAGATTTCAAGGCCTTGCTGATCGCCGAGCGCGTTGACGTGTTCACCGAAACCCCTTCCGCTCTCGCGGCGCTCGCACCCGAGGGGTTGGAGTCGCTGGCCGTGATGGTGGCCGGTGAAGCCTGCCCTGCTGAGGTGGTAAACCGGTGGGCGCCGGGGCGGCTGATGGTCAACGCGTACGGCCCGACCGAGACGTCGATGGGCATCACGATGAGCGCCCCGCTGGCGCCGGGGACAGGCGTGGTGCCGATCGGTTCGCCGGTGCTACAAGCGGCGTTGTTTGTGCTCGACGCCTGGTTACGCCCCGTTCCGGCCGGCGTGATAGGGGAGTTGTATGTGGCCGGTGCCGGGGTCTCGTATGGGTACCTGAACCGGGCAGGGTTGAGCGCCTCGCGGTTCGTGGCATGTCCGTTCGCCGGTGCGGGGACTCCGGGAGCGCGCATGTACCGGACCGGGGATCTGGTGTGCTGGGGCCCCGACGGTCAGTTGCGGTACTTCGGTCGTGCCGACGAGCAGGTCAAGATACGGGGCTATCGCATCGAGTTGGGTGATGTCCAAGCGGCATTGGCCGACATCGACGGGGTCGACCGGGCGGTGGTAATCGCTCGCGAGGACCGCCCCGGTGACAAGCGCCTAGTCGGGTACTTCACCGGCACCGCCGATCCGATGACTACGCGCGCCAAGCTGGCCGAGCGGTTGCCGGCCTACATGGTGCCGGTGGCCGTGGTGCCGGTCAGGGCGCTGCCGTTGACGCCCAACGGAAAGCTCGACAGGCGAGCCCTGCCGGTACCCGAATATGTTGTCGCCGAACGCTACCGGGCCCCGGCGAACGCGATCGAGGAGACGCTGGCCGGCATCTTCGCCCAAATCCTCGGGCTGGATCGCGTCGGCGTCGAGGACTCGTTCTTCGATCTGGGTGGTGATTCATTGTTGGCGATGCGCGTGATCGCCACGATCAACAAGACTTTGGATGCCCACCTCGCGGTGCGCACCATATTGGACGCGCCGTCGGTTCGGAGCCTGAGTCGGCAACTGAGCAGCGATGACAGCGCGGCGGAACTGCTGCCGATAGAAGTCCTCAAGAAGGGCACGGGCATCCCGCTGTGCTGCGTCCATGAAGGTCTCGGCCTGAGTTACGCGTATCGGGTATTGGGCGATTACCTCGATTGCCCGATCATCGGAATCAACCAAATTCCGGACAACGGCGAATTTGGCCGGCAATCGATTCGTGACATGGCGAAGGACTATGCCGATCGACTGCAGGCCCTTTATCCAGTGGGGCCTTACAACCTGCTTGGCTGGTCTTTCGGCGGGCCAGTGGCCCATGAACTGGCCGTCGAGCTTCGCCGGCGCGGCTGCGAAGTCCAGCGTTTGATCATGCTGGACCCGGTGCTCGGCGATAGCGGGCCCACGAATACCGTTGCGCCGGAGGAGATTCAGGGTGAGAGTCGCATCTTGGACCTTACGTTGCGATCCAACCGCATCGCTGTTCCCGAACACGCGGAGCCACTCACCTACGAGCGGGCTGAGGAACTGATCCGCCAGCAGGGAAAGGCGGTGGAGTTGATTCTCCCGCCGAGGCAAATCTTCGAGTTCGTGGTTGACAATTACAATTCGAACGGGTCGCACCTGCGACAGCATGTGCCCGGCGTGTTCGATGGCGAAGTGATCATATTTTCGGCCCTGCGAGACGTCGGCAACGAGTCGTCAGACCCGCGAAACTGGAACCCATACGTCGAAGGTGCCATCACGGTGTATCCGGTCGACTGCGGCCACGACGACATGATGGCCGGCGAATCGCTCGCTTTGTACGGGGAACAGCTCAAACTCGCGCTGAAGTCGTGACCCGGCTCCCTCGCGACCGCGTTAGGTGATGTCGCCTGTCAGGTTGAACTCGTCCAGCGTGCGCGCAGCCAACTCGCGCATGGCCAGTTTCGTGTTGTCGGCGCCCGGCTGGTAGGCGCCGACGCTGATGACGATTCTGTCGTGCAGGCGCCAGGACTGCACAGTCATCAGGCCGCCCGTGCGCTCCAGCCACTGTCGCGTCAGGTGTTGAAAACCCAGTCGTCCGGTGACGAACTCGGCGTCGCTGCCATCGAGGCGGCAGACCACCGAGCCAAGGTCACCGAGATTCGAGCACAACACCGGCAGGGCTTCGCTGAGCATCGCGTAGTCCAGCGCGCTCAGCCGTTTCAGGACCCGTTTCGGTATGAACGGGATCAGCGAAGCGACCTGCGAGGACTCTTCGGTGGATGTTTCCCGAAGGGTCACCAGCGCCTGCTTGATCGCGGCGCGCACCTCACGCAGATCTGTCGTCACCCGTGTCGGGTCGACGCTGACACGCGCGAACGACACCGCGTTCGCGCGCATGTCACCCTCGGCCCGGGTGCTGATGGGAAGTTGCACGGTGACGGTGTCGTCACCGGCGCGCCGGCGGCCCACGTGCTCCGCGAATTTCGCCACGAACCCGGCGAGCAGAGTCTTACTGGTTCCGCCGAGCGCGGTCGCGCAGGCATCCCACTCGGCCAGGTCGACCAAGGCCGTGACGGTCGGCACGACGACGACGGGGTCCGCGACGTCGTTGGTGTCGCTTGGCATTGGCGGCCGAGGTTTCTGCGGTTGTGCGGTGTTTTGCCGCTGATTACGGGCCTGCCGTGCCGCCGCGACAAGCGCCCGACCGATCTCAGGCGCCTGCTGCGCCGTTTGGCGGGCATCCTCCACCAGCGCGCGCCGTCGAGTGCGCGAACGTGGCGGTGGATAACCAAAGTCGTGGGTGATGCCCGAAAGGGCCTCGATTCCCGACACGACAAGTCCGAGACCGTCGAGCAGGTAATGGGAAATCACCAGGCTTACCGCGGTGGAGCCATCGGTCAGTGGAAGCACGGCCAGATGCCAACCGGGGCCAGATTCCGGGTCGACGGGGATTTGTGAGCGTTCATCTGCCCAGTCGCTGACGTCGGCGCGTGGGCGGGGGTGCTCCGCGATATCGAGGTCCGTCGGGCCGGGGTCGGACACCCATCGATACCGGGCAAATGGCAGCGGCGAACGCTCGATGCGCCTCCCCAGCAACCCACGACTGAGATTGTGGTGAAAACGCCTCACTCCGTCGAAGTCAAGGGGGTGCTCATAAACCCACAGAACCTGCATGATCTGCTTCGGCCCCGTGACGCGCTGCCCCATGAATAGGGCTTGGTCCACGTAGGCGAGGCGATTGTCCAGGCACGCTTCACCGTTGACTGCGCGGGTGCCTACGGAGGCTCGTGCAGGAAGTATCCGCAGTGGCACTGATCAGCCTTTCCGGTTGTTCAATGTGATCCTGCGAGCTTGTCGCACAGCATTTCCGCCAAGCCGCGTATGGTGCCGATGTCGGCGAGATCGGTGGAATTCATGCGTATTCCCGTTTCGGTCTCGACGCGGGTGCGCAGCTCCAGCGCGCCCAATGAGTCCATGCCGTACTCGGCGAGCGGCCGGTCGACATCCACGTTTCGGCGCAGGGTCAGGCGGACCTGGTCGGAAATCAGTCCCAGCAGCCGGGTGGGCCACTCGTCGAAGGGCAATCCCTTGAGCTCGGCACGCAATCTACTTACGCCCCTTGCGGTTTGGCCAGCGGAGCGGACCGCCTCGAAGAAGGGGGTGTGTTGGGCGAAGGTGGTCGTTGCGGTGCTCATGACCGTATAGCCGGCGTAGGCACGCTCATGACGCAGCAGCGTCTCAAACGCGTAAGCGCAGTCGTCGGCGGTGATGGCGATGTCGACATTTTCGGCGGTGGCGGAGGCGGGCTGACCCCATGGGCCCCACGCGATCGCGGTGGCCGGCAGCCCCTTCGCCCGCCGCCATAAGGTGAAGGCGTCTAGCCAGCTGTGGGCTGCGGCGCAGGCGCCCTGTCCCGGCGAGCCCACCAGAGCGGCTGCCGAGGAGAACGAGCAGAACCAATCCAACGGCTGGCCGGCCGTGGCAAGGTGTAGGTTCCATGCGCCGTAGACCATTGGCGCCCAGCTGCGTTCGATGAGCTCGTCGGTGGTGTCGGTCAGAGCGGCATCATCGGCCACCGTCGCCGCATGCACCACCCCGCGCAACGCAAGGCCGGTGGCCGTCGCCGCCATGACCAAACGCCGAGCCGTAGCTTCCTCGGCGATATCGCCACACTCCACCACAACGTCGGCGCCGATCGCGCGGATGCGCTCAATCTTGTCCAGCGCCTCGGGGGCCGGCTGCGTGAGTGAAGACAACACGATGCGTCCGCAGCCCTCCCCTGAAGCGGGAGAAGCCATTCTCTCGGCCAAGAACAACCCCAGGCTTCCGAGCCCGTCGGTGATGATGTAGGCGCCGTCGTCGCGGAAGACCCGGGCCGCCGCCGGCGGCACCGTCACCCGGATGCGCCCGGTGCGGGGGACTTCTAGCACGAGTTTGCCGGTGTGTCGAGCCTCGCTCATCGCCCGAATCGCGTTGGCGGCCTTCTCTATCGGGTAGGGCGTGCTGTGCGGGATGGGCAGCACACCGTCGGCGCTGAGTCGATACACCTTGTCCAACAACCCGCGCAGCCGGTGCGGGTGGTTCTCGGACATAGCGGCCAGGTCCACGGCGTAGAACGCGAGGTTGCGCCGCAACGGCAGCTGACCCAACCGGAGGTCGCCGAAGCCGCCATGTTTACCGATCTCGATGAATCGTCCGCCGTGCGCGAGCAATTCGACCCCCGCGCGCTGGGCGGCGCCGGTGACCGAGTTGAGCACGATGTCGACTCCATAGCCGCCGGTCTCGCGGCGTATCAGGTCGGCGAAGTCGATGCTTCGTGAGTCGTAAACGTGCTCGATACCCATGTCGCGCAGCAGATCTCGGCGCTGGTCGGTGCCGGCAGTCGCGAAGATCTCGGCTCCCGCCGCGCGGGCGATCGCGATCGCCGCCTGCCCGACACCGCCGGTGCCGGAATGAATCAATATCTTGTCGCCGCTGTCGATGTGGGCGAGATCGTGCAGTCCGTACCAGGCTGTCGCCGTCGCGGTGGTGACTGCGGCCGCCTGCTCGTCAGAAAGGCCGGCCGGCAGAGTAACGGCCGAGCGCGCATCGCACGTCAGGAACGTACCCCACGAGCCGGTGGGACACAGGCCGCCGACATGGTCGCCCGCCTTGTGATCGGCCACGCCCGGCCCGACCGCTGTCACCAGCCCGGCGAAGTCGGTGCCGAGCCGCGCTGGGTGGCCGTCGAGTTCTCGCGGCGCGAGACGACCGGACGCTAACAGGACGTCGGTAAAATCGACGCCGGCCGCGCTGACCGCGACTTCGATCTGTCCGGGCCGGGGCGTAACCCGTTCGCAGGCAACGAGTTCCATCGATTCCAGAGCGCCAGGTGTACGGATCTGCAGGCGCACCCCGTCGCGCTCGTGGTCTGCTACGGTGGTGCGCCGCTCCTCGGGAAGCAGCGGACTGGGTGACAACCGCGCGGTATACCAATCGCCGTTACGCCAAGCGGTTTCGTCCTCCTCGGATCCGCTCTCGAGTTGCCGGGCCAGATGTTCGGCTTCGGCGTCGGGGTCCAGATCGATATGAGTGACCCGCAAGTGGGGGTGTTCCGTGCCGACCACTCGGATCAGACCCCGCAGTCCAGCGTGTTCCAGGTTCGGTTCATCACCGGAAAGCACCGTCTGAGCGGCGCGGGTCACCACATACAGGCGAGACGACTCGCCTGGGAGATCTGGCAGTTCACGGATGATCCGCACCAGATGCTCCACACACTCGCGGCCCAGCTGGGGGTCAACCGAGTCACCGTTCTGCGGTCCCATCAGTACCACTACGCCGGTAAACCCAGTGCCGAGAAGATGTTTCCGAAGCTGTTGGCTGTTCACTGCGTGGTCAGCGTGCGGTGTCCAGGACACGGTGGTGCATTGCGAGCCGTGGCTTTTCAGGGCGTCGGGCAAATCGGTGGCCAGAACGTCTGCGACGGCGGTGGTGCTGATCAGCAGCCAGCTTCCGGGGTGGGCGTATTCGACGTCGGGCAGTTCTCGCTGCCGCCATTGGATGGTCAACAGCCGCTCGGCCAGAACCCGGTCTTTCCTGTCCTTCTCGGAGAGACCGGTTTCCAATCGCAACCCCTCTACGGCGAGCAGGACTGCGCCGTGCTCATCGAGCACCTCGAGATCGGCCTCGATCCCGGAACTGTCGGCTTTCGATACGCGTGTGTAGCAGTAGTGGGCGTTGCGCGCCGAGGCGTAGGCCCGCAGCCGGCGGATGCTGTGTGGCAGCGCCAACACGTTCCCGCCAACCGCCTGCATGGCCGGATGAGCCGCGACCGATTGGAAACAGGCATCCAGCAGTGCGGGGTGCGCGGTGTAATCATGTTGGCCGGAGCGGATTTGACGGGGGAGCGCGACCTCGGCCACGGCGCTGCTACCCGCTTCGTCCGTGTGCACCGCGCCAAGTCCGGTGAACGCCGGACCGTACTGAACGCCCCGCTCGCCCAGGCGCTTGCGCACCTCGTCGCCGTCTTCGCTGCGCGGGTGCGCGGCAAGAAGCGCGGCAATGTCGCGCACGGCGAGGTGGCGTTCATCAGCGGCGTGCAGGACCGCATTGCTGAGCCGGGTTCTCTCGCCGCCCCGGAATGCCTCCACCGCGAACTCGACCGCCCCTGCGGACGACAACGACGCCGAAGCGCCGATCGCGGTCTGCTCATCCAGCGCCAGCGTCCGCCCGAAGTGGATGTCGCGGACTTCCGAAATCTCGCCCAGCACCGTGTGCGCGGCGGCCAGCGCCATCTCGCAGTGGGCCGCCGCCGGAAGCGCAGGGACACACTGGATCTGGTGATCGTCGAGCCACGGCTGGGCGGCGGTGCCGACCTCTCCCTGCCAGACATGACGCTCCGGCTCTTCCGGCAAGCGCACGTGCGCACCCAGCAGCGGGTGGGCCGAGACAGTGCATCCGGCGGCGGTGGCGGAGGATTGGTGATCGTCACGGTCCAACAGCAGCCGGCGGTGCGTCCACGTCGGCAGGGGCGCGTCTACCAGTCGCCCGCCCGGATAAAGCGCGGAGAAGTCGACCGCTGCGCCCGCATTGTGCAGATCCGCCAAGAGGCCGCGCAGCCCGTGCCGCAGCGCTTGCTCGCTTCGCATGCCGGCCAAGGCGGCCACCGAGATGTCGAGGCTTCGAGCGTTCTGTTCGAGATATGTGTCGAGCAGGGAATCCGCCGCCAGCTCGGCGAAAACCCGGTGGCCATCCTGCATCGCGGCCTGGACCGCCGCGGCGAACCGCACCGTGCGCCGCACATTGTCGACCCAGTAGCGGGCATCGCACACCGGCAGCTCGCGAGGGTCGAACTGGCTCGCGGAGTAGATAGGCACTTCTGGCGTTGCCGGTGACAGCTCAGCCAGCGCCTCCGACAGTTCATCGAGGATGGGTTGGACCACCGGGGTATGCCATGCCGCGTCGGTGACGATTTCGCGAGCTGCCACCGTCCGTGATTGCCACGCTTTCACCAGTTCGCGCACCGTCTCGGTTTGGCCGCCGACGATGGTGGACTCGGGTGAAGCCACCACGGAGATCACAACGTCCCTGATCCCACCGGCCATCAACTCGGAAAGCACTTGCTGCGCCGGCATTTCCACCAGGGCCATCGCACCGGAACCGGCGATGCGCGCCATCAGCCGGGAGCTGCGGCAGATGACCCGCACCCCGTCTGCCAGCGACAGCGCGCCCGCGACCACTGCCGCCGCGGTCTCGCCCAGCGAGTGTCCCACCACCGCGCCGGGGCGCGCGCCGTAGGCCTTCAAGGTGGCCGCCAACGCGACCTGCATAGCGAACAGCGTCGGATGCACCCGGTCTACGCCGGTCATCACCTCCGGTGACCTCATCGCTTCGATTACCGAAAAGCCCGACTCCTGCGCGATCAGTGGTTCGACCGCCGCAATAGCGGCAGCAAACGCCGGCTCGTTGGCCAACAGGTCGGCCCCGATGATTGCCGACGGCGACCCGTGACCGGAGAACACCCACACCGGGCCCCGGTCGTCGCGTCCGGCCGCCGCCCGATACGAAGTTTCGCCGTCGGCGATCTGGAGCAGCCCCGCCGCCGCCTCGTCGAGGTTGGCGGCGACGACCGTGGTGCGCACGGGGCGGTGGCCACGACGGCGTGCAAGGGTATACGCCAGATCAGGCAGCGACACCTCGTCATGTGACTGCATCCAGCTGGCCAATCGCCTTGCGGTGCGGCGCAATTCGCTGGACGAGGTGGACGAAAGCGTCAAGAGTAACGGTGGCTGGAGGAGCGATGTCGCTCGTTCGGCCTCTACATCGGGCTCGAAAGTTTGCGGCGCTTGCTCCAAGATCGCGTGGGCGTTAGTACCCGAGAACCCGTAGGCCGATACCGCTGCTCGCCGCGGTTGGAGGTCATCGCTCGGCCACGGCGTATTCGACTTCGGCACGAAGAGCTTTGTGTCGATTTGCGCGAGCTCATCCGGCAGGCGTGAAAAGCGTTGATTCCCGGGTATTGCGCCGTGCCACAGGGCCAGGGCCGCCTTGATCAAGCCGAGCGTTCCCGAAATCGATTGGCTATGTCCGAAATTCGACTTTGCCGAGCCGAGCGCGCAGGGACCGGCAGCGCCGTAAACCTCTGCCAGGCTTGCGAATTCGATCCGATCACCGACCGGGTCGCCGCTGCCGTGCGCCTCGACCATGCCGACGCTGCCGGCCTCCACCCCCGCCGCTGCCAGGGCCGCCCGGTAGGCGGCTACTTGTGCCGGCCGCGACGGTGTGGTGATGGCCGCAGTTCGGCCACCGTTGTTCAGGGACGTGCCGCGCACCACGGCCAAGATTCGGTCCCCGTCACGCAGTGCATCCGGTAACCGCTTGAGCAGCATCATTGCGCTGCCCTCGCCGATGGCGAAACCATCGGCGGCGACGTCGAATGCGTGGCAGCGCCCGGTCGCCGAGAGCACGCCGCCGGCTGATCCGGCGGCGTATCTTCGTGGATCCAGCGTCAGCGAAACGCCGCCCGCCAGCGCCAGATCGCATTCGCTGTCGTGCAGGCTGCGACATGCGAGATGCACCGTGACCAACCCAGACGAGCATGCGGTATCCACCGTTATCGCCTGGCCGCGTAGGTCCATGGCGTAGGCGATTCGTCCGGACGCCATGCTGCGACTGTTACTCAGGAATCCGTACGGGCCCGCCTGAGTGTAGGAATCGGCCGCCACCGAGAGGTAGTCGTCGTGCGACACGCCGACGTAGACGGCGGTCCGCGACCCGGCCAAACTCGCCGGGTTGAGGCCCGCGTGTTCGACTGCCTCCCATGAGGTTTCCAGCAGCAGCCGATGCTGCGGGTCGATCGCGGTCGCCTCACGCTCCTCGATCCCGAAGAACTCGGCATCGAACCCCGCGGCGTCGTCCAGGAACGAGCCCCACTTCGACACCGACCGACCGGGCACCCCGGCCTCGGGGTCGTAATATTCCTCGGCGTCCCAGCGGTCGGCGGGGATCTCGGTGATCAGGTCATCGTCGCGCAGCAACGCTTCCCATAACCGGTCCGGCGAGTCGATTCCCCCTGGAAGTCGGCACGCCACACCGATGATGGCAACCGGGGTGGCAGGCCTGGCCGCGCCGGGCGAACAGCTCAATGACTCCGATCGACGTGCATCATCATCATCGATGGCCCGGAATGCAACCATTCCGCCTCCTTACGGGCAACGACCACCTGGCCTTGCCCCCCTGCTTGACTCAAGACCCGGTCCCCCGATTACCAGCTCCACCACCCACGCCGCTGGATCCTTTACACGTCGGCGATTTCGGTGCCGCCAGCGGCCCACATGGCAGGGCGATGGTATTACGCGCGCCGCCGACGATTTTAAAGAGTTGATAAGATCGTTACCTAACCGTGATATTAGCTGGGCTGTGTTCACGGTCAAGGCTGTGAACGGATCGCGACCCCGTGACCGCGTCCGCCGATCCGGTTGTCATCGACGGTGACGACCCGCCGCTTGGCGACGGGCCTCTCGCACACTCGGCCGCGGGGGATCGGTCCTGCTTAGCGGCTACGCAAGCGTCAATAACCGTGATCTCACTTACCGGCGCTCCGGCGCGGCGGCGGCGACGCTTTGGGTATCGCGCTCTCAGGCCACTCCTCGGCCGTCCGTGCGCGTCCACAACCGCCTCGCGGTGGCGGCAGGGTGTTTGCTCGCGGCGGTTGACGCCCTTACCGGAGCCCTGCCTCGGCGAGCGGCGTGGCTGTCGGTGTGTAGCCCGACGACGCTCCAGCGCCAACGGGTCATCGCAGCACAGTTGGCGCCGGGTGCGATGGCCGTACCGCGCCCCGCGTCATCGGGAACATTTGCCCGAACCCACCACTGTGGCTGTGGGCTTCCGGGTATCGTTTGGGGCGGTTTCACTCAATCTCGACTACAGGATCTGGAGAATCACTCGGTGAGCGTCAATCCGTTCGACGACGACAGTGGCAGCTTTTTCGTGTTGGTCAACGACGAGGAGCAGCACAGCTTGTGGCCGACCTTCGCCGATGTTCCGGCTGGTTGGCGTGTGGTTTACGGCGAAGCCGACCGCGCTGCGTGCCTGGACTACATCGAACAGAACTGGCCCGACATACGGCCGAAGAGCCTGCGCGACAGGTTGGCAGCCGGCAAGGCGTCTGACGAGTAAGCCTGCAGTCGCGCCGCATCGCAGGGGCCGCGAAATTTACGTTGCGTGAACCGTCACGTTCCGGGCCCACGTGCCAGGCACCGCAGGGAAGTCGCCGCAATGCGGCGGCCGGGATGTGCCGCTTAGTCGATCTCACCGGTCAGGTCGAACTCGGCCAGTGTCTGCCCGGCCAGTTCGCGCAAAGCGGTCTTGGTGTTTTTCGCGCCCGGTTGATAGGCCTCGATGGTGATGGCGATCTTGTCGCCGATCCGCCAGGACTGCAGCATCATTTGACCACCGGTCCGCTCGAGCAGTTGCCGCGTTAAGTTTTGCCCGCTCACCCGGATGAGATGCAGCCTGTTGAGGGCCGCTTCGATGACGGCGTATTCGGCCTCGTTGCCGGCCAGGGCCAACACCAAGAAGCCGAGGTCGCCGAGATTTGAGCAGAACACCGGGTGATCCGGGTCGGCGCCCATCGCATTGCCAATTCGTCTCAATATCCGCTTCGGCGTGAACGGGACCAGCCACAGCAGCTGCACCGACTCATCTGGTGTCTCCCGCAGCGTGTCCAGCGCCTGCTTGACCGCGGCACGGACGTCGCCGAGATCCGTTGTCACCGGGGTCGGGTCGACGCTGAAGCGGGCAAACGATACCGCGATCGCACGTGTATCGCCCTCGGTGCGGGCGCTCATAGGGAGTTGCAAGGTGACGGCACCATCACCGGCACGTCGACGTCCCATGCGTTCGCCGAGTTTTGCTCCGAATCCTGCGAGTAGCGTCCTACCAGTTCCGCCCAGAATCTTTGCGCGCGCATCCCATTCGTCCGCGTCGATATGCAAGGTGACGACCGGCACGACAACGCCTTCATCGGCCCCGCCTCCGCTGACGGCGACGGGTCGCGATTCCGTTGCCGGGGTACTGTCCGGCCGACGGCGACGGGCCAGTTTTGCTGCGACGGCAAGCGCGCGGCCGACTTCGCGCGCGTCCCGCCCGGCTTCGCGGACGTCCTGTGCGATGGCGCGCAGTGGGCTGCGCGAATGTGGCTGCGGGTAGCCAAGTTCGAGCTGTTTATCTATTAACGCATCAGCGATCACGAGGGCGAGCCCGAAGCCGTCGATGAGGTAGTGCGAAACCACCAAGCTGACCGCGGTCGAGCCGTCGGTAAGCGGGAGGACGCCGATATGCCAACCGGGACCCCATTCCGAATCGGTGGGCATCTGCGAGCGTTCGTCGGCCCAGTCGCTGAGTTCGGCACGTGGCCGGGGACGCTCGGACACGTCGACGTCCGATGGAACATGGTTGGTCACCCACCGATATCGCCCGAACGATGAACGCTCGATGCGCCGCCCCAGCAGCCCGCGACCCAGATTTCGGTTGAACCGCCTCACCCCATCGATGTCGATAGCGTGCTCGTAAATGAACACGACCTGGATGACCAGGTTCCGGCCGTTGGCGGTGTGTTCTGCGAACACGGCGTGGTCCGCGAACGCGAGCCGATTGTCCGGCAGCGCATCACGTTTCGAGGCGCGGCGTGTTCTGGATGCTCGAAGGGGGCGTATCCGGGCTGGCACCGCCCGAACCTTACCTTGCCGGCTCATGTCTCTCGGCTCTTTGGCGCTGCCAAGCTTATTCCTGAACCTGGTTGCGCCCGATTCGCGGCGTGACGAGAGCAGCGGAGGGCATCGCGTCAAACTCGAGGCCACTCAAAATCCGGTCATGTATGGGCCATGAATGCGCCGCGCGCACCGGGTGGTGCTGCACGGGTCGGCTATTAGTTTAGATCGCCGGCGTCGATAGCTTTCTTGACTTCCTGGGCATGCGCCACCTGCTGTGCGGTGTAGCCGATGAGCAGCGCAGCCACACCGACCACGACGGCCACGCCGGCCAGCCACAACAGCCCAAAGGTATAGCCCTGATCCAGGGCATGTAGCTGGGCGGGATTCATGGACTTCGCCGGTCCACTAGTCCCGCCTAATGACACGGTTCGCGCTGTGACGACAGCCTGGATGACGCCCATCACCACCGGCCCGCCGAGGCCGTAAAGCATAAGCGAGATCGCGGACGTGGGCCCGATCCGATCGGGACCAACGCCAGCGATTAATGACAGCACGATTGGCGGGTCGGCTATGCCGATACCGATACCGCCCACGACGAGCGGCACGAGCAAATTGGGGAAGTACGGGATGCCACGATGAAACGTTGAGCAGTACAGCATCGCGCCGAGCACGAGCATCCCGCCGGCGAGCACCAATACCCGCGGCGGAAAACGCGTTACCAGCCGGGAGGACAAAGCCACCCCGGCCCCACCGGCAAGGACAAATGGGATGAAGGCGAGGCCTGCGTGCAGGGCGCTGTAGCCCAAGAGGTTCTGCACATACAGGGTGACCAGCACTGTCAGGGTTAAGAGCACGCCACCGGCGAGGAAGATGGTAGCGAACGTGGCGAGCCGGTTGCGGTCGAAGAATAAGTCAAGCGGCACGATAGGGTTCTCAGCCAGGTGTTCCACGACGACAAACGCCACAAAAGCGCCCAGTGTCACCGCACCCGAACCGATCGTCGCGCCCGACAGCCAGCCCTTCTCCGGTCCCATCGACACGGCGACAATCGCGGCGATAGATGTCAACGTCGCCAGCCCTGCCCCCGTGATGTCGAGCTTCAGCCGTTCCAGCTGAGTTTCCCGTAGGGCGCTTCGACCGAGGTAAATCGCCAGCAGCGCAATCGGCACATTCAACAAAAAAATGAGCCGCCATGACACTTCGGTAAGGGCCCCGCCCACCACCAGGCTCATCACCGAGCTGAGACTGGCCGTGGCGCCCAAAACCCCCACGGCAGCGTTACGTGCCGGTCCCTTCGGGAAGGTGGTCGAGATCAGCGCCAAACTGGTGGGTGCGATGATCGCGGCCGCCGCGCCCTGCAGAAGCCGGGCCGTGACGAGGGTGCCTCCGTCTTGCGCGATACCGCATACCGCCGACGCGATGCTGAATAGGCCGACGCCGACCATAAAGGTGCGTTTGAGCCCGATTGCGTCACCGAGGCGACCGCCCACTAGCAGCAGGCCGCTGTAGGTCACTATGTAGCCAGTGATCACCCAGCTCCGCCCGGCATCTGACAGGTTTAGCTCGTCCTGGATCTTGGGGAGAGCAACGACCGCGATGGTGCCGTCCATCGTGGCCATGAGCTGCACGGAGCCGATTGCAATGACTGCGGCGATAAACCGACGAGCTGGCAGCCCGGCCATGAAGTTATTGCTCGCACGGCCGAGCGTGGTCGGTTTGAAGGGCATGTATCGCTCATTCCGCGCGTCTGTCGCATTGCGACCCGCGCTGTGTCGTCTTTTGGGGTGCTGCCAGCCCTACATCATTAGAGCCGTCATAGCAGCGCACGCTACCGCAACGATACGAATGTTTTTTCGTGAACCCGCAGATGGCCGTTCTAGCACCAATGGCCCAGGGTCCGCCTCAGGGGCGCCTGGCAGTCCAGAGCCAGCGGTGAGGTCACGCGAATATGGTTGGCCTCGGTACTCGGTCCTGTGATCGTGCGTTGGCGACGTGCCGCACGACGCCCAGTCGCGTCGGTTGGCACACCTCGATAGATTCACCACTTCATTCCGCAAAGGTAATCGCCAATCCGGAGACCAATGACTGCAGGCCATCGTCAATGGTCGCTTAGCGCGCCAGTAGAGCGTTTCATCGTCGCCTCGACGGTACGGCGCAGATTCCTAGTGCAGTCGCGTCGACACGCTCGCTACTACTTGCATTCGAAGGGCAGATAGCGGCGATCTCGCGGGTCAGGTCATGGTGTGATTACAGCGCCGCGCCGATCTACAGGCAGGGCGGCTCGCGCGCAGATACGTACTTCAGCGAAGACTCGTCAAGTAGACCTTCCGCAGGCGCAGCGGACCGAGAGTCAGGCGCAGCCGACTGAGATTGGAGTCATGCAGGGCGTCCAGTCGCAACTCGCGCTTTCGCTCGAGCTTCGCTATCGCGATAAAAGGTCGCCAGTTTACCCTCCGTCGGCTCCGGGTAGCTCTAAACTGGCGCGACGAATTCTTCAGGATCGTGCGGGACCCAAACATCCGTAAAGAATCGTCGAGCGCCTTGATGTATACGGCCAGTATGTTGTCCAGACGAGCCGGCCGGGGTATTAGCGCCTGAGCGGCTGGTTGAAGGCCATGGAGCGGTCAACGCCTGCGGCCTTCTGACATAGGTGGGTAGATGTGGTTGTTTCGCGGTGGTCGGGTTTCGGTGCCAATTCGATAAAACTTGAGGAACTTTCGCATATGCAGTCGAGACTTGGGATATGTTGCGAAGCGGCTACGCCGGTCGGGGGCTGATGCTTTATATCGCAGAACACGCACGTGGTGAGGGTCGAGCAGGGCACGGTAGCTGGCGCGGTGAACGCGCCGCCCTATCGCGCTGTTGTGGGCAGTGGGGGGGAGAATCAGTCGTAGGCAAGCGCCCCGCCGGCTCTCAGGAACTGCTAATTAGTAGTACGCAAATGAAAGGCTAGGACTTTCGGGATGAAATTTGCTCTGGCAAGCTATGGAACTCGCGGCGACGTCGAGCCCTTCGTCGCCGTGGGTCGTGAGTTGCTACAGAGAGGGCACGACGTGCGGATTGCCGTCCCGCCCAATCTGGTTGGCTTCGCCGAGGCGGCGGGGCTTTCCGTGGTTGCTTGCGGGCCGGATTCGCTGGCATGGCACAACCTGCACCTCGAATTTACGACGCGTCTATCGCGCGAGTTCTGGAAAGTCCAAGATCTGTTCAAGCTGGTTCGGGAAGATCTGCGCCTATTTTCGCAGTGCTGGAAAGATATTGGTACGGCACTGATGTCGCTGGCAGATGGGGCCGATCTACTATTGAACTTCGTATATGGCGAGCAGGCTGCTCTCAACGTCGCGGAGTTTTATGACATTCCGTTGGCCACCCTGCACACGGTCCCGATTCGGGCCAACGGTGAGCTTGTTCCGACCTTCCTCTCGCCATTTGGTCGTATCGGAATGACTGTGGACGATTGGCTGACGTGGCGTTTGTCAATGAAGAAGTTAGGGGACAACCAGCGCCGCGAATTGGGCTTGCCAACTGCTAAAGGCCCCACGTCGCGGCAGATTGCTGAACGTGGCTCGCTTGAGATCCAGGCGTACCATGACGTTTGCTTTCCCGGCTTGAAAAGCGAGTGGGCGAAATGGGAGGGTCGTCGGCCCTTAATTGGCGCTCTGACAATGGAGTTGGAGACGGAAGCCGATGAAGAAATTCTCTCGTGGATCGCAGCAGGTCAACCGCCAATCTATTTCGGCTTCGGCAGTACCGCAATTATGTCTCCCGCCGAGACAGTCGCCATGATCAGCGCAGCTTGCGCGGAGTTGGGTGAGCGCGCATTGGTATGCGCCGGCTGGAGTGATTTCAGTGGCGTCCCCGATTTCGAACACGTCAAGCTAGTCAACACTGTCAACCACGCCGCGATCTTTCCGGTCTGCCGCGCGGTCGTCCACCACGGCGGCGCTGGCACACTAGCCACAGCTCTGCGCGCAGGGGTCCCTCAGTTGATTCTTGCGACGTTGCGGATGCATCAGCCGATTTGGGGAAATGCGGTTAAGCGGATGAAGATAGGTACTGGCCGCCTCCTCTGGAAAAGCACCACTGATTCGCTCGTTTCGGACCTGCGCACCATCCTCGATCCAGAATATGCTGCCCAAGCGCGTGAGATCGCGACACGGACCAGCAAACCCTCCGAAAGCATCGCGGCCGCCGCCAATCTTCTGGAAGAGTCTGCCCTCCGCGGCACGGCATCCGAACGGCGACCACCGTCATTGCGGTGACTGGCGCGGCAATCCGGCGAGTCGCCCGGGTTTCCTTGACCTGCTCGCGTTGGTCGATTCAAAATCTCCGGCGCACCGCTCCGACGATAACTCGGCAAATTCTGATACCAAGGAAGAATAGTCAGCGTTGTGTGCGAACCTCTCAAATTATCCTCGGCGTCCACTGATTCCAGTGCCGGGCGACCGTTTTGACCACTCAATGAAGCAGTGAGCGGCAGGGCCCTCACGCTTCTTGGATAGGCCAATTGAGTTCGGGTGCGACACCTTTGAGCCGCATGCATGTTAGAACGGCGACGACAACGCGTCCCGTCTTTGCGAGATCAACCCTCCAAGGCCAGGCGTGGTCAGGCAGCTGATGTTCGGCACCGGTCGGCAGTTTGGACCATTACGCGGAACTCCGGGTCGCACACGTCCGCGCCATCCTCGCACTGAATACGTAGCTCGGCCAGTTTCGGTTTGACGAAAGTGCCTGTTCTGCAACGGATAACAAGTCACCTTGAGAGCCGATCGGGGTGACGGCACGTATAGCTGATGAATGCCACAGCAAGCGGTGTTACCTGCTTGGACGACGCTGAGGTTGGCCGCGAACGGCGCGAAATTTCACCCGCCGGCCAGCGCGCGGTCGGCCAGCGCCCCTATTACCGGTGCCAACGCCCGGGGATACTCGGCCGTCAGGTGATCCTCATCAAAGTAGACCAAGGTGTTTCCTACGATGACCGGGCAGCGGTCGGCGGTGCAGAAAAGCTCCGTGAGGTCGGCGTATTGTCCGCCGCCGACTTTGGTCGCTGAAGATTCAGCGGTAATACCAGAGCTGTTTACCGCCGTCGATTTCGCTGACGAGCAGGCTGTCGCGTCATCGAGGTGTCCAGACAGGCATATCCGCGCCACAAGCTTCGGATCCGGAATCGGCCCGAGCACCAGCACCTCGGCGCCAAAGCCACGCAGCTGCTGCACCAGGCGGGTCAAACTCGCGAGCCACGCCGGATCGTATGCAGTAAAGCCCGGCAGGTAGCCGCCGCCTGGGCCGTACCCGCGCCATACGCTTAGTAGCACCAATCGTGGGCGTTCCGCGCGTAATCGGCCGATCACTTGATCCCGCCACTGATCGCATTTGGTCAGCATGCGACGCAGGGGGTTGGTGACAGGCAAGTCCATCAAAGGGCAGGCCGCCTTGTTGAGTATCTCCAGGCGCCAGTGCCGCTGCGCGGCGACTTGCTGGACCGACGGAGCCCACATCGCGGCGTTCGAATCACCGACCAGCGCGACAGTCGTCGCGGAGGCGGTATCTCCCATCACGCATTCCGGCTGTCCCGCTTGGAAAAACGTGCGCATGCAGCCGTTGAGGAATAGGGGCTCAAGTTCGGCTGCCACATCGGCAAGTGGCGGGTCCAGGTTCGACGGTACGGCTCGCAACTCGACAGAGGCTGCGACGGCGGCCTGGACTTGTGCGAATGCGCGCTGCACTGCCGCGTCGTATGCCGTGATGTCGGGTCCCGTGGGTCGAGGCATCGCCGTCACGGTCAGTGCCGAAGCTGGCGCACCGCGCCCGACCGGGGTCGGCACCACTGCTGGTAACGCCACACACACGCAGGCCGCCACCGCGGTGGCGGCACCGCCGAGAGCGAGACTGCGCAGTGAAGACCGACGTAAGAGCGGCGCGAATCGGAGCGGGTTTTCGATCAGATGAAGCGTGAGCACCGCCAGGCCGGCCGATAGCAGGACCGCCGCAAATCTGCTTGCCAAGCCGAGCGGATGGCCCAGCAAGGCGGGCGCGAACACCAGCACCGGCCAGTGCCACAGATACCACGAGTACGAGACCCGGCCGACCGCGCGCATCCGGGGCAATTCCAGCAAGCGACCGCATCCCCGAGGAGGGCCGGCACAGCCGGCGCCGATCACCAACGCCGTACCGATCGCTGGTAATAGCGCCGCGGTCCCCGGGTAGACAGTGGTCGGGCTCAATGCCAGGTAAGCCACGACGATGAGGGCCAGTCCTGACCATCCCGCGATGGCCGCGGGCAATGCCTGAAGCCGGCCCAATCGACCTGCCGCAAGTGCCACCAGGCCGCCGAGACCCAGTTGCCAGGCCCGTGTGGGCAGCGAATAGAAGGCTACGCAAGGCACGACGTAACTGACCACCACCGACAGCGCAAACGAAGCGGCGGCAATCAGCGCAAGGACTACCAGGTAGGGCCGTCGCGACGGCTCGGGGCCGTCCGTGCCACGGCGACCCACACGCCGGATGAGCCAAGCCGTGCCGATGATCACGGCCGGCCACACCAAGTAGAACTGCTCCTCTACGCCTAAGGACCAGTAATGCTGAAAAGGCGATGCCGGCAGCTTCGCATCAAAGTAGTTGCGAAATTGCAGGGCGAAGCGGTAATTGCCGACATACAGCGCGCTCCAAAGGCCGTCATCAAGGACGTCCGGGACCCGCAACGGGGGAAGTAGAAGCACCGAGCCAATAGCGGTGACGATGCCCACCAGAGCAGACGCTGGTAGAAGCCGGCGGGCCCTCGCACCGTAGAACCGGCGCAGCCCGATGGTGCCCGTGGTGCTGACCTCGCGCCATAGCAGCCCGGTGATCAGGAAGCCGGAGATCACAAAGAAGACGTCCACGCCCACGTAACCACCGCCCACACCGGGCACATCGGCATGAAAGAGGACGACGCCGATCACCGCGACGGCGCGCAGTCCCTCGATGTCCGCGCGAAAACCGGTCTGTGGTGCGCGGCGACCCTGTGCCCCTTCGACAGGGCTATCGCCGCGGGTCTTGAGCAAGATCACCACCTGGGCACGAGGACACGTTCTTTGACTGGCGCATTGTTGCACACGACTCCAACGGCTGCGCCGCGTCGCGTAAGTGGCCCAAGGAGCCTTCGCCGTCCGCGCTCACATTGGTGTACGGCGAAAGGCCGGTGGCGGTTCTCATCGTGAGCCGCTACGGCACGGCAGGAGCCGGCGTGATCGGCGGCCCCGCCGGTACATCGTGTTGCTGCCCGATCCACTCCAGAAGTGAATGGAGACCATCCTCGAGCGCCCACCTCGGGCGCCAGCCCAGCGAATGTTCGGCCGGATGGATGTTGCAACTCGCGGCGCGTACGTCACCATCCCGAAACTTTGACACGACCGTTGGTTCCGGGGCGCCGCAGATGGCGGCAATCTTGCGGGCAAGCTCATGGATGGTGGTCGCCACACCCGACCCGATATCGAGGCAGCGTGCACGGGTCGAGGGAGTCTGAACCGCTGCATATATCGCGTCGACGACATCGTCGATGAACACGAAATCGCGTACGATGCGACCGTCTTCATACACCTCTAACACATTCTTTTCCCGCGCCAACCGCGCGAACAGAGCGACGATTCCGGTGTATGCATTGGTCAGCGACTGGCCTGGCCCGTAGACGTTCTGCAAGCGCAGCACACTGAGATTGGTGTCATGCGCGGCCGTCCAGGCCGCCAACATGTGCTCCTGCGCGAGCTTGGTTGCAGCGTAGATGTTGGTCGGGCGGGGCTCGGTTTGGCCCGCGCAGCTCGCAAGCGGCGCCGCAGGTTGACCGTTGGGGCCCTTGGGATCCCAGATACCGGCCCGCAGCTGCGCGTGGCTGCGCGGCTGCGGATAGAAGTTTTCTGTGCCGCATTGCCACGCTCCTTCGCCGTAGACGGCCCGCGACGATGCCAAGACGAGTTGGTCGGGCACGAGTGCCGAACGGCTCAGCGCATCAAGCAGCTGGGTGGTTCCTACTACGTTCACCGAACCGTGGCGTGTCGCATGGGACAGTGACTGTCCCGTTCCCGTCTCGGCCGCCAGATGGACGACTTGAGAAGGGCGGAACAACCGAAGCACAGCGTCCCAATCGGGAGCATGCGTCACATCACCGGTGAACATCCGCACGGACTGGGGCAGGTCGATCGCGCGGCCTTCACCGTGCACCTGCGGATGCAGCACGTCCATGACGGCGACGTCGTAGCCGGATGTGACCAGACGGCGCGCAAGCGCGGACCCGATAAAGCCTGCCCCACCAGTGATGAGCACACATTGTGACAAGAGCCGAAGCCTCCGGTTCGCCTGCGGAGAGGTTACGTCCGGCACGCGATGCGGGCACGCGTGCGGTCGGAGTCGATCATATCCGGCTCATTTTCGATTGGCGGCCGCACGCCGCCTGCAGCTGGGCATCGACGTCACGCCTGGATGAATGCTGGGTACCACAAACAGAGAATCGCCGGAGTGGGCTGTCCGCCACGGTCCGGCGAGGGTGGATTGAGGAAACTTCGTAAATTCGGAGCCATTGGCGTGCGATTTTCACCCTTTCGAGCTAATTCTGGGGATAAGCTGCCGACGGCGGGTTGGCAACCTGCGCAGCCGCTTTCATTTGACGGATGCGCAAGATTGGCGAAAGGCGAAGATCCGCGATGAAATTTGTGCTGGCAGGTTATGGAACTCGCGGGGATATCGAGCCGTGCGTCGCTGTCGGCCGTGAGCTGCTGCGGCGGGGGCACGAGGTGCGCATGGCCGCGTCTCCTGACCAGGTTGGTTTCGCGGAGGCGGCTGGGCTGGTGGCCGTCCCATACGGGCTGGAAAACAAGGCGATGTTGGAGGCGCACCGCAATCTCTGGAAGGACCTGTCCGACAATTTTTGGAGAATTCGGAATCGCGTCAGCGTTTGGCGTGAGGCTTGGGAGCCGAGCGTCCAATGGTGGGGTCAGATGAACACGACACTGATGGACTTGGCGGAGGGCGCGGATCTACTATTCACCGGTTTGGCGTACCAGGAGATCGCCGCGGACGTAACGGAATATCACAACATTCCGTTGGCAACGCTGGACCACCTCCCGTTGCGGCCCAACGGTAAACTCCTGCCACTCCTGCCGGGCCCGTTGGGCCGCACCGCAATCACGGCTGGAGAGTGGCTGCTTTGGGGTCTTTGGAAGAAGGTCCAAGACGCACAACGCCGGGACATGGGTCTGCCCAAGGCTAAGCGGCCTGCGCCGCAGCGAATCACTCTACGTGGATCACTGGAAATCCAGGCATACGACGACGTGTGCTTTCCGGGGCTCGCATCGGAATGGGCGAATCGGACCGCCCAGCGCCCCTTCGTTGGCGCGCTGACGATGGAATTGCCGACAGAGACCGATGACGAGGTCCTGTCATGGGTCGCCGCCGGTAGACCACCGATTTACTTCGGCTTCGGCAGCATGCCGGTCGAATCCCCCATTGACACCCTTACCCTGATCAGCAGGGCGTGCGCCCAATTGGGCGAACGAGCGTTGGTCTGCTCCGGGTGGAGTGACTACCCTGACGTCCCGGATCTCGAGCACGTCAAGGTGGTCAGTGCGGTGAACCACGCCGCCGTCCTTCCGGCGTGCCGCGCGGTCGTTCACCACGGCGGCGCGGGCACCACCGCCGCGGGACTGCGCGCAGGGGTTCCCACCCTGATCCTCTGGATGCTGGGCGATCAACCGGTTTGGGGAACTGTGGTCAAGCGGCTGAAAGTCGGAACCGCCCGGCGGTTTTCGAGTGCCACACGGGAGTCGTTGGTTGCGGACCTGCGCACTATCCTCGCTCCGGAATACGTCGCCCGGGCCCGTGAGGTCGCCACCCAAATGACCAAACCCGGCGAAAGCGTTGCGGCCGCTGCCGATCTCTTAGAAGAGTTCGCGCGCTTACGACGTGTCGCCTGATCGACCCGGCGGTCGTTGGGTACTCGCGTCGGCGTCGAAAAGTCGCCAACCACAATGAATTAGTCGCGCTGCAACGCGCCGCGTGTGGGTGGGCTCGAGGGCCGCCCGCACCGCAATCAGGACGCGATGGAATGCGCGAAATGCGCCTGGTTCACGTGCGCGGCAACGCGCAAGGCGTTGGCCGCGACCGTCAGGCTGGGATTCATACCGGTACTGGACGGGAAGAACGAGCTATCCGCCACGTACAGGTTCTCCACCTCATGCGCACGGTTTTGCGGGTCCAGCACACTGGTTTTCGGGTCGGTCCCAAACCGGCACGTGCCGCAGACATGAGCAATGGCCGCATTGCTTTTAGGGCTTCCGAGGGTGATGTTGCGAAACGGTTTCAGCACGTGTTTTACCTGGCGTAAGAACACTTCGCGGCGCTGAATCTCATTGGCATGCAAGCGATATTGAAGTCGAAGTCGTTGGCGGCCGTCCGTGCTTGGCTGATCGTATGGAAGTACGCGGTTGTCCAGATAGGGCAGATCTTCCATGATCGCCACGAGCACCAGCCCGCCGCTGAAGTATCGCTCGTAGAGCGGACGCGCCACGGGGCTAATCGCACGCAGGGCCTTGTGCCCCCAGCCGGGATGGTTGGTCAGCGCCGCCACGGGCGGCATCGCCCCACCGGACTGCACGGTGCCGAATTTTTGCCCTTCCCAGAAATAAAAATCGTTAAGCCCGATCTGCTTGTTTTCGGCCGTGATTTTGCAACCGCGTTGCGGCCAGACCTCGATGTGGTCAGCCACGTGACGCATCAAGTTGCGTCCTACCCAATCTGAGCCGTTGGCTAATCCGCGCGGCCAATCGCCGGATCGGGAATTGAGCAACAGGACAGGGGTGATCAGCGCGCCGGCGGCGAGCACCACTACCTTGGCCTTCAGTGCCAACCTCCCGGAGGGGTGTTCGCAGATCACCTGGCGGACCTGGGTGGCGTCAGCGTCCAGACCGACGACCCGACATTCCGTCAGCAGCTGCGCGCCATGCTCGGCGAGGGCTGGCTGCAGGCAGTTGCGGGCGGCGTCGTTTTTGCACGATTGGTGGCATAGGTAGCTCTGGCAGGTGGTACAGCCGTCGGTGTAATCACAGGCCATCGGGAGGTGGTAGGGGTGCAATCCCTGCCCAGCCAGATGGTCGACCAGCGGCTGGTTCACTTCCGAAAACGGCGGCGCAGCAGGCAGATTGGCATCAGCTGCCTCAGGCCTTAGGGGATCGGACTGGCCACGCACGCCAAACAGCTTTTCCGCTGCCGCATACCACGGCCGCATTTCGTCATAACTGATCGGCCAGGCCTCCGGCACCGTGGAATCACCGGGGTCGCGAAAGTCTTGCCGGGGAGTGAAATCGCGAGCAAAAAATCGCTCGCACACCATGCCATACAGCGCCGAGGACCCGCCGGTCCCACTGCCTATCCCGGCCAAAAAACGCCGCGCGGAGCGGCCGGTAACGTCTTCGATCTCATCGGTGGAGCGCCCGGCCCGGGCCAGTGCGTCGTAGTAGGATGCAGCGGAACGGCTCGCCTGCGGCTCGGCCACTTCGGGCATCGAAGCGCGAATCGTGCCCGGCGCCCCCGGCAGGGTCGAGCGTCCCTTCTCGACGAACAGCACCCTGCGCCCGGCCTTGGCAAGCGAATAACCCAGCACCCCACCGCCCATGCCCGTGCCGACGACAATCACGTCCCACATAGTGCGTTCCGCTTCGTGCGGATCCACTTCGCCGTGAGCCAACATCCAGCTCCTTATGTTGGGCGCAAAAGTTCGCCGAGTCTGAGCGGCACGACGATAGCACCGCCGCCGCAGGAAGGGTGCGGTTTTCTGCCTAGCGGCGGGAAGATGCCGCCTGCGTGGGCTTTTCAGCAACGCCTGCCGCAGTCAAATCGGCGGTGTACGGCGGTGAGCGCGCATATCCTCAAAGGACACGCGGTCCGATGTGTCGTGGCCGCTACCCGCGAGGAAACAACAAGTACGTATGAAACGAGACGAACAGGTATGCGCACAAGCGAACTGACGTACGACGCCATTGTCGTCGGCTCCGGCGCCTCTGGATCGTGGGCTGCCAAGGAGCTGACCGAAGGTGGCCTGAACGTCGTGCTACTAGAGGCCGGCCGGAACCTGGACATCGACGGCGACTTTCCCGCCGATGCGGAGCTACGGGCGATGGGGATTGCAGGGCGCGTCCGTTCGGCGGCCCGGGGACAACACGTGCAGATTCGGTGCTCGTCATTCGCCGAGACGACAAAGCGGTTTTACGTCAGCGACAGGGAAAACCCCTACACCACGCCGGGCAAGGACAAGTTCCTTTGGTTCAGGGGCCGGCAACTGGGCGGCCGCCTGCACACTTGGTGGAGACATACGCCTCGGATGTCGGATCACGAGTTCAAAGCCGCAAGCGTTCGTGGGGATGGCGTCGATTGGCCGTTGTCATACGAAGACTTGGCGCCCTACTACGACATCGTCGAGAGGACTCTCGGCGTCTACGGAAAAGCCGAAGGTATCCCCAATTGTCCGGACGGAGAGTTCATCGGGCCGGCGAAGACGACCAAGATGGAAGCGGCTTTCCTCACCAATGTCGAGAAAAGGCTTCCGAACGTCCGGGTGACGTACGCCAGGAAGACCAAGTACGACAACCATAGGATTCCGCTTGCCGTCAGGCTCGCTCTGGCAACTGGCCGGCTCGAGATTCGGACCGATTCCGTCGTGAGCAGATTGGTGATCGATCCGCGATCGGGCAAGGCGACGGGCGTTGAGTACATCGATCGTTCGACCAAGAAGGCGCAGACAGTTGAGGCAAAGGTCGTGGTGCTTTGCGCGTCGGCGATCGAAAGCGTGCGGATCATGTTGAACTCGAGATCCGCGCAACACCCGTCGGGCGTGGGCGGATCGTCGGGCCATCTGGGCCGCTACCTGTGCGACCACGTCTCATACACGCAGGTTGGTGCAGTCTCCAAAGAGGATGTCGAGATTGGTCTCAACGAGGACGGATTCGATTTCGGTGGAACGGGCCTCTACATTCCCAGCTTCTGCGAAAAGGACTCATCGAAGGACTTCCCGGGCGGATACGGCATCCAGGTCGCGATTGGCCGCGATACGCCGGTCTGGGTTATGAGCGCGCATGGCGAAATGCAGCCCCGGTACGAGAATTTCGTTTCGCTCGACCCGAAAGTCAGAGATGCGTGGGGGATCCCGGTAGCCAGAATCGAGTGCAAGCATTCGGCAAGTGATGTCAACATGGTCGCGCACATGAAGCGGACCCTTCCCGACATTGCGGCGGCCGGCGGACTGCAAGCGGCCAACAACCTCGACGCCGCGCGGTGGAACATCCCCTACCGACTGCTCCGCTCCCTGATCCTCACGGACTCTGGCGCGTTGTGGCCTGGGGGAGCCATTCACGAGACCGGCGGCGCGTGCATGGGCGAGACACCGGAGAGCTCGGTGGTCAACTCGTTCTGCCAGTGCTGGGATGTTGACAACGTGTTTGTCACCGACGGTGCGTGTTTCGTCTCGCCCGGATATCAGAATCCCACGCTGACGATGATGGCCCTCACTGTTCGAGCGTGTCGATTCATCGTTGGTGGCTACGCGAACGGTGTGAACTGATGGAGTATGGGAAGGTTGCGGGGATCGATAAGCCGGTCTCTCGGATCGTCTTCGGCACCGATCGGTTGCGGGGCCGGGGACTGCCGTTGTTGCCGCCCAGCCGAGCCCTTGAACAGCAAGCCTTTTCACTTTTGGATCGGTCATTCGAGCTGGGGTACAACACATTCGACACGGCGCGCATCTATTGGGACAGCGAACGCACGCTGGGGGCATGGATGCGGCAACACCGGAATCGCGACGAGGTTGTGGTCATCAGCAAGGGATGTCATCCCCATCTCTTACTCAAAACTCCGCGGCTCTCTGCGTCCGACGTGACGCACGACCTCCACGCGTCACTCAAGGCGCTCGGCACGGATTTCATCGACCTGTACCTGCTTCACTACGACCACCCCACGGCATCAGTGGAACCCATCATGGAGCGGCTCAGCCGTCACATGGACGAAGGGAAGATCAGCGCGATCGGTGCGTCGAACTGGTCCCACGAGCGAATCACCCAGGCCAACACGTACGCCACCGCCGCGGGATCGACGCCATTCAGCGCCTCGAGCGTTCAGTTCAGCCTGGCCGAATGGGCGAAAGCCCCATGGCCCGGCGCCGTCACACTCGGAGGGGAAACCCAGCGTGCGGCGAGGGAGTGGTATTCGACGCACGGGCTGTCCGTGTTCTCGTGGTCCAGCCTCGCCCGCGGATTCTTTTCCAACCATTACGACCCGAAGAATCCAGGCCGCAACCGCATGAGCCGGTGGTGTGCAACGTACTTCGGCACCCAAGACAACATCGAAAGGCTCGATCGCGCAAAAACGTTCGCGCGCGAGCATGATGTCACCGTCGCGCAGGTTGCGCTCGCATACGTCCTGTGCCACCCGCTTCATGTGTTCGCGGTGGTCGGCTGCACGACGCTGGAGAAGTTCGACGACAACGCGGCCGCACTCTCGCTGAAGCTGGATGAAGCGACGCTGCACTGGCTGAATACAGGTCAGGCTCTGCGGTGACTTTTCGGAGCCCCGCTACACTCAGCAGGGCGTCCGGTGTTGTAGCACGCCTGACCAAAACGTCTGGATTTCAGTCGTTAGCGTGGGTACTGACGTAGGTTGCCGGGCGATTGGGCTCGCACGATGGCTGCGCCTGCTCCTTCCCGCAGGACGCGGCAGGATAAGTGAAAGGCGTGGATTCGCAGTGAAATTCGTGCTAGCGAGCTTCGGCACTCGTGGCGATATCGAGCCGTGTGCCGCCCTCGGCCGCGAGCTGCTGCGCCGGGGGCACGACGTGCGCATCGCCGTCCCGCCTGACCTGGTCGGCTTCGCCGAGTCGGTGGGGCTTCCAGCAGTCGCATACGGGCCGGATTCGCAGGCGATGCTGACCGTCTACCGCGACTTCTGGATGTCTTTGTTCCGGAACTTCTGGAGGATCCGTGAGCTTCGCCGGTTGTGGAGAGAACTCTCGGAGCCCGTTAGCCGGTGCTGGGGGGAGCTGAACACAACCCTGACGTCTTTGGTGGCAGAGGGAGCCGACCTACTGTTCACGGGCTTGGCTTTCGAGCGGCCCGCCGCCAACGTCGCGGAGCGCTACGACCTGCCGTTTGCGGCACTGCACTACGTCCCGGTGCGTGCCAATGGCCAGCTCCTGCGGTTCCTTCCCGCGCCGTTGGCACGCTTCGCGATGAATGTGCTCGAGTGGGTGGATTGGTTGATCGAAAAGCGGGTCGAGGACCAACAGCGCCGTGAGCTCGGTTTACCCAAGGCAAGGAAACCCGCGCCGCGAAGGATCGCCGAACGCGGATCCCTGGAAATCCAAGCCTACGACGAGGTTTGCTTTCCAGGGCTGGCAACTGAATGGGCGAAATGGAATGGCCGACGGCCCATTGTCGGCGCGCTGACGATGGAGTCGCCGACCACGGCAGACGCAGAGGTTACCTCGTGGATTGCTGCGGGAACACCGCCCATCTTCTTCGGCTTTGGCAGTATGCCGGTCGAATCCCCGGCCGACACGCTTGCCATGATCAGCGCGGCGTGTGCGGAGTTAGGCGAGCGTGCCTTGGTGTGCGCCGGCTGGAGTGACTTCAGCGACGTCTCGCATTCCGAGCATGTCAAGGTGGTAGGAGCAGTCAGTTTCACGGCGATATTTCCGGCTTGCCGCGCAATTGTCCACCACGGTGGCGCAGGCACCACGGCCGTCGGACTGCGCGCCGGCGTTCCAACTTTGATCCTGTCGATGGACCCCACTCAGACGCTCCTGGGAGCTCAAATCAAACGACTGAAGGTGGGGTCCGCCCGTCGTTTTTCAACCGTTACCCGAGAATCGTTGGTCGCGGACTTGCGCACCATCCTCGCCCCGCAATACGTCGCTCGCGCTCGTGAAATATCGACCCGAATGACGAAACCTGATGCCAGCGTTGTGGCGGCCGCCGATCTTCTGGAAGAATTCGCTCGCGCTCGAAGGGTCGGCTGATCGGTGCAGTCAAGCGGCCGAAAGTGTGTCGATCGGCGACCTCATCGCTCCCAAAACCGAATGTTTGAGGTCATTGCCCCTATGCCCGAAGGGGATGCATTTTTAATGCTCGAGAATTTTTCTCGGGTGACCATTTCCGCCGCCAGCCGTGCGCCACACCGGATGCCGACGCGAGCCACCGCCATATCGGCACGAGCGCAAAGAGCTCGTCATCACGCCGGGCAACGGACGACGCACAAAGACATGGCCTAATGGTCGGGCACGCAAATGGTTGCTGGCCGAGATTGCAATGACGACGGACAAGCCGGTCGGCGCTAGGCGACCAAAATCAGCGATGTGGTGGTGGCACTGCTTCAAACGGGCAAATCACGTCGCTACGAC
Organism: Mycobacterium sp. NGS27; assembly: GCF_059813005.1. Classification (NCBI taxonomy): domain Bacteria; kingdom Bacillati; phylum Actinomycetota; class Actinomycetes; order Mycobacteriales; family Mycobacteriaceae; genus Mycobacterium; species Mycobacterium sp. NGS27. The sequence continues at coordinate 559,047 of NZ_JCALDT010000005.1, forward strand.
GTCTCAAAATGGACCCCCTGAAGGGCGGGAGATGACAAGCGGCGTCGATTGTAATGCTCGCTTGCCGAACATTCGTCGTCTGGGGGATTCTTGCCCGACCAACACACCATTGAGCAAACTCAACAGCCGCGAATCGCCGGGGCGAAGTCGGCCTGCGAAAGCCGGTCCCGCACACCGCCACCCGGGCTGTGGCGATCGTCACGTAGGCCCAACCATCAAGTTTGTCGAAACTACGGACAGGCCCCAACGCCTCCGGTACCGTTTGGAGCAGTGTTACACACGTCGACTAGAGGGGTATGAGGAATCGGTGAGCGTCAATCCGTTGGACGACGAAAGTGCCAGCTTTGTCGTCTTGGTTAACGACGAGGAGCAGCACAGCCTGTGGCCGACCTTCTCTGACGTTCCAGCCGGCTGGCGGGTCGTGTACGGCGAAGCCGACCGCGCCGCGTGCCTGGACTACATCGACCAGAACTGGATTGACATACGGCCGAAGAGTCTGCGCGAAAGGCTGACGGCGGCCCGCGCATCTGACCAGTAGATCGTGTGTTTCGGGGGAGTGGTATGAGACTTCATGACCGTTCACTTCCGCTAACGCGGGGGCAACTGGATATATGGCTCGCAGAAGAAACAGGACAGTTTGCTGCCAGGTGGCAGCTTGGCGTATTCATGCGGATTGCGGGCCCTATCGACGCTGACTTGTTCGAATCCGCGATCCGCCAGGTTGTGCGGGAAGCCGAACCGCTGCGAGCCGTCTTTTCCGAGGTCGATGGCCAGATTATTCAAAGTGTGGTCGAGGATCCACATGTCGAACTTGCTCGCTACGATTTGACAGAATCCCGGGATTCCGAGCAGGACGCCTATCGGCTGGCGTCCTCGATTCAGCGAACGGCGATGCCGCTTAGTGGCCCGCTATTCAAATTCGCTTTGTTGCAGACACGGACGGATGAATTTTATTTCTTCGCGTGCTGTCATCACATTGTGACCGACGGAATCGGTCTCGCACTAGTTCTCCATCGGGTAGCCACCACCTATAGTGCTTTGGCTTGTGGTGAGTCGATTCCTGATACTTACTTCGGCTCATTGCACGATCTGATCGACTGTGAGCTGGAATATGAATCTTCCGGCGATTATCTCGATGACCAGGAGTATTGGGCCAAGAATCTGCCCCCGCAGAGTGAACCGCGCTATCAGGCATCGGACGCTGCGAACGCGAACGACTGCGACGAATCGTCTGCGCCCGTGCAGCTGGACTCGAACGCCGTCGCCGGCATCGACATGCTGGCGAAGACGTTGGGGATGCGTCGGTCGTCGGTGATTACTGCGGCGTGTGCGCTGCTGGTCGGTGGGGGCGATATCGAGAATTCGGAGATCGTGTTCGATTTCCCGGTGAGCAGGCGGGTGCGGCCGGAGTCCAAGCTGGTGCCGGGAATGATTTCTGGGGTGGTGCCGCTGGTGTTGAAGGCGTCGCCGGGGTCGACGGTGGCCGGCTTTTGTGAACACGTCGACAGGCGGATTCGAGAAGCGTTGCAGCATCAGCGGTTCCCGGTGCACGCGTTGGAGAATGCGGGGCATTTCCGGGGTCCCGGGCAGGCGTCGAATCGGGTGGCGGTCAACTTCATCCCGACTACGCATCTGGCAGATCTTGCCGGCTCTGCGGTGACGGCGACGTTGACTCATGACGGGTTGGGGGATCAGTTCCGGCTGGTCTTTTTCCGGGACGAGGATCAGCTGTTTTTGTCCACGCCGGGTGCGGGGCAGTTGCTGCCCGATTGCGATCTCGGGGAGTTGGCCACGCGGCTAGAACGGGTGTTGGTGGCGATGGCTGCCGATCCGGTGCGGCGGTTGTCGTCGATGGGTCTGCTTGATGGGGCCGAGCAGGCGCGGCTCGATGAGTTGGGTAATCGGTCGGTGTTGGCCGCGGCGGTGGGGTCCTCGGCGTCGGTTCCGGAGTTGTTCGCCGCTCAGGTGGCTCGCGCTCCGGAGGCGGTGGCGCTGGTGTGTGGGCAGCGCCGGTGGACTTATCGCGAGCTTGATGAGGCTGCCAACCGGTTGGGGCATCATCTGGCCGGTCGGGGTGTGGGGCCTGGGCAGTGTGTGGCGTTGTTGTTTGCCCGTTCGGCTGAGGCGATTGTGTCGATCTTGGCGGTGTTGAAGACCGGGGCGGCGTATTTGCCGATGGATCCGGCGTTGCCGACGGCGCGGTTGGAGTTCATGCTTGCCGATGCCGCGCCGATTGTGGCGGTCACGACCCAGGATTTGGTGGAGCGCCTCGATGGCTGTGATCTGCCGGTCATCGATGTCGGTGCCGCCGAGATCCAGGCGTGTGCGTGCACGGGGCTGCCGGCGCCTGCGCCCGACAACATCGCCTACATCATCTACACCTCGGGCACCACCGGCATCCCCAAAGGCGTAGCCGTCACGCAACGCAACGTGACCCAGTTGCTTGAGGTGCTGCATGCGGGCCTGCCGCCCGGACCAGGGAGGGTGTGGTCTCAATGGCACTCCTTCACCTTCGACGTCTCGGTGTGGGAGATTTTCGGCGCGCTGCTGCACGGTGGGCGGCTGGTGGTGGTGCCCGAGCTGGTGGCGCGCTCACCCGAGGACTTCCATGATTTACTGGTCGCCGAAAAGGTCAGCGTCTTATGCCAAACTCCTTCTGCCCTTGGGATGTTGGCGCAAGAGGGATTAGATTCGACGGCAGTGGTGGTGGCGGGCGAGGCCTGCCCGGCCGAAGTGGTGGATCGGTGGGCGCCCGGAAGAGTGATGATCAACGCCTACGGCCCGACCGAGGCCACGGTGTACGCGGCGATGACTGGCCCGCTGACGTCGGGGTCAGATGAGGTGCCGATCGGTTCGCCGGTGTCTGGTGCGGCGTTGTTTGTCTTGGATGGGTGGTTGCGGCCGGTGCCGATGGGTGTGGTCGGTGAGTTGTATGTGGCGGGCCGAGGCGTCGGATGCGGGTATGTGCGTCGGCCCGAGTTGACGGCGTCGCGGTTTGTGGCGTGCCCGTTCGGTGGTACCGGGGCGCGGATGTATCGCACCGGGGATGTGGTGTGTTGGGGTGCTGATGGGCAGTTGCAGTACTTCGGGCGTGCTGATGAGCAGGTCAAGATTCGTGGGTATCGCATCGAGTTGGGTGAGGTGCGGGCGGCGTTGGCCGCGCTGGATGGGGTGCGCCAGGCGGTCGTGATCGCGCGTGAGGATCGTCCGGGTGATAAGCGTCTGGTGGGGTATGTGACCGGGACGGTGGATCCGGGTGCGGCGCGGGCGGGGTTGGCTGAGCGGTTGCCGGAGTACATGGTTCCCGCGGCGGTGATCGTGCTCGAGGGGTTGCCGTTGACGGTCAACGGCAAGTTGGACAAGCGGGCGTTGCCGGCGCCGGAGTATCAGGACGCCGAGGGTTATCGGGCTCCGGCCACGGTGACCGAGGAGATCCTTGCGGGGATCTATGCCCAGGTCCTTGGCCTCGAACGCGTCGGCGTCGATGAATCCTTCTTCGAACTCGGCGGCGATAGCATTCTGTCGATGCAGGTGGTCGCGCGGGCTCGCAAAGCCGGGGTGCGGTGCCGGCCCCGCGACGTTTTCGTCGAGCAGACCGTCGCACGGCTGGCCTCGGTAGCCGGCGTCATCGACCGCGATGGCGAGGTCGACGACGAGGGTCTCGGACCGGTGGTGGCCACCCCGATCATGCGCTGGCTGCGAGGCGTGGATGGCGCGGTTGACCAGTTCAACCAGACTCTGGTGATGCAGGCACCCCCGCGGGTTAGCGAACCGGACGTGGTAGCGGTCCTGCAGGCGTTGCTGGATCGGCATCCCGTACTGCGCCTGCGTGCCGAGGACGACGGCGCCGGCGGCTGGTCGCTGCAGGTGCCCGAGGCGGGGGCCGTCGATGCCGGCGGCTGCCTGCAGTCAGTGGACGTGATGTCCGAGGAAGCGCTGGTCAAGGCGCGGTCGCGGTTGAACCCGGCCGCCGGCGTGATGCTCAGCGCCGTATGGGTGGCGTCCACGGGGCAGTTGGCGTTGGTCATTCACCATTTGGCCGTCGACGGGGTGTCCTGGCGGATATTGCTCGAGGACATCAACATCGCCTGGGCCCAACGCCACAGCGGGAAGCCGGTGGCGTTGCCGCCGGGCGGAACATCGTTCGCCCGGTGGTCGTCCCTGCTGGCCGAGTATGCGCGCGAAGCTGCAGTCTTGAACGAGGCCGAGACGTGGCGGAAGGCATTGTTGACACCGGCTGTGCTGCCGGCAGTGCAACCGGCCGTAGACACGTTTGCCACGGCCGGTCGTCTGTCCACGCAGCTGGATGCCGAGACCACTCGCCTGCTTCTCGGCGAGGTGCCCGCGTCGTTCCACGCCGGAGTGCAGGAAATCCTGCTGATCGCATTTGGAGTGGCGCTGGCGGAATTCCTCGGCACAGGCGGCGCGCCCATCGGTATCGATGTCGAGGGCCACGGACGCAACGAAGAGCTGGCTAACGATATCGACCTGTCACGCACGGTGGGATGGTTCACCACCAAATACCCGGTCTCGTTGACCTTCGGCAGGCTCAGCTGGACCCAGGTGGGATCCGGTGACGCCGCGCTGGGGGCGGCGGTCAAGACCGCCAAGGAACAGCTTCGGGACCTTCCGGACGGTATGACTTACGGGTTGCTGAGATATCTGAACACCGACGCTGACTTGGCGGGCTCCGATCCACAGATCGGGTTCAACTACCTGGGGCGGTTCGGTGGCCCGGACGCCCAGGCTCCTGGCGAGCTCTGGCAGATCAGCCAGGACGGCTTGTCGTTGACCGCGGCGGCCGCGGCTATTCCGATGGCGCTGATGCACACGCTAGAGCTCAACGCTGCCACGATCGACACCGAAACCGGCCCGCGCCTGCACGCCGACTGGACCTGGGCGCCCTCGGCACTGAATCAGGCGCAGGTTAGGCGGCTGAGCCGGCTGTGGTTCGACGCCCTCGCCGGTATCTGCACCCACGTGCGTCGCGGTGGTGGCGGGTTGACGCCCTCCGACATCGGGCTTACCGGCCTCAGTCAGCAGCAGATCGACGAGCTCCAGCGGCAATATGCGGATTGCTGACGTCCTGCCGCTGACTCCGCTGCAGCAGGGCCTACTCTTTCATGCCAGCGCGGGGCAGGGCGGCGACGATCTGTACGCGGTGCAGCTGGATATCACCGTGGCCGGCCCGCTCGACCCGGACCGATTGCGCGATGCGGTGCACGCGGTGGTCAACCGCCATCCAAACCTGGCGGCTCGGTTCTCCGACAAGTTCGACCGGCCGGTGCAGATCATCCCTGCTGACCCGGAACTGCCCTGGCGGTATGTGCAGCTTGACGGCAGTCCCGACATCGACGAGCAAATCCGGCGGGTATGCGCCGCCGAACGTGCCGCTGTGTGCGATCTCGCTGATCAGTCACCCTTTCGGGTGGTGCTGATTCGCACCGGAACAGACCGGTACCGGGTCGTGCTGACGAACCACCACATCGTGCTTGATGGTTGGTCGCTGTCGATCCTGTTGGGGGAGATCTTCGCCAGCTACTCCGGTCAGCGGCTGCCCGCGGCGGTCCCATATCGCAGGTTTGTGACTTGGTTGGCGGATCGAGACGTTGACTCCGCCTATGGGGCGTGGCGTCAGGTGCTCGCCGATTTCGAGGCCCCGACGCTAGTTGGCGAGCCAGGTGGGTTGCGGCTGGGACGGCGAAGCGTGGCGTCGTTTCGAGTCCCAGAGGAAACCACGAATGCCCTCGGCGAGCTGGCGCGCTCAAGCCACACCACGATCAACGTCGTGCTGGAGGCCGCTTGGGCGCAGCTGCTGACCTCACTGACCGGCCACCACGATGTCGTCTTCGGCGTCACGGTCTCGGGCCGGCCACCCGAGGTACTCGGCGCGGACTCGATGATCGGGCTGTTGATCAACACGGTGCCGATGCGCGCGCGCATCTCGCCGGCAACAACCACGGTGGACCTGCTGGCGCAGCTGCAGACCATCCATAACGACACCGTTGAGCACCAGCACCTGGCGCTGAGCGAGATCCATCGCGCCACTGGCCATGACCAGCTATTCGACACCCTTTTCGCGTTCGAAAACTATCCGCTCGATACCGACGGGTTGCTGGGCGCCGACGGATTGGTCGTCACCGAGTTCACCAACCGCGAGTACAACCACTACCCGCTCGCGGTGCAGGTCGTGCCTGGCGCTGAGTTGGGTTTGCGCCTCGAGTTCGATACCGATGTGTTCGACGCATCCAGCGTCGAGACGTTGATCGATCGGTTGCAGCAGATTTTGGTCCGGATGGTTGCTGATCCGGGGCGGCGGTTGTCGTCGATGGATTTGTTGGATGAGGTCGAGCGTGTCCGGTTGGATGGGTGGTCCAACCGGGGGGTGTTGACCCAGGCGGCGGGCTTGGGGGTGTCGATTCCGGTGTTGTTTGCCGCGCAGGTGGCGCGGGCGCCGGAGGCGGTGGCGGTGAGTTTCGCCGGCCGGTCGATGACGTATGGCGAGCTTGATGAGGCGTCGAATCGGTTGGCGCACTTGTTGGTTGGCTTGGGTGTGGGTCCGGGCGAGCGGGTGGCGTTGCTGTTTTCCCGTTCGGTCGAGGCGGTTGTGTCGATTCTGGCGGTGTTGAAGACCGGGGCGGCGTATGTGCCGATTGATCCGGCCGTACCGTCGGCGCGGGTGCAGTTCGTGCTCGGTGATGCGGCGCCGGTGGTGGCGGTGTGTGCTGGGGAGTTGGCGGATCGGTTGGTTGGGTTTGACCTGGTTGTGGTCGAGTTCGATGATCCGCGCGTGACAGGGCAGCCGGGTACGGGGTTGCCGGCGCGTTCGGCTGATGACGTGGCGTATTTGATCTATACCTCGGGTACCACGGGTGTGCCTAAGGGTGTGGCGATTTCTCACCGCAATGTCACGGGGTTGTTGGAGGCTGCGGGCGAGCACCTGGAGTTGTCCGGGCAGGTGTGGTCGCAGTGGCATTCGTTGGCCTTTGACGTCTCGGTGTGGGAGATCTGGGGTGCGCTGCTGCATGGTGGGCGGCTGGTGGTGGTGCCGGAGTCGGTGGCGCGTTCGCCGGAGGATTTCCACGCGTTGCTGGTTGCCGAGCAGGTCAGTGTGTTGAGTCAGACGCCGTCAGCGTTTTATGCGCTGCAGGCTGTTGACGAGGTGCGCCCGGAGCAGGGACGGCGGCTTGAGTTGCAGGCCGTGGTATTTGCCGGGGAGGCGTTGGAGCCGCAGCGTTTGGCGACCTGGGTCACCGATCATCCGGTGGTGCCGCGGTTGATCAATATGTATGGCACGACTGAGACGACGGTGCATGCGTCGTTCAGGGAGATTGTGCGCGCCGACGTGGCGGCCAAGGCCAGTCCGGTGGGGGTGCCGCTGGCGCATCTGGGCTTTTTTGTGTTGGACGGCTGGTTGCGGCCGGTGTCGGCGGGTGTTGCCGGTGAGTTGTATGTGGCCGGTTCTGGGGTGGGGTATGGCTACGTGGGCCGCGCGGGTTTGACGGCGTCGCGGTTTGTGGCGTGCCCGTTCGGTGGTACCGGGGCGCGGATGTATCGCACCGGGGATGTGGTGTGTTGGGGTGCTGATGGGCAGTTGCAGTACTTCGGGCGTGCTGATGAGCAGGTCAAGATTCGTGGGTATCGCATCGAGTTGGGTGAGGTGCGGGCGGCGTTGGCCGCGCTGGATGGGGTGCGCCAGGCGGTCGTGATCGCGCGTGAGGATCGTCCGGGTGATAAGCGTCTGGTGGGGTATGTGACCGGGACGGTGGATCCGGGTGCGGCGCGGGCGGGGTTGGCTGAGCGGTTGCCGGAGTACATGGTTCCGGCGGCGGTGATCGTGCTCGAGGGGTTGCCGTTGACGGTCAACGGCAAGTTGGACAAGCGGGCGTTGCCGGCGCCGGAGTATCAGGACGCCGAGGGTTATCGGGCTCCGGCCACGGTGACCGAGGAGATCCTTGCCGGGATCTATGCCCAGGTCCTTGGCCTCGAACGCGTCGGCGTCGACGAATCCTTCTTCGATCTGGGCGGCGATTCACTCTCGGCGATGCGCGCCATCGCCGCGATCAACAAGTCATTCGATTCGGGCCTGTCGGTGCGCGCCTTGTTCGAGACGCCGACCGTGGCCCAGCTGGCGCCCCGCACCGGCGCCCACGGGGGCGGGCTGGAGCCGTTGGTGGTCGTTGAGCGGCCGGCGGTGGTTCCGCTGTCGTTTGCCCAGAGCCGGTTGTGGTTCCTCGATCAGTTGCAGGGGCCGTCCCCGATCTACAACATGGCGGTGGCATTGCGGCTCACCGGTCGGCTGGATACCGATGCTTTGGGGGCGGCGCTTGCCGATGTGGTCGGCCGTCATGAGAGCCTGCGGACCTCGTTCCCCGTGGTGGACGGGATACCCCAGCAGCAAGTGGTGCCGGCCGAGCGGGCCGACTTCGGCTGGCAGGTCGTGGATGCGGTCGGGTGGCCGGAGGACCGGCTGGAGGAGGCCACCGGCGCCGCGGCTCGCTACACGTTCGATCTGGCCACCGAGATTCCTTTGCGGGCAAGGCTTTTCCGTGTCGCCGAGGATAACCACGTGCTGGTGGCCGCGGTGCACCACATCGCCGCCGATGGGTGGTCGGTGGCCCCGCTGGTACGTGATCTTGGTGCGGCTTATGCCAGCCGGTGTGCCGGGCAGGCTCCGAGTTGGGCGCCGTTGCCGGTGCAGTACGTCGATTACACGTTGTGGCAGCGCGAGCAGTTCGGCGACCTTGACGACAGCGCCAGCCGCATCGCCGGACAGCTGGCGTATTGGGAGGAAACTCTGGCTGGGCTGCCAGAGCAGCTGCAGTTGCCCACTGATCGGCCCTATCCGCCGATTGCGAATTACCGCGGGGCCAGTGTGGTGGTGGACTGGCCGGCCGAATTGCAGCAGCGGGTCCGCGAGGTGGCCCGCAAGCACGATGCGACCAGCTTCATGGTGGTTCAGGCCGCTCTGGCGGTGTTGCTGTCGACGATTAGCGCCAATTCCGATGTGGCGGTGGGCTTTCCGATCGCTGGGCGGCGTGATACCGCGCTAGACGATCTGGTCGGGGCTTTCATCAACACGTTGGTGCTGCGGATAGATCTGGCCGGGGACCCCACGGTGGCCGAGTTGCTGGCTCAGGTGCGTCAGCGCAGTCTGGCGGCGTATGAGCATCAAGATGTGCCCTTTGAGGTGCTGGTCGAGCGGCTCAATCCCACCCGGAGCCGGGCCCACCATCCGCTGATCCAGGTGCTGTTGGCCTGGCAGAACAACCAATCCGCGGAGCTGGATCTCGGGGATTTGCAGCTCACCACGCTTCCAGTGGAGATCCGCACGGCCCGAATGGATTTGGCGTTCTCGCTGGCCGAGCGCTGGACTGATGCCGGCGATCCCGCCGGGATCGGCGGAGAGGTCGAATTCCGCACCGACATATTCGACCCGGCCACTATCGAGTTGTTGGTCGAGCGGT
>NZ_JCALDT010000050.1:0-367 GCF_059813005.1 Mycobacterium sp. NGS27
TGCGGTGGGTGTTGGTGGAGTTGAGTGCTGATCCGGGGCGGCGGTTGTCGTCGGTGGATCTGTTGGATGCTGCTGAGCACGCTCGCCTGGCCGAGGTCGGTAACCGGGTGGTGTTGGAGGAGCCGGAGTCGTCGGCGGTGTCGATTCCCGCGGCGTTTGCGGCGCAGGTGGCGCGCACCCCGGGTGCGGTGGCGCTGACATGCGATGGCCGGTCGATGACGTATCGCGAGCTCGATGAGGCCGCTGATCGGTTGGCGCATGTGCTGGTTGGTCATGGTGCGGGTCCGGGCGAGTCGGTGGCGTTGCTGTTTTCCCGGTCGGCTGAGGCGATCGTGTCGATTGCGGCGGTGCTCAAGACCGGGGCGGC
>NZ_JCALDT010000051.1:0-324 GCF_059813005.1 Mycobacterium sp. NGS27
AAAACCTCGATGGTGGCTGCATCGAAGACATCGGTGTCGTATTCGATGCGTAGGCCTAGTTGGGGGCCGGGTTGGGCTTGGATGGTGAGTCGGTAGTGGGTGGATTCGCGGCCGGTGAAGTCGGTGATGGTCAGGTCGTCGGGGCCGGTGAGGGCGGCGGTGTCGACGGGATAGTTCTCGAGCACGAGCAAGGTGTCGAAGAGTTGGTCGTGGCCGGTGAGGCGGTGGATGTCGCCCAGGGGCAGGTGGTGGTGATCCAGGGTGTGGGTGTGGGCGTGTTGGAGTTGGTCGAGTAGGTCGGTGGTGGTGGTCATGGCGTGCAGG
>NZ_JCALDT010000052.1:0-317 GCF_059813005.1 Mycobacterium sp. NGS27
GACAGCATCGCCTCGATGCAGGTGGTCGCCAAGGCGCGCGCGGCCGGGCTGGTGTGTCGGCCCCGCGATGTGTTCGTCGAACACAGCGTGGCCCGGCTGGCCCGGGTCGTGGTGGCCGCCGAGGCGGGGGTCATCGATGAGGGCATCGGGGTGTTGCCCGCGACCCCGATCATGGCCTGGCTGGCCAGCCTGGACGGCCCGACCGACCAGTTCAACCAAACCCTGATCCTGCACGCCCCCACCGGGGCCACCCACCACGACGTCATCACCGTGATCCAGGCCCTGCTCGACCGCCACGCCATGCTGCGCGCCCACCT
>NZ_JCALDT010000053.1:0-288 GCF_059813005.1 Mycobacterium sp. NGS27
ATGCGGGCCAGTTCGTGCAGGGCGGTGGTGGTGTGTTCGGGCAGCCGGTAGGTGGTGGTGTGGCGCGGGCCGGGCTGGAGCCGGCCGGGCGGGCCGAGCAGGGTGGGGGTGTCCACCCCGGCCAGTACCTGGGCCCAGGCGGTCTGGGCGGCGTGCTGGTCGCGCTCGGTCAGCCAGTGAATGAACCGGCGGTAGGAGATCGGGGCGGGCAGGGGTTGTTGGTGGTAGGCGGCGAAGATTTCGCCGAGCAGGATCGGTAGTGACCAGCCATCGATGACGATGTGGTGA
>NZ_JCALDT010000054.1:0-288 GCF_059813005.1 Mycobacterium sp. NGS27
GTGCGGGCCAGTTCGTGCAGGGCGGTGGTGGTGTGTTCGGGCAGCCGGTAGGTGGTGGTGTGGCGTGGGCCGGGCTGGAGCCGGCCGGGCGGGCCGAGCAGGGTGGGGGTGTCCAGCCCGGCCAGGATGTCGGCCCAGGCGGTCTGGGCGGCGTGCTGGTCGCGCTCGGTCAGCCAGTGAATGAACCGGCGGTAGGGGATCGGGGCGGGCAGGGGTTGTTGGTGGTAGGCGGCGAAGATTTCGCCGAGCAGGATCGGTAGTGACCAGCCATCGATGACGATGTGGTGG
>NZ_JCALDT010000055.1:0-288 GCF_059813005.1 Mycobacterium sp. NGS27
TCGTATTCGATGCGCAGACCCAGTTCGCTGCCCGGAATGGCTTGCACGGTCAGGGGATAGTGATTGGTTTCGCGGCCGGTGAAGTCGGTGATGGTCAGGTCGTCGGGGCCGGTGAGGGCGGCGGTGTCGACGGGATAGTTCTCCAGTACGAGCAAGGTGTCGAAGAGTTGGTCGTGGCCGGTGAGGCGGTGGATGTCGGTCAGGGGCAGGTGGTGGTGATCCAGGGTGTGGGTGTGGGCGTGTTGGAGTTGGTCGAGGAGGTCGGTGGTGGTGGTGGTCGGGTGTAGC
>NZ_JCALDT010000056.1:0-263 GCF_059813005.1 Mycobacterium sp. NGS27
GGGTGCACACCAGCGAGGTGATCACCGATGAGGCGTTGATCGAGGCGCGGTCGGGGTTGGATCCAGCTGCTGGGGTGATGCTGGTCGCGGTGTGGGCCGGCGCGACGGGGCAGTTGGCGTTGATCATTCATCATCTGGTCATTGACGCGGTGTCCTGGCGGGTGCTGCTGGGTGATCTGAACACCGCCTGGACCCAACACCGCGCCGGCCACCCCGTGGTGCTGGCCATCGAGGGCACCTCGTTTCACCGGTGGGCCCAGCTG
>NZ_JCALDT010000057.1:0-259 GCF_059813005.1 Mycobacterium sp. NGS27
CTGGATGGTGCCCGCGGCGGTGGTGGTGCTTGAGGCGTTGCCGTTGACGGTCAACGGCAAGCTCGACAAGCAGGCCCTGCCGGCGCCGGATTACGGCGATGTCGAACGTTATCGGGCCCCGGCCACGTCCACCGAAGAGATTCTGGCCGGTATCTATGCCCAAGTCCTGGGCGTGGAGCGGGTCGGTGTCGAGGACTCTTTCTTCGAGCTGGGTGGGGACTCCATTTCGGCTATTCAGGTGGTGGCCCGGGCCAGGCTT
>NZ_JCALDT010000058.1:0-259 GCF_059813005.1 Mycobacterium sp. NGS27
GTGGATGGTGCCCGCGGCGGTGGTGGTGCTTGAGGCGTTGCCGTTGACGGTCAACGGCAAGCTCGACAAGCAGGCCCTGCCGGCGCCGGATTACGGCGATGCCGAACGTTATCGGGCCCCGGCCACTGCCACCGAAGAGATTCTGGCCGGCATCTATGCCCAAGTCCTGGGCGTGGAGCAGGTCGGTGTCGAGGACTCGTTCTTCGAGCTGGGTGGGGACTCCATTTCGGCTATTCAGGTGGTGGCCCGGGCCAGGTTC
>NZ_JCALDT010000059.1:0-258 GCF_059813005.1 Mycobacterium sp. NGS27
CGCCTGGCAAAACACCGCCGGGGATGACCCTGCTGCCAGGCTGACTTTGGGTGATGTGCAGGCCACTTCGATTCCGGTGGGCACACTCACGGCTCGTACGGATTTGACCTTCTCCCTGGCCGAACGCTGGGGCGAAGGCGGTGAGCCAGCCGGGATCGGCGGAACGGTGGAGTTCCGCACCGATGTGTTCGATGCGGCCACCATCGAGACGCTGACCGCCCGACTGCAGCGGGTGTTGGCGGCGATGACCGCCGAGCC